>NZ_JAZDRL010000002.1:0-960000 GCF_047501465.1 Pseudochelatococcus sp. G4_1912
CGGCAAATACACTTGAGGGCGTTTCGTTATAGATTGGCATCACAATCGCTGTACGCTCGCGCAAAACTGTGGGCAGTTCTGCTTCCTTTGGACGGCGCAAAAGCATGAGAAAGCCGACAATTGCACTGGTAAAGGCCAGCGCAATCCAGGAGAAATTCAGCGTGAATAGCCCCAGCAGCAACCACTGCAGAATAGTTGTACGGCTAACTGACACAACTTCATACATTTGCCAGGCGCCATAGGCGGTTAGCATGAACGCACCGCCAAAAATCACAATACGCGCCAGCCAAACGCCAATCTGGTTACGCGCAATGATGGGCTTGCGTTCTTGTGTTTTACGCCACTTGCGCAAGGATTGCGTTGGCATGTCGAGATGACGCTCCGGCGGAGTCGCAGGGGCCATGTCGATATGAGTGGTAGAAGCAAGTTGTTCGGACGTCATCATTGCTGCTCAAGGTGTCCAGCGGAAAAGCCAGCTTTCGCTGATCGGTTTGCCCGCTTCAATCAGAGCGAGACGCAATTCACTGCTTGTATCGTTGCCGGGGTCAAAATCAAATACAACCCGTACCATTTTGCGATCGGGATACGGCCATAGACGCGCATTGCTGATGGTCCCACGCGAAGCCGTCAGGCCCACACGTAAAGTATCAGCGATGTTCGCGCGCCCAAGATCATCGCCAGTGAATGCAATAGCGAAACGGCGCATCCGGCTATTAGGCAACACACCAATTCGAGTGCTACGCACGAGCGCAAGATTGGGGCGTTCGGGGACTGACCAGCACCAGTATAGACGCATGGCATATCGCGTCTCTGTCCCAACTGTGATTGGTTGAGCAGGCCGCCAGTAACAAATGATGTTCGGCGTGCCTTCCGTTGGCGTCGGTACCTCAATCAGCTGAACGGCACCTTCGCCCCATTCCTCTAATGGCTCCACCCACAAGCTGGGGCGAAGCTCAAACCGCTGCACATCATCCTCATATGCTGCAAAATCACGCCCGCGTTGAATAAGGCCAAAGCCTTTGGGGTTTTTGTCAAGGAAAGCGGATATCTGTAATGTCTGCGGATTATCAAATGGCCGCCAAAGCCATTCAGATTGTCCATTATGGATTTGCAGGCCACCAACATCATGCACCGCCACACGTGTATCGGGTGCAGCGCTGGGACGGATGGGGCCAAACAGGAAGTTAGCCGTTGCACCGCCAATGCCAATGTGATCAAGACGCGTGCGCGGAATAAGCGTCATTTCAACATCGGTAATGGCGGTATCGCCGGGACGCAGCGTAAAGCGCACCACACCCGCGACGCTCTCGGAATCGAGCAACGCATGGATCACCAGCGCACCCGAACCAGCCTGTGGCCGTTCAATCCAGAAGGCACGGAATAGAGGCAGCTCTTCGCCTTTCGCATCAGCTGGACGCAACATCAGTGTGTGTGCATGCACACCATAATTCTGCCCGCGAGCCTTGGCGCGAAAGAATGTCGCCCCTTGAAAGATCGCAAGCTCCGATGCAGGCTCACCCGGCGCATCCGAATAGATACGAAAACCAGAGAAATCGATTGGTATTTCAGCCTGTTCGGTTTTGGCACGGGCTGCGTTATTCTGGCCTTCAACGGTATTGCCATTCTGAGCATCATTGTTTGGCACTGTTGGCTGTGCATCGTCCTTATTCGGTTCCGCCGGCACACCTGGTGGCGTAACTGTACCAAAGTCAAACATATCACGGGCATAGCGAACGCGACTGATCGCACCATCATTAACCGCATAGAGACTGACAGGATTAGAAAAAACGAAGCCGCGGTGTAATGGCTCGATTGAAAAACCAAGCCCTTCGCCGCTCCAGAGATAAGCCCCCGGCTTGGCACGGATTCCAACATATTGATCATACGTCAGATTATCAAAGCCTTCGGGCAACTCGCTTGAAGGGGCAACATAAGGGCGCATCGCCAGCTGCCTGGCAACAGCTAACAGCTTTGCAGGATCAAACGTTTCCCCATCGCCTACCGTCAACAGAGCCGTCTCCAGAAAATTGGGGGTCTGCGCATGGGCGGACGAAGTACCGGACATCACCGTCGCGCTTGCAGCCGCAAGGCCGAGAGCAAGCGTTGCGCGTCTGTCGAGAGGCAATCCGGTTTGTTCACGCGATTTCATCACGGGAACCTGCACGGATTCATGACGAAGATCATCATCTGGCCTGATGCCACCGGCAACAGAAGAGGGTGTCAACAGCGTGGTCATCATGGTGTTTTCAGACATCGGCAATGAGGTTTCGCAGCAAGATATTGCGGGATAAGGCGAGGCGATTGACATCGGAAACGGCATAGAATGAACCTGCCTGTACCGAAGCCATAGAGGAAGTTTCCATAAGGTTGCAGATCCACATAACAACGAGCGGAACAACCGTTTTATTCGTCATTACATTAAACCAGCGAGATAACAGAGCTGCCGATTCCATAAAATCGTAACGCACCTTGTGTCGTCTTGTAACACTTATGGTTGACTCCTTAAGAGGATCAATCATCTTTATTTTTAAATTCGTTAAAAGACAATGTATCCTCGATTATCCTCAGGCGTTACAGCATAGTGGGATGGGATTCTTAAACAAAAGGAGAGCCTGATGATTGGCGCATTGGGCTAACCTTCTGGTTGATGTGGCCTTGTTTATAGCAATCAATGCATCGGGACGTGAACTTGCCATCTTGCGCTCCTATGCTCATTAACCTAGACGCACTATCATTGCCCATTCAGAGCATCTTTGTGGCTGTAACGAGGCCACTGGCTATTTAATCAACGGATCGGTCTATGCCTTCGGATCATTTGCCCTCTTCAGCTGTCTCCTCCGACAACACAACAACCCGTAGTGCCCTGGCTGTGGTGTTGGCTGCCGGTGAAGGCACACGCATGCTGTCTAAACGGCCCAAGATCCTGCATGAGATAGCTAATCGGGCAATCGTATCACACGTTCTGGATGCGATTAGGGGCGCCCATGTGGAGTCGGTTGCAGTGGTTGTGGGCCCCGGCCGAGAGGACGTCGCGAGCGAAGCATTAAAAACGACACCGCAGGCAACTATTCATACCCAGCAAGAGCGCCTCGGCACTGCCCATGCAGCCTTGGCCGCGCGCAGCGCACTGGCAAGCGGGGCGGATGACATCATCATTATCTTCGGTGATACACCTCTGGTGCAGCCACAGACCATTCATCGTCTACGCGAATCATTGGCATCAGGCGTCGCAGTCGTTGTGCTTGGCTTTGAGGCAGACGATCCGACAGGTTATGGTCGCCTGTTGCTTGAAGGGGATAATCTCGTCGCCATTAGAGAGCATAAAGATGCAAGCGAAACAGAGCTCGCTATCAATCTATGCAATGGCGGTATTATGGC
Organism: Pseudochelatococcus sp. G4_1912; assembly: GCF_047501465.1. NCBI lineage: Bacteria > Pseudomonadati > Pseudomonadota > Alphaproteobacteria > Hyphomicrobiales > Chelatococcaceae > Pseudochelatococcus > Pseudochelatococcus sp. G4_1912. The sequence goes on from NZ_JAZDRL010000002.1 coordinate 3,379, forward strand.
GATTGCTGGTGCACATGCATTGGCGCTTCTGGAGAAGGTCGACAATCGCAATGTCAAGAATGAGTACTATTTAACGGATATTGTTGCGCATGCTCGCGCCGCCGGCCTGCGCACCGCAGCACTAATTGCAGATGAGGCCGAGCTGCGGGGCATTAATGATCGCTTTCAGCTTGCGCAAGCAGAGGCGGCAATACAGGCGCGCCTTCGTCTCGCGGCCATGCAGGCAGGTGTAACGCTGATAGCGCCGGAAACTGTATTTTTTTCCTACGATACCAGGCTGGGCTCTGATGTCATTGTTGAACCAAATGTGGTTTTTGGTCCTGGCGTTGTAATTGAGGAGGGAGCAGTCGTGCATGCCTTCTCGCATCTCACAGGGGCTATTGTGCGTAATGGTGCGGATGTTGGACCGTTTGTACGGCTAAGGCCCGGTGCTGATATTGGCGTTAAGGCACACGTCGGCAATTTCGTTGAGATCAAGAATGCCACGCTTGGAGAAGGCGTTAAGGCGGGGCATCTCAGCTATTTGGGCGATGCAACTATCGGAGCAGGCAGCAATATCGGAGCAGGCACGATCACCTGCAATTATGATGGCTTCAAAAAGCACCGCACAATAATTGGTGAGAAGGCCTTTATCGGCTCAAACACTTCTCTTATCGCACCCGTTAGCGTGGGCGAGGGTGCCTATGTCGGGTCAGGCTCAATCATAACGGGAAATGTTCCGGTTGATTCACTGGCAATCTCTCGGGCACAGCAGGTAGTAAAGGATGGCTGGGCGCAAAAAATGCGCTTGTTCCATACCGGGCGCGAAGATAATAGCCAAGATTAAAGGCAAGATATAAACTGACATCTATCGTGATTTGGGCCAAAGGCCTTTTTTCGGCTAGATCAAGCTAACGGCTTATTTTTACGCGAACGGAATCAAGTATGTGTGGCATCATAGGCATTCTCGGCAATTCAGCTGTGGCGGGAAATCTGTTGGATTCTCTCAAGCGACTGGAATACAGAGGCTATGATTCAGCCGGCATTGCGACATTAGAAAACGGTGTGCTTACCCGTGTGCGCGCAGAGGGCAAATTACGCAATCTGGAGCTGCGCCTTGCAGACCATCCATTACTTGGCAAAATCGGCATCGGCCATACCCGGTGGGCCACACATGGACGTCCTACAGAAGCCAATGCCCATCCGCATGCAACAAGCCGCGTGGCTGTTGTACACAATGGGATCATCGAGAACTTTCGTGAGCTGCGTGAGGCGCTTGCGGCAGAGAATATAAAATTCTCAACCCAAACTGATACTGAAGTTGTCGCGTTGCTGATTGATCTTGCCCTGTCTCGCGGGCTATCGCCGATCGAGGCCGTGCGTGAAACGCTGCCGCTCCTGAAAGGGGCGTTTGCACTTGCATTTATATTTGCGGATGAAGAGAACCTTCTGATTGGCGCGCGTGCCGGTGCGCCTCTTGCTGTTGGACATGGCAATGGCGAAAATTATCTGGGATCGGATGCTCTTGCGCTTGCCCCTTTCACTAACCGTATCAGTTATCTGGAAGATGGGGACTGGGTTGTCATCACACGCGAAAGTGTCACCGTTTACAACATCGAAAACCATACTGTAGTGCGGCCTATCAATATTGTAGCACAAGGGACATTGGTCGCCGATAAAGGTAATTTCAGCCACTTCATGGCCAAGGAAATTCACGAACAGCCGGAAGTCGTTGGCCGTACAATTGCTCATTATGTGAATATGGCCAACGGCACCGTGAGTTTGCCTGAGGATATTCAGATCGATTTTTCATCGATCGACCGCCTGGTAATCAGCGCCTGCGGAACTGCTTTTTATGCAGGCACGATCGCCAAGTATTGGTTTGAGCAGCTGGCGGGACTTCCGGTCGAGATTGATGTTGCATCAGAGTTTCGTTACCGCGAGCCACCGCTGACGGGCAGGGGGCTTGCACTATTTATCTCGCAATCCGGCGAAACTGCTGACACGCTCGCTTCACTGCGTTACACCAATGCAGGAGGCTGGCCATCACTTGCAGTCGTCAACGTGCCGACATCGACAATCGCTCGTGAAAGCACGATGGTTGCGCCAACGCTGGCCGGGCCAGAAATTGGTGTTGCATCGACCAAAGCCTTTACATGTCAGCTTGCTGTACTATTGGCGCTCGCTATTCATGCGGGGCGTGCACGCGGTATGCTTTCGGCATTTGCTGAACAGGAACTGGTCACCGCCCTGCTAAGCATCCCGGCTTTGATGAGCAAAGTGCTGGCGCATGATGTAGAGATTGAACAGCTCGCACGTGATCTCGCCAAGGCCAAGGATGTACTGTATCTCGGGCGTGGGCTTTCCTTCCCATTAGCACTTGAAGGCGCATTGAAGCTGAAAGAGCTTTCCTACATTCATGCTGAAGGCTACGCTGCCGGTGAATTGAAGCACGGCCCCATTGCCTTGATTGACGAAACAATGCCCGTCATTGTGCTGGCTCCCAAGGACGGGGTGTTTGAAAAAACCGTTTCCAACTTGCAAGAGGTCGCCGCCCGCGGTGGCAATATTATTCTGATTGGTAGCGCAACAGCTGCCACTGAAGCAGGGCTAGAGAGAGAGACGGCGATTGTGATGCCAGATGTGCATCACATTGTTTCGCCGCTACTATATGCACTGCCAGTGCAGCTTCTCTCCTACCACACGGCGCGCGTGATGGGTAAAGACGTGGATCAGCCTCGCAATCTGGCTAAGTCTGTGACGGTTGAGTGAGAACACTTGAATGCATGGCACTTGCAGCTTTTTGATAAAGGGTTACAAGGCTTCTCCCGAAGAAGATTGTTGCCGAAAGTAGATTGATGACCGGTGCCGGTACCAACCATAGCCTTGCCCCGCTGACAGGCGGCCCGCAGATTATTCTTGTCGAACCGCAGATGGGTGAAAACATCGGCATGGCTGCGCGAGCCATGGCGAATTTTGGTCTGTCCGATATGCGCATCGTTAATCCACGTGACGGTTGGCCAAACGAACGCGCAATCGTGACAGCCGCCAATGCCGCCCACGTGCTGGAACGCGCGAAAATTTATCCGGATCTGCTATCTGCAGTGGCCGATCTGAACGCTGTGTATGCGACAACAGCGCGTGAACGCGGGCAAATGAAGCAAGTCTTCGATGCCGATGCCGCTGTACAACAGGTTCACAGCCGGATTCATGGGGGTGAAAATGTCGGTATCCTGTTTGGGCGCGAGCGCACGGGCCTGAATAACGATGAGGTCGCGATGGCTGATGCTATCATTACCTTCCCGGTTGATCCATCGAATGCGTCACTCAATTTGGCACAGGCCGTATTGCTTGTAGGCTACGAGTGGTTCAAGCAGGCGCATGGCACATTGCCATTTACAGTGGAAGAACGCTCCCCCCCCGCCAAGCGCGAAGCAGTTGTGTCGTTCTTTACTTGGTTGGAACAGGAACTTGATACCTGCGGTTTCTTCCCGGCCCCTGAGAAAAAGCCAGCAATGATCCGCAATCTGCGTGATATTCTTTTGCGGCTTTCGATGACAGAGCAGGACGTTAAAACCCTGCGCGGCGCGACCTCCATCTTGCGACGTGGGCCGACAAGTACCACAAACAAGAGCGAAATATTAACCGATAACAACTAGGGTTATCGGGATTAATCCGTTTAGGAAAAAGCCATGGCGGCTGAGCACATAGCAGACAACATCAAGCCTCCCCGCGTGCTTGTCTTTGACTCCGGCGTCGGTGGACTGACGGTGTTTTCGCGACTGCGGGAAGCGCGGCCAGATGCACAATTTACATATGTTGCGGATGATGCTGGCTTTCCATATGGCAACATGGATGCAGAAGCGCTGCTCGCACGCGTTGTACATCTGATGGATGGGCTAATTGCTCAGCTATCACCCGACATCGTCGTGGTTGCTTGCAATACGGCATCAACCCTGGTTTTACCCGCTCTGCGTGCCCGGTTTGACATTCCATTCATCGGCACGGTGCCAGCAATTAAACCAGCAGCCGAGCAAACAATTTCTGGAGAGATTACCATTCTCGCCACACCTGGTACGGTTGCGCGGGACTATACACATGATCTGATCCGTAAATTTGCGGATTCCAGCAGAGTTCACCTTGTAGGCTCTACTCAATTGGCCAGCTTTGCCGAACGGGAGCTTTCTGGCAATCCTGTCAGAGATGATGTTCTGCGTGATGAGGTGGCACCTGTGTTCGTTGACCGCGATGGTGCGCGCACCGATATGGTCGTGCTGGCATGCACGCATTATCCGCTGCTCACGAAACGCCTTGAACACCTCGCGCCATGGCCTGTAACATGGATCGATCCAGCCCCTGCAATTGCACGGCGTATGGTGCAGTTGCTTGGTGAGGCTACGAATGGCGTACCTCTACAAACCGCGCATGCCACCTTCACCTCAGGCCAGCAACCACATGAAGCGCTGTTGCTGGCGCTCAAACAGCGCGGCCTTGAGGTCGATGTGCACGAAAAATGTGCCTGCTGATAAAGCAAGTGTTTGACATCGGCCGTGAATGCCGATAGGAAACGGCAACCTGCGCGGGCCTTATGGCTCGCGCTGGCATTTTACGCTCCCGTGGCCCCTGCGATTTGACTGATTTTTCGGAAAAGTTGCAACGGATCTGTCGTCTCCCACCCGGGAGAAGAGGAGGGCGCGTTCCTCATTGTTAGTCTTTTTGAGAGGACACGCGAATGTCGAAGAGAATTTCGGCCAAGTACAAAATCGATCGCCGTCTTGGTGAGAACATCTGGGGTCGTCCTAAGAGCCCAGTAAACCGCCGCGATTACGGCCCAGGCCAGCATGGCCAGCGCCGTAAGGGCAAGATGTCGGACTTCGGTACCCAGCTGCGCGCTAAGCAGAAGCTGAAGGGTTACTACGGCAACATCTCCGAAAAGCAGTTCCACCGTTACTACGTTGAGGCTTCGCGCCTTAAAGGTGACACCGGTGAGAACCTTGTCGGTCTGCTGGAGCGTCGTCTGGATGCGGTTGTGTACCGCGCCAAGTTCGTTCCAACCGTGTTTGCTGCACGTCAGTTCGTGAACCATGGTCACGTCAAGGTCAACGGTCGCCGCGTTAACATCGCGAGCTACCTGGTACGTCCTGGCGATGTCATCGAGGTGAAGGAAGCTTCCCGTCAGCTGGTTGTTGTGCTCGAAGCCATGGCGCTTGCAGAGCGTGATGTTCCTGACTACGTCGAAGCAGATCACAACAAGGTTTCAGCCCGCTTCGTGCGCGTGCCCTCCTTGAGCGATGTGCCTTACCCAGTGCACATGGAACCGCATCTCGTCGTCGAGTTCTACTCACGCTGATCGATTTTAAGAGCCTGCACGATAATCGGGCAGGCTCCAAGGTTGAAAATTTGGAAAAGGCCGCCTGCAAAGGTGGCCTTTTTCGTTATGGAAACGTGAGAATATTTGTCCTCGGGCAAACAGCAACCTGACATATGCAAGGGCACAATAATGCGGCCCACACTACCAAATTAATCTCGGCATCTTCAGTCGTGCTGAGGCAAAGGCCTTTTCACATCACGGCTGCACCAGACACCCGTCGCCATCAAAAGGCCGATCCACCACCCCTGCCATGCACCGTGAAACACGCATACAACAGCCGCAGCTGCAATCGTGCTTGCGACAGCAGCCGCTGCCATCACCTTCGGAAGATGAGCAATGGCACGTAACAGAAAAATACCATTGATCCCTGCAAGTACTGCACCAATAAGGCCCAGCTCCGCCCAGATCTGCAAGAAACCATCATGAGGATGGCCCACAGCGAGAAGCTGCCTGCGATCTGACGGAAGATCAGAAACGAAAGGCGCATCAGCCATCTTCGCACTAACGCCAAAACCGGCCCCTCTGAGTGGACGCTCGCGAACCACTGCAGCAAAGTCCTGCCAGATTTCAATTCGATCCGCAGCATGTACAGATTCAAGCCGCATGACGATTGATTGCGGCAGTATCCGCTCCAGAAGAGCCCCCTTGAATGGTGCCAGAAGCAGGCAGCCCGCCAACATCGCAGATGCAAGCACAAAGCCCGCACGTTGGTATTTAAGCGCGATAAGAAATGCAGGCAGGGACAACATCAATCCCAACATGGATGCGCCAGAAGTCGCTGTTATGACTGTTACGATCAACAGCACTGCAAACACAAAGGCCCAGCGCCGCCAGCCTAAACGGTCCATATGGATGGCTAGCGGCCAAAAGATCAGCAGCAGCGTCATCACAGAACGATTAAAAATCAGGGTCTCATCCCGCGCGCCAACCATCCTGCGCGTTTCCATGCCGGTTTGCAGTTCAACAATGATCATGATGCATGAAATGGCGAAGGCAATGGCGGCCGTTAGAACAATGCCTTTTGGGATTGTACGCGGCAGGCATGCGAGCAACAGCACGCCGCCGATAAACGGCAAGCCCGCCTCCGACATCACAAACAATGACGTCGCAGGAACATGGCTCCAGCCAAGTGACAGGACAGCCCAAGCTATAAATGCCAATGCGGCCAAGGTCGCAGGAGAAATGGTGAAAAGATTGCGCATGTGCACGCCATCAACGATTCGGGCCAATAAGGCGAATATGCCAGCCAGAGTGATGACAGCAGCAGCTGAACGGTTAGCGACAGCCATAGCAAAAGGCAAAAGCGCCAGCAGAATAAGGGCGGCGTACTCAAGGCGAATGGCGTGGATGCTGCGTGGGCTCATGCTTTCTCTGATCTTTTCTATGGAATCGGATCACTCGCTCAATAGCACATTCAGCGGCAAATACCCCCATAGCACTGTCTGCATACGATAGTGCTGATAGCGCTTGGCGTGATGGTCAGCATAGTCTATGCACTTTATTCTGCGTATGTTTCGCGCATGCCATCCTTTTATCTGTCCGCATCGGGCGGTTGTCACTGAGGTGAATGTCCTGTCGTCGCCCTTTCCCCGCACATCATCGGTTCTGATTGCGCTTGGGCAGGCCGAGGGCGAACGCCTGGCTGTGACCGAAATCGTGCAAGCATTAGGGCCACAAGCGTTTGCAGTGCTTATTGTGGTGCTGGGATTGCCAAATTGTCTGCCCATGCCGCCACCTATTCCCTTAATTTGCGGATTTCTGCTGTTTGGTGTGGCATTGCAGATCGTCTTTGGCCGCACCTCGCCCTGGATTCCGAAACGGCTTCTCAATAAATCGGTAGCGCGTGTTGATGTAGCACGGGCGGTAGATCAGGCTTTGCCTTATGTCCGCCGGCTTGAGCAATGGTCACGGCCACGCCTCGCATTCTTTGATACCCCCTTCCGCATGCGGTTGACTGGCCTGGCGCTGGTGCTCATCGCAACCAGTCTTGTTACTGCTGCCCCAATCATTGGCCAGATCCCACCCGGCATTGCGACCTGCCTTGTAGGCCTTGGCCTTGTGGAGCGAGATGGGCTTGTTGTGATTTGCGGTATGGTAATTGGAGCAGTCGGCGTGAGCCTTAGCGCAAGTTTTGTCTTGGCGCTTGTATCAGGACTGACCGCATTTTTTTAGGAGGTTTCGATGCGTCCGGTGATAGGTGTCGTGGCAGATGTCAAGCCAACCCATAAGCATGTCTGGCATCAAGTGCAGGAGAAATACCTTTATGCTGTAGCCCGCGGGGCAGAGGCAGAGGTTGTCATATTGCCGGGGCGTCTTTCTGCTACCAATGTTGGAGAGCCAACAATCAGCGCTGATCTAACGCGTCTGCTTGGTATTCTCGATGGGGTCTTTCTCCCGGGCAGCCCCTCAAATGTCGATCCGACAGCCTATGGGAGAGGTCTCGATAAACCCGACACCATGCTCGATACCAACCGGGATGACCTATCGTTACCGCTGGTGCGCGCTGCGATTGAACATGGCCTGCCACTGCTGGGTGTGTGCCGCGGGTTTCAGGAAATCAATGCTGCACTCGGGGGCACATTGCATCAGCACGTGCATGAAATATCAGGCTTCAATGATCATCGTGAACCGCAGGGCGATCTGGAGACCGAATACGGCCCGGCACATGAGGTGGAGCTGACGCAAGGTGGCCTACTGCACGGGTTAGCGGGGGCGAGCAGGGTACACGTCAACTCGCTGCACCATCAGGGAGTGGACCGGCTTGCACCGGGCCTCGTGGTGGAGGCGCGCGCGCTTGATGGTCTGGTTGAGGCTTTTCATGTTGAAGCCGCACATGCGCGTGGTGGCTTTGCGGTCGCCGTCCAGTGGCATCCGGAATGGCGCGCGTGGGCGGATCCGCTTTCAACCGCACTGTTTAAAGCATTTGGCGATGCCGCCCGCATCTATGCTGGCACACGCTGAGCTTTAATATTGCGGCGGCGCAGATGTAATTGCAGCCGATCCAGCAAAAGATAAATCACGGGCGTGGTGTAGAGTGTCAGCAACTGGCTCAACACCAGCCCGCCAACGATAGCAACCCCCAACGGCTGGCGCATTTCTGCACCCTCACCAAATCCGATAGCGAGCGGCACGGCCCCAAGAATAGCGGCAAACGTAGTCATCATGATCGGCCTGAAGCGCAGCAGGCAGGCCTTCACAATCGCCTCTTCTGAGGACAGGCCTTGAGTGCGCTCAGCCTCGATGGCGAAATCTATCATCATGATGGCGTTTTTCTTGACGATACCTATCAATAGAAACACACCAATCAACGCAATCAGACTGAACTCCATACCAACCAGTATCAGTGCCATTACCGCACCAATTCCGGCTGAGGGAAGGGTAGAGAGAATTGTCAGCGGGTGGATGTAGCTTTCATAGAGCATGCCCAGCACGATGTAGATTGTCACCAGTGCTGCCAATATCAGCCATGCCATGGATGAGTTGACCTGCTGAAAGGTGCGGGCAGTGCCTTCAAAACTGCCATGGAGCGAGCGCGGCACGTTAAGCTCTGCCATGACACGATTGATGGCGATAACGGCATCACTCAACGCAACTCCTTCGGCCAAATTGAACGATATCGTAGATGCCGCAAAAAGCCCCTGATGATGGACTGAGAGCGGCGTCGTGCCGAACTTATGGCTCGCTACAGCCGAAAGCGGAATCATGTCACGCGCAGTCGTGCTGACAGCTGCCCCGGTAGATGCCTGTGTGCGGCCGGTGACTGCGATCTGATTGAGCCGCTGATTGCGGACGGGATCATCAGCAATGGATTGCGCGCTTGTCGCCTCGCCGCCAGTTGAAACCGTGCCTGCGAGTGCGCCGCTCTGTTGGGTTGCGCTGATAGTGCCGCCCTTGGCCGGTATATAGATGGAATCGAGCGATGAGGGGTCCTCAAGATAACGAGGCGCAAGACCCATGATGATGCTGTATTGGTTCAGCCGGTCATAGATAGTGGAGACCGCGCGCTGCCCGAAGGCATCATAGAGCACGCCATTGACCTGGTTCATACTCAGGCCGAAACGGGCAATGGCATCCCGATCAACGTTGAGATACACCTGCAATCCTGCTTCTTCGCGGTCCGAATTGATATCCGTCAGAATAGGCTCAGCCTTCAACGCTTCAGCGATCTTAGGCACCCATTCGCGCAATCCACCAAGATCATCGCTGCGCAGTGTGAACTGATATTGTGAACTACTTTCACGTCCCCCCACGCGCAGATCTTGCACCGGAAATAGAAATGTCGATGCCCCTTCAACGCTGGAGAACTGCGGCCGGAGGCGGTTCATAACCTGCATGGCTGATACGCCGCGTTCGTTCAACGGCTTCAGAGTGACATTCATGAAGGCAGAATTGGAACGCCCACCCGTGAATACGACGACATTCTCAACTGCAGGATCGGAACGGATGATTTTCTCGAAATCAGCGATCTTGTCACGCAAGTTGAGGAATGAGGTGCTCTGATCCGCCCGCACACCACCAATCAATGCACCGGTGTCTTGTTGAGGGAGAAGGCCTTTGGGCACTATCATGAAAAGGTGGATGTTGAGGGCAATCGTCACAGCCAATGTCAGCACAACCAACCAGGGATGATTGAGGCTTATGCGCAGCGTGCGTTCATAAAACCACAGTATCGCTGCCATCAAGCGCGACTGCCGAAGTGGCTTGCGATTTCTACCAAGCAAGCGCGCGCACATCATTGGCGTGGTGGTGAGCGAGATAACGAGCGAAACAAGGATGGTAACCGATAGCACCACCGCAAACTCACGAAACATTCGCCCCGGCAATCCCCCCATCAGTAACAGCGGGATAAATACGGCAACAAGCGAAATACTCATGGATACAACGGTAAAGCCCACCTCCTGCGCGCCAAGCAGTGCCGCTTTTGTGCGCGACATGCCAGCCTCAATGTGGCGCATGGTATTTTCCAGCACCACGATGGCATCATCCACCACAAAACCCGTGGCAATAATGAGGGCCATGAGCGAGAAATTGTTCAGACTATAACCGAGTAGATGCATCGCGCCGAAGCTGACGATCAACGATACCGGCACCGCAACAGCCGGGATTAATGTCGCGCGCCAATCTCGCAAAAAGAGATAAACAACAAGGATTACCAACGCAATTGAAGCAACCAGCGTAAACTGGACATCGACCATTGATGCGCGGATTGTCGTTGTGCGATCAAGCGCAACCGCCAGATCGATATCTGCCGGAACCGCCGCCTGTAACTGCGGCAGCAGCGCTTTGACTGCATCGACCGTTTCGATAATGTTGGCACCCGGCATGCGCGAGAGCGTCAGCAAAACAGCCGGCTGGCCATTAAATAACCCACGGTTCCGAATATCCTCCACGGAATCCGTGATGGTCGCGACATCGCTGAGACGCACTGCCGCATTGTTTCGCCAGGCAATGATCAGTGGGCGGTAATGTTCAGCAAGGCGGTAAGGATCATTGGTATAAATTTGCCAGCGTTGATCACCATATTCGATTACACCCTTGGGGCTATTGGCATTGGCGGCGGAAAGCGCGGCGCGAACATCTTCAAGACCGATTCCATAATGAAATAACGACGTGGGGTTAATCTCCACCCGCACCGCTGGCAACGAGCTGCCACTGACGCCAACCTGACCAATGCCCTTCACCTGCGATAGTTTTTGCGACAGAACCGTGGAAGCCGCATCATAAAGCGCGCCAAGGCTCAGTGTTTTCGAGGTGAGGGCAATCAGCATCACCGGCGCATCAGCAGGATTGGCCTTGCGATATGTCGGGTTGGACCGCATCGCGGTTGGTAGATCGGCGCGCGCCGCAGATAAGGCAGCCTGCACATCACGCGCAGCACCGTCTATGTCGCGGTTCAGGCCAAACTGCATCACGATCCGCGTGGAACCCTGACTGCTTTGCGAAGTGATCTCGGTTACGTCTGCAATCTGCCCAAGATGCCGCTCCAGAGGCGTGGCGACGCTTGTTGCCATGATTTCAGGGCTGGCACCGGCCATGGAAGCGGTGACCTGAATTGTCGGAAAATCCACCTGCGGCAATGGCGCAACGGGCAGGCGAAAATAGGCCAACATCCCCACCAGTGCCAAGCCAATCGTCAACAGCGTGGTTGCGACTGGGCGGCGGATGAAGGGGGCAGAAATATTCACGATACCACCTGTTCGGGATCATCCTCATTATTGGTGCTAAATATATGCGCCAGCCGATCGAAAGCGAGATAGATCACGGGTGTTGTAAATAGCGTGAGCACCTGGCTGACGATTAGCCCCCCAACAATGGTAATACCAAGCGGCTGGCGCAGCTCCGAACCCGCACCATCACCCAACATCAAAGGAAGTCCGCTGAAAAGGGCGGCAAAAGTCGTCATCAAGATGGGGCGAAAACGCAAGAGACATGCTTCATAAATAGCCTCACGCGGGGATAAGCCGCGCGTGCGTTCGGCATCCAGCGCGAAATCGATCATCATGATGGCGTTTTTCTTCACGATGCCGATCAACAAAACGATACCAATGATGCCAATAATATCCAGCTCGCGCCCAAGCCAGATCAGTGCCAGCAATGCCCCAAGTCCGGCAGATGGAAGAGTGGACAGAATAGTGATCGGATGGACATAGCTTTCATATAGAACACCCAGCACGATATACATCGCAGCAACAGCGGCAATCAGCAGCAGGACCTGATTGGTCAACGCTGTCTCAAAGGCTAATGCAGCCCCCTGAAACGAGGTCGTTACGCTTGCCGGCATTCCGAGGTTTGCAGCTGTTGCATTAATCGCATCCACTGCCTGGCCAAGGGCCACACCCGGTGCAAGGTTGAACGAGATCGTTGCCGTGGGAAACTGGCTGCGATGATTGATCTGCAAAGGGGCTAACCGCTCTGTCACAGTTGCAATAGCGGAGAGAGGAACCTGCCCCCCTCCAGCCGAGGGCAGATAGATATCGCGCAACGATGCAGGCGTGAACTGCATGGCAGGATCAGCCTCCAGAATGACGCGATACTGGTTGGCCTGCGTAAAGATCGTCGAAACAATCCGCTGCCCAAAGGCGCTATAGAGCGCATTATCGACAGTTGCTGAGGTGATGCCGTAGCGGGCAGCAGTGTCACGATCCACCGTAACTTGTGCTGCAAGGCCACGTTCGAGCAAATTGCTCGTTACATCTTCAATCTGCGGAAGGTCTGATAGAGCCTCTACCATCCGCGGCACCCATTCAGAGAGCACTGCCGGATCTGCGTCATCAAGCACAAACTGATATTGAGTGCGGCTGACAACGGAATCGATCGTTAAATCCTGCACGGGCTGCATATAAAGGCTGATACCCGGCACTTGCGCAGCTTCCGCGTTAATGCGACGCACGATGTCGCTCGCTGAACGTGTGCGCTCAGAGCGTGGCTTTAGTGCAATCTGAAAGCGGCCAGTGTTAAGAGTAAGGTTAGAGCCATCTACACCGATATATGAGGTAACAGACGCAACATCCTTATCTTTCAATATAATTTCCGCAATACCCTGCTGCCTCTGGGCCATTCCGGCGAATGACAGAGACTGATCAGCTTCCGAAACACCTTGAATGAGGCCCGTATCCTGCACTGGGAAAAAGCCTTTAGGCACGAGCACATACAGCCAGATTGTCAGCACCAAAGTGCCCACTGCAATCAGCAGCGTTACCCAGCCATAATTGAGCACAACAGTCAGCATGCGCCCATATCCAGCGATAACACCATCAAACCAGGTCCGTTTACGCTCGCCCTTCACGTGATTTTCGCGGCGTAGCATCTTGGCGCAAAGCATAGGCACAAGGGTGAGCGAGACGGCTGCTGAAATCAGGATTGTTACCGCAAGCGTAATTGCGAACTCACGAAACAGCCGCCCTACAACATCCCCCATGAACAACAGTGGGATGAGCACTGCAATCAAAGATAACGTCAACGAAATAATGGTGAAGCCAATTTGCTTGGCGCCCTTCAGGGCTGCATTCAGCGGTGTATCGCCTTGTTCGATATAACGGGCGATGTTTTCGATCATGACAATGGCATCATCAACCACGAAGCCAGTGGCAATGGTCAGCGCCATCAACGACAGGTTATTGAGACTAAAGCCACACAGATACATTACCGCAAAAGTGCCAACCAACGACAAGGGCACTGACAAGCTTGGGATGATAGTGGCTGGAATATTGCGCAAAAACAGGAAGATCACCAGCACCACAAGGCTGATGGCCATCATCAGCTCGACCTGCACATCATGAACTGATGCGCGGATTGTCTCCGTACGATCAGACATGACAGCAACTTCAACCGATGCAGGAAGCGTTTCAGTGAGAGAGGGCAGCAAAGCCTGAATGCTATCAACCACCTCAATAACATTCGCACCTGGTTGGCGGCGGATATTCACCAGAATAGCGGGAGAACCATTGGCCCAGGCGCCGAGGCGATCATTTTCCGCCCCCTCTACAATTTCTGCAACATCCGAAAGGCGAACTGGTGCGCCGTTCTTATAAGCGATAATAAGGTTGCGAAACTCTTCTACGCCCTTCAACTGATCGTTTGACTGAATGGCGTAAGCCCTTTGTGGACCATCAAAAGTTCCCTTTGGCGTATTGACGTTTGCATTGCCAATAGTTGAGCGAAGATCGTCGATGTTAAGGCCGTAAGCAGCAAGCGCCAGCGTATTAGCGCGCACCCGAACAGCCGGCCTTTGCCCGCCGGCAAGGGTCACGAGACCAACACCAGCCACCTGTGAAATTTTCTGGGCAAGTCGTGTATCCACCATATCCTGCACCTGCGTCAGCGGCATGGTGGCGGAGGTAATGGCAAGCGTCATCACAGGCGCGTCGGCGGGGTTTACCTTGGCATAGATGGGCGGCGCGGGAAGATCTGAAGGCAAAAGATTGCCAGCCGCATTAATCGCCGCCTGCACCTGCTGGCCAGCGATATCAATCCCAAGCTCGAGATTGAACTGCAGCGTAATGACTGATGCCCCAGCCGCGCTGGTCGAAGACATCTGCCGCAGCCCCGGCATCTGCCCCAACTGGCGTTCCAACGGCGCTGTAACCGACGAAACCATCACCTCTGGCGAAGCGCCGGGATAAAACGTCTGCACCTGAATGGTTGGATAATCCACCTCTGGCAAAGCAGCAATCGGCAGATTACGAAAGGCGATAACGCCCACAATCATAAGCGCGATCATCATCAAGATGGTCGCGACCGGCCGCTGAATGAAGGGGCGGGAGATGTTCATTAGATCATCACCAAAACGATCACAACGAACCACGAGATGGTGGCGAGGGGCGATTGCCCGCGCCATCCGCACCTCTTCTACGCGGGCGCTGCTCGCTGGTTTGCTCTCCGGGGGCACGAGCGGTGGCAGAAGAATCGGCGGAATATTCAGCTGGCAAGACCACCTGCATACCCTCGCGCAGACGATCCGAGCCATCAGTAACCACAAGATCCCCCGGCTTTAATCCACCGACAACAGCCACTGTATCCGCTGAAGATACCCCTGTCTTGATTGGGCGGATGCTGACCGTTTTGGCATCCTTATCAATCAACCAGGCGAATGTACCGGGTGCGCCGGTGAGGCGGGCTGAGACAGGTATAACAACCGCATCCCGCATGGTATCAACCAGCAGCTCCACATTCACAAACTGATTGGGGAACAACGTCTCATCAGCATTATCGAAAACCGCACGCAGCCGGATGGTGCCAGTGTTAACGTCTATCTGATTATCGAGCGTAGCCAGACGCCCCTCGGCCAGTTTATGGACGCGGTTGCGATCATAAAGCGCAACAGGCAACATTTCGCCCGCTGACAGACGCTGGTTGATCACAGGTAACTGATCTTCTGGCACGCTGAACAGCACCGAAATCGGCTTCATCTGGGTGATGGTAACAAGCCCGTTGGCATCCCCCGTCTGGACGTAATTGCCCTCATCAATCTGTCTTAAACCGGCGCGGCCTGAGATGGGTGCAACTGTGCTGGTATATTCCAGGTTAAGCTCTGCCGTCCGCACAGCGGTTTCACTGGCACGTGCCGTTGCCTGTAGCTGGCGAACCGTCGCATTTTGTGTATCAAGCTGCTGACGTGGAATAGCGTTCTGTTTGACCAGCGACTGGTAGCGGGAAAGGTCCATCTCGGCATTGGCCAGTTCTGCCTGATCCCGCATCAGCTGACTTTTTGCCTGATCAAGAGCGAGCTCATAGGGGCGGGGATCCACCTGCACCAGAAGATCGCCCTTGTTGACCTGCTGGCCCTCTGAAAACGCCACATGCGTCAACTGGCCAGCAACACGTGTGCGGGCGGTGACGGTTGCAAGCGGCGTAACCGTGCCGAGAGCTTGCAGGCTTATCGGAATATCACCAGTTGTCACCGCAGCCACACTTACAGGCATGGCAGTGGGTAGTCCTGAACGCTTACCGAATCGCTGGGCTACTGCTTGTGTCGATGTATCAGGCTTGAGCAATAACACGACCGCACCAGTTGCAATGACCAGTGCCAACAACCAGATAAGGCGCACCATCCATGGTCGCCTTCGTGACAATGCATCAACATTGTCGACCTTTTGTCCAAAGGCATCATGTTGCTGTGGCCCGGTGGGTGACAGCATCTGCCGCTCCTTTAGTGCGTCCCTTCTATAAAAGGTGACGACAATCAACCAGTTAAGCAACCATCAATGCAGCCTTAATCAACACCCGCCCATTGAAGCGCCATAAGAAAGCTATGCCCTGTTGGATGCACTGCAAGCAAGGCTTTTTGAGAGAATAGCGAATTAACAATTGCTCATGTTGACATGGAGCAGCCAGAATATTCGCCTTTCGAAGCCTTAAACGCTTAATTGCCATGCTGGTTTGACAATAAAATCTCTAAATTTCAATCATGGCAAATATGGCGCTTGGCATTGTTGCCCATAAGCTGTTACCCTATAGGCAACATGTAAACATAGAATGGGGCGTGTTGCCGGGATATCGAATGATCCTAAGCACGACAGTTCTAACAGGATTTTAGGCCGTGACGGTCAACGATGAAGCTGGGGTCAGCTGTAGCGGGACCACGGCCGAGCTGACTGATGCGTATCAGCGGCGAAGCGTGGCCAGGGTGGCAGAGCCACCCAGAACCAGCGTGAGAGGATCACGCGGGTCACAGCATTTTTTTGACTCGCGATATCTCGATCGCAATCATTTTCGCGGCGCATGCACTTATGCAGCGCTCGATCTGGGCACCAACAATTGCCGTCTGCTTGTGGCAGAGCCAACCTTTGACAATTTTCGCGTTGTCGATGCCTTCTCCCGTACTGTGCGGCTGGGTGAGGGGTTGGCAAGTGTCAACCGTCTTGGCGACGAGGCCATTGCACGCGCCATTGATGCGCTGAAGATATGCCGCGCCAAAATGGACGCGCGACGGGTTGGACGCGCCCGGCTCATCGCAACAGAAGCCTGCCGTGCTGCAATTAATGGGCAAGACTTCATCGACCGTGTGGAAACGGAAACCGGCCTGTTGCTGGAGGTTGTGGATCGTGAGACAGAAGCGCTTCTGGCTGTCAGCGGATGCACGGGGCTAGCTGATCCAGCGGCCACAAGCGTTGTCGTATTTGATATCGGCGGCGGCTCAACCGAAATAGTCTGGACCAGCACCCGCAAGCACTTCGAACACGAAAGCAATGGCCCTTCTGATGCACAAATTACATACGGCACGGAACGCTTTAGAGCGCCTGCTGTAAACGGCATTTCACCTTCAACATCCAACCGACGTGATAACGGCCATTGTGTGCGCGCATGGGCATCATTGCCACTTGGTGTTGTCACCTTGGCAGAGCGCTTCGGTGGTGTTGAAGTCACCCGGGATGTCTTTACTGCCATGGTGCAGGAAGTGGAGCGCCAACTCGCTCCATTTGCCTGGCGCGCTCGTAATGCCTCTCGCATGCATGGCTTTCATCTTCTTGGCACTTCAGGCACGGTAACAACGGTTGCAGGCGTTCATCTCAATCTTCCACGCTATGATCGGCGACAGGTTGACGGGCTGTGGATGGATGATCGCGACGTAGCCAAGGTAATTGCGTTCCTTGCCGATTGTTCATACGCGGAACGTGTCGCCAATCCTTGCATTGGCACTGATAGGGCAGACCTTGTACTGGCAGGCTGCGCTATTCTTGAAGCTATTCGCCGCGCCTTTCCCAGCCCACGCCTTCGTGTGGCTGATAGAGGGCTGCGTGAAGGTATCCTGCTCAATATGATGCAGGAAGATAACGTTTGGAATAGGAGACCAAAAGCGTGAGCTCGGGGACCGCAGGCGGCGGAAAAGGTAAAAGCGGCGGGGCCAAAAGCGGATCCGGCAAAGCCGGTGAGGGCGCGCGTTCGCTCAAAGTGCGTGTGAAGACGGCTGCCAAGCGCTCTGTCGCATCGGCGCGTTGGTTATCGCGACAGTTGAATGATCCTTACGTGGCCCGCGCCAAACGTGAGGGATATCGCTCGCGTGCAGCATTCAAGCTGCTTGAGATGGATGAAAAGTACAAGCTGCTAAAAACCAATCAGCGCGTTATCGATCTAGGTGCAGCACCTGGTGGCTGGTCGCAAGTTGCGGCACAAAAGGTGGGAATTAAAGCTGGCAAAGGCCGCGTGGTTGGTCTTGATCTGCTGGAAATCGAGCCATTGACTGGCGTAGATTTTATCCAGCTAGACTTTCTCGCCCCCGAAGCACCAGGCCTGTTGATTGAGATGCTGGGCGGCCCCGCTGATTTGGTGCTGTCGGATATGGCGGCAAACGCTACGGGACATAAAAAGACAGATCATCTCAGGATCATGGGGCTGGCCGAAACCGCTCTTGAATTTGCGAGACAGGTGCTTGCCCCGGGCGGTGTATTTCTCGCTAAAGTGCTACAAGGCGGCACAGAAAATGCGCTTTTGAATGATCTGAAACGCGACTTTGCGGCAGTGCGACACGTCAAGCCTGCAGCCAGCCGCGCGGATTCAGCGGAATTATATGTTCTTGCGACAGGCTACAGAGGCAAAAGAAGCGCATTGATTACGCCCGATGACGGCGCCTGATGCACTACGCATTGCGGATAAAGGGCTTTAGCTGCTCGGACAGGTGACTATCGGCGTGAATGAACCAGAAATTGTTCAGGTAGCGCCTTTCACTGCCAATACGATAGTTGAAACTCTCCTGCGCTAGATCATCCAGGCTTTGCATCGCAAGAATGTCTTCTGTTCTTGTGATGGAAACCGCCTCCAGCGAACCTCCGATACGCGATATATAAGTTGAATAACCTTGCTCGGCCAAGCGCTGAAATACTTGCAAACTCTCGCCATTATGCCGCACTTCGGTCTCGATCAGAAACACCGGATGCATCGACGCAATGGTTTCCTGCATCCCTTCGAGCACCTGAACCTCAAAGCCTTCCACATCAATCTTGATAAAATCGATAGGTGCGGCATCCGCCCATGGGTTACGCGTGCGAAAATCATCGAACCGAAGAGTTTCAACTTCGATGATCTCGGCATCCTCAAAAGTCTGCTTGAGTGACGCAAGCGCAGAAACAGCCTCGCTCTTTCGCAGCGGAATGGAAAGACGAGCAGTACCTGATGTATCTGAAAGGGCCACAGCCTGGATGTGTACATGCGATTGCCCCCGGAACAGCATGTTCAGCAATCGAATCATAAAGGGAACCGGTTCAAAACAAACAAGCAGATCACTGGTGCGTGCAAGAAGCTGCGCATAGGCTCCGGCATTTGCACCCACATCGATACTTGTGCGCATGCGTAAAGAAGGAATAATCAGCTCATCAGTATCCGCACATCGACCTGTCAAAGCAGATCCCCAGCGTCGATAAACATATTGAACAAGCAAGTTCTGTCTTGAGAGTGATTTGATCTGTTCTTTTATAGACAAAACGATATCTCCAGACAATTTTTGCTACTTTTTCAACTTTCGATTGAAAATATCATTGCCCATAATGGTGTCAATGACATTCTATATTTCACTCTGTTGAATGTTGCCCTCTTGCAGAAAATGATTCATTAAATCAGCTAAAGAAGCCTCGATAATCAACAAAAACACGTCTTAGGTCAAAAAATGTGCGCTTGACGCTTGACCGATCGTTTCGTGTGGACTAGCTTTTTAGCAACATTCAGGAAGGCACGCGTGTAATGCACATGAACCTTATCGTATCGGGGGCGCCATCGACGGAGCGGGAATAGCCCGCTAATCCGGCAGATGGCGCACAGGGGTCCTTCGGGGCCCTTTTTTGTTGCCTGAACTGGAATTCGTCACCGCATCTCAAGGGTAATAAACCGCATTAGCGGATGAAATAGACGGAGCAGGGCGATGAGTGAGACGATAACCGGCGCTGAAATGGTAATCCGGGCGCTGCAAGATCAAGGTGTTGAGCATATATTTGGTTATCCGGGCGGCGCCGTACTTCCCATTTATGATGCGCTATTTCATCAGAATAAGGTTCGCCACATTCTCGTGCGGCATGAACAGGCTGCCGTGCATGCTGCAGAAGGCTATGCCCGCTCTACGGGCAAAGTGGGATGCGTGCTCGTCACTTCCGGCCCCGGCGCTACAAATGCTGTTACCGGCCTGACCGATGCCATGATGGACTCAATCCCGCTGGTCGTTATTACTGGACAGGTGCCAACATACGTCATCGGCTCGGATGCGTTTCAGGAAGCTGACACGGTCGGCATTACGCGCCACTGCACCAAGCACAACTACCTAGTGAAGGACACGGCAGACCTGCCGCGCATCCTCCACGAAGCTTTTTATGTGGCAACCCATGGCCGCCCTGGCCCTGTTGTGGTTGATATCCCGAAAAATGTGCAGTTCAGCAGCGCTCCCTATGAGCGTTTGGCTGACAATCAGCACAAGACCTACCGGCCTAAATTGCAGGGTGATCCAGCACGCATCAACGCCGCCGTGGAGTTAATGACACGCGCTCAACGCCCAATTCTTTATACGGGAGGCGGCGTCATCAATTCAGGTCCGGAGGCGACAGCGCTTTTACGTGAATTTGCCCGGATGACAGGCTTTCCCGTAACATCCACCCTGATGGGGCTTGGGGCATTCCCGGCTTCGCATCCGCAGTTCCTTGGCATGCTGGGCATGCATGGAACATATGAAGCCAACCTCGCCATGCATGGCGCAGATTTGATCATTGCTGTCGGCTCAAGATTTGACGACCGGATCACGGGTCGGCTTGATGCCTTCGCCCCCAATGCGCGCAAGATCCATATCGATATTGATCCTTCTTCAATTAATAAGACTGTGAAGGTCGATATCGGCATTGTTGGTGATTGCGCCCATGTGCTGCACGAAATGGTTCAGCTCTGGAAAGATATTGGCCCCACGATTGACAAACAGCGCTATGCCCCATGGTGGGCAGACATTGCAAGCTGGCGCTCGCGCAATTGTCTCGCTTATCGCAACGAGGGCAGCTACATCAAGCCGCAATACGCACTGGAACGGCTAGAAGCATTGACCAAAAGCTATGACCGTTACATCAGCACGGAAGTTGGCCAGCACCAGATGTGGGCGGCCCAGTTCCTGCATTTTGAAGAGCCAAACCGATGGCTGACATCGGGCGGCCTCGGCACAATGGGCTATGGCCTCCCAGCTGCGATTGGAGCACAGGTCGCTCACCCCGATGCACTCGTTATCGATGTAGCCGGCGAAGCCTCTATCCAGATGAATATGCAAGAAATGTCGACGGCTCTGCAATACCGTTTGCCGGTCAAGATTTTCATTCTGAATAACCAATACATGGGTATGGTGCGCCAATGGCAGGAGTTGCTGCATGGCGGGCGTTATTCAGAGAGTTACTCTGATGCATTGCCGGATTTCGTAAAGCTTGCTGAAGCTTATGGAGGCACCGGCATCCGCTGCGATAAGGCGGAAGACCTTGATGCTGCAATCATCCAGATGATTGAAACACCTGGCCCTGTGATCTTCGATTGTCTGGTCGATCCGGCCGAAAACTGCTTCCCGATGATCCCATCAGGCAAGGCCCACAATGAAATCCTACTGGGGGATGCAGCCACCAATATTGGCTCCATCATCGACGATAAAGGCAAAGCGCTTGTTTAAAACGAGATAAGGCGCAACATCAGAAGATCAGCATAATCCATTGATGTTGCGTCATATTAATGCGTTATATAGCCTTGAGTAAATCATTCAATCTGCCTTGTGGGTTGTCTAATCATCGTTTCTGCCTGTATGACCGAAAGTTGGTAACTGTCATGAAACATGTTTCACCTTCACTGCTGCCACCATCCTCACCCGGCGTCGACGCGACCGGGAACCAATCGCCCGGAACCCTGTCCATGACCTCAATTTATTCCGATGCACCTCCACCAACTCCGGTGTTTCGCCATACACTCGCGGTGATTGTCGATAACGAGCCGGGTGTGCTCGCCCGCATTGCCGGCCTGTTTTCAGGCCGCGGATATAATATCGAGAGCTTGACGGTATCGGAAACCCAGCATGAAGCTCATTTGTCACGCATTACTATCGTAACTGCGGGGACGGCGGCAGTCATCGTGCAGATCAAGGCACAACTTTCACGGCTTATACCAGTACACCGCGTGACAGATCTCACCGTTGAAAGCGAAGCGGTAGAGCGTGAACTTGTGTTGCTGAAAGTCGTGGGGCAGGGCGAACAACGCCTTGAGGCTTTGCGACTTGCACAAGCTTTTGGTGCACGCACGATAGATGCCACGCTTAAATCATTCATCTTTGAGCTAACAGGCACCTCGGATGAGACCGAGCGTTTCATCAACCTGATGACAGACTGCGGCCTCGTTGAAGTATCGCGGACAGGCATTGCTGCTCTGAGCCGAGGCGCTGAGGCATTATAAAACAATATGCGCTGCACGACGGACAAAAATGAGAGCGGAATGTGCTGCAATCACAATGCAAACCGCTTATCCCTTGAATCCACCAGCATCTAGATACTGCTGCTCTTCATCTGTCGTATCTCTTCCCAAGGCAGGATTACGATGCGGAAAACGACCAAAACGGGCAATGATATCGCGATGGATATGTGCGAATTTAAGCCCTTCATCATTGCCCAACGTTTGGTAGAGCGCGACACAATGGTCCTGATCGGCAAGGTTTTCGGAATGCATGAAAGGCAGATAGAAAAAACCGCGCAGGTCGGTCGAGACATGCTGATCATGCTTGGCTGCAAGCGAGCGGCGCGCAACTGCGAGCGCCAGAGGATCAGCTGCGAAGGCACGTGCTTTTCCGCGGAACATCTGCCGTGGAAACTGATCAAGCACAATGGTCAGCGCCAAAGCACCATCGGCAGTCGCCTCCCATGGGTGACGATGATTGAGAATGTGCTCGTTTTCAGCAATGAATTCATAAAGCGTGAAAAAGCGCTCACGCACCGCCTCATCAAAAGCATCATTCTGCGCAAACCACATTGCAGGGCCAGCATTGCGCCAGAAATCAAGTACTTCGCGAATGGCGTCCGTCATGCTGTTTCCTTCCTCACAGATGGTTGGATATCTTCTGTATCGCATCTTCATACGCGTAGCGCTTTCATGGCGCCATGCATAAAACACTCTTGACCGTTCCACCTTTCACTTATTATCAGCAAGGTGGAACAATAAACTAACCGTGAATGGCCTATAGCCATAACGATGTTGCCAGAGAAAGGGCATCTTATGCGTGTTTATTACGATCGTGACGCCGACATCAATCTCATCAAGGGTAAGAAGGTCGCGATCATCGGCTATGGCAGCCAAGGTCACGCCCATGCGCTAAACTTGCGTGATTCCGGCGTTAAGGAGCTTGCAGTTGGTCTGCGTGCTGATTCCTCTAGCGTGAAGAAGGCAGAATCCGCGGGCCTCAAGGTACTGACTCCGGCAGAGGCTGCAAAGTGGGCCGATGTCGTGATGATGCTAACGCCAGATGAACTGCAAGCCGATATCTATAATGAAAGTCTGCATGCCAACATGAAGCCGGGCGCAGCCCTGCTGTTCGCACATGGGCTCAATGTTCACTTTAACCTGATCGAGCCCCGCAAGGATCTTGACGTGCTCATGGTCGCGCCCAAGGGGCCTGGCCACACGGTACGCTCGGAATACCAGCGCGGCGGCGGCGTGCCGACATTGATCGCTATTGCGCAGGACGCAACCGGCAACGCCCACGACATCGCGCTCTCCTATGCTTCAGCTAATGGCGGCGGCCGTGCAGGCATCATCGAAACGACATTCAAGGAAGAGTGCGAGACCGACCTCTTCGGCGAACAGGTTGTGTTGTGCGGCGGTATCGTAGAACTAATTCGCGCTGGCTTCGAGACCCTCGTGGAAGCGGGCTATGCACCAGAAATGGCATATTTCGAATGCCTGCATGAAACCAAGCTGATTGTTGACCTGATTTATGAAGGCGGCATTGCCAACATGAATTACTCAATCTCAAACACGGCGGAATATGGCGAATATGTTACCGGCCCGCGCATTATCACAGCTGAAACCAAAGCTGAGATGAAACGTGTATTGACGGATATCCAATCCGGCAAGTTCACGCGTGATTGGATGCTGGAGAACAAGGTCAACCAGACCTCATTCAAGGCAACTCGCGCCCGCAACAATGCGCACCAGATTGAAGAAGTAGGCGCAAAGCTACGCGCCATGATGCCATGGATCCAGGAAAAAGCCCTGGTAGACAAGAGCCGCAACTAAAGCTCATAGACTCTTGCATGCCTGACAATAGGTATGCTGGATAATTGTTTCAAGTTTAAAGGCGAGGGACGTCTACGCGACGTATCCCTCGTTTTTTATGGCCTAAACAATCAAGTGCTTATCAAATCCCCCAGCCATCATGCTTTAACCTGGGCCCACTAAGCCATTTATTCAGCGCTCTCAAAATTAACTTGAATTAATCCATATATGTCTATATTGTGGCATAAAGCGTCATTTTTACGGCGCAAGGGTGACGTATGAGGATAGTTACTGTACTGAGCTTTTTTTCATTACTGCCAAGTTTAAAGATGCAGGAGAAAATAATGCTATTACCGTCAAGTTATGAAGTAAAAATTCTTAATTAGAAAGATACTTAAAGAATATATCAGTAGGGGCATTAGATATGAGTGATATCTCTGTACATAAGCCAGTATCTACACATAGAGAAATGGATTCGCTGTCTTCCAACAACGCAGCGAAAGAACAAAGATTTTTTCGTTTTTCTAACGAAAATATAAGTAGATCCGTTGCACATCTTAAAATGCAGACAAGCAACATAGCGAAACTTTCGAAGCAAATAAGTTCTTTGAATAAGAAAATAGATCAATTAACAAGTACTGTAGAATCTCAACGAGCGGAAATTCAAGATCTTCAAAGAACAGTCACAATTCAGAAATCTGAAATTCAATCATTGCGAGAAGAAAAAGCTAGTTTAGCCCAAAAATTAGAAATAGGTAACACATTTTCATCATCTTCTACGCATTCAACGAAAAAAACAGTCTCTATGCAGACCTCAAACCGCGTAAGCGATGATCAAAAGTTTCCTGTTAGTGCTTCCCCTGAAGAGAAACTTGATTTTGTTGTGAATCTGCTAAAAGGAAAGGAAGGCAAATTTGGAAAAGATTACTCATGGGATGAGATAAAAAGCATATGCGGAAAGAATATTTCTGTTCCTAGCGGCGGAGGGCATGGAGACGTCTTTTTCATTGCTGGAACTAAATATGTTTTGAAACAAAACCTCATTGATCAAGAATACTCACATTATAAATTTTTACATACAATAGATAATAAAATTCAACAATCTGAAAAGCCTTCATCGGAAGAGCAAAGCACAAACACACCTACGAGACACCGTAAACGTACGGTAGCATCTTCTATAAAATCCACAAATACATCCACTGTTCTTTCGCAAGCCAGGCTCGCAAAACTTGCTGAGTTACGGAAAAGTGGAACATCAGCCTTCCGCCCTCCTATTGAGATTGGACAGGGCAGTAACGGTAAGGGTTTTATTGTTATTCAGAATGCTTTGTATAACGCAGACAATCAACCAATAGCTAAAGGAAAAACACAAATAGGAGAGGGACACACCAATAATTTATTTGATTTCAAGATAGGGAATAAAGCTGCTTTTAATGCAGAGCAAATATATGCAGGAGCTCGCACGGAAGATGATAGAGTTGGGCTCTTTTTAAAGAAACTAAGAGTTCTTTGGAACCATGTAACTAATCCTAGCCAAGGCGCAGCACTTGTGGGAAAGGATGGTATCTCAGTTGATGGTAAAAAACTTTCAACTAATGGCGCAACCTCTGCCAAGAACACAGAAAAGATTACCTCTCAAAGGGTAAAGTCACTATCTGACGATCAACTAAAGTCAATCATTGATCAGCTTGCCCACACAGTTCAAGAAGCCAAGATCATGCCAGTTGCCTTTGTGGGTTCCAGCATTGTTATAGGCTTTCCCGAAGATCAAAATGGCACCCCTCAGGTAATGCCTATTGATTATGCTCATCCTGTTTATGAATCTGACATAACAGAAGAAGCTACAAATACGAAATTCGGCGCGAAGCAAGGAGAGATATCAAAAGAAAAATATCTAAAAATCAAGAAAAACTATGTAAATGGAATACAATATTTATTAAATCTATTCATTAAAGAACAGAGCACGAGGGAAATCGCTAACTCTCTAGAAAAGTAAATATATTGATGTATCTAGCTTATCCACGCTCATTTAATAACTGCACGATAGCAGCTTGCAGTGAGGTCATCCCATCTCCAGTACGGCTGGAAGTTGCGATCACTTTCGGATAAGCAGCTGGGCGGCGAACAATGGCGGATTCTGTGGCTTGGATGCGCTCAGTCAGCACTTCAGCTGTCACAGCGTCTGCTTTTGTGAGCACAATTTGATAGGAAACGGCTGATTTATCCAGCAGGTCAAAAACCTTTAGATCATTATCTTTAAGGCCGTGCCGAGCATCGACCAAGACATAGACACGTGCGAGATTAGCACGCCCGCGTAGATAGGCGTATATCAGATCCGTCCACGCTGCGACCTTTTCCTTACCTACGGCTGCATAGCCATAGCCAGGCATATCGACGAGAGTGAAAGCATTTGCTTGTCCTTCGCCAATCCGGAAAAAATTCAGTTCCTGTGTCCGACCCGGCGTGCTGGAAGTGCGTGCAAGAGCTTTTCTGCGCGTCAGCGCATTCACGAGACTCGACTTACCGACATTCGATCGCCCCGCAAAAGCAATCTCGACACCATGCATCGGCGGCAAGCCGCCAAGCGAACCCGTGCCCCAGAAAAACTCCGCGGTGCCAGCAAACAGCTTACGGACGGTATCGTCATTAATGATGTTATCGGTCATTTCGGCTTTTTCAAATGAAGGGGACTCAACGCATAGATTAGCTATGCGTTGGCTGCTTCTTACGGAACATATTGCGGATATTGTCCCATAGCTCAATCCTCACGCCGTTTTTGCGCATGATGAAGCCCTGCTGGATAACGGACAGGAGGTTATTCCATGACCAGTAGATCACAAGCCCTGCAGGGAACGACGCCAACATGAAAGTGAACAGGATAGGCATCCATGTAAACATTGTCTGCTGAATAGGATCAGCCGGTGTCGGATTCATCTTCATCTGCACAAACATGGTGATACCCATGATCACAGGCCAAAGACCAATCATCAGGAATGGTCCAAGTACCGGCACCGCCGAAGGATCCCAAGGAATAAGCCCAAACAGCGTTAAGATCGGCAATGGATCGGGCGCAGACAAATCATGTATCCAGCCAAAGAAAGGCGCATGACGCATTTCGATGGTGATGAACAACACCTTATACAGCGCGAAGAAAACAGGGATCTGCACCAACATCGGCCAACAGCCAGCAATCGGATTGATCTTCTCTTTCTTGTAGAGCTCCATCAACGCCTGTTGCTGCTTGGTGCGATCATCCTTGTAGCGCTCACGGATAGCAACCATCTCTGGTTGCACAGCCTTCATCTTCGCCATGGAAGCATAAGAACGATTGGCCAGGGGCAGGAACGCCAGCTTTACCAGAACCGTAACAATCAGGATAGCTACACCAAAGTTACCAATCAGCTTGTAGAAGAAATCAAGCATATAGAACATCGGCTTGGTGATAAAGTAGAACCATCCCCAATCGATCAGCAGATCAAAATTCTTGATATCAAGCTGTTTTTCATACTTTGAGATCGTATTGACCTCTTTAGCACCCGCAAAAAGATGCACCTGCGACTCGATGCGCCCGCCAGGAGGGACGATCTGCCCCGCACCCAGCAAATCCGCCTGATAAATTGGCTGGTTATCAGCGCCATTGCGCAAAGAGAAACGGCCCGTAAATGGCTGCGTCTGAGGAGGAATTAGCGCTGTTGCCCAATACTTATCTGTGATGCCGAGAAATCCGCCGGTTTCGTCCTTAAAGATAACGCCCACTCCACCTGTCGGCAGAGCATCCTTCTTACCGAGATCAACATATTTGATCTCTTGCAAACCATCGTTACCAAGAACGCCAATCAGACCTTCATGCAGCAGATAGAAATTTTCTGTCTTCGGCGTACCACGGCGTGACACCAGCGACCATGGATGTAACGTCACAGGTTCACCACCAGCGTTCTCAACGCTATCGGTGATTGTGAACATGGCATCGTCGTCAACAGCAATCATGCGACGGAAGGTGAGGCCTTCGCCATTGTTCCAGGTCAGCGTTACAGGCGACGTAGCCGTTAGCTTATCAGAATCCGCGCTCCAGATCGTTGCAGGTGAGGGGACTGGAACAGCCTTACCGTCAACGGTTACCCAACCAAAGTCAGCGTAATAGGGATGAGGGCTGCCTGCTGACGACAGCAAAACGATGTTGGGACTCTGCGGATTTACCGTCTCATGATAAGCGCGAAGCGAAATGTCATCAATCCGCCCACCAGTTAGGGCAATTGAACCCAATATATTAGGCGTATCGATTGCCACCCGGCTGCTGCTCATAAGCGCCTGCTCACGAGGAACCGTCACTGCAGGCACAGCACCATCAGGAACGGCACCACCAGCCTGGGGTTGGACAGCAGGGATAGCCGGAGACTGGCCAGGAATGGTGGATTGCGTTGTTTGCTGCGCAGGAGGCAGAGCCTTCTCAGCAAAGAAGTGCTGCCAGCCGAACAGAATCACGAACGACAGAGAGATGGCCAGAATCAGGTTCTTAATATCGCCGCTCATGATTGATCCGTCGGGTTTCGCTGTTTGGCATCGTGTGAACGGGCACCGCCCTTGCCGCGACCGCGATGCGACTGCTGGTTACGCCGATCCCGAGGATTACCCTGTCGTGGAGGCGAGGAAAAGGCCCGTTTGAGGTCAGATGTGATAACATCAACGCCAGCTGTTAGCATCTCGGCCCGGCCAACGATAACAAAATCGATATCTGCATCCGGCCAAAAGGGCCGCAAATTATATAACAAAGCACGCAATCGACGCCTGATTCGATTACGGCCGACAGCATTTGCAGTCTTTTTTGTCACTGTAAGCCCAAATCGAGGCCCCGAGATGGAACGCTGATCTGTTTTTGAATCAGAATTGCGCTCACGAATCTGCACTGTCATGCGACTGGAATGCACACGGCGGCCTGAGGCTACCGCCAAAAACTCTGCTCGCTTTAACAAGCGCGGCAATCGCACTGAAGTGCCCCCGCATGTCAAGCCAAGCTCGGAAGATGAAGCCACATCAGCCAAGGAGCCGTGAACGTTGTTCATGACAATGATCCCCGCCTGCAGCGATCAAACGTTGCCGAGCATGCAGCCTATTGAAGTAATAACACGAAAGGCAAGCCCAGAACCCAACAGCAGGTAGCGCGCAACAAACAAAGAATGTTGCCGCAACGCAACCTTATACTGTCAGAGTCCTAAACCCGTCTTAGGCGCTCAAACGCTTGCGGCCACGCGCACGGCGGGCTGCGAGAACGGCGCGGCCGCCCTTAGTCGCCAGGCGCGCACGGAAACCGTGGCGGCGCTTGCGAACGATCTTGCTCGGTTGATAAGTCCTTTTCACGGCCCTGAACTCCGGTCGCACGTAGTGAGTTAAAACGCGTGCGAACTGACCGCGCGCGCTCTGAAACGCCTCCAAACAAGAAAGCGATCAGAAAATATGGTGAGGTGGCTGTCGTAAAACGACAAGCGGCGCCCACGACAGGCACCGCCATACCGAATGCGGCTTATGAGGGGATTCATTACAAAAGTCAACGTCAACTTTGCACATTCAGGCAAAACGGCTGTCAATTCAGCTATATTATTTTATGCGCCTGTTGCTCATAAGCGCTTTTAATACGGCCATAGGTTGTATCTTATCATAAAGTGGCAACATGTAACCATATGCGCACCATGCAATTAAGCTTCTAGAGCGCCATTCCTATAAGTATGCACGTATATTGTGCGGGAGGGTATCAGCAATCGGAGAGAGCCGCATGAAGCCGTCGTATGCTGCAATATCTACTATTCATAGAGCTGATCTGTGCGTAGTGGGGTCGGGATATGGTGGGCGACTTATTGCCATAAAAGCTGCAGAATCCAGCGCATCTGTAGTGCATGTATCGCCTCCTGGTGACCATTTAAATCTATCAGCTCCGGCAATAAGCACGCGCGCCTTCATCGAGGCCGCCAATCAGTTCCATACTGCAACGCGCATATCCACAATTGGGTCTGGTAGAACACCAACAGAAGCAAGCTCCTCGTATGCCCTGAACATTCGTGCCCTTTTGCGCCACGTTCACAAAGCCAGTACAGCATCGCCTTTATCTTTATCAGATGAGCGTCTGCGGGCTCTTCAGGTCTCAATTGTAACGGGAGAGGCACACTTTGAGAACGCCAAAACACTGCGGGTGCGCGATAAGCATATTGTTGCCCGCCGCTTTGTGCTGGCACCTGAAAACAATTGGATTCCTCCTGCAATTCCAGGACTTGAAGATATTAGTTATCTTACACCAGATAAGCTTCTCGTTGCATCATATCCAATTGAACGCCTAATCGTAATCGGTACGTCTGCGGCTGCTTTTGCCCTGGCTCAGGCTCATCGGCGCCTTGGTGCTTGGGTGGCTCTTATCCCTACACCTGATTTCAATGCCGCTTCTGTAGAGGATGAAATCACACGCCAAATCCTGATGGCGCTGGAATATGATGGAGTATCGCTGCGGCTTGATACTGCGATCACCCAAATAGAGGCACGTGGTAATGAAGCCATCGTGTACACTACAACAGGTGAAGCGCTAGCAGCATCTCATGTGCTTATAGCCCCCGCCTTACACCCCATATTTCCGCATCTCGGATGGGAACAGGCCAAGATCGTTATGGAAGGGCAGCTGCCAGCGCTCGATGATCGTTTACGCACATCCAATCATCGTATTCACGTTATTGGTGGCGCCATAACTGACAACATCTTCTCTACAGCGCTGGAGGATGAGGCAAATCAGATTATCAATCATGCGGTATTGCGCAAAAGACCCGCCAAATCGCCTATCATCCATATTGTCCCTACCACACCTGAGATCGCAACAGTCGGACTGGATGAAGAGAGGGCACGCCAATTATACGGCAAAATCAATATCGTACGGCGCTCCTTCGCAATGACCCCACTGCATCTGGCTAGCCGCTTTAAGACAGGGCCGATTGTGGGTGAAATAAAGGTTATTGTCACACGTAGGAATACTATTGTTGGTTGCACAATCATTGGAGATGGGGCCGCAGATATTGCAGGCCTTTGGACATTAGCAATCGCGCGCAGATTAAAAGTTGCTGACCTTGCAAATCTGGGGTTTCCGGACCTCAGCCATCACAGCATCACGCGAGAAGCCGTGCGCGTTACGGTCTTTGGCTGGCCAAAATTGCGAGGAACATTACTACGCCTTTCGCGATGGTGGCGTAGGATATGGAACTAAAAACCAGACTGGTGCGATAATTTGTCTTTTAATTTATGCACTAAAGGTATCCAAAATTCGTTATTCACTCTGGGAGTTGGTGCTGTAGGGAAAAATGATGAATCGTAATGATTCCGCACCCAATCGAGGCCAAGAGGTGAGGGAGCTCCTTGTTAGGGAGACGCCTCAGAGGTCAGGCTATGAGCAGCTTCTCTCATTTCATGACGCCGAATTCGAGAGGGCACCCGATAGCAAGCCGAGACGAAATGGCTTGGGTCTTTCGGCGCGATTGATGATCCTCACGCTTGTTTTTGCTATGTGCGCTCAGGTGCTTGTTTTCGTACCTTCAGTGACCGCATACAGGCGTAGCTGGCTGAATGATCGTTTGGCTGCCGCACAAATTGCAGCTCTCGTGCTCGAAGCAACCCCAGACGCTTCCGTTTCACCGGCTATTGAAGAAAAGCTGCTCGATGGAGTCGGCGTCATGGGAATGGCACTCAGCAGCGGTGGCGCCCGCCATCTTCTATCAAACGATGCGATTCCGACAGATATGCTGCAAACAATCGATCTGCGTGAAGTGGGCTGGATTGCGCAGATGCGGGATACTTTGGACGCTCTATTTTTGCGCAATGACAAGCCCGTGCGTGTTATCGGTGAAGGCAAAGGCGACATTGAATTTGTTGAACTGATTATGGACCCTCAACCTCTCCGATCTGCCATGATGGCGTTTTCGATCCGTGTTGCATTGGTATCGCTGGTGGTTTGGGGCGTAGCAGCGGCATCTCTTTATCTAGCCCTTATGCGAATGATTGTACGCCCTGTGCGGCGACTTGCAGAGCACATCACCGCCTTTGAACGGGAACCGGATAATCCAGGCCGTATTATCATACCTTCAGGTAGCAACGATGAAATCGGGCAGGCCGAAAGAGCGCTAGAACGCATGCAACACACACTTGCTGCAGAATTGCGCCAGCAGCAGCGATTAGCAGCACTGGGACTGGCCGTAGCGAAAATCAGCCATGAACTTCGCAATATGCTTACAACCGCTCAATTGATCTCGGATCGATTGGCGCAAGTAGCCGATCCGGTGGTGGATCGTTTTGCTCCCCGGCTTATTGCAACGCTTGATAGGGCTATTGCTTATTGCGAATCGGCGCTTGCTTACGGTCGCGTAGCAGAGGCGCTGCCTCAGCGGCGGCAATTCCGGCTTCGACCATTAGTAGAAGAATTACGCGATAATTTGGGCCTAGAGTCCCATGCGAACATCAGATTCGAAATAGACATTCCTGACAATCTGACGCTGATCGCAGATTCTGAGCAGTTATCACGGGTATTACTGAATTTGGGGCGTAATGCGGTCCAGGCCTTGGAGCAGGATCTGATCGAGAATCAACGACTCATTCCCGCAGAATCTGGGGAGGAGCGGGAATCAATGCGCACCATCATGATATCGGCACAATTATTGACACCCTCTCCCCAATATGAAGGCACAGGGGAAGCAGTTATCCGCGTGGCAGATGATGGCCCCGGCCTTGCTTTAAAGGCGCGAGAGCGGCTTTTTGAAGCGTTCCATGGCACGACACGCCCCGGTGGATCAGGTCTTGGACTGGCGATATCAGCTGAACTGATCCGGCTTCATGGTGGAAGTATCACATTGGAACCTCAACCAAGCGGCACCTGCTTTATCATCCGTCTTCCGCAGATCAGTGGATAAGTTTTTTTATCATTATAAATTAATAGGTTAAAAGCAATTTTGGCATGGAAACAATCGACATTTCATACTGATTTCTCAAATTTGGCTTGCCAATGCTAAAGCTCACATATACACCACACTTCATCAGCGGGGCACGGAAACACTGCCCCTGAAGAGAAAGCGCCCGTAGCTCAGCTGGATAGAGCACCAGACTACGAATCTGGGGGTCAGAGGTTCGAATCCTTTCGGGCGCGCCATTCTCTGTTTCATGCCAAATGAAATCAATAGATTAGGAAGCGGATTTTTCGCACCTTACCTAATTTGGATTTCTGGTGTTAAAATTTCAAACATCAAATATATTTTTCTCAAACTCTCTATGGTCGCGCTCTGCGTCAGCATATCTGATGGTACTAGCTCAGCTCTTCCCGGTTGAGTTTTCAAGCATTTTGCAAAACATATAATACTTGATATCATAAAAACGCAAGTAAGAGAGGCGCTTAGCTTGCCCTATAATGATATAAGCCGGAGTATGTCGTATGCCACATTCCTATTCCGAGCATAAAGACTGGATGCTTGAAAAGTATCTGGCACTCAAGCCTGATTGCGTGATTGATATAGGCGTGGGGGCAGGGACGTACGCAAAGCTAATGCGCCCTCACTTCCGTGCATTCTGGACCGGAATTGAGGTATGGGCTCCGTATATCGAGCAGTTTGACCTCAAAACCAAATACGACCAGCTTATTGTTGCCGATATCCTTCACCTTGATTTCAGTACAATCTCCCCACGCCCGACGCTAGCAATTGCCGGTGATGTGCTGGAGCATATACCCAAAGACACGGCAAAACAGCAGATTGCCAGGATCAAAAATTGGGTCGACGATCTACTGATTTCTATTCCGCTTGGTGAAATGCCCCAAGATAGCGTTGGTGGGAATTGGTACGAGCGTCACCTCGCAACATGGGAGCATGATGAGATGGTGCAAGCGCTTGGCGACGGCGTTGTCGATGCCATCAAGGGAAAATCCCTTGGTGCTTATCACTGGTCACGTAAAAGCGTATAAACAGAACTCTGCCACGTTATCTCATTTATCAATATGCCTTAAATAATATCAATATCGAATAACCAATTAGATTGATTGGTCTTTTCTATTTTTCATGCCAGTAATCTCATGTCGATTAACGGCTCGTTCAATCCCATCAGGGCCACGAACACGAAATTGCTGCTCTCCATTGTCATCACGCGCAGGCATCAGCCGAGTAATCTCGAATGAGCCACTGCGCGGCTGACCATATATTCCTGGGCGAAGATTCACTTGATCACCTACTATGTAGGATATTGTTGTCATGATTTTTTCCCTATGAATTGAGTTCATTGTGGAAGGCCTACCACAATAAAGCGATAGTAACTTAATCTATGTCGATTATATGCTGCTTGAGAAACTTTCAGTATCGACATACGGTTTTAATCGAATATTCGTAAAAGCTGCTACTTAGCAGCCTGAGAGCATTATCCAAGCTTAAGCAAGGCGTCGATCTCAGCTTGGAATGCTATTTCTAAAGAGGAATCCAAGCCCCAGAAACTCACACGCGATCTGCCAGATTCATAGGTTCGAATTGGATTTGGAAAGTTGAGTGACATAGGATCACGCTCTGTTAGGCACCCATCCACTTAAGAGCCAAAGCGCTCAGATGGATAAAAAATACGCCTGCAAGCACCCGGATTGGCATCCACGCTTTGCTTGGACTTCATGGCACCATAAAAACCCGGACAAATGCCAAATCGCCAAGCGAACAAGCATCCCTTCTAACCGCAAGCAATGCTTTTCAAAAATCACCCTCCCATTAATACACAAATTGCAATTCTTTCAAAAAACAAATACATCACACACCATAAACATTTTTCAATCTTATATTATTATTTTACTTCAACATCCAATTAAATCAGCAGAAATAACATTAAATCGCATCTTATTATTACATGTATTTTATTTAAATTAATAAAATCCGCAGACAAATAACACACGTGAAGTGGCAACATTAAATCATAAAAAATCAAGCTCTTTCTGAACGCAAGAATATGGGGGCAATTATATAAAAATCACGCATCACTCTGAAATTTAGGCTGAGGATTCAAATTAAGTAATACGAGAATAAGATAGCGATTGTTACGGCGTTGAGGAACGATTGAGCTGATTTGTCATATCGTGTAGCGATGCGGCGCCAGTTTTTGAGTTTGGCAAAGCATGCCTCCACCCTCCATCTTTTTTTATAAAGCTCTGTATCAATTGTATTTTTGACTTTTGCATTTTTTCGGTCTGGCACACAATATGTGATGTTTGCGGCTTCAACGCAGGCGCGGATGTCTTTGGAAACATAGCCTGTATCCGCCAGTATCTGGCGTAAATTTGGATGATTGCAGGCGTTGATCAGCAGCGGGGCGAGGCAAACATCGTGAATGTTGCCACCCGTGATCAACCATGCGACGGGTTTGCCGCGCCCGTTACAGGCCAGGTGGATTTTACTCGTCCAACCGCCGCAAGATCGACCTGTGGCAGGACATCCTTTTTTTGGGCGCCAAGAGCCGAACGCTGTACCCGTATCGTGGTCGAATCTATCATAAGTGTCTCATCTTGCGCGTCTTTTTCGGATAAAGCCTGAAAAATACGCGTCCAGACGCCCTGAGCGTTCCAGCGTTGATAGCGCGTGTAAAGTGTTTTGTGTGGTCCGTAAATCGCCGGAGCCTGCCGCCACATCACACCCGACTGAAGAACATAAACAATCCCCGATACGACCCGCCGATCATTTACACGCCGCCGTCCCCGCTTCACCTTCGGCAACAAATCCTGCAATTTGGACCAGGCAATGTCATTGATATAAAAAGGATATCCACCCATCAGAAACCTCAAAATTAAAGCGATGATGGGAGTGAATCAAAACACTTATAAATATTCGTTAATTTGAAGGCTTAACCTAATAAGATATTCATGCTCAAGCTACCTATTTAAAGGCAGGCGGTTAATCCAGCTGGATTAACTATGCCAACTTCAAACATTTGGGAGTGTGTAATGCTTTTCGAGGGTGGCTTTAACTTTTCCAATTTCATCGTCCAGATTATGGCGATTTTTGTCTTCATCCTTTGGTTCTGGTTGCTCATCACAGTATTCGGCGATCTGTTCCGTCGACAAGATATCTCGGGATGGGGGAAAGTGTTTTGGGTGATCGGTCTGATCATTTTTCCATATCTTGGCATTTTTATTTACCTCCTCACACAGGGCAATGGCATGGCCGAACGTGCAGAAGCTCGCGCCAAGCATATGCGCGAAGAATTACGTCACACAATTGGCTTCAGCGTGGCCGACGAACTTGAGAAGCTTGATCGCCTAAAGGCAGCTGGCTCCATTACCGCGGAAGAGTACAGCAAGCTTCGCGCACGCGTAGTTCAATAAGGCGACTATAGAGGTAAATGAAAGCGTCCCGACCAGCTCGGGACGCTTTTTATTCGTCACTGCAATGGAGGCAATACTTTATGGTGCTTTACTGAAGCACCTGCAGGGCATTGAATAGCTGTTTGCGAAAAACTGGTATCGTTCTTCTTCCGAATTCTCCGTTTCACCCTTATCGGCCCGGTAAAAGCATACCTTCATCGGCATATCTGCGCGGCTATAGCTCACCTTATGTTCCGCTCAAAACTGGATAGCTAAAGGTCACCCTGGCCATTTTCTTCATGCCCCTGAGATAGCGCAAAGGCGCACGTCCAAAGCCGAGCAACATAATTATGCGGACAGAAGAGAGATTGGGATTGAGGGAAAAACGGCCAACTCATTGAAATGATTGGCGCACCCGACACGATTCGAACGTGTGACCTCTGCCTTCGGAGGGCAGCGCTCTATCCAGCTGAGCTACGGGTGCCTTGCTCCGGCGCATGCCAGAGCAACATAGATGATGCGATTACCTTATTTCAGCCTCGCACGCTATCCTTTTCTGTCCCTGTCCACACCTTGAAGCTGCTAATGAGGGGTTTTTGTTTGCCAACCTGCTCATGAGCGCTCTATCTCCCCACCAACGCTTATGGCAACTGCTGCTCCATCGAAGTCCGTAAGCTGTTTGCGATGAAGCAGGAATACAGCTTGAGAGCCAAACAGGTTCCAGAACCACCACGGTGCCTTAACACCCACAGGCCGGCCGCCAGCACTTAAGGCTGTCGCACGCTCAATCCCTGCACCAAGAGATTGACATAATTCGACAAAATCCCTGATCGTACAAAAATGGATATTGGGCGTATCGTACCATGTATCCGGCAGGTTTTTTGTTACCGGCATGGTTCCCTGCAATGCTAAATGAGCGCGCACGCGCCAGTAGCCGAAGTTGGGCAATGATACAATCGCTCTTCGTCCAATTCTGAGCATATGCTCAAGCACCACACGTGGTTGACGCGTTGCCTGTATTGTCTGCGACAGGATCACGTAATCGAAACAATCATCCGGATAGTCTGCAAGATCGGTATCGGCATCTCCTTGAATGACCGATAACCCTCGCGCAACACAGCGGCTGACGCCATCATGCGAAAGCTCAATCCCACGCCCGTCAACATTACGTTCATGTACAAGCAGTTCAAGCAGCGCCCCATCCGCACAACCCACATCGAGCACCCTTGATCCAGGTGACACCATACGGGCCACAAGGAGATGATCCTGACGGGCGCCATTTAGCTCAAAATGCGGGGAGTGGCTGCGCATCACTTAAATACCTCGCGTCCGTGCCGCTGCACGCAGGAAACCACCTGTTGTTGCAATCAGCTCAGGTTCGTCGAGTAGAAAAGCGTCATGCCCTTTGTCACTCTGGATTTCCACAAAACTTACTGATGCGCCTGACGCATTAAGCGCATGCACAATGGCACGCGAATTACTGGTCGGAAAAAGCCAATCTGACGAAAATGAGATAATGCAAAAACGCGTTTTCGAACCGCGGAATGCATTGGCTAGAATGCCACCATGACTGCCCGCAAGGTCAAAATAATCCATCGCGCGCGTTACATAAAGATAACTATTAGCATCAAAGCGTTCGACAAACGCTTCGCCCTGATGGCGCAGGTAGCTCTCAACCTGAAAATCAGCATCAAAGGTGAAAGTTGGTGCAGCACGGTCCTGCAATCGTCGACCAAATTTTCGATGCAATGCAGATTCAGACAGATACGTTATGTGGGCACCCATTCGGGCAACCGCGAGACCTTGCGCGGGACGCGTTCCAGCTTCCAGATAACGCCCGGCACGCCACTCAGGATCCGCCATAATAGCTTGCCGTCCAACTTCGCTGAAAGCGATGTTCTGGGCCGAGTGGATTGGCGCGGTCGCAATCGGCATTGCAGCATAAACGCGCTCGGGGAAGCTTGCAGCCCATTCAAGCACCTGCATCCCCCCCATGGAACCACCTGCGACGCAAAACAGCGTATCAATACCAAGATAATCAACCAGCATGGCCTGCGCGCGCACCATGTCGCGGATGGTTACCAGCGGAAAGCTGAGGCTCCACGGTTGTCCGGTTTCCGGATTGATAGATGCCGGCCCGGTACTGCCTAGACAGCCACCGACAACGTTTGAGCAGATGACAAAATAACGATCCGTGTCTATGGGCCTGCCTGGCCCTATCATCGTACTCCACCAGCCCGGCTTGCCTGTTACCGGATGCACATTGGCCGCATGCTGATCACCCGTTAATGCATGACATATCAGCACCGCATTAGAACGCTGCTCGTTGAGTGTGCCGTATGTCTGATATGCAATCTGCAAAGGTGAAAGCGCTATACCGCTATCAAGAACAAGCGGCTGCTCAGGTCCGAAATTTGCCACGAGACTATCAGGCGATTCAACCTGTGAAACCGAGGCGAGAGGCGAGGCTGAGGAAAAGGGGGCACCCGTCATCTATGCTTCAATGTCCAAACCAAAGAGGGAGGTAATGTAGTGACAACAGCAAGTTTGATGCCGCTTTTGAAGGATCATCACACCGTCCGCAACCGATTACAATTAAGCGGCTTCTGTTCGTTATTCAGAACATGTTCGACAGATTGACACCGCTGTCAAGGGGCGAGGCATGGCCAGATCTGGAGAAAAACGATAACATCTGTCTTTGCATATCGGCAAAGGGCGCTTACAACATCAAGCTTCCGCCGGTGTCGCGGATCTCTGGGATATGGATTCGGTAATGAGCGCTCCAGCGACGATTGAGAAGAATAATGCCACTCAGTTGGCGCAACTGCGCGAGGAAATCGATCGGATCGATGCTGAAATGCATCGTCTGCTCATTGAGCGTAGCGAGATCGTCAACGCACTTATATCCGTGAAGGGCACACAATCGTCAGGGCAAGCATTTCGCCCAGGCCGTGAGGCCGACATGATGCGTCGCCTTGCAGGCAGACATCACGGCATTTTACCGCTCGATACAGCTGAAAACATCTGGCGTATTATCATCTCAACCTTCACCTATGTGCAGGCGCCCTTTAGTGTGCACGCGGATATATCCGCGGGAGATGGGCCAATGCGCGATTCAGCACGGTTCCATTTTGGTTTCACCGTTCCCTATGCTCCTCATACCGGGGCAGCGGCGGTGATTGCGGCAGTAGCAAAGTCAAAGGGCGATCTGGGCATTTTCCGACCCGACCAGAATACAGCTGTTAACCCGTGGTGGGAGGCTCTGCGCGATCGGAATGCTCCCAAGATCATTGCGCGATTGCCGTTCATCGAACGCCCTGGGCATCCAGCCGGAACACCCCTATTTGTCGTATCCAAACCGCTTGAAGATGCAGCCGTGCGCGAGATTGTGCTCATTGCTGTAAAAGTTGAACGATGGCGTGAGGATACTGAAAAGACACTTACGGCTATTGGTGCGGAAATTACAGGATCTGCCGGAGTTGAAGGCGGATTGTCGCTGCTTGTGGCAATCGAAGGAGAAGCGGGGCTCGATGCCATCACCACGGTACTGGCGCAAGCGCGTGTGGGGCGCATCGAGGCTGCGGAAGTGGGTAGCCATGCACGACGTTTTGTCATTCCCTAAAGATTTTCTTGCTCTGAGAGCTCGCTTGCCCTGAAGCTTAGCTTGCAAAAAACTGTTTTCTGCTAAACATGCGGCAATGATTGCCGTCGTGTCTATCTGTTGGAGTTTTGCTGTCATGAGTGGTTTGCCAGCCCGCCCTGTGCCCAAAGCCGGCGTTCTAGCGATTGATCCTTATGTACCCGGTCGCAGCTCCGTAACCGGCGTGGCGAAGGTTCATAAACTATCCTCAAACGAAACACCGCTTGGCCCCAGCCCAACAGCTATCCGCGCGGCGCAGGAAGTTCTTACGGGACATGTTGAAGCTTATCCGGATGGTAGCGCGACCCGTTTACGCAATGCCATCGGGCATCGTTTTGGCCTTGACCCCGCACGCATTGTTTGTGGTGCGGGCTCCGATGACATACTGCACCTGTTGGCACAGGCTTATCTTGGACCGGGCGATGAGGGCATTCTGACGGAACACGGCTTTCTCGTTTACAAAATCGCCATTCTGGCGGCTGGTGCCACGCCCGTCATCGTGCCAGAGAAAAACTATACCACTGACGTTGATGCCATCCTCGCAAGCGTTACTCCGCGCACAAAGATTGTGTATATCGCCAACCCGAATAACCCTACAGGTACTTATCTACCATTTAATGAAGTGAAACGGCTGCATGCCGGTCTAGCTTCAAATGTGCTGCTCGTGCTCGATGGCGCTTATGCTGAATATGCACGTGCCAACGATTTTTCGGCCGGCATTGAACTTGTATCGGAAAACGAAAACGTTGTGATGACACGCACATTCTCCAAGATCTACGGCCTTGCAGCCTTACGGCTTGGATGGTGCTACGCGCCTGAAGGGGTTGCCGATGCGCTTAATCGCATTCGCGGGCCATTCAACGTAAACGGACCGGCGAGCGCTGCGGGTATCGCATCGTTGGCAGATGAAGCACACTTGGCTGCTGCCATCGCCCATAATAACCAGTGGTTGACTTGGTTGACTGAAGGCTTGCGCGGATTGGGTCTTGAAGTCACACCAAGCGCGGCGAATTTTCTGCTGGTGCACTTTCCGCAAGGTGAGGGGCGGGATGCACGCGCGGCTGATGCCTTTCTCGCAGCACGCGGGATCATTGTACGCGCGGTTAGTGCATATGGCTTTCCGAACGCCCTGCGTATCACCGTAGGCTCGGAAGAAGCGAACCGATTGCTGCTTGCAGCATTGAGCGAATTTCAGGGACAGAAGAGCAATGGCTGAAGGCTTGAAGCGGCGCGAAACACCGCTGGTTGATCGTTTGGTGGTCATCGGACCGGGGCTTATCGGCTCATCCATTTTGCGCGCAGCGCGCGCAACCGGATTGGCGCACACGCTTGTCACCACAGATGCCCACTCAGGCGTTCGCGAACGCGCGCGAGAACTTTCCCTAGCGGATGAAGTACCTGACACATCGGCAGAGGCAGTGGCTGGCGCCGATATAGTGATCCTCTGTGTGCCCGTGGGGGCAATCGCATCTGTTGTTGCAGAGATTGCGGATCATTTAAAACCCGGTGCGATTGTTTCGGATGTTGGCTCTGTCAAAGGCTGTGTCGTCGAGAAAGCCGGTCCATTACTTCCCAAGAGTGTGCATCTTGTCCCCGCCCATCCAGTTGCTGGCACGGAATATTCAGGTCCGGATTCCGGATTCGCAACTCTCTTCGTCAACCGCTGGTCTATCATCACACCTCCTGAAGGAGCTGATGCAGAAGCCATCGCAAAAATTGCCGCGCTATGGGAAACGATTGGCGCAAACGTCGAATTCATGAGTGCGCATCATCATGACCGCGTGCTTGCTATCACCAGTCACGTGCCGCATCTCATCGCCTATAACATCGTAGGTACGGCTGCGGACCTTGAGGAAATAACGCAATCGGAAGTGATCAAGTTTTCCGCTGGTGGTTTTCGCGACTTTACACGCATCGCCTCATCAGATCCCACGATGTGGCGCGATGTGTTTCTCAACAATAAGGATGCAGTGCTTGAAATGCTGGGGCGCTTCAATGAAGATATCGCCGCCCTGGCGCGCGCTATCCGGTGGAGCGACGGCGATGCGCTATTCGAGCTCTTCACTCGCACCCGCGCCATTCGCCGTAATATCATTGAATTAGGCCAGGAAACAGCTGAGCCCGACTTTGGTCGCAAAAAGGGCTGAGACGGTGGTTGGTTTGTGGAGCGTTCAGATACTTAAACGATATGCATTGAACATTACGATCCGAACAATACACAAGCCACCGTCATGTATCGAATGTCGTGCCGAAGAAGGCTCGATGACCTACATGAACTGGAAACAAAACGCCTCGTATTCATGGAAGAGGTATGGACAGCCACCAACATGACGCCCGGTCATGGCCACCGCGCCAAGATGAGCGCTCGCTAACCGGTAATGCTGGATAGCCTGCATTAGTTTCAAGCCTCATCAATGCAGGCACTTATATCCGCGCTCCGGCCGACGAGGTCATGACCATAGTCGAGCCACAAGCGGCATTGGCGCGCAAACCCATTGAGGCGGCTTGCGCGACACTGCTCTTTCTTCCGCTCTACATCTCATCCCGGCTTTAGTAGAGGGGCGCTACCCGGCTTACTCCAAATGGTCCTACAAACACTTGGCCATCGCGGATCGTAATGGGGGGAAGGGGGGTGAGACCAGGAATGGCGTTTTCTGCCTGCGCATTACGGCCACCTAGAATGGCAAGACCGTTCGCGATTGCATTGCTTCTGCCGCCTAGACCAAAGCGCGTCAACAAATCTTCCAAACCGGTCACAGATGCCTCGATACGGCCTTGCGGACGGCGGAAATCATCAATGGAAAGTTGTCCGCGCGCCTGCAACCTTTGAGGGCCTTTAGTAAGGCTCAACTCATCAATTTCAAAAACACCGCCTGCCAAACGCCACCGTTCAAACTCCACAGAAGGCGCTTTGGCAGTAAAGGGCGCCGCTTCCGTGATTGCTCCCTTAAAGGCAATAGTCGCCGCATCCTGCGTACCGAGCGCAACATCCAGAGCTGGCAATTGCGCATCGCTCAACGTAAAGGCAACATCATAGACGTGATCATCAGAAGGGCGCTCAGGATCAATGCGCAGATGCCATTCCCACGCCTTGGCTTGCATGACGGGTGTGCGATCACCATTCAAGCCAGCAACAATCGACGGTTGAGTGACCACAATAGCAAAACGATCCAGCCGATTGCCTGAAAATATAGCGCTGGCATCAAACGACTGCCAATCCATAGTAATACGCTCACCACCTTCCTGATCGGCAACGAGCGGGCCTTGTGCTTCGACCACAACATGGTTTGGCTTGTAGACTTGGGCAACAGCGAGAAAATGCGCCAGTGTTCCCGTCACGGTTCCAGCAGGCGTTGTGCCTGAGAAGCGCAAGTCAGTGCAACGCACCTCAAAGCGAAACGGAAAACCTGCGACGGTGCGGTCAGGGCATGACCATTGACGCTGCTGCTCGGCTTCCTGTGCCAACCAGATGGTAATGGCATCGTGCACGCGCGCACGCGCAACAAACCAGAATGCAGACCATCCCACCAACAATACCACCAGAAACGCGACCGGAAGGAAGAGGCCAAGTCGGCTTACCCGCTGCACTGCATCCGATGGCAACACCTCGGGCGCAGGGGGCGGGTTGGTAGTGTTGTTTTCGCTCACTGTTTAATCTCCAGAAATACGCTGCACCTTTAAGCTTCGCAAAACCATCGGCGCAAAATTCGACTATTTAAGGGTAGGTCTTACAAGATCGCCCCCCAAAGGGGTACTATGCAGTTTGGTGCGTTAAGCCTCATTGCGGACGTTAGCATAAGTCGGATCAGCATTTTCCAGCAGCCGATTGGATTCGGTCTCAATACGACGTTGAAGTTCCAGAA
The DNA here is from genome assembly GCF_047501465.1 of Pseudochelatococcus sp. G4_1912. NCBI lineage: Bacteria > Pseudomonadati > Pseudomonadota > Alphaproteobacteria > Hyphomicrobiales > Chelatococcaceae > Pseudochelatococcus > Pseudochelatococcus sp. G4_1912. Next base: position 47,256 of record NZ_JAZDRL010000002.1, read on the forward strand.
GCACCTGCTTACGTGGCAAACCTACAGGCAAAGGAGGCAGGACGCTGATGACAACAGTGCCCGGGCGCCTTAAGAAACTCTGCCGTGCCCAGAAAAGTCCCGAATTCACGGCCACTGGCAAGCAGGGCACATTCATGCTGTCATAAAGGAAGGAAACCCCGGTCTTGTATTCAGGAGGGGCGCCCGGAGCACGGCGCGTGCCTTCCGGAAAAATGATGACCTGATAGCCTTCCTGCACCTTCTGTCGCGCCATACGCGCCATACCTGCAAGGGCAGCCTTACCCGCTGATCTATCAACCGGGATCATCCCAATCCGTCGCAAGAACCAGCCAAACAACGGTAGTTTTGTAAGCTCCTGTTTTAGAACGAACACAGGGCGTTCAAACAAGGTCAGCAAAGCGAAGGTTTCCAGTGACGATTGATGCTTGGCAGCAACAAGTAAACCACCCTGCGGAATGTTCTCAAGCCCCCGCCATTCAACTTTCAGGCCAACCACAACTCTAAGCAGCCACAGGCTCGTGCGCGCCCAAGACTTTGCCATGGGAAACAGAAACCGCGGGGGGCCAGCAAGCAAAGGCAAGCAGATAATCAGCCATGCTGCAAGGTTGCCATAAAACAGGACGGCAAACACAAGAGAGCGAAAAAATAACATCACAAAGAAGCTCACCGCAGTTCAGAGGATACCGAGGACGTTGATCGGATTTGGAAAGCTAAATAAAAAGCAGCACTCACTTTTTATTTTGAGGCTCCAGGATATACTGAGATTCACGTTAAGCGAGACATGAAAATCAGTGCATTGCTATGATAGAGGTTTTCGGCCACCAAAAAGTACAGCAAAAGGCGAATGCTCAGGGTCGGCCTCAATCGATGTGCGGGTCAGTGCTGCAACATACTTGATGTACTCCCATACCAGAAAGCGCATCGCCTCACCATCATTCAACCAACGTGTGCCATCAGGTTGTCCTGCAATCACTGGGTAGGGCATAAGCGTTACTTCCGGCAAGGCATGCTGAAGCTCAAGCAGCGTTCTCGGCAAATGATAAGTTGAAGTTACAACAAGCAACGAACGAAAATTATTGCTTTCAACCCAACGTCGCGTTTCAATCGCGTTCCCAACCGTATTAAGTGCGCGGTAATCCAGATCAACACAGCAACCCGCTATAACCGGATGCGTAACAGCAATTTCCTGCCGTGTGGTTGCCTCGTTCACACCCGTTATAAGCATGCGTTTCGCACGCCCTTCAGCCAACAAAACTGCAGCATCAGCGATACGTTGCGCACCACCAGTAAGCACCACAATGCCATCAGCTTTTGCTTGATTATCAACGACATAAGATTCAAGCGTGCGCACAAACACGAAGAATCCCACTCCTAACAGGACTCCGAGGAAGATGATAGTCATCATCAAGCCGCGCAACATAACGCGCATCAACCTTGACCCTCTGCTCTCATGCTGTCTCTTTGCATTATTAAATACATGCCAATTACTGCAGACGTATCAGATGACGGCGTACCGTAACCCCTGACACAACCGCCGTCACTAATGCAACAATTGCCGCAACGCCAAACATTGATGCATAACCTTCCCAGCCCATAACAAATGCACCGAAAAGCGCTTGCAGCTGCTCACCTCCAGGACTTGCGCGCCACCAGGACGATAACAAGCCAGCCCCTGCAATAAACAGCACTGCTGCCACACTACCAATCAACCCACCCCGCAAGCCCATACGGAAAAATCGCATCTGGTACTCACGTGCGATAAATTTGTCGTCCGCACCCACAAAATGCAAGACGTCCAGAATCTCACGATCACCCGCAACAGCACCGCGCGTAGTCGTGGCAATGGCAAGTGCGGCTGCCGTCAGCACAAGCCCCACAATAATGATAGCAACCAGCACCACAGTGCCCGCCATCGCAGATAAGCGCTCAATCCAGTTGCGATGATCATCAAGTGTTGCGCCGGGCACACTGTCTGCCAGTTGCTGACGCAACTCACCCAGATCAACTGTCATCGTTTCGCTACCCTCGCGCAGTGCAAGCACGATAATGCGAGGCACAGGCAGTTCAGCAAAATCAACGCCCTGACCAAGCCATGGCTCTAGCAAACGTTCGGCATCAGCGCGTGACAGGATATCGACGCCCGCAATCGAGGGGTATACCTGCGCAATCTCAGCCGCCTGCGCCAGATCCTTCGCCATGTCGCGGCGTGGATCGGGCTTGATCTGGATGGTGGCCTCGCGTGCAATTGTATCAGTCCAGTTTTGCGACGCTGTGGCCACGAGCTGGGCAGTACCTGCAGCAAGCGCTGCCAGAAATGTCAAGATAGCTACAACAGTTACCAATGCCCGCCCAGACGTGGAATCGGGCGGCACCAGAGGCTGGTTGCGCATCAGGTTTTCTGGCAAGCCGTCATCCGCATGCGCGTGTTCCGAAGTGGGATTGGCGTGGTTATCGGCGATGTCGCTCACTTCCAACTCCGTTCAGTCAAAAACATGCAACCGACCGTCGCCCAGCACGAAGCGGCGAGCGTCGACGAGGTCCATCAATGTCAGATCATGGGTTGCAATCACGACCGACGTGCCAAGCCGGTTAAGCTCCACGAACAGACGCAGCAAACGCCGCGCCAAAGCGGGATCAACGTTACCCGTTGGCTCATCCGCCAGCAGCAATTCAGGACGTGAAATCAATGCACGGGCAATGGCAGCACGCTGCTTCTCACCGCCCGAAAGGACAGGAGGGAGCACATGCATCCGCTCGCCCAGTCCAACCCAACGCAGCAACTCAACCACTTCAGATCGGTATTGCGACTCTTCCTTTCCTTGCACACGCAGAGGAAGGGCCACATTCTCAAAAGTTGTGAGATGATCGAGCAGGCGGAAATCCTGAAATACAATGCCCATGCGCCGACGCATCGCAGTGAGATCCTCACCGGTGATGGTCGATACATCCTGCCCGAACAATGATACAAGCCCACGGGTAGGCTTGAGCGATAGCAGGATCATCCGCAGAAGCGTTGTCTTGCCCGCGCCCGAGGGACCGGTAAGAAACTGAAAGGATCGCGGCTCGATGGAAAACGTCAGATCCCTTAGGATCTCCGGTCCCATGCCATAACGCAGGCCGACATTCTCAAAACGGACCAAAAGCCCCTTCTCCCGATACTGGCGTTATACGCGCTTCACGCAAACGCACGAATGTACAGAAGCCAGCCTTAGCACGCTTCGGTAAAGCAAGATCAAATGTTGTCATCAGTTTGAAGCGGGTAATCCACATGCGATCGGCCTTACAGCTGCCAATCGCATGTTTTTAGGCTCAATTGCATAAAAAAGAGGCTTCGACTGCACCTGTTTTTTATGCTCGCGCCTGACGCAGCCGCTCCGCCACACGCGGCGCAAAATAGCTCAGAACGCCATCGGCGCCCGCACGTTTGAATGCAATCAGGCTTTCCATCATTGCTTTATCGCCATCAATCCAGCCCTGACGTGCTGCTCCTTCGATCATGGCGTATTCACCCGACACCTGATATGCGAACGTGGGCACGCGGAAATTTTCCTTCACGCGGTAAACAACATCAAGATAAGGCATGCCCGGCTTGACCATGACCATGTCAGCGCCTTCTTCCAGATCAAGCGCCACCTCCCGCAAGGCCTCATCACCATTGGCAGGATCCATCTGGTAGGTACGCTTATCGCCTTTAAGAGTCGTGTTGGAACCAACAGCGTCACGGAACGGACCATAAAAAGCCGATGCATATTTCGCCGCATAGGCCATGATCTGCACATCGTGAAAACCTTCACGATCAAGCGCCGCGCGAATTGCAGCTACGCGACCATCCATCATGTCTGAGGGAGCAATGACATCAGCGCCCGCAGCTGCCTGATTGATAGCTTGCTCAACAAGAGCAGCGACTGATTCGTCGTTCAACACGACGCCATCTCGTACCAATCCATCATGGCCGTGACTGGTGTAGGGATCGAGCGCGACATCCGTAATGATGCCAATCTCCGGCACGGCTGCCTTGATCGCCCGTGTCGCGCGGCAAATCAAATTGCGGCTGTTGTGCGCTTCACTGCCCGTCTCATCACGCAATGCAGGATCAGTATTAGGAAACAATGCGATTGCCGGAATATCGAGCGCAGCAGCCTTTTCGGCTTCGCGTACGGCATTTTCAACGGTGCGGCGAATAACGCCAGGCATTGCATTAACTTCAACATCATGAACACCATCGACAACAAATAGCGGCCAGATGAGATCATTCGCCGTGAGCTCGACCTCACGTACGAGGCGGCGCGACCAGTCAGCCCGACGGTTTCGGCGCGGACGCTTGGTCAAATTCAGACCAGAAAAAGATGCACTGTCTGTATGAACATCCTTGCGGCGCTCAAATGGAGTGATGACGCGACTGACCATTGCTCTTGAATCCTGTCGGTGGCACCGTCCATTTCATTCATGCGGTGCATTAGCGAATTCCATAGCACATAGGAATGGTTCAAAAAAAGATGGATAAGTCGTCGCAGGAGCATAAAAACGGGCCGACAGTCTTTAAAACCCTATCATGTAAGGTGAACAAAGATTGACGACCCCGTCAGCCACCATTCATGGTGCGCGGCGATGGATCATCAAGCGCTAAAGAAAACCGGGGAAGACATTGGCTATTGAACCGATTACACGACCTGTCTCAACCCGCGATGGTATTGGCGAGCAACAGCATCGCGATCGCGCACAGCATGGGCACTCCATGGAAGATATTGCACCCGGTCCATTCAGATGGGATGTGGCACTGGTATGGTTTATGCGCCTTCTAGCTATAGCCTGGATGGCCAAGGGGCTTGCTTATTGGGCGGTAATGCTTGGTTTCATGCCCCAAACAGCGCTTTTTGAAACGCAAACACTTCAATGGCAATCGGCGATTGTATTTTTTTCGGTCATTGATCTCGTGGCAGCAATCGGTCTCTGGCTCACCAGCACCTGGGGCGGGGTGATATGGGTTTTGGCTGCCATGAGCTACTTTCTCATAGCGCTTATGGTACCTCACGCAGTTGTGAGCGGCTTTCTGGTGCTCACTGCACTCGCGATTTTGGTCATCACTTACTTCGTACTCTCTTGGCGCGCCTCACGAATTGAAGCTTGATGCGCCCTCATGGAAGATTCTGACCGCATGATAAAGAATTATCGGCACTCATGGTTGCTTAACTTCATTGAGCTATAGTGCCCAAGTCCATGCTACCATACAGCATGAGCAGCAGCAGGGGCTCCTCGTAGAGGAATAACCCGCTGTTATTTATGCCAAACCGCCAGACGACGGGGTTCTGTCCGTGAGATTTCGTATCGTTACTCTACCTGCAGCCATCACAGGCGGCATTGTGCTGGCCGCTTCTGTTTTTTCTGCTCCCGCTCTCAGCCAGCAATTGTTGGGGCAAGCAGAGTGGCAACAGAATTATGATTCAGCCCAGCGCAACCAAACAACACGCGCCAATACACCCACGCTATCACCGGATGCAGTTACCGCGACAGAGCAGGCAATTATCCAGTATAGTACAATCGTCAATCAAGGCGGCTGGGGGCAGGTGAGCAAAGAACGCCTTCGGCTTGGCTCACGTGGGCCGGCCGTTGAAGCACTGCGTCAGCGCCTTGTGGCATCAGGCGATCTTGATGCATCAGCAGTCCATGGCGATATTTTTGATTCCTACGTTGAAGCAGGCCTGCGCCGCGCTCAAAGCCGATACGGCCTCAGCACAACCGGAGTGCTGAATGCAGGCACAGTAGCTGCCCTTAATGTTCCAGCCGATATACGCTTGCGCCAGCTTGAGGTTAACCTCGTCAGGCTGCGCTCCTATTCTGGCAACATCGGCAATAAATACGTAATCGTGAATATACCTGCCGCAGTGGTGGAGACGGTATCGAATAACCGCGTTGTCACACGCCATGCAGCAGGTGTCGGCAAGGTTGATCGCCAATCACCGATTTTCAATTCCAAAGTCACAGAGATCAACTTCAATCCATTCTGGACAGTGCCGGCCTCCATCATCCGCAAGGACCTGATCCCCAAGATGCGCAAGGATCCGACCTACCTCACGGATAACAAAATTCGGATATTCAACCAGCAAGGCGAAGAGCTGCAGCCAAGCCAGGTGGACTGGAACACCTATGAAGCCACGCGCTACCGCTTCCGGCAGGATCCAGGTGCTGATCTGAACTCGATGGGATTTGTGCGGATCAATATTCCCAATCAGTACGGCGTTTATATGCATGACACGCCTGCCAAGGGTATCTTCGGTGATGATTTCCGCTTCGTTTCATCGGGATGCGTGCGATTGCAGAATGTGCGCGATTACATCACCTTCCTGCTGGAAGACACGCCGGGCTGGGATAGAAACCAGATTCAGGCAGCCATTGACTCCGGCGATCGCATAGATGCGCCCATCAGCAATCCGGTGCCAGTTTACTGGACCTATATTACCGCATGGGCCACACCTGACGGTCAGGTGCAGTTCCGCTCCGATATCTATAACCGCGATGGTCTTGGCCTTGGTGGGCAGATTGCAGCACTGGAAGCGAGCGATTCCGAGGCTTCTGAGTACTAGTAACCTTATCTCTCCCCAACGCCGCGGGCAGTTCGACATAAAAGCCATGGTGCTTGATTGCGCCATGGCTTTTATTCTTCGCATACGCTGATGGACTAAATGTCACAATCATTTGGCAATGGTTGGCGGTATGATGGGCACGTGTTAGGTTCGCTTCGATTCGAAACAGGAGTCTATGCATGCAGCGTCCATCACAGGCGCGGAAGTGACTGATGCACTCTTGCTTCGACCGTGTTATCCCGTCTACCGATGAAATGGGGAACATCTCTCCCCGATGCGGAGCATGTCCATGAGCGCGAACCAAAACACTATCCAATACAGCCTTTCCAATAGCTTCTTTTCCGCCCCGCTTGCAGAAGCAGACCCGGAAATAGCGCGCGCCATTGACCTGGAGCTCGGTCGCCAGCGTGATGAGATCGAGCTGATCGCCTCGGAAAACATTGTTTCGCGCGCAGTGATTGAAGCGCAAGGCTCTGTACTCACCAATAAATACGCTGAAGGATATCCGGGGCGCCGCTACTATGGCGGCTGCCAGTTCGTCGATATCGCGGAAAATCTGGCGATTGAACGTGCCAAAAAGCTGTTCAATGTCAACTTCGCCAATGTGCAGCCTAATTCTGGATCGCAAGCCAATCAGGCAGTGTTTTTTGCACTGATGCAGCCGGGCGATACTTTCCTTGGCCTTGACCTCGCTGCAGGCGGCCATTTGACGCACGGTGCACCGCCCAATATGTCGGGCAAGTGGTTCAAGCCGGTATCATACACAGTGAAGGAAGATGACCATCGCATCGATTATGATGCCGTTGCGCGCCTTGCGGAAGAGCATAAGCCCAAGGTTATTATTGCAGGTGGCTCGGCTTATTCACGTCATTGGGATTTCGCCCGCTTCCGGGAAATCGCGGATTCTGTCGGGGCATATTTCTTTGTCGATATGGCGCATTTTGCAGGTCTTGTGGCGGGCGGCGCGCATCCTTCGCCATTCCCGCACGCCCATGTCGCCACCACCACAACGCATAAAACGCTTCGCGGTCCCCGTGGCGGCCTGATCCTCACCAACGATGAAGCGTTGGCGAAGAAGATCAATTCTGCAATCTTCCCCGGTCTACAAGGCGGCCCACTGATGCACGTGATTGCCGCCAAGGCAGTGGCATTCGGCGAAGCATTGCAGCCAGAGTTCAAGGTTTACGCGCGCGCTGTCGTAGAAAACGCCCAGGTGCTGGCACAGACCATCAAAGATGGCGGCTACTCCATCGTATCAGGTGGCACGGATAACCACCTCTTCCTCGTGGACCTGCGCGCAAAAAGCTTGAACGGCAAGGCAGCAGAAGCAGCTTTGGGGCGGGCGCACATCACCTGCAACAAGAATGGCGTGCCATTTGATACCGAAAAGCCCACGATCACCTCTGGCATACGCCTGGGTACACCTGCAGGCACCACACGAGGCTTTGGTGTGGCAGAGTTCGGTGAGATCGGTCGTCTTATCGTTACGGTTCTCGATGGTCTGGCTGCGAATGGCGAAGAAGGCAACAGTGCTGTCGAAGCCAAGGTGCGTGATCAGGTGCAGGCGCTAACCGCGCGTTTCCCCATTTATCCGTGATCGGTTCGGTTTATGCGTTGTCCTTATTGCGGAAGCCTTGAAACTCAAGTCAAGGATTCCCGCCCCGCTGAAGACCACGCCGCTATACGCCGGCGGCGTGTCTGTCCCGATTGCGGCGGTCGGTTCACAACATTCGAGCGAGTGCAGTTGCGTGAGTTGACCGTGGTCAAGCGCTCGGGCAAACGCATGCCATTTGAGCGGGATAAACTGGCACGCTCTGTGATGATCGCGCTGCGCAAGAGAGCGGTCGACAGCGAGCGGATTGATCGCATGATCAATGGTATCGTGCGCCAGCTGGAGCAAGCGGGTGAATCTGATGTAACCAGTGAGCAGATCGGCGAACTGGTGATGGAGGGACTGCGGTTGCTCGACAGCGTAGCATTCGTGCGCTTTGCGTCTGTTTATCGCGACTTCCGTGAGGCTCGCGACTTCGAGAATTTCGTCGGCGAGCTAGCCAGTTATAAACCAGAGCTTGCTGGAACCATTGAAGATGCAGACACTGGTTCAACTGACGTAACACAGGTAGACCCCGACGATGCGGGACGACAATGACCAGCAATCAACGCAGGATCGACGCTTCATGCGCCATGCATTGGCGCTGGGCTGGCGCCAGCAAGGGCTGACATCCCCCAATCCTGCCGTTGGAGCAATGATTGTGCGCCATACAGTTGCCGGGCATATGATTGTAGGGCGCGGCGCAACGCAAGCAGGAGGACGCCCGCATGGCGAACCAATTGCGATTACCATGGCAGGCGAGGCCGCACGCGGCGCAACACTTTATGTCACTCTAGAACCATGCTCCCATCATGGTAGGGCCGGTCCTTGCGCGGATGCTATCATTGCTGCTGGTATCGGACGGGTGGTTTCAAGCATCGAAGATCCCGATCCGCGCGTTGCCGGGCAGGGCCATGCACGACTGCGCGCCGCCGGTATCACCGTAGATGTGGGCACATTATCGACCGAGGCTCTTCGCGCACATCGTGGACACATCTTGCGTGTAACGAAAAACAGGCCGGCATTGACCCTCAAGCTCGCCCGCACTCAGGATGGCTTCGTCTCTGGCGTCGCTGGAGAACGCTTGCTCATTACAGGGGAGGCCGCCAATAATCAGGTTCACCTGATGCGTATGCATGCCGATGCGATAGCCGTGGGGCTTGGCACAGTGCTGGCTGATGATCCACTACTGACAGTGCGGTTACCAGGCCTATCAACACGCTCTCCCATCCGTGTTGTTTTTGACAGCCAGCTACGCCTCCCTCTGACCGCAAACCTGATTGCAACTGCAACCGAGATTCCAACATGGATCATCACAACGCATGCGGCCCCTGCGGATCGCGAGACAACGCTTATGCGTGCTGGTGTTGAGATAATCCGTGTGGCTGCATGTGAAGATGGACGGGTTTCACTGCATGAAGCCCTACAAGCACTTGCCCAGCGGGGCATAGCACGCGTATTTGCAGAAGGCGGACCAAAGCTTGCAGAAGCACTTGCTGCGACAGATCTCATTGACGACCTTGTGATACTGACAGGTGCTACATCTCTCCATACGGGCGATAACGCCAATGCTATTGGAATACGAGCTGTCGGACCAGTGCTGAATAATGCCCTTGCCAATCCAGAGATGTTCCGCACAGTTGAGAGCGGGCACTGGTCGGCCGATAAATTTGAGATATTTGAGAGGGTTTTCTGATGTTTACCGGCATTATTTCAGACATTGGTGAAATTGTCTCGATCGCGGCATTTCAGGGAACGTTACGACGCTTGCGGATTCATTCGCACTTCGATCCGGCTACTATACAGCTCGGCGCATCCATTGCATGCGGTGGCCCATGTCTGACAGTGGTAAACTTTGGTGCGCTTGAAGGTGGCGCCTGGTTTGAAGTGGATGCCGCAGCGGAAACCCTTGCGCTCACCACGCTGGGAGACTGGAAAGTCGGCACACCTGTGAACCTGGAACGGGCAATGAAAATCGGTGATGAGCTCGGCGGACATATTGTTACGGGCCATGTAGATGGCATTGCGGAATTGATTGCCCGTGATGAAATTACTGATCGCGAAGGCGCGTCATGGGGCGAAACCGCGCGCTTCACCCTGCGTGCGCCACGCGAAATCGCGGCTTTCATTGCAACAAAGGGATCTGTAACGCTCGATGGCACTTCATTAACGGTCAATCACGTAGAGGGCGATATCTTTTCCGTGCTGCTCATTCCACATACGCTGCAGATTACAACATGGGGCGATAGGCGAGCGGGTGATCGAATAAATATCGAAGTTGATTTGATGGCTCGCTACGCCGCACGGCTTGCGCAGGCGCGTGCAGCAGGTTACTGACAAGGTTGAATCATAAAGCGTGCGTGTTTTTAAGGAACCGTTGAAATGGCACAGTCAATCCGACTTACCGATGACGACTTTTCGGGCGTGTCAGGCGCGCGGGTCCTCATCGTAGAAGCACGGTATTACGCCGAAATTGCTGACGAATTGCTCAAGGGCACCAAAGCGGTGCTGGAAGCAGCCGGCGCAGAATACGACGTGATCACCGTTCCGGGCGCACTCGAAATTGCCCCAGCAATCGCAATTGCAATTGCAGAAGGGCTGGAAGTTGATGCCGTCGTGGCGCTTGGCACGGTCATTCGTGGCGAAACGAGCCATTATGATATTGTTGCAGGAGAAAGCTCACGCGCGCTAACTGATTTGTCGCTTGAATACCTGTTGCCAATCGGCAACGGCATTCTGACTGTTGAGAATGCTGAACAGGCGTGGGTGCGCGCACGTGTTTCAGAAGAAGATAAAGGCGGCTTCGCAGCACGCGCGGCGCTTAGTTTGGTCGGCGTAAGACGCCAGATCGCAAATGGGATCGAAGATTAATGTCTAAAGCGGAAAAGCGCAGTTCAGCGCGTCTGGCTGCTGTGCAGGCTCTCTATCAGATGGAGCTTAGCGGCTCTGGTGTTGTTGACGCAACGATCGAATTTGAGCGCTTCTGGAACGGTAAGGAAATCGAGGGGCTTAGCTTCAAACCCGTGGAAGAGACGTTCTTCCGCTCGATTATTGAAGGCGTGGTTCGTGAGCAGAAAACCGTTGACCGGCGCATAGATGAAGCGCTGGCAAAGGGGTGGCCGCTAAAGCGAATCGAAACGGTATTGCGTGCCATCTTGCGCGCAGCAGCGTTTGAGTTATTGTTTCGTAAAGACGTGCCGCCACGTGTAACGATCACAGAATATGTAGATGTGACGCGGGCATTCTACGACGAGGACGAACCGGGTCTTGTCAATGCTGTTCTAGATACGTTGGCGCGCAGTGATCGTGCAGAGGAATTAGCAGCCCGCAACTGAGAAAGTGCGATGACCGTAGCCTTGCTAAGCGAAGACGCGCTAATCAGCCAGCTATTCGCCCCCATCGCAGGTGAGGGGGCACTGGCATTGCGTGATGACGTGGCACTGCTTTCATCCCCACCAGGGTCTGAAATGGTGCTGACCGTTGATACAATAGTTGCTGACGTTCATTTCTTTCGCACAGATCCACCTGGCACCGTGGCCCGCAAAGCTTTGCGGGTCAATTTATCTGATCTGGCAGCAAAGGGCGCAGAACCGCTTGGATTTTTGCTCTCATTATCACTTCCGGTCGAGACGTCTCTTTCCTGGATAACAGCGTTTTCTGAAGGTCTTGGGGCGGATTCACGTGCTTTTTCCTGCCCTTTGCTTGGCGGCGATACAGTGCGCACGCAGGGGCCTCTCACAATTTCCATTACAGCCGTAGGTCGGGTGCCAGCAGGTTATTTGGTGCGTCGCACCGGCGCAAAACCAGGCGATATTCTTGCCGTAACAGGCACTATTGGCGATTCAACGCTTGGCCTGCAACTGCGACTTGAAGAGCAACAAGCATCCAATGGAGCCTCGTCAATTAACGGCGCAAAACCGCTTCTGTTACGGGATGAGCTGACCCCAGGCGAGCAAGCTTTCCTCGCGCAACGCTATCTTTTACCTGAACCCCGCAATGCAGTGGCCCATGCACTGCGCGAGCATGCTAATGGCGCGATGGATGTATCAGATGGCCTCATTGGTGATGCACGGAAATTTTTAAAGGCTTCCGGTGTCAGCGGCAGCATTGATCTTGAAAAGGTCCCCCTTTCAAGCGCCGTCAAAGCTGCAATTGATCTCGCGCCGGAGCTGATGACAGCTGCCGTTACAGGCGGCGATGATTATGAAATTCTCTGTACCGTACCAGCTGAGAGATTTGCGGCCTTTCAACGTCAATGTGAAAGCGTCAGCGTGCCGCTAACTGCTATTGGCACAATTGATACCGGCGACGCCCCCTTGATAACCCGCTTGAACGGTGCAGATTTTCCCATAGGGCATGGATCATTCTCACATTTCTAGAACGCATTTTGACTCCACGCTCTATGCATTCAGCTGTGGCTGAAGGTTCTTGAAGCGCGTGAAGAAGTTGTCCAATTTGCACAGCCAGCCCCAAACGACAGCGATAACATCGCTGCTGATAATGCCATTAATTTGCAAGTCGTTCATCGTATAAATTGGTTGCCAGAGCAACTAATGCGGGTAAAATTACATAGATTCTTGAATCGTCATTTCTTTAAAATGGAACAATTCTGCAATCAAAAAGCTTCCAAACAGGTACCAAGTATCAGTGTTATGCGCTGATTAAGTCTTAACGGTCGAAATACCTTACACTTCTGTTGCCGCTCTCAATATATCTCATCATAGGTAGAGTTCGCTCTTTTCTTCATCTACAGCAGTTCTAGCGTTCTTCAGAAATACGTCAAATAACAATGCCAAAGGTTCAATCCATCACTTTCAAGCGGGCTGAGCTCTTAAAATGGCAGAGGGAGGAAGAATAATGCTCGCGCTTTCCATTGTGATTGCAGCTGGTGCGCTTTCCATTATCTACGGTTTTATCACCGTGCGCGATGTTATGGAGGCCGATACCGGCACCCAGCGCATGCGTGACATTGCGGAGGCAATAAGGGAAGGGGCGCAGGCGTATTTGCGCCGCCAGTATTTGACCATTGCAGTGGTTGGCGTTGTGCTGTTTGCACTGCTTGCCTGGGGGCTTGGATGGACAGTGGCCAGCGGCTTTCTTGTGGGTGCAGTGCTATCAGGTGCAGCTGGTTTTATTGGCATGAACGTATCAGTGCGTGCGAATGTCCGTACCGCGCATGCTGCAACCAGCTCCTTGGGGGAGGGGCTGAACATCGCTTTCCGCTCTGGTGCAGTTACCGGTCTTCTGGTCGCGGGGCTGGCACTGCTTGGCGTTTCAGTCATGTTTGCGGTGCTTGTGCATGGTAAAGGATATGCGCCTGATAGCCGGATTGTCGTTGATACATTGGTTGCGCTGGGTTTCGGTGCCTCACTGATATCAATTTTTGCCCGTCTTGGCGGTGGTATATTTACGAAGGGCGCGGATGTCGGCGGCGATCTGGTGGGCAAGGTAGAAGCGGGAATTCCGGAAGACGACCCACGCAATCCAGCCACCATTGCTGACAACGTGGGCGATAATGTCGGCGATTGCGCCGGTATGGCCGCTGATCTCTTTGAGACATATGTAGTTTCAATTGTGGCAACCATGGTGCTTGCTATCGTGGCCTTTGGTGGCCAACCAATTCTCGAAAACGTGCTGCTTTATCCATTGGCCATTGGCGCTGCCTGCATCGTAACCTCGATTGCGGGAACGTATTTCGTCAAGCTCGGACCAACGGAATCAATTATGGGCGCGCTTTATCGCGGGTTCATTGCCACGGGTCTGCTATCGCTCATAGCAATTGCTCTTGTGACATGGCTGGTTTTTGGAAGCTTTGGCACCAGACTCACAACCGCTAGCGGCGAAAGCTTTTCGGCACTTGCATTGTTAGGCTGTGGAGTAGTGGGCCTAGCAGTTACCGCACTGATTGTGGTGATTACCGAGTACTACACCGGCACGCAATATCGCCCGGTGCACTCGATAGCCACCGCCTCACAAACCGGACACGGCACCAACGTCATCCAGGGACTTGCGGTATCGCTGGAATCGACGGCCTTACCTGCACTTGCAATCATTGCTGCTATTATAACAGCAAATGCATTGGCAGGCTTGTTTGGCATTGCGATTGCCGTCACTGCTATGCTGGCGCTATGTGGCTTCGTGGTAGCGCTCGATGCTTTCGGCCCGGTTACAGACAATGCAGGTGGTATTGCAGAAATGGCCGGCCTTCCTCCGCGCGTACGCGTAGCGACCGATGCCCTCGATGCAGTTGGCAATACAACGAAAGCAGTAACCAAGGGCTATGCCATCGGCTCAGCCGGACTTGGGGCATTGGTGCTTTTCGCCGCATATACCTCTGACTTGGCTTACTTTACGGCGCATCCAGAGCAATACCCATATTTTGCGGGCCTTAGAGTCGATTTCTCATTATCGAATCCATACGTTGTAGTTGGCCTGCTATTCGGTGGCTTGCTCCCGTTTGTGTTTGGTGGATTGGGCATGACAGCCGTAGGCCGCGCTGCCGGATCAGTTGTTGAGGAGGTGCGTCGACAATTCCGGGAGACCCCCGGCATCATGACAGGCGAAACCCGCCCGGATTATGGACGTGCAGTCGATCTACTCACAAAAGCGGCAATCCGGGAAATGGTAGTGCCATCTTTATTGCCAGTACTATCACCAATCGTGTGCTTCGGTGTCGTGCTGTTGGTCGCGAACCGTAGCGATGCCTTTGCTGCAGTAGGCGCCATGCTGCTTGGTGTGATTGTCACGGGCCTGTTCGTTGCAATCTCAATGACCTCTGGTGGCGGGGCATGGGATAATGCGAAGAAATTTATTGAGGAGGGCCACTACGGTGGCAAGGGCTCTGAAGCGCATAAAGCCGCTGTGACAGGCGATACAGTAGGCGACCCCTACAAAGACACAGCCGGCCCAGCTATCAACCCTATGATAAAGATCACCAATATCGTCGCATTGCTCTTGCTGGCGATTCTGGCCCACGGGTAAACGCAAACCAAATATGGTATTGTGCGCAGAGTTACACACAGGCTGCGCACAATATCCACAGGGGCAGGGAGCGAATAATGCTGATTTACCCTCAAAACCCCAGAAAATAAAAAAAATGCAAGCATGGAGCTAGACAGGCCAATATGGGTTTGCTAATCAGCACTCACACAAGACGCGGCCCGGTTGGGCTAGCACGAAGAAACGGTTTTCCGTTTTGATGTCGATGGGCGCATAGCTCAGTTGGTAGAGCAGCTGACTCTTAATCAGCGGGTCCTAGGTTCGAGCCCTAGTGCGCCCACCATCGATATCTTGTGTAATATCAACCGGTTAGGCCGGTAAGTGAAGGCGAGTTTGATCTTCATTCCGACACCGTAAAATGGTTTATTCCGACAAACTTCCATTTTTTGCTCTTCCTGCGCGACGTTTTATGGCTCCCGCTGCTACCTTTTTCATCGTCCTTTTCGAGTATCTTGGCAGGACTGCAAGCGTCTTGTGACGCGTAACAGCCCGGATTTCTTCTTCAGTTAAATCAGAATCGCTGGCCTCGGTTATGCCGCCATGCCTGAATGAGGTGAAGGACAATTCAGACCGAAGTTGTGCGGCAAGGATTATCTTCTTCACTGAATGCCGAACAAAATCGAGACCTCCACGCTCTGTAATCCACGGTAACCGGATTTTCCTGTTTCGGTCTGGCCAGTCACGCACAATCATCAGACCGCTGACACGCTCTGCCTTTATCCTGTCCAGGCGGTGCATCAGCTCCGGAAATAATGCCGCGCCTGTTTCGTCATAGAGGGGGATCCATGCCTCTTCACCGGTTTTGGGATGAACAACACGAACTGTATTCGGTCTTTCCTTTGGACGGTAATGTGCTGCCTCAAACGAGCCAAAAATATGCTCGCCACGTTGAGCCCATTCCCATGTGATCAAAGCGGCAGTGCCCAGGGAAGGAAAACCATCCTTGTCAGCCTGAGAGACAAACTTCATCAGCTCTTCGTAAGTAGCAGTTGGTGTTTCTTTCCTTGCTGTTGATTTGATTCCCATCTTTGTGAACGGGTTGGCATCAGGAACAATTGTGGAATGCAATCGATGGGCCACCTTCCATGCCCTTCTGCATGATCTCATGGCTGCAGCTGCATATGCGGGTCTCTCCCGGATTGTCCCATCATCCAGCTGAACGGTTTTGAGAGCCTCGTACATTCTGTCAGCGACACCCGGATCAATAGAGGTGACTGGCAGACGACCGAAGGTCGTGCCGTTTTTCAGGATATATTTGCTGACAAGGGCAAGGCCCTGATCGTAAGTCCTTTGTGTAGCGGGATCAATATCGCGGTATTGTCTGCTGGACTTGAATTCAGTTACCAGCCAATCAAAGGTGCCCTTTGGTGGAATGGCGCTTGGGACAAGATCTGAGGCGCCTGCAGTTCGCCAGCTGTCGAAAGCCTTAAGCAGAATTGTTTCAACGCGTTCTACGGCAGCCCTGTAATCCGTTCCTAACGCCTCTGCATGAACAGGACAGCCGTTTATGCGGGCCCGTGTTGGAGGTTCAAAGTAGTAACCCCATGCATTGGATTTCCGGTTCCATCGTCTGCGTGTATAGCTGGGTAGGGGTAAAACCGTTTTAGGTGGCATTATATTAGCGCTTTCACATCAAGATGATGTAATTCATTGTCATTAATGACCTCATGCCTTCTGGAGATATACCTCCGGCATATTTCATAAGCCCATACAGGTTCTCTCTTTTTTCCGATGAGACGTAATCCTGTGGGTGGTGGTACATCGCCTGAAGTGACGCCTTTGGCAAGTTGTCTGGTGTTTTCATAACCCATTGCAGCAGCAGCCATATCGGCAGGCAGTATCAGGGGCCATGAGCCGTTGGGAGGGAATCTGGCCGGCTTTGCCGAGATACAGGTCATTGTTGTTTCCGTGGCTATTATTGCGAGGCAAGTTTTTTGATTGTTGTCGTAGGCGTGAATGTTATTTCTATTTTGATTTCTCTATCCAGGGCGCACCGTTATATGCGCTTGGGCAGTATTGCTTGAGACGGTTCAGCCATAGATCGGCAGCCTGGGGCCATGGAAGGGGTTTGATACGTGGTCCGCGAATTGGTTCAGCCTGCTCGATGTGATCCCCCCATGATCGCGAGCAGGGGCGCATCAGGTCGCGTTTTTCAGTCGCCAGCATTCGAAGATCCATAGTCATGATCTTCATGCGAATTGCTGCTGAGGGGAGGCGGCAGGTTAGCAGCTTGCCATATGGCAAGATCAATCATGTCCCGGAGGGTGCTTATGACATGACGGATGTTGTGATTTTCATTGCCAATACCATTCATGCAACCAAGGCGGGCTAATGCGGTGACTACAGGTGTGGGGATGTCGCCAATATAGGCTTCATGTGCATCATGCAGCAAAAAGTATGCAGCCAGATCCGACCGCCTGGTTTCCTGATAGATGGCGTCGGCTCCAAGCGCACAATGCTGGGCAATGGAGTAGAAACTTTCAGTTGCGCCATTGAAACGCGCCTGACGGGCCAGCTGGGGCGCTATGTCATAAACGAAGTCAATCTGTTCAGCTATGGGGGATAAAAGGGAAAACATCCTGCCTGAGGCTGTCTGTATACAGGCGCTATCATAGGATATTGCATCGTTATGGGCTTTATGCCGGCAGCTCATGCCACCCTCCGTGATATTTACGTGCAAATGAGCGAGAAGACGCCGACAGCCGTTATGACGATGGTGACGGCAGCAAGATCAATCAGATCCCGTACGCAGCCACTCATAGGTGCATCTCGATAAATGCTGTTGCGATTTCACGCGATAGACTCGCGGGGTGTGTAGAGCCTTCTGGCCATTGATAATTTGAAGGCGTTTCAGCAGAGGGCATTTATCAATTCCTCCTGACTGGCGCGCAGCATCGCGTATTCGCGTGCATCCTCGATATGCTCAATGATTTCAGCGCTGGTAAATCCGGCATTGATGAGGTCTTCAGCGGTGCAGGAACCATTGCAGGCTGCCGTCTCCCGCAGTGTGTCGCCCATCCTGGTGATAGTTGCCATAACAAATTCGATGCAGTTTTCTGCTGACGGGTCGCACGATTCAGGTTGGTGCATGCTTTCCATCCCCTGTTGTTGTCTTGATGCACGTTGATGTAAGCAGGTTACCGCGGTAAAATTACCCCGTCAATTAAAAACGGTAATTTTACCTATATAAATTGATGCGTCATTTTTCTTTGGGTAATGTCTTTCCATCGGTTGTTTTTGTTCGCATTGCGTTCTATGGATGCGCTAATGTCAAAATGTCAGAAATATTCCCCTGTATCGTGAGGTGATTCATGACCGATTTTTCTCATCTCAGGCAAAAGACCGGATTGACGATTCCGGAGATTGCAAAGGTTCTGGGGTATACTGATCGTCAGGTCTACAGATGGGAGTCAGGGGAGAATATGCCACGCAAGGTTGTTCTCAACGCTCTCAGGGCAGCTATGGAAACACGCGGCAGCAAGACCCGCACAGGAGAGTATGGCTTTACCTTTATTGATCTTTTTGCCGGTATAGGCGGTCTTAGGCGAGGCTTTGACTCGATCGGAGGCAAATGCGTTTTTACCTGCGAATGGGACAAGTACAGCCAGGCAACATACAGGGCAAACTATCCGCATGATGACCATGAGATTTTTGCAGACATCAGGCAGCTAAAGGAAGAGGATGTTCCGGCGCATGATGTATTGCTTGCCGGGTTTCCCTGTCAGCCATTTTCCATTGCAGGAGTCTCCAAGAAGAATGCGCTTAACCGTCCGCATGGCTTTTCATGTGAGACACAGGGAACATTATTTTTTGATATAAAGCGTATCCTTGCATACCATCGTCCAAAGGCCTTTCTTCTGGAGAATGTGAAGAACCTTGTCAGCCACGACAAGGGAAGGACCTTCCAGGTCATACGGGACGTGCTGGAGAATCAGCTGGGCTATCACGTCCAGTTCAGGGTGCTTGATGCACGCTCCTGGCTGCCCCAGCATCGTGAGCGTATATTCATTGTTGGTTTTCGCGATGATTGTGGTTTCAGGTTTGCTGATCTTGAGGTCCCGGAACCATTGAAGGGGCCCGCCCTGAAAACGATACTGCATCCGGAAAACGGCGATGAGATTCCTGAAAAACCATACACTGATGGCAATATCGGCCGCGTTTCAGACAAGTATACCTTGTCGGACAAGTTATGGAATTATCTTCAGGGATATGCCGAGAAGCATCGCGCAAAAGGCAATGGTTTCGGTTTTGGGCTGTTCGGCCCTGAGGGAGTCGCGAGAACCCTCTCTGCCCGTTACTACAAGGATGGGTCTGAAATACTGATCCGTCAGGAAGGCAAGCCTCCACGCCGGCTTACTCCTCGCGAGTGTGCACGGCTGATGGGCTTTGATGGGCCGGGGAAGAGTGAGTTCGTTATTCCGGTTTCGGATACGCAGGCCTATCGACAGTTCGGGAATGCGGTTGCGGTACCTGCTGTTGAGGCAATTGCCAGACTGATGAGGCCATACATTCTCGCAGCTGCGGAAGAAGAAGCAAGAAAGCAGGCTGGATGATTGATGTCGTCAGCCCTGAAGTCCGAAGCAGGATGATGTCCGGTATCAAGGGCAAGAATACCCGGCCTGAAGTGCTGATACGAAAGCTCCTGTTCAGTCGTGGCTGGCGATACAGGCTGCATTACAAGGGACTTCCGGGAAAGCCGGATCTTGTTTTTCCGAGGCTGAAAGCTGCTGTTTTTATCAACGGCTGCTTCTGGCACGTGCATCATTGTCATCTTTTCAGGATGCCATCCTCAAGAGTCGAGTTCTGGTCCGGGAAACTGGAGAGGAACAGGTTACGGGATGCTGAGGTAAGGGATATGCTTGCGGAGCTGGGCTGGCGTCATCTGACAATATGGGAATGCGCGCTCAAGGGAAAGATGCGTCTTCCGATTGAGGAGATTGCGGACAGGACATCAGAATGGCTCCTGCAGGGAGTGGGGTCGGCAGAAATCGAGGGTATGAACAGTGGCACTGGCTGACGTAAATGACTGGATTGATGAGTTTGCCCGCCCAGGGCTCATCTGGTACGCCAAGAGGCTTTCCGGTAATGATACCCTTGCCAACGGATCTCATCAGGCTGGCCCCTACATACCGAAAGAGCTTTTGTTTGAAGTGCTTCCCAGCCTCAACAGATCTGATCTCGAGAACCCGGATGTCCGGTTTGAGCTTCGGGTGGATTCGCATCCGGATGTCCGGATGGTTCGTGCGGTCTGGTACAATAACAAATTCAGGGGTGGCACGCGGAATGAGGCGCGTCTGACTAATTTTGGTGGAGGTCAGTCCGCACTTCTGGCGCCTGACAGTACCGGTGCTCTTGCCGTTTTTGCATTTCGTCCGGAAGCTGGAGGCGATCCTGCTTTCTGCCGTGTCTGGATCTGTGGAGGCGATGGTACTGAAGCGGACCTGATGGAGGAGCGCCTTGGTCCGGTTGAGCCGAAAACACCCGTTATCTGGAGGCCGGGTATTACGGCTCCTCAGGCAGAGATATTTGAGCAGCCTGTTTCCCGCTCATCCTGCTGGCTTGATGAGGATGAGATACCTCCTGCGTGGCTGACAAGTTTCCCGACTGGCATGCAGATTATCGAGAAGACCATCCTGTTAAGCCCGTCCAGAGGGATTAACGTCGATGATCGTCTGGTGCGCCGCAGGAAATGTGAATTCGAGATATTCAGGAGCATCGAGCAGGCTGTATGGATGCCAAAAATTACGGATGGTTTCCGTAATATCGACGGCTTTCTGGGGTTGGCAAATACGATTCTGCAGAGCAGGAAATCAAGGGCAGGAAAGTCTCTCGAGTATCATGTCAGTGCCATACTTGGAGAGGAGGGATTTATTGCTGATGAGCATTTCTCGCATAACCCCGTAATAGAGATGACCAAACGTCCCGACTTCCTTTTTCCTTCGGTACAGAAATACAACGATTCCGGTTTTCCTTCGGAAAAGCTGCGGATGCTTGCAGCCAAGACAACATGCAAGGATCGCTGGCGGCAAATACTGAATGAAGCGGACCGCATTCCTGTCAAGCATCTTCTGACGCTTCAGGAAGGGGTATCACAAGGGCAGTTTAACGAAATGACAGACGCAGGTATTCGCCTTGTTGTTCCTGCAGGATTGCATGGTTCCTACCCGGAAACGGTACAGCCTCACCTGATGACATTAGGGCAGTTTATTGGAGATGTGCAGAATATTTGGAACTGTTCTAGTTAATTGAAGAGCGTTCCGAAAACTATATGCATCATATAATTATCTTTGCGCTCTTCCTTGATGATTTTATGCTTAATCGCAACTTTGTTAAAAGGAAACTCGATGGCAACAAATCAGACTAAAAAGCGCAGGCTAACTGCACAAGAAAAACAGGCTAGGGCAGATTTCGCAGCTCGCGAAGAAAGCACGCGCAGATTTTTTGCAGATCACACAAAGCGAGCAATCAAATTACGATCAAAAGATAAAGAATTCCACGGATTGGAGCGCGAGTTTATTATATACCAAGAGAAGATGTGGCGTGATTACGAAGCATCCAAAGATATCAAGCATCCTCGCGACGTTGGGACTGCGCGGGAGGTAATACTTAGAGATTTATTCATTAGTAATAAATTATTTCCTCGTCGATATGAGATTTCGAATGCAAGCGTGCGTGTTGCATCCAGTAGTGGGCACTTAAGTAATGAATTGGATATTTTGTTCTATGATTTTTTAAATTCAATAACCCTGATGCAGCGACAGGGAGGATACGAAGTGCTTCCTGTTGAAAGTTGCTATGGAGTAATTCAGGTTAAATCCAAGCTAACGAAAAAAGAACTAATTAATGGATTAGACAATATTGCCTCATTCAAGAGATTAAGAAGAAACAACAACTCACACGGGATCATCGAACGTGGTGACATAGAAGTGCAGAAGAAAGGATTTGGAATTCTTTTTGCTTATGACACGGATCTTGATTGGTCGGAAATAGTTTTTGAACTTGAGGTTTATGCTAAAAATTGTCTCAGAACCAATCTATGCAATGCCGTATTCATTTTATCAAAAGGCTATTTCATGTTTGGTGGAGAAAATCAAGCTGGCATATTTAATTCTCATCTCGAGAAGCATAAGGAAATAAAAATATTTGGTTTTCCCGATCGGCAAGGCCTGTGCTTGTATGCTTTATATGACATGATTTTCAATCTCTTAGCAGTTACACAGGTGTCGGAGGTGTTACCATCAAATTATTTCAGATTGCCTTTAACGGCGGGAGAGCATTCTTATGAATATTTGTTGGGAAGTTTTGCTGAATTTATTCATTGTAAGGAGCATGGGGACTTTGCCAGAAAATTTTCTTCAGAAAAGTTAGAGAAAGTCATAGATTGGTGCAAAAAAGCAGAGCCAATTAATTGGATCAAGGCAATTGACCTAGCTTATGGGGAGAGCGGGGATAATTTTGAAGCATATGAGAAGCAACCGGGCAATGTAAGGATTTATAATCCGCATGCATTGCCGCTTAGTAAGATCTTGGTTGCGGATAATGAGATAACGCTAGGTGACGAAAAAATAAAAAGTAAGACTCTAGCTTATGATGATATATCTAGCTCAGGAATGCGAATTTTCATACCCTATTATTATCAGGTACTCGAAGAGCTACTTACTGGCTGTCCCAAATGTAAAAATAAAGGATAATCTGGCCTCTTGCTTTAAGCCACACTGGTGCTTGTTCTACCCCTCAACTGTCTGTGAGGCTAATTACCCAAGGCGGCTCTTTAATTAAAGCTCAAGCAGGGTCCTGCGTACGCGCCCCACCACTGTGACGGGGCTATTGGGAAAAATCGGTTCGTGGGCAGGATTTGTGGAGACTGGCTCGAATCTGTCCGGATTGCTGCGGTAGCGTTTATAGGTTGCCTCACCTTGCTCTGTGATGACAACATAGCATCCACCAGAGCATAGATCCGTTTCCCTGCGATTAATCAGGATGCGTGATCCGGAAGGGGACAGGCGATCCATTGAGTCGCCGGTTACTTCCAGTGCAATCCAGTCTCCTTTGGGGAGCCCGGCTACCGGAATCCGTAAGGCTTCGCCGGGATGCTCAACGTCACAGATAGACTCAAACTTTCCTGCGCTAACCCATGATATGAGAGGTACGAGCGTCATGGAAGTCATGGGCGTTGCCGTTTCCGGACCGACGCCTGTCATCAGCCATTCAACGGATACATCCAGCACTCGTGCCAGTTCAGCGATCGTATCAGTGCTGACGCCACGGCGACCGCCGTTTTTAATGGCTCGCTCAATGTTGCGTATCGCGTCGGGACGTTCCGCAAGTCTTGAGGCTGCGGTTTTGTTCAGTCCCAGTTTTTCGAGCCGGTAGTTTATCCGGGCAAGGATTCCCTGAAGTTCCATGATGCGGTAATTTAACCGATGTTGTGGATTGTTTATAGCGGCAATTTTACCGTTGACAATGAAGGTAATAATACCGATACATACTGTCATGTCCACTCATTCGTTCACATAAGGCGTGATGGCCTGGCCAAACAGGATTGTGTGATTCCCGTTGCTCAATTCAGCAATCGCCTGCTCCCTTGGCGGCATATGCATTGTTCAGTAGCTGGCGAGGAATGATCCAGTCAGCCGCAACCATTCAGCCATACACGTACCACTGTTCTGAAAACCAGGAAACGATATGTGTTCCATCCTGATATCGGAGTAATCCCATGATGCGTGAAGCATCTGAATTACATGGCACGAGGTAGTCCCATGGCAGGAATGACCTCGCTTGCGTTCATAACAAGGGCGCTAGCTCGCCGCGAATACAGTCAGCGCGTTATTGCGCGCCTGAAGCTGCTGAAGCACACCCATCGTTCTCGTGCGCAGGACTCTGCGCTTTCAGATGAAGCGCGCGCGTATCATGACGCTGCCAGTCGTGATTGCGCAGCGCTGGCCGATCTTTACCGACGGGCGGAGCATCCGTATCAGGATGTCGAGGAAAGCTGGCAGGATACCTTCAAGTGGCGTCCGCCGCTACGAGTTTCAGATGGCCCGTTTTCTTCGCCCGCTGAACTGTGCGTGGAGAGTTGAACATGGCTCGCATTCCCGATGCCGTGCTCGATGATCTGCGCGCGCGCAATCCGGTGCATGAGGTTTCAGGCCGCTATGTAGCCTTGCGTAACAAAGGCAACCGTTGGGTTGGCCCTTGCCCGATTTGCTCGGGCAATACCGCGTCACGCACGGCCGGCCGTTTTGAGGCAGCAGCTGACAAGTGGGTATGCGCCGTCTGCTGCGATGGTGGCGACGTCATACGCTTGATTGAACGCGTTGAGGGCAAGAGCTTCCGTGAAGCAGTTGATACGCTTGGAGGAGCCAGTGAGCCGGATCCTGAAGTTATCTCAAGGGCTGTACAACGTGCTGAGCAAGAAGAGCGCAAGAATTTGGAGCGCCGCAATCATGAACGTGCGCGATGCTGGGATATATGGAGCAAGGCTTTGCCGCATATATCGGGTTCGGTGGTCGCAGATTACCTGCAATTGCGCGGTCTCGATGTGCCGGACACACGCGTGCTGCGATCATCGCTTGAAGCACAATATTTTCATCCAGGCGCTGATGGTAGGGCGCGGCTGATATATCAAGGCCATGCCATGATAGCAGCTATTCAGGATGCTGCAGGTGCATTCCGTGGACTACACATCACCTGGATTGACCTCAATCAGATAAATGGCAAGGCATTGATCGTTGATCCTGAAACCGGCGAGCAACTGCCCGCGAAGAAAGTGCGCGGCGTCAAACAGGGCAATGCAATCAGGTTGGTATCTGGTTGCGAAAATCCTTCCCGGCTGGTGCTGGGAGAGGGCATCGAGACGGTGCTCTCAGCATGGACGGTTATGCATCGTGCAGGGTGCGACCTTTCACGTACAGCATTCTGGTCATCGGTTGATTTGGGCAACCTTGGCGGGCGAGCATTGGAGACGGTGCCACATCCGGTCGAAACTAGCCGTAATGGCGTGTCACGTCGCATGCCCGGACCGGTGCCAGATATGTCGGTTGCCGGAATAGCCATACCTGACAGCGTGACCGATATCGTGTTGCTCGGCGATGGCGACAGTGATCGTTTCCTGACAGGCACAACCCTGCGTCGCGCAGCACAAAGATTTGCCGCTCCTGGGCGAACCATTCGTCTGGCATGGGCACGTGACGGGTATGACTTCAATGACATGCTGAGACGCGATGGAGGCAGAGAATGAGCAATGACGCCATCCACGCAATAGCAGCCGCCATCGAACATGCCGAAATAATCTATGACGGGAACCTCACCCTGAAAGAGACCGGCCAGACAGGGGTGGAGAGCCTTTCGCGCAAGACACCAGCATCTACCAAAACGCGCCCTGCCAAGCCGCGAACTTTCGGCTACAGCGTTGATGATATCAACCGCGAGCATGCGCTTGTGCTGATGGGATCGAAGGCGGTTGTGTATCTGGAGCAACCTGATGCGCCTGTCGAGGATCAGCAGCGGGTGCTGATGCTCGAGGCTTTTCGCGCGTGGTTTTCCAACCGCTGGACAGAAATCCGTGGCGGTGATGGCAAGATCAAACCCATGACCTGGGCCAATGCATGGCTAGGCGATAAGGGACGGCGCAGCTATCGCGGTATCGAGTTTTATCCCGATACCGATAACGCCAAAGGTCGGGCGGATTATCTCAACCTGTGGTCTGGGTGGTCGGTGAAGCCGGTACTGAGAGATAACGGCTATGCGGTGTTTCGAGATCATCTGCTGAACAACGTTTGCCAGAGCGATGAAGCGACCTTCCGATGGGTATTCGGCTTCTTCGCACATATGGTGCAATGCCCGCGAGAACGCCTTGGCGTGGCACTGGTGATGCGCGGCCGTATGGGGTCCGGCAAGACCAAAGTGGGGGAGGTTTTCGGCTCGCTTTGTCCGCGACACTACTTCCTTGTTGATGATCCGCGCTATGTCGTGGGGCAGTTCAATGCGCATATGGCGTCGTGTCTTTTGCTGCAGGCTGATGAAGCTGTCTGGGCGGGTGATAAGGCAGCCGAAGGGCGCTTGAAGGGGCTCGTGACATCGCCGTTTCAGCAGATTGAGGCTAAGGGCGTTGATCCGATCAGGCTCACCAACTACCTGCGGCTGATCATGACCTCGAATGAGGGTTGGGTGATACCGGCGGGCATGGATGAGCGTCGTTTCTGTGTGCTGGATGTCGATCCGCGCTGTGCACAAAACCACGACTATTTTCGCGAGATGGACGAGGAGCTGAACAACGGCGGGCGTGAGGCTCTACTCGCAGACCTGATGGCGTTTGATCTTGAAAGCGTGAACCTTCGCCAGATCCCGCGCACGGAAGCGTTGCTTGAGCAAAAGGTGCGTTCGTTCGATAGCGTTGAGATGTGGTGGTATGAGGCGCTGATGCGTGGGGCCGTCACCCGCGATGGTGAGACGTGGCCGACCAGTGTGCAGAAATCCGTGCTGGTGGATGATTACATCGCTGCAGCCGAGCGCATCGGCATTCGTCGAAAGGCTGCAGAAACGGAACTCGGCATGAAGCTCTTGAAACTCGTGCCGGGACTGCAAAGTCGCAAGATCAGCATTGTCGATGAGACGGGCGTTTCGCGGCAGCGCAACTGCTTCATTCTGCCCTCGCTCGAGGACTGTCGCGCGGCATATTCAGAAGCGCTGCAACAGCCTGTGGCATG
This sequence comes from Pseudochelatococcus sp. G4_1912, assembly GCF_047501465.1. Taxonomy (NCBI): domain Bacteria; kingdom Pseudomonadati; phylum Pseudomonadota; class Alphaproteobacteria; order Hyphomicrobiales; family Chelatococcaceae; genus Pseudochelatococcus; species Pseudochelatococcus sp. G4_1912. The sequence goes on from NZ_JAZDRL010000002.1 coordinate 74,135, forward strand.
GCCGCAAACCTGACCGTGGGAGAGACCGGTCATGGAGGGGTAGAAGGCCCATTATCCAACCTGAGGTTGGATATCTGCAATGAGGTTGGATAGAAATTCGTATTTATTATCAATACGAAATCCAACCTATCCAACCTATCCAACCTTTTCTCGCGTACGCGTGCGTGCGCGTACTGGTCTGGTAACGCCTACAGGTCCCGCTCTCACACGCCAAAATTGGCAAATGAGGTCGGATAGGTTGGCAAGGTTGGATAACAGCAATCGAAACAATGCATTACAAGCTATCCAACCTTCTTCTTTTTGATTTCAGAGGTTGGATAGGTTGGATATCAATCAGGGGGAAAGCCATGCGGGTTATGGGCATCGAACAGGCGTTGCGTTGGGCGTACGTGGATGAGCTGCCGAAAGCGCCATCACTAAGCGAGCGGCTGACACCAGCCAAATGGCCGCGCGGTTGGGAGAGCGTTGAGCACTTTGGTGATTATCTTGCCTTGGTCGATATATCGCCACGCCCCGAAAACGCCTTCGGACTTGCACCGGACTTCTCAGGCGCTGATGTGCCTCATGAGGATGCAGTGCGTATCCATGAGGCGGTGACTGAGCTCAACAACTGTCCCGTGGCGGTGCCTGATGGCTGGGATCCGCTATCGGATATGCGCGACCTTGGTACGCTGGGGCGCGAGGCTGTTGAGCGTGCGCTTGAACGGATTGCGCCTGTTGAAACCAATGCCGAGCGCTGGATGAAGGCAAGACCTGCTGCGCTCGTTCAGCGTCATGCCATTCTGGGGGGGACACCGGACTGGGAAGGCTATCCGATCAGGCGGCGGATTGTTACGTCGCTTAATGGTGAGCCGCTCTGGTTCCGGCTTGAAGAGGTCGAGGTCTCATCAGCTGATGACAAGCTCGGTATTGCAGCTGAATATATCACGGTTGAGGTGGATGGCTTCAATCGTTCAGCGCGTCGTCCGTACAGGGATGCCTACCGGAAAGAGGAGCTTTATCCGGATCCAGTGCACTTGATCATGCACCGTGCCGAATACGAAATCTGGCACCAGTCGCTGGAGCGTCTGACGGAGGTGCTTGCGGGCAAGCTGGAAACAATCCTCGTTACGCCAACAAGCCGCCTGCAAAGACCATGGGAAATGATTCATGCACATGATCTGTGCGAGGCCGAATTTTAAAAACCCCGCAAAAATTTGACATGCGACGTGAGCTTGACATAGCTTCATCCATGGTGAGAAGCCACAAAGAATAGATGACCTCGCAGCTAACCGGCGCGAGGTTTTTTGTTGTCCGGAGCCTGCCATGCGCTTGATCATTACAGCTGATGGCGTGCTGGCGCACTTCAGCAACCAGCTGGGTGCGCTGGGGAAGAAAGCTCCTCTTGCCATGCAGCGTGCGTTGGCAAGAACGGGCGATGGTGCTCGCAAGCAAGTCGTTCGTGCGCTCGCGCAGCAAACAGGGTTACCGCAAAAGCGGGTGATCCATCGGGCTGTCCGGGTTAAGCGTCCGCACTTTGGTGATCTGTCCTACACGATGACCACCCGTGGCGGTGACATCCGGCTCAAATATTTCAGGGCGCGGGAAACCCGCAAGGGCGTGGCCGCTTCTCCATGGGGAGAGCGCAAGGTGTTTGCAGGTACGTTCACGCGTGCCGGTTGGGTCTGGAAGAAGCGCATCGTCAAGTCAAACTGGAACGGGCAGGTCTTTCGCAGAACTGGCGAGGGGCAGTTTGAGGTTGTGCGCTCCGGCGTCATCATTCCGGCCGAGATGGTCAAGGGTGAGACCGTGCAGGCATGGCATGCTGCGGTGGAGCGCAATCTTGAGCAGCGACTGCGCCATGAGATCGGGCGACTGCTTCGCGGTTGACGCCCCCCGGTTCGGGTCCCTTTTGTCACCCCCGGCCACCTGCGGGCAGGAAAGCGCCCGAGGTTCCGCCAGATATACCTCAAATCGAAGCCTAAAGTCGGGGCTAAAATTAAAATCAGGATTTTAGCGATGACAGAACAATCTGATGTCGTCAGCAAATCCCGGTTTGCGATGCTGTGCGGCGTGTCGCCCGGCCGCGTTACGCAATGGATATCCGAGGGCAAGATCGATGCCTCCGGGCTGGAGGGTGAAGGCCGAAGTGCCAGAATCCGGGTGAAGCCTGCTTCGGAACAATTGCGTTTGAGGCTCGGCACCAGTCAGCGTTATGGCCTCAATGGTCTTGGCACGCGACTGCCTGATGAGGGCATCGAGGCGCCGATACACCAGCCCCTATCCGTTGAGGCAAGGATTGCCGCCGAGAAACTGGCGCAAGCCGAGATGACGACCGCGCGTATGCAGCGCGAGGAAATGGCTGCACGCGGGATTTATACCTTATCGAAGGATGCACAGATCGAGATGACGCGACTGGCCGGATCGATGCTGACAATCTTTGAAGGAGCATTGCCGGATTTTGCATCTGCCATTGCAGGCCAGTTTGAGCTGCCATCACGTGATGTGCTGCATCTGCTGCGTCAGCAGTTTCGGGACGTGCGCGAACGGGCGGCATCAAGCTGCAAGAATGAGGCGCAAGACATGCCGGAATTTATCGAAGCCGCAGATGAGGCAGAGTAACAATCATGCCGGTTGTTCTTGCGAATGCGGCGCGTCTTGTTCGCCTTGCGATGGTGCAGATATTGCAGCCTCCGCCGCCTGTTGATTTTGAAGCATGGGCCTCCAGCAACATCGTGTTTGATGAACGCGAGTCTCCTCTGGCTGGGCCTTACAATCCGAATGCGTTCCCGTATTTTTCGGAGATCCTGCGCGCACTGGGGCCTGATGATCCATGCCGCTTTGTGACGTTTGCGAAGTCAGCGCAGCTGGGCGGTACGGTGCTGGCGAATATCTTTGTGCTGGGCGCAAGCCATATAGCCCCGAGCAATATCCTTTACGTCCACCCGACTGAGGATAACGCGCGTCGCTGGAGCCGGATGAAGCTCGCTCCGATGCTGATGAACACGCGGGTAATGCGGAGCATCTTCTCGTCGAAATCACGCGATGGTGCGGATAGCGTTTTCTACAAGGAGCGGATCGACGGTCGTGGTGCTATCCTGATTTCGGGTGCGAACTCGCCAGCCTCGTTGTCAATGATCTCGATCCGCAGGCAGGTGCAGGATGACCTGTCGAAGTGGGATATCAACGCGGCCGGTGATCCTGAGCAACAGGCAGATAGCCGCTCGCGTGCGGAAGAGTTTGCCAAGGTCTTCAAGATCTCGACGCCGATGGTCGCACCGGGCTGTCGGATCACGCGGAATTTTCTGGCGGGGTCGCAGGAGCACTTTGAGGTTCCGTGCCCGCATTGCGGTGAATATCAGACGCTTGACTGGGAGAATTTCCAGGAGACGATTGACGACAAACATCCTGAGAAAGCGTGCTTCACCTGCAAGGCATGTGGCGCGCTGATCATGGAGCATCACCGTCCAGGTATGCTGCGCCATGGCAGATGGGTGGCGCGCAATTCGCAGGCTGCCCGCGAGCATCGTTCGTTCTATCTGTGGTCAGCATACTCGCCCCTGCAGAGCTTTGAGCGCATCGCACGGGAATATCTGAAAGCGCAGGGCGATCCTGCCGCCGAGCAGGTATTTCTGAATGATACGGTTGGCAAGGCATATCAGGCGCAAGGTGAAGCGCCGCCATGGGAGATGTTGCGCCAACGTGCAGATGATACCGGGCATAAGCGCGGCACCATCCCGGTGGGTGGTCTCGTAGTCACGGTTGGTGTCGACTGCCAGAAGGATTTTGTGGCGTGGCAGGCTGTCGCGTGGACACGGGATGGGCGGCGGTTTGTCATCGATCACGGCGTGATCAACGGCCATATCAGCGAGCAGGAATGCCGCGATGGGCTTGATGATCTGCTCAAATCAACCTGGCGCAATGCTGCCGGTCGCGCCATCGGCATTGATCGGCTGGCTATCGACGGCAATGACTCGACGGAAGATGTGTTCGGCTGGGCGCGTCGACATCCGGTATCAAAAGTGATCATGGTGCGCGGCGTCTATAGCGAGGCCGTGCCGCTGATTGCTCTGGTGAAGAAAGAACGGGACCGCAAGACGGGCAAGCTGTTGCGCTATTCGCGTCGGTTTTTCAACATCAACCAGTCAGTGTTCAAGATGGGGCTTTATCGCAATCTCATGCGCGATGATCCGTTAGCTCGTGGCTACGTCGGCATTCCGAGTGGTCTGGCGGATGAGTACTTTCTGGAGCTGACGGCAGAGCGTCGCAAGCCCGAACGCCAGCGCGATGGCTTCATCAAGTACCGCTGGGTGAAGGTGCATCAGAAGAACGAGATGCTCGACACGATGGTGCAGGCGGAAGCAGCGGCCACGCATTTCGGGGTGCGTGACTTTCTGGAAACCCGCTGGGACAGGCTTGAGGCTGAGCGGGAAATGCCATTGCCGGAAGCACAGCTTGATCTTGAAGATCATATGGCTGGCCTTGCCAGCACGCGACCGCAGCCAAAGGCAAGCGAGACTGAGCCAGATATCGGCATGCATCAAGAACAACCAGAATCCGAAGTTGCAACACCTCAACCAAAACCGCTTGCCAGGCAGCGGCAACGATGGAGCGCGTATCGATGACACGTCGCCGGTCTTCACGCACGAACAAGCCGGGTGCGAAGACGGCACCGGTGCGTGCGCAATATCTGCGCGGAGATCGCTCGGGCATTCTGCACATGCGCCGCGCGGTCACGCGCGATGGTGGCGTGAATGTTCGCGAAGCGGCAGAGCGTGCCTCTGCCCTCGCATGGGACTTTATGCAGAATTCAGGCTGGCTTGCGGGTGCTGCACAACAGATCATCACCGACACCATCGGTAATGAGCTGCAGTTAAGCTGCCGTCCGGATCTCACCCGGCTTGGCTATTCGGATGCGGAAAAGTCTGCATTCTGCAAACTGGTTGAAGCACGCTGGCGGCAGTTCGCATGGTCGCCGGAGGAATGTGATCTTGCCGGAAAGGCGACGATTCCGGAAATTCTCGACGGGGTTATTCGCTACTACCTGGCAGGGGGTGAAGCGATTGGCGTGCTGGATTATCTCCCTGTTCGTCAGCGTGCACTTTATGGGATCAGGGTCGGGACCAAGATCTCGCTGGTTGCGCCGCACAGGCTCAAGCGCGAGACACAGGAGTTTGCCGGTCTCGATCAGGGGATATTTCACGATAGCAATGGCCGCGCCACGCATTACCGGTTCCTGCGCCGGGAGGCTGGGATTGAGACCGAGGTTGATATTCCCGCATGGGATGGCAACGGTTTGCGCCGTGTGATCCATGTCATGGACCGGGGCGAAAACCCTGACAGTGTGCGGGGCATCTCGCCATTGGCGCCAATTATGAAGGTTGCAGCGCAATTTGATCAGTTGGCTGATGCGACACTTGCAACTGCTCTCATGCAGACGGTGTTTGCCGCAACCATCAAAAGCCCGGAGCCATCGGTTGAGGCCTTTGAAGCGATCAGCGCACTTGAAGATGAAGAGCTGAAAGAGGATCTCCATTCGGTCTGGAGCCAGCGCATCGCCAAGCTGAAGGATGGTGGTGGCATCTCGATGAATGATCCTGCCCGGATCAATCATCTGGGGCCAGGCGAAGACTTCCAGATGCATACGGCTCAAACGCCGGGTAGCCAGTACTTACCATTCTCGCAGAACCTTCAGCGGGAAATGGCGCGCGCTCTTGGCGTGACCTTTGAAAGCCTGTCGATGGATCATTCCAATGCAACCTATTCATCAGTGCGCATGGGAATTTCGTCGGTCTGGCCGATTGTGGTGCGCCGCCGCGAGCGGATTGCCGCACCTTTCTGCCAGGCAATCTACGAGAACTGGCTGGATGAAATGATTTTCACCGGCCAGATCCCGTTCAAGGGGGGCTACACGGCATTTGCTGCCAATCGTTCTGCAGTGACGTGGACGGAATGGCAGGGACCAAGCCAGCCAACTGCCGACGATTATCGTTCGGCTATGGCTGCAAAGGTGAGATTGGAGTCAGGTCTGTCATCGCTGGCGGATGAATGCGCATTGCAGGGCCGAAACTGGGAAGATGTCTCGCAGCAGCGTGCCACTGAAAAGGCATTGTTGCTGCAACAGGGCCTTCCCGTTCCGTTTGAACGCATGACCGGCGGGGCTGGCCCGAATGGCATGGCAGCTGAGGGCCAACGTGAACCAGCGAAGGTGGAATGATGATCGACTGGTGCGAGAAGGCCAACAAGCTGCGAGAGCGGTACGAGGCTTTACGTGACGGCGAAGGGCTATCAGAAGCGCGCTTCGGTGAAGATACCGTCAAATACACCAAAGCCGATATGGGATTGCTGCTCGCCGATCTGCGCGAGGCCGAACGCCTTTGCGCTGAACAACAAGGCGTGAGGCTACGCCGCAGGCGCTTTGCCGCGACTGGCCGAATGCGGCCATACTAAGGATAAAACAATGCCGATTTATCAGGACGGCGCACTGCACCTCTATGGTGTGGTGGGTGAGAACTATTGGGGTGAGGGCTTTACCGCGCTTCAGGTAATCGAGGCGTTGGCCGATCATGGTCGCGACAATGATATTACCGTTCACATCAACTCTGGCGGTGGCATAGCCTCTGAAGGCGTTGCGATCTTCAACGCGCTCACCGTGCATAAAGGCCGGGTGCGAGTTGAGGTTGATGCGATTGCCGCGTCTGCTGCTTCCATCATTGCCATGGCTGGTGATGACATCGTGATGCGTGCTGGTGCGCTGATGATGATCCATGATCCAGCAAGCTTTAGCGCTGGCACTGCCGATGATCACGAAAAGCAACGCGATCTGCTCGACAAGATCGGCACTCAGATGGCAGCAATTTACGCGGATCGAAGTGGCCAGCAGGCCAGTGACGTTCGCGCCGCTATGAAGCAGGAGCTGTGGCTCACGCCCTCTGAAGCCGTTGAGCTGGGCTATGCGACTGAGTCCGAGGAAGAACGGGCTCTAGCATGGGCGGCATTTGATTATCGCATCTATGCGCAGGCACCGGAACCGCTGACAGCGCTAGCCAAATCACGGCGCTGGACGCTTCCCAAAAACAACACGCCACCTGCGGCCAAAGCCGCAATCAGACAGCAGGAGAAAACCATGTCAGGCACAACGCCAGCGGCATCAGAGACCGTTGATATCGATACCATCCGCATGCAGGCCGCCAGCGATGCTGTTCGCGCCTATCGCGAACGCCGCACGGCTGTGCTGGCGCTTGATGAAGCCAAGGGCCGCGAAAAGCTGGCCGAGGCGTTGCTGGATACGGAATTGCCTGTCGAGCAGATCAAGGCAGCTCTTGGTGCTGCTCCCGTTGCATCTGATGCAAGCGCTCCAGACGCCAATGCCTATGAGGCCGCACGCGCAGTTGGAGCGGGGCTTTCATCGCAGCCGCCCGTTGCGCGTGGCGATCATGGCTGGGGCAAGGTCATCTCTCGCATCAACGGTACGGCTCGCTAAGCCAGCCAACACCCCATTCTGACCAAGAGGATTTGCCATGACAAGGTTTACTGAAGCGCGCCATCCAGGCGAGTTCCTGATTTCGGAAGCAAGCGGCAACCGCTCGCGTGATGCCATTGTGATTGCTGCAGAACAGTCGATCCAGCCCGGACAAATGCTGGCAGGGCGAGCCATTCCAGCCAATGTCACTGCAGTGACATCCGTCGTTGCGGGCAACACAGGCAATGCGACTATTGCGCTTGCAAGCCCTGCCGTATCAGCTGCCGTCAAGCCTGGCATTTACCGTGGCATCGCGACAGCCGCGACCACCGTGAAGTGGGAAGATCCCGACGGTGTCGCGATCGGAAACTCTACCCACGGCACCGCTTTCAACAAAGCCGTGAAGTTCACCATCACCGCAGGCGGCACGGCAACAGTTGTGGGTGATGTCTTTGAAGTAGCAGTGAGCATTGGCGCGGGTGACCTTGAATATGCTGCCTACGATCCAGCCGTTGACGGTGTTGATGCCGTTCGTGCGGTTGCCTTTTATGGTGCAGAGACGGGCGTCGGTGAGACGGCCTCAATCACAGCCATCACCCGCGATGCTGAAGTGGCTGGTGTTTGCCTAGAGTTTCTGCCAGCCGTCACTGCAGATCAGCGGGCCGAGGCAAACGCTTCATTAAGAGCGTCCGGCATCATCGTTCGCTAACACAACTCCAATCATTCCGACTATCTTCCACCCGCTCCGGCGGGTATTTTTATGGAGCGAGCCATGCTCGATATTTTCGCAACCAATCCGGCCTTCAGCGTCACGTCGCTGACAGATGCCGTCAATGAAATCGCCGTCCGTCCCGGCCGCCTCGGGCAGCTGGGCTTATTCAGTGCGACTTCTGTTACCACGCTGACGATCTCCCTGGAGCGCATCGGCGACACCATCCAGCTTGTTGCACCTTCACCCCGTGGTGCACCGGGTGAAGTGCGTGATATGCCTAAGCGCTCAATCGAGAGCTTGTCTATCCCTCACTTCCAGCGCGATTGGAGCGTAGTTGCTGACGAAGTACAGGGCATTCGCGCCTATGGCAGTGAGACAGCCCTTCAGACCGTGCAAGGGATCGTCGGGCAGAAGATCGCCATGAACGTGGCCGATCTCGATCTCACCGATGAATATTCCCGCATCGGCGCTATTCAGGGCATCGTCACCTACAAGGGCGGTGAGACGCTGAACCTCTTCACCAAGTTCGGTGTCGCCCAGCCTGCTGAAGAAGACTTCGATCTGGATAATGCTAATCCGGCAGAGGGCGTTCTGCGCAAGAAGTGTGTTGGTGTCATCCGCAGAACGCGGGCAGCGCTGGGTGGTGTGCCATTCTCCTACCTGCATGCGTTTGTTGGCGATAATTTCTTTGACGATCTGCTGTCTCACCCTGAAGTACGTGAGACATACAAGGGCTGGTCCGAGGCACAGATCCTGCGCGATAGCTACATCGGCAAGAACCGTGCTGACAATCCGATGTTTGAGTTCGGTGGCATCGTCTGGGAAAACTACGGTGCGATCACCAACGAAGACAGCGGAGACGACGGGGCCTTGCTCGGCATCCAGACCAACAGCGCGAAGTTCGTGCCGGTCGGCGTGCCAGGCCTGTTCCGTACCTACTACGCGCCAGCTGATTACATCGAGACCGTCAACACGCTCGGCCAGCGTCTTTATGCCAAGCAGTGGCCGATGCAGAATGGCAAGGGCATTCATGGCGAGGTGCAGACAAACGCTCTGCATATAGCAACCCGTCCTGGCGCATTGCTGCGCGCCAGGCGCACCTGATGGTATGAACCATGAAGCCCGCGCGCTTCCACGACATCCGCGACAAAGTGCTCGTGGGTGTCAACCATGTCTTTGCCGAGCCGGTTCGGCTCACCTTTTTTGAAGGCAAGAAGCCCGATCCATCCCGGCTGCAGATCGAGATAGAGGCCGTTCTGCGCACAGGTGGCGGAACGGTTTCAAATGTCTCAGGCGGACAATCGCAAAGCTGGCGCACACGCATCACGGCCCAGAAGGCTGAGCTGCACATCAATCGCGCCACCTACACCGGGCCGGCTATCCAGCAGGGCGATATCGTGCGAGCGCTTTCACGACCGGGCGAACCGCGCTTTGAAGTTCTGCACGTTGATGATCGCGGCCATTCACGGCTTGTAATCGAATTGGGGGAAGCATGAGCCTTGTCCGCATAGCGCTTCGCATCGCTGCCGTGCAGGCGCTGCGGGGGCGAACACTCGTTGGCGATAACGTGCTCGATAGCCAGATTGGTGCGCTTGATATGGCAGCTGATGGTTCGCTGAGTACCGATCAGAAAAAGCCATGGATTGCGGTCTACACAGACGCATCAAGCACGAAAGACAGCTTGACGGATGTTACGTTGCGGGCGCTTGCACCAAATGGTGCTACACAGATCCTCATTGAAACAGGACTGACTGCTGCTCATGTGGTGGTTGATCCGGAGACAGAAGAAAGCACTGTCTATACGGGCATCCCTGATACGGACGATGCCTTCGAGCTGCATGCCGATATCGTTGCCCGCCAGATTGCGGATGTTCTGACCGATCCGGATAATGGCTGGGCAGAAATCGTTCGCAGGTTCATCCTGACGTTTCGTTCAGTAGAGCGCCTGCGCACCAGTGGTGATCAGAACGGCACAAGACTGGCTGCGCAGCAAATCAGGATCACGGCCGATCTGGTGGTCGATCCGCTGCGGGGCGAGCCGCTAAAAGACGGATCGCCCATGAAGGCGTTTTTCGATAAATGCGAAGCTGATCTGCGGGTGCCAAATCCCGCTTATCCAGATGAGAGTAATGAGCCAACCACTGTTGATCCTGTTATCGCCTCGACCTTGGCGTTGATGCGTGTCCAGATCGAAACTGATGCCACGCCTTATGACTGGCAGACAGCTCAATGTCGGTTTGGTTTCACGCGCCCGGAAGCAGATGCGCTTCTGCTTACTTCTCCAACGGGCGTGCCAGGTGATGCAAGGATCACTGATATTACAGCACCAGATGCGTATTCTGATAAAGGATCTCAGATATGAGCGATCTGGCGGCGCATTTTGCGAGGCTCAATTATCGCATAGCCGAGCTTGAGCGCCGCGACCGCAACCGTTCGCGCATAGGCACTGTGAAAGAGGTTGATGCAGTCAAAGGGAAAGCTCGTGTTGAGCTGGCAAACGGCTTTGTGTCTGATTGGATACCCTGGCAGGAACAAGCCGCAGGATCTGCCAGGACGCACTTTCCGCTTTCAACGGGTCAGCAGGTGCGTGTCCGCTCGCAGAACGGCGATCTGACTGATGCAGAGATCGAGGCATCCCTGCCATCAGATACCATCACACGTCCTTCACAGAAGGGCGATGAGTATGTGCTTATTGATGTGGGTGATACCCGTATTGTTGTCAGCGACGGAGGTGCAACCGTTTCCATCACGGCTGGTGACAGCAAACTTACAATAACAGACGGCACCATGACGCTTGAAGCTGCCGAGATCACGCTTAAAGGCATAGTCAAGCTCGAGGGCGCATCCGTCACGCATAATAACGCAAACATTGGTGACACGCATATCCACGGCGGTGTCATGTCCGGGCCTGCAACAACAGACGTTCCGGCAAACTAATTCCTTGAATATGGAGGGCATTATGCCGCTTTACGAAGTCAGGAAAACCGGCTGGCTGGCCGGAACGTATCGTTATGCCGGTGGCAAGGTTGAGCTCACCGAGGATAAGGCGAGGTACTTTCTGCCGCCTCATGATGATCGCCTCGCACCCGTGCTGCCAGAGGTGTTGCTAACGCCTAAAAGCGTTTCAAAGCCCATATCCAAGAAAGATTAATCGTGCCGAATTCTGTCGGCTTTGACCGTGAGACAGGTGCAATCATTACCGATTGGGATCATGTCAGTCAGTCAATCGGTCTGAGCCTGACTACGCCTCGGTTCACACGGGTAATGCGCCGCCTGTTTGGTTCTGATCTAATGGGCATGATCGATGCTCCCATGAACAGCCAGAATATGCTGCTCGTCATCCGTGCCGTTGCCGAGGCACTCCAGCCGCGCCTGATCGAGGGGCGTCAGTATGGTGAGCCACGGTTCAGGCTGGAGAAGGTGCAGGTTAATACGGCTGAGGCTTCCGCGCGGTTGACGATCACGGTTCGCGGGCAGTATCTGCCGCGTGGACATTTGGGTGATACGACACCAGCAGGTGTCCGAGGGGCAGAGGTCAGGTTATGAGCCGTTTTGAGGATATTGATCTGGCTCGCCTTGGCGGTTTGCCTGATCTGTTTCCGGCAAATTATGAAGCTGAGGTGGATGCTATCCGCGCAAGCTTTGTTGCCCGCTGGAATGCCAAGCGTGCGATCAATTCGGCGCTTCCTGCGGCTGATACGCTATTCCTCGAAAACAACTCTACGCTCACATTGATCGAGGAATGCGCATGGCGGGTAACGCTTGCCAAACAGCAGTACAATGATGCTGTGCGTGCGGTGATGCTTGCCTCCACCTGGGGCATTTATCTTGAGCAACGTGCATCAGAGTTTGGCCTGACACGGCGAGTAATTGATCCGGGTAATCCGCAGGCGATACCGCCTGTTCCGGCTATTCTGGAAAGCGATGAGGAACTGCGCCGCCGTCGTCAGATGGCCGTTGAGGCGGTTAGCACGGCTGGTCCTTATGGAGCCTATATCTGGTGGGCACTTGAGGCGCATCCGCAGATCAAGTCAGTTGCCGTTTATGGGCCTGAGAGCGGTCTGGTTGATCCGGGCGAGGTGCTTGTTATCGTGCTTGATAAGCGCGGCGATGGGACTGCGCCACAAGCGGTTCTGGACGCGGTGAGCAGCAAGCTATCCGCTGCGACCGTACGGCCATTGACGGATCGGCCCGTATATGTCGAGGCGGCAGAAGTCATCGCTTATGATGTCTCGGTCAAACTGACAGTGCTGCCGGGGCCGGATAATGAACTTGTCCGTCAACGGGCTTTGGCACGGGTGACGGCCCATGTCACGGATCGGCATAAGGCTGGTGCAACTGTGACCGTATCGGGCATTGCGGCTGCAGCCAGCATTGTCGATGAACGGGGAAAAGCGCTGATTGAAATGGTCGAGGTGCTGTTACCTGCTGCCAATATCGTGCCCGGCCCCAAGGAGGCTGCCTTCGCGCAATCGATCACCGTCACCACGGATGTGCTCAATGACCTTGTCCTATGATGACGGTAGCACGGTCGTTCAGCTTGTCATTGGCGGAATTCCGGTCACGGTTGGTGGTCGCGCAATCGGGTTTGGTCGCAGGCCATGGGATGGTCGTCGGCAGCGCTCATTATTGCCTGATCCAAGTGAATATGAGCATGCACTTTCAGAAGCATTTGCTGCAGCCTTTGCAAAGCTACCTGATGCATGGAGCATTCCTGATGTTCTGAGTTGGGAGCGTTGCCCGGCTGTATTGCTTCCATGGCTCGCCTGGGAGTGGTCAGTTGATGAATGGCAGCGTGATTGGCCTGAAGAGACACAGCGTGCGGTGATTGCTGCATCGTGGGGCTTCCATGCCGTCAAGGGCAGTGCAGGCGCCATGCAGATCGCCATAGGTGCGCTTGGCTATGGAATAGAGGTCACGGAATGGTGGCAGACTGTTCCGCCCCGTGAGCCCTATACTTATCGTTACAAACTGACCTCGCCATTTGGTCGCCCATGGACGGACAGCGAAGTCAAAAGCATTGAGCGGATCTCGCTTCGGGCCAAGAACGTGCGTTCATGGCTTGAGGCGGTTGAGATGCATGTTTCCGGGGCTAACGTTCCCGTCAATTGTGGCGCTGTTGTGCGCTCGCATATCCGCGTATCGCCCGTCACCGATCCCGTTACCCAACTTGGTGCGCGTGCTTCGCTCTTTGCAGGCGTTGCAGTTCGTAGCCGCATGCGCGTTGTAATTACTGTTCAATAAAAATCACAGGACTAACCATGGCTGCTAATGATTACCTGGGCGTGTTGACGCTTGCCGGGCAGCAGAAACTCGCCGCTGCGATTGGCGGAACGCCGCTGGTTTTGCAAACGATCCGGGTGGGCGATGGCAACGGGGCCGAGATCACGCCTAATGAGACTATGCTTGATCTGGTGCATCGTGTCGGCAATACCTACGGGGTAGTGTCAAGCGGGCGCGATCCGGTCAATCTGCAGATGTGGCGGGTAACTGCTGTCATTCCTGAGACAGAGGGGCCGTTCAACATCCGTGAGATCGGTGTGTTTGATGCGGATGGTGATCTGATTGCCATCGCTCGTCATCCGCTGGTGGAGAAGCGCGCACCGGGGCAAGGTGCGGCTGTGGAGCTGACCACGGATATCGTGTTTCCGGTCTCATCCACGGCGCAGATCACAGTGAACTTCTTGCCAGATTCTGGCGTGGATATTGCCCGCCTCATGCGCCCACCATTTATAGCGGTCAACAGCGCGACAGTGAGGACGCCACCAGCAATACCGGTACAGGGTGATCTTTATCTGGTGCCTGCTGCGCCAACCGGGGCATGGTCTGGTTCGGTCGGTAAATTGATGATGTGGAACGGCATCGTATGGCGCATGGCAACTGCGTCCACTGGTTCAGTTGTCTGCGCCTCTGATACAGGAATCTACTGGCGCAAGACCACATCCGGCTGGGCAGAATGGCATGCCACAACAGATGACAGGGGACTGGTTGAACTTGCCACCAATGCCGAGGTGCAGGCAGGCACCGATGCAATACGGGCTGTAACACCAGCCAGTCTATCCGCCCGAACAGCAACCATTGACCGGACAGGTCTTGTTGAGCTTGCAACCACATCCGAAGCTATAGCTGGAAGCGATACAACACGCGCCGTGACACCATCCGGCCTTGCCGCAGCCCTTCTCGCCATTCCCGAAGGCCTCCATGTGATGACATCATATGGTGTCTTCACCGTGCCCGCAGGCGTGACAAAAATTGATGTTGCGATCTGGGGCGGCGGTGGTGGCGGTGGTAGCACCGGCATGGGTGGTTCGTCTGGCGGCGCTGGAGGTGGTGGCTATGCTCGCAAGCTGATTGCTGTTACGCCGGGCCAGCAGTTTACGGGCGTTGTCGGAGCAGGTGGTGCAGCTGGCGCACTCGGCGGTGGCGGCGGAACCGGCGGAAATACATCCTTCGGTTCCATGACCGCTTACGGCGGCAGTGGTGGTAGGCCAAATCCTTCCGGCGATGGTGGACAAGGTGGCAGCGCGGCAGGTGGCGATATCAATGCCCGTGGCGGTGATGGTTCATCTGGAGCAGCCGGTTCTGATGTGACGGGCGGTGCCGGAGGCGGTTCACCCTTCGGAGGTCCCGGCGGCGGAGCTGGGCATGGCATATCTGCCGGAGGCGCAATACCCGGCGGTGGCGGTGCAGGTGGTGGTAGTTCCTACAGCTCATCCGGCGGCGCAGGCGCTTCCGGGTTGATCATCATCAGATGGTGAGCGTGATGACAAATAATAATGCACTTGATCTGGCTTCCCGGAGTGATGTGCCCTTGCGGGAAGGTTTGCATGGCGATGAGCTGTTGCCCGCGATTGATGGAGCAGAGCTTATTGCTGTCCCGCTGTCGGCTCTTGTCGCAGCCGCTACGCCAAAACCATTGCCGCCTCCCACGTGGGAGGATATGGCAGACAAGCCGGACGCATTTCTGCCAATTGAGCATCAGCATGCAATTGCGGATGTTGTCGGACTGGATGATGCTCTGGATGCGAAGGCTGCTGCATCGACTGTTGCAGCCATCGCCGAGGATCTGTCTGATCTGGCGGGGAGTGTCATTGGGCTGGCCGAAGATGTATCAGATCTTGAACTGGCGGTGGCGGATAAGGCACCGCTTGCATCTCCTGTACTGACAGGCATTCCGGAAGCGCCCACCGCTGAAGCAGGAACCAGCACAGAGCAAATTGCAACAACGGCATTCGTTGCAACCACAATTGCCGCAATACCCTCCGATGATATTGCATGGCCTGATATCACCGATAAGCCAGCAGACTTTCCGCCTGCCGAGCATACACATGCTCTTGAAGATGTGGCGGGTCTCATCGCTGCATTAGGCGACAAGGCCTTAGCCGTTGATCTTGCATCGCTGGAGCTGGCAATCGATGACAAGGCACCGCTCGCATCCCCTGCTTTTACCGGCTCGCCAACAGCGCCCACTGCAAGCACTGGCACGAACACGACGCAGATTGCGACCACGGCTTTCACCAATGCAGCGATAGCAGCGCGGCCTCAAGCCGGATTGCACATCGTGACCGCATCTGGAAACTTCACGGTGCCATCCGGTGTCAGTTACATCGATGTTCAATTGTGGGGCGCTGGAGGTGGGGGAGGCGGTGTTGGTACCGTTGGCCAATCTGCGGGTGGCGGCGGAGGAGGAGGTTACTGTCGTGCCAGACTCGCGGTCACACCGGGACAGGTAATAGCGGCCACGGTGGGCGCAGGAGGCTACAGCAACCCAGGTGGCGGAGGGGCAAATGGCGGCAACACGACATTCGGCGCTCTGGTTGCCAACGGTGGTGGTGGAGGCGGATCCAATCCGGTCGGCAGCGGTGGAGCTGGCGGATCCGCGACAGGCGGCAGTATCAACATAAGTGGCGGTTATGGCGGGTCGGGATCAGGAAACATCTCAGGCGGTGCCCATGGCGGCAATGGTGGAAGCGCTGCATTCGGAGGTGCTGGCGCGGCTGTCACCACTTACACGGGCGGCCCCGGCCAGTCTCCGGGTGGCGGCGGATCAGGCGGAGGAGGTGGCAACACCAACGCCGGAGGAAGCGGTGCCCAGGGCATGATTATCATTCGTTATTGAGGACAGGCGATGTCAATTGCAGCAATTGTTGAACATAGAAAAGTAACCAATATCATCCTGCTTGAGAGCATTGAGGATGCCGCGCTGTTTAACGCAATCCCATGCGATGAAGGTGTCTCCATTGGCTGGAGTTACAGCGAGGGTGTTTTCACACCTCCGGCATTGCCGCCGGTGGATCTTGATGCTCTGAAGGTCGCGCTGAAGGCTGCCGTTGATGCAGCAGCAGAGGTTGAGCGGCACAGATACATTACCTCCGGCAGCGGACAGGCCATGACCTATCAGGCCAAAGCTGCGGAAGCGCAGCGCTATGCCGAAACTGATGGTGCAGGTGAATATCCATTCCTATCCATGGAAGTCGGGATTACAGGAGCCACGCTTGCTGATGTCGCAGCGGTTGTCCTGATTATGCATAACCAATGGCAGGCCATTGGAGGCCAAGTCGAACAGGCGCGCCTGTTTGCCAAGGCGCAGATCGATGCGGCCTCAGATGAAGCAACGGCACGGGCGGTAGTGCCCGTTTGGCCATCCTGATCAACAAAATCACAGGTTCCAATTTGCACCCGCCTCGGCGGGTATTTTTATGTCTGGAGGCCATCAATGGCAGATATATCCTTTCACCATGGCACGCGCGTATCCGAGAGCGGAGAAAACCCGGTTCTGATCAGAACTGACCAATCAGCGGTTATCTTTCTTATCGGCACTGCACCCGATGCTGATCCCGCACAATGGCCGGAAGGTGAGACTGTCCTGCTCAAGGGGAGTCCGGCGAAAGCCCGCACGCTTGGCAATACCGGCACCCTGAAAGCCGCTGTCGATGACATCTTCGATCAGCATGGGCCATTGGTGTTTATGCACCGTGTTGGCGAAGGTGTCGATGCGGCTGATACGCTGTCGCGTATTGTCGGTGATAGCACTGCCATGACTGGCGTTCATGCGGCGCTTGCCTGCGAAAGCAGGTTCGGGCTGAAGCCTCGCATTCTGATCGCGCCAGGCTTTACAGCTTCCACGCCAGTTGATGGCATTGCCAGCATCAATGTTACCAGCCAGGGCGTGGGTTATACCTCAGCACCCACAGTGACGATCACGGGTCAAGGTGGAACGGGTGCAACCGCTACCGCGACATTGGCCTCTGATACAGTGGCAACTGTGGCTGTCTCGGTAGGTGGTTCCGGCTACAAGACTGCGCCAACAGTGACGTTCACTGGTGATGGCGCAGGCGCGCAGGCTGTGGCAACGGTTGTCGGCGGTGTCGTCACGGCCGTGACCATCACTGAAGGTGGGTCGGGCTACACATCTGCACCTACCATTGTCTTTAGCGGCGGAGGCGGAACGGGTGCTGTTGCCGAGGCTCTTGTCGCAGATGGCAAGATCACCGGCTTCATCATCCGCAAGCCCGGCTTTGGCTACGTCAATCCAACTGTCGCCATTTCAGGCGGTGCAGGTAGCGGTGCTACTGCAACAGCGAATGCAGGCACAACCATCAATCCGGTAGTGGCCGAGTTGATGGGCGTGACGGAAAAGCTGCGCGCTGTTGCCTTTGTCGATGGGCCGGATACAATGGATGAAGCCGCAGTGGCCTATCGCAGTCTGATCAACAGCCAGCGCATCTATATCGTCGATCCAAAAGTGCAGGTCTGGGATACGGTCGCCAATGCCAATGTGCCGCGTCCTGCATCAGCACGCTTTGCTGGAGTGCAGTGCCGAGTGGATCGGCAATTCGGGTTCTGGTGGTCGTTGTCCAATAAGCCAATCAACGGCATCACTGGCATCACCCGTCCCGTCACCTATGGCGAGCAGGCGAACTACCTCAACGAGAGGGCTGTTGCCACCATCATCAACCTGAACGGCGAGGGCTATCGCACCTGGGGCAACCGCGTCGCAACGGGCGATGATCTGTGGCAGTTCCTGTCGGTGCGCCGCACAGCGGACTTCATCAATGAAGCGATTGAGCGTGCTTATCTCGACTTCGTGGATCGGCCATTCTCGATGGCAAACCTCAAGCTCCTGATCGAGAGCGGCAATGCCTTCCTCAAGATGCTTCAGGCTGAAGGCGCGATCCTCGGCGGTCGTGTCTGGCTTGATCCAGAGCGTAACACCAATGAGACCATGGCGCAGGGACGCATAACGCTGGGCGTGGCTTTTGAGCCTCCCGCACCCATGGAAGACATCCGCATTATCGCGCATCGCGACATCACCTACTACGCCGTTCTGCGCGACCGGGTGCTGGCTGAAACCAGTGACGGCGTTCTGAGCGCAGCTTGATAGATCAGGAGAAAGTAACATGGCATCTGAACAGCCACGCCTTATTCTACGCAACGCCACGATCTTCGTGGATCGCATCTCCCGTGTCGGTCAGGCGCGGGAAGTGACCTTGCCGACACCCGAGGTCACAGTCGAGGAATTCCGCAACGCGGGTATGATCAAGGCTCGTGACGTAAACCTCGGCTATTCCAAGCTTGAAGCCTCATTCGTTGAAACCGCCTTTGATCCGGCTGTAATCGGCCTGTTTGGCTTGGCACCAGGTGTAGTGAAGGACTTTCTCGTTACGGGTGCGCTCGTTGATGAGGATGGCACCACGACAAGCGCTATCTCTTATCTGCGCGGGTTCCTGCGCCAGTTTGATCCTGGTGCATGGGAAGCAGGCTCAAAGGCTGAAACCACGTTCAATCTGTCGGTGCATGAGTTCAAGCTGGAGATCGGCGGGCGCTCTATCATCGAGATGGATGACTTCGATATCAAGGTGAATGGCGTCAGCCAGTATCAGAGCATTCGCAACGCGCTTCTTCTCTAATCATTAAATCTGCAACCGCTGTCAGTGCTCGCCTCGTGCGGGCTTTTTCATTTGGAGCTTATGATGTCCGATACAATTACGATGCAGCTTGGTTTGCCTGTCGAATATCAGGGCAAGACCTATACCAGCCTGACATTCCGCAAACTCAAGGCCAAAGACCTCGTTGCATCTGATCTGGTGGATGGCGAGATGCGCAAGAGCATAACCATCTTCGCCTCCGTTGCGGGTGTGCCAATGGGTGTCATTGAAGAGCTGGATCTTGATGACTTTGAAAAGATCGGCGAGGAAATCCGTCCGCTCATGGGAAAGTTGGGGAGCCGTCTGGCTGGACAGACGGCAGACGCAAACGAGGCTATCCCCACATCGATGCGGTAGCCGCTCTGGCGCGCCATCTGCACACCTCAATCGATCAGATCGAGGATATGGAGATCGGTCGATTTGACGCCTACCTCGCATCAGCCAGCCGTATCCTGAAAGCCGAAAGCGGCGCTTCATAAGAGATCAAACATGGCCGTTCTTACTTCCAAGCTGATCGTCTCGCTGATTGATCAGGTTACCGGCCCCATGCGCGGCGTGAATGCCGCGCTGAAAGGTGTTCAGGATCGCATCAAAGCGAACAATGCCCAGATGGATGCCATGCGCGGGCGCATGGTGGAAGCAGCTGCGGTTGGCTATGCGCTGGCACGCGCGATCTCGGCACCGGTCAAAGCGGCGATGGAATTTGAATCCGCCATGGCCGATGTCAAGAAGGTAGTGGACTTCGATACGCCTGCCGAATTCAAGCAGTTCTCCAAGGATGTGACGGACATGTCCGAGCGCATCCCGATGGCGTCAAAAGAGCTGACACAGATCGTTGCAGCTGCGGGTCAATCGGGCATTCCGAAAGATCAGTTGATCGAGTTCACGGAAATGGCGGCAAAGGTTGGTGTGGCTTTTGATGTCAGCGCAAGCGAGGCGGGCGAGTCTCTTGCCAAAATGATGACGGGTCTCAACCTGTCGATCGCAGGTGTGTCTGCGCTTTCAGACAGCATGAACCATCTGTCGAACAATGGGCCAGCAGCTGCGAAAGATGTCCTCGATATTGTTCGCCGCGTAGGTGCGCAGGGCAAGCAGTTCGGGTTTACGGCCACACAGGTTGCAGCCTTCGGTGCGGCCATGGTTGGTGCAGGTGCGCAGTCGGATGTTGCTGCCACCTCGTTCAACAACATGGGTCGGGCGCTCGTTAAAGGCGGTAACGCCACCAAAGCTCAACGACAGGCATTAGGTGCTTTGGGAATTGATAGCGTCAAGCTGGCGAAGGCCATGCAAAAGGATGCTGTCAAATCCACAATAACGGTGCTTGAGCGCATCAATAAACTGCCCGCGCATATGCGTGCATCAGTCACTTCCCAGCTCTTCGGTGATGAGGCGCGTGCGCTTGGGCCAATCATCACTAATCTCGATTTGCTCAAGAAGAACCTTGGGCTTGTTGAGAATGAAATAGACTATCTGGGATCGGCCGAGAAAGAATATCAGGCGCGTTCTGCAACAACAGAAAACGGCCTGCAGCTTCTGACCAACACCTTTGGCAACTTAAGCAAAGCTATCGGCGATGCGCTGCTGCCGATTATCGATGATACGGCAGCAGGTCTGATGCCCCTCATTCATCAGGTGCGTGAGTTTGTAGAAGCCAATGGCAAGCTCGTTCGCAATGTGGTTCTGGCCGTTGGTGGGCTAGTCGCCTTCCGTGTGGCAGCGATAGCAGCGCAGTGGGGGTTGTTGTTCCTCAAGGGTGGTTTTCTGCAGATTGCTTCGATCGGTCTCATGTCAGCACGTGGTATCCTGGCTGCTGGTGGGGCTGTTGCCTCACTTGGACGCATGCTGCTTGCTATAACATTTGGCCCGTTTATCGCCGGTTTCCGGGGACTTGCTCTGGCAGCCGCTTCATTTAGCTGGATTGTATCAGGGCTTGGTACAGGTACGGCACTTTCGATGTTTGGCCGCAGCCTGCTGGCGCTGTTGAATCCGATGGCATTGGTGCGTGGGGCCTTTATCGCAATGCGGGTTGCGCTGATCTCAACCGGTATCGGTGCAATTGCTGTGGCTGTCGCTATGGCAGGTGTATGGATTTACAATAACTGGTCAGGACTGGTGGCCTTCTTTGAAGGTTTTGGCTCTGGACTGAAGGCAGCCCTTGCTTCCGTCATGCCAGCGATCCAGCCGGTTCTCGATGGTGTGTCATGGCTATGGGAAAAGATCTCTGCGCTAACCGGTGAAGTGCAGTCCAACGGCGATGAATGGCGCAGCTGGGGTGAAACCATTGGCACCATTGTTGGTGTTGCGATCATGAGTGTGATCGAGAAATTCCAGGCGCTTGTTGGCTGGATCGGCAAGGCGTGGGAAGGTGCCAAGGGTATTGGCAGCGCAGTCGGTTCATGGTTTGGCGGATCTGGGCAGGCAGCTGCTGTGCCTGGTGTCACACCACAGGGCGAGCAGGCTATCAATGGCGCTCGTGCAAGTGGTGGCCCTGTTGCATCAGGCGGCACTTACCTTGTCGGTGAACGTGGGCCGGAACTGTTCGCACCAAAGCGGGATGGGTTCATCCTGCCGGCCAACATCACCCGCTTGCTCAAAACCACTGCAGCATTGGGGGCTGCAGCTTATGCAGTGCCTGCTGCTGCAACACCCAACCTTGGTGCCTATACGATGCCTGAACCTACCGTTCAGGCGATTATGCAACAAGGTTATCAAGCGCCTGCTGCCGGGGCGGTATCGCACCAGTCAACAAGGCCACCTGTCAATCAGACAAACCACATCCAGATCACGATCTCAGGTGCAAACGGCATCGATCCAGAAGCCATCGCCCGCGAGATTAGCAGCAAGGTCTCACACAGGCTGGAAGGTGCGTTGTTTGATTATGATTGATGTCGATGAAGGATATGCCATTCGACAAGCCGGGTAATATCCTCACGATCAAGCGTTATGTCTGCTTTAGACGATCGTATATTTACAATATACGAACTGTATTGATCGCGTGTATTGGCAATTGCTTCAAGAGCTTCGGTCAGTAATTGGTATGTTTCTTGCCTCTGCCATTTAGCTGGCTCTGGAACAATAGGAACATTTAAGAATCCAACAAACACTTCCGAGTGATTGTGTTCAACAATGAACTTCTCAGGATCTGAGCCAATATTATTCATTTCCACCTCTCTTTTTAAAAAAGACGATGCAGCTTCAACTAGGAATTATATCGCATGTCCGGGCCTGTCACAATGTCGCTTGGGCCATATGCTTTTGAAGCGCACGGCTTTGGCTATACCGATGTAACCCGCAGCCTTACAACCTCATGGTCATCCGTCGATGTGGTGGATCGGATGGAGGTGCTGCAATGGACTGGCCCCAAGAGCGAGACTGTCTCCATCAAGGGCGTGCTGTTTCCGGCAGAATTCGGCGGGGAGGATAACCTCGAAGGTATCCGCGCAGCTGCACAAAAGGGCGAGCCGTTGATGCTGGTCTCACTCAATGGTGGGGTATTTGGCGAATTCGTGATCGAGAGTGTGAACGAAGAGCGCGCCTTTATCGATCCGCGAGGCACGCCATGCAAGAACGCCTGGAGCATAGAGCTGAAACGCTTTGAGCAAGCGGGTAGCGGGCAATCTGGCGGGGCCTCTCAATCCATAGGGTTCTTCTGATGGCTGCAACAATCACCACCATCGATGGCGATATCCTCGATCTGATCTGCCACCGCTACTACGGCCAGCACAAAGGCACTGTTGAGGCCGTGCTCGCCGCTAATCCAGGATTGGCAGCAATTCCGCAGCCATATGCTGCCGACATCGAGATCATCTTGCCAGATAGGCCAGTGACAGATCGCAATCAGCAAACAATCGCCCTTTGGGAATAGTGCTATGCATCATCCGATTGCAAGTGTGGAGGTCAATGGCCGCGAGGTAGCTGGCGCATTCTGGTCAAGACTCATCCGTCTGACCATCACGGATAAGGCTGGCAGTGAGGCTGATGGAATGAGCATTGAGCTATTAGACGGAAACCCTTTTCTGGAGATCCCTAAAACCGGCGCGAAGATACGAGCATGGCTTGGATATCAGGAAACCGGCACCCGCTACATGGGCACCTTTGTCGTGGATTCAGTTGAGCTTTCATGCCTACCTTTTGGCATGACCATCAGCGGCAAATCGGCCGATGTGCGGGCGACACTCAAGGAGCAAAAGACGCGTCACTTTGATGGCAAGACCGTCAAGGAGGTGGTCGAGACAATTGCCGCCGATCATGGGCTTGAGCCTGTCGTGTCGGACAAGGTGGCGGGGCTCAAGTACGACTGGCTAGGCCAGCTTGACGAATCCGACATGCACCTGCTGACACGCATGGCCGAGCGCCACGGAGCGATGGTGACATTCAAGGACGGCAAGCTGATCTTTGCAGAGCGCTCTGCCGGGCTTTCCGGTTCTGGTCGTTCGCTGGCAACGCTTGTCCTGCATCGCTCCGATATCATCGTCGGCACCTGCCGTGTGCGGTTTGCGGATCGCGGCAAGCATAAACGGGTCGTAGCGAAATGGCAGGACAAGGGCAAGCAACAGCGCAAGGAAGTCGAGATTGAATCCGATGCTGAAGCATCAGCCTCCTATAGCCTGCCGGAAACCTACGCCTCGGAGGATGAAGCGCTGAAAGCTGCACAAGCCAAATCGCGCGAGCAGCAGGCGGATTCTGATACGCTTGAACTCTCGGTGCTGGGTAATCCGGATCTGAAAGCAGGCCAGCCCCTGCGCCTGTCAGATGTACGACCTGGTATCGATGATCTGATCTGGACGGTTGATACCGCCACGCATGAATTCAGCAAGTCTGGCTACACTACGCGGGTGTCTGCGAAGCGCGGTGTTGAAAGCGGCCAGAGCAAGAAGAAGTTGGCCAAGTCTGGTGAGGCTGAAGTGCAGTTTCCCTACGATCCGGACCTCTCTCCGGATTGATCCAAACCTTTAT
This sequence comes from Pseudochelatococcus sp. G4_1912, assembly GCF_047501465.1. NCBI lineage: Bacteria > Pseudomonadati > Pseudomonadota > Alphaproteobacteria > Hyphomicrobiales > Chelatococcaceae > Pseudochelatococcus > Pseudochelatococcus sp. G4_1912. Next base: position 98,172 of record NZ_JAZDRL010000002.1, read on the forward strand.
CAATTCCATCCATGCCGCCCTTCGAGGCGGCATTTTTATTATGAGGCAACAATGGTTCTGAATGATATGGCTACGTTACATACCAATGCTCCAGTGGCTCCGCAGCCGGTGCGTCCGATGAGTACGCTTGCAGGATATATCGGCGGCAAAAGAGTGCTGTCCAAAGTGCTTGTGCCAATGATCAACGACATTCCGCATACACTTTATTGCGAGCCGTTCATGGGCATGGGCGGAGTGTTTTTCCGTCGGGATGCGCGGCCAAGAGTCGAGGTTGTCAATGACCTGTCAAAGGACATCGCAACTTTCTTCCGTGTGCTGCAGCGCCACTATCAGGCGTTTCTGGATGTGCTGAAATGGCAACTCACAAGCCGGTCAGAGTTCGAGCGTCTGCTGCGAACTGATCCGGATACACTGACCGATCTCGAAAGAGCAGCGCGGTTCCTCTACCTGCAAAAGCTGTCCTTCGGTGGCAAGGTCGGAGGGCGGACATTCGGAATATCCACGGGCGATCCATCAAAATTTGATGTCACACGTCTCATGCCGCTGCTTGAGGCAACGCATGAACGGTTGGCCGGTGTCTATATCGAATGCCTGCCATGGCAGAAATTCATAGACCGTTGGGATCGTGCGCACACGCTGTTTTTCCTCGATCCGCCATACTGGGGTGTCGAGGATTACTACGGCAAGAACATGTTTGAACGTGCCGAGTTTGAGGAGTTGTCGACGGTGCTGAAGAACCTCAAGGGCAATTTTATCCTGACATTGAATGACGTGCCGAAAATCCGGGAGCTGTTCGCCTGGGCCGCGATAAAGCCGGTGCAGCTGAAATACACCGCCAGCGGCCAGCCGACTGAGGCGTCAGAAGTGATCATCTCGAATGTGCCAGTGAAAGATGTGCCTGTGCAATGAGGCCGCAGATCTTATCTGGCTCATCCAACCCCGATCAATGCATATCGCCCACCCTGTGTGGGCTTTTTCTATGGAGGCTATCATGGCCCGTAAAGTCACGCCGTTTGTTATCGAAAAGCTGAAGCAATGGGAAGGATGTCGCTTGATCGCTTATCGCGATCCAGCCGGCATCTTGACCATCGGTTACGGTCATACAGGGCCAGATGTAAAGCCCGGCATGCAAATCACACAGGCGCAGGCTGACAAGTTGCTGATGGGCGATCTCGCCCGATTTGAGCGCGCAGTTGATCGGGCCGTGAAGGTGCCGCTCACGGATAACCAGTTTGGTGCGCTGGTGTCGTTCGCTTTCAATGTTGGTGCGGCTGCATTTAATAAATCCACACTGCTGAAAAAGCTCAACCAAGGCAATTACCTCGCTGTGCCAGTCGAGCTTTCGCGCTGGAACAAGGTGGGTAGCAAGGTACTAGCTGGACTGGTTAACCGTCGCGCAGCTGAGGTGGGCCTTTGGGCAACAAGCATCCAATACGCAGAAGGGCAGTGCGAATGAGTGAATTTCACAATAGCCAAGAGATTACAGCCTTTGGCGTGAAACTGGTGCATCTGATTGCCGGTGTTGCAGGAGGTGTTGTCCGCTCGCTTGTAGTTGGCCGTTATGGAGCCATCACAGCGACAAGCGCTGTCATCGTTGGCGGGCTGACAGCTGGATACGGCACGCCTGCAGTCACCTCGATCCTGTGTAAGTGGCTATCTAGTATAGGGTATCATGCTACGGGGCTTGAGGGCGCAGTTGGATTTATGTTGGGGCTTTGTGGGATGACGTTTGCTGAGGCCGCAATACTTCGAATGCGAATGTATAAGAAATGGCTGTCTTCTGGGGAATAGTGTCTTCATCAGAGCTATCCCAACTCATCGCGCATCTGTAGAATATCTCCAACGTTATTAATAAGATATTTTATTTGCACTGCGCGCGGGGGAAATATTATCTTTTTCTGATAATTGTGAAGCTCCACTTGAATTTTCTCCCACCAGGAGCTCTCTTGCTCTAAAAGGTTATGTTGATTTTGATACCGTTTCTTAAGATTCTCAATTAAAATATTTTCTTGCATTCTTGGTAGTGTAGTCCATGCATCTACAAAATCTTTGGGGGGTATCGCGGTTAGAATGGGCGTCTTGTAAAAACGTTGAGTGCCGCAGCCATTAATTACTATCAACTCACCTAGAAAATCATAATAATTATTCTTCATTTTTGTTAAAAGAAATGTTCCTACATCTTTTTCTTGCCAATTAGCATACCATTTAGCTATGCAACGATTTAGATGATCAATTATTTCTCTAAATTCCTTGCTGTTCTTTTCTGCATATCCGAGCTCTTCATAACCGGATCCGCTAAAGCCAGCGATATGATTATGCATGGCATCGTAGAACTCTAAACTTAAATTAGGATATATTTTTTCATCAATATATTTTATAAGGTGATCCTGCCAATAGACCGCATCTTCAGTAATTAATTCCTCCTTGGAGAGCATTAGTAAAACACCTGCAACATGCAAGAATATCCGTGGATCGATATATTTACCATTATTAATATTTGCTATTATTTCAGTTATGTCATTTTCAAATTGGCTGTGTGATTCAACAGAGAAGTCCTGTTGATATAGATGCCACAAACGTTTCCAGGAAGGCCAGTCTGCCATTCCTGAAACCTCACTGGCACTGGAAAGTTCCTTATTAAACCATTCCTTATCGATGATACCGGTAGATAGAATTGAAATCCATTGCTTTATAGTAATTACTGTAATATTCCACGGTCCAACTTTGTATTTTTGTATTATCCGCGCTTTCGATGACGGCGTTTCTTTCGTATCTGTCTGTGTTACATAAAAAAACCTATTCTCTGGATCGTCGGCACCGAACTCAGGAAGCAGGTTATCAGGTGTCAATCTCTCTATAGATTCATCAAGGTTTAACTTGTATTCCATAAAAAATATAAATAATTGCTCAATTAGACTTCGAATTAAGTTATTGTTGTTTATGTATTTTTCATTCGTTGACAAAAGAATCTCATTAAGTTGAGCTATGAATTGATAGAGCGCCCTTAAGTTGTTTATTTTTGACAGGCTGTATAGTTCTTTTATTTGGGGGGAGTGCAATTCAATTATTTTTCTTACTTTATGATTTGCATTTTGTTGAATAATAACATCAATGGCAGCTTCCGGATCCGGTGGGAGCTCAAAATATTGGCCTATAATCTTCTCGCGGAATTGCAGGAATTTTTTACTTTTTATTTTCTGAGAGTTTGCAACTATAATAACTCGTGCATTCCCATGCTCAATGTAATTATTAATAACTCCCATCAAATGAGGAATGCTAAAGTTACATCGTTCTAAGTCATCTATAACAATAAAAGAATTGGATATAGAATCATTGGATATGATTGTTTGATCAATAATTTTATTTACTGCTTTAGATATATTCACTGACCCTTGAAGTATATTTCCACTGCTTATATTAAGCGTGCTTGATATTGCTGACGTGCACAGGTTTGTTCCTTTATGTAATAACTTCTTAGTTCGTGACAATCCCGCATAAAATAACTGACGTTCAAAATCTTGAATATTAGCTATGCCAAATAGAGAAATATATATACGTTTTTTATCCGTGAAGTCGCTTTTTTTAAGAATCTTATCAATAAAAAATGTTTTGCCGCTCCCCCATGGTCCGTCCAGAAGAACAGCAAATTTAGGATTATCGCTCGAATTCACCCATTTTTTTAAATAATTTTCAATTTGTAATCTGCTTGCTGTGCTCATCTTACCATCCAATCTATGAGGTATTTGACATATAATGCGGGATTTTAATGAGAACTGAAATAGGCTGATGTATTATCTATCCATATAATAGCTTGTCCTCTTTATTCAGTTGCTATGTTCTCGGAAGAGAGCGTTCATGTCTATACAAACACTGCAAAAACAAGGTGATAGGCATGAGCAAATTATTTTACAAAGCCATCATTGAGGATGTCCAGAATGACAAATGCAGCGATGCAGAAGTTGATGCGCTGCTCGATATTTATGCCAGCACGGTAAAGCGCGCGGCCACCACATCCGCCCGGAAAGCATGGTTCGAGCTGGGAGATTTTGCCTGCTCCAAAGTGATGGGAGTAAATCACTTCACCTTGATGCTGGAGCGCCGTCAGATTGGGGAGCAAGAGCAATGGTGGGGCTCCTTCGAATGCGATCAGAAGGTATTGAAGGTTATTGCAACTCTGGAACGAAATTAGTCCTCGATGATAATCCCCCAATCAGAAGGCTTGGTTCTCCCTGTCTGATAGAAGCAAGTTATCTCTTCAATAAAATCCCTGAAATCGCGATTTTCTTCAACTAAGCGGTTTGCCGTATCCCAATCGATTTCAGTCCGCTCTTTTGCCGGAATTAACACTTGGCTTTCAACCGGGGTCTTGGGATCAAGCAGAATAAAGCCAATGCCATGTAAGGCTGAAAGAATCTGCAATTCGCGCTTGGTATCAGAGCCCTCCAATTCGGCGGCAACCAGATAGCCAAAGTTCGCCCAAGAAGAATTTGAGACTGCCTGAAAAAATGTCTGGCGTACGTTAGAGCGGTTAATGAGCAGCTTTGCTTCAAATGACCAGAGCCTGGTCTTTCTGTCTGCATGCTGTTGTACGCAAGCCTTAATCTTTGGATCCCAGTCAGTAGTTAAATCTTCCATGGCTACCACATCAGGATAAAGCCATTTATTGCCGTTTGTTCCGCGGTTATTGGAAGAGCGTTTTTCATCTATGCGCTTGCTATATATGCCATATTCTGCCCAGAGAAAGGCGGAGAGCATAGAGTATAAGTCATGTTCAGAATGTCGAACTATAGCATGCTCATCGGAAGCTGTAATAGGGCGATCGGACTCTGCCTCCTCAATTTCAGCCTGATCCGTTTGAGTGGTATAATAATATTTTCTGGGCCGCTCCTCTGTTGTTTTTAAATGAGGACTGCGGCTTTGCAGGCGCTGACGCTGGGATCCTATCTCTGCCACGATTTGCTGTAGGAGGGCATTGTCATCATCAAGCGTGGTGATGGTAGCTCTGCTACGTATACGCTTGGCTTCGCATTCATCTGGAAAAGCGCGCAATATCCATTCGGCCAATTCACGGGCAGTGAATTTTTGCCCCTGGTGCTGGCTAAGAAAGTTAATGATCTTCTTGCTTAAATCCAGCTTCATATGACCGTTCTTTTTGCTCCCGATGGTCAAAATCCTAGCAAATTATTTAGAAATAACAAGATGGTATGCTTGAAGCGTTACAACGCCGCTTCATATGGGGGTGGCGAATACATTGACCTGATCTCTCACATGCTCAGCCAATGGGAAACTCAGCCATAATCCTGGCAAATGGTCGATATCAATTCGAGGCTCAACCAGCGCTCTGTAGGCGAATGGGCCTGTTGAATTAATCAGCCTTAACGGCTCTTGTGATGTCAGGCCCTGTTGGCAAGCAGCAACTGGCGAATATTCAAAAATAATCGATGGCTTCAGATGTCTGAATGTGCCTAAGCCGCCGCGTAAAACGCTTATCTCGTGGCCTTCGACGTCAACCTTAATCAATAGAAGGTGATTTATTTTTCGGGATTTGATAATTGAATCAATGCTTAAGCAGGCGACATTGATTTCGCGCCACTCGTTCAAAAGTGAAAAATCATGCTGTATTGCAGATGCAATGGCAGAGTTTCCCGGCGTGGCATGAAAAGTAATCTCGCCATCGGTCTCGCTGATTGCTGCCTCCGTTAATGTCACGTTACGCAACCCGTTTAACGCTATAGTAGCTGCAGCCATTCTGGCCGTATCGGGAGATGGTTCGAAGGCATGGACCTGCCCCCGTTCTCCTAGATGGCGTGCAAGACTTGCTGCTACCACTCCAATGTTCGTTCCAATATCAAGGATATCGCCTTTTCTATCGCCCAGTTCATGGATAAGGCCGCCTATAAGATGTGCGTTGCATTCTGGATATAGTGCGTGAAGAACGGAGGGAAAATCTCTGGCGTCACCGGCGAAGCGGATGCCGTTTGCCATTTCCCCGAAAAAATACGGATTATCCGGATCAACCTGACGCCGGATCCCGGCCATTGCATCGATTAAGGATTCTCCTGCAGAAAACTCTCGCCATAGATGCGTATAATCACGTGATAGCGAGCGCACTTCATCAAGAGCTGCTTCGCAATCGGTGTAAGAGAGTATGCGGGCTTCAGTTGGCATCGAATGTCCAGTTTCTACGTCCGGCGGAATGGTTCTGAGCAGGCATACACCGCAAGATATGTTTCGTTCATCCAATCTGATTGAGAATAGCGCTGACGAGGTGTGCGGGATGATAAAGCATCATAGCTCTGTCATGCCCTCTTGCTGCAATTTCACTTGCGCGACTGGTGTCAGATATCAGCTTTTCGATATGCTCCCGCATAGCTTGCGGGTTGTTACCAAATACAATGTTATGGCCATTGGAGAAATGTGCTGAAAGCAGCCTGTTTGGCGCTGATACGACAGCGGCTGATGCCGTGAATGCTGATAGCGGACGTTCATGATGCCCTGTATTGTGGGTTGTCGGGCATACAACAATCCGGCTACGTGCCATCATACCGAGAAGCTCCGTAGCGCTGCGAGCCTCCATAATTCTGAATGAATTAGGATAGGTGCCAGACCGGTCAGGTACAAGGGTAACGGGTAAGTCTGACAATGCGGCCAACAGATCTCGCCGGCGGGCGAATTTGATATAATCAAGCGTTATCGTCAGCAGGAAGCGATGGTCCGGCACATTATAATTCAGAGTAATGTCGAGACTGCTGAGCACCCGTTTCAATTCAATGATTGGATCGATTTGCCAATCGGCAACTGCGCACGCAGTCACTTCATCGAATACGGCACCATAGAGACGCCCTTTGACCGTACCCCTATCAATTCGCTGTCGTGTATGATCAGGAGATAACGTACCAATCGCAAGCAATACATCAATGTCACGTTCTCTGTGATGCTCTATTGCTGATAACGCTGCAGGAAAGGTGATGGAGGGACAGAAGGTAACATTCTGTATCCCCATATCTGTAGCGATGCCGGCATATTGATAATCTGTCGAGAACAGGCGGCGAAGCGGGAAATTCAGACCTTTCTGATGCGCCAATGATTCATGTGCGGGACAATCATGCATCAGATCAATGACAGGCTTGGAAAAAACCTGAAAGGCAGATTCAAGTCGGCCGGGATGAATGGTTGGAAATTTTAATTCTGCGCCGAACCCATTGAAGGTCAGGAAGAACTTGCATTGCTGATCCTTCAGGGCATCGAAGACCTTCTTGCTGTCTTGTATATAATCAAGAGTCAGCATCTGCCATCCGCGTTCCAGGAATGCTGCGGTCAATTCCCTGGCGAACAGAGCGTTATGTGAGAACCGATCAATGTCTCCACGAACCAATATTGTACCATACATCATTTCCGTGCCCTCAGCCAGAAAACGCAATGTCTTACAGCGCTATACAGGCGGTGTCCCAAAGTTCTCCTGGCTAGAATTTTGAGGATAAATTTCCTGCTTAGCAGTTGGGTTTCCATTGCCCTGATTGTCTCTTCATGATTATGCGCGATACAGGCAATTCTATTTATTTCAGCAGTGAGGTTATTTATTTCAGCATCCTTTTCGATGCTTGCTGAGGGGATAGTGCGGGTGATTACCAGACTTTCAAGACGACTGATCTCGGCCGCTATCAACCGGGTGCGCTGCCAGAGTTGACGATCGACATCCATCACCTGTTTAAATTTTTCACATGTTGCCTGTCCCAATTCGGCAAGTCTTGCTGGATCCATCAATAAAGGAATAATTTTCTCGACGTCTTTTTCGATATCATCGTCAAGAATGAGAATATCCTGACCATCAACAAATGCGCTATTCAGGGCCAATGGATCATTAATGAGATTGGCAACGCCTCTAAAACCTGCCTCGAGACATGCGCCGGTTGGAAATCCGTCAAAGGCACCTGGGGCAAGCACAAAGGGCCGATTGACAGATACAATTGCATCCATACGTGGGTAAAAATCTGCAAAAAATCCGTTTGGTTGGCTACCGTAGAACGTAATGCGGTTCCCCAGTGCAGAAACATCAATGTCAGAGGGCTCATAGCCGCCTACTACATGAAACCTGAGATTCTCAATTCGAGGGGCAAGTTTATGGGCAAGCTCAATAAAATAATCGTATCCCTTGGAGACCAGATCATCGCCATACTTGTGAGCTACGAAACATAAATCAATAGTATCCTTATCGTGTTTATAGAGCTTCTTGTCTCTTGAGAACTGAAAATCAACATTGCTGTTAAAGACACCGCCGAAAATAAATTCGATCTTGTCCTCAGGGCAGCCGATTTTATCCTGAAGAATGTAGTTGCGCGTTACTGTCTGCGTAACAATAACCTTTCTGCACAAGTCGCTGGTCAGCACCTTGCGAAGTTTTTCATCTACATCTTCCTGATTTACAGCAAAGCCGCCTCCTGGATAAAGCTGCAGGATAAATGGCAGTTTGCGCTCTTCCAGATATGGCAGTAATCGGGAGGCATTGCCAAGAAAGGTGATATACACCAGGCGAGCTCCGATATTGTACTGTGTCTTGAAGTCGTAAATACGCAGATCTGTCCCGACTGCAGTTTCCTGTTCGTGCTTGTTTTCGGCAAATGAGGTGTTGTTGATCCAGAGATTCCACCCTTCCAGAGACAGTAATGCGCTGTTAAAAAATGACAGGTAATGGTTATACTCGATGGTTCTGAAAGGTGAGAATGACGATGGATAGATGTCGTCAATAATAAGAAGATCGCAGAATGCATCATCCGTCATGAAAGAAGCCTTGTTATTGATTGATTAATGGCCCGCTGGACTATTGTGTCGAATGTATGCAGCGGAAGGCTTTGTTTGCCTGAGCAGGAGAGAGAAAGCATTTCAATCCGCAGGTATTCGGCGTCAAAGCAAGGGAAGCAGATTTTTATTCGCGTGAAGCCTGAGAGCGCGAAGCCGTTCGTACATGACGGGGCCAATAATGTGTCTCAAAAGGCGCCTTCCCAAAGGACGTGTTGTTATTAAGGGCTGCGCTTCAATCAGGGCCTGCGATGCCGTTAGAGCATGAAATTCAAGCGCCGACAGAATGGGGGCTTTGTATTTTAATGAGCAGCGATAAGCCATATCGATGCCAATTTTCAGGAACAGCTTGCGGAAGGTGCAGCTGGATCTGGTCAGATATGCGACCTTTTCCCGTGTGAATGTCGCCGGATGTTCATCATGAAATGAAACAAAATCCGCTATGCCCATCGCATGGTAGAAATTGTCCTGAGAGACCTCATCGAAGAAGCTGTTCGCAATTAAGGTATGCTCCCGCCAGGTTCGCAACGTATTGATGTCGTTTGGCTGTGAGGTGTTGTTGGCGTGTATCCGGAATCTGACCAGCCGATCGCGCATGACGTGGATTTCATAGGCCTGTACCACGCGCAGCCACATATCCAGATCCGGGAGTTGCCGCAGCATGTTATTGTAGGCACCAAGTGTTTCAAATACCGTACGACGGATTAAGGCTGACGGGTGACAAAGGCAGTTACCAGTTTCAATCAGATGCCGTATCCAGCCATAGCGGGAACGGTTCGGCTGCGCGAAAACGGTGCTGAAATGGGGCAGGGCGGCTCCTTTCAGTTCTTTGCCGTTGTCGTTTATCCAGCTGACATCCGAGAATATTGCGCCAACCTCTGGCATGGTTTTAATAACTGCCAGCTGGCGCTCCAGTTTGTGTCTTTCCCAAATGTCGTCAGAATTGCAAATAGCTATGTACTCACCCGTGCAATGACTGATGGCAATGTTCATCGCTGCGCATGCGCCGACATTTTTTGATAAGCGGATATGGCGCAAACGCGGATCATCAATACTTGCGATGATGGCGTTGGAATTATCCTGTGACTGGTCATCAACGACAATAAGCTCGATATCGCCCATAGACTGATGCAGAACAGACTTAATTGCCTGTGCGATAAAACGTGCGTGATTGTAGGACGGCATAACAACAGATACGCAGACCATTATAACTCCTGAATGCCTTTAGTATCTGTCAGCATAATTGTACTGATCAGGCTTTGTATGATGGCGCGATGACGAGGCCCGACATAATCAGCAACAGCTGATATTGTTGCCATTTTCATCTCCAGCTTTTTCGATTCTTCCATCTGTGACCAGGTGCCTTTGGTGCGCACCCTGTAGCTGGCGTAATCACCTTCGAGATAGCCGAATGGTCCATGGTCGGCGATTAGCAGATTAACCAGCCAGTCATAGCCAACGAGAGTAATGTCGTTAGATAGCGCTTCGGCTAGTATGGCGGTGCGGTACATGCAGTTGCTGAATGAAGCGCCTGGATTGTCCTGCAGAATATCTTCGAAATAGGCGAATCCGCTGCGCTCCCCACCCAGTAGAAGTGGGTGGCGACTGCGGTGGCCGCTGCTCTCGGTGATAACGGTATGTCCCGTAAATGACCCGTTCAATGCTGGCAAAAAGTGGAAAAGCGCGGATTGTTTTTCCAGTTTTTCCGGATTATGCCAGAGGTCATCTCCTTCCAGAATTGCCACCAATTCCGTATCTATCTGCGGTATTATATGCCGGTAGTGAGGGATTACCCCCAGGTTCGACGCATTACGGCGCACCGCTACATTAGGTAGCCCTTCCGCAAGGGACTGTGCTAGTTGGAATGTGCTGTCTGTTGAGGCATCATCCGAGATGATAACTTTTATGTGGTCGAATATCGTTTGTTCACGCACAGAATTGAAAGCATCACGCAGAAATTCTTCCTGATTATAAGTAACAATTAGCGCTGTGATACATATCCCCGTGCGGGTAGGGGGAGATATGCTTCTATCTTTTATAGTCATCTATACTTACCCATTATCCGGGCAGGCACGCCGACTACGACAGTTTCATTGTGAACGTCATTTACCACACATGCACCGGCGCCTATTACGCTTTCCGGACCGATGATGAGTTTTCTGTTTGAGCTGCCATTTTTGATGCAGGCGCCAACGCCAATAAACGCTCCTTCCATCACATGGACATTGCCTGCCACATGAACTCCCGGGGAGATTGTAGTGAAGCTGTCTACCTCAACATCGTGAGATAACACGCAGGAAAAGTTTGCGATCGCATACCTGCCAAGCCGCGTACCCGAGGAGATGACCGTGCGTGCGAAAATCTGTACTCCCGGCTCTATCTGAGTGCTTGGCGATACCATAGCATCACGGCTGATAAAAATTCCTGGCTGCAATCCCTGCTTTAGCAGTCGATCCGCCATGATGCGCCGCACCTTGTGGTCGCCGATAGCGATGAACCATAATGCTGCAGGATGTCGTGAGTATGCTTCGTCAAATGACAGGACAGGCTGATCACCAATATTGCGGCTATGGTCAAAATCGTCGATGAAAGCGTGAACAATCCAGCCATCAGACTGCATCTGATCGCGCAATTCACGTGCATGACCACCCGCACCGTAGATGATAGCCCCTTCAGCTGGTGGCAATTTACCCGCAGTGCGCAACTCTTCTCTCTGTTCCATGGTTGGTGCTTTTCAAGGATTTATTGATTGTAGAGAGACAAAGATGCCGCTGATGCCAACGCAACCTCTGGCCCGCGAAGATTTGCGTGCTCAATACTCACGATAAATATACTGGTCAGGTATCTCATTTTCTCTCCTGTCACTGAACATACGGAGTTTATTGAGGAGCAGCTCTCAGAGCTTCCTTGAGGGAGTGGACCACGCGCTTCCTAAGCTCACAGGTCAGATCAGGATAAATTGGCAAGCACAACACGCGGGCACCGATATCATTGGCAACCGGGAGAAGCTCTCTAATGGCAGATTTCAGGTCACGATATGGCTTGGCATCTGATAGCAATGGTGCAAAATATCGACGCGCGACAACTCCTTGTTCTCCCATTGCAGCAAAAATCTCGTCCCGGCTTTGGCGACAATCCTTGTTAATGAGTATAGGGAAATAAGAGTAATTGGGCTGCGTATCCGGACGCTGTGAAATGAGAGTTATTTCCGGAGTGTCAGATAGAGCATCAACATACCAGTCATGCACATTACGGCGCATGGCTCTTGCAGTTTCAAAGTGTTTCAGCTGCACCAGACCCAGGGCGGCATTAAATTCACTCATTTTACCGTTGAAGCCCACCTCAGGAATGTCATTTTCTCCCTGAATGCCAAAATTGCGTAGCAAATTGATATGCTTCTCGGCTTCGGTGGAGGGCGTAATGACTGCTCCTCCTTCAAATGTATTGAAAGATTTTGTTGCATGGAAACTGAGAGTGCAGATATCGCCATAACGTAGCAGACTGCGCCCCTTGTACTGAACTCCGAATGCATGTGCTGCATCATAGATTAATTTTAATCCATGACGTCTGGCGACATCAGCCAGGCCCTCAACATCGCAAGGGGTGCCATACGTATGGACCGCAAGAATAGCTGAAGTGTTAGGAGTGATCGCATCCTCAACGCTTTGCACGTTCAAACCAAAATAGTCCGGATCGATATCGGCAAATACCGGTTTCAGTCCGAGCATGGAGATTGAATGTACCGTTGCTGCAAAAGTAAACGGAGTTGTGATTACTTCGCTACCCCTTGGAAGTGTAAGAAGGGGAATCACAAGTGCGGATGTACCATTGTTCATTACCGAGCAGCCTGAAACTTCGAAAAGCTGCTTTAGCTGTGCCTCAAGCTCAAGAACAAAAGGGCCATTATTTGTTATGATTTTACTAGACCAGATATCTTCCAGATAAGGAAGAACTTCATCTAATGGCGGCAGATAAGGCTTTGTCACAAAGACAGGCGTGCGTTGTAGTATATTTATTGACATTCTATACGCCAATTCTACCTATAATGCGGACATACATACCCATCCCCCTGTCTTTTTAGCAGTGACTTTTCACAGGATTTGCACTAGGTTTTGATGAGAACAATAGTTGCAGGCAGGCCATTGTTGCTGAAACAAAATGGGCTGTTTGTGGCTTACGTCATCAATGATGAGCGCGACCTGTGAGCCCAAGTTTCTCCATGAGGTGCTGAATTGCATAGCAAGAATGCCTAGCTGGATTTTCATTTAGTGATAGCATCGCTCACACTTCCCCGTTGCCGATGTGCCATCAAAGGCAACGGCTCAGCTTCTTTCTGATTGTCTCCCGGCTTCGCCAAGCCGGTTCTTCGTGGATTCAACCCTAAGACCTTGAGAGGATAATACGAACTATTATACCAATTGCAAGACAAAAATGACACTTAAAGTTGCCGTCTCTCTTGGAGGTGGATATGGCTGTATCTAATTGTTATGGTTATATTATTTTAAGTGGCAACTGATTCTTTCTTTCAATTTGGTGCTTTGGTTCGTACTTATAAAGCACGAAATGAGTAAAAATGTTGCTGAAAGATTACGGGAATTAAGAGAATCACTTGGTCTTTCACAGCGACAAATGTCGACTGTCGCTGGCCTTAGCTCGAGAGGATGGCAGAAAATTGAGAGTGGATTGAGTATTCCGGGTGGCCAAACTCTAATGAAACTAATGGAGTATGGTTTTAATCCAGCATGGATACTGACAGGCCATGGCTTGATGACATTATCCGATGTTAGTGGTCGACTTGTCGAGAATAAAAGTACTCAATCTTCCTCGATTGCATGCGATCCTGAGCTTTTGTCCCGCATAAACGGTATAATAAGCCGTGTATACACAAGCATGGATGCGCATATTTCTCCCGAAGATATGGGGCGGCTTGCTGCTGGTAAATATGCCTCCATTCTTCAGGCTTCAAGCGATCCTGCAGAGCGTTTGATAATGGCAAAACTTTTTGAAATAGAATTAAAACAGGATTTCAAGGTAAGTGGTAATGATGCTTAGGCTTGAGCGCTCCGGTTCCATCCTTCTTTCGTGGTGATGCATTAGTAATGCTGCGTTCTGCAGAAGATGCGGGGGATATGATTTATTGTATGGTCGATAGAGGCCATCGAGCGCTGACCCATGTAAAGACGTGGCCTGATTAGACTGCAGTAATTGTCATGCAGGCCGGCGTTCATAGAATGGCTTATCAATCCATATGATGTGGGTGCGATTGTGTATGCGAACAGATGGCCTTGAGAGCTTTATTTGTGAATCGCATGGCAAATGACTGCACGGATTTTGTACGGATTCTCGTGCATGTTCGCGCAGTGTTCCGCTCTTTCATGCAGGTTCGGTCCGGTTATAAAATGAAATGCTTATTTGTAAGTGATTGTTTTTATTGCTTTAACTGGTGCTGCTGGCGAGGATTGAACTCGCGACCTCTCCCTTACCAAGGTATGTTTCTGCTGTATTCAATGAGATAGTTTGTAAAGCTACAGAGATGATAGCCCGGCAGTCTAAAAGGCTTATTGTGACTGCTGGCTATATGGTAGTTGGAATAGTGTGACTGCTGTTGCCCGCTTTTCCTGCCAGTTTTGAAATCCAGATTATGCGTGACTGAGGCAAGCAGCGCGACTAAGTGGTATCGGAGTGCGATGTTGTTTTTTAACCGTGCATCACGATTATGAGGCTGACGAGCCAGGAGGCCAATGTTAGCGCCATGCTGGCTACAACGATGCTCAATTCTGAAACATATATATACCTAAGTCTCGAAGACCCGCATGCCACCCCAGATCAGATGGCGGACAGCGCGACAACAGTGGAATGCAGGTGTGGCAGCCCAAAATACGATTAAGTCAAGCCACAATCCAATCACGTGCTGAAACTGGAAATACGTATCTGAGTCGTTTGTAGCCACCAGCCAGATGATCAGGACTATGGCGCAGGCGTTCAAGGAAGTGCCAGTGTCCCGGTTAAAGTCATTCCGACTACGAAAAATTCTTCAAATCAATCAATAATGCTATCCATGGTGTTTTGTCGGAATGTTCATTGAAGTCTTTGAGTGTGCACAGGACTCTTAATCAGCGGGTCCTAGGTTCGAGCCCTAGTGCGCCCACCATCGATATCGTGTGTAATATTAATCAGTTAGACTGATGAATGAAGGCAAGCTTGAACTTCATTCCGACACTGTAAAATAACTTGTTCCAACAAGCTTCTTTTTTCCAGCACGATGTTTTATGGCTTCTGCTGCGATCTTTTTCATCGTCCTTTTTGAGTATCTTGGCAGGACTGCACTGACCTCAGATATGCTGCCATGCCTGAATAAGGTGAAGGGCAATTCAGATCTGAAATGCCGAACGATATCAAAACCGCCGTGCACTGCAATCCATGGTAATTGGTTTTTTGTTTCGGCCTGGCTAGCCACGAACAATCGTCAGACCAGCAAGACGTTCTGCCTTTATCTTGTCCAGGCAGTACATCAGCCGCGGGCCATAGGGTTTGATCCGTTGTAAACGAATTGACTTGGCCTGCTCATGCTCCCCAGGATCACGGGCAGGGGCGCTCAGCTCGCATTTTCAAATGCCATTTACGCAGCCAATGCGGTCTAATGCAGTGGCTACAGGATTCATCCGGATGCTGATACTCCGGCCTTCACCC
The DNA here is from genome assembly GCF_047501465.1 of Pseudochelatococcus sp. G4_1912. NCBI lineage: Bacteria > Pseudomonadati > Pseudomonadota > Alphaproteobacteria > Hyphomicrobiales > Chelatococcaceae > Pseudochelatococcus > Pseudochelatococcus sp. G4_1912. The sequence goes on from NZ_JAZDRL010000002.1 coordinate 113,658, forward strand.
TTCAGCTCGGAGGCATTAATCTTTCTACTCTGAAACCATTCCGTGACATGGCCGGGTTCTTACTCAATGCTTTGGAGCAAGCGCTTCATGACCGGCGTCCCGTTTGTTACGATGGCCTCTAAAGACCGAGGGCGTCCACCACATCCTTCTCAATATATTGCATAAGCGTGTTGCCATGACTGTCCTGAGCCTGTAGCAGCTCAACAAGCGCGTCATCACCCAGAACGTCCTTCAAAGCCTACAGAGGCGCAGTACTCGATATAGCAGAGCGCATGGGCATTATGCCATCGTTGTTCTTAACCTGTAGCTGCTTGATAAACTCTTCCTTACCCAACACGCCCTTCAAAGCCTTCAAAGGTTCAGCGGCACTTACAGCACAGCCCAGGGGCGTGAGACCATTCTGGCCTTCAACCTGTAACAGCTCAATAAACTGTTTCTCATCCAGCATGCCCTTCAAAGCCTGCAGAGACGCAGCATTCAATGCAGCATAGTGCATAGGCGTGTTGCCAACATCATTCTTAACCTGTAGTAGCTCGATAAACGTGGCATCATCACCCAGCGCGTCCCTCAAAGGCTTCAGAGACGCAGCATTACATACAACACGGTGCATGAACGTGTTGCCACGGAAATCGCCAACCGCCGTCAGCATCTGCTTTAATGTTTCAGTACTAAGCTTAAGCTCATTTAGCTTTGTTACAAAATCTAGACAACTAACAGCAAATTTTTCCTTCAGCTGGTTATCAGCCTGTTCTATTTCACGGTCCTCAAGTGTTTTTATGCCGGTAAAATAGGATATCACCGAAGTGATTTTGTCCCAGAGGGAAGAAATAAGATTGCAGAATGCTTCTCCAGCCCTTTCCAGGCAGCGGACCACTCGATTATCAAAAAAAAACTGAACTTACCGGAGGCACCTGAATAGTATTTGTTGTATTAGAAGAATAGGATGGTTGTGTTCCAATACTCATAATTTAACCGCCATGAATCATATATGAAAATTAATTTTTCCTCTGTTAAAACATTAATACAAATATGGCAAGCAAATAATCGACTGTCGATCTATCTGTGAGCGGCCTTAGTGGGCCCCAGGTCGAGCCCGAGCGTACCAACCATTGATAAAACGTTTGAAACCAAATGGTTAGCTCGCAGAAGGAAGGCAAATTAGCGCTTCATTCCGATGCCGTGAAATAGCCTGCTCCAGAACCTTTTCATGGCCCATTTCTAGTATTCTGGCAGCAAAGTAAATGTCTTATAACGCGCAACCGCCCGGTTTTCTCTCCAGTTAAATCAGAAATACTGACCTCGGTTATCCTACCGCAACTATATAAGATGAAGAACAATTCAGACCTGAGGCGCGCCACCAGTATCATTTTCTTCACTAGCACCGAAAGATATCAAAATCGCCGCGATTTATCACCAGATAAGCTATAAACGATAGCTATCATAAGGGCACTACCGATGGCGCTATGACCTTGCACCCAACAACAAGCCCTCTTAGCGACCCAACGTCATCTAGAATTTATTAGGCTGAGGATTCAAATTAAGTAATACGAGAATAAGATAGCGATTGTTACGGCGTTGAGGAACGATTGAGCTGATTTGTCATATCGTGTAGCGATGCGGCGCCAGTTTTTGAGTTTGGCAAAGCATGCCTCCACCCTCCATCTTTTTTTATAAAGCTCTGTATCAATTGTATTTTTGACTTTTGCATTTTTTCGGTCTGGCACACAATATGTGATGTTTGCGGCTTCAACGCAGGCGCGGATGTCTTTGGAAACATAGCCTGTATCCGCCAGTATCTGGCGTAAATTTGGATGATTGCAGGCGTTGATCAGCAGCGGGGCGAGGCAAACATCGTGAATGTTGCCACCCGTGATCAACCATGCGACGGGTTTGCCGCGCCCGTTACAGGCCAGGTGGATTTTACTCGTCCAACCGCCGCAAGATCGACCTGTGGCAGGACATCCTTTTTTTGGGCGCCAAGAGCCGAACGCTGTACCCGTATCGTGGTCGAATCTATCATAAGTGTCTCATCTTGCGCGTCTTTTTCGGATAAAGCCTGAAAAATACGCGTCCAGACGCCCTGAGCGTTCCAGCGTTGATAGCGCGTGTAAAGTGTTTTGTGTGGTCCGTAAATCGCCGGAGCCTGCCGCCACATCACACCCGACTGAAGAACATAAACAATCCCCGATACGACCCGCCGATCATTTACACGCCGCCGTCCCCGCTTCACCTTCGGCAACAAATCCTGCAATTTGGACCAGGCAATGTCATTGATATAAAAAGGATATCCACCCATCAGAAACCTCAAAATTAAAGCGATGATGGGAGTGAATCAAAACACTTATAAATATTCGTTAATTTGAAGGCTTAACCTATATATCACCCTACTTATTATTAATAATTCACAATAAATTACGCCAATACCATAAATATATACAAATAAAATACGCTTCATACCCTATAAAAATCATTCCATATGATTCAAAGGTTGACGCGATGATTTCAATTGGAATATGTGTGACACGTTAAGATAATAAAGTGCCATAAGTCATTATTATCTCATCCCGCATCATGGATAATTAGTACGCTTTTCCGTGATATCCCGTTTCAATCACATAGAAATAGGAGGGCTTATCTTTGCCTGTTAAAGTCGTCATTAATCCGCCAGTATTTTTTGGATCTGTCGTGATAATTGGCATTTTTTTATTAGTCGGCATTATTATACCTGAGCATGCCAGTGTTTTATTTACCGCTCTTCAAACGAAAGTGCTCTCGGCTTTTGGCTGGCTGTATCTGCTTGCGGTTGGCGCCTTTCTCATCTGCATGCTTTTGTTATGTCTGGGACGATATGGACGCCTAAAGCTGGGGCCTGATGATGCTACCCCCGATTTTAAATATGCTTCGTGGTTAGCAATGCTGTTTGCTGCGGGCATGGGTATCGGTTTGATGTTTTATTCGGTTGCCGAACCTATCATGCATTTTATTAAACCGCCTGCTGCAGATCCAAAATCAATTACAGCAATACAAGAATCAATGTCTGTGACATTTTTTCACTGGGGTATTCATGCCTGGGCAATTTATGCAGTTGTTGGTTTGTCTTTAGCTTATTTTGGCTTTCGTTATAATTTACCTCTTACCATCCGCTCAGGTCTTTATCCTTTACTAAAAGAACGTATAAACGGCCCTATTGGGCATGCAGTGGATATTTTTGCAATTGTTGGCACAATGTTTGGTTTGGCCACCTCACTGGGGATTGGCGTTTCTCAAATCAATGCTGGCTTGAATTATCTGATTGGCTGGCCGATCGGTCCAGAGGTACAGATCCCCCTTATTGCCGCCATAACGATGCTTGCTACGATCTCAGTCGTAACAGGGCTGGATAAGGGAATACGTATCCTTTCGGAGATCAACCTCATCGTCGCCATCTTGTTGATGCTCTTTGTACTAGTCGTAGGACCAACATCGCAACTGTTTCGTGACTTTGTAGAGAACATCGGACTGTATCTTGATTCATTAGTACTACGCACCTTCAATACCTACGCTTATGAACAAACATCCTGGATTAATGCATGGACCCTGTTTTATTGGGCGTGGTGGATCTCCTGGTCTCCTTTCGTTGGCATGTTCATTGCCCGCATTTCACGTGGGCGCACGGTTCGGGAGTTTGTGACAGCAGTTCTATTTATTCCTGCCGGGTTCACTTTTTTCTGGATGACCGTCTTTGGTAATACGGCAATTTTCATTGACACGGGCGTAGCGGCAGGTGAATTGTCAGATGCGATCTATGCTGATGTTTCTGTTGGGCTTTTCAAATTTTTTGAATACTTGCCTTTCACTGAGATAACCTCTGGACTGGCGGTTATCCTGATTGCCATTTTCTTCGTAACCTCAGCGGATTCCGGCTCTCTTGTCATGGATTCCATTGCGGCAGGTGGTGAAACAGAAACCTCAAATATACAACGTATTTTCTGGTGCGCTCTTGAGGGAATGGTTGCAGCTAGCTTGCTGCTTGCCGGTGGTCTTGCCGCGTTACAGGCAGTTACCATTGTAAGCGCATTACCATTTACATTTGTTATGATCGCACTTGTATGGGCGCTATTTCAAGGCATGCGGGCGGATCTTGCGCAACAGGCTGCGCATGCGAACGTACCCCTTTTACTGCCCCATCATCCCGTCGCAGGCATAACTTGGCAGCGACGTTTGGGGCTTATACTGCATGCACCTTCCCTCAAAGAGGTACAGAGTTTTATAAATAAGGAAGTGCGTTCGGCATTTAGCCAGGTTGCGAAAGAGCTGACCGATCGCGGCAGACCAACCCTCGTTGAAGATGAACAAAATGACGCTGTTGCGCTACGTTCACCCGCTGATGGTGTACGCGACTTTGTCTATGGGATCAGCCCTAATGTCGAACGTCTTCCCACTTACTCAACTGTAGGTGCGATCAAGCCAAGCTATCGTTATGAAGCGCGCACGTATTTTGCAAATGGTGGGCGTGGCTATGACGTTATGGGGATGACGCGTGAACAACTCATCGCGGACATACTGGCGCAGTTTGAGCGCTATTTAATCCTGGTTCAATCACCGGCATCTCAATTACTGCAAGGAGCTCCTGAGCATCCTATCGAGCTTTGAAAACCTTTTCGCGTGGGGAGCGCCCGGCAAGAGCACTCCCTTCCTCGCTACAATGCTCTTATGATGGAGAGGTTGAACCTGTAATCCGCGTTTCCACAAAGGATAAAACCCTTTTATGAGGCTTGTCCTTACCTGTAAGTCTCATGCACCTTGAACGATCCATTGAACAGCATCGCATGCTTTAACTTATTGAATGCATTTACAAACTGAAAAGGCGCTATTCCTTTTTCCAAAAACGCTATAATGGATAAACTAAAATCGAGTAATAAGATGGCTCGATAGGTTGAAGCGGGAGAGGGTGCGCGCCGAATGAGTGATTTTCTTGCCGCTTTCGGGCTTCTCCTGGCCCTTGAAGGTATTTTCTTCGCTGCTTTCCCGAATGCGGCCCGTAAGGTGCTCAGCGAAGCGGCTCAATCGCCAGCAGAACGCATGCGCCGTGTCGGCCTCATATTCGCGGTGATTGGCATTGCCATTATTTGGGCTGTACGCTGGAGTGGTATACTATAACAACCCGCAACCCACTGGACGCTCAAACCCAACGGAAATTGCTGAAAGAGACAGGCAATTTAGCAGATTGCATTGTTGTCCATGTTTCAGGAAAAATGCAAACCGCTGTAGAACCTCTTTGAAACAACAGGTAGCCAAGCGCAATGTTCGAAAATGGCACAATGTTCAGGAATGCTCTCGCGATAGCGCGCAACGTGCGCTTGCTTGTACGCTCCAGATTTGCATCGCGCAGTTGCGCCCCGCTCGTGACGGCCACCTTGCTGATTGCATTGACACTGCCAGCTTCTGCACGCGGACCAGAAGCAATCGCCGATTTGACGAGCGAAGTAATGGACGCTGTCGTCAACATTTCTGCATCTGAAACAGAGACTATCGCAAAGCGGAACGATGTACCCCCGGCTATTCCGGGAACGCCCTTTAGCGATCTTTTTGACGAGTTTCGCAAGCGCCGCAACGAGGGACCTCCTCGCGGATCTCGACGGTCTGAGTCTGCGGGCTCGGGCTTCGTTATTGATGCATCAGGTATCGTTGTCACCAACAACCATGTCATCGGTGAAGCAAATGATATTACAGTTGTCTTCGCAGATGGCGCCAAACGCAAGGCTGAGGTTGTGGGGCGCGATGACAAACTTGATCTCGCGGTTCTTAAGGTCAAAACCGACAAGCCATTAAAATCTGTGAGGTTTGGCGCGTCTGATGCGCTGCGTATCGGCGACTGGGTGGTCGCAATCGGCAACCCGTTCGGGCTGGGCGGAACGGTAACAGCAGGCATCATCTCTGCGCAAAGTCGAGATATCTCTCAAGGGCCTTATGACGATTACATCCAGACCGATGCAGCGATCAACCGTGGCAATTCGGGCGGCCCATTGTTCAACATGAAGGGCGAAGTTATCGGTATCAACACTGCAATCCTGTCTCCCTCTGGCGGATCAGTAGGAATAGGCTTTGCCGTGCCTGCAGAGCTGGCAGCACCAACCATCGCGCAATTGCGTGAGTTCGGGGAAACGCGTCGCGGATGGCTTGGTGTACGTATCCAGCCCGTGGACGAAGACAGCGCTGAAGCACTCGGGTTAAGCCAGCCGGAGGGAGCGCTCGTTGCAGGCGTTGACCCGAAAGGACCTGCTGTTGGCGCGGACCTGAAAGCTGGTGATGTTGTCGTACGGATCAATGGAAAAGCGGTGAAGGAACCGCGCGATCTCTCCCGCACGGTGGCTGCAATGGCTGTGGGCGCCAAGGTAGATGTGACCTTGATGCGCGATGGCAAGGAGCGCAACGTTGTTATTGCTCTTGGTCGTCTGGAGGATGGTGAGAAAGCTGCAATTGAGGAATCTGCAACAAAAACTGCGGGTGAACCTTCCTTGCGACGCACTTTGGGGCTGGATCTGGCTGACATAGACGAAGAGCTTAGACAACAATATGCCATCAAGGACGATATCAACGGCGTTGTGGTTGTAGAGGTCGATCCGCAATCACCAGCTGCCGATAAAAATATTGAGCCAGGCGATGTGATAACCGAAGTCGCTCAACAGGTCGTCACGAAGCCGGCTGACGTAGAACGTCGCATAGAATTGCTACGTAAAGAAGGTAAAAAATCAGCGCTTCTACTCATCTCGGGCCGTGATGGTGAGGTACGCTTCGTTGCTCTCCGGCTGGAATAAGCCAATGCTTAAGGATCTTACAATATAAGCTGATGTAAAAAAGCCTCACGTATATATGGCATTAACGCCTGTTTTCCCCATCCGTTAATGCCATTAGAGCAAAATGCATTCAAGTTACGTGGGCATTTTGCTCTAATCATTTATTCGTGTATCAGCTCAAAACAGACTAGAGTCGGCTATAAAATCTTCTCGTTTGTATCCTTGGATATAGAGGAGGGCGGTTAGGTCGGAGTTTTCAATCCGTGCATGCGCGGCAGCAGCCACCGCAGGCTTGGCACGGAAGGCAACACCTAAACCAGCTTCCCCCAGCATCGCAAGATCATTAGCGCCATCACCTACCGCAAGTGTCTCGTGAGAAGAGAGACCATTCTTTTCACGCAGTTCATGCAGAGTGGCGCGCTTGGCTTCCCGGCCTAGAATAGGCTCCTGAACAAGCCCGCTAAGGTGATCATCCGCAACCAGAAGACGGTTGGCGCGATGCTCATGAAAGCCGGTTAGCATTGCAATGCGCTGCGTGAAGAGCGTGAACCCACCGGACACAAGGCACGTATAAACGCCCTTGGCGCGCAAGGTTTGCACCAACCGCATTGCGCCGGGCGTGAGGGTGATGCGCTCCGCGATGATCCGATCAATCATTGCGACTGGCAGGCCTTTGAGCAGCGCCACACGCTCACGGAGTGCGGGTTCGAATTCAAGCTCACCGCGCATGGCACGTTCGGTAATGCTGGATACCTTTTCCTTCAGTCCGACAAAATCCGCGAGCTCATCAATGCATTCCTGACCGATGATGGTTGAGTCCATATCAGCCAGAAATAGACGCTTGCGACGCCCCAGCAGGGGCTGAACGACCACGTCAATCGGCTCATTCCCCACAGCTGCCCGCACACGATCGGCGATATCACGCGACGAATCGGTACTTTCTGGCGTAAACACCAGGTCGGCAGCGATATCGGTATCAAGCCAACGTGCTGATGGCGCCCCTGGAAGGGCTTGCGCTGCACGACGAACAACGGCATCGCTAACCGCTGGCACAGCTGGGCTGGCAATGAGCGTGGCGACAAATGGGGTAATGGCGGATTGTGTTGCAGATGTCATGCGAACCAACAATGATTGAGGGTGATGGGGAGCCGGAAAAGGTTCGAGCTATTCTCATCGCAGGCCCAACCGCTTCAGGCAAGTCTGCTCTTGCGATTTCTATGGCGCAACGCATGAATGGCGTGGTGGTTAATGCGGATTCCATGCAGGTTTATGCGGATCTACGCACCATCACCGCTCGTCCCAGCGTTGAGGAAGAGGCTGAGGCACCACATCGTCTTTTCGGCCATGTCGATGCGGCCGAAAATTATTCGGTTGGGCGATGGCTGATCGATGTCTCTACTGTGCTGGATGATATTTGGGCTAACGGCAAGCTGCCCATCATCACGGGCGGTACCGGGCTTTACTTCAAGGCGCTTCTTGAGGGGTTATCAGATATTCCTCCCGTGCCTGATGAGATACGCGCAACTGTTCGTGCTGAGGCTGAAGCACGTGAGACATCTTTGCTCTATGCGGACTTTGCCGCGCGCGATCCGGAAACAGCATCAAACCTACGTCCCACAGACCGACAACGCATCATCCGTGCAATGGAGGTTTTGGTTGCTACAGGAAAGCCCCTGGCATCATTCCGCCATGCCCGTCGGCCAGGTCTGCTTGATGGTGTGCCGGTAAGAAAGATGTTTCTTGCGCCTGAGCGCGCCGAGGTCAATCAACGCATCAACAGTCGTTTTATTACAATGATGGAGCGCGGGGCGTTGGAAGAAGTGCGGCGTATGGCAGAACGGAATCTCGATCCTGCACTTCCAGCCATGCGCGCTCATGGCGTGCCGTGGCTTATACGTTATTTACGGGGTGAAATCGGCCTTGATACGGCAATTGCGGGTGGCCAAACAGACACCCGTCATTATGCCAAACGGCAATTCACCTGGTTCCGGCATCAATTGGCCGATTTCGAGTGGATTGCCGCTTGAGAGATAGTATGCACGATTCTGGGCAAGCAAATTAAACTTGTAAGAAGTAGCTTCAACTTGCCCAGCAGGGTGCATCTCCAAACGATCTTAAGTGTTGGCATTAATCCAGCTTGATAGATCGCCCTTATGCGATGCGCCAACTTTCTGCGCTGCAAGCTTGCCATTCTTAAACAGCAGAAGCGTTGGAATCGAGCGGATACCGAACTGTGCTGCCGTATCTGGATTCTCGTCAACGTTTAGCTTGACGATCTTCACCTTGCCGCTGAACTCGGTTGAAAGCTCTTCAAGGGCAGGGGCAATAGCCCGGCAAGGGCCGCACCATTCGGCCCAGAAGTCTACGACAACAGGCTCGGACGCTCTCAGCACATCGGCTTCAAAGCTGGAATCGGTCACCTTACTGGTCATGATTAAAATCCTTAATATGGAATATGCGCATCAGCGCCTCTTACCAAATAAGGTAAGGAAGGCCAACTTGACGGTCAAGCAGGCGAGGTTCCCCATTGCTCAACCCACGTGTATTTACACACTTTTACGATGAATCACCGTCCTGAAGCGCCCATCCGGAGGCGGCGCATAAGCGTTATCTCCGAATCCGCATGGCGTGGATTATTTTTCATCGAGACGGGTTGGCGGAACGATCGTCGCGACGATTGAGGAATCGAGCGCCTCATATTGTGCCAGACCGATGGTGTCGTAAAGCTCGGCACGCGTCTGCATATCATCCAGCACGGCCTTAACCGAGCCATCGCGCTTCAACGCAGTATAGAGCTTTTCCTGGGCTTTGTTAGCGACGCGCAGCGATGATACCGGCCAAATAATCATCTTGTAGCCGAAATCTTCAAATTCTTTCGCTGTGTAATATGGCGTGCGACCAAACTCCGTCATGTTGCCGAGTAAAGGTACGCCAGGCATGCGGCGTGCGAATTCGCGGAAAAGCTCTGCATCGTTCAATGCTTCCGGGAAGATCGCATCGGCACCAGCTTCCATATAAAGCTTGGCGCGGGCCACAGCACCTTCAATGCCTTCACTCGCCGCTGCGTCAGTACGTGCGATGATATAAAGGTGCCGGCGCGCCTTGGCAGCTGCCGCAACCTTTGCCGCCATGTCATGAGCATCGGCAAGTTTCTTGTCGTTGAGATGGCCGCACTTCTTGGGCAGAAGCTGATCCTCGATATGCACTGCGCCTGCGCCTGCATCCTCGAATGTGCGCACCATGTGCATCACATTCAGCGCTTCACCATAGCCAGTATCGCCATCGACAAGTACCGGCAAGCCGGACGCACGCGCAACCTGGCGGATAAAGAACGCCACCTCATCAACAGTGATGATACCCAGATCGGGCAGCCCCATCGATGCCGTCATCGCAGCGCCGGAAAGGTACGCCGCATCGAAACCCGCATTGCGCACCTGAATCGATGCCTGCCCGTTATGGGCGCCCGGAATCTGCAAAATGCCGCCACGCTCAACCAATGCACGAAAGCGCAGGCCAGCGGGTTCATTGGGGAGATCTGAGGCAACTAGATAAGGCATAGTTTTATTTCCTCTGTCCGATGTTGTGGCTCTGGCCGTGTTTTTACTGAATAGCAGGCAGCCGCCTAACACCAAAACTTCTCACCAGCTCGGATGAAAGCGTATGAGCGGCATTGGAGCGTGATCGAAAACCAGTGATTAAAGGGGAAAGCCGGCAGGTAGTCCCGCCGGCCATCGATACTTATGATGGGGAAGTGCGCTTGTTGATCGGCACAAACATAAGATTTTCCGGTCCTGTGTAATTGGCAGACGGGCGGATGATCTTGTTGTCCACGCGCTGCTCAATGATATGCGCCGCCCAACCTGACGTGCGCGCAATCACAAACAACGGCGTAAACATAGCCGTGGGCACGCCGAGCATGTGATACGAGACAGCGCTGAACCAATCGAGGTTGGGGAACATCTGTTTGACATCCCACATCACAGATTCAATCCGTGCTGCGATATCAAACAGCCCCTTGGACCCGGCATCCTCGGAAAGGTGACGCGCCACTTCCTTGATCACGACATTGCGTGGGTCTGATACCGTATAAACCGGGTGACCAAAGCCGATGATCACTTCCTTCGCCTCTACGCGCTTACGGATATCGGCCTCTGCCTCATCCGCATTGGCATAACGCTTCTGGATATCGAACGCGACTTCGTTGGCTCCCCCATGCTTGGGACCGCGCAATGCGCCGATAGCGCCTGTGATAGCAGAGTAGAAGTCCGAACCCGTGCCAGCAATGGAACGCGCGGTAAAGGTTGAAGCATTGAACTCATGCTCGGCATAGAGAATGAGTGAAACGTGCATCGCCTTTACCTGAGAAGGCGTTGGCTTCTTGCCATGCAGCAGGTGCAGGAAGTGCCCACCGATGGAATCGTCATCCGTCTCTACATCGATCCGGCGGCCATTGTGGCTGAAGTGATACCAGTAGAGCAGCGCCGACCCCAATGATGCCAGCAGGCGATCCGCGATATCACGTGCACCCGGATGGTTATGATCAGTCGCTTCCGGCAGCACGCTGCCAAGCACCGAAACAGCCGTGCGCTGCACGTCCATCGGATGCGCGGAAGCGGGCAATGTCTCCAGCACCAGTCTGAGAGCTGCAGGCAATCCACGCAACTCGCGTAACTTTGCCTTATAGGCATCAAGCTCGGTTTGTGTTGGCAGATGCCCATAGATCAGCAGGTGAGCGATTTCCTCGAACTCACTGTCCTTTGCGAGGTCGAGAATATCATATCCGCGATAGTGCAGATCGTTACCGGTGCGCCCCACCGTGCAGAGCGCGGTGTTGCCGGCAACGACGCCCGAAAGCGCAACCGATTTTTTCGGCGCTGGCTTTGGGGCCTCGGAGGACGTTTCGGTTACGCTCATCAATCACTTGCCTCCCTTCCAGTCGAAAATGCCAGATGCAGGCTTGATCAACTTACCAGCTGGCAGTGTGAAGGTCAGACCACCAAGCTCAGCGGCTGAAAGCTCTGGCAGGCGCTCAACAAGGGCGAGGAAGCGATCCTGCTCCACTGCATCCAGCACGCCTTCCGATAGCGTGCGGAACTTGTTGATGTAGTCAGCACGTTTGAAGGGACGCGCACCAAGCGGATTAGCGTCAGCAATCGCCAACTCGTCCTCAATTACGCTGCCATCGTCAAGCGTGATGACAACACGGCCGCCGAATGCCTTATCCTTTGGATCATGCGAGTGGTAGCGACGTGTCCACTCGGGATCTTCTACCGTCGAGATCTTATGCCACAAGGCAATTGTTGCCGGGCGATTAGCACGCTCTGGTGCATAGCTGTGCTCATGGTGCCAGCCGCCATCTTCCAGCGCAACCGCAAAGATGTACATGATCGAGTGATCAAGCGTCTCACGGCTGGCCTTCGGATCCATCTTCTGCGGATCGTTCGCACCCGTACCAATCACATAATGCGTGTGATGGCTGGTGTGGATGACGATGCTTTTCACCTTCGACAGATCACCAACCTTCGGCCCCATACGGCGGGCGAGGTCGATAAGCGCCTGACTCTGATACTCGGCCGAGTGCTCTTTGGTGTAAGTTTCGAGGATAGCGCGCTTGGGCTCGCCCTTTGCTGGTAGCGGCACGATATACTCGGCCTTCGGACCGGAAAGCATCCACGCGATGAATCCATCTTCACCTTCCCAGGCAGGTGAAGGCGCACCTTCACCGCGCAATACGCGATCAACCGCCTCAACTGCCAGCTTGCCGGCGAATGCAGGCGCATAAGCCTTCCAGCTGGAGATCTCCCCCTTGCGGGATTGGCGCGTGGTTGTCGTGGTGTGAAGCGCCTGCTGTACCGCCTGATAGATGATCTCGGTTGGCAGCTTGAGAAGCGTACCAATACCAGCAGCAGCAGATGGGCCAAGATGGGCAATGTGGTCGATCTTGTGCTCGTGCAGGCAAATGCCCTTCACGAGGTCGACCTGGATTTCGTAACCCGTTGCAAGACCGCGAATAAGATCAGCACCATTCTGGCCAGTATGCTGCGCAACCGCGAGAACCGCCGGGATGTTATCGCCCGGATGGGAATAATCAGCAGCAAGGAATGTGTCGTGGAAATCAAGCTCGCGCACAGCAACGCCATTAGCCCATGCAGCCCATTCCGGCGAGATGCGCTGACCCTGCTCCAGACCGAAAACAGTCGCGCCTGGCTGATATGGGTGTGCAACGGCCTGCCCACGCGCGCTCGCCACAGGACGGCGGTTGACGGAGGCAGCTGCAACAGCAGCGTTATCGATGATACGGTTACCGATCATGTCCACAACAGCAGGCTCAACGGCGACCGGATCAGCAGCGACCTCGGCTATTTTCCATGCGAGCTGATCTTCACGCGCCAGATGTTCTGACGACTTGTAAGTGCGGACCTTGTGCTGGGTAACCATTGGATGCTCCTTGGACGTTAATTGAGCCAGTAAGCGTCGATGCGCTGCGATCCCGTCTGATATTCTGGCGGCCAACGAGGATAAACCGCATGACATTTTACGGAATAACCGAAGCCTTAAAAGCAGTATGACAGGAAATGCCCTTCATCGACATCATGCTTGTATAGTTTGCAATATATGCAAATACACAATGCAGCAAGATGCCTGTGATGCATAGTTTTTACGCCTTGCATGTGCTATTTTGCGAATATTGCAAATTTATATAAAGCCCGCACAGGAGAAGGTGTTTGCCAAAAAGGACTTCAGCCACAAAGCGGGAAGCAAGAAAGAAAAACTTCATTGGCGTGCGCCTTCGTCGACTGCGGGAAGACAGGCAGATGACGCAACAGGCGCTTGCACGCGCCATTGGCTTGTCGGCGAGTTATCTTAATCAGCTGGAAAATAACCAGCGGCCGGTCACCACGGCACTTCTGTTGCGGTTTGATGCGCTCTTTGGCAATGACATACAGCTCTTGTCAGAAGATGATGAGGCGCGCTTGATCGCCGATCTTGGCGATGCCGTTGCAGATCCCTTTCTGGGCGAACACATTTCACGCGCCGAAGTGCAGGAGCTTGCCGCAACAATGCCGGCGGTGGCACGGGCCTTCATTCACCTGCATGGTCGCTATCGGCAAATGGCAGAGCAAGCAGCAACATTAGCCGCACGAATAAGCGACGACAGAACCGGAGAGGCCAGAGCCACGCCAGAAGCAATTCTACCCTTCGCACCCTTTGAAGAAGTGCGCGAGTTTATGTATGAGCGCCACAATTATATAGAAGAGATTGATATTGCCGCTGAAAACCTCTCAGCCGTAACAAATCTTCCGCCGGGAAATGCAGCATCAGAGCTCATAGCCCTCATTGCACAAAGGCATGGTGTACGTGTTGAAATCTCCACGCAAGCAGAAGGCGCAGATCGGGAGGTGCAGCGCAGCTATGATCCGCAATCGCACATTCTGCAGCTCTCATCCCGCCTGCGGGCTGGACAACAGGCATTCCAGATCGCGACACAACTTGCGCTACTTGAGCAGGATGATCTAATCAGCACCCTGGTAAATCAAGGGCGCTTCATGAGCACAGAAGCGCGACGGCTCGCGCGGATTGGACTAGCTAATTATTTTGCCGGGGCCTTGATCCTGCCTTATCGCACGTTTCTTCAGGCGGCAGAGGCCCTGCGCTATGATATCGATTTGCTTAGCCATCGCTTTGGCGTCGGCTACGAGACAATCTGTCATCGCCTCAGCACGCTGCAACGACAAGATGCGCGAGGCGTGCCGTTTTTCTTTATCCGCGTAGATCGCGCTGGAAACATTTCCAAGCGCCAGTCAGCAACTGATTTTCACTTTTCACGCATTGGCGGCACTTGCCCATTATGGAATGTCTATGATGCATTTGCGCACCCGGGAAAAGTGCTGACGCAGATCGCCCGCATGCCCGATGGACGCGCCTATCTTTGGATTGCCCGCACAGTTTCCCGAGATCATGGCGGATACAGAGCGCCAAGTAAAACATTTGCAGTAGCGCTGGGCTGTGACTTGCGCCACGCAGAAAGGCTCGTCTACTCAGACGGACTGGATCTGAGCAATCCGGCAGCGGCCACGCCTATAGGCGTCGGCTGTAAAGTATGCGACCGGCCATCCTGCCCGCAACGCGCGTTTCCACCCATTGGCAAAACATTAGAAGTTGATGAAACACGCCGTGTTTTCTCACCTTATTCTGACAAGCTTAAATTTCAGACCAGAGAATAAGCAATAAAAATCAATAAATTAAAGTAACCTTTCGTTCAAATCGACGATCAATTTCTGCCGTTATCGCCGACGGATGTTCACAAGTTGACTTTCGCCCCCAAAGAGGTTAATTTCTTACAAGTTAATTATTTTCGCACTAAAAGTTACATCATTAATTTATTATCAAAAATTACCTAAACTCACATACAGAAATAAATTCTAGAAATATAAAATTCTAAATACAAACAATACCCCATTTTATCGCATTTCTACATGTGAATTTTTAATAAATTAAGGCATTAAATCATGTCATTAGCGCTATCTAATTCATCCTTAACATTATCTAACTCATCTCTTCATGATAGCGGCTATATCATGGTTGATAGTGAAGCCTTTGAGCATACTGAAACTCTTGAGCAGGCGGATGGCGCAAACAATCAAGAAAGTTGGTCATCATGGCCGTTAAGCTTGCATGGCAAATTTTTTCAGACCTCGAGTCTGGAGTTATCAACTGATATTGATCATAAAACGGTAAGCATCCAGCCAACCGATAAGGGGCTTTGGAACACGCTATCTGAATATATATCTTTTCCAGTAGGAATGATAAGTGACTACTTTAATTTGTATAAAGGACGTCAGGAAATAGCGCGTAAAGCTGAAGCTTCCTTCATAGCTAAAAACAATACATTGATAGACGCGCTTCGGGTAAAAAAAGAAAATTCAGCAGTTACATGCAGCAACATCAAGAGCAAGATTGAAGATTTTCTAAATAAAACAGAAAATCAGGTCTCGGCGGAGAAAATTTCTAACATCATCGAACTGATTACTGTTGGAGAGAACATTGCCACAGCTTTATTTTCATCCCGGCATGACCCAGAAGGCAAGCTCGTTTTAGAAATTAATGGGCAAGAATATGAAATTGAGAGTAACAGCTACACAACCCTTGCGCTTAGCTGGTATATGATGGCGTCCGCCGCCTCTCAAGATGTACTTCGCAATACTATAGATGCCAGCTACGCCAGTTTGGCCAGTGATATGCTTGAATCCGGCACGTTTATAATGAAAGATCCGGATCAACGCATTTACAAATTCCTTACAAGTAATAAAGAATCGTATAAGCGCATATCAACGCATTTCGCAGAGCGCGTAGGGCATGATGAGAAGTTTATTGTGCCAGGAGTGCTCGTCAAACCTCTTCAAAATGGGATTGAAGACTTTGAAAGGCGCATGCCTGGTCAAAGCGGCACGATACTTTTTGATTGCCTCAAGCCCAGCGAAAACGATGGCGTATCCGAGTTATTTGTAAAGTTTGAAAGCACCGGCTGTCCGCCGTTGTTCAATAGTGCCACAAATGCTGACTTACGCACGTCATCTTTAGTCGCTTATGCTGCGATACAGCATCATTTGGAGCATACTTTCAGCTTCTTGGGATCACGCGGCTCGCATACTCCTAGCGCTAACACCCAAAATGTTCGTCAGGAACATCTATATAAAGGCGTCCTAGAGCATATATACAAAAAAATAATATCTATATTTGAAAAAGCAGGAAATTTAGATCAAACGCCTGCCGGTTTATACATTGGCAACAAGCAATCCTCTTCTGATATTTCTAAGAAAATGAAAAAGTTTGGCCTTCCTGCTGCAAAGAGGGAGATTAATGCACTTATTGCAGAAGCTACTACCAAGAAATGTCGGGGCATTCGAAAGGAAGCCCTGAATCTTCTTGCTGATATCTTGCGGGAAACGCAGCGACTCGGCCTTGCCTCAGATCAATATGGAATTGAGAGAAGGGGAGCAGAAGTTCATATCTCCCTGAACCCCTCTGAAGTAGAGCAAAACATACATCAGGCAGATAGAAACTACGTACCACAGACAAATGTTGTAACGGCAGATGATATGCCGATGAGTAGTCTTTTAAATGACTCAGAAACAGCAAGCTCTGCGTTTTCACGTGGAATCTTTGGGGGCTCTGTCGTTCAGAATATGCTTCGAGGATCCTCTCTCTATAAACTCGATGAGGATTCAGCCACTACAACAAACAAGCTCATTCAACATGGAAGCGAACAGAAAGCGGAAATTCACCTCTCCCTGAACTCCTCCCAAGTAACTAATAATACCGATATTGCACCGGCAAACGATGCGCTCACAAGTTCACGAGACACTTTAGGAAACTTTGGGGTTCAGGATACGATTCTGACGCCTTCCCTTAATGAACACGATGATGCAAGCTTATTCGTTACAACAAACGAACATGTTCAATATGAAAGCGAGCAGGAAGCGGAAGCGCATATCCTACTGAATTCCCCACAAGCAGATAACAATTCCGATGTTGTAACGACAGACGGCATATCAATGAGCGACATATCTGATAGCTCAGATATGATAAGCTCTACATCTGCACGCCGTTCCTTTGGAGTTTCTGGTGAACAGAATACGATTCTGACATCATCTCTCAATGAACAAGATGATGAAATTTCAATTGCTACAACAAATGAATCCATCGCCTCCCAGAACGATATCCCTGCACTGGATACCATTCAATCAACGGCGAAAAATGCTGCCTCGTCAGATGAAGTTTCGCCCCCTCCCGGTCCTCCTCCAACTGAAAACGACACCAAGAAAACTGCGGGTATTTTTGACTCTATATTTTCATGGATTGGTAGCTGGGCGAGCTATTTCACTAACCTTATAAAATACCTTATCCGTTGGTAATTAATAGCTCAGACGGGAGAATAACCTGGAGACCAAGCAACCAAAGGTGAAGCCAGAAGCCTGCTCTCAGCTTGCAAAAACGAGGAGAGCAGGGTCGTGTTCATGGTTCATGTGGTCTCTAGTTTTCTGTCTACCCCTCAAATTCCAGCGTGGTAATTGCATCGCCTCGCCGTGTAACCTTTTCCGCTGATATGCGGATTTGACCAATATCATCCTGCGCCTGCCGGAAATGCGTATCAAGCTTTTCCACACGATCGCGCAGACGCCCCACATCATCAAGCATGCGGCGCACTTCGGTCTGGATGGTTTGAGCCTCTTCACGCATCCGCGCATCACGCACTAGAGATTGAACGAGCTGTATTGCCATTGTTAAAAGAGAGGGGGAGACAATAACCACACGCGCACGGTTTGCTCTTTGCACCAGATCATCAAAATGCTCATGCAGATCGGCATAAACTGATTCCGAAGGCACAAACAGAAGCGCCATATTCTGCGTTTCTCCCGGGATGAGATATTTGTCAGCAATGTCACGGATATGAATGCCGACATCATTTCTCACGCGCTGGATCGCACGTTTTTTAGCTTCGACATCTTGGGCGTCGCGAAACGCTGAAATGCCTTCCAGCGGAAATTTGGCATCAATAACGAGCGGCGCATCACCCGGCAGACTCACAAGGCAATCAGGCCGCTTGCCATTGGCCAATGTTGGCTGAAATTGGTAAGCATTCATAGGCAGGCCATCACGCACGATTGCCTCCATACGCCCCTGTCCAAATGCTCCACGCGCCTGCTTGTTTGCAAGCACATCCTTCAACCCCACAACATGACTGGTTAATTCGGAGAGGTTTTTCTGTGCCGCATCAATCAGCGCTAATCGTTCATTGAGGCTGCTAAGGTGTGTAACGGTTTGTTGCGCAGAAGATTCCAGGTTCTGTCCAACACGATGCTGCAATCCTTCCAGCCGTTCAGCTACAAAGCGGGCGAGATCATTTTGCCGTGTGCCGAAAATCTCCGCGACGGTTTGCATCCGCCCCGTCATTTGCGCCTGCAAGTTATGCATTTCATTTATGCGCGCATCCAGATCCCGGGCGCGTTCATCTGCCAAGAAAGTCTCATCGCGTCGCGAGCGAATAAAGCCTGAAAGCTGCAACGCAATAATGACAAGAAGAACGAGCGCAGCAATACCCGCGCCCGCAACAAGATGCGCCAGCTGAAATGCATGGCCAAAAAGGATAATAGTGTCATTCATATTGCTACTTTAACCGATTCGCGCATTAATGCGAACAAAAAAAGAACGATGAAGTGATGTCCTTATATTGACCTGAATGAAAAGAATGCTTATCTCGCATGGATTGAGGTTAGAGGCAGCATGACAATTCTTCCCATTCTTGTGATTCCCGACCCCCGGCTAAAGATGGTTTCCGAGCCGGTGGAGGCTATTACCGATGATATACGCAAGCTCGTCACAGACATGTACGAGACCATGTATGACGCGCCCGGCATTGGGCTTGCAGCCATACAGGTTGGTGTAGCAAAGCGCTTGCTTGTGGTGGACGTAGGTAGCCGGGAGGAGGGGCAACAGCCACTCACGGTCATCAATCCTGAAATCATTTGGGAATCTGATGATGAGTTCCGCATCCATCAGGAAGGATGCCTATCGATTCCGGAATATTTTGAGGAAGTCGAGCGACCAGCATGCATTCGCATGCGCTATATGGACCTTGATGGAAATACACAGGAAATTGATGCCGATGGATTGCTGGCTACGTGCTTGCAGCATGAAATAGACCACCTTAATGGTGTGCTGTTTATTGATCATCTATCAAAACTCAAGCGCGATAGAGTCAATCGTAAATTTGCCAAGGCGGCAAAGGCTGGCGTCTGACAGCGCTGCTCAGGCAATGTCTAGTTAAGGAGAAACGGGCACAGGCATGGCGACACTCGACACTGCAACGGGGATCATATCCGACCGAACCCGGGAGATGACGCAGCAATCCGTTTGGCGCGCGATGAGGCCAGATGATCTGGGGCATGTACACGCCATCGGCGTGCATGTTCATCCCAGCTATCCTGAGCGCATCGAAGTGTATCAAGAGCGGCTTCGGTTATATCCGAATGGATGCTATGTGTTTGAGATAAATAACGAGATTTATGGATATGTTATCAGCCACCCCTGGCATCCGATGAGGCCTCCCAAGCTTGATAGCCTGGTTGTGGCAATGCCAACTTTTCCTGCAACCTTCTATATCCATGATCTTGCACTACTGCCGCAGGCACGTGGCAATGGGGCGGGGGCTGGCGCTGTTGATGTGCTGGTTGATCATGCGCAAGCTATCGGTCTTGCGGATATCTCTTTGGTCGCGGTGAACAACTCCCTTCCATTCTGGCGCGGGCAGGGGTTTGAGACCATTTCGGATGATGCAATCACAGCTACTTTATCAAGCTATGATGACGATGCTCAATTCATGGTGCGCACGCTCGACATTTAGCTGCGCGATTGGTGCATCAGCTGTATTGTAATTGAGGAAAAAGCCTCTATAAGACACTGGTGCTCGTCTGACACCCTTGGAGGCTCGAGCGCTTTCGTGAACCGAAGGTTCAGGGCCGTGCATAATGCGCGGCTGTTTGTGTTTTCGGTATTCGTTGTATTGCCGCAAGGATTGGGTGGTCTATCCCTTCGATCCTGCGACTGACTATTTAAGGATTAAAAATATGTCCGCTGCCAAAACGGCTGCAAAACAGCTTAAGGCCACGGCGCGCGATGGGGTTGGCAAGGGGGCTGCCCGTGCAATTCGTCGTCAGGGTCAGGTTCCTGCTGTGATTTATGGCCTCGGTGCACCTGCACAGCCAATCGCACTGAATTTCAATGAGACGAAGCGTCTTATTTACGCCGGTGGCTTCCTCAGCACGCTCTTCGAAATCGAAGTTGATGGCAAGAAGACCCGCGTTATTCCTCGCGACTACCAGCTTGACAAGGTGAAGGATTTCCCACTTCACGTTGACTTCCTGCGCGTTGCACAGGGCGCAAAGATTGAAGTTGAAGTGCCGCTGCACTTCATCAACCAGGATAAATGCCCTGCAATCAAGAACGGCGGCTCGCTGAACATCGTTCACCACAAGATTGCACTGGTTGTTGCTGCTGACGCGATTCCTGACTTCGTCGAGGTTGATGTGAGCAAGCTTGAAATCGGCTCTTCGATCCACGCTGACGGCCTCGTGCTGCCTAAGGGCGCGGAGTTCGGCGCAATCGAAAGCGACTTCACTGTTGTAACCGTGACAGCTCCGATTGCTAGCGCAACGACGGAAACCGCTGAAGCGTAATCGCTAATGGACAGGCGCGTTAAACAACGCGCCTGTTCCTGCTTTATAAAGATAGAGCATTCCATATATAAATAAGCCTTGAGGGGGCGTTATGCAGCTCATCGTCGGACTGGGAAACCCGGGCGACCGCTATGCGCGCAACCGCCACAATATCGGCTTTATGGCGGTAGAGGCAATTGCCCGCGCCCATAATGCGCCGCCATGGCGCAAACGTTTTCTGGGCATGACAACAGAGGTTGTGCTGGGGACAGAGCGAACGCTGTTGCTATTGCCGCAAACCTATATGAACGAATCCGGTCGCGCCGTCAGTGAAGCTGCACAGTTCTATAAAATACCGCTCAATGATATCGCCGTCTTGCACGATGAGCTTGATTTGGCTCCTGCAAAGCTGCGCATCAAGACAGGCGGTGGCAATGCCGGCCATAACGGATTGCGCTCGATTACCGCACAAGTAGGCAACGAATACCGGCGTGTGCGCCTTGGTATCGGACACCCTGGCGATAAGGCGCGCGTTCATGGTTATGTACTGGGCGACTTTGCAAAAACAGAATTTGACTGGGTAGATGACCTTACCCGTGCTATTGCCGACAACGCAGCGTTGTTAGCCAAGGGCGATGACGTCACTTTCCAAAACCGTGTACATCTGGCTATGGAAGGACGCGGTTGGGGAGATGTCAAAAACATCAGTGAACGTGCATCAGGTTGACGTTAACTGAAGTGCGCCCCACAAAATTGATTATTAATCACGTATAAGAGCTCCGCTGGGGCTTTGCTTTAACGAAAGGGGCGGCGGCGGGCGTCGCTGTTGAGGATCATGGGTTTCAAATGCGGCATTGTTGGACTGCCTAATGTTGGCAAGTCCACTCTCTTCAACGCACTGACGCAGACAGCGGCAGCGCAGGCAGCAAACTATCCGTTCTGCACAATTGAGCCTAATGTGGGCGATGTTGCGGTTCCAGATTCTCGCCTCGATATCCTAGCAAACATCGCATCATCCGGGCAGATTATCCCAACGCGCCTGACGTTTGTTGATATCGCTGGCCTCGTACGGGGCGCATCGCGCGGGGAGGGGCTTGGGAACCAGTTCCTGGGAAATATCCGCGAAGTTGATGCCATTGCCCACGTTGTACGTTGCTTTGAAGATGGCGACATTACGCATGTTGAAGGCAAGATAGATCCGATCAACGATATTGAGACGATTGAGACCGAGCTGATGCTGGCCGATCTCGATAGTCTTGAGAAGCGCGTCATTGCGCTGGAGAAAAAAGCACGCGGGCAGGATAAGGAAGCGAAAGAGGCGCTTGATCTCATTAATCGCACCCTGCCATTGCTGCGTGACGGCAAACCCGCTCGCCTTGTCGAGCTAAAGCCGGAAGAAGAGCGCACATTCGCAGGACTTGGCCTGCTAACCTCAAAGCCAGTACTTTATGTATGCAATGTCGATGAAGGTTCGGCTGAGGCAGGTAATGAGTTCTCGGCGCGGGTGTTTGCACGTGCCAAGGAGGAAGGGGCTGTGGCTGTCGTTGTATCCGCAAAGATCGAGAGCGAAATCGCAGTTTTACCCCTTGAAGAGCAGAAAGATTATCTTGATGCCATTGGCCTTGAAGAGCCTGGCCTGAATCGGGTTATCCGCGCAGGCTATGGGCTGCTTGGACTTGTGACCTATTTCACAATTGGCCCGAAAGAAGCACGCGCCTGGACAATTACGGCCGGCACACGCGCACCGCAAGCAGCTGGCGTGATCCATTCGGATTTCGAAAAAGGCTTCATCCGCTCTGAAACAATTGCCTATGACGATTACGTAGCATTTAAGGGTGAATCTGGAGCGCGTGAGGCTGGCAAATTCCGGCTTGAGGGTAAAGATTACGTTGTTGCAGACGGAGACGTGCTGCACTTCCGTTTTGCTAACTAGTAAAGCTGCTGTGCACCTTCGCAAATTGCATAATTGGGACCTAACGCCCACTCAAGCCATTGCGCTGCAAAAAGAATTGCAGGCGCAGATCATCCATGAGCCCATCGATGTTGATGCGGTGGCGCTTGTGGCTGGTGTTGATGTGAGTGTTAAAAATGGCATATCGCAGGCGGCTGTTGTTGTCTGCGCTTTGCCAAATTTTAAGGTGATCGAAGTGGCTCTCGCTACGCTGCCAACACCTTTTCCATATGTGCCGGGTCTACTTACATTTCGCGAAGGGCCAGTGCTCATCGAAGCCTTTTCACAGCTACGCCATGAGCCAGATGCTTTCCTTTTTGACGGTCAGGGGATAGCGCATCCGCGTCGGATAGGCGTAGCAGCACATATGGGATTGCTACTTGATCGTCCCAGCGTAGGTTGCGGAAAAACGCGGTTATGCGGCTATCATGGTGAACCTGGTCCTGAGAAAGGCTCTTTCACACCCTTGCACGATAAGGTGCGGACACCTGTAAAGAGGCTGGGTGGGCAGGAAGAAATCATCGGGATGGTTGTGCGGACACGAGCAAATGTCTCACCTGTATTCGTCTCACCAGGGCATCGGGCTGATATCCCGACTTCTGTTGCGTTGACAATGCGTTGCACTACACGTTATCGCCTGCCTGAACCTATTCGATTAGCGCATCAGGCTGCAGGCCGGTTAGCGCCTTAAAATAAGGCCGAAATCTTGACAATGAGCTCTTGCGCTTATGCCTGGAGGCGTATGTGAGGCCACTTGATGTAGCCGACAGAAAAATCATTGCTCTGTCGATGGTCTTGTTTCTTCTCAGTTTACTGATCGAATTCATCGCGATTCACTTGTTTGGAGGCTCCTTTGCCGGCCTGTGCGCGTGGGATTGCGAATGGTATGCTGGCATCATCAACGGGGGTTATCATCCCCAATCGCGGGTACATGACTTCGCTGAGGCGGCAAATTGGGCCTTTTTCCCCCTGTTTCCATTGATAGGAGGGGCGGTATCCCGGGTGTTTGACTTGCCCGCGGAAATGGCGCTGCCCATAACAGGGAAAGTCATTTACTTCCTTGCCATCATGGTTTTTATCAAATTTTGCACCACTTACGTGCCACGCATTAATCCGCTGATTTGCGGGCTGGTTCTCGTTCTCAATCCCTATGCAATCTATGCACACACCGGATATACGGAGCCGCTGTATCTGTTGCTCACCTGCTTATCGCTGATATTTATATATCGTGGGCAACCGATTTTGGCTGGGATTTTCGGCGGCGCATTATCTGGCGTGCGCGCCGTAGGTGTAGTGCTGCTGTTCCCATATACCTTGGTGAATCTAAAGCGCTTCTTCATACATCATGAAGAACGACTGAACATCGCGTTAGGCTTCATGTTGATCCCGCTTGGCATGACATTATTCATGACATACCTTCACTACACCATGGGCGATGCCATGGCATTTTCGCACATCCAGCGCGCATGGGATCGTTCACTTCAAAACCCGCTTAGAGTGCTCATCGACAGTATCGGCCCCAACCGGATCTATATGATCTACCAATTCAATCTCGTCATCGCTACTGCGTTGATCATCAAATTGCTCTGGAACAGAACGCCGGAATTGGCGCTGTTTTCGGTGATCAGCATTCTTATCCCGCTCTCTACCGGTGTATGGTCGTTACCGCGTTATATCTGGTGGCAGGCCCCCATTCTTCTGGCCGCAGCGCAAGTATTGCAGCGGCGATGGCTGGC
Source organism: Pseudochelatococcus sp. G4_1912 (assembly GCF_047501465.1). Classification (NCBI taxonomy): domain Bacteria; kingdom Pseudomonadati; phylum Pseudomonadota; class Alphaproteobacteria; order Hyphomicrobiales; family Chelatococcaceae; genus Pseudochelatococcus; species Pseudochelatococcus sp. G4_1912. The sequence goes on from NZ_JAZDRL010000002.1 coordinate 138,337, forward strand.
TATGATGATGCTTCCGCTGATGCTGGCAGGGTTGCTGTTTATGTATCGCGGATGGTTTGGCGGAGAGTGGTTTGTGATATGAGCAAGCTTCTTTTACTGGCTGGACTTAGTTTTTACTATCTCTATGTGTTATATCTCATCGCAATGCCGATGGTTAGCGCGCAATATCGCGCGTATTACATGGACAACGAAACAGACATCAGCATTCTGGCTTCTCGCGCACTGCAGTTCGATCCAATTATTCTGGGACAGCGGGAAGATGTTACCAGCCAGCGCATATTTTTCGACGGCTGGTGGGACCCGATTGAAGGCGAACGCCGGTCGCGCCGCAAGCGATCAAGACTGCGCTTTGACCTGACCGAGGAAGATCTGGCGCGGGCACAAGGCAAGATCACAATTGATTATGTGATCCATGATAAACCACATGAAGTGAAGTTCAGCTTTAATCATGTGCCACTCGAAACGCATGAATTAATGCAGAGCGGAACGTTGACATTAAGCATACCTAAAACGCTGCTGGCACAGCATAATAGCTTAACGCTCGATATCCCTGGCGCCGGCCGTGCATCATGGAACGATGAGCGCATTATGGGCATAGGCATTCGCCATGTTACCGTTGAATAGAGTGCAATCAATTACCGACCACATCTAAAGCTTCAACTGCACGCCAGCGCGTTAACAGAGCGCGTAACGCAGCTGGTTTCAAAGGTTTGTTCAGCACGTGAATGCCAGCCGCCTCCGCCAATTGCCGCACAGCAGGTGAACGATCTGCCGTCAGTAGAATGGCCGGCACCTGCTCTCGCAAGCGCTCACGAAGAGTGATGATGGCAGTGAGGCCGTCACCTTGATCAAGATGAAAATCCGCGATCAACACGCGCGGAGTCTGCACTGAATGCGCCAACGTAGTAACTGCGGTTTCAAGACTATCTGCAGCCAGCACTGTGCACCCCCAACCACCGAGCAATTGCTGCATACCCTTAATAATGGCGGGCTCATTATCTATTGCCAGAACAGTGAGCCCTTCAAGCCCAGTTAAAGGCTGCGTGGGAAGTGGAACAGAAGGTTGTTCAGCCGCGACTGATGGAGCAAGAGGCACATTCACAGTAAACACCGTGCCATCACCGGGACGAGAGCGAAGGGCGACGGGATGTCCTAATACACGACTGATGCGTTCAACAATAGACAATCCCAATCCAAGGCCACGCGCCACTTTTGCACCCTGCTGCAAACGCTGAAATTCGCGAAAGACCAGGTGCTGCTGATTAGCGGGAATGCCAAGGCCTGTATCCCAGATTTCGATACGTAAATTCGCCCCCCGTCTGCGTGCCCCCACTAAAACGCGCCCAGACGGCGTGTATTTGATAGCGTTGGAAACAAGGTTCTGAAGCATGCGTCGCAACAGCCGCCGGTCTGAACGAACGGTTAATGACGGCGCGATAACAACTAGCTTGATGCCCTTCTCCTGCGCAGCACCGCTGTACTCACGTTGCATCTGCCGCAACATATCATCAATGCGTAGACTGGAAATCTCGGGCTGCATCACGCCACTGTCGAGACGCGAAATGTCGAGCAAGGCAGTCAGAATTTCCTCAACAGCATCAAGCGAAGCTTCAACATTTTCGGCCATTGCCGCGTTGTCTGATTTGCGATCACGCTCCACAAGAGAAGTAACATAAAGACGTGCTGCGTTTAATGGTTGCAGAATGTCATGACTTGCGGCAGCTAGAAAACGGGTTTTTGAGGCATTGGCCTCATCGGCTTCAGCCTTGGCGCGGGTGAGGGCGAGGTTGAGGTGCATTAGTTCTTCCGTTCGCTCTCGCACACGCTGCTCAAGCGCCTCTTCTTCGGCCGCGGCTTCCGTAATGTCAGTATAGGTCGTTACCACACCGCCATCGGGCAGATGGTTTGAACGCACTTCGATCACTCTGTTGGCGGGGAATAGTCGCAAACGTACGGACTCAATATCTGTAACGAGGCTTGCTAACCGCACAGCAACAAGCTCCTCCGCATCACCAGGACCGTAAGAGCCACGCTCAGCGTTGTAACGCAGGATTTCATCAATGCCGACACCAAAGCGCACCAGGTGTGAGGGCAAATCATAAAGATCGCGAAAGGCACGGTTCCAACCAATCAGCCGTAAATCACGATCCAGAATGGTGATACCTTGTCGTGCGTGATCAAGACCATGCTGGAGGATATCGCGGTTGTATTGGATAGCAGCTGAAGCATCATCAAGGAGGCGCAAGGCATCACGCGTGGATAGATTGCGCCCACGCAACAGCAAGGACAGCACAAGCCGTGAAGATGCCGCACCAATCGCAGACGCCAGCAGATGCTCCGCATGGCGAAGCAGGTGGATATCCGCCTCGCCAGAAACCGGGCCGCCACGATGAGCACTAAAGCTCTCAAAGGCGCGCTCGGTTCGCTCCTGCCCCAAGTAGCGCGCAACAGCGGCCTTCAGATCTTCCACGGAAACAGGGGATGTCCGTAACCAGAATGTCTGCACCATGCCCAGTGGAATACCATCCGATCCCACAAACACATTCGCCTGAAGACGCTCCAAAGCTGTTTCAGGACGTAGAAGAGAGAAAAGAATGTAGGCAGCCAGATTGATCAGCAAGCTCCAGAGCACACCGTGAGTCAGCTCGGGTAGATTGGTGCCGAATAATGCGGTCGGGCGCAACGCTTCTACTGCGAACGGCCCTTGTGCGATAAATGCGGCCCATTCGCCCTCAGTACTCGCGAAGCTTGGCAACAGGAGCGTATATGCCCACATCGCAAAGCCCGCAATCAACCCCGCACTAGCGCCAAGCGCTGTACCACGACGCCAAATGAAGCCGCCAACAAAAGCCGGGCCTAATTGCGCAATTGCCGCAAACGAAAGAAACCCAATTGATGCCAGGGCTGCTTCACCTGATATACGGTAGTAAAGATAGGCCAGCAGGATCACACTGATGATCGATCCGCGCCGCACTAAAAGAACAAACCCACTCAAATCACCAGTGTTATGCGTATTGGCACGGGCGCGCTGGCGGAGCACCAGTGGAATTACCAGATCATTCGAAATCATAATAGCCAACGCAACCGAGTCCACGATTACCATCGCTGTTGCAGCTGATAATCCGCCGATGAAAGCGATTAACGCTATAAGATGCGCACCAGCTGCAAGCGGCAGGGCGAGCACTGTCATATCCGGATCAATAGCACCCTGTGCGAAGGTTACCTGCCCAGCGATAGCTAATGGCAGAACGAAAAGATTTATCGCTATAAGATAAAGCGGAAACATCCACGCAGCACGGCGCACATCAGTGATATTGCGATTTTCGACAATCGTCATGTGGAACTGGCGCGGGAGCAGAATAGCCATGCTCAGCGATAACAAAGTAAGGGTCAGAAAAGTGATAATGTCGGAAGTTTTGTGCTGGATATCATTCTCGGGGTGGTAGATAGCGGCCTTTAGCAGAATGTCTCCAACACCATCAAACATGAAGTAGGTAACAAACACACCAACCGTCAAAAATGCGATTAATTTGACCAGAGACTCAAGCGCAATAGCCAGAACCAGGCCATCCTGATGCTCAGTTGCATCTACGTGACGCGTACCGAACGCGACAGCAAAGAGCGCCAATACAGCCGCAACAACAAAAGCAAGATCAACGCCAAGGGCCGCCGGAGGAAAGAAAGTAACCTCTGGGGCTGCATCGAAAAATACCATCAAAGATGATGAAACAGCCTTAAGCTGCAATGCGATATAAGGAATGACGCCTATGGCAGCGATAATCGTCACCAGCACCGCCACACGGTCGTTCTTGCCATAGCGGGCGGCCATAAAGTCGGCAATCGACGTTATATTTTGTGCTTTCGCAAGCCCAACAATGCGCCCGATAAAACGAAAGCCCAATCCTAGCAAAAGAATCGGGCCTATATAAACGGTCAGAAAATCAAGCCCGGAGCGCCCTGCAAGTCCAACGGACCCGAAGAATGTCCATGATGTGCAATAAACTGCCAAAGTGAGTGCATAAATGCTGGCGCGCGCATTGCCGCCTATCAGTCGCTTTCCAAACGTGTCACCCGCATGCGCAACTGCGAAAAGACCGCACAAGTAAAGCAGGGCAATAAGAACGACCATCCATCCGGCCATGACAAGACCTACCATCACTTTGGAATGCATCAATATTCATGCCCTGACGCGAACCTTAACACATCCCTGAATACCAAACTGAAGCATAACTCAGCGACTATGAAAATTATACACGGGCTGGTTTGATTGTAATGCACAATACCATATCTGCTTCAGCAAGCCTGCTCGCTCCAGAGCTTATCTCGCTCTTGCATTGCTAAACCACTTTAATAATCAGTCAGTAAATTTACGTGCGCAAAGAAAATGTCATTCACTTATCGCAAACATTGATAATATTAATTGCAATTAATGCTTTAATTTAGCGACATATTAAAACAAGCTAGCGCTCGTGCCAAAAACGTGTAGCATACTATAGTGAGCGATATACTTAGGCCATGAAGTAACTTGAGCACTTTAAATTGGCGCGTTTATGCAGGGCTACATCGTCCTGCATAAAAAATAAAAATATAAGCTGTGGACCAGCTATTGGGTTCTATCGAGCAGCACGAATTGCTGAAGTTTATCTAAAACAACATGGATACTTCAAAAATGACCGACTCTCCATTGGATGCTCTTTTTTCTTCTGCGCACGTGCTACAGCGTCGCGACTTCCTTATCGCAAGCACAACCATGTTAGCAGGCTCTCTTACAGGAGCGCATGCTGCGGTTGCAGAAGACACAAATGTACGCCAAGCCGTTAGCGATGCTGATCGCAAATATATGAGCGAGGCAATCCAACTCATGCGCAAAGCTGGGGTCGTGGATAAGACAGGCGGTCCCTTCGGCGCTGTGATTGTGCGTAATGGTGAGGTCTTGGCCGCAACTGGCAATAGCGTACTACGCGATAATGATCCTTCCGCACATGCCGAAGTCAACGCAATGCGCGCTGCCTGCAAAAAAATCGGGGCCCCAAATCTGGAAGGCGCCGTTATGTTTTCAAGCTGCGAGCCGTGTCCGATGTGTTACTCAACAGCCTATTGGGCACGTGTTGATAAAATCTATTATGCTGCCGCATGGTCAGATTATGCAGATCTGTTTGATGATTATAATATCAGCGTTGATCTGGAGAGACCCTACGCAGATCGTACTGTAAAAATTGAACAGATTATGCAGCAAGATGCACAGAAAGTATGGCTGGAATATCGCGAGCTACCCCAAAAGACCCGATACTAAAGCACCGCAGTAAGGTTAAGCATTGTTGGCATCGGTACAGCCAGCTTCTAAAATATTATGGCCGTGCGATCTCATAAACGCACGGCCTTTTGTTATATTCATGTCTCTATCAATTACAGGAAGCTTTAAGCCGCAGCATACCGGTGTTATGGTCACTGCTTTCTGACTTCGTGCAGTTTTTTGAGCGACGGGATTGCACCTGGAAAGTCACACTGAAAGGTTCCATCCGCCATGTCGGATATAAAAGCATCGGATATCAGGCTATTCGATAGCCGCAACCCTGCACGCCAACGCCGTGCCGCAGAACGCCTGTCACATGTGTCTCCATTTCTGGCGATGGACGTTCTGTCAGCCGCAAAAAGTATTGAACGGGCAGGTGGCAGTGTTATTCACATGGAACTTGGAGAGCCGTCATCCCCAACGCCACGTGTCATCCGTGAGGCAGCACAGCGTGCACTTGAGATAGGCAAGATCAGCTACACCGAGGCCCTTGGGCGCGATTCCCTGCGCGAGCGGATCAGTCGTTATTATCGTGACATCCATAACGTACACGTTCATCCAGCCCGCATTGTTATCACAACAGGCTCATCAGCTGGCTTTGTGCTATCGTTTCTGGCGTTATTTGAACCAGGTGCGCGGATTGCTGTATCTGCACCAGGATATCCCGCTTATCGCAATATCTTCACAGCATTAGGACTGGAAGCTGTACCCGTACCGCTTGATGACAGCAATGGCTGGATGCTTACCGGCGCAGCAATCGCACGTCTCCACGCGCAAAAGCCACTCGATGGCGTCCTCGCCATGAGCCCGGCAAATCCCTCTGGCGTCACAATGGAACGAGCGACACTTGCCGCATTAGCGCAAAACTGCCGATCCCTCGGCATATGGCTGATTTCCGATGAAATATATCATGGCCTGACCTATGGCATGCAGGCAGAAACGGCCCTCGCTTTTGATGATGAAGCCATCATCGTCAATTCGTTTTCGAAATACTATTGCATGACTGGCTGGCGTATTGGTTGGCTCGTACTACCAGAGGAACTGGTAAGAGGGGTGGAGCGCTTGGCGCAAAATCTCTACATATCTCCGCCATTGCTATCGCAGATTGCTGCTGAAGCAGCATTCGATGCAACTGACGAGTTGGAAGTGATTAAAGCTGGATATGCCGCAAACCGTGATTTGCTGTTGAACGAACTACCCAAAATCGGGCTGGGCCGGGGTCCGATAGCCAATGGCGCCTTCTATCTATACATCGACGTTAGCCATTTGAGCGATAATTCACTCACGCTTAGCCAAAACCTCCTCAATAAAGCAGGAGTTGCTGTTACGCCTGGACTTGATTTTGATCCTGAGAATGGTGCCGCTTACATACGCCTGTCATATGCTGGATCCCTCACGGATTGTCGGGAAGCAGTCACGCGATTGCACGGATTTATCACAGCCAACCATTAAAGTGGCTGTGATTTTGTCGCGATTACATGAAATATGCACGCAGGCTATTTGCCGCTGCGCTATCTGCATACGCAGTCCGTAAACCAATAACCGCAGAGTTACCACTGAACAATGCCGCCTTGGGAAGAGGGCGCTCTCCATCAAAAGCAGTACTAACTGCCTTTGCAGCAGTTTGTCCGGTTTCTACCTTTGTACTCACAACAAACGCTGAAAGACCCGGTGCACGCGGAACACTTGTATAATCTGTTGTTGGAAGAGGAGCAGAACCGCGCAGCGCATGTATCATACCATCACTCCAGAAAGATAAAACTAAATCAAACACTTATCGACACCGCATGAAGCATTTTCTAACCGGAACCCCTTAAAGGGCGCTTCCTCAAAGCGGCCATGCAGTAAGATTTTACTACATCGTAAATAAAGTTTACGCTCTTTTCATTGCAATGCAATAACGAAATTGGAACCAATATGCTTTTTCGACGTTATATAGCGCTTTCAGAAGGGAGCAGATAAAGGCGTATTGATTGAAAACCATGGTCGGCTTCGCCTTAAAGCCAATAACGACATAAGTTGAGCTATAAAATAATTTACCCAACATTTCCGGCAGGCGCGGCATTAATCGCCAATGCATCCTTCAAAAACTCTGGCGAGCTGATTAGCTTGCTCCAGGCAGTAGCGATTTTCGCTGCGTGACGCACAAAGTCCTCAAAAGCATCAGCCGTAAGATGCGAGGCTACGATATGATCAATGTAAAATAATTGCTCACTATTCCGGTTAAGGCCAATAAACCCCTGACGTGCTAGCAGCCCTGCAACAAGATTGAACTCAAGGATGTGTGCATAGACTTCTGCAATGCTCGACGAAGAGAGAACAGCAACCTCTGACGAAATCAGGAACAGATCTTTTTTCGCGTCAAATTGAATATCAAGGAATGTTTCGCCAACACGCACTTGCAACAGATTATTCTCGTCAAAAGACAACTGCCACATCCCCAAGCGGGAGCCCAGTTGAGATACGAGATAAACCGCATGTTCTGACGGCAACATAATCAAGCCCCAAGTTAATAAATAATATTTATTTTACACGAATTCTGCAATTAAACCAAGTGCAACACTTCCCCCACCAGGAGGAAATACTCCGCATTGGCCAGGAATTCGCTTAACTGTCTTTCTGCAAGGCTGCGCGAATGCGTGCCGCATGCTTGGCCAATATATCAGGATCAGCGAATCCACCCGTTGCATGGCCGCGCAATTCTATGCCTTCGAAGCACGGCACAATATGAACATGCAGATGAAAAACGGTTTGTCCCGCTGGCGCTTCGTTATATTGTACGATCATTAATCCATCAGCATTGAATGCATTTTTTACAGCACTGGCGATGCGTTGGACAGCAGCAAAAAGCGTAGTCACAGTTTCTGGATCAGCATCAAGTAAATTACGAGACGGCGCTTTAGGCACCACCAATGTATGACCATCACTTTGCGGCATAACATCCATAAATGCCAGGATATCATCGTCTTCATAGACTTTGACAGCAGGAATCTCGCCCCGGATAATTTTCGCAAAAATATTCGCGGAATCATAGCTGACCATGATGCGTTTACTCCTAATCGCGCGGTTGAACGAAGAAAACTCGCTTCGCAGAATGCTCTGAAAAGGCATCGCAACTCAGCGCTCGCCCGTCAACGGGGATGGATGATTTCATGTCTGAAACAATGGGAAAATAGAAAATGAGAAGATAATAGGCCTACGAACGACAGCTATGCATAACACCATGCATAGCCATAAGAGAAATAAATAAGGCTGATTTGTTTATCTCTCTTGGAAACAGCGCTTTCAATCAGCTCTTTGGCGCATAAGTGCGCACGGTCTCAAGGAATTTTGCGACCGAGATTGGCTTAGACAGATACGCCTCGCAACCACTGGCGCGGATACGTTCCTCATCCCCTTTCATGGCAAAAGCTGTCACTGCAATAACAGGGATATCGCGCAGTTTCGCATCAGCCTTGAGCCATTCCGTCACCTCAATTCCCGATATCTCAGGCAGCTGAATATCCATAATGATCAGATCAGGCAGATGCTCGGCTGCAATATCCATAGCATCGCGCCCATTGGTGGCTTTGAGTGTGGCATAGCCGTGGGCCTCCAACAGATCGCCGAAGAGCTTCATATTCAACTCATTGTCCTCGACGATCAGCACTGTGCTGGTCATACCCACTCCTTATTTTCAAAACTCAAACGCATCAGACACTTAACTACCTCTACAAGGCAAATTTCAGCTTTTAAACCAAAATGCACTCTCTACTTTTTACGCTTTCTCTCAACATTCAGGAAAAACTTATATTTGGATAAGAATTTTTACACCCGCTCTGCACAGTTCACGCTTAATATATCACGCCAGCCTATGCGATCTTCACCATCTGTATAGCCTTCTTCAAGGTTCATTATAGCAGCCAAGTTGTCGATAAAGTGTTACCCGCGCTTCATTATGGCGATCAGCATCATTGCATATGACAAGTAAATTGCCGATTCCTTATTTCGGCACAAATATAGGCTCAAAACCCGCTGCTTTTACTGCAATCATGGCGATATCCACTGCTAGATGCGAGTCTGATATCCCATTGACATGAAAAGAGTTTATAATCGCATCTAATTCTCATTCAACCATGAATAGAAAGTGGAAATTATGCGCCAGCCCGATGCACAGCCAGTCTTGGAGGCTGAATCCCTTGCCATCAAGGCACTGGCATTCCTGGCGAGCGATCCTGAGAGACTTGGGCGGTTTCTTGCGATTACGGGTCTTGGTCCAGAGACGATTCGTAAAGCCGCTTCAAATCCGGGTTTTCTGGTAGCGGTTCTGGATTATCTGGCTAACGATGAAACTTTGCTTGTCGCTTTCGCTGCCAATGCAGGCCTAGCTCCTGAAAAAGTTGCCCAGGCGCATATGCGGCTGCAAACGCTGAGTGCCAGTCGCCAGACAGACGACATTTAAGACTTATGGATGGCAGCATTGCTACAAATGCGCCTGTATGCTGGTTAACTGAAAAGCCACACAAGATCGCAATCGTATGGGTGGATTGGCATTTTCGACGGTCACCGTGAACTTTCACGCCTTGCATCGTTTGGTTGCATGGGCCAAAACCGTCATTGTTCGGGTTTTTCATTCGCGATCCTGTAGCGCATTTATGCGCCAAGGATGCAAGAAGCTAAAAATCCGCGTCCTTCAACGACTAGATACAATGAGAGAACGAAAATGAACGCTATCAATACAAGACTCGCAGAACTTGGTATTACCCTGCCAACGCCAGCAACCCCCGTTGCCAATTACGTTTCATTCGTTCAGTCGGGCTCTATGCTTGTCATCTCTGGTCAATTGCCTCTTGGAAGTGATGGTACGCTCGCTGAACAGCATAAGGGCAAAGTTGGTGGCAATGTTACGCCTGAAGTCGCCGCTGAAGCTGCACGCCTTGCTGCCATCAACATTCTGGCGCAAGCACAAGCCGCAGTTGGCGATCTGTCACGCATTGTGCGTATTGTCCGGCTTGGCGGCTTCATCAACACAGCTCCCGGTTTTACAGCTGTTGCACCGGTAATGAATGGCGCTTCAGATCTCGTCGTTGCAGTGCTTGGCGACGCGGGTAGACATGCGCGCTCAACAGTTGGCGTTGCAGAACTGCCGCTTGGCGCAGCAGTTGAAGTTGAAGCGATGATCGAGATCGCATAATGCGCGCACCCGCCTGGCTAACTGCACAACCTATCGCCCATCGCGGTCTTCATGACGCACGCCTCGGCGTGATCGAGAACACCTTGACTGCAGGCGAGGCTGCGGCGCAGGCGGGTTTTGCCATTGAATGTGATGTGCAGCTATCGGCAGATGGTGAGGCTGTGGTGTTCCACGACTTCACTCTCGACCGTCTGACAAGCGGGCAAGGGCGCGTTGATGCTCTTTCTGTCTCTGCACTTGCTGCTCTTTCCTATAAGAACTGCGATGATCGGATTATCCCGCTGGCTACTTATCTTCATCAGATTGCCAGGCGCGTCCCGCTCATCATCGAGATTAAAAGCCGGTTTGATGGCGATCTACGTCTGGCGCGCCGTGTAGCTGAAATTGCGAACAGCTGGGCAAGCCATGTTGCACTGATGTCGTTCGATCCCAATATCATACAGGCACTGCGAGAGTTAGCACCTCATCTGCCACGCGGGATTGTCGCTGAAACGTCTTATGAGCATGGAGAGTGGGAAATATTAAGCGCAGAACAGCGTAGCGATTTCACCCACTTCACCCATATTAAGCATAGCCAGCCAGATTTCCTTGCATGGAATGTACGTGATTTCCCTGCCGCCACGCCAACTCTCGTACGTCACTTTGGGCTACCCGTTTTGACATGGACCGTGCGCACCCCTGACGATCGGGCACAGGCTGCACAGTTTGCCGATCAGATAATCTTCGAGGGTTTTCGTCCTTGAAAGTCAGCATAGCAGACTGCATCAACGATATTCCCGCACAAGACTGGGACGCTTGCGTTCTCGATGCTGCGGCACGTTCTCCCGGGACTGACCCGGATAATCCATTTCTACGCCATACGTTTTTGCGGGCCCTTGAAGAATCCGGCTCGGTCAATGCGCGCACGGGCTGGCAGCCATTGCATCTTGTTGTTCATGATGACGTCGGGTCACTTGTCGGCGCTGCCCCATGTTATCTCAAGGGGCACTCGCGCGGTGAATATGTCTTCGATCATTATTGGGCAGATGCCTATGAACGGGCAGGGGGAAGCTATTATCCCAAGTTGCTCGTGGCCATTCCTTTTACACCCGTAACGGGTCCCCGGCTTATGGTGCGAGATGGTCCGCAGGCAGGCGAGGTCGCAACAGCGTTGATTGATGGATTGCGCATGCTGCAAGATGAAACGCTCGCATCCTCCACCCACGTCAATTTCATTACGGAATGGGAATCCCAGCGTCTGAAGCATAACGGCTTTCTCCCTCGCATTGATTGTCAGTATCACTGGAGTAACGAGGGCTTCAGCACTTTCAATGACTTCCTATCGACGCTCACTTCACGCAAACGCAAAGCTCTCAACCGCGAGCGGCGCGAAGTGCTGGATGCAGACATTACTATTGAGCGCCTGAATGGCGACGCGATAACGCGTGAGCATTGGGATGCGTTCTATGACTTTTACCAGGATACTGGCCATCGTAAGTGGGGAAAAGCCTATATTTCCCGCTCTTTTTATGACGATATAGCCGATAAATTTGCAGACCGTGTATTACTGGTAATGGCAAAGCGGGAAGGCCGTTATATCGCCGGTGCAATCAACTTCATTGGTCGCGAAACTCTCTTCGGCCGGCATTGGGGCACGATCGAGGATCACCCCTTTCTTCATTTCGAAGTTTGCTACTATCAAGCCATCGAATTCGCCATTGAGCGGGGGCTCAAGCGGGTAGAGGCTGGCGCGCAGGGAGATCACAAGTTAGCGCGCGGATACCGACCTGTGCTGACACGCTCGGCCCACAACATTGCTGATCCTAACTTCAAACGCGCTGTTGCAGAATATCTGGAGCGCGAGCGACCTGCCGTTGAGCTTGAAGCCGCCCAGCTAAACGAAGAAACGCCGTTTCGTCAGCCCGTCAAAATCTGATACATCCCTTCACATAACTGGTCAGCAAAACTCTCAAGCCAATAAAAAACACCCCTGTGATGACTTCACAAGGGTGCTTTTATGATTCTCTCAAAAACAAAGATCTTACTTGATCTTGGTTTCCTTGAACTCAACGTGCTTGCGCGCAACTGGATCATACTTCTTGAGCGAGAGCTTCTCGGTCATCGTACGGGAGTTCTTCTTGGTCACATAGAAGAAGCCGGTGTCGGCAGTCGACGCGAGCTTGATCTTGATCGTGGTGGCCTTAGCCATGGCGTAACCTCTATCAGGTCGACGCCACAGGGGGCGTCCAGAAAAAATGGAAAAAGCCGGAAACCCGGCCATTCATGAGTTGTGACATGCCGCATCAAGCCGCCAGTGTCAAGAGCGCGTCAGCCTCTGTCGTAGGGATTATGCTAACAAAAAAGCGTATGATGATGAAATTCTTGTTTTCACCACATGACATACCTAGTTTAAAGAACACATGAGATGTCATCGGTGCGCAAGCCGATGCAGTTTTGATTCGTTTCGGAGGAATTGGCATGGGTGGGTTTGGCAGCATATGGCACTGGATCATCGTCGGTGGCCTTGTTCTGTTGCTGTTCGGCGGCCGTGGCAAGGTTTCTGATCTGATGGGCGATGTAGCCAAGGGCATCAAGGCGTTCAAGAAAGGCCTGTCGGACGATGACAAGCCAACTGTCGCCGAAACCGAGGTGAAGAAGCCTGTCACACATCAGGAAACTGCAAAAGCCCCGGCACCTGAAAGCAGCAAAATTAGCTGACTCGGTAGCCGTAGCAATAGATAGCGCTGAGTAATTGATAGCCGGAAGCAATTTCCGGCATACTTTCTCTACGCATAAAACATTCATAAGCAATGAGTTACGACGTCATTTTGATGTTATGCATCAAATAATGAGGCGATTGAGCGCGGCATGTTCGATTTAAGTTGGAGTGAAATTCTGCTCGTGGGGGCCATCGCGCTGGTCGTCATCGGCCCGCGGGAATTGCCACGTGTTTTGCGGACGGTTGGGCAAACATTGTCAAAAGTACGCCGCATGGCGGGGGAATTCCAAACGCAGTTTAATGCCGCAATGCGCGAGGCAGAGCTTGATGAGTTGCGCCAAACAGTGCGTGACGTGCAACAAACTGCAAGCCAAGCCATGGCCACAGATGTCAGCGCGGCCTTTAACCCCTTGCGGACGGCGCGTGATGAACTGAAGAATGCGCTTCAGAAGACTGACGCGGGAACAACACCAGCTCCAACAACCTACAGTGTTGATCCAACATTGGATATTGCTCTGGGGCAGAAGGTTGAAAATTCTCTGGCTGCGGTCTCTCCAATCCCCAGGTTTGATCAAACCGCCCCTAACGTGGAGCTGGAGCATACATTTGCGCAAGAACACCCGCCGCTGACGTCTTATAGCGCCACACCTCCGAAAAAAGTCTCTCCTCGGAAAGCAAAGCGTGTGATTATCGCAGCCCCCAGGGATGCTGTAAAACCGCTCATGCGACCATCTTTGGGAACTTCGCGACTATATAAAAGAACAAAGTTCGCTGCATTTCCTGCGCGCAACCGCCGCGCGCCGCAAACAATCCCTGTTAGCGATGGAGAGGGCAACGAATGAGCACGCCTGTCCATTTTGATGCGAGCGAAACATTGAGCGCCAAGTCTCCCAGCGAAGATGATGAGATCGAGTCCACGAAGGCCCCGCTCATTGAGCATCTCATTGAGCTGCGCTCACGTCTGATTAAAGCACTCATAGCGTTCATCGTGATGTTTTTCATCTCTTTTGCCTTTGCAAAGGAGATCTACAACATCCTTGTCTGGCCCTATATTTTCGCAGCAGGCGAGGGGGCGGATGTGGTGCTGATCTATACAGCACCGCTGGAATATCTGTTTACACAGATCAAGATAGCAGCCTTTGGCGCATCTTTTCTGTCGTTCCCTATCGTTGCCATCCAGATCTACAAATTCGTTGCGCCCGGGCTATATCGCAATGAAAGGCGGGCATTTTTGCCCTATCTTTTTGCCACACCCTTCTTCTTCATATTAGGCGCGTTGGTGGTGTATTTCATCGCCATGCCAATCGTGATGCGGTTTTCTATCGGCCAGCAGCAAGTGGCTGAAGCAGGGCAGGCAGCAATCCAGTTATTGCCAAAAGTCAGTGAATATCTCTCATTGATCACAACGCTGATTTTTGCCTTTGGAATCTGTTTTCAGCTACCGGTCATTCTCAATTTGCTTGCACGCGCGGGGGTAATTGACTCCAATTACCTGAAATCGAAGCGCCGCTATGCAATTGTTATCGTTTTTGCTGTTGCTGCTGTTTTAACGCCACCTGATGTCATCAGTCAGATCGCCCTTGCAGTACCAACGTTGCTCCTTTACGAGCTTTCTATAGTCTCGGTCCGTATGATCGAGAAAAAGCGCGCCGCCGAGGAGGCTGCACGGGAGAAAGATTGATCCCGTTTTGCCGCCCCGGTGCGATTTGGCAAGGGTAAATTTAGGGAGAAACGGCGCACTATAATGCTGCGCTGTTCAGGAACGTCATGCACGACATCCGTACCATTCGCGATAATCCTGAGAGCTTTGATGCTGCGCTTGCGCGTCGCGGTCTGGCGCCTGCGGCACAATCAGTTCTGGCGATTGATGATAGTCGCAAGTCTGCCATCGCTTCGCTGCAGGTGATGCAGGAAAAGCGCAACGCAATCTCGAAAGAAGTCGGGCAGGCAAAGGCGGCTAAGGACGAGCCACGCGCACAGGCGCTGATGGCAGAAGTTGCCGCCCTTAAAGATGCCATGCAGCAGGCGGACGACGTGCAAAAAGCGGCAATTGCCGAGCTTGATATCGTTCTTGCTGCGATTCCCAACCTGCCGCTTGCAGAAGTGCCGAATGGGCCGGATGAAACCGCCAATGTTGAACACCATCAGTTTGGCGCCAAACGCAGCTATGATTTTACTCCCCGCCAGCATTTCGAAATCGGCGAACAGCTTTCGCAAATGGATTTTGAGACGGCAGCGAAGCTATCAGGCTCACGTTTTGTGGTGTTGAAGGGCCACCTGGCCCGTCTTGAGCGCGCTATCGGCCAGTTCATGCTCGATATGCATACCCAGCATCACGGCTACACCGAAATAAACCCGCCACTGCTGGTGGGTGACGATGCCATGTTTGGCACGGCGCAATTGCCAAAATTCTTTGATGATCAGTTTGCGGTTTCTGACAACAAATGGCTCATCCCTACAGCTGAAGTGCCGCTAACCAATCTGGTGCGCGAGCTTATTCTGCCAGAAGGCGAGTTGCCACTGCGGTTTACAGCGCTCACCCCATGCTTCCGCCGTGAAGCTGGATCAGCAGGTCGTGATACGCGCGGCATGCTGCGTCAGCACCAGTTCTCCAAGGTTGAGCTGGTGTCGATCACCACGCCTGAGGCTTCGCTTGAAGAGCATGAGCGCATGCTTTCCTGCGCGGAAGCTGTGCTGAAAGCGCTCGATCTGCACTATCGCGTTGTGACACTTTGCACGGGCGATATGGGCTTTGCCTCGCAGAAAACTTACGACATCGAAGTCTGGATGCCAGGGCAGGATGCCTATCGCGAGATTTCAAGCTGCTCCGTTTGCGGTGATTTCCAGGCACGGCGCATGAATACGCGCTACCGCCCCAATGATGAAAAGACCTTCGGCAAAGGGCCACGGTTCGTGCACACGCTCAATGGCTCCGGCACGGCTGTCGGGCGCGCGCTTATCGCGGTGATGGAAACCTGGCAAAACGGCGATGGTACAGTCACTGTTCCTCCCGCACTGCGTCCCTATATGGGCGGCATAGAAACCATCGAGGCCGCCAATTAAACGGCCTTCATGGCATCAATTATAAAACGCAAGGGATCCGACGATGCGCATTCTCCTGACCAATGACGACGGCATCAACGCCGAAGGCCTTGCAGTGCTGGAGAGAGTGGCATCAGAACTTTCCGATGATGTGTGGGTGGTGGCGCCAGAAACAGACCAAAGCGGCGTTTCTCACTCACTATCGCTGCATTCCCCATTGCGCATGCGGCAGCTGGGCGAAAAACGGTTTGCCGTATCTGGCACCCCGACCGACTGCGTGATTATGGCAGTGCGTCACCTCTTCAAAGATGCACCGCCTGATCTTGTGCTCTCTGGCATTAATGTCGGGCAGAATGTTGCAGAGGATGTGATCTATTCCGGCACAGTTGCCGGGGCGATGGAAGGCACCATTCTGGGCATTCCATCCATTGCCATGTCGCAGGTATATGGCCCGCACGGCCGGGATGCGATGCATTGGGAATGTAGCGAAGCGCATGCGGCAGGCGTGATACGACGCATTCTTGAGGCGGGTATTGAACCCGGCATTCTGGTGAACATCAACTTTCCCAACTGCACTCCGGATGAAGTAGCAGGCATTGCCGTAACGGCGCAGGGGCGGCGGAATGTTGCCTTCATGAAGGTTGAAGAACGTCAGGATGGTCGTGGCCATCCCTACTACTGGCTGATGGGCGCACGCCTGCCTCATGATACGAAGGATGGCACGGATTTATGGGCTGTGCGCGATAACCACATCGCCGTTACTCCCCTGCAAATCAACCTCACGCACGAACCCAGCATGACGCGTTACGCTAGTCTTTTTCATGGTTTAAGCGATTGATTTGAGCAGCGAATGACCGACTATTCATCTCACCATCAGGCATCAATAGCAGAAGACACAGTCGCATTTTTGCTGAGTCTGCGCGAGAGAGGCATTCGCGATATCGCTCTCTTGCGCGCCATGGAGATGGTTCCACGGGATCTCTTCGCACCACGCCGTTTCAGCGATCTGGCGCGTGCTGATATCTCGTTGCCACTTTCATGCGGGCAGACGATGACAGCCCCCAGAATCATCGCCAACATGCTACTGGCACTTAAGATAAAGCCGGAGCATAAGGTATTCGAGGTTGGATCAGGCTCCGGTTACGTCTCCGCTGTTTTGGGGCGCATGGCTGGGCATGTTGTGTCGGTTGAACGTTACCGAACGCTAGCGCTGGCAGCCTCTGAGCGCATTGCAACGATTAACCTTTCGAACGTCGTTCTGCTGCCCGCAGATGGTCTGGCTGCACAGACGGTTGCCGATCAACGCTTTGATCGTATCCTCCTTAACGGCACCATTTCTGGCGACGTGCCCGCTGCACTGCTTGATAGCCTCAAGCCGGGCGGCTTGCTTGTAGGGGCAAAGATGATCTACGGTGCCTCAAAGCTCATCCGCATTACGCGCCGGGAAGATGCGGAGAATATGGAATCAGAAGATGATTCTTCCGAATTTACGCAAGAGATTCTAGGCTCTGTTCGGCTGCCACCTTTAGCGCACGGGGTTGCGCAGGTTCTTTAAAGCCCATTTCTCGCAATCAGCTCGCCTTATAAAACGCCCATTCGATGGCATAAGTGCCATTTCAGTAAAAATCACTGATCAAGGTGAATCAAATCGCTCCTTTATAGGGTTTGGCAACGCTTGCTTAACCAAAATCCGATCTAATCAGCGACATCAAGATTCACGTGTATGGGTAAGGTGGGACGATGCCGGGTATCGAAAAAACGTTACTGCCAATGGTTAATGCAGGAACAATCAAGCGTCTTGCAGTTGCGAGCTTGCTTGCGAGCACGGTTGCGGCATGCAGTTCGGACACCATGCGCTTTGGCGACAACCCATTCTCAAACCCCTTCAACGAGACGCGTGTTGCTGATACGAATCCCACAGGCAGCATCGGTTATTCACCAACATTGCCTGTACAATCAGCGCCGCTTGCACCACCTCAACAAGCTGCTTATCCGACATCTCAACCGGCGGTGATGCACACAACACAGGCCGTTGAGGCCGTCAGCGGCTCGGCTAAAGGCTGGTCAGCGCAGGGCGGATCAGCCGTGTACGTGGGCACGGGAGACACGTTGGCAACGCTATCCGGCCGCTATAACGTGCCGACTGCAGCGATTCTGGCAGCGAATGGCATGACAAATCCATCACAGATCGCTCCAGGCCAGAAACTGGTTATCCCGGTTTATAATCCTGCTGGCAGCACGATGCCTGTGGCTACTGCAGCAACTCCGACATCGGCTTCATACCCAGTGGCAACCGCTGGCAAGGCGCCTATGCAGGCAGCGGCCCCCATGCCTCCGGCAATGGCAAAGCCCGTTCAACGCGTTGAAACAGCAGGGGTCTCTCTTAACGAACAGGCATCAAGGATTTCGAAGGCTAACGCTCCGCTTGCACCACAGGCGCCGGCTCGCCAAGTGGTAGCCGCTCTACCGCCAGCGACAGAAGCTGCGCTGCCTAAGCCAGTTGAACAGAAAGCCGCCGTTGCAGTTGCCCCCACGCCCACCAAGCCAGCACAGCCAGTTGCAGAACAAGCTGCTGCATCTGAAAAATCAGCCGCAACGGAAGAAAAAGCGGGCTTCCGTTGGCCAGCACGTGGACGCGTGATCAATGGCTTTGGCAGTGGAAATGAAGGCATCAACATCGCCGTTCCAGAAGGCACCCCCGTGAAAGCGGCGGAAGGTGGGGTGGTTGCTTATGCTGGCAATGAATTGAAGGGCTACGGCAATCTGGTGCTGATCCGTCACGAAAATGGTTGGGTTAGTGCATATGCCAACAATGGCGAACTGAACGTTAAGCGCGGAGAAACAGTCGCACGCGGCCAGACCATCGCAAAATCCGGCCAGACCGGCAACGTAACCTCGCCACAGCTGCATTTTGAGTTACGCAAGGGCTCCAAACCAGTTGATCCGCTGCCACATCTTGCCGGCCTGTAATTATCTATCTTATCAATTGAAAAGGCCGCGTTCAGTCCGCGGCCTTTTTCATGCGCTGACTACATTTCGATCCGAACACCCATGCGGCCTGCGAGATCAGATATATACTGCCATGCAGTTCGTCCCGAACGCGCCCCACGCGTGGTAGACCACTCTAGCGCTTCAGCCCGCAATTGCTCTGCATCAATCTTGTCAGATAGCTTAAATTCATCAGCATAAGTATTTATCATTTCAAGATATTCGTCTTGGCTGCATTTGTGAAATCCGAGCCATAATCCAAAACGGTCAGAGAGAGAAATCTTCTCCTCAGCTGCTTCCCCGGGATTGATTGCCGTAGAGCGCTCATTCTCCATCATGTCGCGGGGCAATAAATGCCGCCTGTTTGATGTCGCATAAAAAATGACGTTCACGGGGCGTCCTTCAATGCCGCCTTCCAGCACCGCCTTCAACGATTTGTACGACGTATCATCAGAATCAAACGATAGATCATCGCAAAATACGATGAAGCGATGTGCGTCAGCGCGCAGAATTCCCATGAGTGCGGGCAGGGTCTCGATGTCCTCTCGATGAATTTCCACAAGTTTCAGTGGCAAGGAATCGGATTGCCGTCGCCCATTAATTTCTGCATGCACAGCCTTCACCAGGGACGACTTGCCCATACCTCGCGCGCCCCATAGCAGGGCATTGTTCGCGGGCAGTCCATTGGCAAAACGCTGCGTGTTATCGGCAAGCGTATCGCGCAGCCGATCAATGCCCCGCAAAAGCCCCATCTCAACACGATTAACGTGCGGCACAGGATGCAGCGTACCAGGTGGTTGCCAGACAAATGCATCTGCTGCCTTGATATCGGGCGCTTTGGGGAGAGGGGGCGTCAGTCGCTCAATAGCATTTGTGAGGCGCTGCAGCTGCTCCAAAATGGCTGCCGTATCGGAACGCTGACCCGTCATGATGCATACTTCCGCATGATAATTTCCTTCCGGCCATCAAAAGCGCGTACGTGGCGTTTGATTTCGCTTGCGCGATGGTTATAGTCCGCGCAACTTTCCGACTCCATATCCATGTTGGATGGACGAGCCGTTTCTTTTGGAGGACTATCCGTGATCTCGCAAGCCTTCGCCCAAGGCGCAACCCCAGCTGCCGGTGGCGGCGACATGTTGATCCAGTTCATTCCCTTCATCCTTATCTTCGTGGTGATGTGGTTCCTGATCCTGCGTCCACAACAAAAGCGCGCCAAGGCGCATCAAGAACTGGTCAAGGGCGTGCGCCGCGGCGACGTGATTGTGACCTCAGGCGGTTTTATCGCCAAGGTCACAAAGATTGTTGACGACAGCGAAATCGAGGCCGAAATCGCTGATGGCGTCAAGGTTCGCATCGTGCGTTCAACCATTGCAGACGTTCGCACAAAGAGCGAGCCGGTGAAGACCGATACGCCTGCGGCCTGATAATCGTGGAGGTCATATTTGATATGAACCTCGCCAGCCAATGATAAAACTCCGCCCCGGCAAACTGGTTTGTCGGGGTAGAACGTCAATCGGCATCGTAAGGAAGGCCGTCCGATAATGCTTCGTTATTCGACCGGCAAGGTCGTTGCCGTTCTCGTACTGACCCTGCTCGGCTTTTTGTTCGCAGCTCCCAGTCTGTTCACGCCCGAACAACGCGACGCTTTCATTGAAGCAGTGCCTTCGTGGATTCCACGGGTGCTGGTGCCTCATCGTGGCATCGTGCTTGGGCTTGACCTGCAAGGCGGTTCCCATGTTGTGCTAGAGGTTGATACCAACGACCTGCTGCGTACGCAGATCAATCTGTTACGCGATGACGTGCGTGCGATCCTACGTGATGAGCGCGTTACAGCCCAGGGCGGTATCGTCATCCAGCCGCGCGGCGTACAGATCCGCCTCACGGATGAGGCTGCACGTAATAAGGTGCTGCCGCGCCTGCGTGAGTTGGCTCAGCCAGTTGGCAACCCCATGCTGGGGCAGACGGGCGCAACAAGCATCAACATTAACACCACGAGCGATGGGCTGATCCAGCTGTCACTTTCCGAAGCCGGTATTAACGAGCGGGTTCGTCGTGCTGTCGATCAGGCTATTGAGGTGTTGCGTAGGCGCGTTGACGCCCTCGGCACGACTGAGCCAAACATTCAGCGCGAAGGCGCTGACCGTGTGCAGGTGCAAGTGCCCGGCCTTCAGGACCCGCAACGCCTGAAAGAAATTCTTGGCCGTACCGCAAAGCTTGAGTTCCGTTTTGTATCGGAAACCGGCTCTGGTGATGTCGATAACATTCCTTCGCAAGAATTCCCCGGCCAGACATTCCCGGTAGAACGTCAACAAGCTGTTGATGGTGCCGATCTGGTTGATGCACAGCCATCGTTTGATCCTCAATCCGGTCGTCCAATTGTCAATTTCCGCTTTAACATGCGTGGCGCACAGCGTTTTGGGCAAGCAACCACGGAGAACGTTGGTCGATTGATGGCAATTGTTCTCGACAATGAAGTGATCTCCGCCCCACGTATCCAGACACCAATTACCGGCGGTTCTGGGATGATTTCGGGCAGCTTTACGGTTGAGCAGGCCAATAACCTGTCGATTCTTCTGCGTGCAGGCGCGCTTCCTGCCAAACTCACGATTGTCGAAGAACGTACTGTCGGCCCTGGTCTTGGCCAGGATTCCATTGAGGCTGGTAAGGCCGCTGTAGCGGTATCGACGGTTCTCGTCGCGCTGTTCATGTTTGCGACATACGGCACTTTCGGCATTATCGCCAACATCGCGCTTATCGTCCATGTGGTGTTCATTTTCGCACTGATGTCATTGCTTGGTGCGACACTCACTCTTCCAGGTATTGCAGGTATCGTGCTCACCATCGGTACAGCGGTGGACTCGAACGTGCTGATTTATGAGCGGATGCGTGAAGAGTTTCGCAGTGGGCGCTCGTTGGTGATGTCTCTAGAAGCCGGCTTTAACCGGGCATTTGCGACCATCATCGATTCGAACTCCACCATGCTAATCGCTGCATTAATCCTGTTCTTCCTAGGTTCAGGGCCAGTGCGTGGGTTTGCGGTGGTCTTCATTCTGGGCATTCTGACAACGGTAATCACGGCTGTTACGATGACACGCATGATGGTGGCGTTGTGGTATCGGCTGGCACGGCCTAAAAAGCTGCCGTTCTGATCTATATATTGACGGGCATGCTCGCGCTGCGGGCATCCTGTGAAGGAGAATAGTGTGCGCCTGCTTCGCATCTACCCCGATAATACCCGTTTCGGTTTTGTCCGTTTTCGGCGCGTAACGCTGCCTTTTTCGGCACTACTCGTCATCTTGACGATTATTCTTGGTTTCACCACGGGTCTGAATTTCGGCATCGACTTTCGCGGCGGCACTCTGATTGAGTTGCAAGCCAAGTCTGGCCATGCGGATGTTGGCACTATCCGTCAGGCAGCTGAGGGGCTGGGATTCGGCGGCGTCGAAGTGCAGGAATTTGGCTCGCAAGGTGGTGTTTCCCTGCGCTTTGCCATTCAGGAAGGTGGCGAATCAGCACAAAGCAATGTCGTGCAACAGGCGCGCAACACGTTCGAGTCCGATTACGAATTCCGCCGTGTGGAAACGGTTGGTCCACGCGTATCGGGTGAGCTTGTGCGTTCTGGTACACTAGGCGTTGTGCTAGCGATTGGCGCGGTGATGGTCTATCTGTGGTTCAGATTTGAGCTACAACTCGCTATCGGTGCTATTATCGGCACCATTCATGATATTATCCTGACTGTTGGCTTCTTTATCGTTACGCAATCTGAATTCAACATGACCTCGATTGCAGCGATTTTGACCATTGTAGGTTACTCACTGAACGAAACGGTTGTGGTGTTTGACCGTACGCGTGAGCTCATGCGTCGCTACAAGACCATATCGGTGGAAGAGCTGCTCGATCTATCCGTCAACACCACCATGTCACGTACTGCGATGACCGCTACGACAACATCTTTGGCAGTATTGGCACTCGTGCTGTTCGGCGGAGAGGCGATACGTGGCTTTGCTGAGGTGATGTTGTTCGGTGTGGTGATCTGTACATATTCGGCCGTTTTCGTATCATCGCCGATCCTGATATACCTCGGCTTGCGCTCCCGTCCAAATGCAGTAAGCGAAACCGCGACGGAATCAGCCGCTGCCAAGCAGGTGCCATAATGAAAGGTTCTGCCGATGGCAAAGCCTGAAGCGCGTTATGAGGGGTTCTTGCCAGGGCAGCATCCAATAGCAGCTTATGGTGATGGCGGTTTTCGCTTTGCAGAGATGTCGCACCGCGGCTCTCTGCTATTGCTGCCATCCGGTATCATGGCAATTGATGCAAATACTGTTGCAGAATTATCAGCAGAACAGCTATCCAAGGTGATTGAAGAGCGCGATTCTATTGAGCTGCTGCTTGTAGGCACAGGTAACAACTTGCACCCGCTAACAACACCTCTGCGGACTTTATTATTGGAGGCAGGTGTTCGTTGTGAGGTTATGCAGACGGGAGCGGCTATTCGCACCTACAATATTCTGCTTGCTGAAGATCGACATGTGGCTGCCATTCTTATTGCTGTTTGAGACTATCCGCGCGCATTGGCGTCTTCTTATTGTAAATTAACAAAATGCTTGGGGGAGTGCGCAACCAATGGCGCCAGCAGTATCGCGGCTGGAGAGTGCCTTCTCCCATTGTGAAGCACTTGTACGCGAGCAAGATCCTGATCGGTATTGGTCCTCTTTATTCGCGCCGGCCGACAAACGCCCATACTTGTTTGCGCTATACGCTTTCAGTATCGAAATCTCGCGTGTTCGCGATTGCATCAGCGCGCCATTACCGGGTGAGATCCGCTACCAATGGTGGCGTGACGTGCTGGATGGTATCACTTCAGGCGATCCCGGTGATTATGCTGCAGATGGGGCAGCGCATCCGATTGCTGAAGCGCTGATTGCAACTATCATGCAGTTTCAGCTGCCTATACAGGCCCTGCATGACCTTATCGACGCGCGCGTTTTCGACCTCTACGACGACATGATGCCATCACTCAACGATCTTGAAGGTTATTGCGGTGAAACATCGTCAGTACTTTTCAGATTGGCGAGTATCATTTTATGCAATGGCAATGAGCCAGGCGGCGCAGACGTTGCCGGACATGCCGGCGTTTCCTACGCTATAACCGGATTACTGCGTGCATTACCTTGGCACTTGCGGCGCGGGCAGGTGTTTTTGCCTGCCGATATTTTAGCAGAATCTGGTCTTAATCGGGATAGTATCTTGGCTTCTACCAGTGATGCCGCCTTGCTACCGGTTGTGACACGGATGCGCGATATAGCGCAGGCGCATTTCATGGAAGCCCAAGATTCTATAAGCGCTGTCGCACCAGAAGCGCGCGCGGCTTTTCTGCCAATTGCAACGATCCCCGCATACCTGTCGCAAACAAAACGACGAGGCTATGCACCTCGTCGTTCACTTATTAATCTGCCGCAATGGCATCGGCTATGGACGATTTGGCGCGCCTCACGCCGCTGGCGTGCGCTCTGAAAGTGCATTGAGCCACGCGGCCATATCAACCCGCGCACGGTCGGTCATGGCCTTTTTACGTGCACCAGCCTTTGCTGAACCACGCAAGCGCTTGCCATCTTCCGAACGCAAAGCCTCGGTCAGTGGTGGAAACAGGCCGAAGTTAATGTTCATCGGCTGGAATGATGAAGGCTTGGCAGTTTCAGTCTCGCCAGCTTCTGTTTCAACACTAACGTGGCCACCGGTGATATAGTCAATAAGCGCGCCAATAGCTGTCGTTTGCGGTGGCATCGGCAAAGCGTTGCCAAGCAGTTCGGCCGCAGCAAAACGCCCTGCCATCAGGCCAACAGCAGCGCTTTCAACATAGCCTTCACAGCCCGTCATCTGTCCCGCGAACCGCAAGCGCGGCAGCGCCTTGAGGCGCAAGGTGCGATCCAGCAGCTTTGGCGAGTTGATGAACGTATTACGGTGAAGACCGCCAAGACGCGCAAATTCCGCGTTTTCGAGACCTGGTATCATCCGCAGGATATGCGTCTGCGCGCCATACTTCAGCTTGGTCTGGAACCCAACGATATTATAGAGCGTTGCCGAAGCATTATCCTGCCGCAGCTGCACGATAGCGTA
Organism: Pseudochelatococcus sp. G4_1912; assembly: GCF_047501465.1. Taxonomy (NCBI): domain Bacteria; kingdom Pseudomonadati; phylum Pseudomonadota; class Alphaproteobacteria; order Hyphomicrobiales; family Chelatococcaceae; genus Pseudochelatococcus; species Pseudochelatococcus sp. G4_1912. The sequence goes on from NZ_JAZDRL010000002.1 coordinate 163,648, forward strand.
CGATTTGACGGTCGGATCATTAGGATTGGTTAGCCCCACAGGCTTCATTGGGCCAAAGCGCAGCGTTTCACGTCCACGCTCTGCCATCACTTCGATGGGCAGGCAGGCGTTGAAATATGGCGTGTCCTTCTCGAAGTCGCGAAACTCGGTCTTTTCACCTGCCAGTAGTGCGTCAACAAAGGCGTTATACTGCTCTTCATTCATAGGGCAATTCAGATAATCCGCCCCCGTGCCGCCAGGTCCCGCCTTGTCGTAGCGCGATTGCGCCCAGACGATATCACGGTTGATGGAATCGGCGTGCACGATTGGCGCAATAGCATCAAAGAACGCAAGTGCGCCTTCACCCGTTACCTCATGCACAGATTCGGCCAATGCTTGTGAGGTGAGGGGACCTGTTGCGATAATGACCTGCCCCCATTCTTCAGGCGGCAGGCCCTTCACTTCTTCACGCACAATAGTGATCAGCGGATGCGCTTCAAGCGCCGCCGTCACAGCATTTGCAAAGCCATCACGATCAACGGCCAATGCCCCGCCGGCTGGCACCTGATGCGCATCGGCTTGCGCCATGATCAAGGATCCGAGCGCGCGCATTTCCTGATGCAGCAGCCCAACCGCATTCGTCTCGGCATCATCCGAGCGGAACGAGTTGGAGCACACTAACTCGGCCAAGGCCGTGGTCTTGTGCGCAGGGGAGGTGTTTTCGGGGCGCATTTCGTGCAGCACGACAGGCACGCCCTGTGAGGCGATCTGCCATGCAGCTTCCGAGCCAGCAAGGCCGCCACCAATTATGTGAACCGGATTCGTCATGCCGTCTTTGTGTCTCGCGCGCGAGGACACGTCAAGCGGCTTTAAGCAGCGGAAAATGCCTGCCGTCAGCAATACATCATAACGCAATCAAAAAACGATAAATGTTCGCAATAATGAGTAATGAGAAACGCCCGTCTTCAACAGGACGGGCGTTTCGATGCATCCTTCACGGACCCGATTTCACGCTTACGCGTGCGGGCATCATGCATTGGAGTACTTCTTTGCAACGTATGGGATTTCCCAACGCGAAAGACCAACATCGCTCAGTTCACGATCCGACAACTGCGACAGCTCACGAACGGTCTCACGATACAAGAACCACGCACGAACCTTCGACAAAACATAAGAAACGATCATTACACTCTCCTTAATCATCTAGGGGCGGCCAAATGCCATTCCCTATTGCAATGCAATATACATCATCATCTCATGATTAAGGAGAGAGCATTTTGAAGAGCAGTTAAGCAGTTATTGCATGGCTAATAGGCAATTAACACTTATTTTGCTCACATAGATGGCAAAAATAAGCTTAGTTTCACTTGTAAGCATTGCACTCACGTCATTCCGCAGCTTGTGTGCGCTTGCGAAGAGGGCGTCGTTCCAGCACCTCGTTCAAAAACCGCCCTGTATGGCTTAAACCATTGCTGGCTATGGCTTCTGGCGTTCCTTGCGCCACGATCTGCCCTCCACCATCGCCGCCTTCAGGCCCCATATCGATAACCCAATCAGCGGTTTTAATGACTTCAAGATTATGTTCGATGACAATCACAGTATTGCCCTGTTCCACCAACTCATGGAGTACTTCAAGCAATTTAGCGACATCATGGAAATGAAGGCCGGTAGTGGGTTCATCAAGAATATAAAGCGTGCGGCCAGTAGCACGCTTTGATAATTCCTTTGAAAGTTTGACACGTTGCGCCTCCCCACCGGAAAGGGTAGTCGCTGGCTGGCCGATTTTCACATAACCCAAACCAACGCGCGAAAGTGTCTGCAAGCGATCCCGGATAGCGGGCACGGCCTTGAATAGTTCAAGCCCCTCATCAACCGTCATATCGAGCACATCAGCGATGGAGCTGTTGCGATACTTGACCTCCAGCGTCTCTCGATCATACCGCTTGCCTTTGCAGACATCGCAGGTGACGTAAACATCCGGCAGGAAATGCATCTCAATTTTGATGAGGCCATCCCCCTGACACGCCTCGCACCGTCCACCCTTTACGTTGAATGAAAAGCGACCTGCCTGATAGCCACGCGCTTTTGCTTCAGGCAATCCAGCGAACCATTCGCGGATAGGCGTGAACGCCCCCGTATAGGTCGCCGGATTGGAGCGCGGCGTGCGGCCGATAGGTGATTGATCAATGTCGATTACCTTATCGAGATGCTCAAGCCCTTCAAGGGTATCAAACGGGGCAGGGTGGGTTATCGCCCCGTTCAAGCGCCTGGCAACGGCCTGATAAAGCGTATCAATGACAAGCGTTGATTTGCCACCACCAGATACACCTGAAACGCACGTAAAAGTGCCTAGCGGAAATGCCGCCTTCACATTTTTGAGATTGTTGCCGCGCGCGCCACTAAGCGTCAACATGCGGTCTTTCTTAGGCTTGCGGCGTTTGTCTGGCACGGGCACTGACAACTCACCAGTCAGATATTTGGCTGTCAGCGAATTGGTATCCTTCAGCAGCGCCTCTGGCTTGCCCTGCGCCACAATCTGCCCGCCATGAATGCCGGCCCCTGGCCCAACATCGACAACATAATCAGCCTGCAGAATGGCATCCTCGTCATGTTCCACCACGATAACCGTATTGCCGAGATCGCGCAGACGCTTCAATGTCTGCAGCAACCGCTCGTTGTCGCGCTGGTGCAAGCCGATCGAGGGCTCATCCAATACATAAAGCACACCCGTGAGCCCAGAGCCGATCTGGGAAGCCAGCCGGATGCGCTGACTCTCGCCCCCTGACAGCGAACCAGATGCGCGGGATAATGTCAGATACTCAAGCCCAACATCGAGCAGGAAGGTCAGGCGATCGCGGATTTCCTTCAGAATGCGCACCGCAATGGCATTTTGCTGTTCAGTAAGCGTTGCTGGCGTGGCCTCGAACCAATCCCGCGCTTCACTCACTGACATTTGCCCGACTTGGCTAATGTGCAGCCCGGCAATCTTCACCGCAAGCGCTTCCGGCTTCAGCCGATAACCATTACAAGCCTCACAAGGCGTTTCCGACATAAAGCGGGAAATATCCTCGCGCGCCCACTCACTATCCGTTTCTTTCCAACGGCGTTGCAAGTTAGGGATTACACCCTCAAACGCCTTGTTGACCTCGTAAGACTTATTGCCATCCGCATAGAGGATGCGCACTTTCTCACGCCCCGTGCCATATAATATCGCATTACGCAGTGCATCGGAAAGCTCCGACCATTTCGTTGTGGTATCCTCGCCGAAATGGGCTGAGAGCGCATCAAGCGTCTGGCCGTAATAGGGAGATGTCGATTTAGCCCACGGTGCAACAGCGCCATCGCGTAAGGTGCGTGTATCATCAGGCACGACAAGATCTGCCGATACATGCATTTCCCGCCCCAAGCCATCGCACTTGGGACATGCGCCATAAGGGTTGTTGAATGAAAATAGCCGTGGCTCAATCTCGGGTATCGTAAAGCCTGAAACAGGGCATGCGAATTTGGACGACAAGATCATACGCCGCGCGGCGCCCTTGTCGTCCTTCTCATCGGCAAATTCCAGCACAGCAATGCCATCAGCCAATTCAAGCGCCGCCTCCAATGATTCAGACAGACGCGCCGACATGTCAGCCCGCACCACAAGGCGGTCAACCACCACATCAATATCGTGCTTTAGCTTCTTATCGAGTGTTGGAGCATCTGCAATTTCATAGAACTCGCCGTCGATTTTCACCCGCTGAAATCCGCGCTTGAGAAAATCCGCAAGCTCCTTGCGATATTCGCCCTTCCGCCCGCGGACGACAGGCGCGAGCAGGAAAACGCGCGTTTTTTCAGGCAACGCCATAACACGATCCGCCATCTGACTGATGGTCTGGCTTTCAATCGGCAGGCCCGTAGCGGGAGAGTAGGGAATACCTACCCGCGCCCATAAAAGGCGCATGTAGTCATAAATCTCGGTAACCGTTCCCACGGTCGAACGCGGATTACGCGACGTCGTTTTCTGCTCGATGGAAATGGCGGGCGATAGCCCGTCGATCTGATCAACGTCGGGCTTCTGCATCATTTCCAGAAACTGACGCGCATAAGCCGAAAGCGACTCAACATAGCGCCGCTGGCCCTCGGCATAGATGGTATCAAACGCAAGCGACGACTTTCCAGAACCTGAAAGCCCCGTAAACACAACCAGCCTGTCACGCGGGATCGTCAGATCGACATTCTTAAGGTTGTGCTCACGTGCACCACGAATGCTGATAACATGGCGAGAGGCCGTAGCTGCCAGCGTCGATCCATCGAAAAAGTCATCAAGAGAGGCCATTGGTCACCGGCTGTTTGCGTTCATTCATCTCAAGGGCGCAAATTATACGACATTTGCATCAACTTGCGCTGTGCATTTGCTGAAAAGCGGCCTTGCAATCAATGTTGCATTGAGTTAGGAACATTTCAAGAACAATTTTCATCGTTTTACACAGGCTGCTTTCTGGCAATACCTGAAGATGGATTGAGAGCGTCACGTCCTATTTGCTCGATATGGCGCATAAAGCGCATTCAGGGCGGGGATAAGCACATTGAATTGCATGTTGGCTCTAGCTGACATCTGGGTTTTGAGTATTGTCCGGATCATGAGTGATATCCGCATCAGGAGGAGATTGGTATGGCAGGCAGCGTGAACAAGGTTATTCTCGTCGGAAATCTGGGGCGCGATCCAGAAGTACGGCGCATGAATTCGGGCGAACCAGTTGTCAGCATGCGCATTGCCACGTCTGAAACATGGCGTGACAAGGCTTCTGGAGAGCGCAAGGAGCGGACGGAATGGCACAACGTTGTCATTTTCAACGAAAACCTGGCTCGCATTGCAGAACAATATCTGCGTAAAGGCACCAAGGTTTATATTGAAGGCCAGCTGCAAACCCGCAAGTATCAGGATAAGGATGGCCAGGAGCGCTACACGACAGAGGTCGTTCTGCAACGCTTCCGTGGTGAATTGACGATCCTCGACAGCCGCAGCGGCGGGGGTGGCGACGATATGGGTGCAGGTGGCGCTGGCGGTTATGGCGGCGGCAGCTTTGGCGGTGCAGAGCCCTCACGTCCAGCTATGAGCGATAGATCATCCGGCGGGCAGGGCAGCAGCCAACCATCCTACTCAAATGATCTGGACGACGATATTCCGTTCTAAGGGTTATCAAGTCTCAAGCTGCGGAACCCGCAGATTTTCTGATCTGTGCGGTTTCGCACGCTGGGACTGAAGCGCATACGGTAATGATGAGCGCTGTTTAGAGCATCGGCGGCTTTAGAGAAGCGGAGCGCATTAAACTTCTATCCATGAGGCATGGATACATAAAAACTTCTGCCTCTATCAGCGTAGCGTGAAGATTGATGCATGCAAGGAGCACAGTGGATGTCCACGTCAGCATTATTTTCGCCCATTGCGCTTGATGATGTCGAGCTGCCTAATCGCCTTGTTGTTGCACCAATGTGCCAATATGCAGCCAATGACGGGGTTGCAAGCGACTGGCATCTTCAACATCTCATGAGCCTTGCAATGTCGGGCGCGGGCCTTGTAGTGGTTGAAGCTACAGCTATTGAGCGTGCCGGACGTATTTCACGCCACTGCCTCGGCCTCTATAACGATGCATGTGAATATGCGCTGGCAAGAACTCTTGCAGCAGCTAAATCGGTAGCACTACCAGGCACACGCTTTGGCATCCAGATTGCTCATGCAGGACGTAAGGCAGCCAGTAAACTACCTTGGGAAGGCGGCGGCCCACTGTCTGTAGATCCATCACTGGGCGAGGAATCCTGGCATCCATTTGCTCCTTCAGCAATTCCGTTTGATGAAGGCTGGCAGATGCCATTGGCCTTGGATGATCCAGGTTTGCAGCGCATAGAAGATGCATTCGTAGCCGCAGCCTTGCGCGCTCACCGCATCGGATTTGATGTTATCGAACTTCATTTGGCGCATGGCTATCTGTTGCATTCATTCACCTCTGCCATCTCAAACCATCGTGACGACGCCTATGGCGGCATACGTGATCGCAGACATGCTTTTCCTCTACGCGTCGCGGAAGCCGTACGCAAGGCATTGCCGAAGGGCATGCCACTCGGCGCGCGGATCACTGGAACTGATTGGATTGAAGGTGGCATCACAGTCGATGACGCCGTTAGCCTTGCTGGCGCACTTAAAGATACGGGGCTAGCTTTTGTATGCGTCTCCAGTGGCTCGATTGCACCTGGCGCCAATATTCCTGTTGGACCACTGTATCAAATTCCGCTGGCCCGCGAAGTACGCAAACAATCGGGCATTACAACGCGTGCCGTTGGCATGATCCGCACGCCAGATGAGGCCGAAAGCGTCCTCACAAGTGGCGCAGCGGACTTTGTAGCGCTAGCGAGACCATTTCTGACTGATCCGCATTGGGGATGGCGCGCAGCGGAATGTTTGGGTTTCGATCTGCCCAAGCCCCCACGCTACGCCCGCGCGCATCGTCCAAGCGCACTTAACGACGCCTCATAAATGAATGTATACCATTGCAAGTCTTTCATCATAACAGAATCCAACCTAATGGTTCCATAATCACGATTATGCGATTCATTCTTTGAGAGCATGTACTGACTGATTTGGCGCTACAAAGGTAGCGGTATAAGGATATTCGAATGACCCCATCGCGTGACATTGCCCGTCTGCTGGACATTATGGAGGCATTGCGTCAACCTGAAACGGGCTGCCCCTGGGATATCAACCAGGACTTTGCCAGCATCGCACCCTACACCATCGAAGAAGCTTACGAGGTTGCTGATGCGATCGCCCGCGATAATCTCGACGACCTGCGCGAGGAATTAGGCGACCTGCTACTTCAGGTCGTATTCCACTCTCGGATAGCCGAAGAAAGCGGAATATTTAATTTCGGTGATGTCGTGGAAGCAATCACCGAAAAGCTCATTCGGCGCCATCCTCATATCTTTGGTGATATCGGCACGCTCTCTCCAGACGAGGTAAAAGAACTCTGGGTGAACATTAAGGCTCTGGAAAAGCAGGCGCGCAAAGGCAGTGATGACGCACCCGACAGTCTACTCGACGGAGTGCCGCAGAACATGCCAGCCCTTATGCGCGCTGAAAAGCTGCAAAGCAAAGCAGCGCAGGTGGGCTTTGACTGGACCGATACTCATGACGTTATCGCCAAGGTACATGAAGAACTGGCTGAGGTTGAGGAAGCCATTCAAATCGGTGATGCTAAAGCTGTTAAAGACGAAATTGGCGACCTGTTGTTTTCCGTTGCCAATCTGGCGCGTCACTTGGGTATAGACCCGGAAGAAGCCACACGTTCGACAAACAGAAAATTCGAGAGACGCTTTAAATACATTGAAGAGCATATTGATAAAACGGGAAAAACAATTAACGAGGCATCACTGGAAGAGATGGAAAACCTCTGGCGTGAAGCTAAAAAACAGCTGCCGACTGCTGCCGCGTAACATAGCCCAGAGCTTTAGCTGAGTTCATCTGATTACATTGAAAAATAGAGTGAAAAATACTCACTCTATTTTAACGGATGGCACGCGCATCCGGGCAGCGATTAAGTAAGCGCGGCTCTTTTTCAGGCGCAATCCGCACAACAACCATCAAGCGTCCTTCTGCATCGGTACGCCGTTCCAGCACTTCCGTTTCTTCATGCAGCCAATTCAGCAAGGCGCCTTCTGTCGGTTGCAAATTGACAAGATAAACCCGCCTGCCCTTCGCTATCCGCGCTTCTATGGCTGCCAGCAGGCGCTCAGTCCCCTCACCTGTTTGGGCAGAAATTAATACTGGACGCTGATTAGCGGACCGTCCTTCAGCGATGTTGATCAGACGCGTGCGCTCATCTTCATTTAACAAATCAACCTTGTTCCACACCTCGATAATGCGGCCACCATTTTCTGCATCTGCCGTGTCATCAATACCAAGTTCGTGCAAGATGGCATTAACATCAGCTGCTTGCGCCTGCGTATCGCCATGCGATACATCACGCACGTGAAGCAGCACATCAGCCTCAATAACATCTTCCAGCGTGGCACGGAAAGCTGCGACCAGCATTGTCGGCAAGTCGGAAATAAATCCGACTGTATCCGACAGAATTGCCTTGCCACCGTGCGGCAGTTTCACGGAACGCGCAGTTGGGTCAAGCGTGGCAAACAGCATATCCTCAGCCATGACTTCTGCCGAAGACAGCCGATTGAAAAGCGTTGATTTGCCTGCATTTGTATAGCCGACAAGCGCCACGATCGGATAAGGAACACGCCGACGACTAGCGCGATGCAGCGAACGAGTGCGCTTGACTGTATCAAGGTCCCGTTCAAGACGTGTCATCCGCTCAAGAATAATCCGCCTGTCCGCTTCTATCTGCGTTTCACCCGGACCGCCAAGAAACCCGAAACCACCGCGTTGGCGCTCAAGGTGGGTCCATGAGCGCACCAAACGGCTCTTCTGATAAGTCAGATGCGCAAGCTCCACCTGAAGCGTACCTTCTCGCGTGTGCGCGCGACTGCCAAAGATTTCAAGAATAAGTCCTGTGCGATCAATGACTTTCACGCCCCATGCACGCTCAAGATTGCGTTGCTGCACAGGCGAAAGCGCGCAATCCATCACTACAAGGCCGATCTCCTCAGCCTTCACAGCTTCGGTTATCTCCTCAACACGCCCCTTGCCAAGAAAGGTTGAGGGTCGCACGGCATCAAGGCTGAGGATAATAGAGCGCACAACCTCAAGCTCAATAGCACGCGCGAGCCCTATTGCCTCTTCCATACGCGCTTCAGGATCACGCGCAGAAGCAAGTTCATCCGCACTAAGGGGTACAGTACCCACTCGAACTTTGCGGCGCGTGAGATAGGGACCGACCACGAAAGTACGTGTACCGCTCGCAGTCGGCGCTTGTTGTTCTGTTAGTGACATTCCATATCGCCAATCAACGAACATACCTAAAGAAGGTATGGATTCAATATTTTAGGAAGCACCATTGCAGCGTTATATTAGGTCTTTCATAGATAAAAATATCTACTTTTAAACCTCATGCTTCACCTGGTAACACTCGTGCGGGATTCTTGCCAAATGCATTATACAGATAATAGCGAATGATACCGATATATTCATGTATCGCAAAGTCAGCAGCTGCAAGATTGAACGATGATGGCAACAAAGACGGCAATGCACCCAGATAGTCTGAACGTATAGGACTGACCTTAACGCCAAAGTGTTCAAAATACAGCATACTGCGGTGCAAATGAAGTCCAGATGATACAAGCAGAATGTTGTCAGCATTATATTTCTGCAATATCGCGCTTGAAAACTGTGCGTTCTGCCAAGTATTCATACTATCGGCTTCTGCTATCACATTAGCAGAATCTACACCCGCACGAACCAACTCGTCTTGATAGATTAATGCTTCTGGAGCACCATTTTTAAAGGCATCGCCACCACTAATAATGATTTTGCAATCTGCCTCCGTCTTGCGACATTCGGTATAGAGGCCAATAGTTTCAATAAGACGCGAGTGAGAAAATATGCGTGGTTCAACTTGGCCTGCATGGGGAACTTTCTCTGTACCAGCACCAAGCAAAACAATCACATTACGAGCACCCCATTCAATTACCGGCTTAGAAGCATATGGGGATTGCAATTTATCTAACAACCATAATGGAATAGGACCACAAGCTAGCGCCAGAAAAAAAATTATTGACGTCGCATACAGCACTACTCCCGTACGGCGCCAATTGAACAGAACAAGAAGACTGGCAATAACAAAAAGAAAAAGACATGCGATAAATGCCATTAAAAAACACCCTACTCAACAAAATCCACTGGATAAGAACGCCATTTCACACCCCCAAATTAATGAGAGACCAGCAATTCAAATCCCTTTAACCGAGACAGTGAACTGACAGAAAATGCCAGTTCACCATGGAAGATTACACTTGCAAAAATCACTTATCAGCAAGCGGCTCGTCTGCCTGGTCGAACAACTGTACCGGCTGGCCGGGCATGATCGTGGAGATAGCATGCTTATAGACAAGCTGTGAGTGACCATCTCTGCGCAACAGTACGCAGAAATTGTCAAACCACGTCACTACACCTTGCAGCTTGACGCCATTGATAAGAAAAATTGTAAGCGGAACCTTGTTCTTACGGACATAATTGAGAAAAGTGTCCTGAAGGTTTTGCGTGCGTTCGCCCGCCATTTTTTGAGCCTCGTGAGCCAATCGCTTCCCAAAGAAAGACGATATTGTTGTTGTTATCGTCCGCCACCTCCAAGTGAATCCGGAGACGCGAAATACGGACGCGCTACACAATGTTGCATCACAGCGTAAAAATCGCAAGTCTTAGAGGGATGCATAAAGGAAGCGCAAGCGATCATCCCCCGAATTACAAAAGGATCAGTCGATATCCTCGATATCGCCCTCACCTCCATAGACACGCTGCGCTAATGCAGCCTCCAGGAATTCATCGATATCGCCATCAAGCACATCAGATGGTGTACCCGAAGTAACACCCGTACGCAGGTCCTTAACCAGCTGATATGGCTGCAACACATATGAGCGCAACTGGTGCCCCCAGCCGATATCAGTCTTGCTGGCAGCATCAGCGTTAGCCTTTTCCTCACGCTTTTTGAGCTCAAGCTCATAAAGACGTGCGCGCAACATGTTCCATGCGGTAGCGCGGTTTTTGTGTTGCGAGCGATCAGATTGACACGACACCACGATATTGGTTGGAATATGCGTAATGCGTACCGCAGAGTCAGTCTTATTGATGTGCTGACCACCAGCACCCGATGCACGAAATGTATCTACGCGACAATCCGATTCCTTGACATCCACCTGGATGCGATCATCAACCACGGGATAGACCCAAATCGATGCAAAACTTGTGTGCCGCCGGGCATTTGAATCGAACGGTGAAATGCGCACAAGTCGGTGGACCCCCGATTCAGTTTTCACCCAGCCATAAGCATTATGGCCCTTGATCTGCAATGTAGCTGACTTGATACCCGCCTCTTCACCGTCGGTGAGCTCAAGGAGCTCAACCTTAAAACCGCGCCGCTCGGCCCAGCGTGTATACATGCGCATAAGCATCAAGGCCCAGTCCTGGCTTTCCGTTCCGCCAGCACCGGAGTGCACTTCAAGGAAGGTGTCGTTCTGATCAGCCTCACCCGAAAGCAGCGTCTCAACCTGACGGCGCGAAGCCTCATGGGCAAGCGTACGGATGATTTCTTCACCCTCTGTAACAATTTCCTGATCGCCTTCCGCATCACCAAGCTCGATCAGATCGATAGCATCGGTCATCTCGCGCTCAAGCCGCATGATGCTGGCAATGGAATCATCAAGTTCGGTGCGCTCACGCATAATCTTCTGTGCGCCCTCTGCATCATTCCAGAGATCGGGCGTTTCAGCGAGAGCGTTCAGTTCCGCAAGACGTTTTTGTGCGACATCCCAGTCAAAGATGCCTCCTCAGCAGTCCCACGGACTGCTTGATGTTCTCGACCAAAGTTTCAATTTCTGCGCGCATGACTTTCCATTGGGTAGTGTGCGTGTCAAATGAATGAACATGGGGCATACAAGCCCCACGCTCTGATGTAAATGGCGATAGATAAATCAGCTGTCGGTTAGTAAATCCCACCCGCACCATATCCGCCAGCAGACGGGATGGGCTGAGGTTCAACATACGGCCCCGATGCCGAGGGCAATTCACTCTGTGGCGCGGAAGAGTCCGGGGGCGCAGTGCCGGGCTTGAATGCCTCCAGCAAGGTACCGCCCCCACTGCCAGAGGTCCGTTTTCCCGTTGCCGCATCAACTCGAATCAACCTTATTCCTTCCGGCACGCGGAAAGGTGTCGCAGGTTTATCCTCAAGCGCAATCTTCATAAAATCGCGGAACATAGGGGCAGCATAGGCTGCCGCCTGCGCCTTTGCACCCAACGAGCGCGGCCGATCATATCCCATGTACACGCCCACTGCGAGGTCTGGCGAGAAGCCCACGAACCACACATCCTTGGCGTCATTGGTGGTGCCGGTCTTACCCGCAAGCGGCTTACCGACAGACGCTACAATGCGGCCAGTTCCACGTTCCACAACACCTTCCAGCATTGACACAACTTGATAGGCGCTTAGCGGATCAATTACCCGTTCACTATTGTCGATCAGATTTGGCTCTGACTGCATGGTCCAGGCACGCGCCTTGCAGGTATCGCATACGCGCTGGTCATGGCGGAAAAGTGTTTTACCCCAACGATCCTGAATGCGGTCAATAAGGGTTGGTCGGATGTTGCGACCACCATTGACGAACATCGCGTAAGCAGCTGTCAGACGAAGAACGGTTGTTTCGCCTGCACCGAGCGACATAGAAAGCATCGGTGGGATATCGTCCATAATACCGAAGCGTTTTGTATATTCACTAATGAGCGGCATACCCACATCGCGCGCCAGGCGCACTGTCATGAGATTCTTGGACCGCTCAAGCCCATATCGTAACGTCTTTGGGCCGGCAAAACGACGCTCATAATTTTCCGGACGCCACATCGGCACACCCGGCCCCTGACTGATTTCGATAGGGCCATCAACAACAATGCTGGAAGGTGTATAGCCATTATCGATCGCCGTTGCATAAACAAATGGCTTGAATGCAGAACCCGGTTGACGTTGCGCCTGAATAGCACGGTTAAACTCGCTCTGATCGAACGAAAAACCACCCACCATAGCAAATACGCGTCCTGTGGATGGATCCAGCGCAACAATGGCGCCTGATACCTCTGGTAATTGCCGCAAACGGTAACTATCGCGCCGACCAGCAATCGGCTCAACATATACAAGATCGCCTACAGAAAATACCTGCGGTAGGCGTTTGCGTGTCCAGCGTATGCCTTCAGCGGTGATCGTGCCTGTCTGGCGCTCAGCATTAACCCGCCCACCCGGATCAACATCTGGCTGCAGACCAATGCGGGCATTATCGTTGTCTACAGCTAAAACAACTGCCAGCTCCCAGGGCTTAATATCGCCAAGCACCGGCTTTTTAGCCAAAACCGAGCCCCAGTCACCATCGATCTCGATTTTCTCTGAAGCACCACGCCATCCGCGTGCCTCATCATAGCGCACAAGGCCATCGGTCAACACCTTACGAGCAGCGGCTTGCAATTTCGGATCAAGTGTTGTGCGTACAGAAAGCCCGCCCTCATAGAGCTCTTTCTGGCCATAACGCTCAGCAATCTGGCGGCGCACCTCTTCAGCGAAATAACCTGCAACATAAGTGTTGGGCGAAAGTGTACGTGGCGTTGCCTTTAATGGCGTTGCTTTCGCTTCAGCTGCCTCAGCAGACGTGATGTAATGGTTGTCCACCATACGATCGAGCACCCAGTTGCGCCGATCAACTGCCGCCTGATTGCGGTTGTAAGGATTGTAATTGTTTGGCCCCTTGGGCAACGCCGCCAGATAGGCAGCCTCAGGCAGCGTCAGTTCGTTGACTGATTTGTTGAAGTAGTTCAACGCAGCAGCTGCAATGCCGTAGTTACCCATGCCGAGATAAATCTCGTTGAGGTAGAGCTCAAGGATCTTGTCCTTCGTATAGACGCTCTCCATACGCAGCGCGACCAGCATCTCACGGATCTTGCGGTCATAACTGCGCTCGTTCGTCAGCAGAAAGTTCTTTGCCACCTGTTGGGTGATAGTGGAGGCACCTTGCGGCCGCCCCCCGCTACGCAAATTGGAAACAAATGCGCGAACGATACCTTCGGGATCGATACCGCTATGCTTATAGAAGCTCTTGTCTTCAGCTGACAGGAATGCCTCGATCACCAACTTTGGCGTTGCGGAAATTGGCAGGTATAGCCTGCGCTCCCGCGAATATTCTGCCAACAAACTACCATCACCAGCATGCACACGTGTGGTTACAGGTGGCTGGTAATTGGCGAGCTGGGAATAGTCGGGTAAATCCTGAGAATACTTCCAGACAAAAAAGCCGACAGCACCCGCGCCAACGACAAACGCCAGCACAAGAGCGGAAAAGACAAACCCGACGAACCGAAGCAGAAATCTCATATTAAAGGCCTGTCGCCCTATTCAAGGAAGAGCTGCACGAACGCCGCCAGGCAGCCTGCCAGACAGCACATATTTAACGTTCATATAAGCCTTTATCATGAAGAGGCCACTCAGGAAAACACCGGTTGCCCCAATTAACCAGCTTGTGACGTTGGCACACTGGATAAGCCATCTTGAAGCGACGTGTTTTTCCTTGTTTTTCAGCCCTTTTCCTGCCCCTGTCCCGCAATCCTGCGGGCAAAAAAACGATCAAGCGCCAACACAAGCGCATTCACTGTTTTCTCTTGCCATTCGTTTGAAGTCAGCAATGCAACATCTTGCTCGCTCGACAAATAGCCAAGCTCTAGCAAAACCGAGGGCACATCAGGCGCTTTCAGCACCATAAATCGCGCAGAACGGTGCGGGTTTCGGTTCAGGTACACTTCCGAACGCAACGTATCAATGGTGCGCTCAGCAAAGAACTGCGACAATGTCTGGGTTTCACGCCGCGTGAGATCGGCCAGAATGCCTACGACATCCCCTGTCTCTTCAACCGCTTCCACGCCTGCAATCTGATCCGCAAGATTTTCTTTTGCAGCAAGCTGCGCAGATTCGGCATCGGTTGGAATATTGGAACTCGTATAAACAGTTGCTCCGCGAACTTGCGCATTGCCGCCAATCGAATCGGCATGCACAGAGATGAACAGATCTGCCTGCGCCTCACGGGCAATGCGCACACGCCCGCCTAGAGAAAGGAAGCTGTCATCATTGCGGGTCAACTGCACCCGATATCTGCCCGTCTGTTCGATCTGATCCTTGAAGCGTTTTGCAAACGCCAGAACGAGGTCCTTTTCATGCAGACCAGAGTGGCCAGCACCCGGATCCACGCCGCCATGGCCAGGATCAATCATTATAAGCGGGCGATCATCGCGTGCAGCTGTCGCGGCCGAATCTGCAGATGCACGCACTGCCTCGATACGGGCACTTTCTGTGCTGGAGAGCGCAGCGGCAGCTTCCACCATTGGCTGCATGGCCGCACGACCATAAGCTGCACGGTCAGTACGCGTGAGTTCAATAGTCAGCGTTGCACCATTAGCGGCCGGCTCGCTGAGAACCTTCGTCGCAACAGCGGGCTCTTTCAAATCAATGACGATGCGCGAGCGGGCCTGAGCGAACAAGCCATAGCGGAAGGAAGCAATAAGCGCATTTGGCCGTTTCTCTTTTTTATCGACCAGCGAATCATCCGGAAGATTAAAAGTGACGTGCGGCAAATCAATAATCACGCGATCAGGGCGTTCGAGCAAAAAAGCACGCGCTTCCACGGGCGCAGATAATGTCAACACAAGACGCGCTGTATTGCGGTCTCCCGAAACATCAATTGCAACCGCCCTTACCCCTGCAGCATGCCCGGTTTCATTGGCATAAGCATCGACAATTGGCGCAAAGACCATAGTAGCAAGCACCCATAAACCGGCGATCACAGCCGCCGCACAAACGCGTGCCTCACGCAGCCTGACAATGGGTCTGCTGACCACATTGACCAGGAACGAAAGATTGATGCCGCTCCAGAAATCCATCAGATGCCACTTTTTCAGAATTTGACGCTCTCAACACCATACCCGGATGATGGTTAATCGGCCTTTACCGCGAATGGCGCAAGCGAGCAAACACCATGATAACAATAAAAGCAGAAATGTATCTATTGCCCTCCGATATCTGCATCTCTGTCATTTCTCTACCACTTCATTCTAGATGCCCCTTGCGCCCCACCCTGACGCACAGAACGCTCTCCTGAATAAACTTTTGCGCTGTGCACGTATAGTGCTTGCCAAATGGCGATCTCCTTCTGTAATAAAGATGATCCGGTTGCGGCGTTGTCATGCGTCGTTCCCCTTTGTTTGGGCGAACGCAACAATAGCCAGAACCCTCGTGCCTGCTGCAATGTCTCATGCGCGATAACAATTGTGTGGCCGTCGTTTTGATGTCCGTCGCTATCCGGGTCAGTGGAGCCTGCGGTTCGAAATGCCGAGGCGGGATAGTGTTATGCTTCCTCCCCAACATTTCGACCTGAAGTTGTCTAGCCTGCGCATCATGTCGGCAGCGGTTAACGTGCCGATTGCCAAGGCTTGAGACCGACTAACAATGCTCCATCATCACACCGCTACGCCTTTGCGGCGCTCGGTGTGAGATCTAAGGCGCACGAGCCAGACCATCTATGATGGACCGTGCGTGTTGGCACTAATTATGACAACCGTTTTATTGCCGAATGGATGGCAACAAAACGCGCGTTGTTTGATCGGGTTGTTGCTGGGTAAGCTCCACTATCGGATCTTGCTCCCTTTTTTGGAACAGACGTTGATTCAAAGGCTTGAGATTGCATCGCACAACACGCGGCTTCCTAAGGTGGAACGCGATGTTTTTGCTTTGGCATTGAGGGTTTTGCCTCAAGCCAGCTTGCAGTCAAATCGCCGCGCTGATGTCCATTTCACTGCTGAGACACGTCCCGCGTGGCTCAATCGATCCGTGTTTCATCATTCTCTGCGTCAACAAAGCTCCTGGTGTTTTCCAGGCGTTGGCGCCCTCACTTTCCCTTCGCGCCGGCATAGTTCCGGCGTTTTTGCGCTCCGCCACCATGCGATCTGCAGGGCTCGAACGGCCACACGGCCAACCGGCTTTCCCTGCAGCCTGCCTCCAGCAGCTGCTGCATGCGCGCGCGGACGCCTTTCTGAGAGTTCATCATGGCCAACAAGATGCTTATCGATGCCTCACACCCGGAGGAAACCCGGGTTGTCGTGGTCCGTGGAAACAAGGTAGAAGAGTTCGATTTCGAGTCTGCCAGCCGCAAACAGCTACGTGGCAATATCTATCTTGCTAAAGTTACGCGTGTAGAACCTTCCTTGCAGGCTGCATTTGTCGAGTATGGCGGCAATCGGCATGGGTTCCTGGCATTCAGTGAGATCCATCCTGACTACTACCAGATTCCTGTTGCAGACCGTCAGGCGCTGCTTGAGGAAGAAGCGCATACCGAGCATGATCTCGATCATGATGACGAGCGCGGCAACTATCGTAACCGCCCTGTTGCCAAGCAGGCAGCGCGCAAGCACGTGTCCATCTCTGCTGATGCCGAAGAGGGCAGCGAAGAAAACGCTTCCTTGATGAGCGTCACTGAATCTCTCACAAACGTGACCGAGATTGAAAGCGACGACAGTGAAGAAGATCAGGTTGAGCAAGTCGGCGGTTCTACCGATGCACTGGAAGAGCTACCTGATCGTCGCCAGCGCCCTCTGCGTCGTCAATACAAGATTCAGGAAGTAATCAAGCGCCGCCAGGTGCTCCTCATTCAGGTTGTGAAGGAAGAGCGCGGCAATAAGGGCGCGGCGCTAACCACTTACCTGTCGCTTGCTGGTCGCTATTCAGTGCTGATGCCTAACACGGCACGCGGCGGTGGCATTTCGCGCAAGATTACCAATATCCCGGATCGCAAGCGGCTGAAGGCCATCGCACAAGAGCTTGAGGTGCCGGATGGCATGGGCGTGATCGTACGCACGGCTGGCGCGTCACGCACCAAGGCAGAGATCAAGCGTGATTTCGAGTATCTGCTGCGCATGTGGGAAAGCGTGCGGGAGCTGACATTGCAATCAAGCGCCCCTGCTCTCGTGTATGAGGAAGGCTCGCTGATCAAGCGTGCTATTCGCGACCTTTATAACAAGGATATCGACGAGGTTCACGTCTCAGGCGATGAAGGCTATCGTGAAGCTAAAGACTTCATGCGCATGTTGATGCCAAGCCATGCCAAGGCCGTACAACCTTATAAGGATATCCAGCCACTCTTCGCGCGCAGCGGCGTCGAGGCGCAGCTTGATGCGATGTTCTCCAGCCAGGTAACGTTGAAATCTGGTGGCTATATCGTCATCAACCCAACGGAAGCGCTTGTCTCGATTGACGTCAACTCGGGCCGCTCCACGCGTGAGCACAACATCGAAGATACCGCCTACCGCACCAATCTGGAAGCGGCAGAGGAAGTGTCGCGGCAGCTGCGTCTGCGCGATCTGGCCGGTCTAATTGTGATCGACTTCATCGACATGGAGGACAAGCGCAATGTCCGCAATGTCGAGAAGAAGCTGAAGGACTGCCTGAAGGACGACCGCGCTCGTATCCAGGTTGGACGGATTTCGGCGTTTGGTTTGATGGAAATGTCGCGCCAGCGGATCCGCACCGGTGTGCTTGAGAGCTCATCTGTGCCATGCGCACATTGCGCCGGCACGGGCTTTGTGCGCGCAACACCATCGATTGCACTGCACATTCTGCGGGCCATTGAAGAAGCACTGATCAAGAGCGCAGGCTATGAAATCAACGTCAAGACACGCACAGAAGTAGCGCTCTATGTGCTTAATCAGAAGCGCGTGCATTTGCGTGAACTGGAGACCCGCTTTGGTGCTCCAATCTCTATACTGGCGGATGACATTAACCTCACAGGCACCAATTATTACGTGCTAGAACGGGGCGAAGCTGTAACGATCACCCCTGCTCGCGCGCCCATCACCGGTGTGCAGATCGAGGCCGCTGCAGCTGAGGTAAATGATGCGGGCGAGAAAACCGCTGAAGCGCCACGGGATAACCGCAGACAGAATGAGAATCACAGGCATCCACGCCCGCGCCATGAAGGTGGCAGCAGGCCATCTCATATGTATCGCGTTCCCGTTTCCACCTCTTCCGATGAGGAAATCAGCAGTGAGATTCCTGCCCCGGAAATGACTGCCACTTCGGCAACGCCCGCGACACCAAACGTTGAACAGGCGGAAGGTGATTCAAATGGTCGTCGTCGCCGTCGCCGCCGCCGCCGTGGCGGTCGCCGGAATGGAGACGGAATAGCATCGCAGAGCCTTGAAGGCGCGCAAATCGATAGCGACGCATCACAAGTAGACGGTGATGATGGAGCTGATGACGATTTCGAGGCTGACCTGGAATCGTCTGTTGCACAGAAAGTGATAGCTGAAACAGATGCTAATGAGGCAGGCACCGCGGAAGCTGCTGACGACTTCACCTCATCAGCCCCCGCACGGCGCAACCGTCGCTCCAATCCGAGAGCTGCACAAGCTAATGCAACTACTGAAGCGCAAGATGATGATAAATTAGAAGCTTCATCGTCTGAACGCCGGCGCACACCTCGTCGGCGCACCAAGGTAATTGCAGAAATGGATCAGGGCGACTCTCGTCATGTTACATCTAATGCATCTTCAGACATTGGCGCTGCAGTTGAAGCGTTAAAGCCGGAACCTGCAGTGACTTTAGGTTCATGGGAACCTGCTGGTAGCAACACAAGCACTGAAACGCTTGTTGTTTCACAGTCATCTACAGAGGTTGAAACTCCTGATGCGCATCAGGCAGCTGTCTCTACAACACCACGGCCGAAGCGGTTTGGCTGGTGGTCGCGCAAACCTGCTGGCTAAGCCACAGATATACCACGCCCAAGCTTGATAAATTGCAGTTTGCGTTCAATCTAATGTTTGAATTGAACGCAAACTGCGCGAAGCCAATGATGTAATCCGCTTTCATGCGAGTAGAAATTGCTTCGGTTTTCTTCGGCGAGAGTTAGCAATATACAAAGAGCGTCACCCGATATCATTCGGTTGACGCTCTTTTCTTTTACAAAATGGATCAGTTTCAAAAGAGTAAGCTATTGAATTATCTTGCGAGTTTAAAGCCATCCAGAAAAATTTCTGGCACACTCTCGATTTGGCGACTACTTGCTAATCGTTTACCGTCCTTATCAGTTGAGAATATCCCGGTTGTATAAGGAGAGCCGCCATCGGTTTTCTTTTCTGCTATCGTTAGCTCTGATAACCCATAAGCTTGGAGCGCCTTTAGCAGATGCTCACCTTGCTTGGTAGGCTTGAGATCATGGGTTAATGGCATATCAAAACCCGCCCCAACCAAGCCATTCCCAACAGAACTACCCAAGCGCAAATTGCCAACGGAATCGGCTGTATTGCGCATAAAATTGATATAAGCTTTTAACCGCGTCTGTTTAGCAAGACTGAGATCATTTGGAATACCCTTTTGCCCCCCGCATGGCGCACTGTTGGCGCGCTTTCGCTTTTGAGTTTTCCAATTACCTCCAGCTTCGATATCCCCTTCACCTCTATGGTTCGCATCTTTATGAGCTTTCTGGCGCAGAATTGATGCCATGTTGGGCGTATTACCAAATGCCAGATTAACATCACGAGCCATAAGGTTGCGCTTATGAATCTTTTTAGCTTTTTCCGATTCAGAGGAAGAAAAATTGCATTTTTCTCCATAACCAGCAGTTACCGGCTCTTCTTCGATAATGGCACGGCCAATGCCACGCATGCGCGCAATAGCTGCTGCCTGCTGTGCTAATCCAGCCATTACCGGCGCTGCAGCCTTATGCAACTGCGCGTACTTTTCATCATAACTACCCCATCTTGCCTCTAATTCCGGGGAAACGCCCGCTTGAGCACGTCCACTTCCTCCCTGCAAATCAGCAGTTGTCGCCTGTTTATCATTCAATGTATGGCAAGTAGCCAACAGCCTCTGCTCTGAAATAGCAAACCTGGCTTGCGCACCATGTAAAGCAGTCATGGCATTGCTGGCAGCATTTGAGCCCATAATAAATTGCAAAGTCATATGGTTAAGCATGCACTGAACCGTAACATTTGCAATAATATGACAGACACTCTTATCCTCGACGGTATCTGATTTCTGGGTTGCACATTCATGCTCAGTCAGCGCACGCTGTGATTGAAGCGCTGCCAGAAAATACACTTCAGCAGAGCGGTAGTGCTGAGTCATACGTTTGCGAATATCTGCACGTTCTGAATGATAAAGCCCATCAGAGATATAAACATCCGCGTCATAATGCTCCATAACAGTGCACACCTGCTCAGATGAGAGGCCTGCAGTGCGACCATAAGCAACAATATGCCCTACCAGCTGGGGAGAACTTACATACACATATTGTTGATCGTTTTTATCCATGCAAAGGGAAGTAGAACGCCCTCGGTTATCTTTATAAATATCAAGAGGAATAATTGATATGATATCCTCATCTTGCCCTGGATAAGAACAGCATGGTGAATTACTGCAGTTATCTGAAATAGACATGCACCCCCCAAACATAATCAATTGATTACATTGATAGACCACATATTATACCTACGATGCACCATGGATATAAAAGACAAACTAAAGCTGAAAGTAATTTCATAATCATAGCTTATCTTTATCTTATTTATTGTTTACTCAAAAAGCTTATTTACTTAATTGGAAAATCATCATTCAAACTAGATCAAAAACCTCTACGAGTCTCTTGCATTATTAAAGACGCGCTTTGCCTAGATGTCTAATTTAGAAATATAATTTCGATTTAGTCAATTTTTTTTGGCATTTATGCCCAAAAATAACACTCACAAAACAAGATATAAGAGAAGCGGTTGATAGAAAACAAATGACGATACTTACGTCGCCCACACTCTGGTTAAGCTGCAATTACACAATTCAAAAACAGTAATAAAAAACCGGCAAGAAGTCCAAAAACGAACTTCTTGCCGGTTTTTAAGCCATCAACTCTCAACTCTCGCGATCGATACTTTGAATAAGAGTCGCAATAGGCTCTTGCAGAACCGTATATACTTCGCTGCCGATGAGCCATGTCACAACAACAATAAGCGGCAGCACAATCCAGGCCGTAATTTCCTCAAAGTGCCGTCGCCGCCGTGCCCGCTCACGCCGGCGCTCAAACCGAGTGGACATTCCAGTACTAACTCCGTGTCAGGGGAACCTTAGGCACGGTCTTGACAGGTAATGCCACCTTCGATGCGCCCTTTTTCTTTCCCGTAATTAAATCCTCAGCTTCCGTCTGGCTCGCCTCCGCGAGACCAGCTTCAACTGCTGCTTTCCTTGCGCGACGGGGCTTCGTGGCCTCAGCCTTTGCTCCATCTGGCGTAGCTTCCTTTACCGAAACCGAACGGTCACGCCGTTCAGTGACTGTATCATCACCTCCGCTGGAAGGCCCCTCAGAGCCGCCACCAGCTCCTGACTCATCACCTCCACCGCCGCGGGATGTCCGCCGCTTGCGCGCTGCCCCTGAGACATCCTTTTCAGGTTGAGGGGGCACACGTTCTTGAGGGTAATCAAGAGCCAGCGACTTTACGCCCATCTCGTCTGTTACCACTACAACCCGAACCGCTCCACCATTTTTTAGCATGCCGAAGAGCACTGCATCAGCTAATGGAGTTTTGATCGTGGTCTGGATGAGACGCCCTAGTGGGCGCGCGCCCATGGCCTCATCATAACCATTCTCGACCAACCAATCGCGCGCCTCATCCGTCAGTTCAATAGTCACGTTACGATCAGCGAGCTGTGCCTCAAGTTGAATGACGAACTTGTCGACCACCTTCGCAATCACCTCCTGCGGCAGACGGCCGAATGAGATAATAGCATCAAGGCGATTGCGGAATTCGGGCGTGAACAGCTTCGAGATCGCTTCCTGATCATCACCGACACGGCGCGTACGGGTGAAACCGAACGCCTGCTTGGCAAGATCAGAAGCACCCGCATTCGTTGTCATGATCAAGATAACATTACGGAAATCGACCTGCTTCCCATTGTGATCCGTTAATTTACCATGGTCCATGACCTGCAAAAGAATGTTGTAAAGATCGGGATGGGCCTTCTCAATTTCGTCGAGCAAAAGCACGCAATGGGGATGCTGATCAACACCATCGGTCAGCAAGCCACCCTGGTCAAAGCCAACATAACCGGGAGGCGCACCAATCAGCCGGGAGATGGTGTGCCGCTCCATATATTCCGACATATCGAAGCGCAAAATTTCAACACCCAGAGCATGAGCAAGCTGGCGAGCAACTTCAGTTTTACCAACACCCGTGGGGCCCGCAAATAAATAGCTGCCAATAGGCTTTTCACCATCGCGAAGCCCCGCACGGGCAAGCTTGATCGCAGCAGATAATGCTTCGATGGCATCATTTTGCCCATAAACCACCCGCTCAAGCGTCTCCTTAAGATGCGCCAGAACTTCAGCATCATCTTTAGAGACGGTTTTAGGCGGAATGCGCGCCATCGTAGCAATAGTTGCCTCGATTTCACGTGTACCAATGGTTTTTTTGCGCCGACTTGCCGGCAGCAGCATCTGCGAGGCACCCGTTTCATCAATCACGTCAATTGCTTTGTCCGGTAACTTCCGATCATGAATGTAGCGTGCAGACAGCTCCACCGCTGCCTTGATGGCGTCATTGGTATAGCGCAGCTTATGGAAGTCTTCGAAGTAAGGCTTAAGTCCCTTCACGATTTCAATTGCGTCGGGAATACTGGGCTCATTCACGTCAATTTTCTGGAAGCGACGCACCAAAGCGCGATCCTTCTCAAAATACTGACGATACTCCTTATATGTTGTTGAGCCGATGCAACGCAGCGATCCCGAAGCCAATGCAGGCTTAAGCAAGTTCGAGGCATCCATGGCGCCACCAGAGGTTGCGCCCGCACCGATAACAGTATGAATTTCATCGATAAACACAATCGCGTTAGGATGTGCCTCGATTTCTTTCATGACCTGCTTGAGACGCTCTTCAAAATCACCGCGATAACGGGTGCCAGCAAGCAGCGTGCCCATATCAAGAGAAAATACCGTTGCATCCTTCAACACATCAGGCACTTCGCCTCTGGTGATTTTAAGCGCCAGACCTTCGGCAATCGCTGTCTTGCCAACACCGGGATCACCCACAAGAAGCGGATTGTTTTTCTGGCGGCGGCAAAGCACCTGGATAGTACGCTGGATTTCCTGCCCACGACCGATCAATGGATCGATGCGGCCTTCTTTAGCTTTTTTATTGAGGTTTACACAATAAGCATCGAGCGCATCACCCTTTTTCTTGCTGCGCACTTCAGCGTCATCGCTTCCCTGTGCCCGCGGCTCGCTGTCTTCTTCAGCACCACGGGGCGGACGCGGCTCAGCTACATTCGGGCGTTTTGCAATGCCATGACTGATATAGTTGACGGCGTCATAGCGTGTCATATCCTGCTCTTGCAGGAAATAAGCGGCATGGCTTTCGCGCTCAGCAAAGATAGCCACAAGCACATTCGCGCCCGTTACTTCCTCCCGCCCGGATGATTGAACGTGAATGACGGCACGTTGAATAACACGCTGAAAGCCTGCGGTTGGCTTTGAATCTTCACGCCCTGTCGTAATGAGATTAGCCAATTCACCATCGACATAATCAATCAGATTGCGGCGCAATGCCTCTATATCCACGTTGCAAGCACGCATAACTGCTACAGCATCCTGATCATCGACCAGCGCAAGCAGCAGGTGTTCGAGCGTTGCATACTCGTGCCGGCGCTCGTTGGCGAATGCCAAAGCGCGGTGGAGGGCTTGTTCGAGACTGCGGGAGAATGTCGGCAAGGGAAAATCCTTTCTCCGGCTTGGGGGCCCTACTTCTTCTCCATGACGCACTGGAGAGGATGCTGGTGTTTTCGCGAAAAGTCCATAACCTGCGTCACCTTGGTTTCTGCGACTTCGTAGGTAAAGACCCCGCATTCGCCGACGCCCGTCTGGTGGACATGCATCATGATACGGGTGGCATCTTCCTTATTCTTATTAAAAAAGCGCTCCAAAATCTGAATGACGAACTCCATAGGCGTATAATCATCATTCAGTAACAGAACCCGGTACATACTTGGCCGCTTTGTGCGCGAGCTCGTTCTTGTCATTACAACAGTGCCTGGCCCCTCCGGGACCGACACCGAGCGTGAACGTTTGTCAGCCATGCTGTCGTCTTCAATGCAATCCGCCGTCAGCATATGCCTCGTTACAGCCTCCCCCAACACCATCAATTCCGCGCGCCAAGCTATGGCTAAACGGGGCGAAGGATCTCGCCCGCTTAAAGCGTTGGACTGGTTTACCATGTGGAGCACTCCGGTCGCTCCTGTCATTCCTGCCTGCACCACAATCTAACCGCATATGCATGGACACCACTAAGCGCCCTTAATTCCTATCACACACACAATCTAATAGTGGTTTGCCACGATAGCCAGACCCTAGATCAATAATTCAACTATGAAGCTGTCGCGAGGATTGAGCCAGGTATGTTTCCAACAATAATTCAGCAGTCTATGCACAGATTTTAGGCATCACATCACCAATCATTCAGGCACATGCGCAACGACAAAATAAAAAAGGCCCACTGAGCGGGGCCTTTTTCATACTTAATTGCTACATCACTTTAAATTGAGATACGCTCTTTTAAAAGCCACGTATCCCAAATTGCGAGTAAGCTTAGCGAGTCGTTGTTGTAGAAGCCTGCGCGCGAGCAAAAATGCCCTCGTAAGGCTTGAAGCTTTCCTTTGCGAGATCAGTGTAGAGCTCGCTGATCTTGGTGCTTTCAGCAACAAAACCTTCGTATGCTGTTTTTGCAAAATCGGTCTGGATCTCAATTGCCTTATCAAGCGACTTGGCAGAAACCAGCTTCTCGAACGTGCTCGTGCTTTCTTCGAAAGACTTCTTCGTGTAGTCCGCGATCTCAGCAGCAATGCCCTGCAGGCCCTTGGAAAATGCACCGAAAGCCTTGAGCGAGGTCTCGATCTGCTCTTTGCCGACCTTCTGAGCGTTCTCGTACTGTGCAGCCATAATTATCTCCTTGAGCGCATGCATGCGCTTGTGTATGGTTAACGGAGTGCCGGAGGAACAAGCCGTCTAACAACCAGGCACTTTATCCCTCAGCGAGATGCGCCTTCAAGCTTTAAGGCGACCCTCGATTAGTGACTATCATATGTGCACCGCACAATTTATGTCAAGGGCCATGTTGCAATGCAAAATAATTTCAGGTGTATCTATTCTGGAATTAACCCCTCCGTAACCGCATCCCTATAGGATTATTGACTGTGTTGGTCATGCGACGGTCCCAATCGGTCTGTCATTGCACGACACAGAAACGATAAGTACTGCAGGGTGTGTTACAAGGGGCGGTTGCTATGATCATGAGTTGCGTTATGGAAACGCGTCATCGCATCCTCGGGTTTGCGGGCGCCATTGGTCTAGCGGCCACTTTATTGGCCTGTGCGACAAATCCTGTTGAAGCGGCACGGCGTAAAAGCGCAGAGCCTGCTTATTCCCCACCATCTGCAGCAATGGTTGTTGATGTTAAAACTGGCCGCACCCTGTTTGCTGAGAATGCTGATGCGCCTCGCATTCCAGCATCCATAACCAAAGTTATGACGCTTTATCTCTTGTTCGAACAGATAGAGAGTGGTCATTTCACGCTCGATACCCGCTTGCGTGTTACAAAATACGCTGCGTCTCAACCGCCATCCAAATTAGGTGTACGCGCGGGATCCACCATCAGCGTGGACGATGCAATCAAAGCGCTCGTGACGCGCTCCGCCAATGACGTGGCTGTTGTTATCGCTGAAAACATTGCCGGCACTGAAGCCGAGTTTGCGCGTATGATGACCAGCAAGGCACGCGCAATTGGCATGGGCAAATCGACTTTCCGCAATCCTCACGGACTGCCGGCCAATCCGCCTAACATTACGACGGCGCGAGACCTGACAACGCTGGGCCGCGCGATTCAGGACCGTTTTCCACGTTACTACGCTTATTTCAGCACGCGCAGCTTCACGTATGCCGGCAAGCCTATCGGCAATCACAATCGCCTGCTTGGCCGCGTTGAAGGCGTTGATGGAATCAAGACCGGTTACACGCGCGCATCCGGGTTTAATTTGCTGACATCGATGCGTGCAAGCAATCGCCATGTCGTTGCAGCAGTGCTAGGTGGACGCTCTGGCGCACAGCGCGACCAACGCATGGAAAACCTGCTTAATCGAACCTTGCCTGACGCATCCGCCGGACAACGTCGCACGCCACTCGTGGCAGAAGCCCCGAGCGCTCGCAAGATTGCTCCGCCAGTTCGCGTGGCAGAAGTCGATACATCTGCACAGATGCTCTCTGCTACAGCACCAATGCCGGTTGGCAAGCCGATCAATTTGTCGAATATTCGTCCGGTTGTTGCTTCCGCCTCGGGGGCAACAACAACGCCCTCTTCAGGTTTAGCGGCATCGTCTGCAACTGGCGCTCTCGCATATATTGAAGCACCTGCGCCCACACCGCGCCCCGGGAATATGGTGGCAGCAAACAACCCATTACCGACAGCAGAGAAAGAGGCGCTAGCCAAGCTTGCGAATGCTCCAATCGCATCCACAGCACCAATGCAAGGCGCGGGGTGGATTATTCAGCTTGGCGCATCGGCAGATGAAGGCAAGGCACACCATCTTCTTCAGCAGGCGCGCATTAAATCGCTTGGTCTTTTAGCCAATGCATCACCTTTTACTGAAAAAGTTGTGCGCGGAAACGTTACCCTATTTCGCGCTCGCTTCTCGGGTTTTGATCCGGAAGGTGCGCAGGAAGCGTGTAAAACGCTGAAACGTAACGGCTTTGACTGCTTTGCCACTCGGGGTTAATTTCTTACTCCCTCCAGGTGCTTAAACCAGTCAATCCTTCAGTGTATTTCTCAATCAAGCGAGACTTACAGTAACTTTAAATTCATGAAGTTAGAGCAAGCTCTCATTAAGCAGATGATTTTCTCTGCTTAAAATACTTTGGAGCAAAATGCGGTAAGTGAACGCAGAATTGTTCTGACTTCTTGATTGGGCATCATTTATCCGAAGCGTATTTCGGTTTGAGGCTCTTGTTTAGTTTGCGTTGGTTGAGAGTGGAGCCATTAGCGATGTCCGTTCAGCAAGACATCTTTGGCCTGATTTACCCGGGTGGCAAGGTAGTTCGTGCCCCCTTGGTCGGGATGCAGTTTCTTCATCAAAGCTCGGTGAGCATCACGAATTTGCGCCCCCGTCGCACCTTGTTGAAGGCCGAGAATCTCAAGGGCTTCCTGTTCGGACATGCTGCCCAACCCCGGACTTTGGACCGCCCCCGGGTCCGCATCTCCATGAGTGTTTTTTCTCCCGATGGAAAAACGGCTGTTCAAATACGCGTCTAAGCGCTGCCCCTGTACCAGCCACCATCCAGCCCCCCCAACTAATAAGGCCAGATCAATGCGTCCACGCAATGCTAACAGCGCTGCGAACGCAATGACAGCCCAGCCACCAATTTTGCGCAAAAGTGCTGCTAGATGCTTTGGGTTTGCTTCGGCATAATTTTTGCCCAGATACCACAACAGTCCAACAACCACGACGCCAGCAAGAAAAAAAATCATAGGTCACTCACTTAGCGTATACGCCATCCACGCGTATTGAGCCGGAGACAGTGACAGAAGTACCACCGATGTCGAATGAATGCTTGGGCGGTGTTTCACGATTCGCTGTTTGCGGAATCTTTGCATTGCCCAACCGCGGATCACCAGGTCCCAACGGACCGCCCCGGCAAGAGGCTGCATCCTGCGCAGGTAATGAACCATTGTCGACAGCAACGCAGCTACCCTGTTTTGCTTCGGCAACAGCAGGCACAGCGAACAGACCTCCCATTGCGATCGCCGTGATCAGGCCAACAATCTGATGTCTCACCTCAACCTCCATTAAAACCCGCTTTCTTTAAGCTTCGATGCAAAGAATGCAGGCTTTTAAATGCCATAGCTTGCGTCGGTCAAAATCCAGATTTGGGCTGCAGGTACTCCATCTGTAGCCCCATCAGTTAAAAGCAATGCATTCTATATAGCAGGTCTCTTCTGGGGTATGCACTTTTACGAGATGACTACTGCATCTCACAACAGCCCCATAGCTGCCAGATCGCGCTGCATATCTTTGGGCATTGAGCTATCAGCATCCACCCCCTCAGCAATATCTGGTGGCGCATCCTGATCAGCCAGATACCGCCACCCTTGAAATGCCCTGAATGGACGTGGCACCACAGGCACAACTGTTCTGTCTAGCATAAGGCGACAACGCGAAATGCCATCTTCACCGCGTTCGGATCGCAATGCCAGGAGCTTTTGCCGACACGCAATCTGTCCCTTGATCACCCAATAGATCGATCCACCCGCCAACAGCTCGTCCTCGCGCTTGGGCGTCATTCGCGTGGTGTGGCCGTGATCAGCTCCCCGTTGCGAAACCCAATCACTTAATTCCGCAACAGAATCAACACCGACACAAAGTTTGATCAGATGAAGTCTACTCACGGTGCTTTCCCTAACTCTGTTGGTCCGAAGACCTCTTCAAAGGCAGCACGCAGCGCTACATCGGCATCATTTAATGTCACGGGCAGGCCCAGATCCACGAGACTGGTTACCCCATGACCATGTATGCCGCAGGGCACAATGCCCTGATAATGGGATAGATCAGGCTCTACATTCAAACTGATGCCATGAAAGGTCACCCAACGGCGCACCCGAATACCGATGGCTGCAATCTTGTCTTCTGTCCCCTCGCCCTTTTCCGGACGACGCACCCACACACCAACTCGATCTTCGCGCCGCTCTCCTCGGATATTGAAGGCATCTAACGTTGAGATAATCCACTCTTCAAGCGCTGCCACAAAGCGCCGCAAGTCGGGAGAGTGATTAGTCAAAGTGCGGCGGCGCAAATCAAGCATCACATAAGCAACACGTTGTCCGGGCCCATGGTAAGTGAATTGCCCACCCCGTCCCGTGTCGTAGACGGGAAATCCCTGCGTATCCAGCAAATCCTCGCGTTGCGCAGAAGTGCCAGCCGTATAGAGAGGGGGATGCTCAAGCAGCCATATGCATTCTGGCGCAGCCCCTTCAGCTATGGCAGCAACGCGCGCTTCCATAAAGCGCGTGGCCTCTTCGTAGCCAATGAGCGCATCACTAACCAACCACTCAACCGACAGCGCTTCGCTCGCTGGCAAGAAAGTATCAGCAAGATCATCGCGGCTGGTTAGGCGAGTCATATTATCAAATTCCGGCATACTCACTGGCCATCCTGCATGCGCTCACGAATAATAGCGTCAATCCGGCTAACGGCTTGGGTTGCAGGCTCAAAGAAGTGCTCGTGCCATACATCCTCATCAATAGCACCGATAACATTATCAAGCACGTTGAGAATGCCGAACGCCCCTGTAGCCTGTACAAGACCATCGATGCTTACAACAGCGCCAGAAGAACCGATACTGACAATAGTATCGCGACTATCCAGATTAGCTGCAAGCTCTCCAAGAACACGATAATGGGGAGCCTGCTCGCCAAAGAACACCACATCCGGCTTAATGATCCGCTCAGGATCACTTGCGGGATCAAATGTCGAATAGCCAAGATCGCTCAGCTCACCCGTACGGATATTACGAATATTCCTCAGGAAGCCATGCAGATGAAGCGTACTTTCCACTCCGGCACGCTCGAAAAGGTCATCGATATTTTGCGTGATGTTGAATACGCGCCCTGGAAAAGCCTTCTCCCACATTGCCACTGCCGTATGGGCCGCATTGGGCGCGGCTGCGCCAAGCTCTGTTCGCCGATGATTATAAAACGCATGCACAAGTGCATGATTATCACGCCATGTATCGTAATTGGCGACATCGAGAGGATCGTGACCATGCCATAAGCCATTGCTATCGCGAAAAGTCGGAATGCCCGACTCGGCGCTGATGCCCGCGCCCGAAAAAATAATCAGACATGGCTGGCGTATAGGTTTAGAACGCCTGCGATATTCACTTCCACGCACGTCTTGCCCGCGCGGTATTTCATCCCAAAAATCGCTCATACAAGACCATCCCGCAAGGACAATGCACAAGAGGCCCCACCCCTGCATCCAGTTCTTGCCAAGCATTCCAACCCATTAGTTACAGCGATAAAGCAAAGACAATGAGACCACACCTTACCAGCTAATAACATACCCCCTATCTGATAAAGGATTGACCAGCCTTTTTCCAGATCAGCACGAGAGGAAAAGCGTCGCTTCCTGCTGAAATAATTGAGCAGCAAAGCGAGAGCATATAAAACAGAACACGCAGCATACATGAAGTATAACTGCGCGCAACAGAGTGTTATGAGCCAAGTATATTAATTGAAATCAGCATAAAGAAATAGCAGTCTTATATCTTCAGTCAAGCATGCTGCGTGATAAGACAAGCAGATTAGCGCGAACGTCTCTTACTTGAATATATAAATTACGACCGCCTAGAATCTTGCTTATTATGCTCTAAAGGAAAGGTACCATTCATTTAATCCAGCTAACTGGCTGCCGACGTAAGAGTACATACTGGTAGCTTCCTGATCCGTAGCTGTATTATTAACGGCACCGTTCACAGCATCAGGGGCGCCAACATTTACAGGAATATTCGTTGCATCCGCAGTATTGGCAGAAACATCTGTGCTAGAATTTTCATTATCAGGCTGGCTCCATAATGACTTGCAAACCGCCGGCCCATAATAGACCCCTAATGCACCCACTGCACCAAAAGCCGCGCCTATTGCTGCAGCATAAGGTATGGTCTCAGCTGCGTTTACAGCATAATCATAAGCTACAGCTGCAGTCGCACCCACAACAGTTGTCGCAAAGATCGTCGCGCCCGCGATGACTTTAGGGCGGACTTCCTCGCTAGTCAGGTCAACTGACTGGATAGCTTTATGAGCTGCAACGACTCCTTGATGCGCTACAGCCGCGGCGGTAACTACAAGAAGCCCCCCTGTCACAGCATCAGCAGGCCCACCAGCCCCATAGCCCTGATATACCGTTCCGACTGCCCCAGCGACAAATGCTGTGCCGTAAGCAATGGCATATGGACGGCTGATTTCCCCGACATCATTTTTCAAACCACCGAAGAGCTTACCAACATTATCCATTACAGCATTATGAACAGCTTTATTGCTCAGGGCTCCCTGAACCGCCTTGCCCAAGCCACCCTCGAGCACCCACCCGAGAAATGAATCGCTGATTTCTTTTGCCCATAACAAGAGCGGGAGAAGCCCCGTTACCCTCAAAGCAGAGCCGCCAACGACGATAACGGCCTTGCCAACATTGCCCAAAACTTTACGTGGAAGAGACGAAGAAACGTCGCCGATCAATAGGTCGCCTTTTGCGACATCCCCCCTATATCCTGCAGCAACATAACCCACATAACGCCGGAAAACGGACGATTGCTGCTGATCACCTGATGGAATGGATATAGAAGCACCACCTGCTGCAGTCACATTCTGAGCAGAAATATCATTGTCTGATGGATAAGCAGGGGGGACGTTACCTACCCTTGAAGCAGATTGAACATCAGACATACACAACCCCATGAACCCATTTTTATTTCACAATACACCCGCCGAAACGAGCACAACATAAGTAAACATCTATCGATAACGCAAGAATATCTAGAAAACTTGCGCAAACCCTTAAATATTAACCATTAAGTACATTTCAATCAATTATCCAGACTATCCAATCGATGAGAATGTACCTACTAGTCATATGGCACCTACTTCATATAACAGAAAAGCACAACTGTGCACCTCCATTATAGTTAACATCACATCAGACACAGCGCGCATCAACATCTTATTGTCAGGGGGCGCACGAACCCGCAAATGCTATAAAATTCCACTATCACGCCTTGAAGGAAGCCCCGGCATCGCTGAAAGACATCGGCCTTTCAGAAAACTCTCGCGAATTCACTGCCTTGCTCCAGATTTCCACCATCCCAATGCTTGAGAAAATGAATTCTGCAAAGACATCAACATCAATGCCTTTCATGGAGATAAAGCTTACATAATGTAATTTGTTTTCGCGTCTATCAAACCCTACTGTCCCGGCGCCGGTTAAAGCATGAGCCAAGTTTAGCTCAAGTATATTTGCAAAAACAAAGCTGCTTTCAACAGCAATGATATTGGCTATTGTCGAAGCGAACAGGATGATGTCCCGATTTCGATCATAATGGATATCTACAACACGTTCATTAAAAGCAACTCTGACATCATTATCAGCGTTCAATGCTATGCCTTGCACACCGATCCGCTCGCCGAAAGCGCTTAATAAAATTTCAGGTGTCAAAACCATTCTCGCATTATGTCATAAAATCATGGATGAGACTTGCCGAGCCTCATCTAGACTAAATACGCAAAAACTATGTCAATAATGCGACATGCTATTCTGCTGCACTGCGTGCATAAGCCGCCGGATCATAATTAAGAATGGGGCCAAGCCACCGTTCTACCTCCGAAACACTCATGCCTTTACGCCGGGCATAATCTTCCACTTGATCCCGCTCCACTTTGGCTACACCAAAGTAAAACGCTTCCGGATGCGATAGATACAAGCCTGAAACAGATGACCCCGGCCACATGGCATAGCTTTCAGTCAGCTTTACCCCTGCGGCTTTTTCAGCCTGTAACAATTCGAACAGAGTTGCTTTTTCAGTATGATCTGGCTGCGCCGGATAGCCCGGTGCGGGGCGGATGCCGGGATAATCCTCACGCAAGAGCGCTTCATAATCGTCCTCAGCCTCATCCGGCGCATAGCCCCAGAACTCACGGCGCACACGCTGATGCATCCGCTCTGCAAAGGCCTCGGCCAACCGGTCTGCGAGCGCTTTGACCATGATGGACGCATAATCATCGTTGGCCATCTCGAACCGTTTGGCAATACGCTCTTCAGCCAGGCCTGAGGTCACAACAAACCCACCGATATAATCGGCCTTACCGCTCTCTCTTGGTGCGATAAAATCGGACAACGCCACGTTAGGCTTACCGTCGCGACGCGTCAGTTGTTGGCGTAGCGTGTAAAATGTCGCAAGGTGATCTTGTCGGCTTTCGCCTTTATACAACTCAATATCATCCCCCACTGCATTGGCTGGCCAGAAGCCAATCACAGCTTTGGGCGTGAACCAACGCTCATCGATGATACGCTGAAGCATCTCCTGCGCTTCCGCATAAAGTTGGCGCGCCACGGGGCCTTGAGTTTCATCATCGAGGATTTGAGGGAAGCGCCCCTTCAGCTCCCATGATTGGAAGAATGGCGTCCAATCAATATAGCGCGCGAGTTCCGCTACATCATAGGCGCTGAATGTCCGTGTGCCCAAAAACGTTGGCTTTGGTGGCGCATAATCAGTCCAATCGATCGCAACCGGGTTAGCGCGCGCTTTTTCGATCGGTACACGCTTCTTCTCTGCTTCGCCCCGCGCATGCGCGGCTGCAACCTTCACGTACTCTTCACGGATGCCCGCAATATAATCCGCGCGTTGCTCGTTCGATAGCAATGCCGAGACCACACCAACGGCACGGCTGGCGTCATTTACATGGATCGCCTGCCCGCGCGCATATCCCGGATGAATCTTCACCGCCGTATGCACACGACTAGTGGTCGCGCCACCGATCAGCAGCGGAATATCGAAGCCTTCACGCTCCATTTCAGCAGCGACATGCACCATCTCATCAAGCGAGGGCGTAATAAGGCCAGACAGCCCAATAATATCAACTTTCTCGGCACGGGCCATATCGAGAATTTTTTGCGCAGGCACCATCACGCCAAGATCGATAATCTCATAATTGTTACACGCCAGCACAACGCCAACAATGTTCTTGCCAATATCATGGACATCGCCCTTGACAGTCGCCATCAAAATTTTGCCAGCAGATGACATCTGATCAAGGCCGGTCTCTGCCTTTTCCTTTTCCATAAACGGCATGAGATAAGCGACAGCCTGCTTCATCACGCGGGCGGATTTCACCACCTGCGGCAGAAACATCTTACCCGCACCAAACAGGTCACCGACGACGTTCATGCCGGCCATTAACGGCCCTTCGATCACATGAAGCGGGCGCGCAACCGTATGGCGGGCTTCTTCGACGTCAGTATCAATGTACTCGGTAATGCCATTGACCAGCGCATGCTCAAGCCGCTTGCCGACTTGCCAGGTGCGCCAGGTAAGGTCTGCCTCACGGGCCTGCTTACCTTTACCGCCCTTGAAATCTTCCGCAAGTGCCAGCAAACGCTCCATGCCATCCTTGCGGCGATTGAGGATGACATCCTCGCAGGCCTCACGCAGCACAGGATCAATCTCATCATAAACGGCAAGCTGCGCCGCGTTAACGATGCCCATGTCCATGCCAGCCTGAATGGCATAGTAGAGGAACACAGCATGCATTGCCTCACGCACCGGCTCATTGCCACGGAACGAGAACGACAGGTTCGATACGCCACCAGAAATATGCGCGTGTGGCAGCGTCTGGCGGATGCGGCGGGCCGCCTCAATAAAGTCAACACCGTAGTTGTCGTGCTCTTCAATGCCGGTCGCGACGGCAAAGACGTTCGGATCGAAGATGATATCTTCTGGCGGAAAGTCTACCTGTTCCGTCAATATCTTGTAAGCGCGCGTGCAGATCTCGACCTTGCGCGCTTCAGTATCCGCCTGCCCGGTTTCGTCGAATGCCATCACCACGACAGCAGCGCCGTATGAACGCACGATACGCGCCTCGTGCAGAAACTTCTCCTCACCCTCCTTGAGCGAGATAGAGTTGACGATGCCCTTACCCTGCAGGCACTTCAGCCCGGCCTCAATAACCGAAAACTTGGAGGAATCGACCATCACCGGCACACGCGCAATGTCGGGTTCCGACGCCACCAGGTTCAGAAAGGTGGTCATTGCCTTTTCACTATCGAGCAGGCCCTCATCCATATTGACATCGATGATCTGCGCGCCGCTGGCAACCTGATCACGCGCAACATCCAGCGCCGCCGGATAATCACCTGCCGTTACCAATTTGCGAAACTTCGCCGAGCCGGTAACGTTCGTGCGCTCTCCCACGTTTACAAACGGGATGTCGGCAGTAAGCGTGAATGGCTCCAGGCCAGACAGGCGCATCAACGGCTTCTGCTTTGCAGGCACGCGTGGGGCCTTGTCCTTGACAGCCTCCGCAATGGCCCGGATGTGGTCGGGCGTGGTGCCGCAGCAACCGCCCAGTATATTCACCAATCCAGATTGTGCGAACTCACCCACGAGCTTCGCCATTGCTTCCGGACTCTCATCATAGAGTCCAAATTCGTTGGGAAGCCCTGCGTTAGGATAAGCGCATACGAGCGTGTCTGCGACCTGCCCCAACTCCTGAATATGCGCCCGCATTTCGCGTGCACCCAAGGCGCAATTGAGACCGATAGAAAACGGCTCAGCATGGCGCAACGAATACCAGAATGCCGTAGGCGTCTGGCCTGAGAGCGTGCGGCCTGAAAGATCGGTAATCGTCCCCGATATCATGATCGGCAGCGTCACGCCGGTTTCAGCAAACACCTGCTGTGCAGCAATCACCGCAGCTTTTGCGTTCAACGTATCAAAAATCGTCTCAATCAGAATGATGTCCGCGCCACCTGCGACCAGTCCGCGTGTCTGCTCGGCATAAGCATCGCGCACTTCATCAAACGTAACCGCACGATACCCCGGATCGTTGACATCAGGGGAAAGTGACAATGTGCGGTTGGTTGGCCCGATAGCTCCAGCTACAAAGCGGCGACGGCCATCGCGCTGCTCGGCAAGAATGGCCGCTTCGCGCGCAAGTCGCGCACCCTCATGATTAATGTCATAAACGGCAGATTCCAGCCCGTAATCCGCCTGCGCAATCGTGGTGCCGGAAAACGTGTTGGTTTCGACAATGTCCGCACCTGCCAGAAAATACTGCAAGTGAATATCGCGGATAGCATCGGGCCTGGTTAGTACGAGGATATCGTTATTGCCCTTCAGATCATGCCCGTGATTGCGGAAACGCTCGCCACGGAAATCATCCTCATTGAGCTTCAGGCCCTGCACCATCGTGCCCATGGCGCCATCGAGAATAAGGATGCGTTCACGCGCTGCCGCATGCAACGCCTTGCGCACTTCCTCACCATCAACAGGTACAGGCCGTGTGGGAACCTGAAACTTATTCATTCGATATATCCTTTATTCGCCCTTGAGGTCCCTCAATGTGACGAAACGTTAAATCACACCTGACATTAGAACGCCGCTCCAGGATGTGTTGAGATTTACGTCAGGGTGAGCAGAAAACCATCATTGCAGGCTACCATGGCGCGAAAATCAATGCGTCCTGTTATGCCGCGGCCTGCTTTTGCTCCGCACCTGGGCGCAAGCCCAGCAAATGGCAGATTGCATAAACCAGATCAGCGCGGTTCATGGTGTAGAAATGGATATCCGTCACGCCGCGGTCCACAAGATCGAACACTTGCTCCGCAGCAACAGCAGCTGCAATAAGGCGGCGCGTTTCAGCATCATCATCCAGACCATCGAAACGCTGCGCAAGCCATGCAGGAACACTCGCCCCTGTCCGCTCAGCAAATGATGCTGTTTGTCGAAAATTTTGCACAGGCAGGATACCTGGCACAATCGGAATATCGATGCCAGCCGCACGTACTTTATCCAGATATCGAAAGTAAGTGTCGTTATCGAAGAAAAACTGTGTGATCGCCCGCGTGGCGCCTGCATCAACTTTTTGGCGCAGAACATCAATATCGACAGCCAGCGTAGCACTTTCAGGGTGCTTTTCGGGATAAGCGGAAACGCTCACCTCAAAATCACCAATTGCCCTGATACCCGCAATCAGATCAGGCGTAGAAGCATAACCATCCGGATGCGGCTGATAACGCGTACCCAGCCCCTCAGCCGGATCACCACGCAACGCCACGATGTGTCGCACGCCTGCTTGCTGATAAGAGCGAATAACCTCGTCAACCTCATCACGCGTGGCAGAGACGCAGGTGAGATGGGCTGCTGGAAGCAGCTTTGTTTCCTCAACAATACGCTTCACCGTGGCATGCGTACGTTCACGCGTGGAACCACCTGCCCCATAGGTCACAGATACGAACGCCGGGCTCAAAGGCTCAAGCCGTTTGACCGAGGCCCAGAGCGTCTCCTCCATCGCGGGTGTCTTGGGTGGAAAAAATTCCATCGACACGCGCACCGGATGAGCGCCATCACGGCTTGGGCGAATATCTGAGCGGGGGGAAGAGGTGGTCACTGCTATAACTCCCGTCAGGCAATGGCGCGAAAAGGTGATCCTGCCGGCACATCGGTGATGATGCGTCGGTCACGGGCAAGATAAAGCGATACAGTCAGTTGATCAGCGGCAGCATCGGGCGAGGCAAGATCGCGGTGCGCCACCACATCCAGCCCAGCTTCCTCAAGCCACCCCGTCATCTGCTCCACTGAGAAGCCAAGCCGACGATGGGCGTGTTTCTCACGTAGAAATTCAAGCTCATGCGTTGCAAAGTCAACGATCAATAGCCGCCCACCAGGCGCCAATGCAGCTGTTGCCTCACGAATTGCACGGGCAGGATCATCCAGAAAATGTAATACCTGATGGATCACCACCAGATCGAAACTATTGCGCTCTACCGGCAGAGCATGAATATCACCCTGACGAAGCTGCACATTGCTTAGGCCAGCTTGCTCCAGATTAGAACGTGCAACTGCAAGCATTGCATGGCTTGCATCAAGGCCAACCGCCCGCCCTGCATGCGGGGCAATAAGCTGCAACATCCGCCCCGTGCCCGTGCCAAGATCGAGCACGGCATTAAATGTGCCCTCACCCAGCACCTCGCGAATGGAGGCCTCCACCGCTTCTTCGGGCACATGCAACGAACGCATCTCATCCCAATGCTCGGCGAGACGCGAGAAATGCGCCTGCGCCGCATGCGCCCGCGCCTCACGCACAGCCCGCAGCCGTTCGCGATCAGCCTGCAGTTGTCCATCCGCAGGATCAAGGCGCGCTACAAGATCGCGCACTGCAGCTGCATCAGCGCCCTGCTCAGCCAATCGGAAAAACGCCCACGCACCCTCGCGCTGACGTTCGATCAAACCTGCTTCTGTCAAAAGCTTGAGATGGCGCGAAATACGCGGCTGGGACTGAACAAGAATATCGGTCAGATCAGAGACATTCAGTTCACCGCCCGCCAGCAGCGCAAGGATGCGAAGACGCGTCTCTTCTCCCGCCGCCTTGAGCGCCGTCAGCATTGAGGCCAGAGGAACCGCCACAATCGGCGCTTCACGCTCCACCCCAGAATGAGCATCAGCCTTGGACATCAACATACTCGGCTTGCCAGTCGCCCTCAGGAACGCGCTTGAGAATGACGCTTTTCATATAAACATATGTTTATGTATTTCACGCCCCTATAGCAAGCGCAAACGCAACATTTAAGCGGGATTAGAAAACCAAGAAAGCGGGCACAATTTCATCAGTCATAAACTGCTGACAGAACCGCGCAGAAAGAGAACCGCAGCGCAATGGACTTCTGCCCATGAGTATAGAGCGCGCAGAAAGGCAGCAGTTACAGGCCACACTGACGTGGTGATCAGCACATCCGTTAGTTGGCCCATTTAGGGTCGGCAGTAAATGATAGTGTTAGCCAGCGATGCGGGCCTGCGCTGCCAATTGCATTGCCGACTTCTTCGCGAATTGCATCGAAATCACCAATTGCCTTTATCGGATAATCAGGAGGCAAAATGAAATGCAGCTCCATCTGCTGGGCGCGACCGATGCGCGCTACATAGGCCTCGTAATCCTTGAAGCCATACTTGGCAATGATATCACGCGCCACCTGCTCGACATGCTCTACAAGCTCAGATGGTGCAGCGAGGATAATATCCTGAACAGCGCTTTTCACGGTGGCGTAGGGTAGCGGCGTGATCACCACACAGATTATCGCCAGAACGATGGGATCAACATAAGGCGTAAACGTATCATAGGCCGAATGATCCAGAATGTACCCAACAACGAATGCAATCAGCAATGCCAGATTGATGCCACCTGACATGACCCATGCCCGAGCATCCAGCGTGATAAACCTGGATTGCAAGGTTTCGTTCATGCGGGATTCGAAAAATGCCATCGCAAAGCAGACAATGGTCGCCATCGCGGCATAGGCAATCGCCCAGTCAAATTCAAGCGCACGCCCGCCATTGAGAATGAGGCCAATAGCATTGACGAGCGCAAAAATCGAGACTGCCATCAGCAGAATGCCATTCAGTGCCAGTACCATCGGCTCCAGATGCCAAAAGCCCATCGTGAACCGGCGTGCATTCAATCGACCAGAGGCATGACGCGAGATAAGACGAGCCACAAAAAGAGCCAGACCGCTCATCACTGCATCAACAAGAGCGTAGCTACCGTCAAATATAATC
This sequence comes from Pseudochelatococcus sp. G4_1912, assembly GCF_047501465.1. Lineage (NCBI taxonomy): Bacteria > Pseudomonadati > Pseudomonadota > Alphaproteobacteria > Hyphomicrobiales > Chelatococcaceae > Pseudochelatococcus > Pseudochelatococcus sp. G4_1912. Next base: position 203,743 of record NZ_JAZDRL010000002.1, read on the forward strand.
GAGAACGAGCCCGAAAGCGCACCCAGAACAATACCCGTTATCGCAACAATGACTGTCGCTGCGATTGATGCTCGCAATATCTTTTCTTCAGAACTCATTCACAAACATCCTTGAGACAGCACACGCCCTCATTGCCGCTGTGCGCGACAGATATTAACGAGAATGTGGCTATATATTATTATCTACCGTCTTGCTGCCATTTAATCCACCCCCCTGCACAAGGCACACGTCTTGACCTTGAGCTTACCCTTGACCTGGAGAGTTTGAAGCGCCATATCGGAATGTAAGGTGTTTCCGCATCAATGCTGCGCAGGCGGGTTTATGCGGGGATGAACAATAACGAAGTGCCAAAAGGGCTTCGGATATGTCTCGGATGCCATCATTGTCTTCGCCTTTTTTGCTCGGATTCGACGAAATCGAGCGTGCACTTGATCGGGTTGCCAAAGCGGCGAGCGACGGTTACCCACCTTATAATATCGAGCGCGTCGCCAGTGAGGGCAACACGCCTGATCGCTTACGCATTACACTTGCTGTTGCAGGTTTTACGCGTGAGCAACTTGAAATTACGCTGGAGGAGAACCAGCTTCTTATAAGAGGCCGGCAAACAGAGGATAAAACCCGTCACTATCTGCACCGCGGTATAGCGGCGCGACAGTTTCAGCGGTCGTTTCTTCTGGCTGAAGGCATGGAGGTTTTGGGAGCCGACCTCGCTAATGGGCTTCTGTCGATCGATCTTGTTAGGCCTGAGGCTGAACGCATCGTCCGACGGATCAATATTTTGGCGCGCGACTAATCGCGGCCGCAGTTCGCCACTGCTTCTGAAGGAGGGTGCGATGATTAATGGATCTTTTGAATTCGTCGGCGATGCCAGCGATGAACAGGCCTTTGGCCAGGCAGGCGGCGGTAAGGTGGCTTATCTACGCTCAATCCGGTCGGAAGATGTACCAAACCTCTTCCCGGATGCACCTGCTATCAAGCCCGGCATGAAGCTATTTGCGCTTTTAGCAGCAGATGGCACGCCGATTGTCGTGACCGATTCCCGCGATACCGCCATTGCAAACGCATGGGCGCATGATCTAGAAGCGGTAAACGTGCATTAAACCGAACGCGCGATCACAAATTTTTAGAGGCCGTCGCAGCAGATTGCTGAGACGGCCTCTTTGTTTTTCATCTGGCTACCGCACGTTCAACTGTTGCGATCAAGAGATCGATATCCTGCGAACGCGAAAGCCGATGATCGCCATCCTTGATCAGCGTGACTGTCGTCGCATCCCCTGGCAGGTGTTCCACCAACTCCATCGCATGCTGCCACGGCACATCGGGGTCCTGCATGCCTTGCAGAATATGAACCGGACAACCGGGTGTAATCGGCGCACCGAATAAATTATGTCGCGTGCCATCCTCAATCAATGCACGCGTAATCGCATAGGGTTCACCATATGCCGAAGGCACCATCAACTTACCGTTTTCCGTAATTTCCCGGCGATTTTCCGCATTCATTGAGGCCCACATCAACTTATCGGTAAAATCCACAGCGGGCGCGATCAGCACGAGAGCGGAAGGTGCGCTTGGCGTTTCTGCAAGTACCTGCGCTGCGAGCAACGAAATCCAGCCTCCCATGGATGATCCGACCAGCACCGGTGCCGGCCCGGCTTTCGCAAGGATGATTTCAACCGCATCCGACAGCCAATCGGAAATAGTACCATCCTCAAACTGTCCGTCCGACTCTCCATGCCCTGAGTAATCGAATCGTAAAAATGCATGCCCCGCTTTCTCCGCCCACCGATCCAAAGCCTCTGCTTTAGTAGCGCGCATATCCGATCTGAACCCGCCAAGCCACACAACTGTTGGCGATTGCCCCTCCCGAGGCAAAAAAGCAATGCGTCGTTCAGCAGATATGCTTGAATTAATGAAGAAATGCGGATTTGGTTGGTTCACTTTTGGTCACTCCACTGCCAGCATGGCTAAAGTGCTGGTCCGTCGTATGGAATCATCTGATGGAACAGAAATCGCTTAAGCTCAAGAACACGGAGCATTATTCGATCAATCTTGAACGCATAATGCTCTAATGTGCAAGATTATCAGTTTTCTTCTAACCCCCGGTGGACCCGTCCATGCGACCAGGCGCTTCCCTTGCCTCGCCCCAGGCGTCCCGTCCGCTGTATGGCCGCACCATACTGCAAATCGTCCCTGAACTTGAAGCAGGCGGCGCGGAACGCACCACAGTTGATATCGCCGCTGGCCTCGCTGAAGCCGGCGCCCGTGCGCTCGTCGCAACTGAAGGCGGCAGGCTGATCGGCGAATTACAAGCCAACGGCGGCATCTGGATCCCCTTTCCTGCCCGCACTAAAAACCCTGCATCAATGGTGCTTAACGTCCGCAAACTTATCCGCGTTTGCCGCGATGAAGGTGTTGAGCTCATTCATGCCCGCTCGCGAGCGCCGGCCTGGGTTGCGCTGCTGACCGCACGCGCGCTTGGATTACCGTTTGTAACCACCTATCACGGCAGCTATTCGGGCAAATCTGCTATCAAGGTGCTTTATAATTCCGTGATGGCGCGTGGTGATGTCGTTATCGCCAATTCTCGTTACACTGCCGGTCTTATCGAGCGCGCACATCCGATTTCGCAGGGCAGGCTCAAAGTTATCCACCGCGGAACAGATCTCTCGCGTTATCAGCCGGACAGGGTCTCGCCTGAACGGGTTGAAGCCCTGCGCAAGGCATGGCAGGTAGCCCCCCATCAGCGCATCGTCTTACTAGCCGCACGCCTCACGGCCTGGAAGGGACAGCGCGTATTGATCGAAGCGGCCCATCTGCTGCAACAGCAAAACCTTACAGATGTGGTGTTCATCCTTGCTGGTGATCCGCAGGGGCGGGATGGCTATGTACGCCAGCTCGATAAGGATATTGCCACCTATGGCCTTGAGGGTATCGTCCGCCACGTGGGGCATTGCACGGACATGCCTGCAGCTCTGCAGGCGGCGGCGATCGTTGTAGTCCCCTCCACCGAACCGGAAGCCTTTGGACGTGTTGCCGTTGAAGCGCAAGCAATGGGAACGCCCGTGATTGTCTCTGAACTTGGCGCAGTGCCAGAAACCGTCCTGGGTCCTCCTGAGGTGCCAGCGGCTGAGCGCACGGGATGGCGCGTGCCTCCTGGCGACGCCCCCGCCCTTGCTGAAGCTATCGCTAATGTGTTTGCACTCGGCGCATCTGCTCAACAGGCTTTAATGACGCGCGCACGACGCCATGTCGAAACACACTTTTCACTAGAATACATGGTGAACGAGACACTTGACGTCTACATGACGCTGCTGGCAAACAAGGCCTCCAGCGGGCGTTGATGCCACAGCTTGCCGATTTCGTATCGCAAATGGCTTGGATGCTATTGACTTTATGTTGCTTTATGCAAATGTTCGCTTCCATCGAGGCAATGCGTCGTGGCAGGGAGGGCAGTCTGTTTTTTCGGTTTGATCCGGGACATGCTCGTGAACTGCCCGGCATCAATAGGAGAGACCAGCCATTCGCCGTCCAATGAGATCGCTTGCGGTTCCACAGAAGGAAGGACCGCGCGCCAACCGAGACATTCGTGGCGTTCGTGAAGTTCAGCTTATCGATGAAGAAGGACAGAACAAAGGTGTTGTCTCCTTTTTCGATGCACTACGTCTGGCTGAAGAAGCCGGGCTGGACCTCGTAGAAATTGCTCCCAATTCAGCTCCGCCAGTCTGCAAATTGCTCGATTATGGCAAGTTCAAGTTTCTTGAGCAGAAAAAGGCAGCCGAGGCGCGCAAACGCCAGAAGACTGTCGAGGTAAAAGAGATCAAGCTCCGCCCCGGCATCGACGACAACGATTACAACGTCAAGATGAAGGCCATGCAGCGCTTCTTTGAAGAAGGCGACAAGGTCAAGGTTACGTTGCGGTTCCGTGGTCGTGAAATGGCGCATCAGGATCTTGGCTATAAGCTGATGATCCGCGTGAAGGGGGACACCACTGAGATTGCCAAGGTGGAAGCCGAGCCCCAGCTCGAAGGACGGCAGATGATCATGATTCTTGCGCCTCGCTAATTGAAGCGCACGCAATTTGTGATGTAGAAAGAATTAGCGCGCATGACAGAAAACCTGTTATGCGCGTATTTTATTTTTCGCATATAATTCAATAAATTACAGAAGAGAAATTTCCCCCATAAAGTGCTTTCCTCACTTGCACCTATGCGTTGATCTGCGCAAAATAACGCCAGAATGGTGAACAACCCATCTGTTACGCCGCTCTCTGGAGTTATGATATGATCTCGCCTCTCGTGTCCCCACAATGGCTAGCAGAAAAACTTGGCCTTCAGGAAACAGCTGCTGATCGCGCCGTCGTCGTTCTTGATGGCTCATGGTATCTACCTACAGAGAAGCGCGACCCGGAAGCAGAATACAACAAAGCACATATTCCGGGCGCCGTACGGTTCGATATTGATGCCGTCAGCGATGCGACATCCGGCCTGCCTCATACTCTTCCATCTCCGCAAGATTTTGCCCACGCAATGGCCGGGCTGGGTATTTCTGATACAGATATTATCGTCGTTTATGATGGTGCGGGGATATTCTCGGCTGCACGCGTGTGGTGGACCTTTCGCCACTTTGGCGCTGAGAATGTTTTCGTGCTGGATGGCGGTCTACCACAATGGAAAGCCGCAGGCCTGCCAGTTAATGCTGATATTGTGAAGCGTAACGTAGCGACATTCACCATCAAAGCGCCATTAGAAACGGCGATAACCGCTGAAAAGATACATGATCACATCAAGTCTGGATCAGTGCAAATTGTGGATGCACGCGGTGCTCCGCGGTTTCGCGGCGAAGCGCCGGAGCCACGTCCAGGACTGCGCGCTGGACATATTCCCGGAAGCCGCAATCTGCCTTACAGCGAACTTCTAAAAGATGGCCGCCTCAGATCACCTCAGGACATCGCACAGGCATTTGCAAGCTCAGGCATTGACCCTGAAAAACCAGTAGTGGTTTCCTGCGGCTCCGGTGTGACAGCTGCGATCCTGGCATTAGGCCTCAATCGAATCGGCAAGCCTGCCGCCGCACTCTATGACGGCTCTTGGGCAGAATGGGGCGCGCGCGCAGACCTGCCTATCGAAACAGGCCCCGCTTAAAGACCGCTAGCATAGGGCAAAAAACCAATGGCATCAGAGTATCATGATGCCATTTGAATCTTGGGCTCTATTAACCCGGTAATTCTGTAACCTGCTGTGGCATATGTCGTGTGAGGCGCACCTCAAAACGCATCCAGAGACGACGGGTCACGTCTACCAATATCAAATAAAGCACGGCCGCCCATATATAAACGGTGAAGTCGTAGGTGCGTGAATATGCATATCGCACCTCCCCCATCAGATCGAAAATCGTGACCAGGGCGGCCAGCGCACTAGCCTTGATCATCAGGACAACTTCATTGCCGAGCGGCCGCAGTGCCACAATCATGGCCTGCGGCAGAATCACGATGCGAAATGTCGTCCATCGGCTGACACCCAACGCCCGCGCGGCTTCCCATTGCCCAGAAGGCACCGATTGAATGGCTCCACGAAAAATCTCAGCCTGATAAGCCGCCGTGTTTAGCGTGTATGTCAACAACACGCAGTACCACGCTTCCCGAAAGAACCACCACACACCGATGGCCTCAAAGAACCCACGAAACTGCAAGCCACCATAATAAACAAGAAACAGCTGTACAAGCAGTGGCGTACCGCGCAGCGAATAGCTGAAAGCGCGAAACGGTGCACGAATCCACCGATTACGGGACAATAGCGGAAATGCTGCCGCCAGCCCTAGCACTGCGCCAAGCAGACACGTGATAACCACGATCTGTACTGTAATACCAAGACCCGAAACAATACGCCCGCCATAACGCTCCCAAGCTTCGGCATCGCCAAATGGCGAGAACAACAGCCCCAGAAACTGGGTCAGGCCTAAATGCAACCAGCCGGTCAAAGAAGAGAAGATGTCGCTCATGCCTCGCGCTCCAATCCGCGCGCGCTACGGCGCTCAAGATAGGCAAAGACCTCACCCGATACCGCAGATATCAGCAGATAGATCATAAAAGCCGTGATATAGAATAAAAAGTATTGCTTGGTTGTACCGGCCGCCGCCTGGGTCATGCGCATCAGCTCAGCCAATGAAATGACCGACACAAGTGACGTGTCCTTCAGCAGCACCAGCCATAGATTGCCAATCCCCGGCAATGCGACGCGTAACAACTGCGGAAACACCACAAGTCGCATTGTCAGATGTCGTGGCAACCCTAAAGCAGCCGCTGCTGCATACTGACCATGCGGTACAGTAGTAAAGGCACCAAGCCACACCTCGCTTGCATATGATGCGTTGACTACACCAAGCGCAACAACGCCAGCAAGAAACGCCGGAATTTCAATAATAATGCCCGGTGCGATTGCGGCAAATAAACTCCTCATACCGATCTGCACGCCGTAGAATACGAGAAATAGCGTCAAGAGCTCGGGCAACCCTTTGAATACCCAAGTGAATGCAAGCGAGGCATTACGTGTAACCTTGCTGCGTGAGCGCTGTGCCAACGCGAGCAGGAAACCAAAGCCAATACCAAATGGAAAGGTTACCAGTGCAAGCGTGAGAGTAAGCAGCGCACCTTTGAAAAGCTCATAGCCCCAACCACCGTTCCCAAATGACAAAAGGTTTAGAAATTCAGGCATCGGCATTAAAGCATCTCCGCGCCCGCTCTTATGTGAGCGGTTAGCAATTTGATTAACTTATAGGCTGGGATGCAACCCATTCTTACTCTTATTATTTTGCGCAATTTGTGCCCAAATTGAAAACCAAATCAAACGCAAACTGCCAAGCAGATCCCGTTAACATGAGAAAAGCTGTGATAAAAAATGCTCAAAGCGACCAAAGGCATTGGCTTTTCTCAAAGCGCACATTTGCTCGAATGTCCAGATACCAAATACATTAGAACGTAAATATCCTGAAAAATACGAAGCACGGACAGAGAGGAAATATCCCTCTCCGCCATTTTTGAGTTTCGAATGCCATGCATAATCAAAGCGAGTGCCATGAATAGCAAGCTATAGAACCAGTCTTAATTCAGCTTGTAATCGAAGTATTTAGCAGAAATCTTGTCGAATGTACCATCCGCATGAATTTCAGCAATAGCCTTATCGAACAGGGCCTTGAGATCGCTATCTTCTTTGCGCAGCGCAATACCGATGCCTTCGCCATGGAATTCAACATTGTTTTCGATATCTGCAAGAAGCTTGCAGCATGCCTGTCCCTCGGCGCTCTTTAAAAAGTCCATGATCGTGGGCTTATCAGCCATTGTCGCATCGATGCGACCACCCGCAAGGTCCGTGTTGGCTTCGTCTTGCTTGGGATAAAGGCGGATACGGGAATCTTTATATACGCCTTCAGCATAGTTGGTGTGCACCGTGGATGACTGCACTCCAATCGTCTTCCCTTTCAGGCTTTCAGGAGAAGCATCCTTAAGCGGCGAATCTTTTGGCACAGCAACACTTGCTGGCAGCACAAAGTAGGGCTTGGAGAACGCTACCTGCTTTTTCCGCTCATCAGTAATAGAGACAGAAGCGATCACTGCGTCATAACGACCGGCTAGCAAGGCTGGCAAAATGCCGTCCCAATCCTGCGCCTGAAAGGTGCATGTCACATTAGCTTTTTCGCACATGGCTTCGGCAAGATCGAGCTCAAAGCCCACGAGTTTGCCTGTTGAGTCCATAAAATTGAAGGGAGGATATCCCCCTTCCGAAGCGATGCGGACTGTCTTCCACTCCTTGGCAATTGCGGCAGGTGCGAATGACGCCACCGCTAACGTAGCAACAAGAACGGCAGAAGCAGTTATGGAAAAACGACGCATCACAGTCCCCTTATGATTATTTAAGCCTCAGGCACAAACATATTTGCCGGTCCGCACTATAGCGTTTCCAGAAAAAATGGGTACCGCTTTTTCAGCATGAAAACGCATTAACTCAATATGTTAGAGAACCATAAGAGACTAACTGAAACAACATCCGTCTATTGACCATATCATGATCCTCTCAGGATAAAATGATGGATCATCCTCAGTGCGATAGCTTCTCCGCATCATGATGCATATCATAGCATCCAGGCACGATAACGACCGCGTCCCGTTGTCTCGCGTAAGCCCAGCTGGTCAATCAGGTTTTGCGCCGCACGTTGTGAAATGCACAGCTCACGTGCGGCCATCGCAACTGTTATCAAAGGATACGCACCCACCATGACAACAAGATCCGGCAAACGCGATGTTGAACGCCGATCTGTGCATTTGGATTGCAACAGCGCAAGCGCCACACTTATCCTGTCATGCTCACGCAATCCTGCATTCGCACAGGCGCTAACAGCTTCAAGCCATGACAGAAGACGCGTTACTCTCTCAGGCGCACGGCGGCGTTCACGCAAAGTTTGACGCAGCCCCATATTGAGTGCCGGTAAATGCCACTGTGTTTTGCCACGTTGCGCAAGATAGGCACCGACAAGCTGCCGACCAATCCACCGACGACGGGGGACTGGTGGACGCATTTCCCATGCATCCCATAACAAACCGGCTGCCAGTACAGGCGGTAGATGATCAAGCGCACCAATCGCCCGCTGCCAGGCCGGAAACCATGGATTATCCGGCAAATTTCTGGAAGATAATGTATGCTTTCCTTTAGGAAACGCTGCCGACAAAACATGCGAAGAGCGTGCCAAGGCAGCATCAATATCCGCAAGGGCGGCATCAAGAAAGCCTTGCTCATCATCCAAATCTAAGGTGTTCGCCAACTGCTGCTGCGCTGATTCTTCTCCCGAAAGACGTGCAATGCCTGCAGGTGACAAGGACCAGGCAGTGCCATTCGAAACAATTAATCGACGTGCATCGACAATGGATTTTGCGCGCAACAACTGCAACGTTGGTGCACGCACATCAGCGTCTGCATCGTGTAGCACCAGATCTTCCATGGCGACGAGATCGCCCTCAATCCACAACGACGCACACGCGTCTGCAAAATGTGATCGCGCTATCCAGCCGTCGCGGATAGGGCTGGCCCGCAAGCGCTCATCGAGACGCGCCAACGCATCCTCTGCCGCAGCAAGTGGTGCGGCCAGATCGGCCCATGCCAAATGACCAATGAGATCCGTTTCGTGCGCCACTTCCATCGCGCCAACGCTACATAATCGCGCGCAGCAAAATCACAGTTGCAACGCCAACCGCAATGACGCCAAGCAATGGCAGACGCGTAGCCGCAAGGCCTGCTGCAACGGCTGCGAGGGTCTCCGGCCACCCATGAGTGAGCGCTGTCGGAGCGATCAACGCAAAGAGCACTGCAGGAGGGATGGCATCAAATGCTGCTTTCGCGCGCCCCTTTAGCGTCAATCTGCTCGCGAGTAGAAAGCCCGCCACACGCGTGAAATACGTGACCGCCGCCATCATCAAAATCGCCAGCAAGGTTGCGGGATCGACACTCATGCCGCCTTCTCCACGTCTGCGGGCGAAGCAAACCACGCTGCTGCAATCCCGGCCGCAGCACCTGCCAGCACATTCCACGGCTCACCAACAAGCATCGCCACCACCGCAGACGCACTGCCGCTGGCAACCAGCGTCCATACAGTCAACCGCCCTTGCCAGAAACCGGCAATCAGTCCAATGAACAATGCTGTAAAGGCAAAATCGAGTCCGATAACCGCCGGGTCTCCCAGCATCGGCCCAACGATCGAGCCGGTGATTGTGGACATAAACCAGACAAGATGAACCGGCACCGCCATAAAGAACCAATAGGACACAGTCAACGAGCACATACGTGCCCGCTTCTCGCCTAATGCCCAGGCTTCATCGGTCATGAACCAGGCGGCGGCCCATAACTTCCAGCCTTTAAAAGCACGCATCTTGGGCGCAAGCGACACGCCCATCAGCACATGGCGCGCGCTGACAAGAACCGTGGAGACGAAAAGCGCCAGATAAGGAACTGGCAACGTCCAGATACCAATAGCCGCGAACTCAGCCCCGCCCGAAAATACCAGTGACGACATCAGCCACACTTCAGATGTCGTCCAACCTTTCGTTGTGCAGACCGCACCAAACAAGAGACCAATAGGCACCATCGCCACCAGCACAGGGGCAATATCAGCCAGGCCTTGGCGGATTTCACTCGCGACATTCACACGGTCAACTACATGCATATTCATCAACTGGAAGCCCCTGCGAGCACGAGCCACGCCTCTTCATCAATGGTTTCGATGCCCAGTTCTTTGGCGCGCTCCAGCTTGGAGCCAGCTTTGGGACCAGCGACTACAAGATCGGTTTTTGCTGACACCGATCCCGCAACCTTCGCACCAAGACGTTCCGCCATGGCTTTGGCTTCATCGCGCGACATACGTTCGAGCGAGCCGGTGAAGACCACTGTCTTACCCGCCACCGGACTATCACTCACCGCCACTTCCATCGCGAAAGGTGTCACTTCAGCGAGCAATGCATCGAGTGTTTCGGCATTATGTGGTTCGACAAAAAACTGCACAATCGCATCTGCAACCACTTCGCCGATGCCATCAATAGCCGTCAACTCAGCCCAGGCCTCATTATTCAGCGCTTCAGCCGAAATGCCCTGCCCCGCCGTAAGCGCCCCAGCGCGGAATGCGTCGAAGCTGCCATAATGTCGCGCCAACAGCTTGGCTGTCGTATCGCCTACATGCCGAATGCCGAGCGCAAAGATGAAGCGGTTCAGCGCTACCTGACGACGTGTTTCAATCGATGCGAACAGATTGCGGACACTCGTTTCGCCAAAACCTTCGCGAAACTTGAGTTTGGAAGCACTCTGCGCATCACGCACCGCAAGGGTGAAGATATCCTGCGGTCGGCGCACAAGTCCTTCAGCAAAAAACAGCTCAATTTGTTTTTCACCCAACCCATCAATGTCAAAGGCATTGCGTGAGACAAAGTGCTTCAAGCGCTCCACCGCCTGCGCTTCGCACGTCAGCCCACCCGTGCAGCGCCGCGCAACATCCTGCCGGCCTGTGCGCGGATTGATTTCTCGCACCGCATGCGCACCACATACCGGACAAACAGTCGGAAATACATAAGCTTGCGCCTCAGCGGAGCGGCGCTCAAGCACTACGCCGGTAACCTGAGGAATGACATCGCCTGCCCGTTGAATAACAACGGTATCGCCAACCCGTACATCCTTGCGCGCTATTTCATCTTCGTTATGCAGGGTTGCGTTTGAGACCACAACACCACCAACCGTCACCGGTTTCAGCTTGGCAACAGGCGTGAGTGTCCCCGTCCGACCAACTTGAATATCGATTGCAAGTACGCTTGTTGTGGCGCGTTCTGCAGGGAACTTATGGGCCAGCGCCCACCGCGGACTGCGCGATACAAACCCTAGCCGCCGCTGCAAAGCCAGGCTGTCAACCTTATATACAACGCCATCGATATCATAGCCCAGATCTGCCCGCTGGGCTTCGATTGCGCGGTAATGGACCAGCAGATCCTCAGCCGAATGGCAGCATTCCATCAATGGATTAACCGGAAGCCCCCAACGCCTGAAGGCTGCAATAACACCTGACTGCGTTTGCTCTGGCAGCGCAGAATAATCGCCCCAACCATAGGCAAAAAACGCCAGTGGTCTCGCCGCTGTCACTTTTGCATCGAGTTGACGCAGAGACCCAGCTGCCGCATTTCTCGGATTGGCAAAAACTGGCTTCCCTGCCTCCTGCTGACGAACATTCAGCGCTGTGAAATCCGCATGGCGCATATAAATTTCGCCGCGCACCTCAATAACATCCGGCACATCATCGCCTACAAGCGTATGAGGAATGCCCGCAACTGTGAGTGCATTTGCGGTTACATCCTCCCCTTCCTCGCCATCACCACGCGTCGCAGCTTTCACCAGGCAGCCCGCCTCATAACGCAGGCTGCATGAGAGACCATCGATCTTGGGCTCAGCCGTAAAAGTCAGAGCCCTATCTATAGGCAGATCAAGGAAACGGCGGATACGCGCCACGAACTCGGTTATGTCATCATCAGAAAAGCCATTCGCCAACGATAACATCGGCACTTTATGCCGTACCTTGGGAAATCTCTCGGATGGCTTTGCACCTACCTTGGTCGACAAGCTCTCGCCATCGCGTAAAGCCGGGAACCGCGCCTCTAGCGCCTCATAACGTTGACGTAGTGCGTCATAAGCAGCATCCGAAATGCTCGGCGCATCCTCGTTATAATAGCGTACATCGTGGGCCGCGATTTCCTCGCCCAAGGCCGCATGCTCGCGCTTCGCCTCGCGGGAAGTCAGCACCGCCACTTCGACAGTGCGTAGTTCTGTTGCCATCGTCATGCTCCCTTGAGCAAACGAATTGCGGCAGCGCGTGCCTCGCTGGTGATCGTCGCACCGGCCAGCATACGGGCAATTTCCTCTTGCCGCTCATCATGCGCCAAAGGTGAAACACGCGTTGCCACACGGTCCTCAGCCACACCATCTGCTTCAATCTGCCGACCGACAATTTCCTTGGCGATGCGCAGATGCTTCACTGCGCGCGCAGCTACCTGCGGGGCATGTGTAACGGCCATTACCTGCACACCAGTTGAAAGGCGCGCCAAACGATGCCCTATCGCATCCGCCACAGCACCACCCACACCGGTATCGATTTCATCGAACACAAGCGTCGGCGCTGATCCGCGATCAGCCAGCACCACTTTAAGCGCCAACATGAAACGCGACAACTCACCACCGGATGCCACCTTCATCATCGCACCTGGCTTGGTGCCTGGATTGGTTTGCACCCAGAATTCTACCCTGTCGAACCCTTCAGCCGCACGCGCTTCCTCGTCCGTCTCAACGCGGGAGATGAAGCGTGCACGTTCCAGCTTAAGCGGGGGTAGTTCCGCATTCACAGCCTCATCAAGCTTTGCGCCGGCCTCATGGCGCGCCTTGCTCAGCACGCGCGCCAAAGTTAAATAATTCGCCTCAGCCTGCGCCAATGCAGCTGACAAGCCTGAGACATGTTCTTCACCCGCATCAAGTGCCGCAAGATCAGCCTCAAACTTATCACGCAATGCAGCCAGCTCATCAGCAGGCACATTATATTTGCGTGCGGCCGCCCGAATGGCGAAAAGCCGCTCTTCCGTTTGCTCCAATTCGCGCGGATCATATTCAGCATCGCGCAACGCTTGCTCCAGCGCGCTGCCTGCCAATTCCAGCGCATTAAGCGCTTCATCAAGCGCCTTGACCGAAGGCTCAATCAGATGCGGCGCTTGATCAGCCCGGCGCTCCAGCCGGCGCACGGCAGATGATAAAACAGGCAACGGCGAGGCATGGCCGGCAACCGTTTCATAGGCCTCTTGCAGCTCACGCGCGACCTTTTCCGATTGCATCATAACCTGACGACGTGCAGCCAAGGCCTCTTCCTCGCCCGCCTCGGGCGAAAGTGTGCCAAGTTCTTCAGCCGCATGGCGCAGAAAATCCGCTTCTTTTCGAGCAGCTTCAACACGCGCTGTCTGTTCGGCAAGCTCGCGTTTGAATTTCTGATATGCAGCATAGGCTGCTGCAACCTCCCTCGCAGGCCCTTCCAGCTCGCCCAGCGCGTCCAGAATGCTGCGATGCGAAGCAGGATCCGTTAGTGCGCGATCATCATGCTGGCCATGGATCTCGACAAGATGTACGCCAATGGCCCGCAACGTCTGCACACTGACAGGCCGGTCATTGACAAAGGCCCGCGTGCGCCCATCCGCATATTGCAAACGACGCAGGATAATCTGCCCCTCGCCCGGATCGCAAAATTCATCCGCAGCCAGCCGCGCGGGATGATTGGGCGCCACCTCGAAAACAGCTGTGATTTGCCCCTGCGCCTCACCATGACGCACAAGCGCACCATCGCCCCGCCCGCCAAGCGCGAGCGCAAACGCATCAAGCAGGATCGATTTACCTGCACCCGTTTCACCGGTAAGCACCGTCAACCCAGCATCGAATGCAAGGTCGAGACGGTCTATCAGCACAATATCGCGAATCGAAAGATGAACCAGCATCGCTCACACATATCCGAACAACGACGCCACACGCCGCAGGGTCTTATAGGAGATCAAGAACAGAATGGCAACAGCCAGTTTTTACAACCAGCCCTTCCAGCGGAAAAAGAAATAAGGTGTCACAGCGGCCATGATCATCACCAGAATGGCAACGGGATAACCAAAATCCCAATCAAGTTCGGGCATGACGTGAAAGTTCATACCATAGATTGAAGCAATCAGCGTTGGCGGCATGAACACCACCGACATCACCGAAAACAGCTTGATGATGTTGTTCTGCTCAAGGTTGACGAGGCCCAGCGTTGCATCCAAGAGGAACTGGATCTTGTTCGACTGGAATGTCGCGTGCTCCTCCAGAGACTGGATATCGCGCAGCACCGTGCGCATTTCCTTGCGCAGGTCTCCTGTTCCAGATGCGCCTCGATAACTTGCAGACATAAACAACAATGCCCGCTCCAGCGATACAAGGCTTTCGCGGCTCATGGAAATCAACGTGCCTGCATGGCCAAGCGTGCGAAGCGTTTCCTGATGCCCCTTTCCGGCAGCCTTGCTTTTCTGTTCAAAGACCGAACGAGATAGCGTATTGATCTCCTCAGCCGTTACCTGCAACAGCTCGGCAGAGCGATCGATTACGGTTTCGATAAGTCCCTGGAAAATTGATTCTGCCGTGCCTTCCGTTCCGCCTGGCTTGGAGGCGCGGAAAGCGAACATTGGAAATGCCCGCGGTTCGTCGTAGCGCACTGTCACAAGTGTATTGCCCTTCAACACGAAGGTCACGCCGGCCATGTCCGGCTCGTCATCAATGGCAACAAGCAGCTTTACCGTAATATAGCGCGCACTATTCTCATGATAGAGCAATTCGGACAGCTCGATGTCTTCCATATCCTCACGCGTGGGCATTTCAACGCCCAGCGTTTTTTCCACGAGCTGTTCTTCTGCTCGTGTTGGCTCAACCAGATCAATCCAGAGTGCATCAGAGGGAATAGGCTCGCCAAAGCCAAGCATGAGGCGCTGCAGCCGCATATCTTTGGATTGCGCTGTACCAGGAGCCAGGCTGTAGACAATCAGCATGCAAACTATTCCTTGCTCAAGACATTCGCCCGGCAACCACCGTGAGCACCTACCACAATGATGCTTTAGGCGTAGCCTGCGCCCAGGTCAACGTGATGCGCTGCAATGTATGCTTCATGCAGACTGGCGCTTATGCCTTGCTTCTGTTATCGGCTAGTTGGAAATGCATTTGATGCATTCCTTATTGTCTCTTTTAACTCATGCATACCTGCCACAGATGTCTGCTCACGTCGACGATTCGCGCACACACTTACTTCAAGCAACGCCGGATGGCATCGCCACGGCAGGCGCTTTATTGCGCGCAGGCAGGCTCGTCGCCTTTCCGACGGAAACCGTGTATGGCCTCGGCGCTGATGCAACCAACGGCAAAGCCGTAGCAGCTATCTACACCGCAAAGGAAAGGCCAAGTTTCAACCCCCTGATCGCCCATTATCCTGATGCTCTAAGCGCCATGCAGCATGGGCGTTTTAATAATACGGCGAAGAAGCTGGCCCAGGCATTCTGGCCGGGCCCTCTGACACTCGTTGTACCTAAAGCCGAGAACTGCCCTATCAGCGATCTGGCATCGGCCGGGCTTGATAGTGTCGCCTTACGCGTTCCTCAACATCCAACTGCGCGTGCAATCCTTCGGGAAGCTGGCACGCCCATCGCCGCACCGTCCGCCAATCGCTCAGGCCGCGTGAGTCCCACTCTGGCCTTCCACGTGATGCAGGATCTCGACGGTCGGATTGCAGCTGTTCTTGATGGTGGGGAAACGCATGTCGGTGTGGAATCAACCATCGTGGCCTGCATCAACGATCGGCCAGTCCTGCTGCGCCCCGGCGGTGTCACCCGTGAGGCCATCAAAGAAGTGCTCGGCTTTGATATAGATGATGTCGACCCTGGCAATTCTGCAAATAGCGATGCACCTATCGCGCCTGGCCAGCTCAGCTCTCATTACGCGCCAAAAGCTGCTGTGCGCCTCAATGCCAGCGACATTCAGCCAGGTGAAGCAGCCCTGCTATTTGGCGCCCCGCTGCCTGGCACTGATAATGCCGTTGCGCAATTCAACCTGAGCCAGGAACGGGATTTATCCGAAGCAGCAGCGCAATTATTTGCCGCATTGCGGACACTGGATACCTCCGGCGCAAACTGCATCGCAGTGGCATCAATCCCCCACGATGGCCTTGGAGAAGCGATTAACGATCGCCTACAACGTGCTGCAGCTCCACGATAATATCAAAATGCATAAAAAAGAGCGGCCCCGGGAAGCCGCTCTATTTGATGCTTGGATGAAACGCAAACTGCTTTAGGCGTGTATGCTTACGCCTTCAGCTTGGCCGCGATCTTGGCAACGTGCGCGCCCTGGAACTTTGCACCATCGAGATCTGTCTGTGTGGGCTGACGGCTACCATCGCTGCCTGCAATCGTAGATGCGCCATAAGGTGAGCCACCAACAATCTCATCAAGCTTGGTCTGACCTGCGAATGCGTATGGCAGGCCAGCCACAACAAAACCGTGATGCAACAAGGTTGGCAGGAAAGTCAGAATGGTGGATTCCTGTCCACCGTGCTGGGTTGCTGATGAGGTGAAAGCTGCGCCCACCTTGCCAACAAGTGCGCCCTTTGCCCACAAGCCACCGGTCTGATCGATGAAGGCACGCATCTGTGATGCAAACACGCCAAAGCGCGTAGGAGCACCGAAGATAATAGCATCATACTCAGCAAGCTCAGCAACAGTCGCAACAGGCGCCTTCTGATCAAGCTTGAAATGCGCATTTCGTGCAACTTCTTCTGGCACGGTTTCAGGTACGCGCTTCACCACCACTTCTGCGCCTTCAGCTGCAGCGCCTTCAGCAACTGCATAGGCAAGGGTTTCGATGTGGCCATAGGTCGAGTAGTAGAGGACGAGAACTTTAGCAGCCATGGATCAATACTCCGCTATGCGCATGATGGCGCAGATTTGAATTATTCGCAGCATAGCCATTCCTGATGACATCGCGATACCTTTCTGCGCAGAATGCACATTGCAAATTTGCAATGAAAAAGACTTTTATAACGATCAAGGACAGCAAGGCTTACGCTATGGACTCATTCAGCCCTCCACCGCGGGACGCCATTGGCCGTATGTCGTGGGATGACTTCAGGCTCGTACGCGTAATTAGCGAAACCGGATCGTTGACTGCTACGGCAGAACAACTAGGCGTCAACCACTCAACTGTATTTCGTCGCTTAGCCAACCTCGAAGCGCTGATCGGTGTTCAATTATTCGAGCGCCATCGCTCTGGCTACACTCCCACGCCGCCGGGCGAAGAGATGCTGGCAATATCTGAACGCTGGGCCGACGATGTCTCTTCACTTGGGCGGCTTTTGATGGGTTGTGCGCATTCGCCCGCAGGTGAGCTTCGCATTACAACCAACGACACGCTACTGGTGCATTTGTTGACACCGATTTTTGCGGGCTTTCGCAAGGAATACCCCAATATCCAGTTGGAAATCCTGCTCACAAACCACCCCCTGAACCTCTCCCGCCGAGATGCTGATATCGCCATCCGCGCCACAGATAACCCACCCGAAACACTCGTTGGCAGAAGGCTAAGCACCATGGCATGGGCAGTCTATGGCCTTCGCAGTGATTTCAGCGAGGGTTCAGTGAGTACGGATGAGCTCAAGGAGCGGAACTGGGTATCAATGAACGAACATTTCGGCGCAATGAAAGCGGTGCGCTATGTGAATGAAATGGCGGGTCACGACAAATTGGTTTACCGGATCAATTCTGTGCTGGGCTTATCGGAAGCGGTACAAGCCGGTATTGGCATTGGTCCATTGCCCTGTTTTATCGCAGATCCGCAGCCCACATTACGTCGTTTAACAGAACCCGACAGCAGCTTCTCAACCAGCCTTTGGCTTCTCACCCATCCTGACTTACGGCAATCGGTACGCATACGAGCATTTATGGATTATGCCGCCACTGCAATCAGCCGTCTGCGGCCTTTTCTTGAGGGTGAACAGGGCAAAAGCGACGGTAGATAATTGCAAAAACAGGCTCTTAAGTCTGCCCCGGCCGCAGTTTATAAAAAATATGCCGCCCAATAACATCCATCTTCTTTAGCTTGTTTGCCCAAAATGGGCGCACATAATCAGCATGATAGTGGGTCGCACCGCCCACTTCCGCGTTGTAGATCGCTCCGTCCATCACCTGCGTGGCGACACGCACGGCCGAGCTCCAAGACGCCCTGTCGCTCACACGCAAAGAGCGCCCTTCGCAGGCAAATGAAAACTGGCATGCTTTGTACCGATGGCGATTTTGATAAACCACACCGCATACACTGGTGGGATAAAGACCACTTTTAACCCGGTTCAGCACCACCTGCGCAACTGCTGCCTGTCCCGCTTCAGACTCTCCGCGTGCCTCGAAATAAACAGCCTCAGCCAGGCACCGCGCCTCACGTTTCATGTTATCTGCATCGATCAGATGCGCATAGCCCACGCTACGCTTGGCATTCATTTTAGTAAAAGCGGATGTAGCAGCGCCATCGCTTAACCCGTTGACAGGCATAGAAACCGGAACGGCTGCAATTTCAACCGGAATAATCTCTGCCGGCACGGGAGTGACAGAGGCCAGCGCTTGAGCGCGTGGTGAAGCTGGCGTTGCGCCATCTCCTAACAGAATGGTCACGCCCTCCGCTCTTACATAAGCTGGAGTGGTGCGCGGTGCCAACGCCTGACGAATAGCCAGCACATCTTCTTCCGTTGCCGGTTCCATCTCCCACATTTCATCCGCTGTAGGGATTTCGGTGGAGCCTTCCATCAACAATGTTGGTGGCAATAGTTCAATGTCGCGCCCCAGCACGGCCTGCGAAAACGTCCCCCGCCCAAACATCACCTGCTGGCTGCGAAGCCCCACAGATTCCGCCTTGGGCTTAATAGGATCGCCTTTGCCTTGGCGCACGACTTCCGGCCATCCTGTTGCGTACCGCTTTAGCTCACCACGCAATGAATCGGATGGCATTTCTTCGGGAGTTGCGGCCATGAGTAATGCAGAGGCGCTTTGCAGCAGACCATCCAGATCAAGCGCAGGTAAACCGATCATGGTTGCGGTAGCGCGGGTGTTTCCGGGTACAACGTCAATGGCGGTTAATGCCATTCCGCGGTTAACACTAGAAAAGCTGGCCCCTGCATCAGGCTGCTGCCCTGCTGTTGCCGTGAAGGAAATCAGCATACCACCAGCCAATGCCCACGGAGCTGCCGTAGCAAACGCCCAGATCACCCCTGATTTGCGTCGACGCATCATCATCACTCAACCCGATAAACAGTAAATATGATTATCGCGCGTTAAGGTTGAGGCATGGTTAAAATGAAACGGGCGCCTCCATCATTTGCGATGAAGGCGCCCATTAATGCGATAAAGGTAATAAAGATTAAGCCAACCCTTCAGCCTTCACCTTCAACGCTGCCTGCGCTGCTGCAAGACGTGCAATTGGCACGCGGTAGGGTGAGCAGGATATGTAATCCATACCAGTGTCTTCGCAGAATGCGATAGAGGCCGGATCACCACCATGCTCGCCGCAAATGCCGAGCTTGATATCAGGGCGAGTGGCCCTGCCACGCTCAGCTGCCAATGCAACAAGCTCACCCACGCCTTCACGATCGATCGTCACGAATGGGTCTGATGGCAGAATGCCCTTGGCTGTATAATCACCAAGGAATATCGCGGCATCATCGCGGCTGATCCCAAGTGTTGTTTGCGTCAGGTCATTCGTGCCGAAGGAGAAGAACTCAGCAGACTGCGCAATATCACCCGCACGCAATGCAGCGCGTGGCAACTCGATCATGGTGCCAATCTGATAATCAAGCGCAACGCCTGTTTCGTCCGCAACCGCCTTCGCCACGGCATCAATGCGCGTCTTGGTCAGATCAAGCTCCGCCTTCGTCATGACAAGCGGCACCATCACTTCGGGCTTTACCGTCTGCCCAGTGTCCTTCGCGACCTGCGAAGCCGCTTCAAAGATCGCACGCGCCTGCATCTCAGCGATTTCGGGATAGAGGATTGCCAGACGCACGCCGCGGAAGCCAAGCATCGGGTTGAACTCATGCAACGCCTGTGCACGTGCCTTCAGCTTATCAGCCGATACGCCCAGAGAATTTGCCACCTCATCGATTTCTGCATCAGAATGCGGCAGGAACTCATGTAATGGCGGATCAAGCAGACGGATCGTCACCGGCAATCCCTGCATGATCGTGAATAGATCAACAAAATCCTTGCGCTGCATCGGCAACAATTTGGCAAGCGCTGCGCGCCGACCGGCCTCATCATCTGAAAGGATCATCTCACGCATGGCAACGATACGCTCAGCATCAAAGAACATGTGCTCTGTGCGGCAAAGGCCAATGCCTTCCGCGCCAAAGTTGCGTGCGGTGCGCGCATCAAGCGGTGTCTCTGCATTGGCGCGCACTTTCATGCGACGCACGGAATCCGCCCATCCCATCAAGGTAGCGAATTCGCCGGAAAGCTCCGGCTCCAGCATCTTCACTTCGCCGATAATGACTTGGCCGGTTGAACCATCAATGGTCAGGATATCGCCAGCCTTCAGCGTCACACCACCTGCAGATACCGTGCCTGCTGCATAATCAACACGCACTGTACCAGCACCGGATACACAGGGCTTGCCCATGCCGCGCGCCACAACAGCCGCATGCGAAGTCATGCCGCCACGCGTGGTCAAAATGCCTTCAGCCGCGTGCATGCCGTGGATGTCTTCCGGTGAGGTCTCAACACGCACCAGAATAACCTTGCGCCCCATCTTCTTGGCCTCTTCAGCAGCCTCTGAAGTGAACACAACAGCTCCCGACGCCGCACCAGGTGAGGCTGGCAGGCCGGTGGCAAACACCTTGCGATCTGCCTTGGGGTCGATGGTAGGATGCAATAGCTGATCAAGCGCAGCAGGCTCAATCCGTGCGACCGCTTCACGCTCGGTGATGACACCTTCAGCCGCAAGATCAACCGCAATCTTCAGCGCGGCCTTCGCTGTGCGCTTGCCGTTGCGGGTTTGCAGCATCCACAACTTGCCGGACTCGATGGTAAATTCGAGATCCTGCATATCGCGATAATGTCCCTCAAGCAGCTTGTAGATACGCACTAATTCGCCATAGGCATCGGGCAACGCGCTCTCAAGCGATGGACGGGTGGAGCCTGACGCGATGCGTGCCTTTTCGGTAATATCCTGCGGTGTGCGAATACCCGCAACCACATCTTCACCCTGCGCATTGATCAGGAACTCGCCATAGAGCTCCTTCTCACCAGTTGACGGATTCCGTGTGAAGGCAACGCCGGTCGCCGAGGTCTCGCCACGGTTGCCGAACACCATGGCCTGCACGTTAACGGCCGTTCCCCAGCTTGCTGGAATATCATGCAGCTCGCGGTACTTTTTAGCGCGCGCGTTCATCCAGGAGCCAAACACGGCACTGATTGCGCCCCACAGCTGCTCTTTAGGATCCTGCGGAAACGGCTTGCCGGTTTCTTGCTCAACGATTTTCTTGTACTGCTTGACCAGCTCCTGCCAATCGGCGGCGGTCAGATCGGTATCCAGCTCAACGCCCTTGCGCTCTTTGTAGATCTCCAGCACTTCCTCGAAGTGATGATGGCCAACATCAAGCACCACGTTGCCGAACATATTAATGAAACGGCGATAGCTGTCCCACGCGAAACGCTCATCACCAGAGGCTTTGGCCACGGCAACCACGGTTTCATCATTGAGGCCAAGATTAAGCACCGTGTCCATCATGCCAGGCATGGAAGCGCGCGCGCCTGAACGCACCGAAACGAGCTGCGGGTTGGCAGAATCGCCAAAAACCTTGCCGGTTTGGCGCGAAATCAGCGCCAATGCATCGTCAACAGCTGCCACGAGATCTGGCGGATAGCTCTCACCATTATCGTAATAATAGGTGCAGACATCGGTTGTGATCGTAAAGCCGGGCGGCACAGGGAGCCCTAGATTCGCCATCTCGGCAAGGTTTGCACCCTTACCACCAAGCAGGTTGCGCAAGCTCGATGCGCCCTCAGCCTGACCATCACCGAATGTATAAACCCATTTCGTCATTGGCGTTCGCCTTTTTGAGCATGATCCCTGATCATAGCGCACGCGCCATTTCAGAGAACGATATGCTTCAACTAAGGAACGGCGTAATGCCTGCGCATCACCCCATCCCGCTTCAAGCCACCTGACACTGATCCGGCATGGATCAGCGCCCTACTCCGACATGGCGCCGTGTCGTCAACCGCCACGTCATCCTTTGCTCAGCAACAAACGCCCCCTATGCAGCAGCGCTCCTGCTTTTATATGGTATCATCCGCTGCATATGTATGCCGCAGACAGGATGCAAATCCGAACCCAGCTGAAGTGGCTCATTCGCATCAAAAAAGCAATGCGGCATTGCACAAATATGACGGATAGACGACATAATGTGCACTTGGTATCTAAGACATTGCATAAAACGCATGCTGATAGTCATGCGCGTCTTATCCAGCAATCACGCCAAAATTAGCCACGGCGTGCGTTGCAACACGCAATGCATCAAGCAATTTCAGGCGGTTCACCCGTAAATCAGCCTCATCAGCATTTACGGTCACTTTGTCAAAGAAGGCATCAACAGCAGGGCGTAAATCTGCCAACGCGCGCATCGCGGCTTCAAAGTCTTCCCGCGCAACCGCGGCCTGTGCTGTTTCGCGGGCAGCACGCAGAGCTTCGATCAGCACCTTCTCTTCAAGCTGACCGCGTCCTAGGATAATTGTCGCATCAGGGCCGCCATCATAGGCGCGCCCATCCTTCTTTTCCTCAATTCGCAGGATATTGGCCGCACGCCGATAGCCAGCAAGCAGGTTGATGCCATCTTCCGTCTCAAGGAAGCGGCCAAGCGCTTCTACCCGGCGCACGATCAACGCCAGGTCATCCTGTCCACCAAGCGCAAATACTGCAGCAATCAGATCATGCCGCGCGCCCTTGTCGCGCAGATAAACCGTCAACCGATCAGCGAAGAACGATAACAGATCAGCCGTGATTGCAGCATGGTCCGCCTTAACCGGCAGTGCCTCAAGCGCTGCAGCGATCAGTTGGGACAGCGCCAGACGGTGGTTGTTCTCCAGTACAAGCCGGATCACGCCCAGCGCTGCGCGCCGAAGTGCAAACGGATCCTTGGAGCCGGTTGGCTTCTCATTGATTGCCCAGAAACCCGCCAAAGTATCGAGCTTGTCAGCCAGCGCCAGCGCAACCGAAACCGGATCGGATGGCACGGAGTCTGAAGGCCCCTGCGGCTTGTAATGCTCCTCGATTGCAGCAGCGACAGACGCATCCTCACCTTGCGCAATAGCATAATAGCGCCCCATCAGGCCCTGTAATTCAGGGAACTCGCCCACCATCTCGGTGACCAGATCGGCCTTGGAAAGAAACGCTGCGCGCTCAGCCTTATCGGCATCAGCACCAACAAGCGGCGCAATATGGCGTGCGAGCCTGGCAAGCCGCTCAATGCGCGCGGCCTGCGTGCCGAGTTTCTCATGGAACACGATATTAAGCGCCCGCAAACGCTCCAACCGCTGATCGAGAGGCTTTAGCGCGCTGCCAGAGAACTCCGGCAATGACTTCTGATCCGTCTCCCAGAAGAACTTCGCATCGGAAAGGCGCGCCCGCACCACCCGCTCATTCCCAGCAACGATGGCAGCGCCACCATCCTTGGCCTCAATGTTTGCTACCAGAATGAAGCGGTTGGCTAACTTGCCATTTTCGCCCCTGGTCAGCACAAAGCACTTTTGGTTGGCGCGAATCGTGGCGCGGATAACCTCAGGCGGCACAGCGAGATAAGCCTCGTCGAAGCTACCCATCAGCACGACTGGCCACTCAACCAGCCCGCCGACTTCCTCAAGCAACCCTTCATCAGGCACAATCTCGTAGCCTTGCGCAAAAGCAAGCGTGTTGGCATCAGCCAGAATGCGGCGCTTACGCTCATCAAGGTCGAGCACAACGCGCGCCTTCTCCAGCGCTGCAATATAATCATCAAAGCGGCGCACGAGAATCGGCTCACCTGGCACAAAGCGGTGGCCATTTGTGACATCAGAGGCTTTCAGCCCATCGATATCAAACTGCACGACATCGGGGATCTCCGTCTCCGGCCCGAACGTGCAAAGGATGGACTGAAGCGGGCGCACCCATCGCATACTGCCAGGTGCTGCTGAAGCCGCCCCCCACCGCATGGACTTTGGCCACGGGAAACTGCGCACGACAGCCGGTATAATCTCCGCCAGAACCGCCACCGTCTCACGCCCCTCACGGCGGATGCGCGCAACGTAAAACTCGCCCTTCTTGGCATCCGAAACGATTTCCGCCTCATCAATGCTGTCAAGCCCGGCGCTCTTCAAAAAGCCCTGAAGCGCCGCCTCTGGCGCACCCACACGCGGACCTTTACGCTCTTCTTCAACATCGGGCTGGCGCACAGGAAGGCCCACCACCTGCAACGCAAGACGGCGCGGAGTAACATACGCCTGCGCCCCCTCATAAACGAGGCCTTGCTCGACTAACGCATCAGTGATGAGTTTTTTCAGGTCGTCGGCAGCCTTGCGCTGCATGCGGGCGGGAATTTCTTCCGAGTGAAGTTCAAGAAGCAGATCGGGCATCGGATAAGGCTTTTCTATTGGATCGCGAAAGAGCAGTCGGGGTGAGCAAGGGGTATTAGCGCATCAACTTGCGCCACCGCCCTCCGTCAATAACCACGCTGCACCGCACGCCTTGGCAAGCTCGCGCACCCGTAGAATGTAGCTCTGACGCTCCGTCACAGAAATCACGCCGCGCGCATCGAGCAGATTGAACGCATGGCCAGCCTTGAGGCACTGGTCATACGCGGGCTGCACCATAAGATGACGGCCATTTTCAGCATCGGCCCCCTTTTCAAGCAGGGCTCTGCACTCTTCTTCAGCCTCACGGAAGCGGCGGAAGAGCGCCTCTGTATTGGCATGCTCAAAATTGTAGCGCGAATATTCCTGCTCGGCCTGCAAAAATACCTCACGGTAGGTCACCTTATCAGCGCCCACGCGACCGTTGAAGTTGAGATCCATAATGCTCTCAACGTTCTGCAGATAGCATGCCAGCCGCTCAAGTCCGTAGGTCAACTCACCCGAAACAGGCGAGCATTCAATGCCTGCAACCTGCTGGAAGTAAGTAAACTGGCTCACCTCCATGCCATCGCACCAGCATTCCCAGCCCAACCCCCAGGCGCCAAGGGTTGGATTCTCCCAGTCGTCTTCAACGAATCGGATGTCATGCAGCTGCGTATCAATACCGATCGCATCGAGGGAACGCAGATAAAGCTCCTGCAGATTCGGCGGATTCGGCTTCAGGATCACCTGAAACTGGTAATAATGCTGGAGTCTGTTAGGATTTTCTCCATAACGCCCATCCTTGGGACGACGCGAAGGTTGCACATAAGCAGCCTTCCAGGGTTTTGGCCCCAAAGAGCGCAGCATGGTGCCCGGATGCGAAGTGCCCGCCCCTACTTCCATATCATACGGCTGGAGGATGACGCAGCCTTCAGCAGCCCAAAACCGTTGCAATGTCAGGATAAGTCCCTGAAATGAACGCGTGGGATGCAGCGGATCGTGCAGGCTTGGTGCATAATTGTCGGGCGTGGTCATCGCGATCTTTATCGAACTGGCCCCTCAGGGGAGCAATAAATGGGATGCGTCAAACTAGTGCGCGAGCGCCTCAAGTCAAGCTGGTCGTAAAAAACACCCTTTGCAAAGCACCCATTGGCGGCATCATGATGGCGTCTTCTACAAATAATTCACGTATGTCACGCAATGATGCTCTTGGCGAAGCGCGCGCGGACTGATATGGCGTTGCCATGACCGCGCACAGCTTTGACAACATCCGTAATTTTTCAATCGTCGCCCACATCGACCATGGCAAGTCGACACTCGCCGACCGTCTTATTCAGAAGACGGGCGCCGTGTCTGACCGCGAGATGGTCGAGCAGGTGCTCGACAACATGGACATCGAGCGCGAGCGCGGCATTACCATCAAGGCCCAGACAGTGCGCCTTGAATACAAGGCCAAGGATGGCAAGGTTTACATCCTGAACCTGATGGACACACCCGGCCACGTCGACTTCGCTTACGAAGTCTCGCGTTCGCTCGCCGCATGCGAAGGCTCTTTGCTGGTGGTTGATGCTTCGCAAGGCGTTGAAGCACAAACGCTGGCGAACGTGTATCAAGCGATCGATGCCAACCACGAAATCGTACCCGTCCTCAACAAGATCGATCTGCCCGCCGCTGAGCCAGAGCGCGTCAAGGAGCAGATTGAGGAAGTGATCGGCATTGATGCATCTGAAGCTGTGGAAATCTCAGCCAAGACAGGCATCAATATTGAAGGCGTCCTCGAAGCCATCGTCACCCGTCTGCCACCACCTAAAGGGGATGAAACGGCTCCGCTGAAGGCGCTGCTGGTTGATAGCTGGTACGACGCCTACCTTGGTGTGGTGGTGCTTGTGCGCATCATTGATGGACAGTTGAAAAAGGGTCAGAATATCCGCATGATCGGAACAAACGCCACCTATGGTGTTGACCGCATCGGTGTTTTCCGCCCCAAGATGTCGACCGTTGATATGCTGGGACCGGGCGAAGTAGGCTTTCTCACAGCCTCAATCAAGGAAGTAGCAGACACTGCCGTTGGCGATACCATCACCGATGACAAGCGTCCCTGCGTGGAAGCATTGCCAGGCTTCAAGCCGGTTCAGCCAGTTGTGTTCTGCGGCCTTTTCCCTGTTGATGCTGCCCAATTTGAAGATCTTCGCGCAGCCATGGGTAAGCTACGCCTGAACGACGCCAGCTTCTCATTCGAGATGGAGACGTCGGCAGCGCTTGGCTTTGGTTTCCGCTGCGGCTTCCTCGGCCTGCTTCATCTTGAAATCATTCAGGAACGGCTGGAACGCGAGTTCAATCTTGACCTGATTTCCACGGCACCATCGGTTGTCTATCAGCTGAAGATGCGCGACGGCACCTCTGTTGATCTTCACAATCCAGCCGATATGCCGGACGTCATGAAGATCGAAGAGATTGCCGAGCCATGGATTCGGGCGACGATTCTCACGCCGGACGAATACCTGGGATCGATTATCAAGCTTTGTCAGGATAGACGTGGCGAGCAGGTTGATCTCAACTACGTCGGCAAGCGCGCAATGGTGGTCTACGATCTACCGCTGAACGAAGTGGTTTTCGACTTCTACGATCGCCTAAAGTCGGTATCGAAGGGCTATGCGTCGTTCGATTATCAGATCACTGAATACCGGGTTGGCGATCTGGTTAAAATGTCGCTGCTCGTGAACGCTGAGCCAGTGGATGCGCTATCCATGCTCGTGCACCGCACGCGCGCCGAGGCACGTGGGCGAGCAATGTGCGAAAAGCTTAAAGAGCTGATCCCACCGCATATGTTCCAGATTCCTGTTCAGGCAGCAATTGGCGGCAAGATCATTGCGCGTGAAACCATCCGTGCGCTACGCAAGGATGTGACAGCCAAATGTTACGGTGGTGACGTTTCGCGTAAGCGCAAGCTGCTTGATAAGCAGAAGGAAGGCAAGAAGCGCATGCGTCAGTTCGGCAAGGTGGAGATCCCGCAAGAAGCCTTCATTGCCGCCCTCAAAATGGACGATTGATGCATATAATCCTCTAGCAGGCAGTCAAGCGGTATCCTCGCTATCTGCTTGCTGTAGCGATCAAGCTTGATAATGCATTTCTAAGAAATAGAGCGCCATTGCGTAAGTCATACGCAATGGCGCTCTATTTTTTTGTTCGTATTGCATATGATCGCATCCTTATTATGCGACCCTGAAATGGAAATGCTGAAACGCCCGTCAAAAAGAAAACGGTGGGCCCCTGACAGATGCCCACCGCTCTATTCCAGCTCATTTTTATCCCGCCCAGAGCAAATGCCAGTTAGTCAGATAATGCATTTGCCCCATAGAATCCTATCGTTCGGCTGGCGTCGAAGGCGCACCGTCACCATTCAAAAAGCGGAAGAATGGAGAATCCGGCGATAGAACCCAGCGCGTTCCATTGCCTGAAAGACTTGCACCATAAGCCTGCAACGAACGGAAAAAGGCAAAGAACTCCGGATCGCGATTGTAGGCTTCAGCAAGAATGCTGTTTACCTGCGCATCCCCCTGACCGCGCACTTGCTGCGCTTGCTGGTTAGCATCAGCCTTGATCACTGTGACATCACGATCTGCGCGGGCACGAATGCCTTGAGCGAGCTGCGAACCTTGAGCACGAATATCTGCCGCTTCACGCTGACGCTCGGTCTGCATACGCTGGAACACCGCTTCACTATTCTGCTGTGGCAAGTCAGCCCGACGCAACCGCACATCAATCACGGTCAGCCCAAGTCCTTGCGCCTGACGATTCACCTCTTGCCTGATGGTGTTCATCAAACCCGAACGGTTTGTGCGAACGATATCGGTGAATGTCGCCTCAGCAAGCACGGAACGCGCTGTCGAGTTAATGATGTTGGCCAATCGCAAGTTTGCACCAGCGATGTTGTTGACGGTTTGGTAAAAACGCACTGGATCCGTCACCTTATAACGGGCAAAGGCATCTACGACGAGGCGCTTCTGGTCCGCAGCAATGACTTCCTGTTCCGGTAGATCGAGATCGAGTACGCGGTTATCGATATAAACCACGTTTTCAATCAGCGGCAGCTTGAAGTACAGCCCTGGCTTTGTTGCAACAGAGCGTACACCGCCGAAGCGCAAAACAAGTGCCTGTTCAGTTTGATTGACGATAAATGTCGCGCTTAAAAGCACAAACAATGCCACAACGAGGGCAACAACACCTACGACTTTAAATGTTTGAGCGTTCATCGACCTGCCCCCTGCTGGATCACTGTCCCGGTCTGACCACCAACATTACGTTGTGATGGCGTATCAGAGCCTTGCAAGGTTCCGAGCGGCAGTAACGGCAGCGCGCCTTGTCCACCCTTTTGATCCAGAATAACCTTATCAGAACCACCCAACACTTTTTCCAACGTTTCGATAAACATGCGCTCACGGGTAACGGCAGGTGCCGTCTTATATGTCTCATAGACCTGTGTGAAGCGCGACGCCGCACCACGTGCATCGGCTACTACACCTTCACGATAACCTTCTGCGGCCTGAATAATACGTGTGGCTTCACCTCGCGCTTCAGGCACGACACGGCTGGCATAGGTTTCGGCCTCATTGCGCACGCGGTCCTGATCCTGCCGCGCTGCCTGCACATCACGGAACGCATCAATCACCTGCTGCGGAGGATCAACTTTTTGCAGCTGTACCTGGCGAATTTCCACGCCCGCGCCATACTCATCAAGCTGAGTCTGCATAAGCTTGCGCACTTCTTCTTCGATAGGGCCACGATCGCTCGTTAGAACAGCCTGAATGTTACGGCGACCAACCTCTTCACGCATGGCACTTTCGGCCACGGCCTTGATTGAGGCATCAGGATTTTTCAGGTTGAAAACGTAGTTCTGCGGATCGGTGGGGCTCACCTGCCATTGCACAGTGAAGTTGATGTCGACGATATTCTCATCGCCGGTCAACATCAGGCTTTCTTCTGGCACTTCGCGTTGGGTAATTCGCTGCGAAGTATCTCCCGTCCGCTGCCCAACTTCGATGGTGTTCACCGTTGTCACGCGCGGCTTGATAACGCTACCAATCGGGTAAGGGAAATTATAACGCAACCCCTCGCCCGTTTTGCCAACATAGCGCCCGAAAATCAGATTTAGGCCAACTTCATCGGGGCGTACGGTATAAAAGCCCGTCGCCAGCCAAAGCAAAATAGCTCCCAGGCCGATGACAGCAAAACCACGAAAGCCGCCGCCGCCACCAGGGATAAACCCCTTCAGCTTATCCTGCCCGCGTCGCAGCATATCTTCAAGATCGGGCTGTTGCCCGCCCCCGCCGCCTTGCGGCCCCGTGCCCCACGGTCCTTGTGGTTTCTGGCCCCAAGGACCGCCGCTCTGGTTACTCCAAGGCATAAGTCAGCCATTCCTTATTCTGAAGTCTTGATTTTGATTCTCCGCAAAGATACGGAGCGCCTAAAGCTGTTTGCATTCAATGTGATTTAGCAATTGAACGCAAGTCGCGGGAAAATTCCAAAGCAAAAGCGTTGTGCATCCAACGATGGTCCAATTCAAACACAAATCGCCCTGCTCGAAAGCGATTGGCATTATCCTTGAATCATTAGCAGTGGTTGCAGATCGCTTTACCTTCCAGCCTCTACGTCCAATTGAATCTCAAATGCTATATAACCTGTTTGGCAACTTGGGTGGCCATGGCGGCGCAGTCAAGCTCTGAGCGCCTTTTTCACCCTCAAAGAGGCGAGCTTTGTCGCTCATAGTCAACAAAAGCAAAAGCATGGTCGTCCCGTTCACCCGCACTATGCGCTTCACGCAATACTTCACGAAAAGCCGCTGGATCAATGGGGGGGAAGAAGGCATCCCCATGCGGCAACGCCTCAACCCACGTGAGATGAAGCCGCTGGGTAATAGGTAATGCTTGCGCAAACACATCACCCCCCCCAGCGATCACAATCTCGCCAGCGTTATCGCGTTGCGCCAAATCATTCGCCAGTGTTAGCGCCTCATCGAAACTGGATGCTCGCACCACTTCGCCATCATCAGCTGATACAGCAAAGGAAGAACGACTTAGCACCACGAGAGGCCTGCCGGGTAAACGGCCTTTGCCAGGGCGCGCAGGTGGAAGCGATTCGAATGTCTTGCGTCCCATAATGACGGGCTTGCCCATGGTCAGCGCACGAAAACGCGCCAGATCACTGCCCAATCGCCATGGCAGTGTATTGTTCACGCCAATCACGCCATTCTGCGCAACTGCCGCAACAATCACCACCGGATAATGCAAAATGTTTGCTACCATCGCCTTAGACCGCTACAGGCGCCTTGATTGCCGGATGTGGATCATAACCTTCAACAAGGATATCTTCCGCCCGCACCTCGAACAGATCAGTAAGATCCTTGCTGATATGCAGCTTTGGCAGAGGCCGTGGCGCGCGCTCAAGCTGGGTTTGCGCCTGCTCCATATGGTTAAGGTACAGATGTGCATCACCAAAGGTAATCACAAACTCACCAACTTCCAGCCCGCACACGTGCGCCATAAGTGCCGTCAACAACGCATAGCTTGCAATATTGAACGGGACACCGAGGAAAACATCAGCTGAGCGTTGGTACAGTTGGCATGAAAGCTTGCCATTCGCGACATAAAACTGAAACAGGCAATGGCAAGGTGCAAGCGCCATCTTCGGAATATCGACCGGGTTCCAGGCGCTGACGACAAGGCGGCGTGAATCAGGATTATGCCTGATCTCATTCAGCACCCACGCGATTTGATCCACTGTCTCGCCATTGGCACCTGCAAATGCGCGCCATTGCTTGCCATAGACGGGGCCAAGATCACCCTTTTCATCCGCCCATTCATCCCAAATGCTAACGCCATGTTCGCGCAGGTAAGCAATATTGGTGTCACCGCGCAGGAACCACAGTAATTCATGCACCACCGATTTCAGATGAACACGCTTGGTCGTGACCAACGGAAAACCTTCAGAAAGGTCAAACCGCATTTGCTGCCCGAACAATGATATTGTTCCCGTACCTGTGCGGTCATCCTTGCGGGTTCCGTCTTTCATGATGCGGTCGAGCAAATCTAGGTAAGCGCGCATTCCATAAAATCCTTCAGTGCTCGGCATTGCGCCCACCAAACTGCGCGTGAACACAGTGAGTGGGACATTAGCCAGACTGTAAAGCGCCAAAACAGAGCATTAACAGATTCGGCTTTTCATACTTTTTTAATATATGCACCACTCTTGCTCGATGTTAAAAGCGCCAAAAATAAAATTAAGGCTGTTTTACCCGAAAATAGACCGGGCTTCCATGCACCACCTTAATGCCAGGATTGCTGCTGGAAATTTTCCTTTAAAATACCTCTTCCCTCGAACCAGAATCGCTCCTATATCTGAAGAGCTGTCGCAAGACAGATATGGCGATAAATGGTCATCGTAATAAGCCTTTCGGACCCGGGGGCGGTACCCGGCGCCTCCACCAAAGGCCAGCGCAACGTATAGCGTTGGCTTTCGGCGGGGGCGAAATAGGATCGACGAGGGTGTAAAGGATGTGCTTTCGTTCGGAATGGTTCCGCCGTTATCGGGCCATAGCAATAGTTGCAAACGATAACTATGCTCCGGTTGCTCAAGCTGCGTAATGCAGCAAAAGTAACCATTACTTGAAGTCCTTGCGGTTAGCCCCGTAAGGCGGGGTTCGGAGGCACCTGGCAACAGAAGCCTCCACTTTCCATTCTAATAAAGCACTTCTCTATGTAATTCGAGCTGCGGACAGCGGATCGAGTGTCTCTGCGTCTGAAAAATCTGGATTAGCCAGCAAAATTATATTTCGCATTTTACTGCAAGTGCTTGGTTTATTTAAAAATTTCATAAACAAAAATTACAAGAGCCCATTTGGATATGGACTCTTGACTGTTTATCCTGATTACTGATGCTTATGAAAAGCATTTAATCTATATGGCAAAAGAACTCTTTTGCTGAATTCGGCGGAGAGTTTCCCGGCGCGTATTTTCTTGCGTAAGGATAATATTAGCAACGCTTCTTTTTTCGAGATCACGTTTATGCTGTGCTTTTTGTTCAAAGAAGTCGTTATCTATTTTTATTGCCTCATCCTCTTTTTGCGCTGCATCAGCCGTTTTGATAAGCATGTCCAGGAACAGCTTGCCCATTTCCGTCAATGCCTCTCCTTGGCGAGTAAGCATATCAAAAGCAATGGTCTGGATGTCCGAATTGATGGTCATATCGGCTTTTTGCTGAAGGATCACGGAAATTAGAACCTGCATGCCATTTGCAGGAGAAATAACCGGCTTGCCGGCGCCAGCGGCCTCATCATTACGCTTGGAAGAATCCCCAGCACGGATCAAAGAATTAAAACGATTCAAGTGATTTTCACCGACGCCTACCATCGCCCACCCCTTATTAAAAGAATGCATACCCAAAGCATCAGACCAAACGCGGACAATGCTCCGCGGTGGTAATATTTAAGATTTTGTAGATGTTGTTAGCTTCATACCTTTTAATATATTTAGTCAACATTACGGCAGAGTTACGGCAACACGCCTGATTGCAAGGCATAAAGTTATTGCATGCCAGCCGGCGCAGACAATGTCATCCTAACGGCAGCTGGAACATTCTATCAACAACTTGTGATATAATGATTTTCCTACAGAACGGCATGATATCGCCGCTCAGGTGAATCGATTTCTTGACAGTTTCAGCGCTATTGATACTTGTTGGGGCTTGCATAGATGCCTGCAAGTCTGGCATCAAGGTTGTCATAGCATCAGGTAGTTTCAGGCACTCGTAAATGGCTCAGGATTTTATTCGTTACGACCTCCATGTTCAGGACGCTCTTCGCGGCGTTGTAAGACGGGTTCTGACTGATGTTGTGCGCGACGGATTGCCGGGCGAGCATCACTTTTACATCACCTTTCACACGCAGCATCCTGGCGTACGCCTTTCCAACCGCATGCGCGCCGAATACCCGACTGAGATGACGATCGTCCTCCAGCACCAGTTCTGGGACCTTACGGTGACCGAACAAGCTTTTGAGGTCGGCCTGTCATTCAAGGGCGTGCCGGAAAAATTGGTGGTGCCTTTCGAAGCACTTACAGGATTTTTTGACCGCTCGGTCGATTTCGGGTTGCGCTTTGAGTCAGGCGTGGACATCGACGATGAGGATGATGCGGACGACAGCGATGATGATGAAGAAGAGACCGGGCAGGTAACGCAAGGCGTTTTCCCACGCCGCGTCTTCGAAGTCGCATCGTCCAACAACGCTGATGAAGTAACCGGCGCAACGTCCTCATCTGAAGAAGCAACATCGGCGCCGGATGCAGAAAACGCGGTTACAAAAAATCAGGGCGAAGAACCCTCATCCAAACCTGATGCGGATGATGCCTCTGAAAACGAAACCGAGCATACAGGTGCACAGGTTGTGCGGCTTGATGCGTTTCGCAAGAAAAACACCTGATCCGTAATAAAGGAGCATGAACCATTTCAGACTCGAAAGGGAATGGTTCAGCGCATCCAGTGCACATGCCAACCGTCTGTGATCATGCGCAGCGGTATAATCATGGCAAATTGCCCCTGGATGTGCCGCTATTTTACAGCGTAAGTGACAAAAGCAACGGTTCGTCACCTGATTTATCGTGATAATAGATTGCTGCCGCAGAAAGCCCTCTTGGCGGATGTGCTGTAGTACGGCTATACCTCTGCTCCAATGGAGTGTGGCGCTGCGCCATGCTTACCAGTGAAAAGCAAAGCATCGCCCGCGTAAATTTAGAGCGCTTTCCGATCCTGGCTGATCGGCGCCACTCCAGAATGCGGGCATGCCTTGCGCGTGTGGCTTTGAGCGTGCGCTTGCAAAGGTTGAGCGCATCGCCGTTCCAAGGAGCGTCTGATGTCGCAGACTCGTATCGAAACCGATTCCTTTGGCCCGATTGAAGTGGCTGCGGACCGCTACTGGGGCGCGCAATCCCAGCGCTCGCTTGAGAATTTCCGCATTGGCACAGAAAAAATGCCACTTCCGCTTGTTCATGCACTTGCGCTGGTGAAACGTGCAGCTGCTCTGGTGAACAAGGATCTTGGCGTGCTTGATAACAAGGTCGCAGACGCCATTGCCACCGCTGCACAAGAAGTTATCGACGGCAAGTTTGATGACCACTTCCCGCTGGCTGTCTGGCAAACAGGTTCGGGCACGCAGTCGAACATGAACGCCAACGAGGTCATCGCCAACCGCGCGAATGAGATTCTTGGTGCTCCGCGTGGTTCCAAGACGCCTGTGCATCCTAACGATCATGTTAATTGCGGCCAGTCGTCGAACGATACCTTCCCGACAGCTATTCACATTGCGGCCGTTCTCGATATCAGCAGCCGCTTGTTGCCTGCGCTGGAGCACCTGCACAAAGCACTGCTTGCGAAGTCGGCAGAGTTCAAGGACATCATCAAGATTGGCCGCACGCACTTGCAGGATGCAACTCCTGTAACACTAGGCCAGGAATTTTCCGGTTATGCTGCGCAGATCGCAACCGGCATCGCGCACGTAAAAACGAGCATCAAATCGCTCTATCCGCTGGCGCAGGGCGGCACCGCCGTTGGCACCGGATTGAATGCGCATCCGCTGTTTGCAGAGCAGTTTGCCGCAAAAATTGCAGAGATCACGGGTAAGCCATTCGTTACTGCGCCGAACAAGTTCGAGGCGCTGGCCAGCAACGATGCCATGGTTTTCGCGCACGGCGCTTTGGTCAGCGTTGCGACCGCGATGTTCAAGATTGCCAACGACATCCGCTTGCTTGGCTCGGGCCCCCGCTCGGGTCTTGGTGAACTGTCGCTGCCTGAAAACGAGCCTGGCTCATCAATCATGCCAGGCAAGGTTAACCCGACCCAGTCGGAAGCTGTCACCATGCTGACAGCACAGGTTATCGGCAACGGCACAACAATTTCGTTCGCTGGCAGCCAGGGCCATCTTGAGCTGAACGTGTTCAAGCCTGTTATTGTTTATGCATTCATGCAATCCGTGCGCCTGCTGGCTGATGGTGCTGTCAGCTTCACCGACAATTGCGTTGTAGGCATCAAGGCCAATCAGGATCGTATCACTGATCTGCTGCAGCGCTCGTTGATGCTCGTCACCGCACTTGCGCCTAAAGTGGGCTATGATGCAGCAGCGGATATCGCCAAAGCTGCCCACAAGAATGGCACGACGCTTCGCGAAGAAGCTTTGAAGTCTGGCAAGGTGACCGGCGAAGAGTTCGATGCGATCGTGCGTCCGCAGGATATGCTGGCGCCGCACTGATAGGATACCCGATGGCTGAAGTCATCAATCTGCGCCGTGTCCGCAAGGCGCGCGCAAAATCGCAAAAAGAAGAGCAGGCGGCACAAAACCGCCTGCTCTTCGGTGCATCCAAGTTAGAAAAAGCAACGACTGCTGCAGCGCGCGAGAAAGATAAACGCCTGCTGGATGGACATCAGCTCTCGCCAATCCAGCTAATCAGCGATACCTCTGATAATGGCGATCCATCTTGACGGACGTGGTCGTTAAACGCTCGGTGATGATTGCAGGACATCGCACCAGCGTATCACTCGAAGCACCTTTTTGGGACGCATTGCGTGAGATCGCTATGATCAAAGGTGCATCGGTTGCCAGCTTAATCGTTGAAATCGACTCGCATCGCAGTGACAGCAATCTGTCATCTGCGATACGCTTGTTTGTGCTGGCCCATTACCGCGAGGCCACATCAACTATAACGGGCAAGCGACAGGTCTGAGGCATCGATATCCGGCGATTTACCGGTGATGATATCTGCCAGCACACGCCCTGATCCGCACGCCATCGTCCAACCAAGCGTACCATGCCCCGTGTTTGTGAAGAGGTTCGCCAGACGCGTTGTGCCAATAATTGGTGTGCTATCAGGCGTCATAGGACGCAGGCCTGACCATAGCTGCGCATGAGACGGGTCACCGCCGTTCGGGAATAGATCGTGCAACACAAGCGCCAATGTGCCTTTGCGATCAGGGTGCAGCTTAAGACGATAGCCTGATACCTCTGCCATCCCGCCAACGCGGATACGATCTCCAAGACGGGTGATGGCAACTTTGTAGGACTCATCCAAAACAGTTGAAACAGGCGCGCCATTCGCATCAGTGATATCAACCGTAATCGAATAGCCCTTCACCGGATAAACCGGCAAGCGCATCTGCAATGGCTTCAGCAGCTGCGGTGAGAAGCTACCTAGCGCGACAACATAGTGATCCGCAGTCTCAAGGCCCGCATCAGTGCGCACGCCTGTTACGCGATCTGCGGAAACGTCGAGGCCCTTGATGTCCACGCCATAGCGGAATGTAACCCCTGCACGCTCAGCAAGTTGCGCCAATCCTTGTGTGAACTTGAAGCAATCGCCCGTTTCGTCGTTCGGCAGCCGCAGTCCGCCAGCGATTTTGTGGCGCGTAAGGGCAAGCGCGGGCTCTGCCGCCACACACTCATCAACCGATAATACCTCATGCGGCATACCAAACTGGCGCAATATCGCCAGATCTTTTCCCACGTTATCCAGCTGCTGCTGGGTACGGAACAGCTGCAGCGTACCCTGCATGCGCTCATCGTAGCTGATGCCAGTTTCAGTGCGCAATTGATCAAGGCAATCGCGACTGTATTCGGCAACGCGGACCATACGTGATTTGTTAATTGCATAACGTGCTGGCGTGCAGTTGCCGAGCATCTGCACAAGCCAGGCCATCATATCAGCATCAGCGCGTGGGCGCAGGATTAGCGGTGAATGCTCCATGAATAGCCATTTAAGAGCCTTTAGCGGCACATTCGGTGCCGCCCATGGCGAAGCATAGCCGGGCGAAATCTGGCCAGCATTGGCAAAACTTGTCTCAAGCGCCGGGCCGGACTGGCGATCGAGGACAGTCACCTCACAACCCGCCTTCGCAAGATACCATGCTGATGTCACCCCGATGACACCCGCGCCAAGGACAATCACTTTCATACTGTGGCAACTCTCAAATTTTGATTGCGTCACTAGACGCCGAACCATCTTTATATACCCGTTGGTAGCGATGGCCGAGCGAGGTTAAAATTTCATATCCAATGGTGTGCGCAGCGATGGCCACATCATCAACGGTTTGATGCGGGCCGATCAGCTCTATTGGTGTGCCAGAATGGATAAGCCCATCCGGCACAGCAGAGATATCTACCGACATGCTATCCATCGATACGCGGCCTAATATTGGCAGCTGATACCCCTCACACCAGCCGCTGCCACGCCCACTTTGGCTACGCAACCAGCCATCGGCATAGCCAACTGCAAGCGTGGCAACACGCGTAGGCCCTGAAGCGGTAAATGAGTAGCCATAGCCGATATGCGCGTCTGCCATAATTTCGCGCGTCTGCACAACACGGGTGAAAAGCCGCACCACGCTATGCATGGGGTTTTTACTATCCGGCTGTGAATTGACGCCATACAGAGCAACACCGGGACGCACGATATCAAAATGATAATCCGCACCCAGGAAGATGCCCGCTGAATTGGCAAATGAATACCCCGCCCTCGCAAGCGCTGGATGCTTCAGCATAAGAGTCCGCGTCTGCTCAAAATTGGCGAGTTGCTCGCTATTGGCAGGGTGGGATGGCTCATCAGCACAGGCAAGATGGCTCATGATGAAGCGTACATCCAGCCCGACAAAGGCCCCCACATCCCCCACAAGCTCCGCAACCTCAGCGGGGGTAAGCCCGAGACGTGACATGCCGGTATCGATTTGGAGAACAGCCGGCAGCGGGCGCGCCAATCTCTGCGCCTCTTCTCGCCATGCATTGACCTGATCGCACGAATTCAGCACGGGCACGATTGCCGCCTGCGCGCAGGCGCGCACAGCTTCGCGCGTTATCCCATTCAGTACATAAAGCGTCGCATCTGGCGGCAGCACAGGTTGAAGGGCAAAAGCCTCATCGATATGTGCCACAAAGAAATCGCGGCACCCTTCAGCAAGCAGCGCAGGCGCTACATGTAGCGCGCCCAAGCCATAGGCATCAGCCTTGACAACACCACCACAACGGGCACCTGCAAGACGCGACTGGAGCAAACGATAATTCGCGCGGATTGCACCAAGATCAATCTCAAGAAGCCCGGAGGAAGGCGTTTCCATTGGCTGCCCGGCAATTTCAGAAAAGGAAGTCATCGTTGATACTGCTGATGAAACGAAGTCATAATCAAGAAGTGTAGCTATACTGCACGTTGCCCGGCTTTCAGCAGAACATTTGCAGTTACAGCCGACTCGCGTACAAGCTACGGTACACGCAAACGCCTACAAAGGCCCGCATATTGTCTCCTATAGCGTGAAATTATCGCGGTAACGTCAATGGCCGTCGAGGAAAAGCTGATACGCTGGATTCTGCGTCTCTTCCCAGAAGGGATAGCCGAGTTTATCGAGATAGCCCTCAAATGTGGCGCGATCGCTTTCACTCACCTGAATACCAGCAAGAACGCGGGCAAAATCGGTGCCGTGATTGCGGTAATGGAACATCGAAATATTCCAGTCAGACCGCAGCACTTCCAGAAAGCGCAGCAATGCACCCGGTCGCTCGGGAAACTCGAAGCGATAGACCAGCTCATTCTCAACGGAAGCAGCGCGCCCACCTACCATATGGCGTACATGTAGCTTGGCAAGCTCGTTATCGGACAGGTCGATGACAGGATAATCATGTTCCTGCAAGTGCGTGATTATCTGCTTTTTTTCGCGCTCACCATCGGTTAGCTGCACGCCCACAAATATATGCGCCTGCGTGCCAGCCGCATATCGGTAGTTGAACTCCGTGATCTGCCGGCCACCCAGCAATCGGATAAACTGGCGATAGCTGCCAGGCTGTTCAGGGATCGTCACAGCCAGCAGCGCCTCAGTACGCTCACCAATCTGCGCCCGCTCAGCGACATGTTGCAGCCGATCAAAATTGAGATTAGCACCGGAATTGATTGCAATCAGCGGCCCGTTTCCGCCAACTGACAGCTCGCGATAACGCTTCAAGCCCGCGAGCGCCAACGCGCCTGAAGGCTCTGCGACAGCGCGGGTATCATCAAAGATATCCTTGATTGCAGCACAGATTTCATCGCCCGACACCGTGATGATGTCATCAAGAAGCTCACGACAGATATTGAAGGTCTCAACACCAGCCTGCGCCACCGCCACACCATCGGCGAACAGCCCGACATGCGGCAGCACAACGCGCTCGTTGGCCTCAATGGCCGCCTTCATACTCGCAGCATCATCCGGCTCCACACCGATAACCTTGACGCCTGGACGCAGGAATTTGATGTAGAGCGCGATACCTGACGCCAATCCGCCGCCACCGATGGGCACAAATACTGCTTCCAGCGGTCCCGGATGCTGGCGCAGTAACTCCACACCAACCGTGCCTTGCCCGGCAATTACATCGGGATCATCGTATGGGTGGACAAAAACAAGTCCCTGCTCTTTTTCGAGTATAGCGGCATGCTTGCGCGCATCATCAAATACATCGCCGTGCAGCACCACTTCACCGCCCAGATTGCGCACTGCCGCAACCTTGATGGCAGGCGTCGTACGCGGCATGACGATAACGGCCCGGATACCCAGCCGATTGGTCGACAAGGCAACACCTTGCGCATGATTACCAGCGGATGCGCAAATAACACCACGCGAGCGCTCTTCAGGCGTGAGCTGGGCGATTTTGTTATAAGCGCCTCGCAGCTTGAATGAATAAACCGGCTGCAAATCTTCCCGCTTGAGGAAGACCGGCGTGCCAAGCCGTTGAGAAAGACGCTTCATTGGATCAAGCGGAGTTTCGATGGCTACATCATAGACCGATGACGTCAGTATCCGCCGGATATAATTATGCTTGTCTGGCATCGCTCGCCTACGCCTGTGCTGAACCCAAAACCACTACCCACGATGTGAATAATCGACTCGTGACCAATAGCGTACCTTGGCCCTTCACGGAAGCCACTGTTATTGCAGGAGTAGCATCGCGTGAAGACATAGCACAAATAAGCACCCTGCCATTTGGCAAGAACACCTGCATTTAGTCGACAGGCCCACGATAGCAATGATATATTGAGGTTTGGCGCAATCCATAAACTGGAATGCAAAATGACCGGCAGCGACACCTCCGGGCCACCCATACCCGATGACGTTATCGATATCGACGCAGTGCTGCATGCACTTGATCGCGATTTGGAACGCCGCCTCTCCATCGCCCAACGGCTGGAACCAATCCTGCGAGACATTGTCGCCTATTACGGTGTGCCAACCGACAACTGGCATTCTTTCGGCCTTATCTTCCAGTTGGGCAACAAGGATACTAGCCAAACCGGCTTGCAGGTTGGCGGCATGGCGCTTCGCGCCTCCGGCAGTAACGAGCTTCACAGAATGGCCACCAGCGCGCACGCGCCACACCGAAAGACAGATGCAAATAGGTAAAGCGTCGAGAGCACCTCATCAGCAAGATATTTAAATCGAATGCTTTTCTCGATGTATGCACCACTTAACAGGGCTTTGCGGCACACACTTCCTATGGCACACTCGCGCTCACAATCTGTTGCGTTACGTCATGTCCTGAGAGGAATTTTGTCATGCTATGGGCCATTGTTGGCATAATCGTTGTTCTCGCCCTCTATGC
Organism: Pseudochelatococcus sp. G4_1912; assembly: GCF_047501465.1. Classification (NCBI taxonomy): domain Bacteria; kingdom Pseudomonadati; phylum Pseudomonadota; class Alphaproteobacteria; order Hyphomicrobiales; family Chelatococcaceae; genus Pseudochelatococcus; species Pseudochelatococcus sp. G4_1912. The sequence continues at coordinate 245,130 of NZ_JAZDRL010000002.1, forward strand.
AATCTTCACCTACAACGGCATGGTTGCATTGCGGCAGCGGGTCAATCAGGCTTTTGGCGACATTGATGTTCAGCTGAAGCAGCGTCATGACCTGGTTCCCAACCTTGTTGAGACAGTCAAAGGCTATGCCACGCACGAGCGTGAAACGCTTGATTCCGTAGTACAAGCCCGCCAGGTCGCCCTGAACGCACAAGGTACGGCAGGCCAGGCAGGCGCGGAACAGGCACTGACTGGCGCGCTGGGCCGTCTGATTGCATTGGCCGAATCCTATCCCGATCTCAAGGCAAGCCAGAATTTTCAGCAGTTGCAGATCGACCTTTCAGATATCGAAAACAAGCTGGCTGCCGCCCGCCGCTTCTTCAATAATTCGGTGAGTGAATATAACGCGGCAATCGAGTCGTTCCCTGCGGCGCTTTTTGCGCGAAACTTCGGCTTCACGCACCGTGAATTCTTTGATGTCGGCGAGACTGCACGTCAGCAACTCGATGCACCACCAGCCGTGAAGTTCTGATCCGGCGGATAAGCAAATGGCCGCGTTTGGGCTTTATACCCATATCAGGGCGAACCGCATTCGCTCCATGTTTCTGATCGGCGGGCTTTTCCTGCTGGTCTACGTGCTTGTGTTTGCAGGCTCACTCGCTGGCGAGGCGCTGGCCGACAATGCGCCGTTCAACGTTCTTCTTCAACGAGCGCTCGTCAATATGATACCGGCGATTCCGGTGGCTACTCTGGTGGCACTCGCGTGGATCGCGATTGCTTACTTCTTTAACCGCCGCATCATCAGCGCTGTCACCGGATCGTATGACGTCACCCGCACCGAGGAACCTGCCCTCTACGCCTTGCTGGAGAACCTCTGCATCTCCCGTGGCCTCACCGTGCCGCGCCTTTCCATTATGGAAACTGATGCGCTAAACGCCTATGCATCCGGCATGAGCGAAGGCCAATATGCCGTCACTGTAACGCGCGGGCTGATGGAAACGCTCTCGCGCGATGAGCTGGAAGCTGTGCTTGCCCATGAGCTGACACACATTCGCAACAAGGATGTGCAGCTGATGGTCACCGCTGTGATCATCGCCGGCGTAATCTCGTTTTTTGGTGAGCTGATCTTCCGTTGGATGCAGTTCACACCGCGCAGATCTTCGCAATCATCCTCAAAAGACAAGGGCAACGGCGGCGCGGCGATTGCTTTTATGGTAGCGCTGGGGCTTGTCGTGCTGGCTTGGGTGCTATCAATTGTGATCCGCTTTTCGCTCTCACGCTCTCGCGAATATCTGGCGGATGCAGGTGCGGTAGAGCTCACCAAAAATCCCGATGCCATGATTGGCGCATTGATGAAAATATCAGGCCATAGCGACCTGCCCTCTGCACCATCATCGGTGATGGAAATGTGTGTCGATAATCCGCGTCATGGCTTTGCCAGTTTGCTTTCAACTCATCCTCCGATTGAAAAACGGATTGAAGCACTGGTGCGCCACGGTGGTGGGCGTGCCCCTACAACCTCCCCTCCATCAGCGCCCTTCAGCAACTCAGGACATGATGCACCGGTAGATGACACCGCTGGCACGAACCAAGTTGGTCCATGGGGCAGCGCTAATGCTGGCCCAACCAGCACGCAACCTGGGCGAAAAGGGCCTTGGGGCTAGCTACAACATTGATAAAACAGATCATATATTTAAATTAAGTAATTGATTTAACGCAGTATTATCTAAATTTTATCATCCATTCAGATCTCGCAAGGCAGTACGATTGCTGAGATGCACACGGCGAGCAGACAGCAGCGCGATAACGCCCATGCCCTCAAGCTGCGTGAAGGTGCGCGAAACTGTCTCGATTGTCAGCCCCAAATAGTCAGCCATATCCTGACGTGACATTGGCAAATCAAGTATCATCCCACCGGGCTCCGCCGCGTTGGGCCGGCCGATGTGACTGGCAAATGAGAGTAGAAAACTGGCAACCCGTTCGGTTGCGCTGCGCCTCCCCAGCAACAGAATATGCTCGCGCGAGCGCTGTAATTCTCGCGCTGTCATATCCCATAAGACCGACGCCATACGCCCGCCTGCTTCTACCTGCACGCGCAAGCTCCGCATTCGTATGGCCCGCACAGTGGAGCGCGCAATTGCTTCGGCACAATAAGTATAACGGCAGCCCATCTCCAGCCCAACAATGTCACCCGCCATGTAAAAGCCATCGATCTGTCGACGGCCATCATTGAGAAGTTTGCACGTGCGGATAACACCACTTTCAACCCGATAAATATTGTCGATGGGTTGATCCTCGGCAAAAAGCTCGCTATTTCGCGACACAGTCAAAGAAATGCCAGTTTCGGTAAACAGCTGGGCAATCTGCGCTTCGGACGACCAATCGACGATCTTTTCAACACAAAGCGCCTGTTGCCCTTCCCCATGACCACGACCGGATCGCATATTGGGCAAAGATACAGAAAGGGGCTCAACGAAAGCGGGCTGGCGGATTTGCAGGATACTTGACATGTGTTCTCCTTCGTCGTCCCCATTAGTTGCCTGCTATGGGTGTATCCGCTATGGACGCCTTATGAAATTGGGTCGACTGCGTAAGGGAAATCCCGTAATACCAAAGCAGGGTATGGGGCATTTTCTGAGGCAAACACTGATTAAGGCCCCGCAAGGTTGCAGTGAAAACTGATGAAAGATCATGAATCTGCCCCCGATCAACAATTACTGTCACGCGATGTGATGGCAGATAAGGGCGATGCATCCGCTTGCCCATTTTCAAAGCATACACACCCCCTAAAACAAGCCTCCCCACCACCTGACGCAACGGGTGCGTATCGCATCATCCGGTTTATTTTTACGTCATTGCGGGCTGTGATTGCAGTCGCTTTTGTCTCTGCACTCGGCCTTGTGTTTCAGCTTGGCGATAAACCCATATTATTACTGCCAATGCTTTCTCTGGCAGTACTTGTGTCATGCGAACGTGGGTTTCGATCAGGTATTGCAGCAACGATACTGACGCTTGTTGCAACATGGGGTTTGGGTCATCACGCGCAGGGCAACACCCAGGTTGATATTGCTGGTTCATTGGCCTTTGCGATACTCGGCTTCAGCATGGCTTACTTCGGCGAGCGTTTACGCAACCACCGCCAGAACGCCACAATGGAAGCCGCCATCGCTACGCGTGATCTGATGGCCCGGGAAGCACACTTGCAATCGATCCTCGATACGGTACCGGATGCGATGGTAGTGATAGACCGAACCGCGCACATCCACTCCTTTTCCCGCGCGGCTGAACGGTTGTTCGGTTATAGCGCACAGGAAATGGTAGGGCTCAACGTCAACATCCTGATGCCTTCGCCTTACCGTGAAGATCATGACCGCTATATAGAGCGCTACCTGCAAACCGGCGAAAAGCGTATTATTGGCATTGGCCGTGTGGTTATGGGCAGGCGCAAGGATGGCTCCACATTCCCCATGCAGCTTTCCGTCGGCGAAACCACAGCACCTGGTGAAACCTTCTTTACCGGCTTTATACGTGATCTGACAGAGCGGCAGATGACAGCCGCGCGCCTGCAGGATCTTCAGGCGGAGCTCGTGCACATTTCGCGCCTCACGGCCATGGGCGAAATGGCTTCAACGCTTGCTCATGAGCTCAACCAGCCACTCACGGCTATCACCAATTATCTACGTGGCGTACGCAGGTTGCTTGACAACAACACCGATGCAAACACAGATCGCGCCCGAGAGGCGCTGGAGAAGGCATCAGATCAGGCGCTGCGGGCCGGCCAGATCATCCGACGACTTCGTGAGTTTGTTGCGCGCGGCGAAAGCGAACGGCGCATTGAAAATCTGACAAAGATTATTGAAGAAGCCAGCGCTCTCGCCCTTGTGGGCGCACGTGAATATGGCGCACACATCACCTATGAGCTTGATTCGCATGCCATTTGGGTATTTGCGGACAAGGTGCAGATTCAACAGGTTCTAGTAAACCTTATACGCAATGCGCTTGAGGCTGTGCACCATGCACCTGTTCGTGAAATCATTATAGCAACTGCAGCACAGAATACCGGCAACATTGAAGTGAGCGTCACCGATACCGGGCCTGGCATTGCGCCAGAAGTTTCACAAAAGCTGTTTGAACCATTCATCACGACGAAACAAAATGGTATGGGCGTTGGACTGTCGATTTCCCGCACAATCATTGAATCACATGGTGGACAGATCAGTGCTGAATCGCTGGACAAGGGCGGTACACGCTTTCGGTTTACACTGCGGATAGCACAAGGGGAGTTTTCTGAGGATGCGTAACGGACCAGTGCATGTCATCGACGACGATGAATCCGTTCGCGATTCCCTGGCATTTCTACTGGAAGGCATGAACCTGACGGTTCTCACTTATCCTTCAGCCACTATGTTTCTTGAACAACGCCCCTGGGGCCTGGGCGGTTGCATCGTTTCCGATGTGCGTATGCCAGATATCACCGGCATTGACCTGCTGCGCATTCTTAAAGAGAGAGGCGTTACGCTACCAGTAATCATCATTACCGGCAATGCCGATGTGCCTCTGGCGGTTGAAGCCATGAAGGTTGGCGCGCAAGATTTTCTGGAAAAACCATTCCATGATGAGGTGCTATTAGCCGCCATACAGACAGCATTAGGAGAAAGCGCGGGAGTACAGCGTCTAAGTACAGATGTCATCGATATCAATGAACGCCTGCAAACGCTTACCGGGCGAGAGCACGAAGTTCTTGGCTGCCTAGTAGATGGCCTTCCTAATAAAGGTATCGCCATAAAACTTGGCATCAGCCCCCGTACCGTAGAAGTGCACCGCGCACATCTTATGACCAAGATGAAAGCCGCCAGCCTGTCTCATCTTATTCGAATGGTATTGTTAACAGAGACATCACTTATGCACACTCCTCCACCGCCTAAGTGTTAGTCCTTAGTTCAAAAAACTAGACAGGTGAAATGTTCGCAGTACGATAATACTGTTGAAACAACAATTCACCAAACCCTTCTTTTTCGCTTTCTCAAGCAGGTAGAAACTCATGTCTTGGTTTAATTGGTTTTCTAGCCCAGCTGCGCCGCAGCTTCAGAATATTCCTCAAGAAAATTCAACGCAGCAAACTTCTGCGCAAAAGAAGCCTGCACCAATTACCACAACAAGCCATAATCCCGCTTCCACAGTTGTGGTTAACAGTAAAACAACGCCAGGCGTAGCGCTCGACAAAAGAAACGTTGCTGTCGCCACAACCACAGCTGCCCCTAAAGATGATATCAATAAAACAACACAGCCAGCGCCGATCAACGATAAGGCCAAGAACACTGAAGTAAAACTCTCGGCAGCAGTAATAGAAAAGGCGAAGGCCAAGATACTCGCAAGAAGCGAAATAGCGACGGACGTCGTGGCGACAAGTCTCGGAAAGAAAATAGCGAACTGCATAATGACGGGACAGGAAATAGGGTATGATGGCCTTGTTAGCGCCAACAGAGAAGGGAGAGGCGTGATTCAAGAGTTGGCGAAGGAGATGCCGGAAGAGATGCCAGAAGAAGCGCCTGCAGAGCTGTTTAAGGTAATGGCACAGATAATATCGGAAAAGATGATAAAAAGGCTACCGGAAAAGCTGCCGGAATTACTGGCTCAAGCACTGGCAAATGATTTAAGAACAGAGATGCCAGAGGAACCAGTAGAAAAACTTCTGGAAAGCGCACAGAAGAGAGCATCTCAAAAACTACCAGAATGGCTATTGCATAGGGTCACAGAGATACTTGAAGAGAAGGCATCGCTACAAACCTCCTCTAAAAAATCTCAACCCATATTGGCATATTCGGGAGAATACGGCTCATCTCATTGTGTAATTACTGTCGAAGAAATGTATGCGACAGAAGTCGGAAAACCTGCTTTTAAGACAGAAGTCGGAAAACCTGTTTCATCAACAACTCCCATCTGCAAATTTCCGAATGAATACCAAACACCAATAGAAATAAAATTACTTGATATTGTAAATGAAAAGTTAATCGAAAAATTACGCATTGAGAGTTCTGATTCAGAAAACTCTCTAACGCATACAGAAGCCTCTGAAGTAGAGAGCGCAATAACAGACACGGAAGGGCCTAACACAGAGAACTCAATAACAGATACAGAAGAGTCCGACGCAGAGCTTATCTCAGATTATGAATTTGAATTTGAGCTCGCAAGCCACGACGGTGATGAATCGTATTTTTAAAAATTTAAGGGGCTGTAGTAGATATCGCTCCTAATAGCACCATTTTTTGAGGATTGCGAGTTGCTGTTTTGGTGTTCCGAAATTGAAGCGGAATTCGCATTCCTTGAGAAACAAATGGAAATTTTGTTTGGGTATTCCGTTGTATTTTCTGAGCACCCTTTTGCCTGGTTCCAGAAGTTTTCGATCCCATTAATATGGTTTGTTTTCTCTTCGGAAAAATGGGTTGAGTGGTTGATACGGAAATGGTGAAACTCGCTCACATCGAGCGCATTGTAGCTGTGATAGCTATCCGTATAGACAATGCTATCTGGAGCTATCTTATTGCGAATAATAGGCATTAATGTGTTTGTCTTTGTGTCATGAATGATCTTTGTATAGACTTTATCTCCACGTTTTAGCAAGCCAAACACCACGACTTTTCCGGCAGCCCCTCGGCCCCGTTTACCCTTGCGTGCGCCACCGAAATAAGACTCATCCAGCTCAACCTCACCGCCGAATATTTCTTTCGCCAGCTGCTCCAGCTGAGCCGCAATCACCTGGCGGATTTTATGGTAAAACAGCGCCGCTGTGTTGGGCTGAATGCCAAGCAAATCAGCTGCCGAGCGGGCCGTCACTTCCAGCACAAAAAACTCAAGCAGGCGATGCTGATGTTTCCTTGATAATTTACAGCGTGTTAGCTTCATTGCAGTAGTTTAGCATCAATGCTTATCTACTACAGCCCCCCCAATTTTATTATCTGATTTTTAGATAATTTTATCAATAAAAGCATTACTAAAATATGACCTTAGCTTTCCATACTATGGAAGCACACGGCGCGTATCTTATAACCAAGATGAAAGCCGCCAGCTTGGCTCATCTCATTTGAATGGTATTGTTAACAAAGATATCACTTATGCACACTCCCCCACCGCCTAAGTGTTAGTCCTTAGTTCAAAAAACTAGACAGATGCACATTCACAACGCGATAATTCTATTGAAGAAATAATTTATGAGTTCCTTTCTGACTCTATCAAACAAGGTAGAAATTCATGGCCTGGTTTAACTGGTTTTCTAGTCCAGCTGCGCCGCAGCTTCAGAATATTCCTCAAGAAAATTCAACGCAGCAAACTTCTGCGCAAAAGAAGCCTGCACCAATTACCACAACAAGCCATAATCCCGCTTCCACAGTTGTGGTTAACAGTAAAACAACGCCAGGCGTAGCGCTCGACAAAAGAAACGTTGCTGTCGCCACAACCACAGCTGCCCCTAAAGATGATATCAATAAAACAACACAGCCAGCGCCGATCAACGATAAGGCCAAGAACACTGAAGTAAAACTCTCGGCAGCAGTAATAGAAAAGGCGAAGGCCAAGATACTCGCAAGAAGCGAAATAGCGACGGACGTCGTGGCGACAAGTCTCGGAAAGAAAATAGCGAACTGCATAATGACGGGACAGGAAATAGGGTATGATTGCCTTGTTAGCGCCAACAGAGAAGGGAGAGGCGTGATTCAAGAGTTGGCGAAGGAGATGCCGGAAGAGATGCCAGAAGAAGCGCCTGCAGAGCTGTTTAAGATAATGGCACAGATAATATCGGAAAAGATGATAAAAAGGCTACCGGAAAAGCTGCCGGAATTACTGGCTCAAGCACTGGCAAATGATTTAAGAACAGAGATGCCAGAGGAACCAGTAGAAAAACTTCTGGAAAGCGCACAGAAGAGAGCATCTCAAAAACTACCAGAATGGCTATTGCATAGGGTCACAGAGATACTTGAAGAGAAGGCATCGCTACAAACCTCCTCTAAAAAATCTCAACCCATATTGGCATATTCGGGAGAATACGGCTCATCTCATTGTGTAATTACTGTCGAAGAAATGTATGCGACAGAAGTCGGAAAACCTGCTTTTAAGACAGAAGTCGGAAAACCTGTTTCATCAACAACTCCCATCTGCAAATTTCCGAATGAATACCAAACACCAATAGAAATAAAATTACTTGATACTGTAAATGAAAAGTTAATTGAAAAATTACGCATTGAAAAAGAGGTACATGAGATAATATTATCATTCGGAGAACTTGCGACTATGCACTGGCCGCTCTTCTCTAAAAACTGGAGACAGTGGACAGAAGAAATGGCGAAAAAAGTAATAAAGGAGATGATAGTCAAGGACCTGACAGAGAAAAAGTTAGAAGTAAAATCAACGATTATATATACTGAAAGAATGCAGAAGGAATACTCGCAACAAATTGCAGAGAATATAATTGAAGTTATTGGGATAGGTGGTACCCTATACCGTGGGTTAAAAGTGCTGGGGGGAAGATTGAGAGAAAGCTTAAATACGGATCTGAGAGAGCCGATAGTGGAGAATTTAAAATCAGATGTGATAAAAAATCTAGAAAAAATTCTTCCGTCACAGAAATTTTATACACAAAAACAATCAATTCCGACATCTGATACAAGTAATTTCCCAGAACCTATATTAGTTACCATTGAAGCAAAAACAAAAGAAACCTCTAAAGATATCATATTCACTATTACTCTTTCCCCCTTGTCTACTGGAAACAATAACTCTTCTTTTTTTGGTTGGCTGTTTAGATGGGGAGCCTCCAGTACAGATGCACCTCCGCCAGCAAGTAATCCGACAAAGCAGCCGCAAGAGTCAGGGCCGCAAAAAATTATAAGTTATAAGGAATCCTATCCAATGCTTTTTAAGCTGTATCCAATACTTTTTGATCTGGCAGTACGGGCTAATCAGCTGTTTACAAGGCAATTGGTATGGGAGATGGAAGAAGAAGAGGAGGAAGAAAAAAAAGCTAAGAAATCTTTTAAACGTTCCCAGTCAATACCCCCGCATTCAAGAAACAGCACGCCGCAGTATTCCAGAAGGAACAGCCTAGCTCCTAATGCAATATTCCATAACGCACTGGCACAAACAGACTCTAAAAGGATCACAAACACTATTGATGTCCCCCTTCCAGTTGCTGTAAATAACAAAAATATTTCTGAATCCCATAATAAAGTACCTGTAATCAAAAACCCAAGGTTACCTCATAAGGATGACATAGAAGTTGATGTATATAAGGATAAAAATCCTGATGATTCTGTGGAAATAATGACCTGGCCTAGATCAGTAGATACCTTCCGTCACCCTGAGCTTCCATGGTAACCTCAACTCAAGGTTTCCTATCTGTATTTTCTAAAGGCTCCTACCACTTTTACAAGAAAATCCCATTATAAATACTATTGAAGGCACCTTCTGATTAATCAGAAAGTGCCTTCAATGTATTGCACTACAACTGAGAATGCAAAAATCCGCGGCCGTTCTACGTTTGTATTCTGACTTGATGCTCTTCGGGTATCGTGACGGGTTTGATGGATACAGTATGATCATGTACATGCCGCACCCCCGGAATACGCTCTGCAGCAATTCGTAAAGCTGCGAGCTCTGTTGGGGATGCGACATGCCCCCAAAGATGCACAATACCATCCGTAACGAAAATCGCATTCTTGAAGCGACCTCCCCATGAATAGCTATCCAACTCAGCCAATAGAGCGTCGCGGATTGAGCGATCATCCTCTGCAGTCGGTGCGCAAGGGTGGGCGACAGAAGCATAAGCTCGAACCATATCATTACGGCTGATCATACCAACCAAACGGCCATCCTTCGTTACTGCGGCACTGTTGAGGTTGTGGTTTTCCAGTGTTTCAACAATCTCGCTCAACGCGGTGTCAGGCGTAATGAGCGGTAAATCCTGACGCATAATATCACACGCCTTCAGTGCACGCGAACGCACATATGCCTGCTGCTGCACAGCATGACTGGTGAAAAAAGCCGCCAATCGATCAAGTCGTCTTTCGGTCCCTGTTTCAATACGGTGCAGAAAATCGTCCTCCGAAACAATGCCGATAACGCACCCCTCCTCATCCAGAACCGGCACAGAACAGGCACGATGTTGCACAAGCAGGTCGGCGATCTCCGGCAACGGCGTATCCGCCGATACAGCAACCACATCAGCTCTTAGAATATCTTGTGCTTTCATAATGTTACCCTCGGGCTTGTCTGCCGTTGGCTCTAAATGACGGAAGAAAGCGTGCCAATTACCTACACTTAATGTCCGCCCACAGCTTTATAGCATACGCAAGTGTTATCCATTTTGCTCGTAATCATACCATGAAATGCCTTCCACGCGCCAAAATGACGCGCATAAAAACCCAAGCATTAGCAGGGGGTGCGACCGAGCGTCCTCTTTTAAAAAAATTGATTATAATCAAGGAGTGGAAACGTAACCCAGACCAAAGCTATAATAATTGTAAAGCCGGGCAAAGCTTATCCGGCATTTCTGAAAGTGGCGGGTAGAGACCATGGCGCATGCTATCGCACCTGTTAAACGTATGACATTTGGTGAGGCCGGAACGGCTACATCATTGGCTGCGTTTACATTTCTGTTAATACTGATTGGAGCGAAGGCTCACACAACGGCTTTCTCATTCCACGCATTTGTGATGGCTGCGGCCTGTGCGTGGGGTACCTTCAAGATTATAGATCGATTCTATGCCCGACCGGCGGAGCTGCCACCGGCAGAAATTAACGGTCGCCCCAACTACAATTTCGAACCCGTCAAGTTCGCAACGATTGCTGCTATGGTCTGGGGCATTGCTGGCTTTTTGGTCGGTGTCCTCATTGCGTTGCAATTGGCATTTCCCGATTTCAACTTCAATCAGTGGCTGAATTTCGGTCGCCTTCGCCCCTTGCACACTTCCGCCGTGATTTTTGCGTTCGCGGGTAATGTGCTGATCGGGTCATCGTTTTATGTTGTGCAGCGCACCTGCCGCGCACGCCTGGCGGGTAACATTGCCCCCTGGTTCGTTGTGCTGGGCTACAACCTCTTTATCGTTATTGCTGGCACAGGCTATCTGCTCGGCATCACACAATCGAAAGAATACGCCGAACCGGAATGGTATGCAGATTTGCTGCTAGCTGTCGTCTGGGTGGCCTATCTGCTGGTGTTCCTGTTTACGCTCGCACGGCGCAAAGAGCCCCACATCTATGTGGCAAACTGGTTCTATCTTGCATTTATCGTCACCATTGCGGTGCTGCATATCGGCAATAATGCGGCGATACCGGTATCGATTTTCTCGCCCAAGTCCTACATCGTCTGGGGCGGCGTGCAGGATGCGCTGATCCAATGGTGGTATGGGCATAACGCAGTCGGCTTTTTCCTCACGGTGCCATTCCTGGCAATTATGTACTACTTCGTACCCAAACGTGCGGATCGACCCGTTTACAGCTATCGCCTGTCGATCATCCACTTCTGGGCGCTGATCTTCATCTACATCTGGGCTGGCCCTCATCATCTGCTCTACACCGCCCTACCCGACTGGGCACAAACACTCGGCATGACCTTCTCAATCATCCTCTGGATGCCTTCATGGGGGGGCATGATCAACGGTCTCATGACGCTCTCCGGCGCATGGGACAAGCTGCGCACTGATCCAGTTTTACGTCTGATGGTCGTTGCTATTGCCTTCTACGGCATGGCCACGTTCGAAGGGCCGCTGATGTCGATCCGTGAAGTCAACGCGCTGTCGCATTACACGGACTGGACGATCGGCCACGTTCACTCGGGCGCATTGGGCTGGGTAGGTTACATCTCGTTCGGCACAATCTACTGCCTCGTACCATGGCTCTGGAATCGTAAGGAGCTTTACTCGCTGAAGCTTGTAAATGCGCACTTCTGGGTCTCAACGATTGGTATCGTACTCTACATCACGTCGATGTGGGTGGCAGGCATTCTGCAGGGGCTCATGTGGCGGGCATACACCAATCTCGGCTTCCTGGAATACTCGTTCATCGAAACGGTCGAGGCGATGCATCCGTTCTACATCATCCGGGCAATGGGGGGCATTCTGTTCCTGATCGGCGGACTGATCATGGTCTACAATCTCTGGATGACCGTGAAATATGGAGAGTCCACCGATTCCGTTCCTGAAACCGCCGCTAAACCGGCGCTGACGCCTGCTGAGTGAGGATGACCATGTCGCTTTGGCAAAAACACGCGATCTTCGAGAAAAACTCGATCATCCTTCTGATCGGCATTGTTATTGTAATCGCTATCGGCGGCCTCGTTGAGGCGGTTCCGCTTTTCTATTTGAAGAGCACGATTGAAGAGGTGGAGGGCATACGCCCGCAGACCCCATTGGAACTTGCTGGCTTCAACATTTATGTGCGCGAGGGCTGCTACAACTGTCACAGCCAGCAGATCCGCACGTTGCGCGACGAGGTGGAACGTTATGGCCCCTACTCGCTGGCAGCGGAGAGTATGTACGACCACCCCTTCCAGTGGGGATCGAAGCGCACGGGGCCTGATCTGGCGCGTGTCGGTGGCAAGTATTCCGATGAATGGCATCGCGATCACTTGCGCGACCCTAAATCTGTTGTGCCCGGCTCTGTCATGCCACGTTACGGGTTCCTTGAAGAAACCGATCTCGACTTCCGCTACATCGCCGATGATATGCGCGTGCTGCGCGCCACCGGTGTGCCTTACACGGAAGAAATGATTACCCGCGCGCAAGCAGATCTGACCACGCAAGCAACGCTGGACGATCCCGATGAGGATAGCCTGCGTTCGCGTTATGCCAACGCAAACGTGCGTAATTTCGGCGGCAAACCAGGACGTATTACTGAAGCGGATGCGCTGATCGCTTATCTGCAGCAGCTGGGGACACACGTCGACTTCAAGCTTTACGATAACAAAGCCAACATTCGATAGGCGGAGGTGATCATGGAAACCTATAACATGCTCTCAGAATTCGCCCAGACGTGGGGCCTGCTCTACTTCGTCGGCATATTCATCGCAATTCTGATTTATGCCCTGGCCCCTTCACGCAAGAAAAGCTTTGAAGAGGCCTCGCGCATTCCATTGCGGGAGGACTGAGCATCATGACGAAGAGAGAAGAGCACAGTCATAACCCTGATAGCGAAACCCATGGCGTTATGGTGGATGCCGTAACCGGCGCCACCACCACAGGGCATGATTGGGATGGCATTCAGGAGCTGAACAACCCATTGCCTCGCTGGTGGCTATGGTCGTTTTACGCCACCATTGTTTGGGCAATCGGCTTCTGGATTTTCTACCCGTCATGGCCGCTAATCAACACCTTCACACCTGGCACTCTCAACTGGAGTTCTCGCGGAGCGGTTTCCGAAGAGCTGCAAAATCTGCGTGAGCAACGTTCAGACATGATGAGCCGTCTGAATACCGCAAGCACCGCAGAAATCGAAGCAGATCCGGACCTTCTATCCTTTGCACGCGGTTTGGCGCGGCCTGCATTCGGCGATAACTGTTCGCCCTGCCATGGCGCAGGTGGCGGCGGTGCAAAGGGTTATCCCAATCTCAATGATGACTCCTGGCTATGGGGCGGCACACTCGCGGATATTGAGCAAACAATCCGTTTCGGCATTCGGTCTGGTCATGACGAGGCACGCATTGGCGATATGCCAGCATTCGGTCGCGATGGCATGTTACCACGTGCAGATATCGTTGCTGTTGCTGATTATGTGCTTTCAATGTCGGGCCTGCCGGTTAGTACGCCAGCCAATCTGGTAAAGGGTGCAAAGGTATTCGCGGATAATTGCGCAGCCTGTCATGGCACAGAAGGCAAGGGCAATCAGGAGCTTGGAGCGCCAAACCTCACCACAGGTATCTGGCTGTTTGGGCCTGAGCGTGAAACCATTATCGATGGCGTCTGGCATGGACGCGGCTCGGTTATGCCCGCCTGGGAAGGGCGGCTTGACGATACGACCATCAAGGCGCTGACAGTCTTCGTCCACACGTTGGGCGGGGGCCAGTAACAAGCTGGAACTGAGAAATACCATGGGTACAACCCGCGTAATCGACACCACAGATCCCGACGATGGCCCGTTGTTCGCGGCGCAGAAGAAGATCTACCCTCAAAAGGTGCAGGGCACCTTTCGACGCATCAAGTGGATCGTGCTGGTTGTTACCCTTGGTATTTATTATCTGCTGCCATTCATACGCTGGGATCGCGGGCCAGGCGCTCCCGATCAGGCTGTTTTGATAGATTTCTCGACAACACGCTTCTATTTTTTCTTTATCGAGATCTGGCCGCAAGAGTTTTACTACATTACAGGCTTGCTGATTGTGGCAGCACTGGCGCTTTTCCTTATGAACGCCGTCGCCGGGCGGGTGTGGTGTGGCTACCTTTGCCCGCAAACAGTCTGGACTGATCTGTTCCTCACCGTCGAGCGCTTTATCGAAGGGGACCGACGCGAACGTATCAAGCGCGATAACAGCCCGTTAACGCTCGATACCGTCATGCGCCGCATTGCAAAGCATAGCGTATGGATCATCATAGCGTGGTGGACCGGCGGCGCATGGGTACTGTATTTCGCCGATGCACCAACCCTCGTGCGCGAGCTGGCAACCTTTACAGCCCCAGCTTCCGCATACATCTGGATCGGCATCCTTACCTTCACCACCTATACGTTGGCTGGCCACATGCGGGAGCAGGTCTGCCTCTACATGTGTCCGTGGCCGCGCATTCAGGCCGCCTTGACTGACGAAGATGCCCTCAACGTTACCTATCGTTATGATCGGGGCGAACCGCGCGGACCGCTTAAGCGCAGTGCCGTGCTGCGAGAAAAGGGCGAACCTGCAGGCGATTGCATCGATTGCTTCCAATGCGTCAATGTATGCCCCACGGGCGTGGATATCCGCGAAGGTAGCCAGCTCGGCTGCATTCAGTGCGGATTGTGCATCGACGCCTGCGATACAGTGATGGAAAAGATCGGCCGCCCCACCCGTCTCATCGCCTACGATACCGATCGCAATGTCCAGGCGCGCATGGAGGGCAAGCCGACACGGGTGCGGATTATCCGCTGGCGCACGGTCATCTACGCGCTCATTATCGCGGTGGTCGGTAGCGCGATGATCTATACGCTGGCAACGCGCTCAACCACAGGCATCAGTGTATTGCACGACCGCAACCCAATATTGGTACGCCTTACAGATGGCTCCGTACGCAACGCGTACACACTGCGCTTAATCAACAAATACCGCGATGCACGCACCTTTACGCTCTCAATCTCACGACCAGACGGCACGCTACTACCAGGCGCTACGCTCTCCGCTATTGGCAATGAAAATGCATCCGATGAGCGCGTCACTTTCACCATAGGGCCAGATCAAACGCGTGAAGTCCGGGCCTTTGTAACCGTTCACGACGAACCGCGCGGCTCATTACCTGCCGCAGAGCAAGTCGTCTTCAACATTACTGATGACAGCGGCACAGCGCGAGCAAGCGCAGTTGATCACTTCTTCGGCCAATAATTAAGGATCTCAACCATGCCGACCCCCGCGCCCCATTCTGAACAACAAGCAACCCGCCCCCTGCGGGAACGCAAACTCACGGGCCGAATGGTGCTGCTGTGTCTGATCGGGTTCTTCGGCACAATTGCAGCCGTGAATGCATTTATGATCCGCGCGGCTTTATCCACGAGTGGCGGTGCTGAAAAAATCAGCAGCTACCGCGCCGGCCTTAACTTTGCACGCGATCGCGATGCCGCCAAAGCACAGAAGCGCCTGAACTGGCAAGTCGATATTGCCTTGCCGCGCATTGCAGGCACACAAGCCGCTGAACATCAAGGATGCGCAAGTGAGCGGCACGCATGCGCCGCCAAAGGGCCAGTTGAAGCTCGCGTAACAAATATGAACGGCCAGCCGGTTGCAGGGCTGGATGCAACATTGATCCTCATCCACCCGACAGATTCACGTCGCGATCAGTACATTGCGATGGTTGATAAGGGCGACGGCACATACAGCACCGAGATTGACACCACCGCCGGCAGATGGAGCATCGACCTTGATCTAGACCGCCAGGGCGAACAAATGTTCCGCTCTTCCAGCCGCGTAGTGCTGAACTAGCCGAAGGGATAAGCTATGTCGATGACGCTGGACCTTGCTGGTTTCATCCGCCATGAAAATGGGGCTGCACGCCTTGATCTGGCGGTTGAAGGCATGACCTGCGCCGCCTGCATTGGCGAGATCGAGCATGGATTGCAACGTCTACCCGGGCTGCTCGCGGCACGGGTGAACTACAGCCGCCACCGGCTTACAGTCAATTGGGATGAGGAGAAGCTCACTCCCGCAACAATCCTCGATGAGTTACGACGACTCGGCTACCGTGCCCAGCCCTTTGTGGCCCGCGAAGTCGAGCAGGCTGAAGCGCAGCGTATGCAGCATTTGCTCAAATGCCTTGCGGTTGCTGGCTTTGCATCAATGAATGTGATGCTGTTGTCGGTATCAGTATGGGCTGGCAATGTTTCGGATATCACGTCTGAAACACGCGACATGTTTCATTGGATTTCCGCCCTCATTGCCCTGCCCGCAGCGGCTTATGCAGGCCAACCCTTCTTTACCAGTGCATGGCGCGCTGTGCGCAACGGGCATCTCAACATGGATGTGCCGATAACGCTTGGCATCATGCTTGGGCTTGGCATGTCGATCGTGGAGACAATGAACCACGCACGAGATGCGTATTTCGATGCAGCCGTTACGCTTTTATTCTTCCTGCTCTGCGGGCGCGTGCTGGATCAGGCAATGCGCCGCAAGACACGAGCGGTTGCAGGCAATCTCGCAGCTTTAAAAGCCGTCACCGCACGCCGGATTGAGGCAGATGGCAGCATCACACTGACACCAGCAGAGGCTTTGCATCCGGGTGAACGGGTGCAAGTACTGCCGGGCGAGCGCATCCCCGCTGATGGCAGGGCATTAACGGGCGCAACCTCGATTGATGAAAGCCTTATCACCGGTGAAACACGTCCTCGCGATATCATCATGGGCGATACCGTCTATGCAGGCAGCCTGAACCGCAATGGCGCACTAACACTCGAAGTTACAGCCGCAGGCCAGGCAACACTAATCGATGATATCGAACGTTTGCTGGAAAGCGCGCAAGAGGGGCGCTCGCGCTATATGCATCTTGCGGATCGGGCCGCTCGGGCCTACGCACCCATCGTGCATGGTGCTGCCGCTCTGACGCTGATTGTGTGGATGCTTTGGGGCTATTCCTTCCATGATGCAGCGATCACAGCCATTGCCGTGCTGATCATCACCTGCCCCTGCGCATTGGCGCTTGCTATTCCTGCGGTGCAGGTGGTTGCAGCAGGCTCGCTATTTCGCGCCAATCTACTGCTTAATTCAGGTGATGCGCTAGAACGGTTAGCGGAAGCCGATACCGTCGTTTTCGATAAGACAGGCACACTCACCGTGCCCGAACCGCGCGTTGCTAACGTTGAGAGCATTCCGGCAGACTTGCTTGTAATTGCAGGCCGGCTGGCGCTATCCAGCGCGCATCCTCTTTCTGCCGCTGTTGCAAAGGAAGCAGGTCGCGCTGCACCCTTTGATGCTGTGGAAGAACATCCTGGGGAAGGCGTACGCGTGCTCATTGAAGGTGTGGAGGCCCGCCTTGGTAGCCCTACATTCTGCGGTTTTAGCGAAGCACCGCAACCCGTAAACGCCGATACATCACTGGTTGCCGTGCAACTGGGCGAGCAGCGCGCATTGCTGGAAATCCGGCAGACGCTGCGCAGCGATGCTATTGCAATAACGCGTGATCTGGCAAAGCGTGGCCTGTCCTTATTCATCCTTTCTGGAGACCGGCCTGATGCAGTCGCCCCCATCGCACAACAACTTGGTATTGAGGCCTGGCAAGGCGGTCTAAAGCCGCAAGACAAGATTGCGGTGCTGGCAGCGCTTAAGGCACAGGGGCGCAAAGTGCTGATGGTGGGCGATGGCCTCAATGATGCGCCAGCACTTGCGGCAGCGCATGTCTCGCTCTCACCCGTCACCGCTGCAGACCTGACACAGGCACAGGCTGATGGCGTGTTTCTTGGTGAACGGCTTGCGCCGGTTCTATCTGCCGTAAGCGTCAGCAGCAAAGCACGGCGCTTGATGTTACAAAACCTGGCAATTGCCGCGATTTATAATTTGATAGCAGTGCCACTGGCCTTTCTGGGACATGTCACACCATTTGTTGCGGCGGTGGCTATGTCTGGTTCATCACTCATTGTCACGCTCAATGCCTTGCGCGCTCGCAAAGGTGAGAGCAAAATCACGATCGGAGACAGCTCTCAAGCGGCGTCAACCGTGGGCATTTCTGCGCAAGGAGCAACGCTATGAATGCATTATTGATGCTGGTTCCGTTGGCATTAGCACTCGGCCTTGCGGGTTTGGCTGGCTTTATGTGGTGCATGCGCAGCGATCAGTATGAGGACCTGGAGGGCGCAAGCCTGCGGGTGCTCAACGATGACGATCTCCCTCCTGCATCTCAGGCAGAACAACGCTGATGGGACTGCCGATCGGTGAAATGACAGCACGTGCGGGCAGGCTTGCCTGTCTATGCGCGCCATCGTTCAGCATTGCCGATCCCGCTGCCAGCCGTCACGTCCATCGCCTCGCTGTGGGCTTTGCCCTGGCAGTGCTGTCGCAAGTGCTGGCTGTTGGCACCCTGCCGCTCGCAGGGGCATTTCTGGCTCCCATGCCATGGATGGCAACACTGCCTTATGCAGCCATGCTGATTGGTGCAACAGTGGCGACATTTCCTGCATCCTTTCTAATGGATGCCTTTGGCAGGCGAGCGGCTTTCGCACTGGGTGCCAGCCTTGGCATTGCGGGCGGCGTCATGGTGGGATGGGCCCTGCTCCATCATCAATTCATTTCGCTTTTACTGGGTGCATTCTGGCTTGGCATTGCTAATGGCTTTGGTCTTTTCTATCGCCACGCCGCCGCCAGCGTTACAGGCGAGGCCGATCGCAAAGCTGCAATCGCAGCTGTATTTGGAGCCGGTGCGTTTGTTGGGCTGGTTGCGCCCTCGCTTGCCGGTTTCGCGGAAGGGCTGGCTGCGCCCAATCTCTTTGTTGGCACGGCATTCGCCGCTGCTGCTGCGCAGGTTGGCGCATTTGCTTTGGCCCTGACCCTACCCACAACTTCGACTGAGATGATCGAGGCGCAAGAAGTCGAAGCGGCAGCATTGCGCCTAACAACTGTTACAGACTGGCAGGCCGTAGCAGGGGCAACTTTTGCGGGCGTCGTGGCATGGTTGGTCATGACGATGCTGATGGCCGCTGCACCCTTGGCTATGGCCGGCTGCGGATTATCGCCGGGCCTTATTTTTGCAGGCATTTCCTGGCATATGGTTGCGATGTACGCACCCGCTCTTTTCACAGCTCATTTACCCGCTCGCCTCACACCGCCGATGATTGCATTGGCCGGTCTTGCATTGATTGCCTTGAGCATACCTGTCTTCGCCATCGCAGAAACAGCGGGCATGTTTACGCTATCACTTACGCTGCTAGGTGCAGGATGGTCGATCAGCGTAGCGGGCACCACGCAGTGGCTACATGAAAACGGACCACCCTCACGGCTAGTGTTGGCACTGCATGATGGCAGTGTATTGTCTGCGGCCGTGATTGGTGCATTGCTGGCGGGACAGATCTCCTTCACTTAAAAGCCCGACGCATAATCAAAGAATTTATGCTCAAAGTGTGAGCAACACTCGCTTATAAAACATAGCTGCACTGCAACATGGATAGTTGTTTTATTTGCAGAACCCGATAATTCTCAATGCTTCATGCTCAAAACTCCATGAGTGAGGAAGCTCATAATGCCATTATCATTGCTCGCTCTTGCTGCTGCTTCATTCTGCATAGGCACTACCGAGTTTGTCATTATGGGCCTGCTGCCGGAGGTCGCCGCAGATCTTGGCGTCAGCATTCCTGCGGCGGGACATCTGGTATCGGGTTACGCGCTGGGTGTTGTTGTTGGCGCGCCGATTGTTGCCGTCATCACCAACGGTCTGCCGCGCAAGGCAACCCTGATCGCGCTCACTTGCGTGTTCATACTGGGCAACGTGCTGTGTGCGATCGCTCCTTCTTACTGGCTTCTGATGGGTGCACGCGTCGTAACGGCTTTCTGCCATGGCGCCTATTTCGGCATCGGGGCTGTGGTCGCCTCAAATCTTGTCGCTAAAAATAAGCGCGCTCAAGCAGTGGCTATGATGTTTGGCGGGCTGACGTTGGCGAACATTCTTGGCGTTCCAGCAGGCACCGCTCTGGGGCAGGAGTTGGGATGGCGTTCAACTTTCTGGGCGGTATCATTGATTGGTGTCGCTGCGGTAACAGCCCTTGCCGTGCTAGTACCATCCAACATCCCAAACCCGAAGGCGAGCATCATGCGCGAGTTTCGGGTGCTGGGGAAATCGCAGGTCATGCTGGCGATGGGCATGAGTATCATGGCCTCTGCCAGTCTGTTCAGCCTCTTCACCTACATTGCCCCAATGCTGCGTGAGGTATCGGGCCTGGAGCCACATCATGTTACATGGGTGCTGCTGCTGTTTGGTGTCGGCATCACCATCGGCAATTTTCTGGGTGGACGCCTCGCCGACTGGCGGTTGATGTCATCGATCAACGGGATTTTTATCTCTTTGATCATTTTGCTTATCTGGCTGCATTTCGCCCTACCTGTGTGGCAACTGGCAGTCGCTGTCATCTTTTTATGGGGCATCGCCGATTTTGCTGTCGTCGCACCGCTACAAATACGTGTTGTCGATACGGCCAGCGATGCACCCAATATGGCCTCTACACTCAATCAGGCCGCCTTCAACATTGGCAATGCCAGTGGCGCATGGATTGGCGGCATGGCGCTGACGCTCGGCCTTAGTTATGACAGCCTGCCATTGGTATCGGCAGCGCTAGCTGCCGGCGGGCTTGGGCTATGTCTGATATCGCAGAGCATGCCCCCCCACATTGAACAGACTGCTGATCCCTTACCCACGCCATAACAGCGATCAAGGCACCTGAATAACCGCCTTGGCCAACAGCGCGTTGAGATCATCTGCATTACTGCTGCAATCAGCATCAAGCCATAGGTCGCGCGCACGGGCCAACACACGCCCCATACGCGGCCCAGCAGAAACACCTGCTGCGGCAAGATGTTTGCCTGTAAGTGGAAAAACCGGCACCCTTTGACTGCCATTGATAAAATCAGCAAGCAAAGCATGCGCGGCATCATTCAACACAGGCGTCGGCTCTCCTGCCAGCACGGTTGTCGCATCTGCCACTGGCTGCAATCCCAGCTCAACAACCAGACGGCGCAACGTACGCACATCAACCGTCTCGCGACGACCATGCATACGGGCGATCAGCGAGCCTGCCTTATTTAACCGATCGAACTCCCCATTGGAGAGCCGTAACCGCTCCCGCAACCGTTCGGCATCCTCCGGCACCACAACCGAAAGCGCCAACAAGCGGATCACAGCATCATCTGCGCCTGAAGCAACACGCGTGAAGCGCCCAAGCTCTGCCACACCACCCGTGATTGCCGTAAGCACACCTATATCACTGAGATCTGTCACCACCTCTACCGCGCGCCTTGCCACGAGAATCCGCAGCATTTCGGAGCGCACACGCTCCCGCGAGAGTTGCGCCAGACCAGCGCGTTCCTGAATGCAGGCAGCCAAGCCTGCTGCATCAAGCGCACCAACGCCATAATCCGCTGAAAAGCGGAAGAAACGTAAAATGCGAAGGTAATCCTCGCGAATGCGGGTCGCGGCATCACCGATAAAACGCACACGCCGTGCTGTGATGTCAGCCAAGCCATTCGTGAAATCGTAGAGCTTGCCGTGCTTATCGAGATAAAGCGCGTTCATCGTAAAGTCGCGCCGATGCGCATCGATATCAAAATCAGTCCCGAACGCAACCTCCGCGCGGCGGCCATTGGTTGCAACATCTCGCCGCAAGGTGGTAATCTCAAACGGCCGACCATGGGCAACGACTGTCACTGTGCCATGGTCGATTCCGGTTGGCACGACTTTCAGGCCTGCAGCCCTTGCCAGCTCCGCAACTTCCTGCGGAGTGGCAGTCGTGGCGCAATCGATATCGTTCGCGGGCAGGCCCATCAGCACATTACGCACTGCCCCACCGACAATCCGCGTGTCCGCCCCTTGCGCATCGATCACCGTCAACACGTGGCGCAATACAGGATCATCGAGCAGCTTTTGTGCACGCACTTCGTTCATCATTTGAAATGTCCCGGCACCAACTTGCCGTCCTCAAGATGCGTGGGCACATACGCGCCGGTGTTGCGCTCTGCCGTGAGACCCGTGATGACAAAACTACCAATAGCGATGAGCAGGCCTACAAGCACAAGCCATGGCACGTGACCATCCCAAGCCTCACGCGTCCATGGGTTGCGCTGACGCAAATAGAGATAGATCGCAAACAGGACAAACGGGCTTAGAAACAGGACAAGCGCCTCAAACACGGCTCTGGTCATAAGATTGTCTCATAAAGCATCCCATTGATAGTGCGACGTTTCATGGCGCATATAGCCTTTCATAGAGGTTGCGGATGATTCCCGCAGTTGCTCCCCAGATATAGCGCTTGCCATAGGGCATTGCATAATAATGACGCAGCGTACCCTGCCATTCTCGTGCATGACGCTCATGATGATTAACGTTCATGAGGAAATCGAGCGGCACCTCGAAAACATCCTCCACCTCATCGGGGTTCGCATGGGGCGAGAATTGCGGATCTATGATCCCCACTACTGGCACGATGTTATAGCCGGTTGCAGAAAGATAATGATCGAGATAGCCCAACGGGCGCACGAGAGCTGCCGGCAGACCGATTTCTTCATTGGCCTCACGTAGCGCTGCCGCGAGCGGGGATGCATCGGTGGGGTCAATTTTTCCACCAGGAAAGGCAATCTGCGCAGCATGTTGACGCAGCGTTGCCGCACGTTGGGTCAGCAGCATGTTGTATTGAGGGCCACCCGCCCCATCGCGCACAACCAGAGGCACAAGCACAGCCGCTGGCCGGATAGGATGAATATCCGGCAAGGCATTGCCGAGCGCGTGATCTCCAAAGGCATATTCCGCAGCTACCCCAGTGCTTAAACCAAAGGAAGGTGCGGGATATAACCTTTCACTCAAATGCGTAATCAGCTGTGAAACGGCCACATCAGGCACACTCACGCGGGATCCTCGCTATAGAAGGCCGCTGTCTCAGCAATCGGAAAGAACGCATCGCCTGAAGCAATACCGACGACAGAACGGCCATCAACCTTACGTTCCTCGGCCTGCGCCAACAGATCCGCGACGAGTGCGCGCGTCAATCGCGCCCACAAATCGCCACGCACTTTGACATAGGGACGAAATCCGCCACCCGCATCGATTGAAAAACGCAATGGAAAGTCTTTGTTGACCACCACAGCATCATCGAGATTTGTGCGGAAATGTAATTGGCCTGTTGCAGAATCACGCGCCATTTCAACAGCAAGGAATGGCACGTCATCAACTTTTATCCCCACCTTTTCGACAGGGGTAACAAGCACGTAACGATCACCTTCCCGGCGCAAGATCGACGCGAAAAGACGCACCAAAGCGGGACGTCCGATAGGCGTTCCCTGATAAATCCACACCCCATCGGCCCCGATACGCATATCGATGCACCCGCAATCGGGCGGATTCCATTTGTCCACCCCCTCTCGCGCACCAAGCCCTTCTGCTGCTGAAAGAAGCCGCGCCAAGCCTTGTGGCGTATCAATTGGCATCTCTGGACGACCACCTGTTGCCGGATTAACTGGTGGTGCGCCGCCTGTGTCTTCTTGCAAGGTCGACATATTCACCTCCCCTAATAGTTTTGCCGCATATTATATCGTTGCGGTTTTGGCTCAAACATTAACTCAAGAGCGCGGAGTCTGAACTGAAATTAATTAGCGAGCATCCGCAGGATGTGTTGTGATTTGGTTCTATTATAGTCATCATCAGCGCATTGTCCCACCCTGTGATGTTGCCCGCTTGACTGACGCGGCATCTGCACCCAACAAAGACGGTGGGATTATCCAAATATGCAGTCTGCGGATGACGCAAAGATAGCGTCAGCGCACAAAGGCAGGAACCGATACGATGACAGCCACAGCGCTAGACGACGCCACCATTGCCGCCACTGCGATCGTGGCACAGGCAGAGATGGCGCTGAGTGCCACCGCAAAGGCGCGTGAAGCCATCGGCTCTGTGATCTTTGGACAGGAACGCGTGGTGGAACTGGCACTTGTCACCATCCTGGCTGGTGGCCATGGCTTGTTGGTTGGCGTACCCGGCCTTGCCAAAACCCGTTTGGTGGAGGCTATGGGCACCGTTCTGGGGCTTAATAGCCAACGCGTTCAATTCACACCAGATCTGATGCCCTCCGATATTCTCGGCAGTGAAATTCTCGACGAAACCGCATCAGGCCAGCGCAGCTTCCGTTTTGTGCGGGGACCGATTTTTACACAGCTGCTCATGGCGGATGAGATCAATCGCGCCAGCCCGCGCACCCAGTCTGCGCTGCTACAGGCCATGCAGGAACATCATGTAACTGTCGCAGGCGTACGCTACGATCTGCCGCAACCATTTCACGTTCTCGCGACCCAGAACCCCATTGAGCAGGAAGGCACCTATCCGCTTCCGGAAGCACAGCTCGACCGCTTCCTGCTACAAATCGATGTCACGTACCCCGATCGCGATGCCGAGCGCCGCATTCTACTGGAAACAACCGGCACGGAAGACAAGCCACTTACGGCCGCCCTTAACACGGAAACGCTTGTCGCAATCCAGCGTCTCGTACGTCGCCTTCCTGTTGGTGATAGCGTGGTTGAGGCCATCCTTGATCTCGTACGCTCTGCTCGTCCAGGTGAGGGAAAAGCTGGCCTTGCCGACAAGCTCGCCTGGGGCCCTGGCCCGCGCGCCAGCCAAGCCCTTACCTTGGCTGCGCGCGCCCGCGCGCTCCTTCAAGGACGCCTCGCGCCATCGCTGGACGACGTACGTGAATTGGCAGAACCCGTGCTCAAACACCGCATCGCCCTGACCTTCGCCGCCCGCGCTGAGGGCCACACAGTGGAAGACATCATCGCAAGGCTGGTTGAAGGCATATAACGAAATACGATTAACCTGCAATATGTTATGATGAAATCTTAAACGGATATATAACGAATGGCGCGTGTTGAAGTCTTGCCGGAAAACAGCCGCTTCCCCGGATTGGGTGAAGCAGAGCTGGCGCATGATCTCGCCACACGCCTGCCACGTTTGGTGCTGGAGGCGCGACGCGTGGCCAGCAATCTCACCCATGGCATTCATGGCCGCAGACGGGCGGGCCCTGGCGAGAGTTTTTGGCAATTCCGCCCCTTTGACTCCGGTGAGGCGGCTACTCGTATTGACTGGCGACGCTCCGCCCGGGATGGAAAGCTCTACGTACGTGAGCGTGAATGGGAGGCCGCCCAGACCATCGAACTATGGATCGACCGTTCAATATCCATGGCCTACGCTTCTGATCTTGCCACCGCACCGAAAGTCGAGCGCGCGATTGTTCTAGGGCTGGCACTTGCAGAAGCACTGGTGACAGCTGGCGAGCGCGTTGGCTACATGGGGCGCCTAAGCCCGCGCGCATCACGACGTATCGGCGAACAGATCGCGCAAACGCTTGCCTCAGATACTCAGGACGTCAACAGCGACTTACCCCCTCACATCCCACTGAAACGCCGCAGCGAACCTCTGATTATTGGCGACTTTCTGGTTGCATTAGAACAAGTTGAGAAGACAATCGCATCCATTGCATCAAATGGCGCATA
This sequence comes from Pseudochelatococcus sp. G4_1912, assembly GCF_047501465.1. NCBI lineage: Bacteria > Pseudomonadati > Pseudomonadota > Alphaproteobacteria > Hyphomicrobiales > Chelatococcaceae > Pseudochelatococcus > Pseudochelatococcus sp. G4_1912. The sequence goes on from NZ_JAZDRL010000002.1 coordinate 270,994, forward strand.
TGGGCATGCCATCCTCATTGTGGACCCGGTTGAGGAAACCTTTCCTTTCACCGGCCAAACTGAGCTTGTTGATCCGGAAAACGGCGCACGTCTTTATCTTGGCGATGCAGCGAGTTGGGGCGCAGAGTATCGGCAACGAATTGCTGCCCATCGTGATGGATTGCGCGAGATCTTCACCCGGCATGGTTTCACGATGACAATTCATCACACCGACAGACCCGCAAGCGAGGCTGCACTTCGCGTGCTGACGCTTCTCGCTAGCCGTCGCGGCAGGGATGATTGATATGTTTGGCCTGGAACTCTTCAGTCTTCCATTTGCTTTTGCCGCGCCGCTGACATTGCTGGCGCTGGCGCTGCTGCCCGCGCTGTGGCTGCTTCTGCGCATCACGCCGCCTACGCCGAAGCGCATCGCCTTTCCCCCGCTACGGTTGGCGCTTGACCTTGCCCCCCAACAAAACACGCCCGCGCGCACACCGTGGTGGCTGTTGCTGCTGCGTGTGCTGATTGCAGCACTCCTTATCTTTGCAGCCTCATGGCCCGCCTGGAACCCGCTTCCAGCCATGCCTGGCAATGGGCCGGTGCTACTGCTGCTCGATAACGGTTTTTCTGCTGCACATGATTGGCGGGCACGCCTTAATAGTGCCCAGAATGTACTAGCGGCCACAACACGTGACAAGCGCGCCACTGCCATCGTAGGCTTGGCTGATGCCCCGGCTGACATCACCCTGACCAATGGAGCAGAAGCGCAAGACCGTCTTCGCGCGCTGGAGCCACGCCCTTATGAGGCGACACGCGAAGCCCATTTGCCGCAAATTCAGAAGTTTCTTGATCAGCATGCCGATGCTGCCATCGTCTGGATCAGCGATCGCACAACTATCCAAGCCCCAACCATCAATGCGGATACTGAGCGGGGTAATTTCGCAACGCGCCTCAATGCGCTGAAGGGTGCGCGGGCGCTCGTTATCCATGCTGAACCGTTTGCATCTTCTCTCGCTCTTGCGGGCAGCGCCAACACCCGTGATGGTCTTGAAGTCACCTTGACCCGCGCCAATACGCAAACTTTGCCACAAGGTAGCCTGCGTGCCGTTGATTTCAAAGGCCTGCCACTGGGCGAAACCGCGTTTGCCTTCGCACAGGATACCCTTGAAACAAAGGCTTTGTTCGCGCTGCCGATTGAGATCCGCAATAGCGTTGCACGCATCGATATCGTGGGGCAGGCATCGGCTGGTGCTGTCACCCTTGTCGATGACCGCCAGCGCCGCAACCGTGTCGGCCTGATTTCTGGCGCGGGCGCGGATACTGCAAGCCAACCATTGCTGTCACCCACGTTCTATCTTTCACGCGCGCTGGAACCCTTCGCTGAGCTACGTGAACCACGTGGGTCTCTGCCTGAAGTTGTGAGCCAACTGATCGATGAAAACGCCACGGTCATCGCGATGACGGACATTGGCAACATTGACCGACAGACCACCCGCAAGCTGGAAGAATTCGTGAAACAGGGTGGCGTGCTGCTCCGTTTCGCTGGTCCACGCATGGCCAATAGTGATGAGGAATTGGTGCCAGTAAGGCTACGTCAGGGTGAACGTACCATTGGTGGTGCATTATCATGGGATACACCACGTACGCTTGCTCCCTTCCCGGAAAAAAGCCCATTTGAAGGTCTGGCTTTGTCTGATGAGGTCACTGTGAACCGTCAGATTCTGGCTGAGCCTGATGCCGATCTTACCCGCCGCACCTGGGCAGCGCTCTCGGATGGTACACCCATTGTCACCGCAGAACGGCGTGGCGACGGGCTGATCGTGCTGGTGCATGTCACAGCCGATGCAACATGGTCGAACCTGCCCTTATCCGGGACATTCGTAGATATGCTTCGCCGGATTATTGCGATGTCGGGCAAGAATACTGGCAGCGATGCTGCAACCGCAGATGCCCTCGAAACCGCCTCGCCGCTTCGCATTCTCGACGGTTTTGGCGTATTCCGTAATCCGCCCGCAACGGCACGCCCCATTGTGCGTGGTATATCCACACGCGCATCGATTGATCACCCTGCGGGCTTTTATGGTACCAGCGAAGCGCCGATTGCCGTCAATGCGCTTAATCCGGAGGATCGCTTGGCTGCATTGGATCTCTCAGCTGTTGAGGATACTATTCAGCCATTGTCCTCCCCACTCAGCATCGATCTGCGGTTACCGGCGCTATTGCTTGCACTGCTGTTGTTCATGGCAGATACCGCAATCAGTGCTATGCTCGGCGGCAGGCTGAGGCGCCCCAATCTGCGATCTTCTGGAGCAGCTGCCACAATACTGCTTGCAGGCTTCATCGTTGTTTCCATGACAACGCATACTTCTGCGCAAAAACCTCTTTCTGAAACCGCAAAACAATCGGCACTGCAAACGCACCTTGCCTATGTGATAACGGGCAATAATGAGGTGGATGAAATAAGCCGCGCTGGCCTTGCGGGCCTGAGCCAGGAATTATCTTACCGCACATCCTTCGAGCCAGCAGATCCTGTTGGGATTGATCCGTCAAAGGACGAACTGGCATTCTATCCGCTGATCTATTGGCCAATCACGGCAGATCAGCCCATGCCATCCGAAGCATCGTTGCGGCGGATCGATGCCTTCATGAAGGCTGGCGGCACCGTGATATTCGATACACGCGACGCCTGGAGCCAGACGGGCAGCAATGCTCCCTCACCAGAAACGGCCCGCCTGCGGCAAATGCTGGCTGGTCTCGATATTCCCGAACTTGAACCTGTGCCGCCGGATCACGTGCTTACCAAAACCTTCTTTCTAATGGATAATTTCCCTGGCCGCTATGCCACTGGCCAAACGTGGGTTGAAGCATTGCCCCCTATGCAACAAGGTGAGTCGCGCCCGGCACGTAGCGGCGATAACGTGTCGCCTATCATCATCACCTCCAATGATCTCGCTGCCGCGTGGGCCACGGATAACTTCGGCTCACCGCTTTACCCCACTGTCGGCTCCAATAAAGAGCAGCACGAAATGGCAGCACGTGGGGGCATGAATATGGTTATGTATGTGCTTACCGGTAGCTATAAGGCCGATCAGGTGCATGTGCCAGCACTCCTCGACAGGCTGGGGCAATAGGAACGGCTGATGTTTATCGACACACTGCCCACACTCAGCTTTTCTCCCCTGCTGCCATTCCCGGTAATGGTCGGATTGGCGATTGCCGCTGTGCTTTTAACGATCATCGCCTTTATTGGTCGCGGGTTCTGGCCCGGGCTTTTCCGTGGCATAGCGCTTGCGTTGATGATTGGCGCATTGGCAAATCCGGCCATCGTTTCGCATGAGCGCGAGCCGCTTAACGACATCGTCGCTGTCATTACAGATCGCAGCGCGTCGCAAAAACTCGGCCCGCGGGATGCACAGACAACCGCCGTGCATAACGCAGTAGCCCAACAATTGGCGGCGCTGTCCGGTATAGAACCACGCTTCGTGGACGTAAGCGAGGGTGAAGGCGGCGATGGTACGCGCCTGTTTGGCGCCCTTGCACGCACTTTGGCCGATGTACCGGCTGAGCGTGTGGCAGGTGCAATTTTAATCACCGATGGCGTGGTGCATGATGTGCCGGCAAATGCCGCAGCCCTTGGCTTTAACGCCCCGTTGCATGCACTGATTACCGGCGAGGAACAGGAACGTGATCGGCGAGTAGCCCTTATCGACACCCCACGTTTTGGTATTGTAGGACGCAATCAGACCATCCGTGTTGTCGTTGATGAGCGTGGTGGCACCGGCGCTGCCAAGCTGACAGTGCGACGGGATGGCAAGGAGCTTGGCTCAATTCAGGCGCCTACCGGCCGACCAGTGCCATTATCGATCCCCATCGATCACCCCGGCCCCAATGTTCTTGAAATCGAGACCGAACCGCTTGCAGGCGAGCTTACGCCAGCCAATAACCGCGCCATCCTCACCATAGAAGGCGTGCGCGATAAACTGCGCGTACTGCTGGTGTCTGGTGAACCGCATCCGGGAGAGCGCACCTGGCGTAACCTGTTGAAATCAGATGCCAACGTCGATCTGGTACACTTCACGATCCTGCGTCCGCCGGAGAAGCAGGACGGTACACCAATCAATGAGCTGTCTCTGATTGCGTTCCCCACGCGGGCGCTGTTTCAGGAGCGGATCAATGATTTTGATCTGATCATCTTTGATCGCTACGCCAACCTCACCGTGCTGCCGCCAATCTATTACGACAACATCGCGGATTATGTCCGTCAGGGTGGCGCGCTGCTGTTGGCATCGGGGCCGGAGTTTGCTGGCGCATCAAGCGTTGCGCGCACCTCGCTGGGCGCGATCCTGCCGGCAACGCCAGATGGCCGCGTACATGAGAAAAGTTTCCGCCCTCACGTCACAGCAACCGGGGACAGACATCCCGTAACCCGCGATCTGCCCGGTGGAGCACCATCGGGAGGGCAAGCAAAATGGGGAGAATGGTTGCGTCAGATTGGGGCGAACGTGCAAGGCGGCACAACGCTTATGGATGGCACCAACCAATTGCCACTGCTCATCCTTTCACGCCACGAAAAAGGACGCATCGGACTGTTGCTATCTGACCACGCCTGGTTGTGGGCGCGTGGATTTGAGGGCGGCGGGCCGCATGTGGATCTGCTGCGCCGCCTATCCCACTGGCTGATGCGCGAACCAGCACTGGAAGAGGAAGCACTACGCGCATTCTCACGCGATGGGCTCATCGCCATTGAGCGCCAGACAATGGCCGATACGCCACAACCCGTAACGCTAACTGCGCCCGATGGCAGCACGCAGGTGATTACACTCGCCCCCGTAAAACCAGGCCTGTTTTCCGCCAACGTGGAAAATAATCAACTTGGCCTTTATCGCCTTACGGATGGCACCCTGTCTGCATTCGTCAACGCAGGCCCTGAAAACCCGCGCGAACTCACGGATGTGTTCAGCGATACACAACGTCTGGCCCCTCTCGCAGGCGCGACCGGGGGCATGGTGCAACGCGTTGATAACGGCAGCGGCACTCCGGTGGTGCCGCGCATTGATGTTGTAAGCGTGGGCTCAAATTTCGCCGGCAATGGCTGGATTGGTCTGCGCCCAAGCAACAGCGCCATCATCACAGGCGTGCACGAACTACCGCTGGGCATAGGACTGGCAGGACTTGCTCTGCTGATCTGGGCGGTGCTCGGAGCGTGGCTTATCGAAAGCCGCCGACGCGCGTGACTTAAAGCAGTTTGCCTTCAAGTTGATCATTCGCTTGAAGGTCAGTTGCGGTAAGACACGAAAATTAGAGCAGAATCCACTTTCTGGTTTGATGCAATTTCAGAACGCAGTTCTGATGTATCAGAACGCCCGACGTTTTATCACGCAGCTGCGGGTAACACCGCGACAGCACCGCTAGCCAAAGCAAAAGCGCCCTCGCGCAGCTCTCGGTATAAGAAACGTTTGGGATCAACCGGTCCGGGCAGCACCAAACGTCCGGGCGGCACAACACTAAATCCGAAACGCGCGTAATAAGGCGCATCCCCCACCAGAATGACGAGGCCATGTCCAGCCTCAGTGGCGGCATCCAACGAAGCCTTCATCAACGCACTGCCGATGCCGCGATCCATAAATGCAGGCTCAACGGTCAGCGGTCCAAGCACCAGTGCAGGCTGCCCACCGGCAATCACGGGCGTAAGACGGACAGAGCCAACAATCAGCGTACCAACCAAAGAGACGAATGAGAGCGGCGCAAGCGGTGGCGCACCTTCGCGTAAACGATAGGCCGTGCGGGCAAAACGACCGGGACCAAAAGCCCGTTCATGCATACGATCGATAGCATCCTGATCAGCAGGATGCTCGTGGCGAATGGTCAATGCAAGTGAGGTCATGAAGAAGGATCACCCAAGGTAGCCGCGCTATCGCAGCCAGAGATATCATGAAGCGTTGAAAGCTGCCTGTCCGGCACTCAAGCCGGTACGCGCACAAACACATACAGCGTGCGCATGCACCTGCATCGTCGTCGCTGGATCAGCCGGAATTGCTTCATTATCTTTTCCTTCTGGCACGCCATCTATCACGAGTTCGCGCGCCTGTCCATCCGCATATATCTGGCTTTTGCCGAATGCTCTTCTGTCAGATTTCAGGTGATTGTCCTCGGATTTCTGGTATTTATGGCAAGTATATCATTGTCAGCGCTTGACGGCTTCAGTCCTGGCAGCGACATGAAAGCTGCCGGCCATGGTGCCGCTATGGCGTAACATCAAGATATTCTGAGACCCAATGCTTATTGCGCACTTATCCGACGCCCACATCGGCCCCCTGCCCACTCCGCGCTTTCGCGATCTGCTCGGCAAGCGACTTACTGGTTATATGAACTGGCACCGCAGTCGTTGGCGCACCCACGATATGGACCTGCTTGATCGCATTCTGGCTGATATTTCAGCCCATAAGCCGGATCATATCGCGATGACTGGCGATATCGCCAATATCGGTCTTCCCGATGAGTTTCCTCTAGCTCGCGACTTTCTGGAAAAACTTGGCTCGCCCCTCACGGTAAGTTTCGTGCCCGGCAACCATGATGCCTACGTTAGTGAAGCCATATCCCCCATGCACAATGCACTTGGAGCATGGATGACCGGGGACGAACGTGATGGCGACAAAGAAGACCCGAAGCAGAGCTGTTGCCATTTTCCCTATGTGAAACAGAGTAATGGCGTCGCTCTGATTGGCCTCTGTTCCGGCATCCCGACATTCCCGTTTTTTGCTACCGGTATTTTGGGGAATACGCAGCTTCGAGCGCTGGAAACATTGCTCGCCAGACTTGGCCGCGAAGGCTTCTGCCGCGTTGTGATGGTGCACCATCCACCCTATCGCAACGGCGCCAAGTTCACGCGCAGGCTTACCGATGCACGCGCCTTTGAGCAGGTTCTAGCTAAAACAGGTGCGGAACTTGTGCTGCATGGGCACAATCATCGCACGATGTTCGCGACTATTCCGGGACCGCACGGATCCCTCGTGCCAATCCTTGGTGCCCCCTCTGCATCAGCAATCAAGGGCACCGATGATCATCGTGCTGGATATCATCTGATCGACATCCAACCGGATGGCGCGCATTCAAGGATCCGCCTGATCACACGTGGCCAAGATCCACAAACCGGCGCCATCACGATGCTGGAAGAGCGAAATATTAGATAGACCGGGGTTTGCGCGACCATGAAAATGCGCCGCGCTCCCACGCCCGCCGTAAATAGCGCGTAAGCGGCCTTTCAAACGCCAGATGCACGACCACTGACATAGCAACAGCAATACTCATGGCAATGACGACATAGGTCCATGGCCCAATTTCCGTTCCCGCAAAGAACAGACGTGTTGCGCGCAATACCATGGGATGGAACAGATAAAGCGCATAGGATGCATCGCCCAAAAGCACAATTGCACGCCCCAATAGGGGTGGAAGCCGCGGTTCAGGCCCTAAAACAGCTGCCATCACCAACATCACCGCAGGCACACCCAGCGCAAATACGCGTGCAACTCCATCAGCAAGCAGATTCTCACGCAGCATATAGATGGCAACATACACCAGCACAGCGCGCAAAATGATACCGGGGCGCCCCTTCGTATCCCGCGCCAAGGCAATACCCATACCGAATACGAATTCCATCGCCATAGGATCGGCCCAGAATGATAACGGCATTGGCAGGGAAAATACGGTACCAAGTCCAACCAGCAGAGAGAAGAACAACGCAACCACAAACACTGCCCGCTCACGCGGTAAAGCAACCGCCAGCATAAAAACGAGATAAAAAGCCATCTCGTAATTCAGTGTCCAGCCCAATGACAACACAGGTTGTGCAAGCCCCTGACTGTTTGTAAGCGGGAAAAACAGAAATGAGGCAACAATTTCTGACACAGTTGGCGGCAAGCTATTCAGCGCCTGCGGCATGACTAAAGCAACGCTTAGAAAAGCCAGCGTTGCTACCCAATAAAGCGGCAAAATGCGAATAAGACGATGCGCTAAAAATATCCGGCGGCTCTCAGGCTGGCCAAACAATTTGCGCGAAGCGTGCACAATAATAAAACCAGAAATAACAAAGAAGATATCAACCCCCACCTCCCACGGCAGCGCGCGGTTGGGAATGAAACCTTCCGGGCCAGCAAAATGCGCTGCATCGACCTGTGCATGGACAAAAATCACAATCAACGCCGCCAAGACACGCAAAGCCTGTACAAGAACGAGCTTTTGCGACCCGACGTCCGATTGCGAAGATGAAGGTGAGCGTGGAGATACGTGTATGAACATCAGCTGATCAGCAAACGATCTTCCGCCAACGCTTCGCCGCGCGCCTGACGGAATTGGTCGAGTAAGTCCTCAATGGTCAGGCTGGCCCGCGCGTTGCCCGCAACATCAAGCAGAATTCGCCCTTCATGCAGCATCACCGTACGCGTGCCAATGTCAAGCGCATGCCGCATGGAATGCGTAACCATCAAGACGGTTAGATTAAAACGTGCAGCAAGCTCCCGTGTCAGATCGAGAACAAAATCGGCGTTCCGCGGATCAAGAGCAGCCGTATGTTCATCGAGCAGCAATACGCTGGAGGGCGCAAGCGTCGCCATCACCAACGCCAGCGCTTGACGTTGACCACCAGAAAGAGATCCCATCGGCTGGTCCAAACGGTCTTCCAGCTTGAGGTTCAGCTCTTCAATACGCTGACGGATTTTCGCTAAACGCGCATGACGTAAAGCCGGCAGAAATGAGCGTCGTTGGCCCCTCGATGCTGCCAAGGCCAGATTTTCAGCAATCGACAATGTGCCACAACTACCCGCGAGAGGATCCTGAAACACCCGCGCAACATGGCGCGAACGGACCTCAAGTGGCACGCGACTTACATCATCATCCGACAATAGCACCTTTCCGGATGTCGGCATGACATCACCGGCAATCGCTCCCAATAGGGTCGATTTGCCAGCACCGTTCGAGCCGATTACGGAAACAAATTCACCTTCATCCAGTCTCAGCGAGACACCGCGCAGGGCGGCACGTTCCAGCGGCGTACCAGCATTGAAGGTAACGACGAGATCGCGAACTTCGATCATGCGGCCTTCCTTCCCGGCACCTTGCTACGCAATTTAGGCAACACCAATGCAACAAGCACCAACAGCGCGGTAGCAAGATTAAGATCTGAAGCCTCCAGCCCCAGAAAATCAAATGAAAGCGCAGTCTGCACCGCCATGCGGTATAGCACCGCACCAAGCACACAACCTATCAGTGCCCAGAAAATACGTCGCCCCGGAATAAAGGTCTCACCCACAATGACAGCTGCGAGACCAACAACAATGGTGCCTACCCCGGAGGTCACATCGGCAAAGCCATTGGTTTGCGCAAAAAGCGCACCTGCAAGGCCCACAAGTCCGTTTGACAGCATGATGCCAATGATAATCTGCGCACCAGTACGCACCCCCTGCGCCCGCGCCATGCGTACGTTGGCACCCGTAGCCCGCATCGCCAAGCCTATTTCAGACCGCAGAAACAGCGCAACCAACACCACAACCAGCAGCACAACGATACCAAGGATTAGCGGGCGCACATACTCATCAGGAATTGCTCCGCCGAGATAAGGCGTCAACACCGTTTCCTCATTAAGCAACGCGATATTAGGCCGCCCCATAATCCGCAAATTAACGGAAAAGAGCGCAATCATTGTCAGGATTGAGGCAAGCAGGTGCAGCACACCGAAGCGCACACTCACAAAAGCTGTCACGAACCCGGCAGCTGCGCCCGCAAGCACCCCAGCGCCCGTCGCAAGCCATGGATTGACATCGCCAATAATGAGAACTGCCGTAACAGCCGCCCCCAACGGAAACGAGCCATCAACTGTGAGATCGGGAAAGTCGAGAATGCGAAATGACAGATAAACGCCCACGCCAACGAGCGCGTAAATCAACCCAAGTTCGACTGCACCCAGTAGGGCGATACTGCTCATGATTCTGCAAACACCCGTCTGAAAATAAACATCGGCGTGCGAATGCACGCCGATGCGATATTTGTCAATGAATCTTAATGCATCAGGCTCAAAAATGGATATCGTTTTTTGATAAACCTGATGAAAAACAAACGACTAGAGTAAAATAGCAATGCAGATTTATTGCATTTTTCTCTAGTCCACTACCTTGATCGCACGTTTAACCGCCTCTTCAGATAGCGTCACACCAATCTTTTCCGCAACGTCCTTGTTGAGGTAAAGATCTGTACCTTGAGCAAACTGCACCGACAGATCGCCCGGTTTTTCACCTTTAAGAATACGCGCCACAAGCGCACCTGTCTGCTCACCAACCTGCCGGTAATTAAAGCCTACAGAAGCCAAAGCACCCCGCGGAACGCTATCAGTATCTGCTGCATACAGCGGGATCTTGGCAGCCTCCATCACGCCAGAGACTGCTTCAAATGCAGAAACCACCGTGTTATCTGTTGGCACGAAGACAGCATCTGCCTTACCAACCAGCGAACGTGCGGCACCCTGCACTTCTGCCGTTTTGGTTGTGGGCGCCTCAATTACGTCAAACCCCAACTTCTCGGCAGCTTCTTTCAAGTCTCGAACAGCACTAACAGAATTAGGCTCGCCCGGATTAAAAATCACGCCAATCGTTTTGACGTTCGGCGTCAATTCGCGAATGAGCGCGACCTGATCCTCTATTGGAGCACGATCGGACACGCCAGTAATATTGCCACCAGGCTTCTCAATCGAGCTTACAAGCTGGGCATCCACCGGATCAGTCACAGCACTGAAAACCACCGGGATTGTTTTTGTGGCCGAAGCCAAAGCCTGGGCAGAGGGCGTTGAAATACCGATTATCACCGCAGGCTTTTCGCCAACAAACTTACGCGCAATCTGCACTGCCGTCGCGGGCTGGCCCTGAGCATTTTCGAAAACGATTTCGATTTCTTTCCCATCGTTAAAGCCGGCTTTTGCAAGCGCGTCTTTCGCCCCCTCTTGCACGGCATTAAGTGCGGGGTGATCAACGATCGAGGTGATCGCAACAACAGGCGTCTCAGACCAGGCCGGACTTGCACCAAGCACCATCGCGACAGCCACGCCAACAGCAGTCCTAATCATGGTTCACCTTACCTCTATCACACTCAAGTCCAATAACCGGACGATTATGGCAGGCCCAAGTCTAAGCACAACCCTGGAATATCACGTACCGCCAACGGTATCCGCCAGCTTCTTGCGCCACGATCTGCCAAGCACCACGCTAGGTGCGCGCGTGCCTATAATACCCCCCGGACGCCACACCATCAGCAGCACCATTGCTGCACCGAACATCAACATGCGGAAATGCGCCAGATCTCGCGAAAATTCAGGCACGGCAACCACAGCGATGGCCGCGATGACAACCCCCGTCTGACTTCCAAGACCACCAAGAACCACAATCATCAGCACCATTGCCGATTCCCAGAACGTGAAACTTTCCGGGCTGACCAACCCTTGGCGCGCAGCAAAGAATGTGCCCGCAAAACCACCGAACATTGCACCCGTTGCAAATGCTGACAACTTCACTGCCGTTACATTCACGCCCAGCGAACGACATGCGATCTCGTCCTCACGCAAGGCTTCCCAAGCACGGCCGATTGGCAGGCGGCGAAGTCTGATGGATACCATCGCGGTAATCAACACCAGGGTAAAAATGACATAGTAGAGGAACATCACCCGATGGATCGGGGCATATTCGATGCCAAATAACTGATGAAACGTCATTCCTCCATCAGGCGCGCTATTGGCAAAGGGCAAGCCAAAAAATGTGAGGCGAGGAATGCCCCCAATGCCATTGGGGCCACCTGTTAGCGCATTGAAGTTGATCAGAATGAGCCTAACGATCTCACCGAACCCCAAGGTGACGATGGCCAAATAGTCACCCCGCAGCCGCAGCACTGGAAAACCAAGCATAAGCCCGAAAAATGCCGCTAGAATGCCGGCAAGCGGCAGGCAGATCCAAAACGACAGCCCATAAGTCGTCGACAACAGCGCAAAGGAATAAGCACCAACCGCATAAAATGCCACGTATCCAAGATCAAGCAAACCTGCAAGGCCTACTACAATGTTGAGGCCAAGCCCCAACATCACGTAGATCATCACCGTCGTTGCGGTATCAACGATGTAACGGTCCGAGATCGGCAAGAATGGCAGTACCAACGCCACAAGTCCCAGCACAAGACCCAGATGCGCCGAGGTCAGGCGGCCTGAAAGGCCAGTGCCTTCCGTGGTTGTCCGCGCCGATGAACCGGGCTTCTTTCCAAATGCATGCGCTATCCATGGCCGCGAAAGCGCGACAATGAACCGCCCGAAAAACGCTATCAGCGCAGCAATCACCACCCAGTCAAAACGATATGCAAGTGCAACCCCGCCACCTGTCTGGTTTTGCAACTGAAAACCAAGCAGCGGCAATGCAAGGCCGATCATGATGATGCCGGCAATCACCGCCTCGCGCAGCGCAGTGGCTAGTGGATTTCCCAACTGAGGAGATGTGGCAGGCAGGCTCATGAAATTGGCTCTTATGATGTAGCTCTGGAATTTTTTGAGACATAAATACGATAATCAATATCGCATTATCGTTCTCGTTCTTTGATTGCGCATCTACCGCTGCATTCCCGCTTGAAACGGCCCGCCCATCAATAGGTCAAAGCACTATCGTGGACGTTTATTTGCGTAGTGGTCCAACATATACAACCAAACCCCGATGGTTCGACCATCGGGGTTTGTCTTCCCACCAATCAAAGCTTGGTTGGGTCATACTCACCGTTCTGCCACTCAAACATGACGTACTCTGGATCAACCAGATCGCCCTTCTCGTCAAAACGGAAAGTGCCAACGATGGTGTCGAAGCTTTCCGACTTCAAAGCCTTGGCAACTTTCTGAGGATCCTTGTCACCATCGGCAATAGCCTTAGCAAGGGCTTGTGTAGCGGCATAGTAATAGAAAGCGAAATTATCGGGCTCGCCACCCTTCTTCATTTCGTTATAGGCAGCTTGCGCGCTGGGCTTGTCCTTGGCTTCAGCCGAGAACGTAAACAACGTGCCCGCTCCCCCCTCACCTGCAACTGACCAGAACTCATTCGCAGCCAGACCATCAGCGCCCACGAAGCGTGTGGTCAAGCCAGCCTGACGTGCCTGACGGACAATCAGACCAAGCTCAGGATGGTAACCGCCGAAGTATACGACATCGACCTTCTCATCCTTCAAACGACTGACAAGCGCTGAATAGTCACGCTCGCCTGCATTGATCGTGCCGGTGTAAACTGGCTTGATACCAGCGGCTTCAAGCACCTTCGTTGCTTCCTTGGCGAGGCCTTGGCCGTAGACCTGCTTGTCATCAACGATGGCAATCCGCTTGTCCTTAAACTTTTCAGCGATAAATTGACCGCCAACTGCACCCTGCTGATCATCGCGACCATTAGCACGGAAAATAAGCGGATAGCCGCGCTCAGTCAGTGCTGGCGCTGTCGCAGATGCGGTCAACATCAGCACACCTTCGTCATTGTAAACGTCAGATGCAGCAATTGATGCGCCCGAGCACAGATGACCAAGCACAAACTTGGTGCCACGCGATACAACCTGATTTGCCGCGGAAACAGCATTCTTGGGATCGCACTGATCATCAGCGATCTGCAGAACAATCTTCTCACCATTAATACCACCCTTGGCATTAATCTCCGCAACGGCCGTCTCAGCGCCGAGCTTTGCCTGTGCACCGAGAGCTGCAATCTGCCCACCGGTCGCAGGAATGCCAAGTGCGATGGTGACATCAGCACGTGCAGCGGTAGCGCCCATCAGTAACGCCAGCATACCAACACCAGCAAGAGCTTTATTTGCAGACAGTTTCATTTTCAGTCTCCCGATTCGAGTCTTATTGCGACTCTGTTTTGGACAACTTACAAAGGACTGAACTAGCGCTCAGACCTTCTCCACAACTGCACGTCCCAGAAGGCCGGTCGGCCGGAAGAGCAGCACGAGCACGAGTATGGCAAAAACAGCCACATCTTTATATTCAGCAGACGCATAGCCCGCCCAGAATACCTCAATTAACCCGATAAGGATGCCACCCAACATGGCCCCCGGCAAGGAGCCGATTCCGCCCAGCACTGCCGCAGTAAAGGCTTTCAGGCCGGCGAGAAAACCAATGAAGAAATCAATCGATCCATAGTAGACCGTATAAAGAAGCCCCGCCACCGCTGCCAGCACTGCACCGGAAACAAAGGTCATAGAAATCACACGATCAACATTGATTCCCAGCAACTCAGCCATTTTGCGATCTTGCTCACAAGCGCGCTGAGCACGACCAAAGCTGGTCCGTGCGACCAAAAGACTGAAGCCGACCATTAACAAAACAGTCACGCAGATGATGACGATGCGCACAATGGCGACTTCCACAGTCTGCCCATCGATTTCGCCCAGCACAAGACGTCCGGTAATCATTGGCGCAAGCGACTTCTGGCCAGCGCCCTGTACCAGCTGCACAAAACTTTGCAGCAAAATTGACATACCGATAGCGGAAATGAGGGGGGCAAGCCGCATGGCGCCGCGTAGCGGACGGTATGCTACACGCTCCACCACATAGCCCCAGAGAGCCGTAAATGCCGCCGACAACACAAGTGTGACGAGAATCGCAATCGGCACCGACGCGATGCCCAATTGCGCAAGCAGCAACAGCACAATGAGAGAGATGAACGCACCAATCATGAACAATTCGCCATGCGCGAAGTTGATCATACCGATGATGCCGTAAACCATCGTATAGCCGATAGCGATCAAGCCATAGACCGCGCCAAGCGTCAGCCCGTTAATGAACTGGTCGACAAAATAAGCCAAGGCCGCTCCAACCCCAATGTGATGCGTTGCAATTTATATGCGCGTCGCTTGCCTCAACGCTGCGCTTGTTTTGCATTCTCCAGCATGGATACGATGACATTTCATCTGCGGCAAGCTTCACAAAGCCCCATTGAAGGAAAAATATACTAACTTCAGTCGATAAAATCGCTTTTGGGGATATTTAACAGCGCCAACCCACCTAATACGGTTGCAATTATGGTCTGATATCCATTTTTGTAGCAAGTTCTGCTTGCGGCAAGCGGCTGTGTCGGGCAGACATGGCGAATTAATCTGACAGCCTGCACCGTGCAGCTGTAAAGCTGCATACGTGAAATTATAGTGCCCACGATAAAAACGATGACCTTGCCTGCAAAACGACCACCTGGCGTAACCGCAATGCGCCCTTATGTGCAGGTCTGTCTTAGGAAGATCGTTCATATGGAAGCAATTAATGCGGGAATCGCCCGCCACCAGAATCAGATGCCAGAGAGCCGATGAAAAAGAAGCTTGAATATGTTTGGCCGCTGATCGGTCTCGCCGCTGTCGTATTCTCATTCTGGCTCCTTTATAAGGAGCTCAAGGGTATTTCAGCCAATGAGGTTTGGGACAGCGTAACCAATATCAGCATGCACCGCTGGATTTTGTGCGCTCTGTCGACCCTGGTCGCCTATGGCGCGCTTGCCTGGTATGATCGCATCGCGCTCTTACACCTTGGGCGCAAGATCTCCTGGGCAGTGGTATCGCTGGTATCGTTTACAACCTATGCTTTATCGCACAACATTGGCGCATCTGTGCTTTCCGGCGCAATGGTTCGGTTCCGCGCTTATGGCAGCATGGGATTGAGCCTCGCTGAGATTGGCGTTCTGATTGCTTTATGCTCATTTACATTTGCATTCGGCACAATTCTTCTCGGTGGCCTGGTTCTCGTGGGCGAGCCTGAAGTGCTGCTACGGTTGATCGATGCACCGATATGGCTAATCCGACTTGCAGGGTTTGGTTTGCTCGCCCTTGTTGCGCTTTATATGCTTGGATCCTGGCGCGAATTCAAACCGCTTAAGATCGGCAAATTTGCGGTTTATTATCCCCGCCTGCCCATCGCGACACGTCAACTCTTCGCTGCACCGCTGGAGCTTCTTGGTGCAGCTGCAATTATCTATTTTGCACTGCCAGAGGCGGGCAATCCGGGTTACTTTGTCGTTTTAGGGGTTTTTCTTGCGTCATTCTCGCTGGCGCTGATATCTCATGCCCCTGGTGGTCTCGGTGTTCTTGAGTTCGTGTTCATGAATGCCATGGCCAGCGATCATCTGTCACAGTCTGACATACTGGCAGCGCTACTGGTTTTCCGACTATTATATCTCATCGTGCCGTTAGCGTTCGCTATCATTGTCGTGATTTTGTTTGAGCGCTCACGCCTGTCTAAAACATTGTCTCCGGATGTGACCGGGACAGATGAGAATACGCAGAACGATAAGGTCGCGTGATTTTACATGGTTGGAGAGTACCCCTGATGGCGACGTCGGACATTCCACAGACCCAAGAATCGGCTTTCCAGCTGGGAATTCGTGGACGTTGTCCACGGTGCGGCGAAGGACATATCTTTAAGGGATACTTAAGTCTTGCAAAAGAATGCGAAGTCTGCGGCCTAGACTATTCTTTTGCAGATCCTGCTGATGGGCCGGCCTTTTTCTCAATGTGGATCGGGAGCATTCCCGCCCTTGCGTTCGGCATCTGGCTTGAGCTCACAATCGGGGCGCCATTATGGGTGCACTTTATAACCACTTTCCCGCTCATCCTGCTAGGGTGCCTTGCCGTGCTGCGGCCCGCCAAGGGGTGGATGGTTTGCTCTCAATATAAGCACAAAGCTGAAGAGGCCCGGTTTACATCTCATCATGAAAAAGAAAGCACCTAGACGCAGAATCTGCAGCGCTTCTTTAGGATCACGCTTAAAAAATGATGTGTTGACGTGGCAAGTAATGCTGCCTCAAGAAGTAAGAATCTCACGACGCTGCAATTGATTAAGAGGACAGACATTCAGCGTAAAAATACTTTGCATATTCCATAATTATACCATTGCATATTTAAATCATGCTATGCATTGAGCATAATTACCATTTTCATTTGTAAAACTGGTAAGTTCTTGACTTTCTGCCTTTCCTTTTATATGTTTTTCTTTAGTGTTTTGCACGTATCGTAATTTTCTGAACGATGTTATTTCCTAGCGGAGAAACGTTTTATGTCGACCGTCGCTGACCCAAAGATTCTCTTTTCCGATTTTGGCCGCAAGCTGGGCATTCCTGGTCTTGCGCTGGATGATAACAATGCCATTCGTTTGAGCTTCGATGAAATTATCATCGATGCACAATATGATCCGGAAAAGAAGCACTTGGTGCTTTTGTCGATCCTGGGCGATTTTCCCGCAACCAATAATTCTGAAGTTTACGCAAATCTGCTTGAGGTCAACCTCGCTGGCTTGCTTGTCGGCTCGGGAGCAGTTGGTCTGGACCGTCAGGAAAACCGTTTGATCTACGTTGATCATTTGTCGTTTGAGGGCCTGACACAGGAAAGCTTTGAAGAGTTTTTCCGCAAGTCCGTCAACGTTGCAGAGGCATGGCGCAATCTGATCAACTCGCGTGAATTTGGCGTAGCATCGTCACAATCTGCATCATCTCCACCAGATGAAGAATTTGCATCATTGCGTGTGTAATATCGCATAGCCTCAAGAGCGTGCGTTGAGAATAAAAAAGGCAGCCATAACTTGGCTGCCTTTTTGCTTTGAAGACCCTGCCAAAAAGAGCGGTTCATGAGCATTCTTTATTCGTATTAGAGCGCCGAACGTTCTGAATGAACCCAAACTGCGCTCTAATTTTTATATTCTACCGCACCTTACATTCACTTGAATAATCACATTGAACGATGCTGCTCTAAGCAAAATCTGGTTTAACCCGTACACGGCGCCAGATACTGATGAGAATAGCCAGCGTCACAATCGCTTCAGTCAGGAACCATGGTCCAGCCAACCGATCAAAGCCGGATGCATTCAGCTCCGTGGAAATAAAACCCGCAAGTGCCGAACCACACGGGCAGTTTCCTTCAAACGTGGCGAACACCGTAACGCGAGAAGCCCATAGCAGCTGCACCACCATTAAACCGCCCAAACCATAAAGCAATTTTTGCGGAACATGGAAAACATTTGCCTGCGCCAGCGCAATCCAGCCAACGATGAAAAAGGGCGATGACAGGAATGCCGCAAGGCTCAGCACTTCCGTCCAGCAGCTGCGGCAAGATGTAACGACAGGCCCCAATATCGCGATCCCCGCGCCGATCAAGAGTGCTATTCCTGCAACGTATACACCTTGGCGCCCAAGCACTGCCGATAGCACGACCGCGCCAACAAGCGATAAAATGACCACAAAAATCAAAAACAACATATCCTGTTCCGCCCCCACTTATCCTGCGTGCAGACAAGGGGCGGCGCACAGCATCCACCCCTTCCCCGTATTTGACTAGTCTCAGGACCTGTTAATTCTCTTGTAATACCAGGATATGCAAGGAAAGTTACGCAGAGCGGGGCATATCCTCGGTCAAGTAACTTAACATAGCAGATCGCAAGTCAGGACGCTGTCCGAAGGATGGCGTTCATCCACTCAATACCATTTCTTGTTTATCTTGGACTTGCCAATGGATGGATGACATCATTGCAAGTTAATTAACAGGTCCTGAGCCTTGAGCGTCTTCGCAATTCAAAAAACAACGCAGACGCTCTAACTTATTGATTTAAACTAATCTCAAATCCCAGAAGGGCATCCGCCTAATGCAGGATTTGCCCAAGAAACAGCTTCGTGCGTTCATGCTGGGGATTGGAGAAGAATTCGTTTGGCGTATTCATCTCCACAATCTGCCCCTGATCCATAAAAATCACCCGATCAGCAACCTGCCGTGCAAAGCCCATTTCGTGGGTAACAACCAGCATGGTCATTCCCTCTTCTGCCAAGCTCACCATGGTATCGAGCACTTCCTTCACCATTTCTGGATCGAGTGCAGAGGTAGGCTCATCGAACAGCATGATCTTGGGATTCATGCACAGGGAGCGAGCAATCGCAACACGCTGCTGCTGACCGCCCGAAAGCTGTCCCGGATACTTATGCGCCTGCTCGGGGATCTTCACCCGCTCAAGATAACGCATGGCAATCGCCTCGGCTTCCTTCTTCGGCATCTTGCGAACCCAAATCGGAGCGAGTGTGCAGTTTTCCAAAATTGTCAGGTGCGGGAATAGATTGAAGTGCTGGAACACCATACCGACATCACGACGTACTTCGTCAATGCGTTTGATATTGTTGGTCAGCTCTACATCGCCAACGATAATGCGCCCCTTCTGGAACTCTTCCAGCCGGTTTATGCAACGGATCAACGTTGATTTACCTGATCCAGAAGGTCCGCAAATGACGATGCGCTCACCCTTAGCTACCTCAAGGTTGATATCGCGTAGCACGTGAAACTCGCCATACCATTTGTGGACATCAACCATACGGATCGCTGGTGCGCCTTCCAGAGGGCGCGCATCGCGTCCGGCTTCATGCGCTGCAGTTGTCATTGATCCGTCTCCTGTCGATTATGGCCGGTCGCCAAACGCCGTTCCATTGCAATAGAATAGCGAGACATACCGAAACAGCATACAAAATAAAAGATGGCTGCGAAGGCATATCCCGTGGCCGCCGTCACCGGCGTAGACCATTTAGGATCAGCCAACGATACCTCAATGGTGCGCATCAGATCGAAAATACCGACAATCGACACCAGCGATGTATCCTTGAACAGCCCAATGAACGTATTGACTATCCCTGGGATAACGATCCGCAAGGCCTGCGGCAAGACTATCAAACGGGTTGTCTGCCAGTAATTCAGGCCAATTGACTGCGCACCCTCAACTTGTCCTTTAGGAATTGCCTGCAAACCACCGCGCACCACTTCTGCCATGTAGGCCGAAGCAAACAGCGCAACACCAACAATGGGGCGTAGCAATTTGTCAGGCGACATGTTGCCCGGCAAAAATAGTGGCAACATCGTATTGGCCATGATCAACACCGTGATCAGGGGGACACCACGCCAGAATTCAATGAAAATAACTGAAATCAGCTTTACCAAAGGCAGTGATGACCGTCGTCCCAGGGCCAACAGAACGCCAAATGGCAGCGACACCACAATACCGGTAAAGGCCACCACCAGCGTTACAACGATGCCGCCCCACAGCGACGTATCAACGCGCTGAAGGCCAATCGAAGGCCAGCCGTAAAGCAGGATGAAAGATGCCACTGGGAAAATGGCAAAGAAGTAAATCGAGCCCAGCCCCTTGCGTGGCATGCGTCGCGATAGCAGCCACACGATACCAATGGCGCACAGCACAAATACCAGATTGACCCGCCACAGCTGCCCATCCGGATAAGCGCCGTAGACAAAAAAGCGCAACCGCGAACCGACATAAGCCCAGCAAGCCCCTACCTCATGGCCCACTTCCGATGCAAGACAGGCATTGCGATCATCGCCCGTCCAGACAGCATCAATAAACAGGAACCGGATAATCGGCGGCAGGAGTATATAAATCAGATAAAAGCCAATCAGCGTCATCACCACATTGAGTGGCGATGACAATAAATTTGAACGCACCCATGCAACCGGACCACGTGAAAGCACCGGGGGCTTGCTGGCAGGCATGAATTCGCGGAGGAGAAAGGCTCTGCGTGTTGAAGGGACAATGTTGTCAGATGTCATCGTCACCTCCTATCGTTCTACAATCGCTACACGGCGATTGTAGATGTTCATCGCCAGGGAGATCAGCAGACTCAGCAGCAGGTAGACCCCCATTGTAATCAGCACACATTCGATGGCCTGTCCCGTTTGGTTAAGCACCGTTCCCATGAATACCTGCACCAGATCCGGATAACCAATGGCAACCGCCAGTGAAGAGTTTTTGACCAGATTCAGCAACTGGCTTGTCAGAGGCGGCACAATCACGCGCATAGCCTGCGGCACGATAATAAGCCGCTGCGTTATGCCCGAACGCAATCCTAGAGCATGCGCGGCCTCAGTTTGCCCGCGGGCAACAGATGTGATCCCCGCCCGCACGATTTCTGCAATAAATGCACCTGTATAGATACTCAGGCCCAGCAGCAATGCAGCGAATTCGGGATAAATCTGCAAACCACCCGAAACATTGAAACCACGATGTGCCGGCATATTGAAAGTCACAGGCTGCCCTGCTGCAAACCAGAAAACCGCTGCAAAAACTAGCAGTATAAGCAACGATATCATGCCCGTTGGATGTTGCCTGCCGGTCTGCTCCTGATCCTTACGCGCCCAGCGACGGTAAAGGGCAATCATGACCAATGACAGGCCAATGCCAATAAACAGCATCAAGCTACCAGCGCCAAATTCGGGTCTGGGAAAAAATAAACCACGGTTATTGAGGAACGCGGCATCAGCTACCGTCAGCGAATTACGGGGTGCAGGCAACGCACGCAAAACGGCGTTGTACCAGATATATAACTGCAGAAGCAGTGGAATATTGCGGAAGAACTCAACATAGCTCGCAGCCAGGATTGAAATAACCCAGTTCCGCGACAAACGCGCAATCCCCACGATGAAGCCTATGATTGTCGCCAGAACAATACCAATGCCCGAAACAAGCAGGGTATTCAGCAAACCAACCCAAAACGCCTGACCATAGGTTGAATAGGAAGAGCTGTATTCGATAAGGCGCTGGTTTATATCAAAACCTGCGGGCGCATCCCAAAATGCAAAACCCGAAACGATGCCGAGCCGACTCATATTCTCGATGGCATTCGTCGAGGCTTCGTAAAGTAGAAAAGCAGCAGCGGCGACGAGCAAGACCTGATACACAATGCCGCGCACAATGGGATTATAAATAAACGAAGCGGATGTATCACGTGGATCAGATATCTTACTGGACATAGTCGGCGCCTCCCGAACAGATGTTGTTCCAGTCATTCATCTCGCTCCCAATTAACGCGTAAACATCAACGACCGTAAATTTTAAAGGGTCTTTAAACGCCATCCCCCAATACCTGAACATTACTTGAGGAAAGTTAAGACTATACATATACAGGATAATTTTCCAGCGCATAACGCTTCAGCCGACACCTATGTTTGGAAAATAGCGGGCAGAATGCCGGGGACGACAAGCGCCCCCGGCAAAATTATTAGCGAATTGGCGGAGCGTATAGAATACCGCCGTTGTTCCATTGGTTATTCAGTCCACGCTCGATCTTCAGAGGCGTATCAACGCCCAGATTCTGTGCGAAAATTTCACCATAGTTCCCAACATGACGGATCATGCGCACCACCCAATCAGCTGGCAAACCGATGCCTTCGCCGAAGTTGCCCTCAACACCCAGCAAACGGCGCACTTCAGGGTTCTGTGACTTCAGCTGTTCGTCAATGTTAGCCTTGGTCACGCCAAGCTCTTCAGCATTGATCAGCGCATTTGTGGTCCAGGTCACGAGATCAAGCCATTGATCATCCCCCTGACGCACCACTGGCGCGAAGGGCTCCTTGGAGATGATGTCACTCAATACCACATGATCATCCGGCGTCGTCAAACGCAGGCGCTCGGCATAAAGCGCAGACGCATCCGTCGTAAACGCATCACAACGACCGGAATCATATGCTTTTACAGCTTCAACAGCTGATTGATAGGTTACCGGTTCATACTTGATGTTATGGGAGCGGAAGAAGTCAGCAAGGTTCAGCTCGGTTGTGGTGCCTTGCTGCACGCAAACAGATGCACTCTCAAGCTCTTTGGCAGATTTCACATCCAGCGAACTGCGCACGATGAAGCCCTGGCCATCGTAATAGTTCACGGGACCAAAATTCAGGCCAAGCGTCGTATCACGTGACATCGTATAGGTGGTGTTACGGATCAGTACGTCCACTTCACCCGATTGCACGGCAGTAAAGCGATCCTTCGCAGTCAGCGGCAGGAACTTGATCTTGTTTGGATCATCAAAAATTGCAGCAGAAATTGCACGGCAGAATGCGATATCAAAACCTGTCCACTGCCCCTTGTCATTGGCAACAGCGAACCCTGCAAGGCCCGGATTGGTGCCGCAATGAAGTGCACCACGCTGCTTAACCTGATCCAGCGTCGCAGCGGAAGAGGCGGATACCCCAGCCGCTCCGGCAATAGCGCCCATAACAAGTACAGCCAACGTTTTTTTCATCATGAATAGCCCCCAAATTACACATAGGACACCGCTTGCAATAGCTATACAGCTACAGCATAAGCTCTCGCATCTTTAACGTCTCGACGAGCAGGAATGGCTCGTCCCCTCTGCGTTTTTATTATGTTGCACAGCACCTTGGCTGAACAAATGTGTACAGTGACCATCACAATCGACTTTTCCATTCAGGTCAAGGTGATAATGTGCTCAATCTGAATATGTTGTCGCTTTTTGCAGCACATATCATATCTTTAAAGCATGCCACATCTGGCACAACGTGCCCTTGTATAGCAAAGTTCCGCGCGCCACAGTCAGAGCTTACACGTGAATCAGGACGGCCACACGCCATGCGTAAATTTTCAGCTGAAGACATTGCCAATCTCAATAAAGATACGCGCCTGTCTGTTGCGGGGCGCCACCCTGAGGAGGCATTTGGCTTCGTCAATCCGCCTGTTTACCATGGCTCGACAATTCTGTTTCCAACGATACAGGATTTAGCTTGCCGCACGAACCGATATGGTTACGGACGGAGAGGCTCACCCACCACAACTGCCCTGCAAGAAGCCGTCTGCGCTATGGAAGGCGGCGAGGCCGTTGTGCTTTGCCCATCCGGCCTGTCAGCAGTGTCCACAGCTCTCCTGTCCTGCTTAAAAGCCGGCGATCATCTGTTGATGACGGATGCGGCCTATGATCCCATCCGCACGTTTTGCAACAATGTGCTGACGCGTTATGGCGTTGAGGTCACCTACTATGATCCAGTGGTCGGAGCTGATATAGCAAGCCTCTTCCGCCCTAACACCCGTGCTGTATTTACTGAGGCACCCAGCTCCCTCACCTTTGAAGTGCAAGACATCCCGGCAATCGCTGAGGCCGCCCATGAGCGCGATATCATCGTGTTGATGGATAACACCTGGGCAACGCCGCTCTATTTTCCGGCACATGCACATGGGGTTGACCTGACGATTTCATCCGCAACAAAGTATCTGTGTGGTCATTCAGACGTTCTCTTCGGCACCGTCTCAGCCAATGCTCGATGCCGTTCAGCGCTGCTTAGAACCCATGGTGATTTGGGCATGTGTGTTGCGCCGGATGATGCTTATTTACTGCTGCGCGGCATTCGAACCCTCGGCGTTAGGCTTGATGCACATCAGCGCTCCGCCCTGGAAATTGCGCAATGGCTGGAAACCCGCCCCGAGGTCTCTCGCGTGCTTTACCCGGCGCTGGAAAGTCATCCGGGGCACGCTCTATGGAAGCGTGATTTTAATGGCGCAACCGGCCTCTTCTCAATTGTCCTGAAACCCGTGCCACAAAAGGCAGTAGCTGCGTTTCTTGATAACCTGTCGTTATTCGGGCTCGGATATTCCTGGGGGGGCTACGAAAGCCTCGCGCTACCGTTCGATGCAGCACAATTTCGAAGCGCAACCGCTTGGACCCCAGAGGGACCAACCATCCGCCTGCACATCGGCCTCGAAGATGTGCAGGATCTTAAGGCGGATCTGGAACAAGGGCTGGAACGTCTTAATGCAGCCGCCAGAGAATAAGCCGCATTTCAGCATTGAAGATCAGCTGCGCGCGAGATCATCTCACGCGCAGTCTTTATGAGACAGCAGCAGTTCTCACGTCCGCTTATTCATCCGGAGCATCCACAATCGGATCAAACCGATCAGCATCGAAACCAAGCAGATTCCAGGATTGCTGCATATGAGGCGGCAAAGGTGCGGTAATATCCAACGGCTGACCTGTACGCGGATGAGCAATCACAATGCGACGCGCCAGAAGGTGCAGCTTCTTCTGAATGCCTCCGGGCAATTCCCAGTTCTCGACATTGAAGTATTTCGGGTCTCCAACAATTGGATTGCCGATATGCGCTGTATGTGCACGCAACTGATGGGTGCGCCCCGTTACAGGCTTAAGCGAAAGCCAGGCAAGCTTTTGCGCCACGTTGTCAATCATGGCGTAGTACGTCACCGCATGGCTTGCCCCATCATCGCCGTGCTGCGCAACGGCCATACGGGAATCACCATTGAGCATTTCCTCACGCGCCAGATAGGTCGAAATACGCCCCTGCTTCACTCTTGGCACGCCAGCCACCAGTGCCCAATAAACCTTGCGTGCCGTCCGTGAGCGGAAACTCTTGGCCAGCGCCGTCGCCGCAAACCGCGTCTTGGCAATAACAAGGCACCCTGCCGTATCCTTATCGAGACGATGCACCAGACGCGGCTTCTGACCATGCGCATCCATCATGGAATCGAGCATGCCATCGACATGACGCGTCGTACCCGATCCACCCTGCACCGCAAGGCCCATAGGTTTATTGATGACCAACACATCTTTATCTTCATAAAGCGTGATTGACTTCAGGAATGCGAGATCATCGCCGCCATGTTTGAGACTTTGGGGAGCTGCGGGGCGCTCATCGATCTTCAGCGGCGGCACACGAATGGCCTGCCCTTCGGCCAACCTGTCATTGGGTTTCACGCGCTTGCCATCCACACGCAGCTCACCCTTGCGCACGATACGCTGAATATGTGTGAATGGCAGCTGCGGAAAGCGCGCCGTCAAGAATCGGTCAAGGCGCATATCAGCTTCATCGGCAGTCACTGTAAGGGTCTGCACGCCCGTGGCAAGAACAGCTGTAGCCTCAGCCTTGCGCTCAGCCCGTGTTGGCAGCGAGGGCACTTGCGAGGGCGCGCCCTGGCGAGAGGGTGCCTTTCCGGTCAAAGACTTTTTCCCACCAAAGGATGTGCGGCCTTCAGCTGCGCGAGGAGCATCATCACCAGCCTTTGATCTTGGCCGCACAGCTTTCCCACCCCGAAACGGTCGGCTTGGTTGAGCGCCTCCACCTGATCCAAATGACTTGCTGGAGCGTCCGCCCCCGCGTGAAGTACTCATAACCCTGCTCCGTCTGATAACTCGCCCAACGCACGTTGAATCTGAAACCCATACAGCATCAGCGCACCAACGCAACCATCACATTTCAAAATAGCGTTGATCGATAATTTTTTATCGTTTTTCATTAAATTTATCTTGTTATCTAAAATAGGAATGATATTCAGAAAACGACACGGCGCAGGGCCGTTAACAGTGAGGGGATCATGGAAAAGATAAAACGCATCAGTACAATTGCAATCACGTCTCTATATATCGTTATGGCCGCATATGCTTTCTTCAATTTTGGTCCACTTTTATCAGCAAAAATAAACAATGCGTCATCCACTTCAAGCCAAGAATCTATTTCTGCAGGGACAGAAGAAAGCTTCTGGGCTTTCTCAAGAGTTCTGGGAGTCTCATGGGATGAAATCAACGCTGCATCGTGGAGTGGTGAGACATTGGCGTTAGGCTTATTAGCGATTGCGATAGGAACTGTACCAATGTTCGTGTGTCTATGGCTGCTGCGAACTGTCTTTAAGAACTATCGTGAAGGCAATATTTTTAGCGACGATAATGCATCCTGCTTTCGAAAGATTGGAATACTTCTCATTCTGGATGCTCTGATTGCAACGTCAGTTAGTGAAACCGCCTTCATATTCGCTATGACTTTTAATAACCCGCCCGGTGAACGCATGATCTCTGTGAGCGTAGGGAGTCCTCAACTCTATCTGCTCTTCTTAGGGCTTGTGATCTTCATCATTTCCCTGGTCATGTCAGAAGCCAGCAAAATACATGCTGAACAACAGCTTACAGTATAGGGGCGCGATCCAATGATTGTCGTCAATCTAGACATTATGCTGGCAAAACGAAAAATGCGCCTGCAAGAGCTATCAGAAAAAGTCGATGTTTCTATTCAGAACCTATCTATTCTGAAAACAGGGAAAGCAAAAGCAATCAGATTCTCCACGCTGGAAGCAATCTGTCACCACCTGCAGTGTCAGCCAGGAGACATACTGGAGTTTAGGGAAGATATACCGTCATCCCCCGAAATTGATTAAGATATGCCTTATCTAAGTTTATTAGAATAAGACACCTACATAAATGATGAGTAATAACTAAGAGCAAAGCCTCTTTGCCATGCCTCATTCAAGGCTATAAATATAGGGCCTTCCTGGATTTTTCTAATCAAGGAAGGCTTTCAAAAAAATTTACGCCCAGCTCCGCATTACAATAAGCCCAATTACAAGCCCTGCAAATGCCAGCACGACTGAACCCAAGCTATAGCCTAAAGCTGCCCACATCTGCCCTTCTTCCCAAAGCGCAATCGCTTCAAGGGAGAACGAGGAAAATGTCGTGTAACCACCCAGTACGCCCGTCATCATAAACAACCGCGCTGTTTGCCAATGGCCCGCGTCGGTACGGCTCAAAAAGAATCCTGCCAGCAGCCCCATAACGGCGGAGCCACTAACATTCACAATCAGTGTGCCCCAAGGAAAGCCATAACCGAACCATCGGGCCGCAGTCATGCTAACAAACCAACGCAGCACGCCACCGATCCCCGCACCCAAAAACACCGTTATTGCAGAGTACACGCTCACTGGTTTTCCTGCCGTTCAGCGCGCAGCTTTTCCCACCATGCAAGGCGCTTGCGGATATCGCGCTCAAATCCACGTTCTACTGGCTCATAAAATTTCTGACGGCCAAGAGCATCCGGCCAATAATTCTGCCCTGAAAATGCATCGGGCTGATCGTGATCATAGGCATATCCCGCACCATAGCCCTCCGACTGCATAAATTTTGTAGGCGCATTCAGAATAACCTTTGGTGGCATCGCAGATCCACCGGCCTTCGCAACTTTACGCGCCTGTTTATAGGCAACATAAGCCGCGTTCGATTTTGGCGCTGTCGCCAGATAGATAACCACTTGTGCAAGCGCCAGCTCCCCTTCCGGAGAGCCTAAAAATTCATAAGCATCTTTGGCTGCATTAGCGATACCAAGCGCCTGCGGATCAGCGAGGCCGATATCCTCAACAGCCATTCGCACCAGTCTTCTGGCTAAATATAATGGGTCCTCTCCCGCATCCAGCATGCGTGCGAGATAATAAAGCGCAGCATCGGGATCGGATCCACGCACCGTTTTATGTAGCGCGGAGATCAGATTATAGTGCCCATCCTGCGATTTGTCATAAATAGGCGCACGCCGCTGCAGCACCTCCTGCAACTGGGCGGAGGTAAACACTTCGTCCTCAGAAGCCGCCCGCCATAATTCTTCAACCAAGGTAAGCGCCGCCCGACCATCACCATCAGCCATCCGCACGAGCGACAAACGTGCCTCGTCATCAAGCGGCAACGGGCGCCCTTCCACCTCCTCTGCACGTGCTAGCAAGCTGAGAATGGCCCCCTCATCAAGGGAATGAAAAGTCATCACACGCGCACGAGATAACAAAGCTGCATTAAGCGCAAATGAAGGATTTTCGGTAGTGGCGCCGACGAGCGTGATCGTGCCATCTTCCATCACAGGCAAAAACGCATCCAGTTGCGATCTATTGAAGCGATGGATCTCATCAACGAACAGCAGCGTACCCTGCCCATTTTCTCGGCGGGCTCGCGCAAGATCAAATGCTTTTTTAAGATCATTAACGCCTGAGAAAATCGCCGACATTGACTCGAAAACCAAATTGGTCTCACCAGCCAACAATCGTGCAACTGTTGTTTTACCCGTGCCCGGCGGCCCCCAGAAGATCAGGCTACCAATCGAACCTGAACGCAACAAGCGCGTCAACGCGCCATCCGTGCCAGTCAAATGCTCCTGCCCGACAACCTCAGCAAGCCGCGTCGGCCGCAACCGATCAGCTAATGGACGCGGTGCGTGGTTTTCTAGACCAGCGGCTGAGAAAAGGTTTGGCATAAAGATTTACTAGCTCGAAAGTGGCATAAGGTGTCATATTACCACCTAGCATGCGCAGATTAAACAAGCATCCGTATTCTTATAACAGACAACGCTCTCATCCTTGAAACTCAGAACGCAATATCCGCCCCTGACGATTCACAACCACTCGCCAAATTGTGGGCTTAATCCGCCAGACAGCATCAAAATCCCGCGTATTTTCTATAATGCGCTCATTTACAGATACCAGAATATCCCCCGCTCGAAATCCAAACCGCGCTGCAGCGCCAGGATCAAGTATAATAACCCCTTTATCAGCATGGATTATGGTCATTTCTTCCGCAAGGGCAGGAGATAAATTCACAACCGTAATGCCGACAAAGGGAGATATCGGGGTGGAGCCCGCCGTTATCGGGTCACGCGCAGGCTTCTCGGGTGCAGCTTGTAATGCGATAGGAAAAGTAAGCGTTTTGCCTTCTCGTAAAACTCTCAGGTCAATTTTGCCAGAAAGTGGACGCGAAGAAAAATGGTAGCCAAAAGCATCAGGATCATCCACAGAATGCCCAGCAACTGCGATAATTACATCTCCTGGTCTAAGCCCAGCCAGAGCAGCAGGCCCAGCATCCGCAACGGAAGCGACAAGCGCACCCAGGGGTTGTTCAAGTCCCATACTGTGCGCAATTTCTTGATTAACAGCCTGCAAGCTCGCGCCAAGCCATGGACGACGAACCATGCCATCACCCGTGCGCGCGGCTTCAAGCACTAATCGTACCATTGCGGCTGGCACAGCAAAACCGATACCGTGATTACCTCCAGACCGAGAAAAAATCGCCGTATTAATCCCAATCACATTACCATTGAGATCTACAAGTGGACCACCCGAATTGCCGGGATTGATCGCAGCGTCAGTCTGAATAAAGGACTGAAAATCGCTAATCCCCGCTTGCGTGCGAGCAAGAGCCGAGACAATACCCTGCGTTACAGTTTGCCCCACACCAAAGGGGTTGCCCAGCGCCATCACGAAGTCGCCCACTTCAAGGCCTTCAGAGTCGCCTAACTGTGCCGCTGGAAATGGCCCCTGTCCATCAATCCGCAAAACAGCAAGATCACTGCGCGCATCACTCAGTACAACCTTAGCCGAATATTCGCGCTTGTCGTGAAGGGAAACCTTCACCTCGGTCATATCAGCAATCACGTGATGATTAGTGATTACAAGACCGGAGGCATCAACAATAATCCCCGACCCAAGCGATCTCTGCACCCGCTCTTGCGGAATGCCAAAGCCATTATTTCCAAAAAATTGCTGGAAAAATGGGTCCTTTTGAAATGGATGAGACTGCCGCTGCTCAACCCGCTCGCCATAAACGTTCACCACAGACGGTGCAATCTGGCGCACCACAGGAGCAAGCGACAACAATACACCTGAGCGCGCTCCAGGTAGCACTCGCTGCTGTTCAGCTGTGTCAAGTTGAGAATGCGCAAAGTCAGAAGCACGAACAATCGCAACTGACGACACAATCCAAAGTGCCACAAACCCGCATAGAATTAGCTTGATCTTAGTCATTCTTTATCATCCATCAGAATATTGGCGGGAGAATGGCTATATTATATTCTAAAAGGCAACTTAGCTTGTGACGTAAAAAAAGGCGGCCCGAAAGCCACCTATAACACTATAAAATTATTAGAGCGCCGCTTAATACATCATATGCAATTGCGACGCTCAATATTTTATACTCGCATAAATTATTCTTATGCCTGCGCTTCAGCAGCAACCTGGATTGGGCCGGAATCCTTGCCCTTTGCGCTGATATCACGGTCTACGAATTCAATCACACCAACAGGTGCATTATCGCCGTAGCGGAAACCTGCCTTAAGAACGCGAGTGTAACCACCATTACGGTCCTTATAGCGTGGGCCAAGAACATCAAACAGCTTGCGTACGATAACTGGATCGCGCAGCTCAGCAATAGCTTGACGACGTGCATGCAGATCACCACGCTTGCCAAGTGTGATCAGCTTCTCAACGATAGGACGGAGATCCTTCGCCTTTGGCAAGGTAGTAACAATCTGCTCATGCTTGATCAGCGCAGATGCAAGATTAGCAAACATCGCCTTACGGTGTGAGACGGTGCGATTAAAACGGCGATGGGCGAAACCATGACGCATGGCTAACTCCTTCATTGAGCAACCGCCGTGCCACGGTACGGTCGCCTCATTATTCAGTTGTTTATATGATCGATTATAGAAACGTGACGTTCACAAACGAAGAGAACGTCACGCCTTAGCTTACTACCGTAAGATCTTCTAGTAGTGCTCCTCGAAGCGCTTGGCTAGCTCTTCGATATTCTCAGGCGGCCAACCTGTGACCTCCATACCAAGGTGCAGGCCCATTGATGCCAGCACTTCCTTGATTTCATTCAGCGACTTGCGACCAAAATTGGGCGTACGCAGCATTTCTGCTTCGGTCTTCTGAATGAGATCGCCGATATAGACGATATTGTCGTTCTTGAGACAGTTGGCTGAACGAACAGACAGTTCCAACTCGTCCACCTTCTTGAGGAGCGCCGGATTGAAAGGTAGCTGCGGCGTTGTGACCGCGGCTTCCTCGCGACGAGGCTCTTCAAAGTTGACAAATACAGCAAGCTGATCCTGCAAAATGCGAGCGGCGAAAGCAACGGCATCGTCAGGAGCAATCGAACCATTGGTCTCAACGGTCAACGTTAACTTGTCATAGTCAAGGATCTGACCTTCACGCGTATTTTCAACACGGTAGGAGACCTTCTTCACAGGACTGTAAAGGCTGTCAATGGCAATCAAGCCGATCGGTGCATCTTCAGGACGGTTACGCTCGGAAGGTACATAACCCTTACCAGAACTCACCGTAAATTCGATGCGGATCTCTGCGCCATCATCAAGCGTCAACAATACCAGCTCCGGATTCAGGATCTGGATATCGCCAACAGTTGCAATATCGCCAGCCGTCACAACTCCAGGCCCTTGCTTACGCAAAGTTAAGCGCTTGGAGCCCTCCCCCTGCATCTTAATAGCAATGGCCTTAACATTGAGAATGATGTCAGTAACATCTTCCCGCACGCCAGGTATGGACGAAAACTCGTGCAACACACCATCGATTTGAACTGCCTGCACTGCAGCGCCTTGAAGAGACGACAGCAGAACACGACGAAGGGCATTTCCTAACGTCAAACCGAAACCGCGTTCCAACGGCTCAGCAACAACCGTCGCAACACGACGAGAATCATCACCGGGCGTCACCTGCAGCTTGTTGGGCTTGATGAGTTCCTGCCAGTTTTTCTGGATCACGATCGCACCTCTTAAAGTGCTCGACCGCGGCAAAAGACTTGATGGAAAAGCCTAGCCAACGGACAAAATGGCTGCACAGCCTATACTGCACAGCCGGGACATCAAATAAGACGCATCAAACGCGGCGGCGCTTACGCGGACGGCAGCCGTTGTGCGGAATTGGCGTAACATCACGAATCGACGTCACCGTAAAACCGGCTGACTGCAACGCCCGCAATGCAGATTCACGGCCTGAACCAGGACCTGTCACCTCAACCTCAATGGTACGCATACCGTGATCTGCGGCCTTGCGCGCAGCATCTTCAGCAGCAACCTGCGCTGCATAAGGGGTTGACTTGCGCGAGCCCTTGAAACCCATTGCGCCAGCTGAACACCACGAAATCGTGTTACCCTGTGCATCAGTGATAGTAATCATCGTGTTGTTGAACGATGCATTGACATGAGCCACGCCAGACGCAATGTTCTTGCGTTCACGACGGCGGATACGGGTTGCTTCTTTTGCCATAATCTTCCAAATCCTTCAAACGCGCCCGTGATGCCAGGCGCTAGGGATGATTGTGTTAAACAAATACGCTTGCCTAAAAGCAAGCTTTGCCGCCGCAGCAAAGACCACGGCGACAATTCGGTAGTGCGCTACCTAGATTATTTCTTCTTACCAGCGATTGGCTTAGCTTTACCCTTACGGGTACGAGCGTTTGTATGAGTACGCTGGCCGCGCACCGGAAGATTACGGCGATGACGCAAACCACGGTAGCAACCAAGATCCATAAGCCGCTTGATGTTCATGGACACTTCACGACGCAGATCACCTTCTACGATGTAGTCACTGTCAATCGTCTCACGAATCTGCAAAACTTGCGCATCCGACAGCTCATTCACACGACGCTCTGCAGGAATGTTGACTTTCTCAACAATTTCCTGGGCCTTCTTGGGACCGATGCCATGAATATATTGCAGCGCAATTACAACGCGCTTGCCTGTCGGAATATTTACACCTGCTATACGAGCCACGCTCAACTCCATCTATTGCCCGAGGGCGGAAAATGGCACACGTCCGGTGGAGGCCGGCCCCTGTGCGCCTGATACCAGCTAGTAAAATCGAATAAACCGATTATAGCCACCTGATTCAAGGGAAGGATGACCCTTTAATCAATCTTCATCCATTCGTCAAGATAGACGATAACGCTTTTTGAATTGATTCAGTTACGACATCAATTGGTTGCTGACCGTCGATTTCCACAAGCAGCCCCTGCTTTTTATAATAAGGGGCAACAATAGCCGTATCACGCTCATAAGCCGCAAGGCGGTTTTTGAAGACTTCCGGATCGTCATCCTTCCGAACTTCCTCTCCACGTGTACGAGATTCTTCGGCCCGGTTAACAATCCTATTAACCAATTTATCGTGATCAACCTTTAGCTCAAGCGCCATATCAATTTTCTGGGACTTGATTTTTAACGCAGCATCGAGAGCCTCGGCCTGCGCAACCGTTCGCGGAAAACCATCAAGGATAAACCCGTCATGGGCATCAGGTTCTTCAATTCGGTCAACAATAATACCAATGACAATGTCATCTGATACTAGTTGCCCCGCCTCCATAACGGCTTTCGCTTTAAGACCTATGGACGTTCCGGCAGCAACTGCTGCGCGTAACATGTCACCTGTAGAGAGCTGCGGAATGCTGTATTTTTCGACAAGTCGCCTCGCCTGCGTTCCTTTGCCCGCCCCGGGTGGCCCCAGAAAAATCAGTCTCATCGCCTTCTTGCTCCCCTTAGTTTCGACTTCTTAACCAACCCTTCGTATTGATGTGCCATAAGATGCCCATGCACCTGAGCGACTGTATCCATTGTCACGCTCACAACAATTAGCAGCGATGTTCCACCGAAATAAAATGGAAGGGATGCATAAGAAATAAGCAACTCAGGTAGAAGACAGATCAATGCGATATAAGCTGCACCGAGAACCGTAATACGAGTCAATACGTAGTCGATATAGTTTGCAGTCCGTTCTCCAGGGCGAATACCCGGTATGAACCCACCATGCTTTTTTAGATTATCAGCGGTTTCAGTTGGATTAAAAACAATCGCCGTGTAAAAGAAAGCAAAAAACACGATCAACGCGACATAAAGCACCATATAGGCTGGTCTGCCATGGGCAAGATAAGATGCGATGGACCCCAAAAATCCCGTGTTGCCACTGGCTTGAGAAAAACTCGCAATAGTTGTTGGGAGAAGCAAAAGAGAAGAAGCAAAAATGGGCGGAATTACACCAGCCGTATTTAATTTCAGTGGTAAAAACGATGTCTGCCCTTCATAAAGGCGGTTGCCAACCTGCCGCTTTGGGTAATTGATTAGCAACCTACGTTGCGCGCGCTCCATGAAAACAATGAAGGCGATTACGGCAATAGACATCACAATAACGCCAAGGATAATGCCAGTTGATAAGGCGCCCTGACGTCCAAGTTCTAGTGTTCCACCAATCGCACTTGGCAACTCTGCAACGATACCTGCAAAGATGATAAGCGAGGTTCCGTTGCCAATACCACGTGAGGTGATCTGCTCGCCCAGCCACATCAGAAACATGGTGCCGCCAACCAATGTAATGACTGTCGAAATACGGAAAAACACCCCCGGATCTAAAACTACACTTGCAGAGCTTTCGAGCCCAAAAGCAATCCCCCATGCCTGAAAAATAGCAAGCACAACAGTTAAATAACGAGTGTACTGATTAATAACTTTGCGCCCAGCTTCACCATCCTTTTTTAGTGCTTCGAGCGAAGGCAAAACACTCGTGAGCAGTTGGACAATGATCGATGCTGAAATATACGGCATGATATTCAGTGCAAAAATAGCCATACGGCCAACAGCACCGCCAGAAAACATATTAAACAGACCGAGCACACCACCTTGTGTCTGCTGAAAAATATCCGCCACGGCCTGCGGATTTATACCAGGCAACGGGATGTACGTTCCCATGCGATAAACAATTAGCGCCCCTAATGTAAACCAGATACGCTTTTTGAGCTCTTCGGCCTTTGTAAAAGCACCGAAATTAAGATTTGCCGCAAGCTGTTCCGCTGCCGATGCCATGGCTATCAAATCCTCGGGATAGTCGATTAACGCCAAATAATCTTCAGGTGAGATAACAGCTGTTTCACCTAATAGAAAGTGGCGCATGGAAAACATAAAACAAGGCGCAGGGAATCTGCTAGTAGCTTCGTATCAGATTTCTCTACCTCATTACACGACAATGGCGACAGTCAGAGATTTCTCCCCGTGTCGCCACTACCAAACATTATATAGAGATAAGCTTACGCCTCTACTGCCTGAGCAGATAGAACAGTAACTGATCCACCGACGCTCTCAATCGCAGCTACTGCAGACTTGGATGCCCCAGCAACGGAAAATGATACCTTCGTCTTTAACTCGCCAACACCGAGAATGCGAACGCCATCACGTAGTTTAGAAATAACGCCTGCAGCAACTAATACCTCATTAGTAATAGGCTGCGATGCATCGATCTTACCAGCTTCAATGGCTTCTTGTACCCGACCAATGTTGACTTCATTGAAGTCCTTGGCAAAAATATTGTTGAAGCCTCGCTTTGGAAGACGACGATGGATGGGCATCTGACCACCTTCGAAGCCCTTAATAGCGACACCTGATCGGGACTTCTGGCCTTTAACGCCGCGTCCACCTGTCTTACCTTTACCGGAACCAATACCACGACCGACGCGCATGCGTCCCTTCACGGCACCCGCATTATCCGAAATCTCGTTCAATTTTACCATTGCGCGATCCTCACTTATCGTGTTCGGAAGCGTCCGAAACGACGCGCACGAGGTGCTTGACCTTTTCGATCATGCCACGAACCGCCGGAGTATCCTCCAGCTCAGAACGACGACGGATCTTATTAAGCCCAAGCCCCATCAACGTTTGACGCTGATAAGCCGGGCGACGGATAGGGCTGCCAGTCTGTTCGACGATCAGCGTTTTTGCTGTCTTGTTAGCCATCGATCAGCCCCCTCACGCTTCTGCGTTAGATGTTTCGCCCTCAGAGGCGTCACGGCGACGCGCTTGCAGAGTCGAAACCTTCAGACCGCGGCGAGCAGCAACAGACCGTGGGCTGTCCTCATGCTTCAGCGCATCAAAAGTGGCGCGAACCAAATTGTAAGGGTTTGATGAACCTATCGACTTCGCTACCACATCCGCCACGCCAAGTGTCTCAAACACAGCGCGCATCGGACCACCAGCAATAATACCGGTACCAGGAGGAGCAGAGCGCAGGATAACCTTGCCAGCCCCCCAACGACCTGCCACGTCGTGGTGAAGCGTGCGACCTTCCTTTAGCGGAACGCGCACAAGCGCACGCTTAGCTGCTTCTGTCGCTTTGCGAATCGCTTCCGGAACTTCACGGGCTTTACCGTGGCCAAACCCCACACGCCCCTTCTGATCACCAATCACAACAAGAGCTGCGAAGCCGAAGCGACGACCACCCTTAACAACCTTGGCAACACGATTAATATGAACCAGCTTATCCGTAAACTCGCTATCGCGCTCTTCACGGTCACGCTGTTGCTGACGTTCTTTTGCCATAACAGTCTCACTGACGCGGGGCGGCGGCCCCCGCTCGCATGATTAAACAATCCGCCGTTAATCTGATAAATGAAATCATTCGATCAGAAGCTTAAACCACTTTCACGTGCAGCCTCGGCTAAGGCCCTGACTCGACCGTGGTAAATGAATGCACCACGGTCAAAGACAACTTCCTTAACCCCAGCAGCAACTGCACGCTCGGCAATTAACTTACCAACGATCTTTGCTGCTTCAATATCGGCACCGGTCTTTATTGTTTCACGTACATCTTTCTCGAGTGTCGAAGCGTGGGCCAAGGTACGTCCCTGTGCATCGTCGATAATCTGTGCGTAAATCTGCTTTGAAGAACGGTGAACGGAGAGGCGTAACCGCCCGTTAGCCGCCGCACGAAGCGCACGACGGACTCGAGCCCTCCGGCGATCCGTGGAACTGAGTTTATCAGCCATCGCTGCGCATCCTTACTTCTTCTTGCCTTCCTTACGGAAGATGAACTCATTCGCGTATTTCACGCCCTTGCCTTTGTAAGGTTCTGGACGACGATAATCACGAATTTTGGCAGCCGTTTGCCCGACTTCCTGAGCATTGATACCGCTGACAATAATTTCCGTTGGCTTCGGTGTTGCAATCAAGATTCCAGCTGGAATCGGGAAATCAACATCGTGACTGAAACCAAGCGACAGCTTCAGGATCTTGCCTTGAACTGCAGCTTTGTAACCCACTCCATTGATCTCAAGCTTCTTTTCAAAGCCCTGCGACACGCCCGTCATAAGGTTAGCAATCTGCGACCGTGACGTCCCCCAAAGAGAACGCGCACTTTTAGAGTCATCGCGAGGATCCACCTTGATGGCTCCGTCCTTCAGCTCAACGTAAACCTCATCAGGCACGACGAACGACAGCTCACCCTTCGCACCCTTAACTTTGACAGCCTGACCAGTTACGGTCGCCGTCACACCCGCCGGAACTGGAACCGGCTTTTTCCCGATACGAGACATAATGGCCTCCCGTGGTTCTCACTGCAATGCTTGACAAATCCCCAAATCACTAAAGGCGATTTTAGAACACTTGACAAAGCACCTCACCGCCCACGTTAATTTCGCGCGCCGTGTGGTCAGCCATGACCCCCTTCGGCGTTGAAAGAATAACAACACCAAGGCCATCGGCAACGCGTGGCAACGTATCGACCGATGCGTAAACACGACGGCCAGGCTTAGACACGCGCTGGATGGAACGGATAACGGGCTCACCGTCAAAATACTTCAACTCAACCTCAAACTCGGTACGACCATTGCCATACTCTGTCGACGTAAAGCCACGGATATAACCCTCTGTCTGCAGCACTTCAAGCACACGCGCACGCAGCTTAGAGCCAGGCGTTGTAATCTTACCGCGACGGCGCATTTGCGCGTTACGGATACGAGTGAGCAAATCGCCAAGCGGATCGTTGATCGCCATGTTTTCGACCTCCTTACCAGCTTGACTTCACAAGACCGGGTACTAGGCCTTGTGAACCCAATTCCCGCAATGCGATACGCGACATGCGCAGCTGACGATAAAATGCGCGTGGACGACCCGTAACTTCGCAACGGTTGCGAACACGCGTCGGGGCTGAGTTACGAGGCAATGCAGCTAGCTTGAGGCGCGCTTCAAAACGCTCCTCAATTGGCAGCGCCTCATTATTAGCGGCAGCAAGCAATTCTGTGCGCTTGATAGCATAACGCTTAACCAAGGCAATACGACGCTTGTTTTTCTCGATTGAACTTTTCTTAGCCATATATTTTATCTCCGGTGTCCGCGTATAAGAGGAAAAACTCTCACTGCCGGAACGGGAAGTTGAAGTGCTTCAATAGCGCGCGGGCTTCATCATCCGTGCGCGCAGTCGTCACAACGATGATATCCATACCCCATGGTGAATCAACTTTATCGTAGTCAATTTCTGGAAACACAAGGTGCTCTTTAAGACCAAGAGCAAAATTTCCACGACCATCGAATGATTTAGCGTTCAGACCACGGAAGTCACGCACACGCGGCAAAGCCACGGTGACAAGACGATCAAGGAATTCATACATACGCGTCTTACGAAGTGTCACCTTAGCGCCGATTGGCATGTTTTCGCGCAGCTTAAACGACGCAATAGCCTTACGGGCTTTGGTAATAACAGGCTTTTGACCAGCAATCAACGCCAAATCACCAGCCGCCACTGCAGCCTTCTTAGAATCGGCAACAGATTCGCCAACACCCATATTGATCACGACTTTTTCAATGGTCGGTACTTGGAAGGGGTTCTTATAACCGAACTCCTCAATCATCTTCGCACGCACGACCTCATCGTAATGCTTACGCAGGCGCGGAACATAGTTTGCGCCCAGATCAGTGATGGCCTCAGACATCGATCACATCTCCCGAACGCTTGGCAAAGCGAACCTTGCGCCCGTCTTCCAGAACCTTAAATCCAACACGCGTAGGCTGACCATCCTTTGGATCAGCAATTGCGATATTGGACAAATGAAGCGGTGCCTCTTTAGAGATAATGCCGCCTTCATTGCTTGTCGTCTGACGCGTATGGCGTTTGACTAAATTAACTCCGCGAACGAGCGCACGCGCTTCATCCGGGATTACTCGAAGCACTTCGCCTGTCTGGCCCTTATCACGGCCAGCAAGCACGACGATCTTATCGCCCTTCTTGATCTTGGCCGCCATTACAACACCTCAGGGGCAAGGGAAATAATCTTCATATGATTCTTAGAGCGCAGTTCACGCGGAACGGGACCAAAAATACGCGTGCCAATCGGCTCTTTCTGAGCATTAATCAACACCGCCGCATTATTGTCAAAGCGGATCACGGAGCCATCAACGCGCCGAATATCCTTCGCCGTACGTACGACAACAGCCTTTAACACATCGCCCTTTTTCACGCGACCACGTGGAATAGCCTCTTTCACGGACACAACTATAATGTCGCCAACGCCGGCATACTTGCGCTTTGCGCCACCAAGCACCTTGATGCACATGACACGACGAGCGCCTGAATTATCAGCGACATCGAGATTAGTCTGCATCTGGATCATGGCATAGATCCTTTCTCTGTCTCAGACGGTTTCCATCTTTCGGACT
This sequence comes from Pseudochelatococcus sp. G4_1912, assembly GCF_047501465.1. Classification (NCBI taxonomy): domain Bacteria; kingdom Pseudomonadati; phylum Pseudomonadota; class Alphaproteobacteria; order Hyphomicrobiales; family Chelatococcaceae; genus Pseudochelatococcus; species Pseudochelatococcus sp. G4_1912. The sequence goes on from NZ_JAZDRL010000002.1 coordinate 310,846, forward strand.
ACGCCTGACGGGGATCTTGCGGTCCCCTCGCCTTCTTAATGAACTTAAGCTTCCGAATTAGTCTGCCCATCTGGCAAAACAATCCAAGACTTTAGTCGCGACAATGGACGTGTCTCCTCGATCCAAACTATTTGACCAGCCTTGACCAAATTTGACTCATCGTGCGCGTGGTAGTTCTTCGTACGACGAACGGTCTTTTTAAGCAATGGGTGCGTAAAACGACGCTCCACCTTAACAACAACCGTCTTGTCTTGCTTGTCGCTAACGACGACGCCTTGCAATATACGTTTTGGCATTGTCGCCTCCTCAAGCCTTGCCCGCACTGGCGAGCTTCGCCTGCTGGAACGTCTTTACGCGCGCGATATCGCGGCGCACTTCCTTCACACGGCCTGTGTTTTCAAGCTGCCCGGTAGCACGCTGAAAACGCAGGTTAAACTGCTCTTTTTTGAGCTTAACAAGCTCATCTTGGAGCTGATCAGCCGACAACACTTTAATGTCGGAGAGCCTCTGCGTTGATGCCATGTCGCCCTCCCTTACTCGGCGATGCGCTGAACGAACCGCGTCTTGATCGGAAGCTTGGCAGCACCTAGACGAAGCGCCTCACGGGCGATTTCCTCATTAACGCCACCCAGCTCGAACATTACACGGCCCGGCTTAACACGAGCAGCCCAATAGTCAGGGGCACCCTTACCTTTACCCATGCGCACTTCCGCGGGTTTGTCCGTAACTGGGACGTCCGGGAAAATACGAATCCATACGCGCCCTTGACGTTTCATCTGGCGCGTAATGGCACGGCGAGCAGCTTCAATCTGACGCGCCGTTACCCGTTCGGGTTCCAGAGCTTTAAGACCGAACTCGCCAAAATTCAAATCTGTGCCGCCCTTGGCCTCTCCATGGATACGGCCTTTGAACTGCTTACGAAACTTTGTCTTCTTGGGCTGAAGCATTTATCCTAACTCCCGCTCCTTCAAGCCGCAGAATCACGGCGACCGTGGGAGCGTTGACCGCTACCCTCATCCGCTAGCCGCTTATCCTGCGCCATTGGATCGTGCTCTAGGATCTCGCCCTTAAAGATCCAAACCTTGATTCCGCACGTACCATACGTGGTGAAGGCTGTGCCTATACCATAATCGATATCAGCACGCAAGGTGTGAAGTGGCACACGACCCTCACGGTACCATTCAACACGCGCGATCTCTGCGCCGCCTAAACGGCCAGAACAGTTAATTCGAATGCCTTCAGCACCCAAACGCATCGCAGATTGCACTGCACGCTTCATGGCGCGGCGAAATGCCACACGCCGTTCCAGTTGTTGCGCAATTGAATCAGCAACAAGCGTCGCATCAGTTTCGGGCTTACGCACCTCAACAATATTGATGCTTACTTCCGCATCCGTAAGCTTGGCAACTATTTTGCGCAGCTTCTCGATGTCCGCGCCTTTTTTGCCGATGACCACACCCGGACGCGCCGAATAAATGGTCACACGGGCCTTTCGGTGCGGACGCTCAATAATAATACGCGATACCGCTGCCTGCTTCAGTTGCTTCATCAGCGCTTCGCGAATAGCGATATCTTCATGCAGCAGACGGCCATATTCACCTTTGCCTGCATACCAGCGAGAGTCCCACGTCCGGTTGATACCAAGACGTAGGCCGACCGGATTGACCTTCTGACCCATCGTCTTCTCCTCAAGCCTCTGTCGCGATTTCACGCACAACAATTGTCAGGTGCGAAAACGGCTTTTCGATACGTGCGCCGCGGCCACGTGCACGTGCATGGAACCGCTTCATGACAAGACCCTTGCCTACAAAAGCTTCAGCGACGACTAGATCGTCTATATCAAGCTCATGATTGTTCTCAGCATTAGCGATAGCACTTTCAAGTGCCTTACGGACATCGATTGCAATACGTTTACGGCTAAACTGCAGATCGGCCAGTGCACGATCAACTTTCTTGCCACGAATCAGCTGCGCAACCAAGTTAAGCTTCTGAGGCGAGACGCGCAAATTGCGCGCCACAGCCTTGGCTTCGTTGTCCTTCAGTGTGCGGGGAGCAGATGCCTTACCCATGGGGCCTATCTCCTCTTCGCTTTCTTGTCGGCAGCGTGACCGTGGAACGTCCGTGTTGGTGAGAACTCACCAAACTTATGACCAACCATCTCCTCGCTTACCGCGACCGGAATGTGCTTTTGACCGTTATATACGCCAAACGTCAGCCCAACGAAGTGAGGCAAAATCGTGGAGCGACGGCTCCAAATCTTGATCACATCAGAACGGCCGGACGCACGAGCGGCCTCAGCCTTCTTAAGGACATAGCCGTCAACAAACGGGCCCTTCCAAGTAGAACGTGCCATTGCGCGCCCCTTACCTCTTCTTCTTTGTGTGACGGCTGGACACAATGAAGGTATCCGTCCGTTTATTGGAACGGGTCTTCTTGCCCTTCGTCGGCTTACCCCAAGGTGTAACCGGATGACGACCACCCGACGTACGCCCTTCACCACCACCGTGTGGATGGTCAATCGGGTTCATCGTCACACCACGGTTATGCGGACGGCGACCCAGCCAGCGCGAACGACCAGCCTTACCCTTATTGGTGTTCATGTGGTCAGGATTTGACACCGCACCAACGGTAGCAAAACACTGACCGTGCACAAGACGCTGCTCGCCCGAGTTGAGACGCAAGATAACATAACCCTGGTCACGACCGACTATCTGCGCATAAGCACCAGCTGAACGAGCAATCGTTCCACCTTTACCAATCTTAAGCTCGACATTATGCACGATCGTACCAACGGGAATACTTGCCAAAGGCAAAGCATTTCCAGGCTTAATATCAACCTGCTCGCCAGATGTCACCGAATCGCCAACATTCAAACGCTGCGGCGCAAGAATATAAGACTTGCTACCATCGGGGAATGCCAGCAACGCAATGAATGCGCTACGGTTAGGATCGTACTCAATCCGCTCAACAGCTGCGACTTCACCAATGCGCTCGCGACGCTTGAAGTCCACAATGCGATAAGTGCGCTTATGTCCGCCACCACGGAAGCGCACTGTAATGCGCCCGTTATTATTGCGCCCACCCTTACGGGTAAGACCTTCAGTCAGCGTCTTCTCGGGGGCACCACGATGTAGCCCCGTCCGGTCGACAATCACCAGCTGACGCTGGCTTGGCGTAACCGGTTTGAAGTGCTTCAAAGCCATCGGTTCACTCCTTCACCAGCTTCACAAGCCTGTCGTCATATCGATGTTATGGCCCTCTGCAAGAGTCACAACAGCTTTTTTGACGTCGGACCGCTGACCAAGCATACCTTTGAAACGCTTTGTTTTGCCCTTAGTCACTAGCGTATTAACGCTTTCAACCTTGACATCAAACAGCTTTTCAACAGCCATCTTGATTTGCGGCTTCGTCGCTGTCTTAGCGACTTTGAATACGACCTTATTATGCTCTGAAAGGGCTGTTGCCTTTTCAGTAATCACAGGGCCGACAATTACATCATAGTGGCGCGGGTCAATAATCATTTGAAACGTGCCTCCAGCGCGTCTACGGCAGCCCTCGTCAGAACAAGCGTATCCCGCCGCAGAATGTCATAAACATTAATACCTTGAACCGGCAAAACATCAACGTTCGGAATGTTGCGGGCGGCAAGACCAAAGTTTACATCAATCTCGACACCACCAATCACCAAAGCATTCGAAAGGCCAAGCTTAATGAATTGCTCTTTAAGCACCTTCGTCTTAGGATTAGCTGAACACGCATCATCAATGACAATAAGCGTCTGTGTCTTCATCTTAGACGAAAGAGCGTGCTTAAGAGCAAGCTGACGTACCTTCTTAGGCAAATCATGCGTGTGATCACGCACAATTGGACCGAACGCCTTACCACCACCGCGGTATTGCGGTGCACGCGCCGAACCATGACGAGCACCGCCGGTTCCCTTCTGACGATAGACTTTCTTACCCGTACGGGAAATTTCCGCACGACCAAGTGACTTATGTGTACCGGCCTGACGACCAGCAAGCTGCCACCGAACATAACGTTGAATTAGATCGGCTCTTGGCTCAAGACCAAAAATTGTTTCATCAAGCTCGATCGCACCGGCTTTGCCGCCGTCGAGCGTCGTAATGTCGAGCTTCATTCCGCGCTCTCCTGCCCTACAGCGGTCACTGCATCAGCACTGCTCTCGCGAAAACTACCCGGCACAGGAGCCTCCTTTGGAAGCGTGCGCTTCACTGCGTCGCGAACCGTGATCCACCCCCCGGCAACACCCGGCACCGCACCTTCTACCAGTATAAGACCGCGTTCAACATCCGTTTGAACAACACGCAGATTTTGCGTGGTTACGCGCTCTGAACCAAGATGACCAGGCATCTTTTTGTTTTTAAAGGTCTTGCCTGGATCTTGACGACCACCAGTTGAACCAATTGAGCGATGCGAGACAGACACACCGTGTGTCGCACGCAAACCGCCGAAGTTCCACCGCTTCATACCGCCAGCGAACCCTTTACCAGTGCTTACACCCGTCACGTCCACAAACTGACCTGGAACGAAGTGATCAACAGTGATTTCAGCACCAACCGGAATTTCCTGACCTGGAGCAACTCGAAATTCCGCAAGCTTCTTTTTAGGCTCTACTTGGGCATTGGCATAATGCCCACGCTCAGCCTTAGAAACATTCTTAACTTTAGCTACGCCAACACCAACTTGCAGCGCGGTGTAACCATTTTTCTCAACAGTTAAGTGTGCAACAACCTGACAGTTGTCGACTTTTAAAACTGTTACCGGGATATGCTCACCCGCATCTGTAAAGATGCGAGTCATCCCGACTTTTTTTGCGATGACGCCGGAGCGCATGAGCATATCCTCCAGGGCGTTCCTGGCTCTGACATTCCCCAAAGGGAAGTCAGAGCCTGATTTCCACGTCTACACCAGCAGCAAGATCAAGCTTCATCAAAGCATCAACCGTCTGAGGTGTGGGTTCAACGATATCGAGAACGCGTAGATGAGTACGCATCTCGAATTGTTCACGCGACTTCTTATCGATGTGCGGTGAACGATTTACAGTAAACTTCTTAATACGCGTAGGCAGCGGGATCGGACCCCGCACCTTCGCACCCGTCCTCTTTGCGGTCGAAACAATCTCGAGCGTGGACGCATCCAACACACGATGATCGAACGCCTTAAGGCGAATGCGGATATTCTGACCAGTCATGACAGAAACCTCAGGCCGATCCCGGCTAATTGTGGATACTGAATATTAGTTCAGCATCCACCGCAAATAAATCACTCGATAATTTCGGCGACGACGCCTGCGCCGACGGTGCGACCACCTTCACGGATAGCGAAGCGCAGCTTCTCTTCCATTGCGATCGGAACGATCAGGTGCACTTCGACAGAGATGTTATCGCCAGGCATCACCATTTCCGTGCCTTCTGGCAGGTGAACGATACCCGTGACGTCCGTTGTACGGAAGTAGAACTGCGGACGGTAGTTACCAAAGAACGGCGTATGACGGCCACCCTCTTCCTTTGTCAGGATATAAGCCTCAGCCTTGAACTTGGTGTGAGGCTTCACTGAACCGGGCTTTGCAAGAACCTGGCCGCGCTCAACGTCTTCACGCTTCGTGCCGCGAAGCAGCGCACCGATATTGTCGCCTGCCTGACCTTGATCAAGAAGCTTGCGGAACATTTCAACGCCGGTGACCGTCGTCTTGATTGTTGGACGAATGCCAACAACTTCGATTTCTTCACCAACCTTGATGATACCGCGCTCAACACGACCCGTTACAACCGTACCACGACCAGAGATTGAGAATACATCCTCAACTGGCATCAGGAATGGCTGGTCAACTGGGCGCTCTGGCTGTGGGATGTATGCATCGACTGCTTCCATCAGCTTCAGAACGGCATCGTGACCGATTTCACGGTTCGTATCTTCAAGTGCTGCAAGTGCAGAACCCTTGACAACAGGAATGTCATCGCCAGGGAATTCATATTTTGACAGAAGCTCACGGATCTCGAGCTCTACAAGCTCAAGAAGCTCCGGATCATCCACCTGGTCGACCTTGTTCATGAACACGACAAGCGCAGGAACACCAACCTGGCGAGCGAGCAGAATGTGCTCACGCGTCTGGGGCATTGGACCGTCAGCAGATGACACAACCAGAATCGCGCCGTCCATCTGAGCAGCACCCGTGATCATGTTCTTCACGTAGTCGGCGTGCCCGGGGCAATCAACGTGTGCATAGTGACGGTTTGCGGTTTCGTACTCAACGTGGGATGTTGAGATGGTGATACCACGTGCTTTTTCTTCTGGCGCCTTATCGATTTGATCGTACGCCGTAAACGAAGCGCCACCAGCCTCGGCAAGAACCTTCGTGATCGCAGCCGTCAATGACGTCTTGCCATGGTCAACGTGACCAATCGTTCCGATGTTACAATGCGGCTTCGTCCGCTCAAACTTTTCCTTCGCCATCTTGCGGCTCCCTGAAAACAACTCGACCTAACGTCGAATAAATTCCTGAATGATGAAGCTTAAACCCAATACCCGAAGCACCTAGATGCTTATGCGTACTTGGCCTGAACCTCTTGAGCGACCGCTGACGGCACCTGCTCGTAATGGTCAAACTGCATCGTGTAAGTTGCGCGTCCCTGACTCATGGATCGCAATGTATTGACATAGCCAAACATGTTGGCCAACGGAACCATCGCATCAACGACGACCGCGTTACCACGCATATCTTGACCTTGGATCTGGCCACGGCGAGAATTAAGATCGCCGATCACTGAGCCTGTATAGTCTTCCGGTGTCACAACTTCAACCTTCATAACAGGCTCAAGTAACACCGATCCACCCTTTTGTAGAGCATCACGAAGTGCAGCACGTGCAGCAATTTCAAAGGCTAACGCCGATGAATCAACTTCATGGTATGCACCGTCAATCAATTCGATCTTAAGGTCGACCACAGGGAAGCCAGCAAGAATACCCGCACCCAAGACGCTTTCCAGCCCCTTCTCGACACCAGGAATGTACTCCTTAGGCACCGAACCACCAACGACCTTAGAAGAAAACGAATAACCAGTACCAGCTTCTGCAGGCTCGACCACTAACTTAACGCGAGCAAACTGACCTGTACCACCAGTCTGTTTTTTATGCGTATAATCAATCTCTACTTTTTTAGAGATACGCTCACGGTAAGCTACTTGAGGTGCACCGACGTTAGCATCTACCTTATAAGTACGACGTAAAATGTCGACCTTAATATCAAGATGAAGCTCACCCATTCCCTTAAGAATAGTTTGGCCAGATTCAGTATCCGTCGAAACACGGAAAGAAGGATCTTCGGCCGCTAGCTTGGACAAAGCAATACCAAGTTTTTCCTGATCAGCCTTAGACTTAGGCTCAATCGCAATCTCAATAACAGGCTCAGGAAACTCCATGCGCTCCAGCACTACGCCTTTTAATGGATCACAAAGCGTATCGCCGGTACGAACATCCTTGAGACTTGCCAAAGCGACAATATCACCCGCATAAGCTTCCTTGATATCTTCACGATTGTTTGCATGCATCAAGAGCATACGCCCGACACGCTCTTTCTTCTCGCGGGTCGAATTCAGAACAGTATCACCAGACTTCACACAACCGGAATAAACACGGCAGAATGTGATTGTGCCAACGAAAGGATCGTCCATAATCTTGAACGCGAGCATAGAGAAAGGCTCGTCATCGGAAGGCAAGCGCTCCGTCGGCTCCTCGGTCTTGACATCAGTGCCTTTAATCGCACCACGATCAATTGGCGACGGCAAATAAGCCACCACTGCATCCAATAATGGATGAATACCGCGATTTTTAAACGCTGAACCACAAAGAACGGGATGATAAGCACGCGCCTGAACAGCCGTGCGAACCAAACGATGCAACGTTTCAGCATCCGGCTCTTTACCATCCAGGTAAGCAGCCATTACATCGTCATCCAGCTCAACAGATGCTTCGATTAGCTTCAGACGATACTCTGCAGCTTGCTCGGCGAGGTCTGCAGGAATATCCGTGACTTCTGGAGTTCCAGTGCTATCGCGGTAATAGATTGCCTTTTGCGCGATTAGATCGACAACGCCGATAAAGTCGTTTTCAACGCCAATTGGAATCTGCAACAGAACAGGTTTACCGGCAACACGATCAATGATCGAGTCAACACATTTGAACAGATCGGAACCGACCTTGTCCATTTTGTTAACAAAAACGATGCGCGGCACATCATACTTGTCAGCTTGACGCCAAACAGTCTCAGTCTGAGGCTCAACACCCTGACTACCGTCAAGAACACACACAGCACCATCAAGAACACGCAGTGAACGCTCAACTTCAATCGTGAAGTCAACATGACCAGGGGTGTCAATGATGTTCAGACGATGGTCTTTCCAGAAACAGGTAGTTGCAGCAGAAGTAATGGTAATACCACGCTCCTGCTCCTGATCCATCCAGTCCATGGTTGCCGCACCTTCGTGCGTTTCACCAATTTTGTGGTTCTTGCCCGTAAAGAAAAGAATGCGCTCGGTCGTCGTCGTCTTACCGGCGTCGATATGCGCCATGATTCCGAAGTTACGGTAATCGGCAATAGGATGTGTGCGAGACATCGTCGTAGCTCCGTTTGACCCGGTTCTTTACCAGCGATAATGCGAGAAGGCGCGATTAGCTTCAGCCATACGATGCGTATCTTCACGCTTCTTAACGGCGTTACCACGGCTGCTCGACGCATCCATCAACTCAGCTGACAAGCGCTCAATCATCGTACGATCGTTGCGAGCACGAGCTGCCTGAATAAGCCAGCGAATGGCCAACGCTTGACGACGCTCATTACGAACCTCGACCGGTACCTGATACGTCGCACCACCAACACGGCGCGAGCGAACTTCAATTGCAGGAGCAACATTATCAAGCGCCTGCTTAAACACAGCGAGGGGCTCAGTTTTCAGCTTCTGCTCAACGATATCAAACGCGCCATAGACAATAGCCTCGGCAGCGGACTTTTTACCATCACGCATGATGGAATTCATGAACTTCGTGACGATAATATCACCGAACTTTGCATCCGGAATAATCTCACGCTTTTCCGCACTATGGCGACGGGACATCGGCTTTCGCTCCGCCTACTTTGATGATAACCGAGCTACGCTGCGATTATCCGAATTACCTCGAAAAACACCCAATAAGAACCCCTTAACGGCTCTTACTTAGGACGCTTAGCACCATACTTTGAACGGCGCTGCTTACGGTTTTTAACACCCTGCGTATCAAGAACACCGCGCAAGATGTGGTAACGCACACCCGGCAAATCCTTTACACGACCGCCACGGATCATGACCACGGAGTGCTCTTGCAGGTTATGACCTTCACCAGGAATATAACCGATCACCTCAAAGCCATTCGTCAAACGAACCTTAGCAACCTTACGGAGAGCCGAGTTAGGCTTCTTAGGCGTCGTTGTATAAACGCGCGTGCAAACACCCCGCTTCTGCGGGCAGGACTCAAGAGCAGGAACCTTATTCCGGCTTTTCTGCGCCGTCCGCGGCTTGCGGATCAGCTGGCTGATCGTCGGCATACTATCTTCTCTCGCTTTCAACCGCTGGACAGTATTGACCATCCATCAAGTCGGCCGTTGGCCAATTACTTTCCAGCGCCATAAGGCCCTGAACACCTGAAACGCCGCACCGCCCCAATCAGGACCGCCGACAGACAAAGTACAAACGTGCCTGCCACTCTTAGCAGCAAGCACTTGCACATGCAGAGGACCAAGCTTTCACCAGGTCATGCTCCAGATCTGACAATCAAGCCTTACTTGCGGCCAGTCGGTGCTAGAAACGGCAACGTTTAAGGTTCACCCATCAAGGCTTGGCGCCTCAAAATCAGAACACCTACGGCTTACCGAAAGTTGGACTTACTTACATTCAGATTCGGCGCCCGTCAAGGGGAGAACCTAAAAGGAAATTAAAATCCGTCAACCAAATTATCAAATCAGGATGCGCTTAAACATTACCCTGACCATGCATTAGAAAAACGACCAAAAAACGACCGCTTCTCTAAAAATAGCACAAGCCTGATATCAATCTGCACCAGATCGATATCAGGCTAGCGTTACGCACTCTCTATAAATAGAGTCCTTTAGCTTTCCTGCCAGATGGCAGGAGTGGAGGGACTCGAACCCCCAACCCCCGGTTTTGGAGACCGGTGCTCTAGCCAATTGAGCTACACTCCTAAAGGATACGGCGAAACCGTCGTATCCATATATCTGATGATTCTCGAAAACACACCCGTTAAGAATATGTTTCCAGAACTTTTTTCCTAAATCACTCGATAATTTCGGCGACGACGCCTGCGCCGACGGTGCGACCACCTTCACGGATAGCGAAGCGCAGCTTCTCTTCCATTGCGATCGGAACGATCAGGTGCACTTCGACAGAGATGTTATCGCCAGGCATCACCATTTCCGTGCCTTCTGGCAGGTGAACGATACCCGTGACGTCCGTTGTACGGAAGTAGAACTGCGGACGGTAGTTACCAAAGAACGGCGTATGACGGCCACCCTCTTCCTTTGTCAGGATATAAGCCTCAGCCTTGAACTTGGTGTGAGGCTTCACTGAACCGGGCTTTGCAAGAACCTGGCCGCGCTCAACGTCTTCACGCTTCGTGCCGCGAAGCAGCGCACCGATATTGTCGCCTGCCTGACCTTGATCAAGAAGCTTGCGGAACATTTCAACGCCGGTGACCGTCGTCTTGATTGTTGGACGAATGCCAACAACTTCGATTTCTTCACCAACCTTGATGATACCGCGCTCAACACGACCCGTTACAACCGTACCACGACCAGAGATTGAGAATACATCCTCAACTGGCATCAGGAATGGCTGGTCAACTGGGCGCTCTGGCTGTGGGATGTATGCATCGACTGCTTCCATCAGCTTCAGAACGGCATCGTGACCGATTTCACGGTTCGTATCTTCAAGTGCTGCAAGTGCAGAACCCTTGACAACAGGAATGTCATCGCCAGGGAATTCATATTTTGACAGAAGCTCACGGATCTCGAGCTCTACAAGCTCAAGAAGCTCCGGATCATCCACCTGGTCGACCTTGTTCATGAACACGACAAGCGCAGGAACACCAACCTGGCGAGCGAGCAGAATGTGCTCACGCGTCTGGGGCATTGGACCGTCAGCAGATGACACAACCAGAATCGCGCCGTCCATCTGAGCAGCACCCGTGATCATGTTCTTCACGTAGTCGGCGTGCCCGGGGCAATCAACGTGTGCATAGTGACGGTTTGCGGTTTCGTACTCAACGTGGGATGTTGAGATGGTGATACCACGTGCTTTTTCTTCTGGCGCCTTATCGATTTGATCGTACGCCGTAAACGAAGCGCCACCAGCCTCGGCAAGAACCTTCGTGATCGCAGCCGTCAATGACGTCTTGCCATGGTCAACGTGACCAATCGTTCCGATGTTACAATGCGGCTTCGTCCGCTCAAACTTTTCCTTCGCCATTGACGTAGCTCTCTCGTCCCATCCTGAAACGACCTCTGCCCTCTAGTGGCAGATAGTCCCCAAGCGCCTCATCGATCATCATAACAACCGAGACAGCGCCATTTTGTAATTCGTTTCTGCTAGTTCGCCCAACAGCAGATCACAATATCAGCTACAGCAATAACTGAGCAGACCTTGGATGTACTACTAATTGGAGCGGGTGAAGGGAATCGAACCCTCGTCATCAGCTTGGAAGGCTGTTGCTCTACCATTGAGCTACACCCGCGCGATAACAGTCCCAGAATGGGTGGTGGAGGAGGTTGGTTTCGAACCAACGTAGGCGTAGCCAACGGATTTACAGTCCGTCCCCTTTAACCACTCGGGCACTCCTCCGGCCCATTCCAGCAGACTACCGCTTTTGAACTCCCTCCCCGTATTGATTCAAAGATCAGCGAGGCGGCGTTCACATCTGCGGAAGCAGCGGGGCGTTTCTTAGAGCGGAGCAGCCACCAGTGTCAACACCTAATCGAGGTTTTTCAAATGCGATCTGGTCAATTGTTCACACTTATGCGACGAATAGCCTTCAATCATAAGGCAATCGAATGACCGACAATTTCTCTTCCAAGCATCACAAAAAGCCCCCTTACCGCCAACAGGCAACCAGGTTCACGCGCCGTCCAAACCCTGGGCGACAAGCCAATTCTGTCTTTCCTGAAGAAGCAAATGACGGCGTTGTTCTCTATGGTTGGCATGCCGTATCCGAGGCGCTCGCTAATCCTGCAAGGCGCTTCCGTTCGCTGATGGTAACAGAAAATGCGGCTAGACGATTAGCCGAGGTTTTCCACAGCCTTCCAATTCAACCAACCATTGTTCGTCCATCAGAGATCGATCAACGTGTGAGCGCAGATGCCGTGCATCAGGGCATGTTGCTTTATGCTGATTCGCTCGAATCGCTCACCGTTGAGGATCTTGCGCCCAATTCGTTGATTCTGGTGCTAGACCAAATTACTGATCCGCATAATGTCGGCGCTATCGTCCGCACAGCTTGCGCCTTTGGTATTGATGCGATTTTGACGACCGCCCGACATAGCCCCGCGACTACCGGTGTATTGGCGAAATCTGCCTCTGGTGGTCTTGAGCATGTTCCTTTTGTAACCGTACGCAACCTTGCTGGCGCGCTGCAAACACTCTCGGAACGCGGCTATCAATGTATCGGCCTGGATTCTGAAGGCGAAGAAACATTGGGAGCAATCCCCATGCGGCGTCCTCTGGCATTGGTCTTGGGCGCGGAGGGCAAAGGCTTGCGACAGCTTACGAGGGAGCGCTGCAATATGTTGGCGCGCCTTGATGTGCCAGGAAAGATCAAAAGCCTGAATGTCTCGAACGCAGCAGCAATCTCACTATATGCTGTTACTTCAAGGCTCGCTTCAGAGAATTAATTAGCCATGGCTGTATAGCGCGCTCACCTATACAGCCCTCTTCCACCCGCTGTTTTTGATAATGAAGAAAACAAGCGGGAGGAACCTGCCTAATACTTTTGTCTAAAGACTTATGTCCAAGCGACAACGGTTTCCGTTGCAACTATTATGAATCGCGATAGATTGTCACAGGCTTCCTTTGGTTGGTCCTGTGATGATTTCCGACAATAACCGGCATGCTCCAGAAGAGAGCGGTCGGCGTTCGGGCCAAGCGGCTGTCTGATTGCGGCCAGTTTGGTTGACGTTGAGGAAACGCAACGAGGGACCATTACCATGACCTTTGCCAGCACAACGGGCGGGGCCAAGCCCAAAGCCGCCCCTATGACTAAAGAAGAGCGAAAGGTGATTATTGCCTCTTCGCTTGGCACTGTTTTTGAATGGTATGATTTCTATCTCTATGGCTCATTATCGGCGATTATTGCAGCGCAATTCTTTTCGGGCGTGAACCCGACTGCGGGCTTCATTTTTGCCCTACTTGCTTTTGCTGCAGGTTTTGCCGTTCGTCCATTCGGTTCGCTGTTCTTCGGTCGCCTTGGCGATCTGGTCGGCCGTAAATATACCTTCTTGATCACCATCATTCTGATGGGACTTTCAACGTTTATCGTCGGCCTACTGCCCAATTACGCATCTATTGGTATTTTGGCACCAGTTGCGTTAATTGCACTGCGTTTGCTTCAGGGCCTGGCGCTAGGCGGCGAATATGGTGGAGCGGCAACTTATGTTGCAGAACACGCCCCTAGAGGTCGACGCGGTTTCTATACCAGCTTCATTCAAACAACAGCAACACTTGGGTTATTCCTGTCATTGCTGGTAATCTTGGGCATACGCACCTGGTTAGGCGAAGAAGCCTTTGCTGCGTGGGGCTGGCGAATTCCCTTCCTTGTCTCGATCATTCTGCTGGCTATATCCGTATGGATTCGAACACAACTGGAAGAATCCCCCTCCTTCAAAAAGATGAAAGCTGAAGGCACTGGCTCCAAGGCCCCTCTGAAGGAAGCTTTTGGCACCTGGAAAAATGCCAAGATCGGCCTTTATGCGCTTTTTGGCAGCACAGCGGGGCAGGCTGTTGTCTGGTACACGGGCCAGTTCTACGCTCTCTTCTTTCTCACACAGACGCTGAAGGTTGATTCGGCCACGGCCAATATCCAGATTGCCATCGCCCTTCTGTTTGCCACGCCGTTTTTCGTCGTATTCGGCTGGTTATCAGACAAGATCGGCCGAAAGCCGATTATTTTAGGTGGCTGCCTGTTAGCTGCACTTCTTTACTTCCCATTATTTAACGCTCTAACACGCGCAGCAAACCCTGACCTGGCCGCAGCACAAGCCTCTGCGCCCGTAACAGTGGTAGCCAATCCGGCTGAGTGCTCATTCCAGTTCAATCCTGTTGGAACGGCACAGTTCACCTCTTCCTGTGATATTGCCAAAAGCTTCCTGGCACGTAATTCGGTGAATTATGATAATGTTGCCGCACCAGCTGGCACCATCGCGTCGATCAAGGTTGGTGATCGTAGCTTTGATGCATTTGATGCCCGCAGCTTGCCACCTGAAGAGCGCACTGCACGCACCGCACAATTCCAAGCCGAATTGACGGCCGCAATCCGCGAAGCTGGTTATCCCGCCAAGGCAGATCCCGCCAAAATGAACTACCCGCTAACGGTTGGAATCCTGTTCGTGCTCGTACTATTGGTGACCATGGTCTATGGCCCAATCGCCGCTCAGCTCGTGGAACTATTCCCAACGCGTATCCGCTACTCGGGTATGTCGCTGCCTTATCACATTGGTAACGGCTGGTTTGGCGGCTTCTTGCCTCCAACGATCTTCGCCATGGTAGCCGCGACAGGTAATATCTACTATGGCCTATGGTATCCAATCACTATCGCCATAATGACCTTGGTTATTGGTCTGCTGTTTGTGCCAGAAACATACAAGCGTGACATCAACACGTACGACACCTGATAACTGCGTGCACTAATAGCTGCGCCGCCATCTCGCTTCGATTTCGGTTAAATGCGAGAAGGCGGCGCAGCTTATTTTTACATTATGGCGCAGAGGATCTTTCCTCATGAATACCCGCATAATGTCTAGCTTATGTTACGTGTGAATGCTCTAATTACATTAACGTTACGTACGCCAGAAAATCATAATATTTCAACAAATACACAAAGACTGACCAAGCCCTTATTATAAATAATTGTATATCATTATTAATAATGATGGCGATTGCAATTTGAAAACAATATTCCTTTTCCTACACCTCAGAAAAATACGGACAAGGAACCCCAAGTCGGCAATGATGACTGCAACTGCAGCGGCATCGCCGGGAGCGCTAAACAACTTTAAAACCCTTCACTTCTGAAGTGATGCAGCCGCCCCTGATCCCGCAAGCACCCCGCCACATACTGGCACAGGCACACTGGTTGTTGCCGGCAGAGTAAGCGGCAATTTCCTTAGGCTGCGAACCGCAAGATAGGCAAAGGCCTGTGCTTCCAGCGCATCTGCAGACCACCCCAACTCATCCGAAATAATTGTGGGCACACCAACGTGGGCACCAATCCGGCGCACCATCTCTGGATTGCGAGCGCCACCGCCACACAACACCCACAATACAGGGGGCTTCGGTAAGAAGCGCATGATATGCGCGACAGCGCGAGCGGTAAACTCAGTAAGCGTTGCCGCACCATCTTCATCAGACAGCGCTGTTAAATCTGGAAGCATGAAGGCATCCCGATCAAGTGACTTTGGTGGTGGCTTATTGAAATAATCATGCCCCATCAAAGCATTAAGCACCGCCTCATCCACGGCTCCCCGGCTTGCGCAGGCCCCATTACGGTCAATCGGCACCCCTATGCGCTTCAGCATGAAATCATCGATCAGCGCGTTAGCGGGCCCCGTATCGCAAGCAATCAACTGGTCATTATCAGCACTATCGATATAGGAAACGTTGGCAATTCCTCCCAGATTGAGCACTGCAACTGGGCCCTCAAGCTGGGCTTTACGCACCAGGGCACCATGGAACAGCGGAACCAACGGCGCACCCTGCCCCCCAGCAGCCACGTCTGCTGCGCGAAAATCATACACAACCGGAATGCCCGTGTGCTCAGCGAGCTTGGGCCCATCACCAATCTGCACTGTCAACCCAATTTCAGGACGATGAATCATCGTTTGCCCATGAAAACCAATCAAATCAACTGTTTCTCGATTCAGTTGGCAAGAGGACAAAAAACTATCGATTGCGCGAATATGGCGATGCGTAACCATGGCTTCCGCATCTGCCAAAATACCAGGACGAGCAGCCCGATCTGTAAGGGAAGCGGCGACCTTCATCGCATCACGCAGCAACTTTCTGTCGCTCGGATCATAAGGATGGAAGCCGGCAGGACCAAGACGCTCAATCGAAATGCCATCTGTCTCCAGCAGTGCCACATCGATACCATCCATCGACGTGCCACTCATAAGGCCAATCACCCGCCAAATCCGTTCCGCCATATCGCTCCCTACTCCGTATGCGAAATACTATTCTATATAACTCTATTAATAATGCGAACTATAGAGCAGCATACTTAATAACACGCATGATAAATTATCATTTCTGCTTGGTTATTTTTGGCATCAAGCTTTTCATAGCATAATAGGAGCAAACAAAAAATTGCCTCACTATAGACCCATTCCATTAGATGATAGGAAATCATAAATGCAGAACAACAAGAAAGACACAATTAAAACACAATACATACATAACAAAACACAGCAAACAAAACAATTAATTCAATCATTATTTATAAATTAATTAAATTGATAGAATTTCCATAAATTTATTCTTGTTTTATGCTTTTATTTTTATTTAATAAAAACCTCTTGCCGTTTCTTAAAATGCTATATATTATGGCTAAGCAATGGCGAAAAACTGAATCTGTTTACACCAAGGCATACAAAAAGCGTGGCTAGCCCTAGTTTTTCTGGATGCTTATGCATTTAAGAGAAATAGAATTATTTGATGTATAAATATTACTACCTCTTCCCCCAACCACTAATACAATCAACTTGATTTGAGGAATATTATGGTTAGATCTATTGCTCTCTCGCTTATTTTATTACCTTTTATGGGCATATCCCTTGCACAAGCTAACTGCGACTCACCAGAGTTCAGCAATGATGTTTTGAACGACCTGCGAATTTTGCCTGAGTTCACCGCAGCAGAAACTGAAATCATCCAGTTGCGTGCACCTAAAACAATTATCTACAACGAGTCATACGATCAGTATCGCTGCCGCTACACCCTCGATCTTAAGAACGGCCTGAGCAAAGAGGTCTCCATCGAGTATAAGAGCACTAAAACCGGCTCACTGGTTTTATCTTATGAGGAAATCTGGAGTTCTTCATAACGGCACTATTTCTAGGCCCGATACGATAAACGCCAATGCTTCCCAATGGTCTGATTTCCAAACAGCGAATGACCTGATATAGACCGGCTTCACGTTGCAATCATATGACCTTGTCATTTGGTGTAACGGACTGGAAACGCACCTTGCGCTCCAGCCAGACGAATGGACAATGCGTCCACATGTAGCACTAGCATGAAGCCGAAAATTTGATGACCTATCGTTCAGACTTCCTCCGCGCGCTCAATGATCGCGGCCTCATCCACCAGATTTCCGACGCCGAAGGCCTCGATGCACTGGCCTTGAATGGAACGATCACGGCTTATGTAGGCTATGACCTCACGGCAGCAAGTCTGCACGTGGGGCACATGACGAACATCATGATGCTGCGCCGTCTTCAGCAAGCTGGACACCGGCCAATCGTGCTCATGGGCGGCGGCACCACCCGCATCGGTGACCCCTCATTCCGCGATGACGCTCGCCCACTGCTAGATGATGCGCAGATCGAAGCGAACAAGCAGAGCATCAAAAAGGTGTTTTCGCGTTTCCTGACATTTGGCGACGGCCCTACCGATGCCATTATGGTTGATAATGCTGAATGGCTCGATAAACTCGAGTACATCCCATTCTTGCGTGACATCGGACGGCATTTCTCTGTCAATCGCATGCTAAGTTTCGAATCGGTGAAGTCGCGCCTTGATCGCGATCAATCCCTGTCGTTCCTTGAATTCAACTACATGATTTTGCAGGCATACGACTTCCTTGAGCTGTCGCGCCGTTACGGCTGCCAGTTGCAGATGGGCGGCTCCGATCAATGGGGTAATATCATCAATGGAATGGAACTGGGGCGCCGTATTGATAACAATCCCCTCTATGCACTAACCTCGCCACTGCTCACCACCTCGTCAGGTGCCAAGATGGGCAAGTCCGCGGGCGGTGCTGTCTGGTTGAACGAAGATATGCTGGCGCCTTATGGGCTGTGGCAGTACTGGCGCAACACGGAAGATGCCGATGTCGGCCGCTTCCTGCGCATCTTCACCGATCTGCCCCTCGAAGAAATCACCCGTCTTGAAGCGCTGGAAGGCGCAGAGCGTAACGATGCCAAGAAGATTCTGGCTACAGAAGTTACTGCTCTGTTACATGGCCGTGAGGCTGCAAATGCGGCAGCTGAAACAGCCCGCAAAACATTCGAGGAAGGCGCGTTGGCGCAGGACCTTCCAAGCCATGTCATCACACGTGATGTGCTTGAGGCAGGCCTTGGCGTGTTGGCAGCCTTTGGTCCTGACCACACAGGGCTTGTTACCTCCACCAGCGAAGCACGTCGGCAGATTAAGGGCGGTGGCCTGAAGGTGAATGATGTCATCGTGACAGATGAAAAGGCGAGACTAACCCCTTCTGATCTCACATCAGAAGGTTTGATCAAGCTTTCTCTTGGCAAGAAGAAACACATTTTGCTGAAGATTGCATAATTTTTCCTGGAACAACCATCACCTTCGCTTCGTTTACAGAGTATCCGAAGCAAGTGCTGTTATAATATCCGGATGATAGACTGCAGCATTCGCTATCTTTTAGCATCGGAGTGAACCGGGATGTCTCATAGACATTCCGGCCAATACTCTAAGGAGGGAATGATGGGTCGTCTTGACACAACCGGTACATTGATCGGCGCAGATAAAGTTGCCGGCACAACCGTTTATAATGCCGAAGGAGAAAACCTCGGCAGCATCCATGACCTCATGATTGATAAGCAAACAGGTCGCGTTGCATACGCTGTCATGTCATTTGGTGGCTTTTTGGGCATGGGATCAGATTATCATCCACTGCCTTGGTCAACATTGACATATGACACCAATATGGGCGGCTATGTCGTTCATCTCACGCGCGAGCAGCTAGAGGGCGGCCCAACCTTCAGTGAAGATGAGGATCCGCATTGGGGCGACCGCGATTATGAAAAACGCGTTCATGATTATTATGGAAGCGGCCCCTACTGGATGTAGGCATTAATTCGGATGAGTGGAGTGATGGCGCAAAACTAATCAATAAACGCTAGTGACGCGCCACTCGTCCAATCTAATCGAGGGGGTAGAGCTTGCGGGCAGCTTCTTTCAGGGCTGCCCGTGAGTCATTATGGACATAGAACATATGTCCTCCACGCAAAACCTCTAACCCAACACGCCCCTTATCGGCATCCCCGCCCAACGCTGTAAGACGATCAAGCGCTAGCTGGCTATCGAAGTAAGGCGTCACAAGGTCGGTAGCGCCGTGCACCACTAGAGCGTTAAGATTGGGATCAAGCGCCAGAGCCTCGCGCAGATTACTCACTGCTTCATGCGGCTCATTGCCATTCCCACCCCAGTTCCAGTTCGAAAAAACATCCTGACTGAGCAATTGATACGGCGCATCGACGCGCCACCCAACAGTTCGATTCAGAAAATCTACTGCAACGCTGGTGAGTGGCGCCACGCTTGCGTGCAGAATTGGGTCTTTTGGCGTGAAAGAGAGAACAAACGGCACAGGATCAGCACCGAGTACCGTTCCATCATAAAGGCTTGCGACCGATTGCCGATCACGCCCCAGTTCGCGTGCAAGACCTTGAAGATCAAGTCGACCTGCCTGACGCTCTACAAACGCACGATCAAGACCTGTGAAGGCCGTAATTTGATCCACAACTCGCCCAACAGCCGCCTTATCACGCGGGCCGCGCAATAAATCGACTACATAGTTAGTACGAGCATATTCCTCAACGTTGGCTAACGAATCTCGATTGATCGGCTCACCCTTCTTTTCCAACGCCAGCGCGGCAAGAGATGGCAGCCGCGCTGCGAAGGCAAGAGGTGAACCATCGCTATCTGACTGCGAGATAAAATCCAGCACCGGCGAAATCATGATGATTCCAGATACGCCGACACCTTCATTTGTCTGTAAACGATGAGCAAGTTTAGGCACGCGAAAACCGCCATAGCTCTCACCTACGAGATATTTAGGCGAAGACATGCGATCAAATTCAACGAGATAGCGGCGCACCACCGCAGCAAGCGCATTGATGTCACCATCAACCGACCAGACAGAGCGCTTCAACTCGCGATTATCATTCACGAAACGGCTATAACCCGTCCCCACCGGATCGATGAAAACAAGATCCGTAAAATCAAGCCAGGTCTCGGGATTATCATTCAGGATAGCAGGAGAAGATGGCCCCTCGCCATTGTTGCCGAAGGAAATCCGTTTTGGGCCTATCGCACCAAAATTCAGATAGGCAGACGCCGCACCAGGTCCACCGTTGAAGGCAAACGTAATCGGCCTTTTGCTCGCCGGCTGTCCTTCAAGCGTATAGGCGATAAAGCCCACTTCCGCTTGGGGATCGCCAGAATCATTGCGCAACACGATACTGCCCGCAGTGACTTTATAATCCTGCTTTTTGCCTGCAATTTCCAATGACTGCACAACAGTTTTGCGAGGCGGAAGACGCAGCCCCTCATCGCCGCGCCGCGGCTCGGCCGCTTGCGCTTGCTGTGGTGGCGTTTCTTTATCCTGTGCTTTTGCGGCCGGAAGCGGCACGATAAACAGCAGGGCCATGAACAAGCCAAGGGCGGCAGGCGACTTAAGCATCTTGGTTCCTTCCCTATGCATTATTATGCAAGGCTTAGCCTTTTTTGGCCCAGCGGCCCATTTCATCCTGCTGCCAATAGGTTGCTTCATGCCCCAAGGCGCGAATTTTGCGCCACTCTTCCCGCGCACGAGAGAGAGCCACGTCATCGTTGCCATCGAACATCAGGATGATGCGTTGATAGGACTCGATATCCTCACCAACCACCGCGCCATCCACGAGAAAGCGTACATCCGCCTTATTCAGATTGGCGCTGCCAGAGGTCAGCAGAATGCGCTCATCGGCACAATCAGCGACCTGATCTGTCGCATGCGGCAGGAAACTTTCATCGCGATAAGTCCATAGATGATCGTCGAGAGCCGAAAGCCGCTCTGGCCCCGGCACCTCAATGGCTACGCGCCAACCGCGTTCGATGCTCTTTTCGACAAGCGTCGGAAGCACCGCTTCAAGCGGCTGACGTTGCAGGTGGTAAAACAGAATCTCGGTCATGAGGCTTCGTAATGATCCCGCACGAGACGATCAAGCATACGCACGCCCCAGCCTGATCCCCAGGACTGGTTCGTATCTGTCTGCTTCGCGGCCATGCCGGTGCCGGCGATATCGAGATGCGCCCATGGCGTATCCTTGATAAAGCGCTGCAAGAACTGGGCTGCAGTGATCGAACCCGCATACCGTCCGCCGGTATTCTTCATATCAGCGAATTTGGAATCGATCAGCTTATCATATTCAGGCTGCAGCGGCAGGCGCCATACAGTCTCACCCGTGGCCTTGCCGGCCTCGGTCAGATAGGCAGATAATTCATCATTATTCGAGAACAGGCCTGCATTTTCCTGCCCTAATGCAACAAGAATCGCACCAGTAAGTGTCGCCAGGTTGATGACGAACTGCGGTTTGAAACGCTCCTGCGTGTACCAAAGCGCATCAGCCAATACGAGGCGGCCTTCCGCATCCGTATTGATGATTTCAATCGTCTGCCCCGACAGCGACTTGACGATATCGCCTGGCCGCTGAGCCTTTCCGTCTGGCATATTTTCAACAAGGCCGATCACACCAATAGCGTTGACCTTGGCCTTGCGGGTAGCAAGCGTGTGCATCAGACCAACAACAGCGGCAGCGCCCGCCATATCGCCCTTCATATCCTCCATGCTGGCAGCAGGCTTGATTGAAATACCACCGGTATCGAATGTTACACCTTTGCCAACAAAAGCGATCGGCGCAACATCCTTATCCGCACCATTCCAGCGCAGAACCACCAGCTTGGTATCAAACCGCGAACCAAGCCCAACCGCAACAAGAGCGCCAAAGCCTAAACGCTCCAGTTCGCTTTCATCGATCACCTCAACCGCGACATCAAGCTTGGCCAGCTCGCCAGCGCGACGCGCAAACTCTTCCGGGTTCAGGACATTCGGTGGCTCGTTAACAAGATCGCGCGCAACATTTACCCCTTCAGCAACAGCCTTTGCCGCTTTCCGCGCGGCCTTGGCTCCTGTTGGGTCTGCGAGATTAATGATTACGACCTTTGGTTCATCATCCTCGGCATCGCTCGTGTCATCATGCTTTTTGGTTTTATAGAGATCAAAACGATAAGCGCGCAGGCTTAGACCGAGCGCAAAGTCACCCGCTGATTCGGCTGTAAATCGGCCCTCGCCTGGCAGATCAAACAGCACATGCGCTCTCTGCCCATTAAGTTTGGCAAAGGTCACCCCGCCCAGTTGCGACCAGTCATTAGCAGCAACATCCTTGCCGGTTCCAATGACGATCAACCGGTCAGCATTGATCCCCTTGGGTGCTGTGAGAATAAGGGCCTTCTTGGCTTTTCCCTTGAATTTTTCGACCTTTGCCGCGCGCCGTACAAGCTCCAGTCCGGCATCGCCCAGCCAGGCAGCCGTATAGGGTGATACCGAGAGATTTTCATCGGCAAACACCACCACTTCGCCCCCCTCCGGGCGCTCCAGAGCTTTAAAATCTACCTTGATACGGCCGGTCATGAACATCCTCACATTACTATCAAACAGCTATCGGTCGCGATCAGAGCATTTTCAGCGGCTCGCGTCATCGTCTCTGCCTGAAAATATCCTGAATTGTGGAATAAGCACCCACGCTGCTAATCGTCGCATCGATATGCCCTGTGGTCGATAGGAGCGGCAACGAACTTGCCGAATACGCAAGAACCTATTAGTTCCTTTGGCGGCATATCTGGTTTTTGTGTCGATTCTGTCGGATAAAACAAAAATGACTGAAGCGCTTTTTGCTTCGGAGCAGTTTGCATTTAATTTGAATGCAAGTTGCGGTAAAGCCTAAGGATTAGAGCGCAGTTCTGATGCTATCAGAACGTCCGGCCTTCTATCCGTTTGTTCATGTATCAAATACCAAAGCGGCATCCGCTGTCTGGTTTGATGCATTATCGCCCGGCCCGCGCCTGCGCGCAGTTATATGGTATCGTGATGACATTGATCGAACGCTACATCCTGCGCAACGTAACGGTCGCCTTTGTTGCCTGCTTTCTCGCACTGACCCTTATCATCTGGATCACCCAAATTCTGCGCCAGCTTGATCTGGTTACAGGGCAAGGGCAGACGCTTGGCATCTTCATGCTGGTCACGCTTCTGTCGTTGCCCGCACTTGTGGTGATTATTGCGCCGGTCGCACTTTTCATTGCTACGCTTTATGCGTTGAACAAGCTCAATAGTGATTCCGAGCTCATCGTCATGAGCGCCGCCGGCATAGCGCCAGGACGTTTGCTGCGCCCGTTCGCAACCATTGGTGTGGCTGTGTTTGCGCTGGTAGCATCGATGACGCTGTATCTTATGCCGCAGAGCTTCAACACATTGCGTGACGTGATCACCAATATCCGCGCTGATTTCGTTTCCAATATCGTAAAGGAAGGCCAGTTCACGACACTCGATTCGGGCATCACCTTTCATTATCGCGAAAAAGCTGGCGACGCATTATTGGGCATTTTCATGCAGGATGAGCGCGATCCTGAAAAGGTCGCCGTCTATATTGCTGAACGCGGGCGGACTGTAACCGTTGATAACCAAAGCTTTCTTGTGCTCGAAAACGGCTCTGTCCAGCAGCAGGAGAAGAACAGCCGCGATGCCGCCATCGTCACCTTCCAGCGCTATGCCCTAAATCTCTCGGTATTCGCAGCCAGTGAAGCTGAAACGATCTATCGTCCACGAGAGCGCTCAACCGCAGCCCTTCTGGCCCCCGATCCGGAAGATCCGGTCTACAAACTGCAATCGGGGCGTTTCCGGGCTGAGTTACATGATCGCTTTACGGCCCCGCTCTATTGCATTTCTTTTATGCTGATTGCTTTTGCTGCACTGGGTGAAGCGCGTACAACGCGCCAGGGGCGCGGCGTGGCAATTGCGCTGGCTGTCGCAGCAGTGGGTCTCGTACGCATAATAGGGTTCTTCGCATCGAGTGCGATTGTGCGCGAGCCTTTGGCAGTGCTGGGCATTTATGGCGCACCGCTTATTTCTAGCGCACTGGCACTCTTTATTATCTTCGAAGGCCCCCGCGTGCGCGCTTTAACCAACGCCATCCTTCGTCGCTTGTCGCTTATGCGCCCTGTTACGTTGAGAGGTGCATAGATGCTGATTGGCCCCACTCTCGGACAGTATTTCGCCAAGCGCTTCCTCACAACCATTGGCGTTGTGTTCGGCACTGTGTTCATTCTGGTGTACACTCTCGATTTTGTGGAGCTGATGCGCCGCGCGGGGGATGCACCCAATGCCTCAGCTCATCTGATGGCCTGGCTGTCTTTACTGCGCACTCCTTCGGTAACAGAGGAGGTTCTTCCTTTCGCAGTGCTCTTTGGCAGCATTGCAACTTTGTTGAACCTCAGCCGGCGTCTTGAACTGGTGATCGCACGCTCGGTTGGCATCTCCGCCTGGGGCTTTTTGCAACCACCCGTTATAGTGGCTTTGCTGCTGGGTGTGATTTCAGTCACGCTTTACAATCCCCTTTCGGCCACCTTGCGCCACCGGGCTGCGACATTAGAGGCAACAATTTTTTCGCAAGGCTCCTCTCTAAGTCGGCAAAATATATGGATTCGCCAACGTAGCATCGATGGGCAAGCGATTCTGCGCGCGAGCTCAGCGATCGATGAAACCGCCACTCTCGTGAATGTGACTGTGTTTCTGTTCGATGACAAAGGCGGTTTTCTGGAACGAATTGAAGCTCCCAGCGCGCAGCTTTTTGATGGCTATTGGGAGCTTGTTAACGCACGGGTGATGTCCCTGAACGAGGAACCGCGGGCTCATAATTCTTATCTCCTCGCGACAACTTTAGCGCCAGCCCAGGTCCGTCAGTCATTTACAGCGGCCAGTTCAGTGTCTTTCTGGCAGCTGCCCGACGTGATTGAGCGCACGGAGCAAGCGGGCCTCGATGCGCGCCCCTATCGCCTTCAATATGAAGTGCTGATGGCGCGCCCCTTGCTGCTGGTAGCAATGGTGTTAATCGCCGCTTCCGTTTCCTTAAGGTTCTTTCGATTTGGTGGCGTTGCGAAGCTTGTTCTGGGTGGCGTTGTGGCCGGCTTCGTGCTTTATGTAGCGACGGAGATCATGCAAGATCTGGGGGGTGCAGGGATTCTATCACCCACCGTGGCAGCTTGGCTTCCAGGGGTAGTCGGCAGCTTGCTGGGTGTCCTTGCTTTACTATACCAGGAAGATGGCTAAATCAGTGCACGTGTCGAGAGCAGCAACAGGTGCGTGAAATCGGAGAGCAAGCATTTTTCGTGAAATACTTCTTCATAAATATGCATCAG
The DNA here is from genome assembly GCF_047501465.1 of Pseudochelatococcus sp. G4_1912. Taxonomy (NCBI): domain Bacteria; kingdom Pseudomonadati; phylum Pseudomonadota; class Alphaproteobacteria; order Hyphomicrobiales; family Chelatococcaceae; genus Pseudochelatococcus; species Pseudochelatococcus sp. G4_1912. The sequence continues at coordinate 336,594 of NZ_JAZDRL010000002.1, forward strand.
ACTGAGTTGGCTTATATATCTACCGTGTTTTAGTTGAGGAGTTTGCGCTTGAGACTTGGTTCCGTCGCCCGCATCGCGATAATGACTGCACTCGGCGCAACGCTTTTGCCCGTGTCGCTCGCGCATGCTCAGCAAACGCTGAATGAGCGCTTCGCGGCTGCGGGAGAGCGCTCGGATGGCGACAATCTTGTCGTTGATGCCAAAGAGATTGTTTACGATAACGATAAAAACACCGTCTCGGCAGTTGGAAATGTGAGCCTGTATTATCAAGGTCGCACCCTGCAGGCGGACCGCGTCACTTATGACCGGAATACCAACCGTGTTTTGGCCGAGGGCAATGCCCAGCTGCGTGAGACCGACGGTACAGTCGCCAGCGGCGATCGCTTCGAGCTGACAGACGATTTCCGTGATGGCTTTATCGACTCACTGCACGTTGAGACGTCGGAAAACACGCGCTTTTCCGCCCCTCGTGCTGAGCGCAGTGAAGGGGAAACAACCACCTTCACCAAAGGCACCTACACTGCCTGCGAGGCCTGCAAAGAAGATCCAACTCGCCCGCCACTATGGCAGGTGAAGGCTGCACGCATTATTCATAACAATAGCGAGCAGATGATTTACTATGAGGATGCCACGCTTGAGTTCTACGGCGTTCCTCTTGCCTATATTCCGTATTTCTCAACGCCGGATCCCACAGTGCGCCGCAAGACGGGCCTGTTGACACCGCGTTATGTCTACTCATCAGCGACTGGTTTCGGCATTACAACGCCGTTTTTCTGGGCGCCTGCACCTGACTATGATCTAACTCTCACTCCTACATTCCTGACAAAACAGGGTGTTTTGGGACAGGCTGAATGGCGCCAGCGCTTTCTGACTGGCTCTTATAATATCCGCGCTGCAGGTATTTTCCAGCAGGATGACAGCGTCTTCCTCGCGTCTCCCTACGGTCCGAGAAACCGCGATTTCCGTGGCTCCATCGAGAGCTCGGGACGCTTTGACATTAACCGTTTCTGGCACTGGGGCTGGGATGCGGCACTGCTGAGCGACAAGTGGTTTCTGGATAATTACAGAATCCGCAGCGAAAGCCTAACCAGTACCTTTTTCAAGGAATCGACCTCGACTGCATTCCTGCAAGGCCGCAGCGACACGGCGTTCTTTGACTTGCGCGGTTATTATTTCAAGACACTTTCGCAGGATGATTGGCAAAAGCAGCAGCCAATCGTTGCGCCAACGCTTGATTACAATCGTCGCTTCAAGGGCCCTGGCAAAATTGGCGGTGAGCTTGAGCTTGATTTCAATGTGACCAATCTCACGCGCGATGCAGCGCAATTCCAAGCGGTTCCGGGATATACTGCCAATTACTTCCCAAGCGGCATGCCCTATTCCACCTGCGCTGTGTTTGATCAGAATCAATGTCTTGTGCGTGGTATTGGTGGGCGCTACACGCGTGCTTCAACCAGTCTTAACTGGCGTCGTGATTTCATAGATCCACTGGGACAGGTCTGGCAACCATTTGCTGGCCTGCGTGTGGATGGCTTCGCCCGCAGTCTGAACGCGACGCGTTTTCAGAATGGTGAGATCGGCAACTTCCTGAACACCAACGGAAACGACAACATCAGCTCGCGTGTGATGCCAACGGCGGGCATTGAGTACCGTTTCCCATTTGTGGCAAACACTGAAAAATGGGGCACGCACACGCTTGAGCCAATTGCACAAATCGTTGCACGTCCGAACGAAACCCGCATCGGCCAATTACCTAATGAAGATTCTCAAAGCGTCGTTTTCGACGACACAAATCTTTTCGCATGGAATAAATTTGGCGGCTACGATCGAGATGAAGGTGGTATACGCGCTAATGTTGGCCTGAAGTATTCCGTGCAAACGGATAGCGGTGCCTTTGGCCAGGCAATGTTTGGGCAATCTTACCAGATAGGCGGGCGCAACTCCTACCGCCAATATGACATCGCACATGCTGGGCAAGATTCAGGCTTACAAAACACTCAGTCTGATTACGTTGCCGGCCTTTATATCGCGCCGCGTCAAGGCCTTTCTTTCCTTGGTCATGCCCGTTTTGATGAAAATGACTTTTCGGTCAATCGCCTCGATGGCCAGGCTAACGCTTCATTTGGCCCTCTCAATACAGGCTTGGTTTTTGCTCGCTATGAAGCCCAACCGGGCCTCGGCTACCCATATAGACGTACGGGCCTTGGCCCAAGCGCATCACTGAAAATGAATGAAAATTGGTCCGTCAATGGATCTGTGATGTTCGATCTCGATCGTGATCTGCGCACACGTTACGAATATTCTGCAGGGCTCACATCGAACTACACTAAATCGAACACCTGGACGCCCGGTTATATGTCGCTTGGTATGACCTATCAGGATGAGTGCGTGGTTTTCGGCGTTACTTATAATTCTACCATGAAAGACAGATCATCAGGAACAAAGCGCTCAGATACATCTGTTATGGTACGACTTGAGCTACGGACACTCGGCGGAATTAGCTTCTCGCAAGATGTCGGCGGCAGCAACAACACATCTGATGGCATCGCCCAGTAAGTTTGTCACTCATATGAATCAAATTGATGATCTCCCCCCCCTGCGCGATATTGTTAGGGACCATGGTTTGCTGGCCAAAAAATCACTTGGCCAGAACTTCTTGTTTGATCTAAATCTCACCGCACGGATTGCGCGATCATCTGGCCCATTGGACGGTGTCACCGTTGTTGAAGTTGGTCCCGGCCCTGGAGGTTTAACGCGTGCATTACTTGCTAATGGCGCTAAGCGTGTCATTGCAATTGAACGTGACTCTCGCTGTCTACCTATTTTGGCACAAATTGCCGAGCGCTATCCGGGCAGATTAACTGTAATTGAGGGCGATGCCCTAGAAACAGACATCACTCCATATCTTGATGACGGTCCGGCTCGCATTGTGGCTAACTTGCCCTATAACGTTGCAACGCCTCTCCTAACCGGGTGGTTAACAGCCGAGCGTTGGGCACCATGGTGGCAATCGCTTACGCTCATGTTCCAGCGTGAAGTGGCAGAGCGTATTGTTGCAACTCCGAAGGATCCGAAAGATTACGGTCGCCTTGGCGTATTATGCGGCTGGCGGACTGAGGCACATATTCTTTTTGATGTGCCAGCATCTGCCTTCGTCCCACCACCTAAAATCACGTCATCAATTGTACACTTGGTCCCGCGCCCTTCACCTGACACGGTACGCACTTCAACACTTGAAATGGTGACCTTAGCCGCCTTTGGACAGCGCCGTAAAATGCTGCGGCAGAGCCTTAAAAGCCTTGATTTGTCGGGTTTAAATCTAGACACAACCGAATTGATTCAACAAGCTGGACTCTTGCCAACTGCTCGTGCTGAAGAGATTGCGGTGGCTGATTTTGTCCACCTTGCAAATCTTTATGATACTTTGCGCAACAGCATAAGAGCTTAAAATAAAAACAGCCTGCGTTCGTTTCTAAATTTTAAGCGAACGCAGACTTCAATCAATAATATTTATTTTCAAACGTCATTATTCAATAGGCTCTCAACAAAAACTGGTAGGCCAGTCCTACGAACACGCTTGAGCCTTTCAGCTGCCAAAATCGACAACAATGATTTAAATGCATAATCAAGATCATCATTGACGATCACATAATCATAAGCACTCCAACGGCGAATTTCTTCGCGCGCATTGAGCAGACGTTGATTGATGACTTCCTGAGCGTCTTCAGCGCGCCGCTCTAGCCGATTACGTAACTCGGCCATTGATGGTGGTAGAATGAACACGGTTACAGCATCATCCCGCATGTGCTCAAGAATTTGCAATGTACCTTGCCAATCCACATCGAACACCATATCGCGACCACGCGCTAATGTTTCGTGAGCAGGTTTACGCGGCGTACCATAGAGATTGCCATGTACCTCTGCCCACTCAAGAAAATCGCCACGATCCCGCTGGAAAATGAACTCATCGCGCTCCATAAAATGATAATGAACACCATCAATTTCCGATGGGCGACGAGGACGGGTAGTTGCAGAGATGGAGAGAGAGACATCGCCGAGCTGCAATAGATCGCGCGTCATCGTGGTTTTGCCCGCTCCCGAAGGTGAGGACAAAATAAGCATCAGCCCACGACGCTGAATTGTATTATCGGCTGTCATTCTCTTTCCTGAACTTAAAACGCACACTTTTTACTGGACAGAACGCAACTGTGGCACTGTTTTGGGCGATGTCAGATCATAAGTCTTGTTTTTCAACGGATCGAGCTTTGTACCTTCAGAAGCATCAAATGCTTTGGCTAGCCCCTTTGTCCCGCTCTCGCTATCAAGCAACTCACTGCGTCTTCCTGCTTCATCGTCGACGCTATCCTCTTCATCAACCCGATCAAAACTCTGAGATGCAGTCCGGCCAGCCTCTATTTTTCGCCATGCGCGAACATTACGATTATGTTCATCAAGGCTTTTAGCAAACTGATGCCCGCCGGTGCCATCAGCAACAAAATAAATATCATCAACAGCGGCCGGCTTTGCCGCGGCCACAAGCGACGCACGCCCCGGGTTTGCAATCGGCCCTGCTGGAAGGCCGCTTATTACATAGGTATTATAAGGAGTCGCTTCGGTAATTTCGCTTTTGCGGATGCCGCGACCAAGGGTTCCTTTACCAGCAACGATTCCGTAAACAATTGTTGGGTCGGATTGCAGCTTCATCCCTTGCTTCAATCGGTTTGTAAAAACGGCCGCCACACGAGCCCGTTCTTCAGGCACGCCAGTTTCCTTCTCCACGATCGAGGCTAGAACAACGAGCTCTTCGGGTGATTTAATCGGAAGGTTCTTTGCCCGCGCTTCCCAAGCTTCTGCCACAACTTTGCGATGCTCAGCTGCCATACGGTCAATCACCGCTTGGCGCGTCGTGCCACGCGGCACCATATAGGTTTCTGGCAGCAATGACCCTTCAAGTGGAATCGGCTTGATCTCACCTGTAAGTAAATCATTGGCCAGCAGCCTTGCGACTATCTGATCGCTTGTGAGACCTTCGGGAATAGTTATGGAATGCAACACACTTTTGCCTGCGACAAGCGTATCCATAACGTCCTTCATACTGGCGCCGGCTTGAAAAGCATACTCTCCTGCTTTGATGCTATTATTGGCACCAAGCGCATGTAGCCCCATTACAAATATGAGCGCGTGATCAATGACACCTTCACGTTGCAGTGCTTCCGCAACCGTCTGATTGCCGCCCTTAACGGTAACAATCTGTGTTTCCTTCAGTGGCCCGCGCGCATAAAATTCCTGGCGTCCGAAATAGACTACGGAACCGACAGCAACTACGCCTATCAACAGCAGGGTCAGAAACGCACTGAGCGCGGATAAAAATCCTCCATTCCGTCGCCTTAAACGCGTTCGTGGGGGAGGAGGAGGGGCGGCTGTTGGCTTGATAGCCTCGCCCGGAGATCGTGGTGCAGCGCGGTTGTAGAGTGCATCGCCACCATTGCCTGATTGCGAGGCTGACGGTCCATGATGCCTGTCATCAACCATACAAAGCCGTCCCCCTCATAAGTCAATTAAATGCATTAGCACATAACTGTATGCTGCAATGCCTGCTTCACTCTCACTGTGCAGTAAGACTATAGCAATAATTGTGGCGAAAGCACGCCACCTTACCTTACACCATCAAAGATCTGGATGGCGGAAGATCAGCGATGCGTTCGTACCGCCAAAGCCGAATGAGTTAGACAATACGGTACCAACCGAAGCCTGACGAGCCTCATGCGCAACAATATTAATTGCGGTCTCTACCGATGGATTATCGAGGTTAAGCGTTGCCGGTACGATCTGATCACGGATGGCAAGTACACCGAAAATTGCTTCTACCGCTCCTGCAGCCCCCAATAAATGGCCGATCGAGGACTTTGTAGATGACATTAATACACGCCCAGCAGAATCACCCAGCAGCCTCTCAACAGCCCTGAGCTCAATCTCATCACCAAGTGGCGTCGAGGTACCATGTGCATTGATGTAATCAATATCACCCGCAGCGAGGCCCGCGCGCTTAAGCGCTGCCTGCATGCAGCGATAAGCACCATCACCATCTTCAGCAGGCGAAGTGATATGATAGGCATCGCCGGACAGGCCATACCCAACCACTTCAGCGTAAATTTTAGCACCACGTGCAATGGCGTGCTCACGTTCCTCCAGCACAACGACCCCAGCACCTTCGCCCATCACAAAGCCATCACGATCCTTATCATAGGGACGAGAAGCGCGTTCCGGCATGTCATTGAAAGAGGTTGATAATGCTCGACACGCGGCAAAGCCTGCAACAGCAAGCCGGTTGATCGGCGATTCGCTGCCGCCAGCCACCATTACATCAGCGTCACCCAGCGCCACTAAACGTGCCGCATCGCCAATAGCATGCGCACCTGTGGAGCAGGCCGTAACAACAGAATGATTCGGGCCCTTTAAGCCGTTAGCAATCGACACATAGCCAGATGCCAAATTAATTAATCGGCCGGGAATAAAGAATGGCGAAATACGCCGTGGACCCCGCTCATGGAGGACAATGGAGGCATCATAAATGCCACCAACACCACCAATCCCGGAGCCGATCAAGACGCCACTGGCAATCTGATCGTCATAGGTCGTCGGATGCCAACCAGCATCGTCAAGAGCCTGCTTGGCTGCTGCCACCGCATAAACGATGAACGGATCAACCTTGCGCTGTTCTTTAGGCTCCATCCAATCATCTGGATTGAAGCTGCCTTCCGTCGTATGCCCAAGGGGAATTGAGCAGGCAATCTGGCAAGGTAGATCCGACGTCTCAAACGTATCAATCCGTCGGGCACCACTAACGCCCGACAGAAGCTTACGCCAGGTAACTTCTGTTCCGTTACCCAAGGGCGAGACGACGCCCAAGCCAGTGACAACAACGCGTCTCATGCCCTACCACCTATAGTTTCGCCAATTGCGCCAGCGTCCGGACCGAATTCGGCGACGCCGTACGTTCCCTCAACCCACGCTACGACGAGAAACATTAGGCAGAAACGTTCTTTTCAAGGAACTTGATAGCATCGCCAACGGTGACGATCGTTTCAGCAGCGTCATCCGGAATCTCAACGCCGAAGCCTTCTTCGAACGCCATAACCAACTCGACAGTGTCAAGGCTGTCTGCGCCCAGATCGTCGATGAAGTTTGCAGACTCCGTCACCTTGTCGGCTTCAACGCCCAGGTGTTCGATAACAATCTTCTTCACGCGTTCAGCGATATCGCTCATAATTCAGTCCTCATTATATCAACTGACAAATCCAAGCATCTTTGCGGCTCGGACATTGTCGCTACTGGCATTTTTGTCAAGGGCGCTGACATCCGTAAGCGGCATATGCACCCTTTATCAAGGCAACACTCGCTACACGAGCACGGCAACGCATACAACCCAATGACGCGAAAATCAGGGCATAACCTCACAAACCGAATAAAAATTCATGCCTGAGAAGTCAATAACGCCCCAAATCACCTCAAACAAGCATCCGGTAACGCAACACGATACGTCACCGCAAGCTTAAATTTCTTCCATCTTGCCTTATCAGACAACAAAAACGCAGGACAAGAACCATAGCCCTCTTCCAGTTCTTTGATGAAACATCAAATCTAGACGCAAGGCAGGGTCCGTTCTTTGGTTTCGTGTGGCAAGCCTTACGCATTCAAGCTGGAAAAACGATTTCCAACTGCATTAATACGATCACATAGCGCATGCCATGCACAATCATTCATGCAAACTTGACCATGGTTGTTAACACACTACTTACCAATTAGCGAGAAAAGAAACGACCGTTTTTATTTTTTCAAAATGGTCGTAACCTCCTTATATCATTGCCATTCCGCCATTCACATGAAGTGTTTGGCCGGTAACGTAACCTGCTTCGTCAGACGCCAGATAAACGACAGCTGCCGCAATATCCATACCTGATCCAAGCCGACCGACTGGCACGCGACCGAGAATCGCTTCTTTCTGCTTGTCGTTGAGCACATCAGTCATTGGCGATTCGATAAAGCCAGGCGCAACCACATTTACAGTGATGTTGCGGCTTGCAACCTCAGCAGCCAGTGACTTGGACATGCCAATCAGGCCAGCTTTCGAGGCTGCATAGTTGCCCTGCCCTGGATTACCTGTGGTGCCAACGACTGAACTGATACCGATAATACGACCAGAACGGCGACGCATCATTCCCTTGAGAACAGCGCGTGATAACCTGAAGGCTGCTGTAAGATTAACGGCAATAACCGTATCCCACTCTTCATCCTTCATGCGCATAAATAGGTTATCACGCGTCACGCCTGCATTGTTCACCAGAATATCAATACCACCGCCAAGCGCAACCTCAGCCGCTGGAACAAGCGCCTCAACATCCGCTGCATCAGCAAGGTTAGCCGGTGTGATATATACACGTTCGCCAAGCTCTTTCGCTAATACTTCCAATGCCTCACGACGCGTACCCGATAGCGCAACCTCTGCTCCACGCGCATGCAAGGCCTTGGCAATCTCACCGCCAAGACCACCGGTTGCACCCGTTACCAAGGCCTTCTTGCCCGTCAAATCAAACACGATGTTTCCCCTTTTATCGTGAAGCGGTCAGAGCGGCGAGAAAACCCTCAACATCATCTGGACCACCAACAGAGATAGCACGCGCCCCCGAAGAAATTCGCTTTGCTAATCCTGTCAATACCTTACCTGTGCCAAGCTCAAAGAAGGCGTCAACGCCTTCTGCCGCCATGGCTACAACACTTTCGCGCCAACGCACGGTACCTGTGACTTGCGCCACCAGCGAATCACGAATATCGGCCGGGCTTGAAATGGGCGCCGCCAATACATTGGCAAACACGGGAACGAGTGGCTCCCGCACTTCAACATTTGCCAATGCCTCGCGCATGCGGTCCGCCGCAGGCTGCATCAATGGACAATGGAAAGGCGCAGACACTGGCAACAGAATCGCACGCTTTGCTCCACGCGCCTGTGCCAGTTCAATGGCGCGGTTGACCGCAGCCACATGCCCCGAAATAACGACCTGCCCTGGACCGTTGTCATTAGCAGCAGCGCATACATCTTTCTGCGCTGCTTCAGCCGCAATCGCTGCAGCGTCATCAAAATCAAGGCCAAGAAGCGCCGCCATAGCGCCCTCCCCAACAGGCACCGCCTGCTGCATAGCTTCACCGCGAATGCGCAATAGGCGCGCCGTATCAGCAACGCCGAGGCTGCGGGCGCTTGCCAGAGCGGAATATTCACCCAGTGAATGTCCTGCAACAAATGCCACATCCCGGGCAATATCGAGATCAGCCTCGCTCTCAAGCACCCGCACCACCGCAAGGCTCACGGCCATCAACGCTGGCTGGGTATTGACGGTGAGCGATAGGTCCTCAAGCGGCCCTTCCCACATCACACGGCTGAGATGCTGACCAAGTGCATCATCCACTTCGTCGAACACACGCTTCGCAACACTAAAATTTTCTGCAAGCGCTTTGCCCATGCCAAGCGCCTGACTGCCCTGCCCCGGAAAGGTCAACGCAATTGTCATTTTTTCCTCCGCAACCAATCCGTCTTATTAATTCCCAGCGATCGCAGCTGCGATCGCATCAAGTGCTTCCTGAGCCTTATCAGCATTAGGGCCGCCTGCCTGGGCGAGATCACGACGTCCTCCGCCACCCTTGCCGCCAAGCTTTTCTGCACCTATCCGCACCAGTGCAACCGCATCAAAACGATCGCTGACATCATCTGTGACACCGACCACTATGCCGGCCTTGCCATCCTCTGCAACGCCAATAATCGCAACAACGCCTGAGCCAACGCGCTTTTTCGCATCATCAGCAAGGCTCTTAAGGTCTTTTGTCTCAATGCCCGCTACAGCACGCGCCAGAAGGCGTGTTCCACCCACTTCCAGCACCGGCTCTTCAGCACCTGAATTGCCACCAAGAGCAAGCTTTTTACGCGTCTCGGTCAAATCGCGCTCCAACTTCCGGCGCTCCTCGATCAAAGCCTCCAGGCGCGGCCCCGTTTCATTGACTGGCGTACGGAGCAAATCAGCAAGTCCATGCAGCAACTGGCTTTCTTCAATCAAATGCCTTCTTGCAACTTCACCTGTCATGGCCTCAAGACGGCGCACACCCGATGCGACCGCCCCTTCGGAGACAATACGGATCAAACCGATATCGCCCGTACGCGCAACATGCGTACCGCCGCACAGTTCGACCGAAAATACCTTGCCGCCCGCTTCGGGACGCGTACCCATTGTGACGACACGAACCTCGTCACCGTATTTTTCACCAAACAGCGCCCTTGCACCAGTTTCAATCGCCTCATCGACCGCCATTAAACGCGTCTCGACCGGCTCATTACGCAGTACGAATTTGTTGGCCAAATCTTCGATCTGACGCAATTCATTGGCACTGATTGGTGTCGGATGGCTGAAATCAAAACGCAGACGATCAGGTGCAACCAGCGAGCCCTTTTGCGCTACGTGATCGCCCAGTATTTCGCGCAGTGCTTCATGCAAAAGGTGCGTGGCAGAATGGTTGGAACGAATAGCGCGATGGCGCTCATTGTCCACCACCAACTCAACCGCCGCACCAACCACCAGCTCACCCTCAACCATGCGGATGCGATGAATGAAGAGATCGCTAAGCTTTTTTGAAGTGCCAAGTACTTCAGCCTTGAGGCCTGGCGCAAGAATATGTCCCGTGTCCCCAACCTGACCGCCCGATTCACCATAGAATGGTGTCTGGTTGACAAGCAGTAGCCCCTCATCACCCGCTTTAAGCGATGTAACTTCATTGCCCTCGTGGATTAGCGCGGACACGACACCTTCTGCAGCCCCCACCTCGTAACCAAGGAATTCTGTCGCGCCCAAGCGATCCTTCAGCCCGAACCATAATGTCTCGGTAGCAGCTTCACCCGAACCAGACCATGCAGCGCGCGCAAGTTGGCGCTGGCGAGTCATCGCCGCATCAAACCCTTGCAAATCAACAGCAATGGAGCGCGGACGCAATGCATCCTGTGTCAGATCAAGCGGGAAGCCATAGGTGTCGTAGAGCGTAAACGCGACCTCACCCGAGAGCTGATCGCCCGCATTGAGATTGCTACTTTCGGAATCCAATATCGTCAGGCCGCGCTCCAGCGTCTTGCGGAACCGCTTTTCTTCCAGATGCAGCGTTTCAGTGATCAGCGATTCAGCGCGCACCAGTTCAGGATAGGCCTGCCCCATTTGCCGAACCAACGCGGGCACGAGCCGCCACATCAAAGGATCACGCGATCCAAGCAGCTGAGCATGGCGCATGGCACGGCGCATAATACGGCGCACAACATAACCGCGACCTTCGTTTGAAGGCAAAACGCCATCAGCAACCAGGAAGGCCGATGCACGCAAATGATCTGCAATAACGCGATGGCTGACTGACTGTGGACCATCAGGATCAACGCCTGTTGCATTGGCAACGGCTTCAATTAGCGCCCTCATCAGATCCGTGGCGTAGTTATCGTGCGTGCCCTGAAGAACAGCAGAAATACGCTCCAGCCCCATGCCAGTATCAATCGACGGACGTGGCAGCAGCAGACGCTGATCCGGTCCCGTCTGATCATATTGCATGAACACGAGATTCCAGATCTCGATGAAACGATCACCATCTTGATCAGGGCTACCAGGAGGACCACCGGCTATATGATCGCCATGATCGTAGAAAATTTCAGAGCAAGGACCGCAAGGCCCGGTATCGCCCATTGTCCAGAAGTTGTCTGATGTGGGGATGCGGATGATCTTGTCGTCCGACAAGCCCGCAATCTTCTTCCACAACATCGCTGCTTCATCGTCTTCGGAGAAAACTGTTACAAGAAGCTTCTTCTCAGGCAGGCCATACTCTTTCGTGATGAGCTTCCACGCAAGTTCAATAGCGTTTTCCTTGAAGTAATCTCCAAAGGAAAAATTGCCGAGCATTTCAAAGAAGGTGTGGTGGCGAGCCGTGTAGCCTACATTATCCAGATCATTGTGCTTGCCACCTGCACGCACGCACTTCTGAGCACTGACAGCACGCGAGTAAGGACGCTTTTCAACGCCAGTAAACACGTTCTTGAACGGAACCATGCCAGCGTTGGTGAACATCAGCGTGGGATCATTGCGCGGCACGAGCGGGCTTGACGCCACGATCTCATGACCATTGGCCGCGAAATAATTCAAAAATGTGGACCGGATCTCGTTAACGCCGCTCATTTAGTCCTACCTGCACCATGCTGGCTTGCGCGCGATCCGCGCTCGCCTCCTGTCAATTTTGACTTCAAGCGTTTGCGTCAATCTACGTAGCTGCCAAAAACGCCCTGACAGACGCCATTCGATCATCAACCGGATGGCTCTCCAAACGCTCCTTCTAAATGGATTTCATCCATCTGAAAATCACGAAATTACAGGATTGTCATTTTACAGCATTCAAAATGGACCATTGTGACGCGGATTTACGCCATCCGCGCACAATTCAGGCCTGCAAAAATGCCATCAAGCGTCGCTTAAGCTTCACCTTCATCCGTGTCTTCAGCCATCGGATCAATATTCTCAAGAATGCGATCTGCAAGAATGGATGAGTTCTGGCGGATTGCAGCCTCAATACGATCGGCGATTTCGGGGTTGCTCCTGAGGAACTGCTTGGAGTTCTCACGCCCTTGCCCTAACCGCTGGCTATCATATGAGAACCATGCGCCCGACTTGTCCACGATGCCGCCCTTGACACCAAGATCAAGCAATTCGCCAAGCTTCGATATGCCTTCGCCATACATGATGTCGAATTCAACCTGCTTGAAAGGCGGCGCAACCTTGTTTTTAACAACCTTGACGCGCGTCGTGTTGCCAATAACCTCTTCCCGATCCTTAATCGCAGTAGAACGACGGATATCAAGGCGCACGGATGCATAGAATTTCAAGGCATTCCCGCCCGTCGTGACCTCAGGCGAACCATAGACCACGCCGATCTTCATGCGGATCTGGTTGATGAAAATCACCATTGTATTGGAACGAGAGATCGAGCCGGTGAGCTTGCGTAGAGCCTGACTCATCAGGCGAGCCTGCAGACCTGGCTGCACATCGCCCATTTCGCCTTCGATTTCAGCGCGCGGCGTCAATGCCGCAACCGAATCAACGACAAGCACGTCAATGGCGCCGGAACGCACAAGTGTGTCGCAAATTTCGAGGGCTTGCTCACCCGTGTCAGGCTGCGAAATCAGCAGATCATCAAGGTTTACGCCAAGCTTGCGCGCATAGACTGGATCAAGCGCATGTTCCGCGTCGATAAACGCACAAGTGCCGCCACGCTTCTGCGCCTCAGCAATCGTGTGCAATGTCAGCGTTGTCTTACCCGATGATTCGGGGCCAAAAATCTCGATCACACGTCCACGCGGCAAACCACCTACGCCCAGCGCAATATCGAGGCCCAGCGAACCCGTCGACACAGTATCAATTTCGACCTGCCCCTGCCCCTTGCCAAGCCGCATAATCGAACCCTTGCCAAATGCACGTTCAATCTGGCTCAAAGCGGCGTCGAGCGCCTTTGTCTTATCCATGGAACTACCTTCTACGAGTCGCAAACCGGCCTGAGACATTTTGGAACATCCTTATGGTAGGCTGCTTATTATTTCAATGCATCCTTTATCGGCCCCAATGTACATAATTTGTTCCGACTCGCAAGTTCTTTTTATGTTCCTTTTAAAGTTTTCAAAAGCTATTGCATCATTCTGTGTAAGTTTAAGATTTCTGCGGATAGTAAGGGTGTGATCCATTAGGAAACTTGTCCTTTGATTAACTTACCCCAACGCAGAAAAGAGCAAAGCTGTGATTCCCATGCCTTGCAAATCACTCTTTTCCGTATGACCTACTCAGAGCTCCGCTGATGATTCTGCACTTTGTTCGGCATGGGTAATCAAGGCCTCAACCTGCGCCACAACCCTTGCAGCTAAGGCTTCGGGATCAGGGCCTGCGGCATCAAGGTGAATTTCAGGACGCAGGGGTGGCTCGTATTGCTGTCCGATGCCGGTGAAGGCAAGGATTTTGCCCTCTTTCGCTTGCGCATAAAGGCCCTTGGGATCGCGTTCGGCACAGAGTTCAGCCGAGGCATCCACAAAAATCTCCACAAACTCATCAGACGCAAAGCGCTCACGCACGCGGTCCCGATCCGCACGGAAGGGGGAAACGAAGGCGCACAGCACAATCAGCCCCGCATCGGCCATAAGCCGCGCGACTTCGCCGACACGCCGAATGTTCTCTGTGCGAGCAGACGCATCAAAGCCCAAATCAGCGTTCAGGCCCTGCCGCAAGGCGTCACCATCAAGCGTCATGGTATGACGACCCAGCGCGTGCAATTTCGCTTCCACGAGATTGGCGATGGTTGACTTGCCTGATCCCGGCAAGCCCGTGAACCACAACACAAGCGGGCGCTGATGCTTGATGTCGGCACGAGCGGCGCGGTCTACATCAAAGCCATGGCGATGAACGTTCGTTGCGCCAAGCGCTTCAATCGCCATCCCTGCAGCGGCTGTCGCATGGGTAAAGCGATCAATTAGAATGAATGCGCCTGTCTGATGATTTTCAACGTAGGGATCGAATGCGATCGGCACCAGCGTTTCGATCTCCACAAGCCCAATAGCGTTAAGGCCAAGCGAGACCACCGGTTTTTGCACCAGCGTTTCGATGTCAAGATAATGGCGGATAACGCGCACCGTTGCCGGCACAGTTCTAGTGCCTATTTTCAGGTTATACGAGCGCCCCGGCAGCAACATCTCATCCGCCATCCAGACAAGACGCGCGGTGAAACGTGTCGCGACAACCGGGCGATGACGGGCATCTGTAAAGACCTCACCGCGTGGTGCGTCGATCTCATCGGCCAGAACAAGCGTTATCGCATCACCCGCTTGTGCCTGTGGTAAATCACCATCAAAGGTGACGATGCGTGCAACTGTACTGCGCTTGCCGGAGCCTGCAGCCACAACCGTATCGCCCACCTTTATGCGCCCATCTGCGACCGTGCCCGAAAAACCGCGAAAATCAAGATTTGGCCGATTGACCCATTGGACCGGAAAGCGGAATGGACCTTCATCGCCACTCTCACTCACATCAATGGTCTCAAGGTGGCCCAGCAGCGTTGGGCCGGAGTACCAGGGCGTGGATGCACTCGGTGTTACGATATTGTCGCCGAAGCGCGCAGACAGCGGGATGGCTTCAATCGTGCTGAAACCCAGCTCCTTTGCGAAGGCATGATAATCGGCAACAATAGCATCAAACGTTGCCTGATCGAATCCGACAAGGTCGATCTTATTCACCGCCAGCACCACGTGGCGGATGCCTAGCAGCGATGCAATGATGCTGTGTCGTCGTGTTTGTGTCAGCAGGCCCTTACGTGCATCGATCAGCAAAATAGCCAAATCGGCATTCGAGGCACCAGTTGCCATATTACGCGTGTATTGTTCATGACCAGGCGTGTCCGCAACGATGAACGAACGGCGCGACGTCGCGAAATAGCGATAGGCAACATCAATCGTGATGCCCTGTTCGCGCTCAGCCTCAAGGCCATCGACCAATAAGGCGAAGTCGATATCATCGCCGGTTGTGCCAACGCGTCTGGAGTCATCCGTCAGGGCGACGAGCTGATCATCGAGAACAGCGCTGGTCTCGTAGAGTAAGCGCCCGATCAACGTGGATTTCCCATCATCGACAGAGCCACACGTGAGAAAACGCAATAGCCCGCGCGTGGCAATATTTGCTGCGGAGGAGTTTGCCGCGAAGAGTGCGGTGGTCATCAGAAATACCCCTCGCGTTTTTTGCGCTCCATCGACGCGCCGCCATCATTATCAATCACCCGCCCTTGCCGCTCGGAAACCGAAGAGGTTTCGAGTTCTGCGATGATATCTTCCAGCGTTTCAGCATCAGAGGGAATAGCCCCCGTCAATGGATAGCAACCCAGCGTACGAAAGCGAACTTTGCGCAGTTGCGGCTTCTCACCGAATCTGAGCGGAAAGCGCTCATCATCAACCATGATAAGCGCCCCATCGCGCTCAACCACCGGCCGCTCTGCCGCGAAATAGAGTGGCACCACGGGAATGTTTTCTGCCGCAATGTATTGCCAGATGTCCTTCTCAGTCCAGTTTGACAACGGAAAGACGCGCATGGATTCTCCCTTGGCGATCTGCGTGTTATACAGATGCCAGAGTTCCGGGCGCTGATTGCGCGGGTCCCAAGCGTGAGTTGCGGTGCGGTGAGAAAACACGCGCTCCTTCGCCCGGCTTTTTTCCTCATCACGACGCGCACCTCCGAAGGCTGCATCGTAGCCGCCTGCATCGAGCGCCTGCTTTAGAGCTTCAGTTTTCATCACCTGCGTATGCACGGCAGAGCCTGATACAAACGGGCTAATACCGCGCCGCACGCCCTCTTCATTCACATGCACAAGCAGTGACCATCTGTAACGCTCGGCAATTGCATCACGAAACGTGATCATCTCGCGGAACTTCCAGGTGGTATCGACGTGCAACAGCGGGAAGGGCGGCCTGGATGGAAAGAAGGCCTTGCGCGCCAAATGCAGCATTACCGCCGAATCCTTGCCGATGGAATACAGCATCACAGGCTTGCGAAACTCAGCCGCCACCTCACGCATGATATGAATGGACTGCGCCTCCAGCCACGCGAGATGCGGGGATAGACGTCTCCCGACAATCGCATTTGGAGAAGAAACCTCTCCCGTGACTTGTTCTGTTGAGAGCATGCGAGACACCTGAAAGCTTATACAAACTAAAGATAGCGAGGCACTATGCATCAAACCCAAAAATGGACACTGTTTTCTGGATAAATTTGATGCACAAACAAAGATATAGCGCGTCTCAGCTGCATCAGATTTATCGAGAAACGCTCTATGCGTCGCCCTGGGTGACGCGCAGCCTGCGGCGGAAACCGCTGGGTGCTTCCTCTTGGCCCTCTAGCGAGGCAGGCTGATAATGCTCGTGCACAAACACGATAGCGCCTGAGAGCAGCGCCTCAATCGTTCCCGCATGGGTAACATCCAGCGCATCAAAACCACAGCGATGCAGGAAGCTAACCTGATCCCGCAACACATTACCCTGCGCCCGAAGCTCGCCGCGATACCCAAGCCGGTCGCGCAGAATGCGGGCCGTTGAGTACGCACGACCATCGACATATTTGGGAATATCAAGCACGATCAATGCAAAGCGGTGCACGTCCTGCTCCAGCCCGTCGAGCACCTCGCCCGATTGCAGCAACAGGCCTATGGGCGCCTCTCGTGTGGCCAGGTCATCCTTCTCGGCCAGATAACGCGCCTTGCCGACAATGATATGCCCCTGCCTTGGCAATGGTGCATCTTCTGCGGCGAGTTGCCATTCGTCCTCGACCAGCGCGCCCTTTTTGAACAGAGCCATCAGGCACTCCTTTTGGTAACATGCGTGGGCGTGAGGTGGATGCCACATTCTGTCTTTGCTTGCCCACGCCACCGCCCTGCCCGCGCATCTTCGCCCTCTGCAACAGGCGAGGTGCAGGGTGCGCAGCCGATGGAGGGATATCCTTGGGCAACCAGCGGATGTCGCGGCAAATCATGCGCACGCAAATACGCTACAAGCTCTCCTGCCCCCCACTTGGCGAGCGGCGAAATCTTGATGTGGGTACTGTCTGCCTCAAACACCGGAAGCACCTCACGCGTCGCCGCCTGAAAACGCTTGCGACCGGTAATCCATGCTGAAAACGGCAGCAACGCCTTAGCCAGGGGCTCAACCTTGCGCAGATGGCAGCAACGATCAGGATCCATGCTGAATAACGCGCCATAGGGATCGGCCGCCTCCATAGTATCCGTATCGGGGCCGACGCTGCGCACGTCTTTCAGCCCAAGGCGGTCAATCAGCTTATTGCGATATTGCAAGGTTTCGGGAAACAACCGTCCTGTATCGATAAATACAACCGGAATGGCCGGATCGAGGCGGGATGCCATATGCAATAGCACGGCCGATTCAGCCCCGAAGCTCGAAACCAGCGCAATTTCCTGCGCAAACAGTTCCGTTATCGCCAACTGCAACACGGTCTCTGCCGACAGATGACCATAAGCGTCATTCAGCGCAGAAGACTCATGCGGCAACGGGATCTGCGCCATAAAGGGCCTCCTTGAACGGTGCCTCACCAACACGGCGGAAGAACGCCAGAAATGGCTCATCTGCACTTTCGCGTTGTGCGACATAGGTGTTCACGATTGTCTCGATGGCATCAACGACATCATCGGTCGAAAACCCGCGCCCAACGATCCCGCCGATTGAGCAACTATCATCACCCGATCCACCCAGTGTGATCTGATAAAACTCTTCGCCCTTCCGATCGACACCCAGAATGCCAATGTGCGCGACATGATGATGACCACAAGCATTGATGCAGCCTGAGATCTTGATCTTCAAATCACCGATTTCATGCTGCCGTGCGATATCCTCAAACCGCTCGCTGATACGCTGCGCCAAAGGGATAGAGCGTGCATTCGCCAGCGAGCAATAGTCGAGGCCAGGACAACACATGATATCCGTGATCAGCCCGGCATTGCCCGTGCCCACGCCCGCTTTTTGCAGGGCCGCAAAAACGGCCGGCAAATCATCTAGCTTCACATGCGGCAATACGAGGTTTTGCTCGTGGCTGACACGTAGTTCATCAAAAGAATAGCGCTCGGCAATGTCGGCAATAGCGTCCATCTGCTCGGCGGTGGCATCACCCGGCACAGCGCCTGTCGCCTTCAGCGAAATGGTGACGATGCCATAGCCCGCCGCTTTATGCGGCTCGACATTGTGCGCCACAAAATCGGCAAGCTGCGCATCGATAAGTCGGGCGCGTTCCAGCACCTCTGAGCGCTCCGGCAATGTCTCAAAATTGGGCACGGCGAAGTAAGCGCTGATGGCCTCGATTTCATCGCCTGGAAGTGTGAGATCGCCCCGGCGCTTGATATCCTCGTATTCCTCTTCAATCTGTCGCCGCACGACATCAAGACCCGCCTCGTGCAGCATGATTTTCGCGCGTGCCTTGTATTTATTATCGCGTCGCCCGAACTGGTTGTAGACGCGCAGAATGGCCTCGCAATAGCTGAGCAACTCGCCTTCCGGCAGAAAATCGCGCACTTTTTTGCCAATCATTGGCGTGCGCCCCAATCCACCACCGACATAAACAGTAAATCCGCGTTCGCCCGCTTCATTGCTCACAATCTGCAGGCCGATATCATGCACCTGAATGGCAGCTCGATCATGCGTGGCACCGTTCACTGCAATCTTGAACTTGCGCGGCAGATAGGTGAACTCAGGATGCAGCGATGACCATTGCCGCAGAATTTCCGCATAGACACGCGGATCCGCTATTTCATCGCGCGCGGCGGCAGAGAAATGATCGGCTGAGACATTGCGGATGCAATTGCCCGAAGTCTGGATGGCGTGCAGCTCAACCTCGGCAAGGTCGGCGAGAATGTCCGGCACATCCTCCAGCCTGATCCAGTTGAACTGGATGTTCTGACGCGTGGTGAAGTGGCCATAGCCCTTGTCATACCGGCGCGCCACATGAGCAAGGCCGCGCAGCTTGGCGCTGCTCAGCGTGCCGTATGGAATGGCCACCCGCAGCATATAGGCATGCAATTGAAGATATACACCATTCATCAGACGCAGCGGGCGGAACTCTTCTTCGGTCAGCTCACCACTCAAACGACGACGCACCTGATCGCGGAACTCGTCGACGCGGCCAGTCACAAAACGATGGTCGAATTCATCATAACGATACATCGCAAAATCCCGTATGCTTCAGGCGGTTGAAACGGACGCAGCACGCGCCAGAATGATGGAGGTGCTTGCCGTTGGCCCACCAGCCGCGCGAATGGCCTCGCGCAGGACGAGCGGCGTGATGACCGCGCCCTCAACCCGGACATTCACAAGGTATGGCCCCACAACGAGATTGCGCGCTTCATCCGCAACGCCCGCTGCGTTGAGTGTTTCAGCGGCCTCGGCATCATCGACGACCTGCGCATCATTGATATGCGTGGACCAATCGCCACTCGCAGACCGGAATACAACCAGCCCGGAATGCAGCGCATTGGCAGTCAATACCTGCGGAATGGAGGCTTTAGCATCGCGCTTCATGAAATTACTCCGCCGCCACAAGCGTAGGACTGGTTATCTGCTGCGGGACGATGGGGGCAGCCGCATCGAAATCACCTGCGGCCACGGCCTCACCCACCAGGATCAACACCGGACCTGTCACATCATCACGTTGAGCCAGCGCCGGAAGATCAGCGAGCGCACCAATCAACGCGCGGCTATCCTTGCGGCCTGCATTCTCGATTGCGGCAACAGGCGTTGATGGTGAAACACCATGGGCGACAAGTCGTTCATAAGTTTGCGCCGCAACAGTGCGCCCCATGTACACGCCGATTGTGCCGCCTGCGCGTGCCACTTCCGGCCACCCATTCGGCTCCGCCCCATCGGCCCCGTGGCCAGTAGCAAATACTACGGAGGACGAAACACCCCGCAATGTCAGCGGCACGGCATAATCCGCCGCCGCCGCCAGCGCAGCTGTCACGCCGGGCACGATTGTGTAGCGTACACCTGCATTTCGTAACGCCGCAATCTCTTCCCCGCCGCGCCCAAAAACCAGCGGATCGCCTGCTTTCAAACGCGCAACATGGCGGCCTTCCTGAGCCAGTTTTACCAGCAGATCATTGATTTCACTTTGAGTTGCAGAATGCTTGCCCTTGGCCTTGCCAACAGAAATGCGCAACGCATCCCGACGCCCCATCGACACCACGGCTTCAGGCACCAGCTGATCATGCACAATCACATCCGCTTGCTGCAGCAGGCGTTGTGCGCGCAATGTCAGGAGATCCTCGGCACCCGGCCCCGCGCCGATCAGCCAGACAACGCCGTCATTCTTATCGATATCAAACTGCGAGAGATCCGCCAGCACGTGTTGGCGCGCACCCTCTATATCGCCCGCCAACGCCAGCTCTGCGCCTCGCCCATCAAACAACGATGACCAAAACCGGCGACGGCTCGCATTGGTGGGGAGAGCAGCACTTACATTATCACGCACCACACGCGCCAATTCGCCAAGACGCCCAAATTCTGGCGCCAGCAAAGCCTCAATCGCTGCCCTCACACGCTGCGCCAGCACCGGCGCAAAACCATCTGTGGCAATGGCAATCGAAATTGGCGCCCGATCAACAATGGCAGGGATTGCAAAATCGCACAGCTCAATACGGTCCACGACATTGACCGGCACACCGCTCTCGAGGCCAAGCCTGGCCAGCGCGATGTCGCGCTCCTCATCGCCCGTCGCCACGAAAAACAGTGCCGCACCTTTGATATCTTCAAGCAAAGGTTCGCGATCATACCACGCCAGCTCATGCTCATCGATAAGTGCAGCAAGCGCAGGGGAGACTTGCGCTGCATACACAGCTGGTCTGCCCTCAGTGCGCAGTAACAGCCGAAGCTTGGCAAGCGCCTCTTCCCCGCCTCCCGCGAGGATCAGCGCACGACCGGCGACATCATATGAAACCGGGAAAAATCGCAAACGAGCCACAGCTTGATCGCCACCCTGTGATAACGCTTTCACATCTCTGATGAAATTTCGCCCAAAGCCACATCAGGCCGTGAATGCAATGACATGATATCGATGCGCATTGACTGCGCAAATTGCACAGTAAAAGTCGCAAATTCCGACAAATCACATTAGCACATGAGTTTTGATTTAAAAATACATAATAATTTTGTATTAATTAATAACCCAAAAAGTATATAATTTTAGTGTAAAAAAGGCCGCTTGAGGTTTTCAAGCAGCCCTTTAAATTAATCACTATGCTCAGTCGCTCTCAGAGCCCGGCGCGAGCTTTACCCGCAAACCATTGATTTCCGGCGAAACCAGTATCTGGCAGGAAAGCCGCGAGTTGCGCTCCACCATCGGAGCTTCATCAAGCTTGTCGATTTCCTCGTCGGTTGCAGGCTGTATTGCCTCCACCCACTCCTCATCAACATAGACATGGCAAGTCGCGCATGCGCATGCACCGCCGCATTCCGCTTTGATATCCAGGCCCCAATCGCGGATGACTTCCATCACCCGCCAACCTTCTATGGCCGCAAGCGTGTGCTCGACACCTTCCCGATCGATGACACGGATCATCAAATCTTCCTGTGGCGCAGCCGCCGCGTTTCCAGAACTCATTCCACTCTCCACAACCGTACGCCGCCACCGCGCGCCGGATTACGCTGATTTGCCGCGCTAGATAGCATCTTTTTAGCAATCAAGGTGCAGTTTTCTGCGCCTCGAAAGAAGCCCTACCTTGCACCAGATGCATATATCGTCATGGAGCGGAAAAAAGACGTGCCTTTTTCAGCACCAATCCAACGCGATCATTTACCGCTGGCGAGAATTCTGAGGGCACATCCACCTCGATCAAGGTATCCGATAAAGCCACACGCACCTCCGCCCGCCGGCCGCTCACCGTGCGTCGCAGCGATACGATAATTCCCGGAATTCCGACCTCTGGACCCGTCAAGAAAACCTCGTTTGGCCGCAGGAAGAGATCAGCGCGCCCATCCTCAGCACCCGATGCATCGACATCCAACCGATCGCCCGCCAACCAGACGCCGCGCTCCCTGACATCAACCGGTAACGAAACCGTATCGCCAAGGAACGACAGCACAAAAGGCGATGCCGGATTTTCGTAGATATCATCCGGCGTGCCGACCTGCTCTATCCTGCCATTGTTGAGGATGGCCACGCGGTCGGCCAGTTCAAGCGCTTCGTCCTGATCGTGCGTTACGAAAACTGTCGTGTGGCCGGTGCGATCGTGAATGTCGCGCAGCCAACGACGCAAATCCTTGCGCACCTTGGCATCGAGCGCACCAAAAGGTTCATCGAGAAGCAACACGCGGGGTTCCACAGCCAGCGCCCGCGCCAATGCAACCCGTTGGCGCTGGCCACCCGAAAGCTGTGCCGGGTACCGGCCGCCAAGGTCTGAGAGCTGCACCAAATCGATAAGATCCGCGACCCGCTGTTTGATTATGGCAGAGGATGGCCGTTCAGCACGCGGGCGCACATTCAGCCCATAGGCAATATTGTCCGCGACACTCAGATGTTTGAATAACGCGTAGTGCTGGAACACGAAACCAACACGGCGCTGCTGTACCGTCAGATGCGTTGCGTCTTCCGCACCGAAAAACACATTGCCCGCTGTCGCAAACTCAAGGCCTGCGATGATCCGTAACAGCGTGGTTTTGCCAGATCCCGATGGCCCCAACAGTGCCACGAGTTCACCTGGCTGGATGGCCAGATCAACACCCCGCAGCGCCCTTGCCCCATTGGCGGCAGTCGTGCCCTCGAAATACTTTTCGATGCCACTCACACGGATACCAACGGCACCTGTCGCGATGCCGGGCGCTTTAGTGCCCACCGCGCCCTGCAAAGGATTCTGCAAAGCGCCATTCAAGGATGGACTTGGCAGCGAGCGTGACGAGGGCGAGGAGGGCAAGGAGCGAAGCGACCGCAAATGCGGCTGAGATGTTGTATTCATTGTACAGGATCTCGATGTGAAGCGGCATGGTGTTTGTCACGCCGCGAATATGGCCGGAAACAACAGCGACAGCACCAAACTCGCCCATAGCCCGCGCATTGCACAGCAGCACGCCGTACAACAGGCCCCAGCGGATATTTGGCAATGTTACCGTACGAAAAACGGTGAAACCCGAGGCCCCTAACGACAGAGCAGCTTCTTCATCGGTATTTCCTTGTTCCTGCATCAGGGGAATGAGTTCGCGTGCGACAAAGGGAAACGTCACGAACATTGTGGCGATAACGATGCCCGGCAAGGCAAAGATGATGCTGATGTTATGTTCGCGCAGAAACGGCCCCAGATACCCCTGGGCGCCAAACAACAGCACGAAGATAAGCCCGGACACCACAGGCGAAACCGAAAACGGCAAATCGATCAGCGTGATTAGAAAGCTCTTGCCGGGGAACTTGAATTTCGCAATTGCCCATGATGCCGCAACACCAAAAACAAGGTTGAGTGGCACCGCAATGGCTGCAACAAGAAGGGTGAGGCGTATTGCTGCTTGCGCATCAGGTTCAGCGAAGGCGGCCAGATAAATGTCGAAGCCACGCTTGAACGCCTCAATAAACACCGTAACAAGCGGCAGCAGCAGAAAGAGCGCCAGGAATAGCAACGCCACTCCAATTGCGATGCGCTGCGCCACACGGCTTTCAGTCGTAACGGCACGGGCTGGCGCTTGATGTTTGATCTCAGACATAGCCAAACCTCTTGCGGCTCCAAGCCTGTATGAGATTGATCAGGAGCAATACCGAGAATGAGATCACCAGCATGATCGTCGCGATGGCCGTCGCACCTGTGTAGTCAAACTCTTCGAGCTTGATCACAATCAGCAGCGGCGCAATTTCGGATACGTAGGGCAGATTTCCGGCGATAAAGATCACCGATCCATATTCACCAACCGCGCGCGCAAAAGCCAAGGCCAAGCCCGTCAGGATGGCTGGGATGAGTGGCGGCACCAGCACCCGCCAGATCGTTTGGCCGCGATGCGCACCCAGCGTCGCGGATGCCTCTTCCAGTTCACGGTCGATTTCCGCAATCAACGGCTGCACCGTGCGTACCGTAAACGGGATGCTCACGAACACCATCGCAATGAAGATACCGATTGGTGTATAAGCGATCTTGATGCCGTAAGATGCAAACAAACTGCCGATAAAGCCATTCTGCGCATAAAGCGCTGAAAGTGCTATGCCCGCAACGGCAGTGGGCAGGGCAAAGGGCAAATCGACCATTGCATCAACCAATCGCCGCCCCGGAAACTGATAACGTGTCAAAACCCAGGCGATCAGAAAACCAAAAGCCGCCGAAACGACTGCCGCCAGAAATGACACGCCAAAGCTAAGCTTCAATGCGGCCATGACACGGGTATCCGTCGCCACCGCCCAGAACCCTGCAAAGCCGATGCCAGAAGCGCGTAGTATCAAACCACCCAATGGAATGAGTACGATGATACTCAGATAAACAAGCGTAAAGCCAAACGCGATACCGAAGCCCGGTATCACGCTTTGCTGTCGGAAGCGGGGAAGAAACGCCCGCCCTGCTGTCGCGGTTGCTGTCATGTTGCAACGCACTTTCGACTAAGTGAGAAGTGGTATCCGCCGCGCACAGAAACAATGCTTAAGTTGCATCACAGTTCCCGGAAGATCACGGCGGCATTACAGAACGTCCAGCGCTCTAACTTATGTCTGCTCAAGTTTATTTCTGCGCGATATTCTTGCTGATCTCATCGAAGACCGCGTTTTCGCCAAAGAACCGCTTCTGAATGGTTGCCCAATCACCAAACTTGTCTTCGGCGCGGAATAACTTCAGCTCCTTGAATTCAGGCGCGCTTCCTTTCGCTACTGTCTCAGGCCGTGAGGGACGGTAGGAATGTTGGGCAATCACGGTCTGAGCTTCAGGCGTATAAAGGAAGTTCAGATAAGCCTCAGCCGCTTTGCGTGTGCCCTTTTTGTCGACATTGCCAACCACCAGCGCCACGGGTGGCTCAGCATTGATTGAGAGCTTGGGCACAACCACATCAAATTTATCTCGACCAAACTCTGAAAGAATAAGCTGCGCTTCATTCTCCCAGGCAGGCAACACATCACCCAAATCGTGCCGCGCAAAGCTGATGGTTGAGCCACGTGCGCCCGGATCGAGCACGGGAACGTTTTTATAAATCTGCGTCACGAATTCCCGCGCCTTGGCATCATCTCCGCCCTGATCAAGCACGTATCCCCATGCTGCGAGAAAATTCCAACGCCCACCGGCTGATGTCTTGGGATTTGGCGTGATCACCTTCACATCTGGACGAGCAAGATCATTCCAGTCGTTGATGTTCTTCGGATTATCCTTGCGCACAACAAACACAACGGTCGATGTATAAGGCAGTGCATTATTAGGCAGCTTTTCACGCCAATCCTTAGGGATCAGGCTGGTCTCGCGCGCAATCAGATCGATGTCTGAAGGAATGCCAAGTGTCACCACATCAGCTTCAAGGCCTTCAATAACCTTATTGGCTTGCCCACCTGAACCACCATGCGAAACGCGCACAATGATGTCCTCACCCGTTTGCTTCTTCCATTCAGCCTGAAATAACTTATTGATTTGCCGATAAAGCTCACGGGTAGGATCGTATGAGACATTGAGCAGCGTTGTCTGAGCCTGCGCAGGCATTGTCGTCATGACACCTGCTAATGCTATTGTAGTTGCAGCAGCGCATGCAAAGAGCCCTCTGAGATACCCTCGTCGCGATATAAATGCGTGTCTGGAAAACATAACGGCCATCTCCATCCAAATGATGAGCCATTATTGTCGACATATTCGATAAATTCAATAGTCTTTTTGTAGAATTTATTAATTAACATTTTCTGGAAGTAATTTAATGCTCGCCTTGCAACTGACGTCCCTAGATTAGAATTACTCAAGATATTGGCGTGCATACATAATCAGATTATACGCTATAAAAATATATAAATTCTATGTAATATATATATTGTTGACATTGCGGCAAAAGTAAGCCATACAGAAGGTGCTCGCTGATTTGCAGCCAATTCCTGCAAGTCACGGGCCGCGGTGATTTGAAAGCACAGCTTGCGCCGCGATACCAAACGCTAAAGCGGCACGAGTGAGTTCGTGGGCTCATTGCGTGCACGGGTTTCTGGAATAACCGTCGATAAGGCGGAAAATCTGTGCTCCAACAGCAGGAGAGGCACCATGGCACTTTCTTGGATAATCAAGAACACTGCTAAAAAAATGATCATTAGGGATAAAAACGCTGCAAAATCAATGGCACATCACCTTCAAAACACCTCCCGTCATGCGGCCGTCATGAACGTATGTTTTGCGTCAACAGCGTGTTTCGTCTGTTCGCGATAGTTGCGTTCCATTTGGCCCTGAATTTGCATGAAGAGACCGGCAACAACCGGTGGGAGCTGACATGTTTGACAACTACCTGATAGAAGTTTCTGGCAAGCCCGCAGGCATCATTGCGCGGGATACCCATGGCTTTCGTTTCCATGCGTCGGAAAACGCATTTAACGACTTGAATGGCCACATCTTCCCAGATCCACAAACCGCTGAACGTGCTGCCCGCAAGCTGCTCGCAAAGCGTCGCGGTACGGGCATTATGAAAGATGCTCATGATGAAGACGATTACATGACGGCTTGATGCATAGCGTTGCCTATGCCGCATCGTTTTCGTGCTGAATGCCTAGCATTTGAGCAAACCATCATAATTCATGAATACATAGCCGGGCGACAATCGTTGCCCGGCGTTAAGCGATGCCGAAAGATGGCATCAGCAACACAGCTTATATGCACCTCTTACATGATGACCTCTTGCCAGCAGCCTGTGCATGGGACATGACGAAGCATGAGCATCGTCGATTCCCCCAATAGCCCGCACAACGCCGTAGCTTCATCGGCCACGCCTTCCGCTATGGTGCGCCTGATCGGCATCACCAAGCGCTTTCCTGCACGCCGCGATGGTAAAGCGATTGAGGCCCTCTCAGGTATTGATCTTGAAGTACAAGCGGGTTCCGTGCTTGGCGTCATCGGGCGCAGTGGCGCTGGCAAATCAACCTTGATCCGACTTGTGAACGGGCTTGAAACACCATCTAGCGGTCAATTGATTGTGGATGGCGTTGATGTCGCGCGATTATCAGAGCGCAAATTACGCGACGTGCGCCGCAACATCGGCATGGTTTTCCAACATTTTAATTTGCTCTCTTCGCGTACGGTTTTTGATAACATCGCGCTACCGCTCGAAATTTCCGGCGCACCAAAGCACAGCATTCGTGAACAGGTTGAGCGTCTCATCGCACTTGTGGGGCTTGAGGATAAACGCGATCGTTACCCGGCTGAGCTCTCCGGCGGACAAAAACAGCGGGTGGGCATTGCGCGCGCGCTTGCGACCAACCCAAAGGTGCTTCTCTCCGATGAAGCCACCTCCGCATTAGACCCCGAAACTACGCAATCCATTTTATCGCTACTCTCCACAATCAATCGTGAGCTAGGCGTCACCATCCTGCTGATCACGCATGAGATGTCGGTGATCCGGGCAATCGCGCAGGATATGGCGGTGCTTGATGGCGGGCGCATTGTCGAGCAAGGCAATGTTTTCGACGTCTTCACCCGTCCCCAGCACCCGACAACACGTGCATTCCTTGCAGCAGAGACGGGGCGCGCGCTGCCGCCCTTCGTCGCAAGCCACCTCCATCATGAACCGGCTCCCGGCTTTGAAACGGTGGTGCGCATCATTTTCCGTGGGCCGTTTGCGACGCACCCCATCCTATCGCAAATCTCGCGTGAGCTTGGTATTGATGTCAACATACTGGGCGGCACCATCGATGCCATTGGCGAGCGACCCTTTGGGGTGATGATCGTCGGCATCCCTGGCACGCCGGATATTGTGGCTAAAGTGATTGAATTCCTGACAACACGTGATCTCGATACGGAGGTTTTAGGCTATGTGGCTTCCCGCGATCTCGTTTGATGTGCTGCGCCTGATCGGCAATGCCACCTGGGATACACTCTACATGGTAATGCTCTCGTCATTCTTTGGCGGGCTGATAGGCATTCCATTGGGCATTTATCTCGCGACAAGCCAGCGTGGTGAGCTTTTTGCAAGTCCATGGGCAAACACCGTGATCGGCGCAATCGCCAATGCTCTGCGCTCAACCCCCTTCATTATTCTCGCCGTATCGATCATTCCGTTTACGCGATTGATTGCTGGTACATCAATTGGCTCAACGGCTGCCATAGTACCTTTAACGATGGCAGCCTTCCCCTTCATCGCACGCCTCGTGGAAAGTGCGGTGCGGGAGGTTGATCAAGGGCTAGTCGAAGCTGCACGGGCAATGGGTGCCACTCCCATGCAAATCGTGCGCAAGGTGCTGGTGCCGGAGGCGCTTCCGGGCATTATTCTTGGGTTGACGCTCGCTGTGGTCAGTCTGATTGGTTACTCTGCCATTGTCGGCGTGGTTGGCGGCGGCGGCCTTGGCGATCTGGGCATTCGCTATGGTTATCAGCGCTTCATGCCGGAAGTAATGCTGATTGTCGTCGTCGTACTGATTGTGCTGGTGCAGGCGGTACAGAGCGTCGGCGATATTCTGGCGCGGCGTGTAAACAAGCGGATAAGACACAGCTAAGCTTTTTCGCGCTTATACCTCATAAGAATGGTTTTATATTGCACCTCCTTCCTCTAGAAGGGGGTGTTTTCATTTAGTCGCACATCCGGCGACTATTATTTTAGGTGTGAGCTGTGGCGTTGCGTATCAAAACGGTGGTTGCGACCATTAAGAAACTTGGGTCATCCATTGTCGAATGCATCATGGTAGGCGCCATACGCGGCTTTTTCGGCTTTCTGCGCTTGCTTGGTCCAAACCGTGCCAGTGACTGGGGGGGGGCAGTAGCGCGCACCATCGGGCCATGGCTGCCAGTTCATCGCATTGCACTCGCTAATATCCGCGCGGCTTATCCTGAGGCTGATGAGGCGCGCGTTAAGAAAATCGCGCTCGGCGCCTGGGAAAATCTTGGCCGCACGGGCGCTGAGTACGCCCATCTCGATACGCTGTTCGATTATGATTATGACGACCCCAAGCCAGATTCACGCACCGAAGTCGCGGGTATCGAACACTTCATAGCTTTGCGCGACGACAATCGTCCTGGAATCATTTTCTCAGCGCATTTGGGCAACTGGGAGCTTCCAGCGATCTGCGCCAGCAAGTATGGTCTTGATACAACAGCAATTTTTCGCGCCCCAAATGACCCCGCCGTTGCCCGTGCTGTACATGAAGTGCGATCGCGGACCATGGGTAATCTGCAAGCCGCACGTCAGGGGGCCGCTTTCGTGATGTCAAATGTGCTGGAAAACGGTGGCCATCTCGGCATGCTGATTGACCAGCACTTTACCCGCGGCGTAACAGTGCCCTTTTTCAACCGCCCTGCCCTGACCAATCCAATCCTTGGCAAATTCGCGAAGCGTTTTGACTGTCCGGTACATGGTGTGCGCGTTATCCGGCTTCCCGGTCATCGTTTTCGTCTTGAATTAACCCCACCCCTCGATCTTCCACGGGATGCGGATGGGCAAATCGACCCTGCTGCCGCCATGGCGGCGATGACTGCAGTGGTAGAAGGCTGGGTGCGTGAGCATCCTGAACAATGGCTATGGATGCACCGGCGTTGGCGCGTACCGGCAAACGTTAAGTCGCCGTCACCCTAAAGTGATTTTCTTTCCGGTGCCTGTTGCTGTTCATTAGTGGCTGAGCGATCTGAAAGCTGGATGAATCGCAGGCGGCCCCCTTATGCTTGAGGGGAAAGCTTACGTACAATTTGAAAATCGGATCAATCATTAACGGCTATTGCAATCTATGAACCGGCAGATGCTTAGGAAAGTCATGCTCCGACAGCTCCTTCCCCGCAGCTTGAACGCTGCCAGTGTCTTCAGAAAATTTGGCAAGACTATCGGTGGCAGCGTTATAGGCAGCCTGCTGGTTATCGCTTCACCCGCTGTGGCACAGCAAAGCCAGCCAAAGCATGCTGCTCGTGCGGTCGTGGAATTATTTACCAGCCAAGGCTGTGCTGCTTGCCCGCCAGCCGATGCTCTTATGTGCGACTATGCCTTTGATAGCGGCATTGTTGTGCTCACAATGCCTGTGACGTGCTGGGATTATCTGGGCTGGCGCGATACTTTGGCCAATGAAAAGTTCACCAAGCGCCAGCGCACTTACGCCAAAATGCGCGGTGAGCGCCGCATCTACACACCGCAAGCGGTCATCAATGGTGATGCGCATCTATTGGGCTCAGATGTCGTTGCCATGAGAAAAGCCCTTGCGCCTATCACCCCGGCTGCTGCCATCGCCTCTACTCCCGCATTGCCACTAGCAATCGATATTATTCCTGAGGGTGAAGGCTTTCGCGTCAACATCACACCATCAATGGCAAGCTCCCCGGAAAATGCTTCAATCATACTGGCCCCATTCTATCGGGCACAAACGGTGGCGATTGGGAGCGGAGAAAATAAAGGCAGCATACTTTCGTACATGAATGTCGTACGCGATCTCGTGCCGCTCGGTACAATGCCAACAACTGCTGCACCCAATACACCTGTTACGCTGAGCCTACAGAATATCGAGGCAATGCCGGATAACACGGATGGGTTTGCTATTCTCGTGCAAAGCGGAAGCACCGCAACTCCCGGTCGCATGCTGGGTGCCGCTACTTTCGTATCGGCAAGAGCGCAGTCTCTACCGATTAATTAAAGCCAGCCTAAAGCAGCTTGCGTTCAATTTGATTATTCAAATGAATGCCAGTTGCGCTGAAACATAGAAATTGGAGCGCTGTTCTGATGCTCAGAACGTTTAGCGCTTTAAACACCCGCCTGCGCTAGTGCTTCAGGAGAGGCAGGCTGAATTTCTACGGACTCGCCACAACCACAAGCGGATGTCTGATTGGGATTATTGAAAACAAAACCGGACGACATTTTGCCGACTTTGAAATCCATCTCCGTGCCAAGCAGAAAAAGTACGGCTTTAGGATCAATAACCAGCTTCACGCCCTTATCTTCAACCACATCCTCACCCGGGACGATGCTTTGCGCATATTCCATGGTGTATTCCATGCCCGCACAGCCACCTTTTTTGACACCAAGGCGCACTGCTTCAACGGGCGTATCGGAATTTTCCATAATTTCGCGAAGCCGCTCAGCTGCAGCCTCGGTTAAGCTCAAAACCTGAAAGCGCGGGCGCTTCCTGGGTGCGGGTGTTTCTGTTACTGGCGCATCTTGCGATGTCATTGCGATAAGTCCTTCAGCTAGGGTTCAAGGCCCCGCAAAAAGCATGTTGCTTCTCAAGATAAGCACGATTGTGCTCATCGTCGAGAGGCTCACCACATATCAAGCGCAACCCGTGCTTCATCCGACATGCGGCTCTGATCCCATGGCGGGTCAAATACCATGTTAACGGTCACACTCTGCACACCTGGAATAGAGCCAACCGCATTTTCCACCCAGCCAGGCATTTCGCCAGCTACAGGGCAACCGGGAGCGGTGAGTGTCATGTCGATATCGATGTTGCGATCATCACCAATATCAACGCGATAGATCAGGCCAAGCTCGTAAATATCGACCGGAATTTCGGGATCGAACACGGTCTTCAGCGCAACGATGATGTCTTCAGTCAGCCGCTCAACCTCACCTTCAGGCAGGGCAGAAACGTTTTTG
Organism: Pseudochelatococcus sp. G4_1912; assembly: GCF_047501465.1. Taxonomy (NCBI): domain Bacteria; kingdom Pseudomonadati; phylum Pseudomonadota; class Alphaproteobacteria; order Hyphomicrobiales; family Chelatococcaceae; genus Pseudochelatococcus; species Pseudochelatococcus sp. G4_1912. The sequence goes on from NZ_JAZDRL010000002.1 coordinate 368,920, forward strand.
TTATTTTCGTCGCTCACAAAGAACTCCCAAAGATCACGCGATGAATATCAGGCAAAAAGCTGCTCTGCTTTTTTCAAGGCCTCAACCAGAATGTCCACCTCTTCACGCGTATTGTACAGCGCAAACGAGGCGCGGCATGTGGCTGTTGTGCCAAAGCGCTTCAGTAGCGGCTGCGCACAATGTGTACCAGCACGTACCGCAACGCCAGCGCGATCAATAATAGTGGCCACATCATGCGGATGCGCTCCGCGCATCTCGAACGATAAAATAGCCCCCTTGTCACGCGCACGCCCTATAATCCGGATGGAATTCAGCGCTCCAACTTGCTGATGCGCATAGTTTCGCAGCTGAATTTCATGGTTCAGCACCGCACTACGCCCCAATTGATCAACATAGCGAAGTGCAGCCGCCAGCCCGATTGCCTCAACAATCGGCGGCGTACCAGCCTCGAAACGATGCGGAGGCGTGTTGTAGGTTACGGTATCGAGAGTGACGCTCTCGATCATTTCGCCGCCACCATTAAAAGGCGGCAGCGATTCCAGCCAGCGTGCCTTGCCATAAAGTACGCCAATGCCCGTTGGTCCATAGACCTTATGACCGGTGAAAACGTAAAAATCCGCATCGAGATCGCGCACATCAACGGGCAGATGCACTGCACCCTGGCTGCCATCGACCAACACCGGAATGCCGCGCGCATGTGCGATACGGACGATATCCTTGATCGGCAAAATGGTGCCAAGCACGTTCGACATCTGTGTGATGGCGACGATTTTCGTGCGGGATGTCAGCAGCGCCTCAAACTCATCCAGCAAAAAATTGCCGTCGTCATCCACAGGCGCCCACTTCAGCACAGCCCCCTTGCGCTCGCGCAGGAAGTGCCATGGCACGATATTGGAATGATGCTCAAGAATCGATAGGACAATCTCATCGCCCTCTTCGATATGCGCACGTCCAAAAGCGTCAGCTACGAGATTGATTGATTCCGTCGCTGAGCGCGTAAACACGATCTCATCCGTGCTTTCCGCATTCAGAAAGTGACGCACGGTCTCACGCGCATCTTCGAAAGCTTCTGTCACCGCATTGGCGAGATAATGCAACCCTCTATGAACATTGGCATATTCATGCTCATAGGTGCGGCTAATCGCATCGATAACAGCACGGGGCTTCTGTGCGGAAGCAGCGCTATCCAGATAGACCAGCGGCTTGCCATAGACTTCCCGCGACAAAATCGGAAAATCTCGGCGTACCGCCTCTACGTCATAACTGCCAGTCGTTACCGCGCTGTTCATAGATCCCTCGTTTCAGCACTACCGCTCGTTTGTGCAGTGCACACGTTGTCCATAAACCCACACTTATGGAAGATTTGCTACCCTTTTTACCGCAACGGCGCTAACCGCCTCACGCATGGTCTCATCTGTAATGAGTTCAAGCGCTTCGCCGATAAATGCCTGCAGCAGTAATGCTTCAGCTTCAGCTCGCGGAAGCCCGCGCGCCATCAGATAAAACAGCAGTTCATGGTCCAGCTCGCCACAGGTTGCACCGTGTGCGCATTGCACATCGTCTGCCCAAATTTCGAGCTCAGGCTTGTTATTCATTGTCGCACCCGGCGACACTAATAACGCAGCCGACATCATACGACCATCAGTTTTCTGCGCATCAGGACGTACAATGATTTTGCCCTGGAACACACCCGTCGCATCGCCTGCGATAACGGTTTTGAACAGCTCCCGACTCTCACCACCAGGCACAGCATGATCGACAACAAGCGTTGTATCCGCGTGCTCATTGCCAGATATCACCGTTATGCCGCCAAGAGTGACATGCGCATTTTCGCCTTCATAGGCCACAAACAACTGATGACGCGAGACCTTCGCCCCTGCCAATACATTGATAGAGTGGAAGTCTGCCTTGGCACCAATCACGGCTGTGAGCGTGGACATCGCCAGCGCGTCAGATGCCTCAGCATTCACCCGTACGTGCTCGACACGCGCGTTATCACCGATAACAAACTCGACCACGCTGTTAGGCTGCACGGCAATCGCGCTCTCGTGCGTTTCCACGATGGTGAGGGAAGCCCCCTTATCCACCACCACCAAAACACGCGGCGCGGTCGCAAATGGCGCTTCACCCTGGTTGACGAATCGCAAATGCAGAGGCGTCGCAATAGCCTGCTCTTCAGCCACATGCACAATGACGCCATCAGTCAGAAACGCAGTGTTCAGCCCAAGCAACGCATTGCCTCGCGCCACTTCAACCCTGTTCAGATTGCTGAGCGCCGGATGATTCTCGGCCAACGCTTGCGCAAACGGGATAACCGCCACGCCCTCTAGCGCGCTATCCGCACCTGCCAGATAGCCATTGACGAAATCAATTCGCGAGGCCGATAGGTCCGTAAAAACCTCTGCCTTCTCAAGGCCTTTCGCCATCTCCTCAGCAGACGGACGCAATGCCAGAGGAGCGGCTTCATGCATCAGGGCGCGCAGATCAGTGTATTTCCACTCCTCCACCCGCCGGGTCGGCAAGCCATCACGCTCGAACGAGGCGATGGCACCAGCGCGATTCAGCTCAATGCCGTCCCCACTTGGAAGATCGCCATGCAAGGCTTGAAAGTGCGCGACGATCTGATTTTCGGCTGTCGTGCGTTCAATTTTTGGACGAGTGGGCGCGATATCGGTCATGTCAATCTCACGCCGCCTCGGTTGCATATTCAGCATAGCCGCTAGCTTCCAACTCAAGCGCCAGCTCCTTGCCGCCAGAACGCACGATGCGCCCCTTTGACATCACGTGCACGGTGTCGGGCACAATGTGGTTCAGCAGGCGCTGATAATGGGTGATGACCAGGAATGAACGCTTAGGATCCCGAAGCGCATTCACACCTTCCGACACAACGCGCAGCGCATCGATATCAAGACCGGAATCTGTTTCATCCAGAATGCAGAATGTTGGCTCAAGCAGCGCCATCTGCAGAATTTCCATCCGCTTCTTCTCACCACCAGAGAAGCCAACGTTCAGCGCGCGCTTGAGCATTTCAGGATTGATCTGCAGATGCTCAGCCGCCACCTTCACGCGACGCATGAAATCAGGCGTCGTCAGCTCAATCTCGCCGCGCGATTTGCGCTGTGCGTTAAGAACCGCCTTGAGGAACGACATGGTAGCAACGCCAGGGATTTCCAAAGGATACTGGAACGCCAGAAACACACCCTTGGCCGCACGCTCATGCGGATCCATCTCAAGAATGTTCTCACCGTTGAGCAGCACTTCGCCTTCAAGAACCTCATAATCATCTTTACCGGCAATAACATAGCTCAGCGTTGACTTGCCTGATCCATTCGGGCCCATGATGGCGGCCACTTCACCATCCTTCACGGTCAGGTCAAGACCGTTCAGGATGCGATTGCCTTCTATTTCCACCACCAGGTTTTTGATTTCGATCATTTTTGTTTCCCTTAAATCCTTCATAGTGACGCCGGCAAGGCTGGGTGCCTCAATCATCAGGCAGCAACCAACCCCCCTTCGGTGTCGACGATTATCCCACTGAACCTTCAAGGCTGATCGAAATCAGCTTTTGCGCCTCGACAGCAAATTCCATAGGCAATTGCTGCAGCACTTCCTTGACAAAGCCATTCACGATCAAAGCCGTCGCCTCTTCAGCATCAAGCCCGCGCTGGAGGCAGTAAAACAGCTGATCATCCGAGATTTTCGATGTTGTGGCTTCATGCTCGAAGATAGCGCTGGCGTTCTTCGATTCAATGTAAGGCACCGTATGCGCCCCACATTTATCGCCTATCAGCAGCGAGTCACAATTGGTGAAATTGCGTGCACCCGTCGCCCGCCGATGCGCAGACACCAAACCACGATAGGTATTCTCAGACCGCCCGGCCGCAATACCCTTCGAAATGATACGGCTGGAGGTATTGCGCCCCAGATGGATCATCTTAGTGCCGGAATCGACCTGCTGATAACCGTTCGATATCGCGATGGAATAGAACTCGCCCTGCGAATTATCGCCCCGCAAAATGCATGACGGATATTTCCACGTGATCGCCGATCCGGTTTCGACCTGCGTCCAGGAAATCTTTGAGTTCTTGCCCCGGCAATCGCCACGCTTGGTGACGAAGTTGTACACGCCACCCTTGCCCTCTGAATCGCCCGGATACCAATTCTGCACGGTGGAGTATTTAATTTCGGCATCATCCAGCGCGATAAGCTCAACAACGGCTGCATGCAGCTGATTTTCATCACGCGCAGGCGCGGTGCAGCCCTCAAGATAGCTGACGTAAGAGCCCTTATCTGCGATGATAAGCGTGCGTTCAAACTGTCCCGTATTGCGCTCGTTGATGCGGAAGTAGGTGGACAGCTCCATGGGGCAGCGCACACCTTCCGGCACGTAAACGAATGATCCGTCCGTAAACACGGCAGAATTCAACGTGGCAAAGTAGTTATCCGTCACAGGTACCACGGTACCGAGGTACTTCTTTACCAGCTCTGGATATTCGCGGATAGCCTCGGAGATCGGGCAGAAAATCACACCCGCCTTGCGCAACTCTTCCTTGAAGGTTGTGACGACTGACACGGAGTCAAACACCGCATCCACAGCCACCCGGCGTGAAGGCTCAACGCCCGCCAGTATCTCCTGCTCACGCAAGGGAATGCCAAGCTTCTCATATGTTTTGAGAATTTCGGGATCGACCTCATCGAGCGATTTAGGCGCAGCATTCAACTTCGGAGCTGCATAATAGTACAACTCTTGATAATCGATCTTTGGATAATTCACGCGCGCCCAGTCTGGCTCACGCAGGATGACCCAGCGCCGATAGGCATCAAGGCGCCATTCCGTCATCCACTCAGGCTCGCCTTTTTTAGCCGAGATCAGGCGAACGATATCCTCATTCAGGCCCTTCGGGGCCTTATCGACCTCAAGCACAGTTTCGAACCCGTACTTATACTGATCAACATCGAGCGCGCGAACGCTATCGATGGTCTCCTGCACCGCAGACATCACACAACTCCTGTCGCAGTTTCAAGGACTGCGGGTTGTTATGGCACGCATCACGTCAAGCCGCATGGCGACCTTTCTGACGGGATATAAGCATGCCAACGGCTTTTTCCAAAGCCGTCACGAAAAATTCAACATCGCTCTCGCATGAGGACCAGCCAAAACTGACCCTTAACGCTCCTTCCGCCACATCTGGCGCCACCGACATGGCTTCAAGCACATGCGAGCGCCGAACCTTGCCGGAAGAACAGGCCGATCCGGAGGAAACCGCGACACCAGCGAGATCAAGCGCCATCAGCATCGTTTCCGCCTTTAGCCCCGGCACCGCAAAGGCACTGGTATTACCAAGACGAGGCGCTTCCCCACCAAACAATACTGCTTGCGGTAACATAGCAAACAATCGTTGTTCGAATCCATCACGCAACGAATATAAGCGCGCTGGATACGCGTTGATGTCGTTCAATGCAAGCTCTGCGGCCACGCCAAAGCCTGCAATGCCTGCAACATTCTCTGTACCAGCGCGTCGTCCTCGCTCCTGTCCACCGCCACGCACAAGCGGCGCGCCAAGGTCCACCCCATGGGCTGCAAGTATAAGCGCACCAACACCTTGCGGCCCGCCGAGCTTGTGCGCCGACAGCGTCAGCATATCAACACCAAGCTCCCCGATATCGATCGCGATACGTCCGGCCACCTGCACAGCATCCGTATGGATTATCCCGCCTGCATTGTGCACAAGCGCTGCAATCTCTCTGATGGGTTGCAGCACCCCTGTTTCGCTGTTCGCCATCTGCACGCTGACAAGGAACGACGCCTCAGGCTCATTCTGCACAAATGAGGCCAGCCTATCAGCAAGCCATTCAAGCTGCAGCACACCTGCCTGATCTACGGGAATGCGCTCAATATACTCGGACGCGAACCCTCCTCCCGCCAGCACGCTGGGATGCTCTGTCGCGCCAATAAAAAGTCGCGTTATCGGGCGCGACGCTTCAACCTTACAACCGTTGATAGAGCAAGCACCGGTAAGCCGCACAAGCGGCGTCAATGCCATTGTATTGGCCTCGGAGCCGCCAGCGGTAAAGATGACATCTTCGGCCCGCGCACCAACAAGCGCCGCGACTTGCGCGCGCGCATCCTCAATCCGCTTATGAGCCGCACGGCCTTCCGTGTGCACCGATGACGGGTTACCGCATTGCGCAAGCGCCTGCGTCATGGCGGCCAGCACCTCAGGGCGCAAAGGGGCCGTTGCATTGAAATCGAGATAAACTCGCGCTCTCGTCATTCGATCAGCTCTCTTGCAGCTTCAATACAGGCACAGACATATTTGCACGGATGCACGCTTGCGTAACCATTTCAACCATGCCCTCCCAATCCGTTGTCGCAATATGCTTGCTTTTCCCCCCCACCATTGTGGTACAGAGACTGCATGATATGTCACGTAACGTTATGTCAGAATAATCATTCAGGAACTAATGTAGCAAAACACCAGTCTCTGTAATGCATATTCTGGCGACTAATGCGTTGTCGCTTCAAATTTTTGCTTTGGCATTCAATCCATGTGGCTGATGCTGTAACTGCTAAAATTAAATAGAGCAACGCGCACTAAAGGCCAAGCTGTCATGCCCATCACTTCGACAGTCCCTTATCTGCCCACTCGCCATAATATATGGGCCTTTGCGGCAGCAATTGGATGCAGAAGCTGTGGCACTTCGTTTCTTTACTAATGCGTAAGCTGCATTACGCATCGTCAGAGTAGTTGCATTGTTGCTTAAATATAAGCCATGCTGCAATCTGCTCTAAATTCTATAATTTTCCGCAACTTACGTTCAGTTTGAGATCACACTGAACGCAAACTGCTATATATGGTGTTAGATGCCTGAGATCATTTTTTCCGGTCCATCCGGTCGCATAGAGGGACGTTATCATCCTGCCAAGGAAAGGGGCGCGCCGATTGCACTCATCCTGCACCCGCACCCACAGTTCGGCGGCACAATGAACAACCAGATTGTTTACAATCTGTATTACACGTTCGTGAAGCGTGGTTTCTCGGCATTAAGGTTCAATTTTCGTGGCGTTGGCCGCTCTCAAGGCAATTTTGACCATGGTGCAGGCGAGTTGTCGGATGCAGCTGCAGCGCTTGATTGGGTGCAGTCCGTAAACCCGGAAGCGCGCAATTGCTGGATCGCAGGCGTCTCCTTTGGCGCATGGATCGGCATGCAATTGCTGATGCGCCGGCCAGAGGTCGAGGGCTTCCTGTCAATTGCAGCGATGGCAAACCGTTATGATTTCTCGTTCCTGGCACCATGCCCTTCATCGGGCCTGTTCATTCACGGCGAGCAGGATCGTGTTGCCCCCCTGCGGGAAGTGATTAGCGTCATCGAGAAGGTGAAGACGCAAAAAGGCATCCTGATCGAGCATGCAATCATTCCTGGCGCGAACCACTTTTTCGATGGTCAGGTCGAGCCATTGATCGCAACTGTGGATTCATACCTTGATAAACGCCTGGGCCCTGTTGCATCCGAAGAAAATGCGTGACAAATAATGCATGATAACCTTAGGCGTTCGGCAGATTGACGAATGCCTAAAGGCTCGGTGCAGGATATTGTACCGTGCACATCAGATGCGGACGTGGCGGAATTGGTATACGCATGGCACTTAAAATGCCACGCCTCTGGCTTGCGGGTTCGAGTCCCGCCGTCCGCACCATATTATAGAACAACATTTCCGTTGAACTATCGGTTGGCTGCAACCTGCACCTGCAGGATGGAAGCGAGAAGCTCATCCTGCAGTGAGCAATACCAGAATTATTAACATGCCCAAAGCCATGGCAATTGCTGCAATTATAAAAGCAGGATAGCCGAACAGAACAATCAACAAAAGCCAGATCATTCCCAGATTGGCTGTAAACCACAGCTTGGCCGACAACCCTCCGCGAACGGCATCTCGCAATAACCAGCCCAACAAGGGCAAGGAATAGGCAAACCTGAGCAACATCGCATTTTCCTTACAGCAACAGCTTGTATAGCCAGGATATCCAGCCCCTGTTGCTACTTACAGAAATTGAGATTGCTTAAATGACGGTCTCTAGCAAGAGGATGCATTGTCGCAGCAAAATGCACAAAGGTCAGGCAAAGAACACTCTGCCTGACCTCACCAAAGCGCCAGCTAAAAGTAATGATGCTTTCCAGAAACATCCATTGCTTCAAGCCTATCAATTTCAATAATTGGCCTGAATCGAGATGCTATCGCGCTAGCCGTGATGGAGAAAACGGTGGAGTTGAAGGGGTGGAATGCTGCGCTACGGTCCGATCAGCTAAACTCGTACCCCCATCACTAATGCCCTTAGGGAGAGTAGACTTAGCAAGCACTGGCGATGTCCCAGATGCAACTGTAACATTCCGCCCCCAAACCTGCCCACTACCAGACGATGCGACGTTATTGCCCGTCTGCATCTGAACAGAACCAATCGTATTCGCAGTTGAATTGCCACTAATGCTCGACATGAATACACCTCTTCAAATATATACATCGCCACGATGATATAATCAGAACTCAAATTCGCACAAATGCTTCCTCACCTGTTACGTTTGAGATAACAACGCGATCATGATCGCCGCGAGAGAGCGCTTCAAACAACGACCCCTTCAAGAATTCAATTTGATCTACAGCAGCCCTCAGTTTTTCCTGAAAACGCTCCTGCGTCAGATCACTAAGCGGCACAATGTCTGACCATACGATCTGACCGTGCTGCTCATCAACCGTCAGCGCTCCTTCTCCGTTAAATACGGAATAGTGGCATTCTGCTGATAAACGGCGGAAAAACCCGTCATCGTTCGTTGGGATGGAGCCAAGCGGCCCATAAATTACAAATGCATCTCGCGATCCATCGTAAAGGATGTTGAGCGCATGATCATCAAACATCAAGCCCACAAAGCCTTGTTCGCCAAAGGTCAAGCCGGAAAGACCAATATACTTTCCAAAACCCGACAAAAGCGTTTCCGCATCCAAAGAGACCGCTGCACGAACATCGCTCATCAAACTGCTCCTGAACTTTAACTCAAGCCCAAAACCCTCATTACCAAGCGAGTAGCTTAATATATGCGAGAAATGGGGAATTACAAAATAGATTCAGCTGACAATTATGAAATAAATGTCACCTCGTTTTGCATAGAAAAACTCAACACTCCTAAATGCTGACAAGAAAGCAAGATTTTCTTAAACACTACACACGGGTAAAATTTGAATATGCGTACCTAATATTTTCTAATGTTACCTCAAAAACGAAATATGTCAACAGTCCGCCATTTTTAGCACCTTGATGGCCCAAAATTGCCATATTTTCAACACGCTTGCCAAACGCAATCCAGCTGCGACTCTGTTGCGCTACTCGAAAAGCGAGAGCCGTAATATAATGGTTGGTAATAAGCTTAATTATTTAAGCTCTTATTTTCGCGCATGCGCACGGAGTGTTTCATGGAAGAAGATGCAGGGCGCAGAGCGCAGATTATTGCTGAGATTACGGCTCAGACTGGTATAGACGACAAGATGATCTCGGATCTCGTCGATGTCTTTTATGGCCGTGTACGTGAAGATGCAGTGCTCGGCCCAATCTTTAATGCGCATGTGTCGGATTGGGATAATCACTTGTCCCAAATGCGCCTTTTCTGGTCGTCTGTCGCACTTATGAGCGGTCGGTATCATGGGCGACCGATGCCAAAGCATATGAATCTGCCTATCGACTCACGACATTTTGATCTCTGGCTGAAACTCTTTATGCAAGTGGCGCAAGATGTATGCCCGCCAAAAGCCGCTGAGCACTTCATTGAGCGCGCACGCCGGATTGCCGAAAGCCTTGAATATGGAGTGGCTGCAAAAAACGGCGCCATACTTAAACGCGATGAGCGCTTTATCAATCCGCAATTATCAACTGAAGTTGCGCTCGAAGATACCAGTCCCCCTCCCCGAAAGGTGGCAGGAGGGAGGGCATAAGTCCTTAGGATGTGTAGTTTTTAATGATTTTTGAGACAGCGAGGCCAGAAACAGGAGCGCCTCGTTCAAATTTGCGCGTCCATCTTAGTCAACTTCTGATTCTCATTACCTCGAGCGCGGATGTTCTGCTAAGAATCAGAATTGCGCTCTAATCTTTATATTTTACTGCAACTTGCTCCAGAACATCGCGCGATAAATAATATCCGCAGCGATGCCCTTTCTCTGTGCCTGCATTAAACCCTAGGATGATATCCATTCTGGTTTAATATTGTAGACCTTAAGCCTTCTTCACAAACTCGGTTTTAAGCACCAGACCTCTGACTTGCTTTGTATTTGCTTCCACTTCACCAGCATTTCCATTGAGGTGGATGTTTTTAATCATGGTGCCACGTTTCAATGTCTCTGAGGTGCCCTTCACCTTCAGATCCTTGATCAGGGTGACGGAATCCCCATCCGACAGCTTCGTTCCATTGCTATCCTTCACGATAACTTCGTCACTCATAACTCATTTCCTTTTTCTACATTGACGCCCACATCCACCGGATTGATATCATAATGGCGTGAGCAGAACTCGCACGTCACACCAATCCGCCCATCATCCCCCACCATGTGCTGGCGGTCGTCATCATCAAAACTTTTCAGCATTGTCAGGATACGCTCCTGATCGCACCGGCAGGCTTCATGCACGGGCTGGGTATCAAATACCCGCACTCCGCGCTCGTGGAACAGCCTGAACAGAAGCCGCTCACTCGATACGGTTGAGTCGATCAGCTCGTGATCTTCCACTGTATCGACCAGCAGATGGGCTTCCTGCCAACGATCATCGGCACTTGCCTCCTCGGCGCCGTTCTCGTCGACATTGATACCCTGGTCCTGCAGAGCATCAGCAACGTTCCCTGCTGCCTGCGGCAGAAACTGCACCAACAATCCGCCAGCACGATAGCCCATGCGCCGCGCATCGCCCACACCCATGATTTCCTCGCCAACGGCAAGGCGCACCCGTGTTGGAATCTGCTCCGACTGCTGGAAATAAGTATGCGCGACATCTTCAAAGTCGCCCCCTTCCAGGGCGACGATGCCTTGATAGCGCGCCATATCTGCGCCCTGATCAACCGTTAACGCCAAATGACCCCGTCCGAGCAATGTGCCCGTCGATAGATCGCCAGCAGCTTCCGCAGCATGTACACGCTCCGCATCGAAACGGGCATAAGCGCGCAGACGATCTGGTGCATCAAAGTCCACCACGATCATCTCAATCGGACCGTCAGAACGCGTCTGCAGCTGGAACTGTCCGGTGAACTTGAGTGCCGAGCCTAATAACGCCGTCAGCGCCGCCGCTTCACCGACCACCCTTGCAACCGCTGGCGGATATGCATGCCGTGCCAGGATCATATCGATCGCATGACCCAGGCGCACAACGCGCCCACGCACATCCAACCCCTCAACCGCGAAAGGCAATACGCTGTCATCCACGCCCCCGTGCGTGGCTACATTTTTTTCCTGAGCATTCATAGTTGTGCGCCTCCATGCGGTGCGACAACATCTGCGATATCAACACCCAAGCACCATGCCATCACGCCTTTTTGCGCGTGTAGCCGATTTTCAGCTTCATCGAATACCACCGATTGCGGACCATCCATCACCGCATCCGTTACTTCTTCACCGCGATGCGCAGGCAGGCAGTGCATAAATATCGCGTCTTTATTGGCGGCCGCCATCAATTTTTCATTCACCTGATAGGGCCGGAGCAGATTATGGCGATAGCGTTCATCATCATCGCCCATCGATACCCAGCAATCAGTAATAACCGCATCCGCGCCCGCTACTGCCTCAAACGGATCCTGTGTCACCAGAATCTCATTGCCGTGACGACGTGCCCAGTTCAACAACTCCGTGCGTGGCCCAAGATCAGCAGGTGCCGCGACCGCTATTTTGAAGTCAAACTTTACAGCTGCATGAATCCAGGACGTGAGCACATTATTTGCATCCCCCGTCCACGCTACCGTGCGGCCATTGATAGGGCCACGATGCTCTTCAAATGTCATCAGATCCGCCATAATCTGGCAGGGATGCGACAGCTTGGTAAGACCATTAATGACCGGAACCGTCGAAAATTCAGCAAGCTCCAACATCGCAGCATGATCGAGAATACGGATCATAATCGCATCAACAAAGCGTGACAAAACACGTGCTGTATCGGGAATGGACTCACCTCTTCCCAATTGCATTTCTGCGCCTGTCAGCATCAGCGGCTCGCCGCCCAGCTCACGGATACCGACATCGAATGACACACGCGTGCGGGTGGAGGGCTTGTCAAAAATCATCGCCAGCACTTTGCCATCCAGCGGACGGTTAGCCTGACGTGCGCCCTTGACCCGGCGCGCCTTGATAGCCGCACCCAGATCAAGCACCGCACGCAATTGCTCACCGGTGAAATCCGTGAGATCGAGAAAGTGGCGCACCCCTTTGCCCGCCGCTGCGTTGACGTTAGTCATTCTGCGTTTCTTTCTACTTAGTCTTGTCTACTTTTGCGCGCTGAGCGTGGCTGCAACGTCATTCAGCCGCACAAATGCTTCGCTGATTTCCGCCTCGCTGATAGTCAGCGCCGGCAGAAGACGCACAACGTTATCGCTAGCTGCAATCACCACAAGTTGATGTGCGAGTGCTGTTTTGACGAAATCAGTGTTCTGCACCTTTAATTTGAGGCCCAGCATCAAGCCCTCACCCCTGACATCCTCAATGACATCCGGATAAGTGTCTTTCAGTTGAGCAAGACGCTGGCGTAAAAGACCGGCCTTTGCCTGCACGCCATCCAGAAAACCTGGCGCCAGAATTTCATCCAATACCGCATTGCCAACAGCCGTCGCCAGCGGGTTGCCGCCAAACGTTGTGCCGTGCGTGCCAAGCGTCATGCCCTTGGCAGCTTCACGCGTGGCCAAGCATGCGCCCAGTGGGAAGCCACCGCCAATACCCTTGGCAATCGCAATAATATCCGGCTTGATGCCCGACCATTCATGTGCGAACAGCTTACCCGTCCGCCCCACACCGCTCTGCACCTCGTCAAGGATCAGCAGCAAGCCATTGTCGTCCGCAATCCGGCGCAGAAGGCGCATATCATTGGGAGACACCGAGCGAATGCCGCCTTCGCCCTGCACGGGCTCAATCAGAATAGCGCCCGTCTCTGGTGTGATGGCAGCAGCAAGCGCCTGCCAATCACCGAATGGCACCTGATCGAAGCCTTCAACCTTAGGTCCAAAGCCTTCAAGATGCTTCGCCTGACCACCAGCTGCGATCGTTGCCAGCGTACGTCCGTGAAACGCGCCCTCAAAAGTAATAATGCGGAACCGCTCTGGATGACCGCTAACCGCATGGTACTTGCGCGCCATCTTGATCGAAGCCTCAAGCGCCTCAGCACCTGAATTGGTGAAGAACACCATATCAGCAAAACTGGCATCCACCAGCCGCTGCGCAAGCTGCTCAGCCTGCGGAATCTGGAACAGGTTCGAGACGTGCCAAAGTTTCTCAGCCTGTGCCGTCAGCGCAGCCACCAGACGCGGATGGGCATGCCCAAGCGCATTCACGGCAATGCCCGAGCCCAAATCGAGGTATCGCTTGCCGTCACGCGCCACAAGCCATACACCCTCACCCGTTTCAAAAACAACCTCGGCCCGCGCATAAGTCGGCAGAATTGGCGACGTCACAGTATGATACTCCAAGCATGAAAGTAGCCCACGTGGAATACGCAGACCAGCATGGCAGCTTTTGCGCCAGAATGGCGAAACGTAAGGCACTCAAACAGTTTGCGTTATCTGATAGCAATGCAATCAATCTGCATTCCAAGCTGATCCCTCAACTCTAACGCACGTCATTGCACCACCTCGCCGTTTGTCCACCAGCCCTTAAAGCTGGCTGCCCACGCACAGACACCCAGTTGCAAGATGGACAACAGAAAAAGCCGCCCTAAGGGCGGCGACACCTGCAATTTAAGGGCACCAGCAGTGACATTCAAGTTGATTTTGCCATCACAGCAAGTTTTTGTTTCAACGTCAGTCCACGATAACTGCAGTTCCGTCCGCTAGGCTACGCTATTTTCGGGTCAATGAGGCACTTGTCTTCATGAGCGTAGTCAGGACACAGCCAGTATCGATTTTATGCCTGTGAGTAACTTTTTTACGTCACTGCCATTAAATAGCCTGCATTCACAGGCTTTTTCGCAACATCAAACATTTGTTTACGATCTCTCCTGTGGGAAAATGCGCGCTGTTGCACGCAAGACTCTTGCCGGGGAGTCACGGCATATTGTAGTTTCCCGTTTAATGGCCACGATATGTCGTTCGGCCTTCTTCCTCTCGGCGTTTTCCTCTTAGGTAGAACGTTGCATCTGGCGATCATTCATTTGCCGGTGAGATGTAGGATTCCGTTCGAAGCGCGGCACGATGGAGCATTATTTATGAGCGATCCTGGCAATACCTGGACTGATGAACGCGTTGAGCAACTGCGTAAACTCTGGGGCGACGGACTGAGCGCAAGCCAGATCGCCACTGAAATTGGTGGCGTCAGCCGAAATGCAGTGATTGGCAAAGTGCATCGTCTTGGCCTATCGGGACGCACGAAGACGCCTGTTGCAGCAACAACTGCACGCCCGGCTCCACGTAAAGCACCGGCACCAGTGCCTCAGCCAACGGCACCGGTTGCTCGTCAAGCGGCGCCTTCATCAGCATCTGTTGCTACACCTGCACCGGCCCCACGGCCGATTGCAGCTGCGTTCGGAAATACCGCCCTTGCTGCTGCTCCTGTTGCTCCAGCGCCTGTTGCTGCGCCTGCTATCCGGGAATTTCCTGTTGCGCATGATAACGTCGTTGTACCGCTGTCTGAGCGCGTGACGATTATGGATCTGCGTGAGTTCATGTGCCGTTGGCCTGTGGGCGATCCGACATCACCAAACTTCCGTTTCTGCGGCGCACGTTCGTCTACGGGCATGCCTTATTGCGCACACCACGCGAGCATCGCTTACCAGCCAGTGATGGAACGCCGCCGCGATCGCAAGCGCGCATAACTGCGTGACATAGGCAACACCTGCTAATCGAGTGTTTGCAGTTAGCTACAAGAATGTAAAAGCCGCCCGGCATCCGAGGCGGCTTTTTATTTGCGGCATACTATCGCGTCAGGATGAGTTAAAACAAAGTAGCCATCGCTCCAGCAGTACAGACAACCACCACTTGCAAGCCCCCCAAATAAAACCGTGCAAGCACATGACCGCAGGATGCGCTCAGCTTCGTGTCAGGGGGAGCCAAAAATGGTAGCGATCAAAAACCGGCTCGCAACATACATAAGCACGTGAGCCTATGGCGCACAGACAGTCATCACATGCAGACCACTAAAAAGGAACCGCTGCAAGCACACGAACGCAGGATGTGTTGAGCTTCGCGCCAGGGTGAGCCGAAAATGGTAGCGATCGAGAACCGCCTCGCAACATACATAAGCACGTGAGCCTACGGCGCAGAGACAGTCATCACATGCAGACCACTAAAAAGGAACCGCTGCAAGCACACGAACGCAGGATGTGTTGAGCTTCGCGTCAGGGTGAGCCGAAAATGGTGGTTTTCGAGAACCGGCGCGCAGCGTACATAAGTACGTGAGCACCGGAAGCGCAGAAAGCCTCCATTTGCAGGCCACCATGGCGCGAAGATCAATACATCCTGGAGAAGGTTTCATCGAAGGAGTAACCCGCACCGCGTACGGTGCGGATGGGGTCCTGGGTGCGCTTGGTGTTGATGGCTTTGCGTAGACGGCCAACGTGCACATCCACGGTTCGCTCATCGATATAGACGTCATGCCCCCAAACGCTGTTGAGCAATTGCTCGCGGGTGTAAACCCGGCCTGGGCTTTGCATCAGAAATTCGAGCAGCTTGAATTCCGTCGGGCCCAAATGGAGCTCATGACCACTGCGACGCACACGGCGGGTTTCACGATCAAGCTCAATATCGCCTGCCAGCAGCAATGTCGCCACCTGGCTGGGCTTTGCGCGCCTTAGCAGGGCGCGCACGCGGGCGAGAAGCTCTGGCACGGAAAAAGGCTTCACCACATAATCATCAGCTCCGGTAGCAAGGCCGCGAATACGCTCCCCCTCCTCACCGCGGGCTGTCAGCATGATGATCGGAAGACGCTCAGTCTCAGAACGCGCACGCACACGGCGGCACAATTCGATGCCAGAGATACCCGGCAGCATCCAATCGAGCAGAATGAGATCGGGCGCCTGCTCTCTGAGCCGTATTTCGGCATCATCACCACGCGCCACGCTATCGACAGAATAACCTTCGGCTTCAAGATTATAACGAAGGAGCAGCGTTAGTGCTTCCTCATCTTCAACGATCAGAATACGCGGTCCTGCCATCATATCCTCGTGCCATCGCCAAACTCGTTAAGCATGCATCATAAGGCCTGCCATGATGCAAGTAAGGTATTTTGTCAGAGCGATGCGGTTGTCGCAAAGCTTGTGGTATCGCCCTTGGGGCGCTCTGCCGCGAGGGTCTCACCAGTGGTCAGGAAGTAGATTGTCTCAGCGACGTTTGTCGTGTGATCGCCGATCCGCTCAATATTCTTGGCCAGGAAAAGAAGATGCGTACAGAAAGTAATGTTGCGCGTGTCTTCCATCATATAGGTCAGCAGCTCACGGAAGATCGAGTTATAGAGCGCATCGATCCGTTCATCGCTGTTCCATACTTCCAGCGCCTTCTTCTCATCGCGCTGGGCATAAGCATCAAGCACGTCTTTCAGCTGTGCCTGCACGAGGTCACTCATGTGCTGCACGCCACCAACGATCTTCGCAGGCTGCAACTCATTGCTGATAGCCAAAACGCGCTTCGAGGTATTTTTTGCCAGATCGCCAATCCGCTCGATATCACCCGCAACCCGAATGGCGGAGATGATATCGCGCAGATCCACTGCCACCGGCTGGCGCCGTGCGATGGTGACAACAGCAAGCTCTTCAATTTCACGTTGCAGATTATCAAGACGCACGTCTGCATCGATTACCTGCTGGGCAAGGGCGCTGTCGCGACGCACGAGGGCACGCGTGGAATCGTCCAGCATTTTTTCGGCGATACCGCCCATTTCGGCGATCTTGCTACGCAAGAGTTCGAGATCGGCGTCAAAAGCAGTTACGATATGTTCGGCCATTGCCAAATACCCCTGTACAGAAACAGTGCAGGCACTTGCCACCTGCGTCTTAGACTTTGCATCAAATCAAAAAGTGGATACCGCTTTTTGAATAAACCTGATGCACTAACAATGATCTAGCGCCAAATTGCATTTCAGATTTAATGCGATTTTCGCTAGCCAAAACGACCTGTAATATAATCCTGCGTGCGTTTATCCTGTGGCGTGGTGAAAATTTTGGTCGTTTCCGCAAATTCCACCAGTTCACCCAGATACATAAACGCCGTAAACTGCGAAACGCGCGCAGCCTGCTGCATGTTATGCGTGACAATAGCGATCGTATAATCTTCCTTCAACTCGTCGATCAATTCTTCCACCTTGGAGGTGGAAATCGGATCGAGCGCCGAGCATGGCTCATCGAACAGAATGACCTCCGGCTTTACCGCAACCGTACGTGCAATACACAGACGCTGTTGCTGACCGCCGGAAAGACTCTGGCCGGAAGCGCCCAGCTTATCCTTCACTTCATTCCAGATGGCGGCGCGGCGCAACGAGGATTCGACCCGCTCATCCATATCCGCCTTGTTGAGATTTTCATACAGGCGCACACCAAACGCAATGTTATCATAGATCGACATCGGAAAAGGCGTCGGCTTCTGAAATACCATGCCGACCTTGGCGCGCAAGGCGTTGAGATCCTGACCGGGACTGAGCACGTTCTGACCGTCAATCAGCACCTCACCTTCCGCACGCTGGCCGGGATAGAGATCGTACATGCGGTTCAGCACCCGCAGCAGTGTCGATTTACCACAACCGGAGGGGCCGATGAATGCCGTCACGATCCCGTTATAGAGCGGGAGGTTGATGCCCTTCAGCGCCAGATTATCGCCGTAGTAGAATTTGAGATTGCGCACCAAAACCTTTTCGGTCAGCGACTCAGCTGAAATGCTCGACGGCGTTGATTGTATGACGCTGTGACTGGTCATTTCTTAATCCTCGACGAAAGGGCGCGTGCCGTGATGCTCATTGCAAGAACCGTGAAGGTGATCAGCAAAGCGCCTGTCCAGGCCAGTTGCTGCATGTTTTCATCGGGCGTTTTGGTGAAGTTGTAGATCACAACCGGAAGGCTCGCTATCGGCTGAGACATCGACGTCGACATGAAGTTGTTGCTAAGCGCCGTAAACAGCAACGGAGCCGTTTCACCACTGACGCGTGCAACCGCCAGCAGCACACCTGTCACCATGCCAGCAAGCGCTGCCTTATACGCCACCTGCCGGATCACAACCGAGCGCGGCAGCCCTAACGCCATTGCAGCCTCACGCAACTGGCTGGGCACAAGCAACAGCATATCTTCAGTGGTGCGCACCACAACCGGAATAACGATCACGGCGAGCGCCGCAGAGCCAGCCCAGCCCGAAAACCCGCCGAAGGGCGCCACAAGCACTTCATAAATGAAGAGGCCAATGACAATAGAAGGCGCCGAGAGCAGGATATCATTGATAAAACGCACAATACTTGTCAGCGGATGATAGCGGCCATACTCCGCCATATATGTACCTGCGAGAATACCCAGCGGGGTACCGATCAATACAGCGAAGAACGTCATCATCAATGAGCCGACAATCGCATTCAGAAGACCGCCACCATCGCTGCCCATACTTGGCGTAATTTCCGTAAAGACGGACCAGGATAGCCCTGAAAAACCTTCCCAGACGAGCACCCCTAAGATCATCACTAACCACAAGATACCAAATAATGCTGCAGCCAGGCATAAGCCCATGGTGATGGCATTCTTGCGTCTGCGAGATGAGTAAGAGACCATGATCACGTTCCCGCTTTATTAAGACGCGCCAGCATCAAGCGGGCTATTGCCAGCACAATGAAGCTGATGACAAACAGGATAAGGCCAAGCGCAACCAGTGATGAGCGATAGAGCCCTTCCGATGCCTCAGCATATTCAAGCGCGATGGTCGCAGAAATTGTTGTACCCGGCTGCAGGATTGAAGCCGATATCTGCTTGGCATTACCGATAACGAATGTCACCGCCATCGTCTCACCAAGCGCACGCCCCAGCGCCAGCATGACACCGCCGACGAGGCCCACGCGGGTATGCGGAATAACGACATTGCGCACCACTTCCCACGTGGTGCAACCCAAGCCATAGGCTGCTTCTTTCATCACGGATGGTACGGTCTCAAACACATCACGTGAAACCGAAGCCACGAATGGCAGCACCATAATCGCCAGAATAAGACCTGCCGTCAGCGTGCCCAACCCATAGGGAGGCCCCGCAAATACCGCATTCAGGATTGGCACCGGACCAAAAAACGAGATCAGGAATGGCTGCAATGTTTGCTGCAGGAAGGGCGCAAAGACAAAGAAGCCCCAAATGCCATAGATGATCGATGGAATGCCTGCGAGCAGTTCAACTGCAATGCCGATGGGGCGGCGCAATGATTGCGGACATAGCTCGGTGAGAAATACAGCAATGCCGATCCCCACCGGAACTGCAATCAGCATCGCAATCAGCGATGTCATCAGCGTGCCGTAAATTGTAGCGAGTGCGCCGAACTTTTCAGCGTTCGGATCCCACGATTGCGAGATGAAAAAATCAAGGCCAAACTGGCTGAACGCAGGCCATGCACCATAGGCAAGCGACACCATGATAGCGAACATGAGAGCCAGCACCAGAAGCGCCGCCGTTCGCGTCATATGGAAAAAGAAAGCATCACCCTGCCTGAACCGCTGTAGCGCGCGCGCCCTGTTCTGCGCAGCAGCATCAGGAGGAGGCGTGTCTTTGATTGCAACGTCGGCCATGACTTCTCTGACTATGTGCGAAAGGAGCTTTCATCGACCCGCAGTCCTGATTTGCCTCAATAGCGAGCGACGGCCGAAACCTATCGCACTCACTCAGCAATCAGCAAGACAAAACGCCGCCGTGGAAGGAACGAGGGGTACTTTTTGCAGTATCCCCTCGCAAGCATTCAAGCAAAGCCGCTGCTTATTTATCCTTAATCTCAGCAGCCCAAACCGCACGGATTTCATCCGTCAAAGTATTGGGCAATGGAATGTACGCCAACTCTTCAGCAATCGAACCACCCTTATTGTAAGCCCAATCAAAGAACTGCAGCGCCGTTGCCGACTGCGCCTTATCCTTCGGCTCTTTGTGCATAAGAATGAAAGTTGCAGCTGTGATGGGCCACGAAGCATCACCTGGCTCATCAGCAAGGATTACGCCGAAACCGGGCACGCTCTTCCAATCAGCATTTGCCGCAGCCGCCTGGAAAGAAGCGATATCGGGTTCAACCAACTTGCCAGCCTTGTTCTTCAGGCGGGTATGCGAGAGCTTGTTTTTCTTCGCGTAGATATATTCAACGTAACCAACTGCGCCTGAGATTTTGGCTACGTTGTTGGCCACGCCATCGTTACCAGGCGCGCCAAGCCCCACCGGCCATTGCACCGTTGTGCCAACGCCGAGCTTGTCTTTCCAATCCGCGCTGACCTTCGACAGATAGCTTGTGAAATTGAATGTCGTGCCAGATGAGTCAGCACGACGCACGACAGCGATGGCTGTCGCAGGCAGTTTCACATCAGGGTTCAGCGCCTTGATGGCTGCATCGTCCCACTGCTTGATGTCACCCATAAAAATCTTGGCCAGTGTATCGCCATCAAGCGCAAGCTCGCCCGGCTTGATACCTTCAATGTTCACAATCGGCACAACGCCCCCGATAACGGTGGGGAACTGCACAAGACCCGCATCCTCAAGGTCCTTGCCGGAAAGTGGCGCATCGGTGGCCCCAAACACAACGGTGTTGCCTTTGATTGACTTGATGCCGTTGCCGGAACCGCTGGACTGATAATTAATCTGGATACCGGTTTCCTTGTTGAACGCCTCAGCCCACTTCCCATAAACAGGCGCAGGAAAGCTGGCGCCAGCACCCGTCACGGTTTGGGCGAAGGCCGGCGCAGAAAAAGCAACGGCAGCAAGACCAACAGCAGCATAGAGGTGGGAAAACTTCACGGCACGTCTCCAAAATTGCGAATGTCTAGACTATCTGCCGCCATGTTGCGGCCTACGTAGCATCGTCGTCATGGACAGACCGGTATGTCTTCACCGGCCACACAGCTCTATGACGTATGGATGACGCTTCAATGACAGTGCAGCCGTAATCATGCCTTTTGCGAAAATTCTTACTAGAGGATGGTGCGCTTTATTACTGATTCCTACGCTCCAAACTCCTTCTATCTATCTGTTTCAGAATTGTTTTTTACGCTACGCCATCATTAACTTACCATCTCAGGCTCATTATTAATTTTCGGAAGCGATACTCGGAACAGCGCCCCCTCACCATGCCTGCTCACGATATCAAGACGCCCACGATGGCGATTGACGATGTGCTTCACAATAGCCAGGCCAAGCCCCGTGCCGCCTTTCTCGCGGCTATCCGCAATATCCGCCCGGTAGAAACGTTCCGTCAGGCGTGGCAGATGCTCCGGGAAAATGCCGGGGCCATAGTCACGCACTTCCATCACAATCGCATTCTCACCGGGCTTATCCGCAAATGGCGCGACCTTGACCGAGACATCCACACGGCCGCCTGCCTGGCCATATTTGATTGCATTCTCGATAAGGTTCTCAACCACACGCAGCAGCTCATCACGATCCCCATTGACAAACAGAGAAGGCGCAACCTGCTCAAGCATCACAATCACACCGCGCTCTTTGGCAAGCGGTGCAAGTGTCTCAATGATATGGCGCACCAGCCCCCCCATCTCAACCTTACCGCTTGGTGGAACGTGCAGATGCATTTCAATGCGCGATAATGACAGCAGATCGTCAATCAGCCGCGACATGCGCCTGGCCTGCTCACGCATGATAACAAGGAAGCGCTCACGGGCGCTCTCATCATTGCGGGCAGACCCTTGCAAGGTCTCGATAAAACCGATGAGCGAGGCAAGCGGTGTGCGCAATTCATGGCTGGCGTTAGCCACAAAATCTGCCCGCATATGCTCCAGACGGCGGGCGCTTGTAAGATCGCGGATCACTAACATCACGCCATCCCTTCCCTCTCTCGCCTCTGAAGCCAAGGGTGCGATATGGGCAACTAAAGTGCGCTCGACCAAACCATGTTCACGAAATTCCGCCTCCATAGCGACACCGCCTTGAAGCACCGTGTCGATGCCTTCGAGTACGGCGGGTGCGCGCACAATAAATGCCAATGGCCGCGCCTCAACCAACAGCGGAAATAATGCGCGAGCAGCCGGATTGAGCTGCACGACAATACCGCGCTGATCAACTACCACCACCGGATCGGGAAAGCCTGCCAACAACTCGACGGGCACTATACCAGCCAACGTAACAGGCTTGCTGCCTCGCCCTCTGATCCGCCCATGCAATGGATGTTCATCACGAAAGAAGGCCGCGGCCGCTAGCATCGACAGGGTGCAAGCAACCAGCAAGCCCCAATAAAATGCGCCTTGAAGCAGCGCTATCATCACAAATATAGCACTGGCCAACGCAGCAGATCGAAGCGCAATTGTGCGTGCACTCAACTCCATATGGCGTCCCTGCTCTATTCCATCTTTAATTGATACAGCGCACATGAAATCTCGGGATTTGCGGCAAACTGCTTTCGTGTTCTTTATAACAGGTTATCATGTCACGAAATTCATGACAGGGAGACGGCAAGGTGGCCAAGCATAACAAAAAAAGCCAGAAATCCCCCAAAACGCAAACTGACCACACACTGCCAAAAGACATTTTCGCACAATTCGACATCACCGCACCGGAACTGCCCCCAGCCATTGCTGATGCGGCCATGCGTTCCGGCGGGTTTCCTTATGATGAGAAACTATCGCGCAAAATTTATAAAAAAGAGCTGCGTAGCCTGCAAATAGAACTTCTCAAGCTCGCAACGTGGGTGCGCGATGCCCAGGAGCGCCTGGTTATTGTGTTTGAAGGACGAGATGGCTCTGGCAAAGGTGGCGCAATCACCCGTTTTACTCAGCATCTAAACCCACGATCCGTGCGCACTGTCGCATTGCCCCGTCCTTCAAACGTTGAAGCACAGCAATGGTATTTTCAGCGTTATATCAATGAACTACCGACCGCTGGCGAAATTGTGCTATTCGACCGCTCCTGGTATAACCGGGCGGGTGTAGAGGAAGTGATGGGGTTCTGCGCCCCCAATCAGACAGAGCGCTTTCTGCATGAAGCACCCATCGTTGAAAAGCTTTGGACCAATGATGGTATCCGCCTTATCAAGATTTTGCTGACGATTGGGCCAGAAATGCAAATGGCACGCCTGCATGCACGCCAACATGACCCACTCAAGCACTGGAAGCTATCACCGATAGATTATGCGGCCATCGACCATTTCGATGCATATTCGCGCGCATTCGACCGTATGATTGAGCACACAAGCACCGCATATGCACCATGGACCATCATTCGTGGCAATGATAAGTTACGCGCACGTCTTGCCATCATTCGCCACGTACTCACAGTAACGCCTTATAATGATAAGGATCTGGAAGCGATCGGCGAGAAAGACTCCGGTGTCATACTGTCTGCAAAGCGTTTTCTGTGCAAAGGCGGAGAACCTATTGCGAATGGCGACGATTGAACCGCCGCCTTTCTCCAAAACAGCCTCAGGAAGACCAGTTCTCACGAAACTCGCCAAACAGCGTCAACCCTCCACAGGCATAGAGCGTTTGGCCAGTGATGTAGCGTGCATCATCAGATGCCAGAAAGGCAAATACGGGCGAAATATCATCAACCTCAGCTGCATAACCAAGCGGGATATGACTTTCCACCATCGCGCGCTCTTTGGGGTTATCCTTCCAGGCGGCGTTGATATCGGTAATCACAGCGCCCGGGCCAACAGCATTCACACGAATGCCACGGCCTGCAAACTCCAGCGCCAGCGTACGCGTGAGGTTGGTGATGCCCGCTTTGGATAGCGAATAGGATAAATAACCCGGCTTGGGGATGAGCGCATGTACGCTCGACGTATTGATGATAACGCCACCACCTTCACGGCTGAGAAAGTGCGCAATTGCGCCCCGCGACGCACGCGCAGCCCCAATCAGGTTCACTTCCAGCACACGGGCAAAGCGCGCATCATCAAATGACTCGCTTGGCTCTTCATATTGAATGCCAGCATTATTGACGAGAATATCAAGTCGCCCCAACTCTGCCACAGCTGCGTCAATCATAGCAGGCACAGCTTCAGGCGAGGCGATATCAGCCATTATCAGACGATGATCGCATGGCGCAAAGCCTGATTCCCGAGTGGCAGCATGGAGATCGGCGAGCGTAGCCTCAGCATCCGCTCCCCCATCGCGATCATTGATGGCAACAGTTGCACCCTCACGCGCAAAACGCAGCGCCACGCCTCGTCCAATCCCACGCGAAGCGCCAGTAATGAGCGCAGTTCGGCCCTCAAGTCTGCGTGGTAAGGTGTTCTTATTTTCTGCTGTTTGGCTAGCTGAAGCGTTGACAGTCATTGTTTTTCTCCCACCCGGATGCGTCTTCAGGGCTGGGACAATGCCTCAGCCCATTCGACCACGCAACCCCAGTTGCCTTGAGATCATCCCCAACCATTGAAATACATCAATTATTTCAAATAGTTAATATGGAAATCCGACTGGAACCATAAAAAATACTTAATTATAAATTAGCATCGTCATAACCTATAACAAGCTTGACTTTCGAGCGACAAATTGACAATCAAACAGACTAAAGCCAGTCAGTGGTAATGGTTGGAATTTCGGTTTTGAATTGGTGTTACAATTTATAGTAATTATTGCGGATTAGGATTTATCAATGACTGCTATTAATACAGTTTCAGCGCAATTACCTGCCAATGCGGGCAATACACCTTCGCTGTCTGCTTTACCGAGCACCATTAAGGCAGGTTCTTGGTCGGCCTGGGCGATCAATAAAACCGTCGCTCACCATGCTAGCCCATCAAGCTGGATGCCAAATCTTGTAGCGAAAGTGATTTCACGCTTCTTTATCAATGCTGAAGAAGCGGCCAAATTTCTTGGTACGGATACAAAAGCCGCTGCATTCCTGCTTAACCACTGGGGTGGCGACGCAATGGCTGCCCAAGCTGAAGCCATGCGAATTGTTAAGCAAATTGGAGAAAGTTCGACATTCAAAGGTCTCGCGAACACATTGCCAAAACAACTTGGTGTTCCTCCAAGTGAGTGGCTTGTTCCTCTTGAAGACTCCAATAATTTTTGCGAATTAAACATCAAGCTTCAGGAACTTCAAAAGCTTTTAATGCCGCATTCAAGACCTGCGAATAAGTTCATTCTCGCAACGGCCATCCAACTGGAAAGAACCTTCAGTCCTTTGGACGCGCGCTATAAAGAACAATTTAGGATCAAGAGTTCAAGCGAAGTAATACGCGACTCTGCAAGTTCGCTGTCCCAACAAGCCGGCAATACCATTCTCTCTGGTGTAGGTCATGTAGGAGGCGCAATCGTTGCTTTTCACTATAAGGCCCTTGATATCCTCGCCGATAGCTGGTTTGGGGATAAAATAGGTGACTTAATGCTCCTCCCCCCGGGTTTGGACGATTAATTAGAACGATAAACAAATGCATCTCATGCACCATGAAGCATTGATGTTTGACCGCCCGCATTGCTTCATTCCAGGCATGGGGATAAGCTAACATCTGATCGGCCTGGAGGTAAGAAGAATGCCTCATTGGCGCTATCATTTTTTCATAGCAACGGCTTTCGTTTGCGGCCAGTTATCGTTACCAGCAGCCAACGGCGCCGCCACGGCACATTCTGCGCTCATCACCACTCCTCGCGATATCAGCTCCGCGCTGAAATCCTGCTGGCAACCACCTGCAGGGTCTGAAGGTCTCAGTGCAACGGCTCGTTTTAGTTTCAAGCGTGATGGCAACCTCATGGGCCCACCGCAAATCACATTTTCCCGCTTGGGCAATGATGATGCACGCTCACGTGCGTTTCTGCAGTCGATCGCGGATGCATTTCTGGCCTGCACGCCCTTGAGCTTCAGCGCATCGTTCGGTCAATCAGTTGCAGGGCGCATTTTCACGCTGCGCTTTATTCCAGCGCTACAGCGCGCTTAAACCGCATTCGCTGCAAACTGAGAGAGAAGAACCAATCTCATCTCTCTCAGCGATTATCGCTTCATACAAAGACAGATACTGCCTATTGTCAGAATTGCTTAGTTAACGTGTGTTGCCTTCTCGGCCTTGTCATTTTTATGTGTGTGCTTTTCAGCATGGCCAGCATCGCGCGCACCAATTCCACGAACAGTGAACTTGACCGGCACCTTGCCGGCATTCTTGAATACCATATCGACGGTGAAGGTATCACCTTCCAATAGCGGGCGCTTCATATCGATGAACATAGCGTGGTAGCTGCCTGGCTTCAGCTCGACAGTTTCTCCAGCCTTGATGGGCAGGCCATCTGCGAGCTTGCGCATACGCATCACGCCATCGGTGACGGCCATTTCGTGCACTTCAAATTTTTCCGAAATATCGGTGGAGCCAGAAAGCAGGACATCATCCTTGTCACTCTTATTCGTGAGCACAAGATAACCACCTGCCACGCGAGCGCCCTTAGCGGTTGCACGTGACCATGGCTGGGAGATGGTGAGACCATCAACCACAATATCCGCCACAGGTGTTGCCTGCGTCATCTGGGTTGCTGCTTCCTGATCCTTGCTGCATTCGCATTCAGCATGCGCCATTGATGCGAACGCCACTGTTGTCAAAGCGAGAGCCGCGATGAAAGAAGTGCGAGCGGCAAAACGGGTGAAAGCATTCGTGTTAGCTGTCATGATAGATCTCCAAAGCGCGATACCGCATTTTTTGCGGATTGATCAGCGCCATGTAAACTTGAGAAAATAAATAGCGATTGCCGTACCATCAAACAACTGGCGGCCCGCGCGCTGAAGGCGTGATACTTTCACAATCGGATACGGCCACAGCCCCGATAAGCCAGCGAAGTTCCGCGCTCTCACGGTAAGGCGATATCGAGAAATAATCGGCAGGCGCATCCCACAAGCCAGCGCTCTGCACTGCGCAGACACCACAACAGCCGCGTAGGTGCGTGCCATCTGGCATGTCGGCATCATTTGCATCGGTGCCATCAGTCCAGAGCGTGCTGGGGCGACAAAGCACCATAATCAGCCGCTGTGTCGATGCGGAACCGGCAAATAAGGAATCACCCTGCCCCTGCATGCCGACAGACATTGCAGTAACAGCGAATGCAAACAATATGAGATGCGCCGCCATGCCATAAGCCACAAGCATGGTTATCACTTGTCGCATTATGCGATTAAGCGAAATATCACAATAGGTTATGTTGGAATAACCGACCATCAGATGCCTGTTTGCGGACATAACGATAAAGGCAAAATCAACCACATATGCAGCGAATTGCCTGACTATTTGCAAGAAAGATGCGCAGCACCATTTGACTTGTGCACCCTTTTGCCCCCACTTATCGCGCCCATTGCATAAAACTCAAGTGCAATCATTGTCTCAGCTGTCAGGGATGGAATCATGAAAGTCGTTGTCGTCGAGTCGCCCGCAAAAGCGAAGACGATCAACAAGTACCTTGGTCCAGATTATGAGGTGTTGGCGTCCTTCGGCCACATCCGCGATCTACCCGCCAAGGACGGTTCGGTTGATCCAGACGCTGATTTCGCCATGATCTGGCAGGTCGAGGACCGTGGCGCCAAGCGCGTTGCGGATATCGCACGTGCTGTGAAGGGAGCTGAAAAGCTCATTCTCGCAACCGATCCGGATCGCGAAGGTGAGGCCATCTCCTGGCACGTCATTGAAGCGCTGACACAGAAAAAATTGCTGAAAGACCTGCCAGTCGAGCGTGTGACCTTCAACGCCATCACGCGTGATTCGGTCGCCGAGGCCATGGCAAACCCACGCCAGATCGATCAGGCGCTTGTGGATGCTTATCTGGCGCGTCGCGCACTGGATTATCTCGTCGGCTTCAACCTCTCACCAGTGCTGTGGCGCAAGCTGCCGGGCGCACGCTCGGCTGGGCGTGTACAATCAGTTGCGCTGCGCCTTGTTTGCGATCGCGAGCGTGAAATTGAAACCTTCATAACCCGTGAATACTGGTCGCTGGTTGCCCTGCTTGCAACGGATGCCGGTGCGCCATTCGAAGCACGTCTGGTTGGTGCGGACGGCAAGAAGATCACCCGGCTGGATATCGGCAATGGCGAAGAGGCTGCAGCCTTCAAGCAGGCGCTGCAAGCTGCCGCATTTTCCGTAGCCGACATCGAGGCCAAGCCCACCCGGCGCCATCCGCAACCACCATTCACAACCTCGACACTGCAGCAGGAAGCCTCACGCAAACTGGGCTTTGCCCCAGCGCGTACCATGCAACTCGCGCAGCGACTTTATGAAGGCGTGGAGATCGGTGGCGAGACTGTAGGTCTGATCACTTATATGCGAACTGATGGTGTCGACATGGCGCCAGAAGCCGTGAGCGCAACGCGCGCCGTCATTGGCCGCACGTTCGGCGATAAATATGTGCCCGGCGTTGCCCGCAAGTATACCACCAAAGCCAAGAATGCGCAGGAAGCGCATGAGGCTATTCGCCCCACTGATGCAGGCCGCTTGCCCTCATCCGTGGCACGCTATCTCGATCCTGAGCAGGCAAAGCTCTACGACCTCATCTGGACGCGTACAATCGCGAGTCAGATGGAATCGGCGGTGCTTGAACGCACCACCGCAGAAATCAAGGCGCAAGTGGGCGCACGCACACTTGATCTACGCGCCACGGGCCAGGTTGTCGTGTTCGATGGCTTCCTCAAGCTCTATCAAGAAGGCCGCGATGACGAAGCTGATGAAGACGGCGGTCGCCTGCCAGCCATGAAGGCTGGCGAAGTGCTTGAACGTCGTGAAATCCGCGCAACACAGCACTTCACAGAGCCGCCACCACGCTTTACCGAGGCCAGCCTTGTGAAGCGCATGGAAGAACTCGGCATCGGCCGCCCCTCCACCTACGCAGCTGTTCTCGCTGTGCTGCGGGAGCGCGAATATGTGCGCATCGACAAAAAACGTCTCGTGCCAGAAGACAAGGGCCGTATCGTTACGGCGTTTCTGGAAAGCTTTTTCCAGCGCTACGTAGAGTACGACTTCACGGCCGATCTTGAGGAAAAGCTCGACCGTGTGTCGAACCACGAGATCGACTGGAAAGAGGTTCTCCGGGATTTCTGGCGTGACTTCATTGCTGCCATCGAGGGTACACGCGAACTGCGGATGACGCAGGTCATCGACTCGCTCAACGATGTCCTGGCTCCACGCATCTTCCCCGCGCGTGCAGATGGCGGCGATCCACGGGCCTGCCCATCCTGTGGTAACGGTAAATTGTCGCTGAAGATTGGCAAGTTTGGCTCGTTCATCGGTTGCTCAAACTACCCCGAATGCCGCTATACGCGTCAGCTCTCGGCTGGTGAAGGTGAAGGCGGTGCTGGCGATGGCGGGCCGAAAGTGCTGGGCAAAGACCCGGAAACCGGCCTTGATGTAACGCTACGCGACGGCCGCTTTGGCCCCTACATCCAGCTCGGCGGCGATGCCCCCGAAGGCGATGACGCCAAGGGTGAAGAGACAAAAAGCGAAGATGCAAAGGCTGATAAAAAAGCTGCCAAGACCAAAGAGAAGCCTAAACGTCAGACAATCCCGCGTGGCCTGGCGCCTGATAATATCGATTTGGAAATCGCCCTTAAGCTGCTGTCGCTGCCGCGTCCGGTAGCAACGCACCCTGAGTCCGGCAAGCCAATCAAGGCTGGCATCGGACGCTTTGGCCCTTACGTTCAACACGAAAAAACCTTTGCCAGCCTTGGCAAGGATGATGACGTGCTTGAGATTGGCGCAAACCGCGCCATCGACTTGATCATCACCAAGGAGCAGGGTGGCGGTCGCCGAGGTGCGGCGTCAGATCCCGGCAAGGTGCTAGGCGAAGAGCCTGAAACCGGCAAGACCATCTCGCTGAAGGCAGGCCGTTATGGTGCCTACGTGACAGACGGCACGACCAATGCCACGCTGCCCAAGGGCATAGAGTCCGAAAGCTACACGCTTGAAGAGGCCGTCATACTGCTTCGCGCCAAGCGCGCCACGGGCAAGAAGAAGGCACCTGCAAAGAAAGCTCCAGCGAAGAAGGCCGCGGCTACTACCAAAAAGGCTACGACTGCCAAGAAGGCTACCACAGCCAAGACAACCGCCGCTAAAAAACCAGCTACTAAGAAAGCTGCTTCGGAAACTACTGATGAAGGGGCAGATAAGCCAAAGGCTCCCGCTCGCAAGCGCACAACGAAAAAGGCCGCAGAGGCCGGGGCAGAATAAAACCGCGCTGCAGACAGCTGATAAAAACCCGCGCCTTCAGGTGCGGGTTTTTTGTTTCAAATTTGTAACTCAAGCACTCAAGCGCAATTTCTCATACCGACGCACCACACGTTCCCGCTTGAGGCGCGATAAGCGATCAAGCCAGAAAATGCCATCGAGTTGATCGATCTCATGTTGCAAGCAGATTGCCAAGAGCCCC
Source organism: Pseudochelatococcus sp. G4_1912 (assembly GCF_047501465.1). Classification (NCBI taxonomy): domain Bacteria; kingdom Pseudomonadati; phylum Pseudomonadota; class Alphaproteobacteria; order Hyphomicrobiales; family Chelatococcaceae; genus Pseudochelatococcus; species Pseudochelatococcus sp. G4_1912. The sequence goes on from NZ_JAZDRL010000002.1 coordinate 399,623, forward strand.
TCGGCATCACCCTCATGCGAAGCCCCTGCCAAATCCTGCCAGCGAAGTCGCACTTGCTTCGGACGTTCGATTGCCTCAATAACACCCGGCATCGATACGCTACCCTCATCATAGCGCATTAACTCATCCGATGCCCATATGACTTCCGGGTTGATATAAAATGCTGGCTCTGCCTGCTCCGGCAGCTCAATGACCACCACACGTTCCAGAATACCAATGTGGCAGGCGGTTATGCCAATGCCGGGCGCAGCGCGCATGGTTTCCAACAGATCGTGAGCGAGCACCTTGAGAGCGTCATCGAATACCCCAATAGCACGTGCTGGAGTTCGCAACCGTGGATCGGGAAAAAGAATGATAGGCCGTTTCGCCACCTGAATCTCTCAAATGCCAGAAGTGAAAATACCAATATCAAGGCACACCTTCCATCATGAAAGGCCGGCATGCTTATTCCAGATTAACTGCTGATGCCAGAGCTTACATGCCAGCCAGCTGCCCGCTGATGCCCTTCTCTGGCGCGCCACCGCCAAGTGCGCGGGTGATGATGGTTGCATTGTGGTCGATAACACCGATGTAGGTGCCCTCATAGGTACCAGCCTCACCGGTAGCATCCGAGAACAACTCGCCGCCGACAACAACTTTATGGCCCTTTGCTGCCGCGCCTTCTATCAGCGCTTTTACATTGCGATCAGAAACCGAAGACTCGACAAATATCGCACCGATATTGCGCTTCACGAGCATATCCACCAGTTCTTCAATCCGGCGCAGCCCCGCTTCGCTTTCGGTGGAGATACCCTGGATACCTGCAACCTCAAACTGATAGGCCCGCCCAAAATAATTAAAGGCATCATGCGCCGTTACCAGCACCCGCGATGAAGCTGGTACAGAGGCCAAGGAAGCCGATGCGTAATCAGCAATCTTCGAAATTTCCGCCAGATAGCGCTGCGCGTTCACCTCAAAATCGGCCTTTCCTTCAGGGCACAAACGAATGAGAGAATCACGTGCAGCTTCAACAACATGAACCCACAAACGCGGATCGAACCAGATGTGGGGATCGGGCAATGCGGCATCCGCATCAGCGCTCAGCAGCTGATCTTTCGGCACACTCTCCGCCAGGGCAATCACAGGTTTGCGCACGGCAAGGCCTTCGAGAAACGATAATAACTGCGCCTCCAGATGCAAACCGTGCCAGAAAACCACGTCGGCCTTTGTAGCCAGAGCGATATCGGAACTCGTCTGCCGGTAAAGATGGGGATCGACACCGGGACCAAGAAGTGTCTTTACCGTGACATGATCTCCGCCAACATTTCTGATCGCATCGGCAATATACCCGCTAGTCGCAACAACATTAAGCTTCTCTGCAGCCAACACCGGCCCCAGACCAACTGTGCAAGCGGCAGCGAATGCCGCAGCGGCCACAGCGGATCGCACCAGAATTGATCGCCTCGTCAGTTTGCGCATCATAACCTTCGTTTTTGCAAATGGATCGCAATTGCAAATATAGCGGACTTATTGCATCTGCACAAGTGTTGCCGCAATGCGATTGTCATTTACCGCCAAGGCTTACGGGCGCCCTCAAAGGCACCAAGTGAGGCTGAATTAGCAGTACGATGGGGGGCGACGGATAAGGCGGGGGCTTAGCAAGAGATGTTAACACGTAGAAACTTGAAGTCAGTATAAAACAGATATTATCCAATAAAACCAGCACTATACGACCGATTCAGAGCTGCACATTCCGTGTGATTTTTGGCACAATGAAAATGTTAATAATGCGTTAATTTTCAGTTATGGGGATGCATTTCCGGAGTTGCGTTAGGCAAATGCGTCCCCAGATTGTTAATTTACTGGTATTGATTAAGTGATCTCAGGATTGAGATTATTGTTTATTGCGCCTTACAGCCACAGACATTCTCGCGCTGCACCTTAACAAAATGTAAGAAATCAAAACTATGCCGTAAGCAGCTGAGATTGCGTATGTAACATATCAGTGCAACAGCGCGGCCTCCAAAAAATGCATGCGTGGTATAGAGTTGTCCGACAACTTGTGCCATTGATCAGCCGTCCGTCATATGTGATTCCGTCCGATCAATAGGGTAGCGATGCTGGTGCAGTGGCTCCTGGATGCATGGAAATTTATGTCAGTGCGAGACGATATCGCATGATCATTCATGCTGGCATGAGCCGCGCCCATAACCGGCCAAGGGCCACACGTGTCATCCTCTCATTGGCACTCACGGTTTTTCTGTCAGCATGTGCTGTGGGGCCAGAGTATGCAACGCCCAACCTTCCCATCCCTGCGCGTTGGAGCAATGAAAGCGCGCAAAAAGCGCCCAAGCCAGCCGATCTGGCGCATTGGTGGACAAGGCTTCGTGATCCAACGCTGAACAGCATTATAGAGCGCGCTGTTGCGGGCAATCTGGATGTTGCAACAGCCAAGGCAAGGGTTCGGGAAGCGCGCGCAAGTTATGATCAGACCATAGGCAGCCTCTTTCCCTCCATAGACGGCACCGCATCCGCCACACGAAGCAAGGGGGCGGGGCAAAGTACCACGCAATCTAGCGGGGGCACGACCAGCACAAGCTTTACCAACTCAAGCTTTGGATCGGGCATCTATACAAACAGGGTGCAAGCAGGCCTTGTAGCGGGCTGGGAAGTGGATCTGTTTGGCGCAAACAGGCGCAGCGCTGAAGCGGCCCTCTACGGGCTTGATGCGGCGCAGGAGGAATTGCGCGCGACATTGCTGACGATGATCGGCGATATAGGCACCACCTATATCAACGTGCGCAACTATCAAGCACGTATCGCACTGGCACGACGCACCGCCGCCACACAGCGCGAGACGGCAGCCATCACACGAGCAAAGTTTGATGTTGGCACAGCTTCGGGGGTTGATCTGGCGAATGCCAACGGTCAGGCCGCCAATACTGAGGCGGGCATCCCGACCCTTGAAACAGCATTGGCCCAGGCGATCCACCAGCTCAGCGTTCTAACGGGCCAGCCCCCTGCAGCGCTTGCGGCAGAGCTTCGCAAGGCGGGGCCGGTTCCCTCCCCCCGTTTGCCGCTGCCAGTGGGCGTACCTGCAGATATGCTCCTCGCGCGTCCGGACGTGCGGGTGGCCGAGCGTCAGCTTGCGCAAGCAACAGCCCAGATAGGCCAAGCCGAGGCAGCGCTTTATCCGGCTATCAGCCTGACAGGCAACCTCGCAACATCGGGCGTGCGCATTGGTGATCTGGCTAAAAATTCCACCATTACGTGGTCCTTCGGCCCAAGCCTTAGCGTGCCGGTTTTCAATGCTGGTGAACTGCAAGCGGCTGTTAGGGCTGCACAGGCGCGGCGCGATCAGCAGTTTCTCAATCTCCGCTCAAGCGTGCTTATCGCACTTGAAGAGGTGGAAAATGCCCTAGTAGGATTGGCACAAGAGCGCATCCGCTATCAAAAGCTCACAGAAGCAGCCACCAACTATCGTGAAGCAGCACGCCTCGCACGCACGCTCTTCCAGAATGGCGCAACAAGCTTCATCGAAGTCCTTGATGCCGAACGCTCGCAATACTCGGCAGAGGATGCGCTCATACAAAGCCGCGTAAATATCGCCACCTATTATGTTGCCCTTAACAAGGCTTTGGGCGGTGGATGGGATGGTGCCATCGACACCTCAAAACCCGAAGTCATAGACCACAATACAGGCCCGCACCTGATGCGCGCACCAGCGCGCGTCAAAACCCGGTAATAGGCGGCGCTATGTGCGCCACGGCACCCGCACGCTGATAATTGCTACACATCATATATACACGATATATACACGCGCGCCCTGCCCTTTATCATGTAAGCGAAATTCAGCCGGCCACGCGCATGGACCGGACAACCAATGGTTACTCTTTCGCCGGAGAGCATCTCATGACACTGCGTCGTCTGGGCCAAACTGATATCAAAATTTCACCGCTTATTTTCGGTGCCAATGTTTTTGGCTGGACAACAGATGAACCCACCTCGTTCGCACTGCTGGATGCCTTCATGGCTGAGGGCTTTACGGCAATAGACACTGCAGACGTGTATTCACGCTGGGTGCCTGGCAACGACAGCGATAGCGAGAAAATCATCGGCCGCTGGCTCAAGGCGCGCGGCAACCGGGATAAAGTGCATGTTCTGACCAAGGTCGGATCTGACGTCGGACAAGGGAAGGTTGATCTATCCGCCCGTTGGATTGAGCAAGCCGTAGAGGCTTCACTTAAACGCCTTCAGACTGATTACATCGATCTCTATCAGAGCCATTGGCCTGATCCCACCGTTTCCCAGGAAGAAACGCTGACCGCTTATGACAGGCTGATCAAGGCTGGGAAAGTGCGTTTTATTGGTGCATCGAATTACGATGCGGCGTTGCTCTCCGAAGCGCTCGACATATCAAAAAGCAAACACTTGCCGCGTTATCAGACCATCCAGAATGAATATAACCTCTACACCCGGGATGCCTATGAAGGTGCTGTGCAAGCGCTGGTGCTGCGCGAAGGGCTTGGTGCTATGCCCTATTTCTCGCTCGCATCAGGTTTTCTGACCGGCAAATACCGCACCGAGGCAGACCTGAAAGGCGCACGCGGAGAGCGGGTGAGAAGCTACCTGAATGAACGGGGACTGCGGATTCTCTCCGCCCTCGACACGGTCGCCGAGAAAACAGGTGCTGCACATGCAGAAATTGCCCTGGCTTGGGTAATTGCCCAACCCGGCATTAGCGGCGCACTCTCATCGGCAACGTCGCTAAAACAACTTGAGGGGCTGGTGCGTGGTGCGCGCCTTAAACTTGCGGCTGAGGATCTGGCGCTGCTCACAGCCTCCGGACATGGCGAGTAACCATAGTCACGCCCACTACTGGAGCTGTGCACACTGGTAGTGTTACATAAGAGCTGCACGGGCTGAAATGCCGAAGTGCTGGTATAAAAATAATCAAAACACCAGAAGTGGGCGAGAAATGGCAAGGAATACCGAGGGACGCGATGTCGTCATCGTAGGCGCAGCAAGAACGGCAATTGGTGGGTTTGGAGGCGCCCTGAAGGATGTCCCGCTCACAAGTCTCGCGACGGAAGCTGTCCGCGCTGCCCTCAGTCGCTCCGGGGCTGATCCTGATACCATCGGCCATGTGGTGATGGGCAATGTCATTCCCACAGAACCCGCCGATGCTTATCTCAGCCGTGTTGCGGCGATTGAGAGTGGTATTCCGAAAGAAACGCCCTCCTTCAACGTCAACCGTCTCTGCGGTTCCGGCTTGCAGGCAATTATTTCCGCGGCTCAAGCTATTCAGCTCGGCGATACTGATCTTGCCATCGGCGGCGGTGCAGAATCCATGAGCCGCAGCCCCTACCTCGCCCAAGGCGTACGCCTGGGCCAAAAAATGGGTGATACGCGCTTCACCGATTACATGCTGGGCATTCTGCATGATCCCTTCCATAAAATGCATATGGGCATCACCGCAGAAAACGTAGCTGAACGCTGGGGCATCACGCGCGAGATGCAGGATATGCTGGCAGTTGAAAGCCATCGCCGCGCCGCATGCGCCATTGCGGAAGGTCGCTTCCATGATCAGATCGCACCTATCGAACTCGCCTCACGCCATAGCACCACGATCTTTGACAAGGACGAGCATGTTCGTCCCGATACCTCGTTAGAAACACTCGCTGCAATGAAGCCCGTCTTCAAAAAAGACGGCACCGTCACTGCCGGCAACGCCTCTGGTATTAATGATGGTGCGGCAGCTGTTGTACTTGCGGACGCCAAGCGCGCCATTGCCTCCGGTCTGACACCACTGGCACGCCTTGTCGGCTATGCCCACGCAGGTGTGGCACCGGAGCTGATGGGCATCGGCCCGGTTCCGGCAACGCGTAAGGTGCTGGAGCGAACCGGCATCAACATCCGTGATATCGACGTGATTGAATCCAACGAAGCCTTTGCCGCACAAGCATGCGCTGTGGCCAAGGAGCTTGATTTTGATCCCGCAAAGGTCAACCCTAACGGCTCTGGCATTTCGCTTGGCCATCCGGTTGGTGCAACGGGGGCGATTATCACTGTGAAAGCTATCCACGAGTTACATCGCATCAAGGGCCGTTACGCACTGGTAACGATGTGCATCGGCGGCGGACAAGGCATCGCGGCAATTTTTGAGCGCGTTTAACGATCTCGCATCATTCCAGAAAATGGTATACACATTCTGGAATGATGCATAAATGAGCTTTTTGCATAGCTGATGGGCTACGTCCCTAACTTTAGGGACTTGGCGGCCCTGTCTACGTCCGTTATCGTTCTGTTTCCGTGCGGGCCATTTGAGTCGAATTGGGTATGAAGCGCCTTTTTAGGCAGCTCGCCCGCAGGAGCGAGGATCCATGCAAGCAACAACCAAGAACACGAACCCAGACGCACAATTGAGAGTGCCCACTTCAAAACTATCCGTTCGAGACGTGTTTGGTATTGATACCGATCTGGAAGTTCCCGCTTTTACCGAAGCTGATGAACATGTGCCGGATCTTGATCCAGACTATCTTTTCGACCGCGAGACGACACTCGCCATTCTGGCAGGCTTTGCCCGCAACCGCCGCGTGATGATCACCGGTTACCATGGCACGGGTAAGTCCACACATATCGAGCAGGTCGCAGCGCGCCTTAATTGGCCGTGCGTGCGCGTCAACCTCGATAGCCACGTCAGCCGCGTCGATCTCGTGGGGAAGGATGCCATCGTCGTTAAAGACGGGCATCAGATCACGGAGTTCCGCGATGGCATTCTGCCGTGGGCGCTGCAGAACAACGTCGCGCTGGTGTTCGATGAATATGATGCCGGTCGTCCGGATGTGATGTTCGTTATCCAGCGCGTGCTTGAAGTTTCAGGCCGTCTGACACTGCTCGACCAGAACCGCGTTATCCGCCCGCATCCAGCATTCCGCCTGTTTGCTACCGCCAACACGGTTGGGCTTGGTGATACTTCGGGCCTTTATCACGGCACGCAGCAGATCAACCAGGGCCAGATGGACCGCTGGTCGATTGTCGCAACGCTCAACTACCTGCCGCATGACAAGGAAGTCGATATCATTGTTGCGAAGGTGCATAGCTACCGCACCCAACAGGGCAAGGATACGGTTGACCGAATGGTGCGACTTGCAGGCCTTACGCGCAACGCCTTCATCAATGGTGATCTCTCTACGGTGATGAGCCCGCGCACGGTAATCACCTGGGCAGAGAATGCTGATATATTTGGTGATCTCGGCTTTGCCTTCCGCCTGACATTCCTCAACAAGTGCGACGAGATGGAGCGTCCGCTTGTGGCGGAGTTCTATCAGCGCTGCTTTGGCAAGGAACTGCCGGAATCCTCCGCCAACATCGCCTTGTCATAAATGCTGGATGCCGTTCGACCACATGAAAAGCGCAGACTGCGATGAGCATTACAAACCGCAAGCCGGGTAATAACGCCCAGCCCAATGTGACGGAACCGATCAAACAGGCGGTTGCCGGTGCGTTGCGCAGCATTGCCGGGGCGCGAGAGCTCGAAGTCGTCTTCTCCGCCGATCGCCCCTCCCTGACGGACGAGCGCGCCCGCTTGCCTGAACCACCCCGCCAACCCACTGCAACGGATATTGCAGTGCTACGCGGGCAAGCGGATGCGATGGCGCTACGCTTGGCTGTCCACAACAAGGCAGTGCATCAGAAACTCGCGCCTGAAGGTGCTGCGGCACGCTCTGTTTATGACGCGATAGAGCAAGCCCGCGTTGAAGCCATCGGCGCAAAGCGCATGGTTGGTGTTGGCGACAATATTACCGCCATGCTGGAAGATCGCTATCATCGCAGCAATTTCGAAGATATCCGGGATCGCTCCGACGCACCTATCGAGGATGCCTTATCCCTCCTTGTGCGCGAGCGTTTGACTGGCCGCCCAGCCCCTCATGCAGCCGAGAAGATAGTTTCCCTTTGGCGCGAAACGATTGAGGCCAAAGCCGGTAAAGATCTCGACAAGTTGGCAGAGAACATCGGCGATCAGTTCGCCTTCGCCCGCAACATCCGGGAGCTTCTTGCCCATCTCGATATGGCTGACGAAGCCAATATGGAGCCCGATGAGGGCGACGACGGCAATCAGGACGAAGCCGAAGGCGAGGAAGAAAGCAGCGACGGCGAAGCTCAACAAAGCGCAGATTCCGAACAGGCCCGCATTGATGCGATGGACTCCGCTTCTGATGATATGGAAGAAGGCACCAGCGAAGTTGACGACGCACCATCCGGCGATATGCCTGAAGAGGGTGAGCAGTCCGATTCCGAAGAAGCAGGCACCGCGCGCAATCCGCCCCAGTCAAAGGCTGATGAATGGCGCGCCATTTCATACAAGGCCTACACAACCCGATTTGACGAGGTCACAACCGCTGAAGAGCTATGTGACACAGACGAATTGACCCGTTTGCGCGCTTATCTCGATAAACAAATCGCCAATGTGCAAGGCGTTGTAGCGCGCCTGGCAAACCGCTTGCAGCGCCGTCTGCTAGCGCAGCAAAACCGCGCTTGGGAGTTCGATCTCGAAGAAGGGATACTCGATCCTGCACGCTTGCCGCGTGTGATCATCGATCCATTCCAGCCGCTCTCATTCAAATACGAGAAAGACACCGATTTCCGCGACACCGTCGTGACGCTGCTGATCGACAACTCCGGCTCGATGCGCGGCCGCCCTATCACGGTTGCAGCCACTTGCGCGGATATTCTGGCGCGCACGCTGGAGCGTTGCGCGGTAAAGGTCGAAATTTTGGGCTTCACCACGCGCGCCTGGAAAGGCGGACAATCACGCGATGCGTGGTTGCAGGCTGGCAAGCCTCAAGCCCCTGGCCGCCTGAATGATTTGCGCCATATCATTTACAAATCAGCGGATGCCCCATGGCGTCGTGCCCGGCGCAACCTTGGCCTGATGATGCGCGAAGGTCTGTTGAAAGAAAACATCGATGGCGAAGCGCTCGATTGGGCCCACAAACGCTTGCTGGCTCGCCCGGAACAGCGACGCATTCTCATGGTGATTTCGGATGGTGCGCCGGTCGATGACTCGACGCTTTCGGTCAACCCGGGCAACTATCTCGAAAAGCATCTCCGTGCGATCATCGAAGAGATTGAAACGCGCTCACCGGTTGAGCTGATCGCCATTGGTATCGGTCACGATGTGACGCGCTATTATGAGCGTGCAGTAACGATTGTGGACGCCGAAGAACTTGGCGGTGCGATGACCGACAAGCTGGCAGAACTGTTCGAGGAAAGCCACGGACAACCGCAACGCAGCAGCCGCAAGCGGCGCGCTTGAAGCACAGCACGCCGAATGCCCCTCTTGGCATTGTAGCAGGTATGGACTATCAAGCACTTCCCGGTCGCAGCCTACCCGGGTTAAAAAACAAGGGACCCCACTATGAAAACCATTGTCATCTGCTCCGGCGGATTGGATTCCGTATCGCTGGCCCACATGGTCAAGAATGAGCATGAGCTCACCTGCCTCGTCTCCTTCGATTATGGACAGCGCCACCGCAAAGAGCTCGACTATGCAGCTGCCTGCGCCGTGCGCCTGGGTGTGCCGCATAACGTGATAGACCTGCGCCCAATCGGTGCGGCACTCACAGGCTCTGCCCTGACTGACGACATCAGCGTGCCTGATGGTCACTATGCCGAAGAAACCATGCGCATCACCGTCGTGCCTAATCGCAACGCCATCATGCTCACGATTGCTTTCGGCATCGCTGCCGCGCGCGGGGATGATGCGGTGGCCGCAGCCGTTCATGGCGGCGACCATTTCATCTATCCCGATTGTCGCCCTGCATTTACCGAAAGCTTCGAAGCGATGCAGCGCGCAGCTCTCGATGGCTATGCAGACATTCGGCTGTTTGCACCTTTTGTGCGACGCACCAAAGCTGACATCGTGACCGAAGGCGCGCGCCACGGTACGCCTTTTGCCGAAACGTGGTCATGCTACAAAGGCGGCGCCCATCATTGCGGCCGTTGCGGCACCTGCGTTGAGCGGCGCGAAGCCTTCCATCTGGCAGACATCGAAGATCCAACTGAATACGAGGACCCGGATTTCTGGTGCGAAGCCATTGCCCGGAAGGAAACAGCCTGATGTACCGGATCACCAAGGAATTTCACTTCTCAGCCTCACACCAGCTTTCGCACCTCCCTGCTGATCACCAATGCGCCCGGCTGCATGGTCACAATTACATCGTCGTGGTGGAGCTGGCCGCGACCAACCTGAATGCTGACGGTTTCGTGCGCGATTATCACGAGCTGAAGTCGCTAAAGGATTACATCAACGACCACTTCGATCACCGTCATCTGAATGATCTGCTGCATGACCGGCCCTCAACCGCCGAAAACCTCGCCCAGCATTTCTACGACTGGTGCGCTGCACGTTGGCCGGAGACAAAGGCTGTCAAGGTCAGTGAAACGCCCAAGACCTGGGCTGAGTATCGGCCGTGACAACCCTGCGTATTGCCGAAATTTTCGGCCCCACGATTCAAGGCGAAGGTGTGCTGATCGGGGAACCCACGGTCTTTGTTCGCACTGGTGGCTGTGATTATCGCTGCGCATGGTGCGACAGCCTCCACGCCGTGGACAGCGCCTACCGCCATACATGGACACCGATGGATGCGGCCGAGGTATGGGCTGAAGTTCTACGCCTTTCTGGCGGGAGGCCTCTTACCGTGTCACTCTCAGGTGGTAACCCGGCCATTCAGGACTTTTCTCTCCTGATCGAACGCGGCAAGGCAGCAGGCTATCGCTTTGCCTGTGAAACGCAAGGCTCTATCGCCAAGCCCTGGTTTGGCGCGCTTGATACACTTGTACTCAGTCCCAAACCACCATCTAGCGGCGAGGTGGTCGATTGGTCCGCCTTCAACCGCTGTCTGAATGCAGCACAAGATTGCCCGCGCACGGTGATGAAGATCGTGATCTTCGATGAAACCGATTACGTCTGGGCACGCGCTGCCGCTGATCGTTACCCTCACCTGCCGCTATTCCTGCAGCCTGGCAATCCTGAGGTCGATCCGGACATTCCTGTCGATCCACAGCGGGTGGCGGATCGGTTGTTGTGGCTGGTGGAGAAGGTCACGGCTGATGGCTGGTTTGCTCCGCGCGTATTGCCGCAACTGCATGTTTTGATTTGGGGAAACCGGCGCGGCGTCTAATCGCCACCCGCCCTCACCCCACGAGGAGATAATGATGGAAACGATTTACAGCAATCTCAAACAACTGGGCGGCTCCACCGTCCTACCAAAATCCCCCGAAGAGGCCGAGCTTGAGCGTGTCGCCAATCCGCAAGCCGACACGGCTTACTGCATCCGCTTCACAGCACCCGAGTTCACCTCGCTTTGTCCGATGACAGGGCAGCCGGATTTTGCCCATCTGGTCATTGATTACGTACCGGGCGCCTGGCTGGTGGAGAGCAAGTCGCTAAAACTCTACCTCGGCGCATTCCGCAATCACGGCGCCTTCCATGAAGACTGCACCGTGTCTATCGGACGACGGCTGGTCGACTTCCTCGCCCCGCAATGGCTGCGGATCGGTGGCTACTGGTACCCACGTGGCGGCATCCCGATCGATGTATTCTGGCAGACGGGCGTACAACCGGAAGGCATCTGGATCCCGGATCAAGGCGTGCCGCCCTATCGTGGCCGCGGCTGATCAGGAGCAAGCAGATCGCCCAGGACCATCACGCACATGCGTGTTGCAAATAAAGTGTGGGCCTGAAATGCTACGGCAATGTTTCGGCCCACCAAAACTCAGCTCGGGAGGATATTCCCATGAGAAAACTCATCCTGACCACTACCACTATGATGCTTCTTGCAACACCTGTGCTCGCTCAGGATCATGGTGGGCATGGAATGTCGGGCAAAAACCAGACACCAAGTAATACCCCTGCAACGGCAGCATATAAGTCTGCCATGGACAAAATGCATGGAGACATGGCCATTGAGTACACGGGCAATGCTGATGCAGATTTCGTTCGCGGCATGATCCCGCACCATCAAGGTGCGATCGATATGGCCAAGATCGCGCTGCAATACGGCAAGGATCCCGCTGTGCGAAAACTCGCGCAGGAGGTGATTACAGCGCAAGAAAGTGAGATTGCATGGATGCGCGAATGGCTCGCGAAGAATGCTAATTAGGCTCATATCAGTGTAGCCACCAATATCATGGGGGCTGCACTGCCTGCCGTTAGCTTAATATCTTCCGCATCTGCTTACACTGTGCAGCAATGTCTATCAGTTCTTCTGCATCCCATGCATAAAAATCCCAGCCCAGTTTTATATAAAACTCTAGTGCTTCAGGATCTGCATTTACGTAAAGCGTTTTTATTCCTAAATTACGCGCATAATCTTCCGCTAACGAAGATAACTGGCGTCCATGACCTTGCCTTTGAAGACCATCCAATATGGCTACAAGCCTCACTGCACCACAACCATCATTAAAATTATCTAGGCGAAGCGTACCAATAGGATTTTCATTTAGAAGCAATAATAGTGGATGATTACTCGGCAGATACTCATCTTCATGCTTATCATCGTAACTTGCCACCTCGTTGCCACGCCATAGCACCTGTCGACGAATAGCGTGATATGCTTTCCAATGATCCGAAGTGATAACATTTACAAGTTTATAGCTTTTTTGCATTTCCAAACCTAATGACTGTTATTGCTTGCAAACTTAGGACGTGCAGAGGAAATTGCGTCTGCAATGTTGATCTATGTGCATCCTGCGGTGATTCGGGATATTCAAACAGATTTCGCAGCAAATATCTTGGCGCTCTGAGATATGAATCTATGTACAGCTTGCAACAGCAGTCCTAAAGGCTAATATATTTCAGTAGTTTATCAGGAATGCTTGGCGGGTCAAAGCCGAAGAAACAGCGAACGACACCTACGCCATAGCCCTCCATAACCTTCCCAAATAAGTAGGATGTGGCAATGTTTAACGTAAGCGAATAACTTTATCGTTCGCTTTTTGCTAGGATGGAACATGATGGACCGATGCACATGTTATCGTCGCACAACCGTTCCGAGTTTTTGGCCGTTCCGCAGCTAATCCGCTTCGACTACGCCCGTGGCCACAACGGGTTTGAACCGACCCTTCTTATCAAGGCCAGCACGGTCCTATTGAAATACATCGTGCTTGGCGCACGGATGCAGCTTGCCTTCACTGTGTGCGACGGCCGCCTGCTGTACGCGCTGAAGCTGCATGACGACGGCGACAACGGCAGCATTCTTTGGTCGGTCTTGGAGCGCGAAGAAGAATTGAACGGCATTCGCGGCTTGGCGCGCAGCGAATCCTTGGTGACTTTCCTATTCAACGAACTTGCCATGAACGTCGCTTGGAACCATATGCCTATGCCGGATACGTTAGATCGCTTACTTACTTGGGCAGATAGTACGGCGCTAGGCCGGATTGACCACTCGGCTATCAAAGTTACGGCATCGCCCTTACTCAACTGCCTTCATCATCACGTTGAAGATGATGACGAATGGTTGGTGTTAGAGGTCGGCGGAAGATCTGATTGGAAGGCCGTCCATAATCACTTCATCACGGCGGGCACTTCATCCAGCCTAATTGACCTATTCGATGGCGACGAAGGCGATCAGCAAGAGCAATTGGGCGTTTGGTTGACCGACAACCTTCAGGCAGCCATCACAGCCCACAAATTCCGAAGGGCAGGGGAACGCGGGAACTAACTGACATACTGTTGAGCCACGAGTTCGGTGCAGTGTTGATTGAATCCAAGACGCTTTCGGTTTTGGCGCGCGAATGACTGCCGGACAGGGCGAAATTAAAACGCGACGTTTCCGCCCATATCGGAAAAGCGTTCGCTCAATTGCGTGGTGCCATACGGGCGCTTAAATCCGGCGTTCTGGTGACAAGCCCCAATGGCAATACGCTGTCAATCGAACGGGAACACCCTGCCCACGCTATCGTCCTAATTCCTGATTTGGAACTTGTGGACGACCCTGTAACCTACGGCATCGAGTTTATGCAAGACTTCATAGGCGCGACCGGCGGGTTTGCTCATCTGCTCGATATCTCGGAGTTACTCCGCATCGTGCAAGCCGCCGAAATGATAGCGGAGCGAAACACGACAACTACACTGATGATGGCGTTCGATTACTACCTTATGGAGCGCGCCAAAAAGGCGGTGGATGCTGGGACGCTGTGTATCGAAGTGCTGTTACGCTTTGCTGACAATGAAACTACGGCGGACTGAAGAACGAGCCAGTACATCTAGATATAGCTTACAATCGGCGCTTTACTATGCACATTTGGTAACGATGCGGAATCGGCGCGGCAATATTGCGCCATAGAGGGCAATAGGCGGTGTTTGGCGGAGAGAGAGGGATTCGAACCCTCGATACGGTTTCCCGTATACACACTTTCCAGGCGTGCGCCTTCAGCCACTCGGCCACCTCTCCAGCATCAGCGATATGTTAGCAAAGCTAACTCAGCACCAAGCAGTCATTGCGTATGCACCGTAGTTGCAAGGAAAAAATGCACGAAGCATTTTATATTCCAGCACAACGAAAAACGCTAAGTTAACGCAATAACAGTTTGGCTTCTAACCTACAAACGCTGAATGGTGCAAGAGCTGTTTTGATTAAATCACAGCTCCGCTAACATATTTCTTATGTAAAAAACCTAGCTTTAACTGCCTCGCGGGAATTCCAGCCCCATTTCACGGTAGCGAGCAGGATCATCGCTCCAGTTTTCGCGTACTTTTACGAACAGAAACAAATGAACTTTCGTTTCAGCAATCTCACTGATTTCAACCCGCGCACGCGAGCCTATAGCTTTGATCGTCTGGCCATTATGGCCAAGCACGATTTTACGCTGGCTTTCGCGCTCCACGAAAATCGTCTGCTCCACACGCGCTGAGCCATCCTTCTGCACCACCCATTGATCAGTCTCAACCGTGGATGCATAGGGAATCTCATCATGCACACGCTCAAACAGCTTTTCACGGGTAATCTCTGCCGCTAGCTGGCGCATAGGCGCATCCGACATCTGATCTTCAGGGTAAAGCCATGGCCCCGGCTGCGCAAAAGTCGCCAATCGCGCCCGAAGACTTGCAACACCATCGCCATTAAGCGCCGCGATCATGAATGTCTCGTCGAAGGCAACCTTCGCGTTGATCTTCTCCGCCAGCGCCAGCAACGTGGAGCGCGGCACAAGATCAATCTTATTCAGAATCAGCATCTTACGCCGACGAACTTCGGTGATCTTCTCTAGGATTGCCTCGTTTTCCTCGTCAAGTCCCTTTCGAGCATCGATTAGCAAACACACAGCATCAGCATCACCTGCACCACCCCATGCGGAGGTGACCATGGCGCGATCAAGCCGACGCTTCGGGCGAAAAATGCCGGGCGTATCGACGAAAATCAGCTGTGCATTGCCTTCAATGGTAATGCCACGCACAAGCGCGCGCGTAGTCTGCACCTTATGCGAAACGATGGAAACCTTGCCACCAACAAGCGTGTTCAGCAGCGTTGATTTACCCGCATTAGGGGCGCCAATCAGCGCAACAAAGCCACAACTTGTTTCGGTTTGTGCATCCTGCGTGTTATTCTCGTCGTTCATTACTGGTTTGTCCGAATCCCTTCGCGCGATAGTAAGCTACTTGCTGCTTCCTGCTCGGCGATACGTTTTGAAGCGCCTTTGCCCTCAGCGGGCGGCATATTATCTACCCTGACAGCCACACGGAAATGCGGCGCATGATCAGGGCCTGTACGATCGATAATCTCATAGGTCGGCGCGGCAAGCCCCCGCCCTTGCGCCCACTCCTGAAGCGCCGTCTTGGCATCACGAAGCGGGCGACGAGGTGCGTGCATGCGCGCGGAGAAAGCACTCTCCACCAGCTTACGGGCAGCATCAAACCCGCCATCAATAAAGACCGCGCCCACGATGGCCTCGCAGACGTCCGCAAGGATAGCATGATTTTCCCGCGCGCCCGATGCAATTTCACCTTCGCCTAGACGCAAATATGGACCAACCTCCCAGCCGCGTGCAACTTCCGTACAGCTTTCCTTCCGTACGAGCTCCGCGAGACGGCGAGAGAGCTCCCCTTCCTCTGCCCGCAGAAAGGTTGCGCATAACATATTGCTTACGGCAAGCCCCAGCACACGATCCCCGAGAAACTCAAGACGTTGATATGACTTAACTTTCTGCGTTGGAATAGCGCTTACGTGGGTTAGCGCCATATCCAGCAGGCCAAGATCCTTAAACCGATATCCGAGTCGCCGCTCAAGAAGTGCAATATCAGCCATCAGTGAACCCGCGAAAACAAACGATCCCAGCGCACAGCATTCGGCCATTTCCAAAACTGCCATGCTGGCGCGCCATCAATTGAGAAAAATAGCACTTCCGCTCTACCCACAAAGTTCTCATACGGTACGAAGCCAACCGTATTCATATCGCGCGAGTCAGCAGAATTATCACGGTTGTCGCCCATCATGAAGAAGTGCCCCTCAGGCACCTTATATAAAGGTGTGTTATCCCAAGGCCCTTGATCACCATAGCGCTCAATCACGACATGGCTCACGCCGCCGGGTAAGATTTCGCGATACATCGGTATTTCCGGCCCTGTGCCTGGTGCCGTGTCTTCATCATCACGGTAATTACCGATGCGTTCACGTGCTACGATTTTGCCGTTGATGAATAGCCGTCCATCAATCATCTGCACGGTATCGCCTGGCAGGCCGATAACACGTTTGATGTAATCGGTAGAATCATCCTTGGGCAACTTGAATACGGCCACGTCGCCACGCTTGGGCTCGGTGCCGAGAATGCGCCCGTCAAATGGGGGAAGCCCAAAAGGAAATGAATAACGCGAATAGCCATAGGCATACTTCGAGACGAAGAGATAATCGCCAATCAGAAGTGTTGGAATAAGCGATCCCGATGGAATATTGAAGGGTTGAAACAATAGCGAGCGCACGACGAGCGCGATCAACAGCGCCTGCGTCACCAGCTTCACGGTATCGAAAAACCCGCCTTCGCGTTTCGCCTTCACGCTCACACTACCCGCCTTATCAGGCTCCACGCCACTACGCTCCATCATTCGTCCATCTCGTTCGTCATGGTAACGAGCGTATGTAGCTGCTTTTATCGCAAAGGGAAACGGGATTCTTGACGCGGGTTTTAGGTTGCGCCAATATTCGCCTGACGATGCTCGATGAGATAACGGGTTGCCGAGCAACGTACTCTCTTATGCATCCACCAATGATAGAGAAATGCTTTTACCTAGAGCAGCGGCAGCTTTCTGAAGAGTATCCAGCTGCACACGATTGTTATTGGGGTCTAACAAGCGTGCAAGCTGAGTAGGGCTGGTCTTAAGGCGACGTGCCATTTCAGATTTTCTGACGTGCTGCTTCTGCATCTCAACCTCTAGCTGCAATGCAATTGTGCGCTTGATCGCTGTTGTCTTAGCCTCTTCGTAGATCCCTTCCTCAAGCAAGAAATCATCAAAGCTGCTGCCGATGTGCGGATTATGCGTCATTTCTTTTATACCTACTTCAATCTTTTACGGGCTATAGCCAGCTCCTTATCCGGAAGCGCCTGTGTTTTCTTTATGAAAGCATGCAGCAATACCAGCTCATTACCCATTTCCCACTTACTGCCTCTAATTCAAGAGGAAGGTATATTAAAAAATTTAAATTGTTTATACCGATTATACTTTAATATTTCACATAATTTTTCTTAGGCCAAAATAAAACACCCCAGCCTTGTGGGCCGGGGCGTTGTATTTTGGCGAGGGGGAGGAGCTCCCCCTGCCGATGTGGTTTCCTGCGATTACTGGAAGAGACGCAGGATGTTCTGTGAGGAGCTGTTGGCGATGCCGAGAGCCTGGATTGCAAGCTGCTCTTGCGTCTGAAGTGCCTTCAGCTTCGCAGATTCTTCGTTCAGGTCAGCATCGACCAGCTGGCCGATACCGCGGTTGTTGGCGTCTACAAGGTTCTTGACGAAGGTTTTGTTACCCTCGATACGAGCCTTGGCTGCACCAACCACCGAAGCTGACAGCGTCAGCTCCTGAAGAGCATCGTCAGTTGCCTTGAGGTAGGACGTCAGGACGCCCTTATCAAAGTCGGTATCCGTGAGCTTCGAGATGTCAATGTCAGAGACACGGACAGCCTTTGCGCCACTACCATCAGCATTAGAAACAACTGTGCGAACTTTATCGAAAATGCCAAGTTTATCATTATCAGCATTTCCGGCCATAGCGCTCTCAAACACGCTGCGAGCGCCGTCAGCAATGCTGGCACTAATCGCACCACGAGCTGATGTTCCCACAGCAGT
This sequence comes from Pseudochelatococcus sp. G4_1912, assembly GCF_047501465.1. Taxonomy (NCBI): domain Bacteria; kingdom Pseudomonadati; phylum Pseudomonadota; class Alphaproteobacteria; order Hyphomicrobiales; family Chelatococcaceae; genus Pseudochelatococcus; species Pseudochelatococcus sp. G4_1912. The sequence continues at coordinate 417,938 of NZ_JAZDRL010000002.1, forward strand.
GTTAATTGCCGAGGTGAAAGCAGTATTAAGATCTGTAATGATCTTATTAGCTGCAGCTGCCTCATCTGCTGTAATCGTCGCACCTGCAGCTGCAGGCAGCGCAGTAGCTGCAGCATCATATGCAGTTACTGCCGCCTTCAACGAGTTCACTAAAGTAGTTCTCGCTTCGCTGGAAACGTTACCCCAAATTGCCGCACCGTTAGCACCGAAAGCTGTGGTAACAGCAGTTCCAATAGCAGCTTCCGTAACACCAGCAACTAGAACTCCGGCTGCTGCCGTCTTCCACGCTGTATAGCCGGTGTTCGCAGTAGCAGCGGTATCGCCCGCAGCAAAGTTAGCACCACCTGTATGGACCGAATCAGCAGGGAAGATAGTAGCTGATGCCTTCAAAGCTGTATCGACAGCAATAGCATTGGTATTCCAAGCAGCGTCGGTGAGGTTTGCTCCGCCAGCAACTATGGTTGCCGTATAAGCAGTTGCTGCAGTAGTAGCCGCTGTATCAACTGCTGTATTAATTGCAGTGCTATTTTCATACAGCTTTGTACCAGAAATATCGATCTCGATGTTATCGAGCGATATCGCACCACCTGTCCGCGTGAACGAACCAACAACATTTTTGACATTGTTGTAACCGTGCGCAGAAGAGTCCTGCGTCAGCCAGCTTTCACTGTTGATGACGGTGGACTTCGAAACGTCTTTCAGACGGTTCTGGAGCTGGGTGATTTCAGCCTGCACCTGTGCACGTGGCACGCCGGATTGGCTAGCCGTGACAAGCTTGGACTTGACCTGATCGAGAAGATCTTTCGTATCATTGATACCAGTGTAAACCGTATCAATCGTTGCAGCACCAAGACCGAGAGCATCGCTCACAGCGCCAAGTGCCTTAACGTCAGAACGCAGCGTCGTGGCAATTGACCAGTAAGCAGCGTTGTCTTCTGCAGTGTTGATCCGGTAACCGGTAGAAACGCGGTTCTGCGTAGCAGAAAGGCTTTTGGAAGCAGCGCTCAGTGTCTGAAGAGCGGTCTGAGCGGAGGCGTTTGTAAATAAGCTAGCACCCATAGTCGTAATCCCTCATTATCATGAATCAAACTCACATGACTTTAGTCGGGACATACCGGGCTTTAACCGGCATAGCAGGGCTGACATCATGTCTCCGAGGGATTTAACATGCGCTCTGTCCATGAGGTTTGAGACGCAAAACTAAACCTTCGACCTACCAGCATCAAAAGCATCCTGCTTGCGCAAGCTTGCGCGAAGCTTGCATCTTAAGTGCAATTGATGATCAAGGAAGGAACTAACGTCTGACACCCTTGTAAAACAAGGATTCCACGCAGCAAAAAAGAATCCGATCAAGCGCCTTACTTGCACGTATTTCGCATGAGAGGCACGATTTCTTGCGATATTTTATCAGCCATGCACGCAAGCTTGCGCCCACCAGCCAAGACTGGCGCACTTTAACCTGGCTTAAGCAGATTGGGTTGGTTCGGTCGATTGCTTGCACTTCTTGGGCGCTTTATCCAACACGCCATCCCGATCTTCATGGACACGACGGGCTTTGCGATAGAGCTTATGCGATGAGCGCGGCAAGCCATTATTATGCACCGCACGCAGCAAATCGCCCAACGACTCATCACCAGCGCGCTCAGCTGCTGCCTCTACCGAAAGCCACTCAACCTCACGCTGTTCATGCTCAGGCCATCGCGGCAGATCATCCACGACCCATAGCGGATACAGCTCGACATAGCAGCGGGTGCTATCACCATTTTTGAGGCGCTTGTCATACATATATGCGCCAACCGGGTGCTTACCCGTAACACCGATAACACCAGCCTCTTCCTGTGCTTCGCGCGCAGCGGTCTGGGCGCCCGTCAGCCCCTTGATTGGCCAACCTTTTGGCACGATCCAGCGACGCGTTTCACGCGAGGTAACCAGCATAACCTCAATGCGCCCATCATCACTCATGCGCAGGGGCAGAGCACCAAACTGACGCCGATAGCGCGATTTTTTCTTTTTGACATCCTCAAGCGTCAGATATTCAGCCATGCTGGACACTCATCCATGCCTGATCGGAGTCCATTATGTGTGTGATAGAGCGTGCAACAAACATGATCTTGAATGGGATTAAATTCACTAATTGGCACCAATAGCTAATGATACAAACCCACCGCAAAGCGCACTTATGGGCAGCCTTGGCGATCTAATTTTTGCATCAGAAGCAGCTTAGACGACAACACGTAAGTCATATCTTACTTTATCAGTATAAATTATGACGATTTCGTATCATTGCCATCCATATTTGCCGCGAAACATTGGCATTTTTATTACAAATAAGCGGTTGAAATCAGAAAATGCAAGGATTTTTCATGGGCTTTCAGCGGCCATGAGCGATTTCTCAATTGGGCTGCTTAGCATCCAGCGCAGAGTTTCCTCAAATGGCATCGCGACATCGCCCAGAAGCTGCTCCATCAGCGACGGATCACCGCATTGCACATCCACTTCATTTGCACGCACGAGGTCCGGATCAATGATGAGCTGTGGCATGCAGTCTGTCTGCGCTCTCAACATCTCCATCATACCCTCGATTGCGATAGCGCGGCCAGAACACAGATTAAGCACTTCAGGTACGTGATCATTCGTTAACAGTGCGAGATATGCATGTGCAATACGGCGCACATCCGAAAAATCACGCGCGACATTGATATTGCCTAACCGCAACACTGGCTGGCACGTACGAAATGCCTCAACCAATTTGGGCACGAGAAAATGCCTCGCCTGCCCTGCGCCGGTGTAATTGAACGGTCGCGCTATAACGATCTCAAACCGCGTTCTATAAGGCCTGGCAAGATGCTCCATTGCCAGTTTTGATGCGCCATAATGACTCACCGGCGCTAAAGGCGATGCCTCGGTCAGGCGGCCCCGTTGCACTCCGTAGACGTGCGCGGACGAAGCCAGCACAACCCGGTGCGGGGGCTTAGACAAACGCGCCAAGGCTTCGAGAAGTGTTACTGTGCCAACTGTGTTGACAGCATACACCTGCGCATCTGTTCCTTGAGGCACATAGCTGATACCAGCCAAATGCAACACTACATCGGGTGCAAGTGCGGATACACGTCTTTCTACTTCTTGAGAGCTTGTCAGGTCGGCGGCAAGTGGTAGCGTTTCATGCCCAAGGCTCTTCAGCAACGCTGAGACGTAACGAGCGGTGAATCCTTTCTCGCCAGTAACGAGAACACGCATGGAAGCTCCTCATCAGGGCGCAATCAAAACGAGCGGCCAAGGCAATTGCGCTCTATATCCGCCTTCACCATGATGTCGCATAAATGCTCCAGCGAGGTCTCGGCCCGCCATTTCAGCTCGCGTGCAGCTTTAGAAGCATCCCCGCAAAGGAGATCAACCTCTGCCGGGCGATAAAGCCGCGGATTGACACGCACACATACCGCACCGGTGCGCGCATCCCGCGCTTGCTCATCAACGCCCTCATCCTCCCAAACAAGACGAATGCCAATGGCCGCATATGCAAGCTCAACGAAGTGACGCACCGTCGCTGTGCGGCCTGTTGCCAGCACAAACGTATCCGCAATTTCCTGCTGCATCATCGCATGCATACCGGTGACGTATTCGCGTGCAAATCCCCAATCACGACATGCATCAAGCGATCCCAGCTCTAACGGCGCGCTTTCACCGAGATAGACACGCGCCACATGATCCGCGATCTTGCGTGTAACGAACTCCTTACCCCGCAAAGGAGATTCATGATTAAACAGAATTCCGGAGGCAGCAAAAAGACCATAACTCTCGCGGTAATTCACCGTGGCCCAATGCGCCATCAGCTTGGTGAAGGCATATGGCGAGCGCGGATAAAAGGCTGTTGTCTCAGATTGCAAAGGTTCACTAACCTTGCCAAACATTTCGGACGTGCTGGCCTGATAAAAACGCGTATCCGGTTTGACGATACGCACCGCCTCCAGCAACCGCAACGCGCCAATACCCGTCATATCAGCCGTTGCCAGCGGTTGCTGGAATGATACGCTGACGAAACTTTGCGCAGCAAGGTTATAGAGCTCATCTGGCTGATGCTCCGATATGAGGCGGATTGCACTCATCGCATCACCCAGATCATAATCCACCAACTCGAAACCAGCGGCTCCCAGCAGGCCGAGCTCAACCAATCGCCAGTGATTAACCGTGGACGTGCGCCGCACGGCCCCAACAACACGATACCCTAACCGTAATAAATACTGCGCCAGATATGCGCCATCCTGGCCGGTAACGCCGGTAATGATCGCGGTTTTTCTCGCAGCAGCAAACATGGACTCCCCGGCCTTTCAATGAAACAGAACCGTATATATTTACATCATAACTTATGATTATATATTCATATATTTACATATAATCACTTATAACATGTGAACATTATTATGCACATGGAATTACTATCTCATAAACACGGAATTCATTTGTCATGCCTTACCCGCATTCGATTTTCAAATAAAACGGCATGGCGTATCACGCATTTCCACTATGAGCGCCCCTTAGCTGGCCAGATGCGTTCACAAGCACAAAAAAGATCAACCCAACAACATTGTGAAGATTAGGGAATTTCAGCCGCGACCTGAGCACAGCATACATGCGGCCAACTCGGCGCGTCATACTTTTCGCGAAGACAGTCAGTTACGACTTCTAAATCCGCCACAATTACGATAGCAGAAGAGAGTTCAGACGCAGCAACGCACACTAGGTTGGAATGGCCAAAGACCCCGGCAAAGGTTCCCGTCGTGAACCGCGCTTCGATTTCAATGATGGACGCGATAATTCCGCGCACCATGAAGACGAGTGGCGCCTGTCAGCACAGGACCGCCTGACGCCGCATGGCGAAAGCGCCGATAAGAACGCGCGGGATGAGGATGCACTAATGGCGGCAGCAAGGCGCAGCAGCAAGAATTCCAGCCGGAAATCCAGCACACGCGCTGCGAGCACTTCTCGCCAGCCCGCCACGCGCAAGAAGCGTCGATCGGGGCGTCGGCGCTCATTTATCGGCACGATGTTCTCAACATTATTTGTGCTTGCGATTTGGGGCACAATCATCGTGGGTGGTGTGGTCGCTTATCATTTTGCGCAATTGCCGCCAATTGATACGCTCACCGTGCCCAAACGCCCGCCGAATATCGCCGTGCTGGCGGCAGATGGCTCCTTGCTTGCAAACAAGGGGGATATGGGCGGTCAAACAGTCAATCTGAAAGATCTTCCCCGATATTTGCCGCAGGCTTTCGTCGCCATTGAGGATCGGCGGTTTTATGAGCATATGGGCGTCGATCCTCTGGGGATAGCACGCGCTTTAGCGGCAAACCTCACTGCGCGTGGGGTATCTCAAGGGGGCTCAACGCTTACCCAGCAATTGGCCAAGAACCTCTTCCTGACACAAGATCGCACCTATGCGCGCAAAATTCAGGAAGCGATCCTGTCCCTATGGCTGGAACAAAATTTTACCAAAGATGAGATCCTCGCGCTCTACCTTAACCGCGTTTACTTCGGTGCAGGCGCTTATGGCGTTGAAGCGGCCTCCCTGCGTTATTTCGGCAAACCGGCAAAAGACGTGACATTGGCCGAAGCCGCCATGTTGGCCGGCCTCGTGCAAGCACCTTCACGTCTGTCTCCATCGCGCAATCCGCAAGCAGCACAGGCACGCGCGCAGTTGGTACTGGCAAACATGGCAGAGCTTGGCTTTGTCTCCGACAAGGATGCCAAAGGCGCATTGATGACACCCGCCGAAACCATCAAGCCCCGAGGCGCTGGCGGCAATAACTATGCCGCCGATTATGTGATGGACGTTCTTGACGACTTCATCGGCTCGGCAGAAACGGACATCGTTGTACGCACGACCATCGACCGCACGATGATGCATGCTGGTGAGCAAGCGATTACCGATATCATTGCCAAGAAGGGCACGCAGGCGCGCGTTTCACAAGGCGCATTGGTGGCCTTGTCGGATGATGGCGCAATCCGCGCACTGATTGGCGGGCGCAGTTATGCGGCAAGCCAATTCAACCGCGCCACCGCTGCGCGCCGACAGCCCGGCTCTTCTTTCAAGCCGTTCGTTTATCTGACAGCGCTAGAGCGCGGCCTTAATCCCGGCACTGTACGAGAAGATGGCCCTGTCAATATCAATGGCTGGCAGCCCCAAAACTTCTCACGACGTTATAGCGGCCCCGTCACACTCGCCACGGCGCTTACCTACTCCCTCAATACAGTCGTGGTGAAGCTTGCGATGGAGGTGGGGCCAAAAGCTGTAGCAGAGACTGCGCAGCGCCTTGGCATCACTTCGCCTTTACAAGCTAACGCAACCATTGCACTTGGCACCTCGGAAGTTAGCCCATTGGAGCTGACAGCCGCATATGCGCCCTTCGCCAATGGTGGCACCGGCGTTGTGCCGTGGATCATCCGCGATGTTAAAACGACAGATGGCAAGCTCGTCTATCAGCGCCAACCCAACGACCTCGGGCGTGTTGTGAGCGAAGAAAATGTATCAATGATGAACTACATGTTGCATCAGGTCGTGACATCCGGCTCTGGCAAGCGCGGTGCCATTCCTGGTTATGAAATTGCCGCGAAAACGGGCACAAGTCAGGAAGCGCGTGATGCATGGTATGTAGGCTATACCAGCGGTATCGTAGCAAGCGTATGGTTGGGCAACGACAACAATTCACCGACCAATAATATTACAGGCGGCACCTTACCGGCAGAAGCCTGGCGCGCCTTCATGGTTGAGGCATTGAAAGACGTAACGCCCAAGCCGCTGCCCGGCAGTCCATGGAGCGCAGGCGGCCCACCACCAGATACTATTCCCTCAGATGAGTTCCATCCCGACCAACCAGGCGCCACCCCGATGCCATCAGCGCAGGTACACCAACCTGCACCAATACCGGCCGCTGAAAAAACGCTCTTTGAACGCCTGTTTGGTGGGTAAAGATAGCTACATGGGTGATGATACGCGCTCCATTCATAGTTGCCACATATAAAAACTGGCACCCTTAGGGAAAAGCAATGAAGCGCAATCTCACATCTGATGGGAACCTGTGACAAATAGCACAACGGCTTTGTTGCCATGTGTTACCTTCTTAAAAGGGATTGACGACGGAGACTCGCCGTTTATTCTGCTAAGTAATACTATAAGAGTTATTTGCTGCCATATCAGTGAGTTGCCATGACCAATATCGACGGCTTAACCCGTACTGGTTTGGATACTACTCCTCCCGCTGCCTATCATGGGACAACAGGAGCGCCAGCTGCCGCACGGGCTTTGCTTGAAGATTTTGGACGCAATATTGGCCTGCCAACTTTACATTTTAACGAGGAAAACAGTTGCTGGCTGCAGATTAACGCAGACTATTTCATATGCATCACTGCACAGCCCGCAGATGAAAGCATCCGCATTCATGGTGAAGTGAGCCAGTTGTCGCTTGAAAGGGATACTCCCGATCTTGCGTTATATTTCCGACACCTGCTTCAAATGAACGTGGAAGCAACCTCTGCGGGGGAGGATACAAATTTTGCTATTGATCCAAGACGCAACGCCTTGATACTGGCTGCGAACCTGCCGGTAACAGCAACACAGCAACAGCTGCAAGATATTTTGAAACAGCTTCTCGCACGAATTGAGACGCTGCAGACTAATCCACCGACTATACATGGCTTGAAAAATGCTAGAGAAAAAACTCTTAGCTCTTATAATATGGCAAGAGAATTCAAATTAATGACAGAACCCCCACCTTTGTCAGACGAAATTCTACTCAGAGTTTAATTTATATTGGAGACAGATTATGTCCATCAGCAGCGCACCTCCTAGCACCTCACCGGTAGCCATAACAAACAACAATACAACAAGCTCCCAATCTATCCCAACCGGTACATTTCACGGCATGGTGGTGACGCAACATAACACGCCGACACCTGTACCCACGAGAGAAGCACTACTTAAGACCTACAGTCTGAACGACGAGCAGCTGAAGCGTATAAATACATTCATTGCAAATTATGCCCTGAATGCGTCGAAGGCACCTAAGCTGCAATTTAGCTCAATCTCAGTCGTCAAATCTCCTGGCAGCGCTGATTTCCAGTTGCTTCTGAGCGATAGAACAGGAAAGAATCAGCTACATATTGATCCCAAGAAATTAACTCCAGAGCAACAAGCAGAGCTCAGGAATGAATACCAGAAAATAACGGGAAGAGCCTCCATATCTCAACCATCCGCCATCACCCAAACAGCAGCCATTTCGCATGCTGAGAATAAGTCCCCCCAACTTCAATCGCCATCTATGAAGCAACTAACGGAGGACTTAAATAAGCTCTTTACCTCATTGAAAACCCAAGCAAATTCTCAAAACACTACCTCAACAACTCCCTATACCTCCCTCATGAGTATAGCTGATAAGTACGCTCACTTTGAAGAAGGTGAGATCAATAAAGCCGTGCAAGAGGCGTTGAATAGCGTTTTTGAAAACACTGAGAATAAAAACGTTGATATTGAGAAAAGAAACCAGATGATTGACTGGTGTCTTAAAAACCCATTCGTGGAAAACGGGGTAGAAAATACATTTCAGGAGGCTTTCCAATCAGCTTTAACGGCACAAAGAGAGATAGATCCCAACAAGCAGAGACGCATGGAAACTCTGGAAAAAAGCTTCAAAGAGCTCTTTATTGAGCTTAGAGAAATTGAAATTTCAGATGAGGAAATCGACGATCTTCTCCTCCAGGGTAATGTTGCCCTGCCGTCTGGTGGCGCAGAGAATGGAACCGCGACCACTGCGACTGATGATGAAAATCCACGCCTAGAGGGTCAACAGTTCGTCGCGGAAGAACCGCCAGAGTTAGGCATACTTGGGAATATAATCAAGAATTGCGCTGACCTTAGCGAAGCTGAAATCACTACTGTTCTACAGAAAACGCTAAATGAAGTTTTTGAGGGGGACAGTAATATTGAGAAAAAGCCCCAAGCTATTGCCTGGGCTCTTGAAGATCTAGGCAAGCTATCAATGGCAGATGATCAGCCGAGTGTGAAGAATTTGCAATCAGCTTTGGAACACATTGGCCAGAAGACGACAGAAACCTCTGACCCGACATCGGCTTTGGGAGATCAGGTCGATAAAACTGACGCTAATGAAAAAATCGATGCAGCAAAGAATGAAGAACCGCCTGCGCCAAGTGAAGGCTCAGTAACGGGAAGGATGTGGAGCAACATCGGATCGATGAGCGCTCCAGCGCGCTACGTGGTTGGTTTCTTTGCTGTCTTCGCTACTCTTTTCACAGCTATATTCGATATTCTCTACGGTGGAAGTAAATGGTTAAATAATGGCGGCAACGCACCAGAGAAGAAATAACCTCATATAACTATCATCAACCGAACAAAGCAAAGCAATTACCGATTAATATGATCGGTAATTGCTTTCTCTGCTGTATAGATTTTAACTGAAGTGCCGCAGTCAGGCTTTTGCCAAACTGCACCCGTGTATGCAGGAGCTATTTCCAAGCCTGCAACCTGCAGCAGCTATTCGGCAACCACCTTATATCGCTGACCTGCAACCAGTTTTTCTCCCGGTCGCAAACCGTTCAGCACACGGAAACGCTCTAATGCCATGGACGTAAGCGCCATACGTTCAGCCAGGGTTTCAGACGTATCGCTGTCAGTGGCCGTGACAATCCGAATCCGCAATGGCTTGATCGCCCGTATTTCTGCTGGCGACATCTTCCGCACGCTTTCGAGCGCCATCTGGAAATCGCGTTCAACTTGCGCATCGCGTTGCCGCGTGGCAATTACAAGGCGGAATACTGTTGTATCAAAGCGCACGGCTCCCAGGTAGAAAATCCAGTTGTTCCCGCGTGCTACACCTGTCGCTGCGGGCTGGCCATTAACCGTGGTTAATGCTGTGCTTTCTGTAGATACTCCATCAATCCAACCAGAACTCAAGAACGTATCAAGCGCCTCGGACGGCGCAAGCTCCACCGCATCCAGACGTAGCGCAAGCTCACCTCCGCGTGAAACGCCCAATACAGCCTGATTGGAATTATCGAGTGTAAATCCTTGAGGTGCCGTAAAGGTAATTCCAAGCCGCGGATGACGGAATACGCGCCCCCGCACCTCACCATTCATAGGGTCATCACCCCATGTAATCCCATCAATCGCAGCAAGATAAGCGTTTCTGTCGCGCTCTCCGACGCCTGGCGCAGATACTTCACGGGCCGCGCGCAATGCAAGGGCTATACGTTGAGGCGTACTGGGGTGGGTCGCCAAAAAATTAGCGGCATTTGCGGATTGCCCATTGCCCGACTTGCCAAACCGGACACTGCGATCCAACGCCTCCAGGAATCGAGCGGAACCATAAGGATCATAGCCCGCGCGCGCACTGGTACGGATACCAATCCGATCAGCCTCCAGTTCCTGCTCACGCGAGAAGCCTGCAATAGTACCTTGTGCATTCGCACGAAACGCTTCACCACCGGCCGGATCATTCAACACATGTGCGTTGACACGACTGATGAGATCCGTCCGTTTTTCCAGCTCATCACGCGCCATGGCGTGGCTTGCTGTCACGTGCGCCATCTCATGCGCCATCACACCGCCCAACTCAGACGCATCATTCGCCAAAGCGAGCAGCCCCCGTGTAACGTAGATGTTCCCTGTTGGCAGGGCGAACGCATTAACAAGAGGTGAGTCGAGAATAGTCACCCGATAATTCTGATTGGGGCTATCGGTTGCCGGCACAAGACGCGCCACAAGCTCTTCAAGCATACGTTGGGCAGCTGGTGCGTTATAGCTACCGCCAAATGCGGTTACGAGTCGCACATGCTCTCGCTCGACAGCATTTTTGAGACCAGTAACCCGTGGTGCCTCACGAGGCACCGCTTCACCCGTGGACTTCACATTGGGCGTAACAGCACATGCCCCCAGTATCAGCGTAATCAGGGAAACCGACACACGCGTAACCGCCAGTGGTCTGGCGCCAGCGAGCCATGGAGAAATGCGTTGCAAGGATGAACTCTGCACGTCGATCAGTCCGTGTCCATGATGGAGATATTGCGCGCTCCTGATAACCTGATTAGCGGCGCTATACCAGCCTCCATATTTTTCTGCCCCAAAGCATTCTCCCGCACCAGCAGATTACCGCGAACCAAAACACGCTTATTGATCAAAGTTTGGGCCGAAATGCCTTCCCGCACCATTTTATCCCATTCATCCCGTGCAATCATAACCGAAAAATCCCTGCGCCAGCTATGCCCAAAATTAAGAAAGGTCATAGCCCGTCGCTCGCCAATGGAAATGACCTTACCAGAAACAACGATAAACTGCCCCTCTAGTTGCAGCAGCCGATGACTATCGTTCGTTTCAATGGGCAAAGCGTAAGGCTCGCCCCAAATGCCACGTTTGCCTCTTCGCGCCTCTGCCTCCAATACCTCCAGACGCTTGAGACATGCAGCCGCAGACAGAACGGAAGATGCGCGACGCCCACCGCCGAACGAAAGAGCATCATCTGACCGCATTAACGCAACACCATGTTCAACAAGAGATTCAGCAAGGAGCTCCGTGCGACCGTCACGGATAATAGCAATCTGCCCGCTATAGCGTCCCCAGCGGTCAGTACTTGAGCTGATTAGTGGGAGTGATGCACTGGTTTCATGCACAATATCACGCATGGCTGAAGCTGCCCGCGCCTCATCAAAAAACGCCAGACCGGATAGCCGGATAGTCCGCCCATCGGTGAGCATCAATTCAGCACGCTCGGATATACTTGCAATCGTGACGGGCGTTTTGCCCACTGTGGTGAGATCCACACATGTAGAATCGGCAAGCGCACCGCCTCCAGAAAGGAATGACAGCAGAAACGCTATCACACCGCCACGGACAAGAGCGGATGCATCTGTGAAAAGGCGCTGTAAATGTAAAAAGAACCAATGCATAATCATTAGATGCATGTTAATAGAAACTCCCTGTACCTGTGAAGTGCAGTATGATGCTGATTTTTCATGGCTAATGTCTTTGATGGCATTCTCATATGAAAATCACTGAACAATAGGCTATAAACGCTTGCGCGACCTCGCTGTGGGTCCCGGTAGCTCAGCAGGATAGAGCAACGGTTTCCTAAACCGTAGGTCAGGGGTTCGAATCCCTTCCGGGACACCAACAAATTTTCATATCATTGTTTTTGTTGTATAATTTTAAATAATTGTTCAACTTTCCTGATTCCCTGGATTAGTTTGGGCACTCTCTGCTTCTCGATTCGTTTCGAGGGGGCTTCTCCAGATTTACAATTAGATTGATCTCCACAACTGCACCTGACACGAATTCACGGTCATCTCGGGCGTATTGACGCCTGACACACCCATACCAGTCAACCAGAGCTGATATGCGCCGGTTGGCATCGCCCTTGCCCGCACGCTCACGCGCAGCAACTGCCAATGGATCATCACCAGTTGGGCACTCTCACCTTCACCGGACTGGCCCAGGCAGATATAGACGGCAGAGCACGTTCAGTGCTTGCGCTTATCAACGGTCTCCCGATAACGATTGGCTGTAGTGGAAAGGCTTTCAGCCTGCAAATGCCAGCGCAATAATTCACAAGTCCAGCCAGAACGACTTTCTGACCTTTGACGGTGGCTTTATACCAACACGCCAAACTAGTTATCGTTTAGCGGCACCTTCACCTCTTGATCAACCGCGCCTCAAATCGCGCGAGATCATCCATCAACATCCTGTCAGCCTGCGCTTGTATGTGATCTGCATGCCCGGTTTTACATCCGACCCTGTATGACCATAATCAATAGACACCAGCGGAATCGCGATAAACTTTCAACCGGCATCCCTCTCATTGCTTCAGCTTTCCAATGACGAAGGTCGTGACTTTACGAACCACGGTGACCTCCCAAAAAAATGCCCGCATAAAGGCGGGCAAAAACGTCATCGTCGTTTGAAATACCAGACGGAGCCGCCAATTCGAGGGTTATTTACTAAGGGGCTGTAGTAGATAAGCATTGATGCTAAACTACTGCAATGAAGCTAACACGCTGTAAATTAACAAGGAAACATCAGCATCGCCTGCTTGAGTTTTTTGTGCTGGAAGTGACGGCCCGCTCGGCAGCTGATTTGCTTGGCATTCAGCCCAACACAGCGGCGCTGTTTTACCATAAAATCCGCCAGGTGATTGCGGCTCAGCTGGAGCAGCTGGCGGAAGAAATATTCGGCGGTGAGGTTGAGCTGGATGAGTCTTATTTCGGTGGCGCACGCAAGGGTAAACGGGGCCGAGGGGCTGCCGGAAAAGTCGTGGTGTTTGGCTTGCTAAAACGTGGAGGTAAAGTCTATACAAAGATCATTCATGACACAAAGACAAACACATTAATGCCTATTATTCGCAATAAGATAGCTCCAGATAGCATTGTCTATACGGATAGCTATCACAGCTACAATGCGCTCGATGTGAGCGAGTTTCACCATTTCCGTATCAACCACTCAACCCATTTTTCCGAAGAGAAAACAAACCATATTAATGGGATCGAAAACTTCTGGAACCAGGCGAAAAAGGTGCTCAGAAAATACAACGGAATACCCAAACAAAATTTCCATTTGTTTCTCAAGGAATGCGAATTCCGCTTCAATTTCGGAACACCAAAACAGCAACTCGCAATCCTCAAAAAATGGTGCTATTAGGAGCGATATCTACTACAGCCCCATTTAAATAGAACTGTCACCTTCAGATCAAGATTACCGATCACGGAAAATTCAATCGTATCAGAGCCAGCCTGCTGCTCCCGCACCTTAGCTTTTGCAGCCTTTTTCGCTTCATCTTCAGAAGCATAAGCTTCGGGCAGACTATAAGACGCTGATGCAACTTCATCAGACTCAATCTCAACCTCTTTGCGCTTTTGCTTGCCACGATCAGCAAAACACACATGGCATGAGCCTGCCACCAGATCAGGCCGGTTTATGACGAGAGCCGCCATCGCCTGGCCAGAACCAGAGATTCCCGCGTTTCGTTCCGCAAATACCAGCTTGCCATCCTTGAATGACACCAACGCTCCATATTGCTCGCCAAGACACGTTAGCAGGTGCATGCCAGATTCATCCATCTGTCCCAGCCACTTACAACGAATGCTTGAGACCCCATCGGGACACCAATTTCCATTTATTGAAAACGCCAGTTTAGTTATAAATTGCCCCTATAAAGACCAGTGGATAATTTTCACTCTCTGCTTGACGGATAAAGAGAGCCCGTCTAAGAAACAAATCAACAAGCGATGCATCAGATGCTGCTTGTAGGCTTTGCCTTGGTATTTCATTCAAATAATACCAACATAATTAGGCAATCCTTTGTTGGGGAATAGTTTAACGGTAGAACTGCGGACTCTGACTCCGTCAGTCCTGGTTCGAATCCAGGTTCCCCAGCCAACACTTTTTTCCTAAGCTTTCTGTTCGGCCGATATGCCTTTAAGGCATCCGTAAAGCTGTTTCTGCAACCTACTCCAATCACATAGCAAATGTTTAGCTAGTTAGGCACCCGGTTAGCAGCCAACTTGGCCGCGCTTTTGGATGGCTACATCGCCGCTAGATTCGAGCATCCAAAAATCCCGAGCATGGCTGTTTATGTTTGGAAGAATAGTTGGAGATCTCCTCAGGGCTCTTATGGCAGACCATATTCTGCAATCCCAGAATATGTCTGCTAAAAGAATGACAACACACTCCAATCCTCCACCTGACATAGTCCATGCTATTTTGACTTCTCAGCAGTGAATTAATCGGAAGTTTCCATGCATAACGCGTTAAGATGCAAAGCGTATTCTTGCGCTAAGCACTTATTATAATGGGCAATGCAGCTATCACGGCGAAAAGACCACCTCATCCCAAAATCTCTTGAAATCAGTAGCAAAATTAGACAAACACGACAGAATACTTCAATATCTTATGAGGGCTGTCATTATGGATCGTACACTGATTATCTTGGGCGCTCTATTCGGATTATTGGGCACCGTGGCTTCAGGCTTTGCGGCCCATGCGGCAGGCGCTGAAAACCTCACTATCGCAGCTCATTTTCTGCTTTTTCATGCGCCCGTACTCTTGGCAGTTCCAGCCCTTATTCACACAGGACTAGTGCGGCGTTTGATAGCGCATGTTGGTGGAGGACTGATATTCATTGGTGGCGCCTTATTCAGCGGAGAGCTGGCGCTGCGGGCGCTTGAAGGCCAATCCCTGTTTTTTATGGCCGCGCCAATAGGCGGCATGATACTGATTGCTGGCTGGCTAATTATCGCTATTGCAGCTCTTGCAACCAGCAGGCATGCAATCACCGCACATTAGGCGGATAAAATTCTAAGGCGACATACATGCTTATGTCCTGTAGAAGGGCACAAATTATGAGAATCGTTCTGCAGGATTGGCGCCCGTCATGACCAACCGTTCTTCACCTGAACTACCTGACGTCTTCACCCAGGCTGAGATCCTCGTCCAGGCCCTGCCCCATATGCAACGCTATGATCAGCAGGTCGTAGTGATCAAATATGGCGGCCATGCCATGGGCGATGCTTCTGCCGCAGAAGATTTTGCTGAAGATGTCGTGTTGCTTGAGCAATCCGGCGTGCGTCCCATTGTTGTGCATGGCGGCGGACCGCAGATTGGCGGTATGCTTAAGCGCCTTGGAATTGAATCAGAATTTCAGGCCGGGCTGCGGGTTACCGACAAGGCCACCGTTGAGGTGGTTGAGATGGTACTGGCAGGTGCCATCAATAAACAAATAGTTGGCACCATCGCAGCAGAAGGCGGACATGCCATTGGCCTATGCGGCAAGGATGGCAATATGGTCACAGCACGTAAGGTTACGCGCAGTGTGATCGATCCTGCGACCAACGAAGAAAAGGCCGTTGATCTTGGCTTCGTCGGCGAACCCCAGCGCGTCAACCGTGCTGTGCTTGATGCTGTGCTTGGTGCAGAGCTTATTCCGGTACTCGCCCCGGTTGCCCCCGGCGAAGATGGCGCTACATACAATATCAATGCAGATACCTTTGCAGGCGCAATAGCTGGTGCCATGCGCGCCAAACGCTTGCTATTGCTGACAGATGTGCCAGGTGTACTCGATAAGAACAAGGAACTCCTGCCTGAGCTCACTATAGACGAGTGCCGTCGATTGATTGCCGATGGCACCATCACGGGGGGTATGATCCCCAAGGTCGAGACTTGCATTTACGCACTCGAACAAGGCGTTGAAGGTGTGGTTATTTTGGATGGCAAGGTATCACATTCTGTCTTGCTTGAGCTTTATACCGACCACGGCGCGGGTACGCTGATCACCCGCTAATCAGCGTACAAAGGCTTCTGGAATAATATCCTATATGAATAACGCTTATATATTCCTCGCAATCGCTATCGTTTGCGAGGTCATTGCGACCTCTGCGCTCAAGGCATCAGATGGTTTCACACGCATCCTGCCCTCCATCACGACAGGAGTGGGGTATGCGATTGCATTCTATTGCTTATCATTAACACTCAAGCAGATACCGGTGGGCATCGCATATGCCATATGGAGCGGTGCGGGCATTATACTGATTGCGGCTATCGGTGTTATTGCCTTCAATCAAAAGCTTGATGGCCCTGCCATCCTGGGATTGGGACTGATTATCGCTGGCGTTGCCATCATCAATCTGCTCTCAAAAACCGTGGGGCATTGAAATAACAATCCAAACGGCAAATGTGCGCTAACGCACACCTAATTACTTTTCACACGGAACGACCATTTCCGGGCCACGTTTCAGAATAACTATACCATGGCCAGCAGGTCATGCGGAGGGCAGTGCATTGCAGAATGGCAACCGGATTGGAACTGGTCGCATTGATACTATCGACTTCTGGCGCGGACTTGTGCTCATCATCATTTTTATCAATCACGTTCCGGGTAATATTTTCGAGACCATAACGCCCCGCAATTTCGGCTTTTCGGACTCTGCCGAGGCATTTGTCTTTATCGCTGGTCTGTCTGTTGCGCTGGCGTGGGGTAAGCGCATCGCGCGTCATGACCTGCGCAGCGTTATCAACAAAGCATGGCGCCGCACATTCCTGCTCTACACAATCCACATTTTACTTACTTTTACAGCCATAACCTTATTTGCCATTGCTTTTGTCGTGAGCAGCAAGGAAATTTTCCTTCTAGGGCATGGCCGGGACGTGATTTTTGATGCACCTGTTGCAGCGCTTTTAGGCGTTCTAAGCCTTGGCCATCAGCTAGGTTATTATAATATCTTGCCGCTCTATATCCTGCTGGTGTTTCTGGCGCCTTTCCTGCTTATGTCAGCATGGCGGTGGCCATTAATAACGCTTTCTGTTTCATTCATTGTCTATGCCATTGCGCAGGCACCGCAAGTCAATCTGCCCAGCTGGCCAGTTACGGGGCTTTGGTTCCTCAACCCGTTTGCGTGGCAATTCGTATTCGTGATTGGTATGGTTATCGGGGTGATGATGCGTCGCTCCAACGTGAAATTGCCGACTTCTCCACTTCTGGTTTTTTCAGCCATGGCGTTTATTGGTATCGCCGCTCTGATTGTCACCAATGCCTTCGGCTTCCGCCCCGGCCTGTTTGATACCGTGCGTGCGCTGGGCGGCTTCGACAAGACGGATATGAGCGTGATGCGGCTAACACACTTTATCGCGCTTGCATTTTTGCTCGTCCACTTCCGTATTGGAGAGCGCATACTCGCTGGCCGTTTCGGGCAATTCATGGCATTGATGGGTCGGCATGGTCTTGGTGTGTTTGCCCTGGGATCAGTGCTCAGCAGCATGGGACAGATCGTCTCCACTGTAACAGAAGGCACCCGCCTTTCCGGCACAACGCTTACGGGGCTGATTGTCGTGCCAGCAGGTATCATGTGCCTGTACTGGTTTGCCCGTTTTGTAGAACGCCCTACAGATACAAATCCAGCCGAAGTGCAGACTCATCCGACGACCGCAGCGGCATGATTATGGCCATTTTTCCCCACACAGAGGCCCTTACTTTTGTGCCACAATGAAAAGGCGTGGAAAGGCTAACAACACCTTTCCATCAGCCCGCATATGATAATGTGCGGCCAGCTTCTCGGTATAATCAGCCAGAAATAAAGCCTGTTCAGATGCATCAAGCAGACCAAGATAGGGCAGCA
Organism: Pseudochelatococcus sp. G4_1912; assembly: GCF_047501465.1. Classification (NCBI taxonomy): domain Bacteria; kingdom Pseudomonadati; phylum Pseudomonadota; class Alphaproteobacteria; order Hyphomicrobiales; family Chelatococcaceae; genus Pseudochelatococcus; species Pseudochelatococcus sp. G4_1912. Next base: position 436,100 of record NZ_JAZDRL010000002.1, read on the forward strand.
GACCAGTGCCCTTACCCCATTCTGCAATAGCGTTCACATCATCAAGTGGATGTTGGTAAATCGTATGCCAGATATCAACCCGCCGCATATATGGGGTCAGCATATCGTAATATGCCGTAACGCATGCGAGCTTCATGCGCTCAATACCGGCAAGGCGGGCCGACCATGGTCCCGCAGCCGCAACTTCGCGAATTAAGCGGTGCGATGGCTGATCGAGATTATCAGGCATCTGTACCGCGAGAACGCCGCCCCGCGTCAGCAGTTCAACAAGTGATGGCAGTAGCGTTGCATGATCGGGCAACCATTGCAGCACAGCATTGGCATAGAGAAGATCAAAGGGCCCATGATCGCGCCAAGAATCTTCTGAGCTTTGGGAAGCTGCAGCGACATCGCCTTCGAGAAACTGGACATGCGGCAAACGTATACGTGCTTTTTCGAGCATGTCGGGCGCAGTATCTACCCCAATCACTCGCGCCTTCGGAAAGCGTTCCACGAGCAGTTGCGTGGAATTTCCCGGCCCACACCCCAGATCCGCGACCATACGGGGTGCAGTGAGGGGCACCTGGGCCAACAGATCCCGCGCAGGGCGTGTACGTTCATTCTCAAACTTAAGATACTGACGCGCATCCCATTGCGGCATAGTAGCCCCCTCATGCATGAAAGCAAAAAATGGCTAGAGCGCCGCTTATTCAAGCAACCGCAGAAATGGCGCTCTTTAACAATGCATCAAAAGAAGCCAGAGAGCGGCATTCGCTCTCTGATCTGATACAGTAACGCTTTCGAGTGCACTTGGATGCAAAAAAGATGAGAGCGAAACAGCAATAATGCATTTCGCTCTCATATATGGCCGGCTTACCGCCCAAATTTTTTGTACTGAATGCGCTTGGGTATGGTGGAATCGATACCCAGACGGCGCTTTTTGTCTTCCTCATAATCCTGGAAGTTACCCTCGAACCATTCGACATGGCTATCGCCTTCGAAGGCCAGAATGTGGGTTGCAATCCGGTCAAGGAACATACGATCATGGCTGATGATAACAGCGCAACCGGCGAAGTCTTCCAGCGCCTCTTCAAGCGCGCGCAAGGTTTCAACGTCCAGATCGTTGGTTGGTTCGTCGAGCAACAGTACGTTCGCACCCGACTTCAGCATCTTGGCAAGATGGACGCGGTTACGCTCACCACCTGATAGCATGCCGACCTTCTTCTGCTGATCACCACCCTTGAAGTTAAAGGCAGAGCAATAAGCCCGCGAGTTAATTTCGCGCTTGCCCAGATAGATGACATCATTACCGCCAGAGACTTCTTCCCATACGGTCTTTTTATCATCAAGCGCATCGCGCGACTGATCAACATAACCAAGCTGGACCGATTCACCGATGGTGATCGATCCTGCATCCGGTTTTTCCTGTTCGGTGATCATCCGGAACAGCGTGGTTTTACCTGCACCGTTTGGACCAATGACGCCCACGATACCACCCGGAGGCAGTTTGAAGCTCAGATCCTCAATCAGCAGCTGATCGCCAAAACCCTTATTGAGATTCTCGAAATTGATAACGTTGTTACCAAGTCGCTCGGCAATCGGAATGATGATCTGTGCAGTTGTTGGGCCTTTTTCGTTAGCCTTCTGCACGAGCTCTTCATAACGCTGGATACGCGCCTTGCTCTTTGCCTGACGGGCACGGGGAGAAGCCGCCATCCACTCGCTCTCACGCTCAAGCGTGCGCTGATGCGCTTCGTCCTCGCGGCCCTCCTGCGCCAGACGCTTCTGCTTCTGCGTCAACCATGAGGAGTAATTGCCCTCATAAGGAATGCCACGGCCACGATCGAGCTCAAGAATCCAGCTCGTCACGTTGTCGAGGAAGTATCGATCATGGGTAACAATCAGGATTGCGCCGGGATATTGACGCAGATGCCCTTCAAGCCATGCCACTGTTTCAGCATCAAGATGGTTGGTTGGTTCATCGAGCAGCAGCAGATCGGGCTGCCAGAGCAAAAGCTTGCATAACGCCACGCGACGCTTTTCACCGCCCGAGAGGCTCTCAATATTCGCATCATCAGGCGGGCAACGCAGTGCATCCATCGCCTGATCAACGCGACTATCCAGATCCCAAAGATCCTGCGCTTCGATAGCGTCTTGCAACCGCGTCATCTCATCAGCGGTTTCTTCCGAGTAGTTCATGGCGAGTTCGTTGTACTTGTCAAGAATGGCCTTCTTTTCGGCCACGCCCTCCATCACATTCTCGCGCACGGTCTTTGTAGGATCCAGCTGCGGTTCCTGTGGCAGGTAGCCAACGCGCGCGCCTTCTGCCGCCCAGGCTTCACCACTGTAATCCTTGTCAGTACCAGCCATGATGCGCAGCAGCGTCGATTTACCGGCACCGTTGACACCAAGCACACCGATCTTTGCGCCGGGATAAAAGGACAGATGTACATTGTCGAGGACCTTCTTCCCGCCGGGGAAAGTCTTGGACAAGCCATGCATATGATAAACGTACTGGTAGGAGGCCATTGGTCTCTCTGCTGATGAACACGACGGATGCATGTTACAGCACCCATACATGTTGATTTCCAAAAAACATTGCTGAGAAGCAGTTAGCAGGCACAAGCGCATGCTTCAAGCGCAACAGCACGTTTGTGGACCTATATGTATGTTCAGGATGCCCTGAAAAGTAAAAATCGGCTGTGCGAGAAGCGCTATTATCGCACTCTGTGGGTTGAAGGAAAGAGAGAATCGTTTCTATAATTTTAGTTGCTTTTGACTCAGGCGAATGAATGCAGACCCTCACCCGGCCTAATGTGCTACGTTTTGACTGGCAACCGGCCATCCGAACCATTCCTGAAGGACACTTTGTAGCGGCGATCGGCGACGTTCACGGCCATGCGCATCTGCTTGATACAATGCATGATGCTATCAAGCGTGAGCTGGATGAAATTGGCCCCGATGAAGCAACTGTCATTCATCTTGGTGATCTGATTGATCGCGGACCTCGCAATCGCGAGGCGCTTTTGCTCGCCCGTCAAGGTGTTGCCGGCACAACGACCATCACCTTACGCGGCAACCATGAAGATCGTTTCCTTGCCTATCTAGGTGGATCGGAAGAAGCGCTGGAGCCTTGGCTTGACGGTGGCGGCATGGGCATGTTTACTCAGATGGGGCTCGATCCCGGACAAATCACGCCTGCTGAATTTCGTGCTAAATTCGGCGAGGATCTTGCGCAATGGCTTGAAGACACACCCGTCATCCATCGCATTGGACAGCTGGTGTTTGTGCATGCTGGTATTGATCCTTCACTCCCCCTTGATCGGCAAGACCCTCATACTCTTATGTGGGTTCGCCGCGAATGGCTCGACACCCCTGGCCCCTATCCTGAAGGCGTTGCCGTGCTACATGGGCACATTCCTCGCCGGACTATCGATTTCAGAAACCGTCACCGAATCGATCTCGATAGCGGGGTAGTAAACTGGGGTATTCTTTCGGGGCTTGTTATCAGCGGCAACAGAATGCGTTTGCTGCAGGTCAGCTGATATAACTTGGCATTACTCTATAGCCAATGCTTATGCCTACCCATGATTCGTCTAAAACCAGCAAATGAATTTTAACGCTCTTGATTGCCGGAAAGATATTTTTAATTCAACATTATAATCAAATAGATATGGCAAGATATGGATTTTGACGCCATCATAGATATGAAATGATTTTTTGCTTTTAAGCCTTCTTATCAGGCAGAAAAACGACGAAATGTAGTGATCATTATCTGCGCAAGACAAAAAAGCATTTTGTCTCACTTAAATATAAAGCCGTAAATCCGACATAGTTTGAAGCGATATAGCTCAATAATTAATGACCTATTATCAGTGACTTGTGGCACCATCATGTCTGATACTACAGTTGTGCCTACCCCCTCCCTCGTGACAAATGCCACCGTTGCCGGTATTGGCCTAATGGTGTTTGGCTTATTCGTTTTTGGCGCCAATGATGTGATGGGTAAGTGGCTTGTTGCCACCTATTCCGTTGGGCAGATCCTGCTCATTCGCTCCCTCGCAGCGTTGCTGATCCTCTCTCCCTTCATTCTACGGCAGGGTCTACGGTCATTTTGGCATCTGCCACGCCCACGCGTACAAATCGCTCGTGCACTTTGCGCGACTGGAGACGTTGCTCTATTTTACTGGGCTGTAGCTTACTTGCCTCTTGCAGACGTTATGACATTCTACCTCGCTGGTCCCATTTATGTCATGGTAATGTCAGCACTTTTCCTGCGAGAACGTGTTGGTATGGCACAGTGGGTTGCAGTCGCCATAGGTTTTGGAGGCGTATTGACGGCTCTTGGCCCATCGATTGCCTCTCTCTCCTGGCCTTCCCTTATTGCGCTTGGCGGCAGCCTGTCATTTTCGGGTTTAATGGTGCTAACCCGCATGTCACGCGGCACCGGAGATGTGCATCTGGTCACGACCCAGATCATTGCCAGCCTTATATTGGGGTTGATTGCCGCGCCATTTGGCTGGGTCGCGCCGAACATGATGGGTTTTGTGATGATGGGCACGCTTGGTGTCGTCTCAATGAGCGCTTATCTGTGTGTTAATCGCGCCCTAAAATTGGCACCAGCCTCCGTTGTTATACCTTATCAATATACGCTCATCATCTGGGCAGTTGTGTTCGGATATTTATTTTTCGACGAGATTCCAAAGATCACTACACTTTTGGGCGCAGCTATCATTGTTGGCGCGGGAATATTCCTATTCTTGCGAGAGCAAGCGCAAGCGCCTCAATCCACCGAAACACCCGATCCAACTGAGCTTCCTGCATCTATTGGATTGTAGGATTAAAGATAAGTTTTTAAATTATTACTGCCTTACCCTCGCCATAAACAGTCACCCGCCTACCTCAACAAGCATATAAGACTCACAAATAAAGCATACATTAGTCTCAGGTGTAGGCTGAGGATTCAAATTAAGTAATACGAGAATAAGATAGCGATTGTTACGGCGTTGAGGAACGATTGAGCTGATTTGTCATATCGTGTAGCGATGCGGCGCCAGTTTTTGAGTTTGGCAAAGCATGCCTCCACCCTCCATCTTTTTTTATAAAGCTCTGTATCAATTGTATTTTTGACTTTTGCATTTTTTCGGTCTGGCACACAATATGTGATGTTTGCGGCTTCAACGCAGGCGCGGATGTCTTTGGAAACATAGCCTGTATCCGCCAGTATCTGGCGTAAATTTGGATGATTGCAGGCGTTGATCAGCAGCGGGGCGAGGCAAACATCGTGAATGTTGCCACCCGTGATCAACCATGCGACGGGTTTGCCGCGCCCGTTACAGGCCAGGTGGATTTTACTCGTCCAACCGCCGCAAGATCGACCTGTGGCAGGACATCCTTTTTTTGGGCGCCAAGAGCCGAACGCTGTACCCGTATCGTGGTCGAATCTATCATAAGTGTCTCATCTTGCGCGTCTTTTTCGGATAAAGCCTGAAAAATACGCGTCCAGACGCCCTGAGCGTTCCAGCGTTGATAGCGCGTGTAAAGTGTTTTGTGTGGTCCGTAAATCGCCGGAGCCTGCCGCCACATCACACCCGACTGAAGAACATAAACAATCCCCGATACGACCCGCCGATCATTTACACGCCGCCGTCCCCGCTTCACCTTCGGCAACAAATCCTGCAATTTGGACCAGGCAATGTCATTGATATAAAAAGGATATCCACCCATCAGAAACCTCAAAATTAAAGCGATGATGGGAGTGAATCAAAACACTTATAAATATTCGTTAATTTGAAGGCTTAACCTAATTTACATATTCTGCCGATAAATAAAATGATAAGTTTTGATGTTGTGTGATTAATATTGCACAATAAAAGCGATGGAATTGTTATTTCTAGCGTATCGAAACATTCATTTTTATGTAAGGTAATGGTCATTGAAGCCACAAAAATGAATTGACGTTTGAGCGCATAGTCATTAGAAGCGCTCAAAATTTAGTCTTCCATCGTTCATGAAGGCGTGCCCATGTTATTTGAGCGCGCTTGCAGCCCGTGAATAACGAGTATGATCAGCGTTAGTAAGATGTCCGCAAGACTTACGAGAGTTGTGAGCGCACTGGCGCTCATGGCCTGCGTTACTTCGCCTGTCCTCGCAGATTCAACAGCTGCGCCACGGATTCGCATCGATTTCTGGTTTGGCAACTCTGGTGACGTGGCAAAAAATGTCCAGGAACAGTGCCAACGCTTCAACGAATCTCAATCTGAATTTCAGATTGCTTGCCTGTCTCAAGGCAGTTACGTAGCGACAACCCAGAATACCGTTGCCGCTTACCGGGTCAATAAACAACCCACAATCGTTCAATTATATGATGTTTCAACGCTCGATATCATGCTTTCCGATGCGTTTTATCCCGTTAAAAAATTAATGGCGGATGAGGGATATTCAATTAATTGGGACGATTATCTTCCAACTATTGCATCAGGCTATATGACCTCTAAAGGAGAGCTTTATTCCATTCCCTATAACTCTTCGACGACATTGTTATATTGGAATAAAGACGCCTTTAAAAAGATTGGGCGGGACCGCGCACCCGCAACATGGGAAGAAGCTGATACTGCATTTCGTGAATTAAAAGCAGCAGGTTATCAGTGCCCTTTTGCTATCAATATCTCGGCTGATGAAAGTTTCCAGCTGATGGAGCAGTTCTCCACTATCCATAACCAGCCTGTTTCTACAAAAAGCAATGGCTATGATGGTCTTGGAGCAGAACTGGTGGTGGACAAAACCTTATTTGCCCGCTTTGTTGGCGATCTCAAGCGTTGGTATGATGAGGGTCTCCTGCGCATCAAATCCAAGGAAACCGGACAAGATATGGCGTCAGCATTTACGTCTGGCGAATGCCAGGCAACGCTTATTTCGGTTGGCCAGCATGGCGTTGTTGGTAGCACAGCCCCCAAGGGAATGAACTGGGATGTTGCGCTTTATCCGGTTTATGAAGGGCATAAGCGCAATAAATCACTTGCTGGTGGTGCCTCATTATGGGTGCTGAATGGCAAAACTCCTGATGAGTATCGGGGGGCTAGTGCATTTCTTAAATTCATTAGCAGTCCAGAAGAAACCATGAAATGGTCGCAAGCGACGGGATACATTCCCGTTACTAAGAGCAGTATCGACTATATGGTGGGCAAAGGCTTTTATGAGCAGCCTGGCATTAAAGGTCGGGAATTGGCTATTGAGAGCGTTGAATTCTCATCACCTTCTGCTTTCACACGAGGGATGCGGCTTGGAACTCTTCAGCAGATCCGGATGGAATTCAGCAATGCAATGCAAGCGATTTTCTCCAATAAATTATCTGTAGAAGATGGCCTCAAGCAACTCGTAAAGCGTGGAAATATGAGCCTGCGTCGCTACGAAGCAACATATAAAGGACAGGCACTTCCTTAATCTGCAGTAACTTAAAATGACACGGGTCGAAACATATTCTTGGAATCATCGGCGCTTAATTGCATACTTATGGTGATCTTTAAGAGAATTTTGGCAAACAAGTAATTATCAATTTTATTGAGCGGAAAACCCCATGGAAAGACGCGCCTATTTTAAGAACAGGTGGCTAGGCGCGGCATTGATTGTGCCGCAGATCTTGCTTGTTTTTACGTTTTTCTATTGGCCAACGGGGCAAGCTCTGTTTTGGGCCTTTACGTTACAGCGCCCTTGGGGTGGCACCAGTGAATGGGTCGGTTTGACCAACTTTGTTGCCATTCTTAGTGATCCGTTTTACTGGAACTCTGTTATTCGAAGCATCGTGTTTGCAGCATGCAGCACAATGCTTGCAATGGGCGGGGCCTTATTTCTTGCGCTTATGACAGACCGTGAGCTGCGTGGTCATGGTATTAGCCGCGCAGTTTTGGCATGGCCTTATGCCATCGCCGCACCTGCATTGGCGCTGGCTTTTCGTTTTATCCTGGCGCCCGAGGCTGGATTTCTGGCTTACCTCAATCAAATTTGGCCCGGCGTCTGGAATCCTGCATTGAATGGCACACAGGCGATGATAGCCATTACCATCGCCTTTTCGTGGAAGTATCTTGGTTATAATTTCATCTTCTTCCTATCGGCTCTGCAGAGCATTCCGCGCTCACTGATAGAGGCTGCCGCAATGGATGGATGTGGCCCCTTGCGCCGAATGCGTGACATTCAGCTACCACTGTTGACGCCGACAATCTTTTTCATCCTGGTAATCACCATTACCGAGAGCTTCCAGGATTCATTCGGCATTGTCGACATCATGACCGAAGGTGGCCCAGATCGAGCAACCGAGCTGATGGTTTACAAGATTTTCTTCGATGGCTTCAAAGGTCTTGATTACTCGAGCGCGGCGGCACAAAGCATTATTCTGATGATTCTTGTGATGTTTTTGACGTTCATCCAGTTCCGCTTCATTGAGCGGCGCGTGCACTATCGGTAAGAGCTTTAGAAGCAGGACTATACGATGATTGAACGCACGCCCATTTTTAATTTTTTCACGCAGTGTGCATTACTGTGCGGCCTCATAGTGGCCCTTCTTCCGTTTGCCATTGTGCTGATCGCTGCATCTCATGATCTGCACACAGTTAATCAGGTGCCGATGCCTCTCATACCTGGCAGCCATCTGCTTGAAAATTTGCAAGCAGCCTGGCATGAGGCGAACCTCGGTACAGCACTCATAAACAGCCTGATTTTTGCCTCTGGCGTGGCTTTAGCTAAGATTTTCTTTGCTTCGATCACGGCATTTTCAATTGTATTTTTTCGATATCGCGGCCGCATGGTTGTATTCTGGCTGATTTTTGTCACGCTGATGCTGCCACTGGAAGTGCGTATTGTTCCCACCTACGCGGTTGCGGCCAATGCATTCGGGCCCATTACTGCTGTGCTTGATATGCTGGGTATCAATTGGTTACTGCAACAATTGGCAGGTATCGATATCCGGCTGCAATGGAACCTGCTGAATTCCCACACGGGTCTGATCCTCCCGCTCATTGCAACGGCCACGGGCACCTTCCTTTACCGGCAGTTTTTCATGACAGTACCCGATGAGCTGGTTGAAGCATCACGGATGGATGGTTCGGGTCCGATACGCTTTTTCTTTGACGTGTTGCTACCGCTCTCGCGTACGACAATGATCGCATTATCGACGATTATCTTCGTTTCAACCTGGAACCAGTATCTCTGGCCGCTGCTCGTCACTACGGAAGCCGAGTATGCGACCGCAACAATCCAATTGCGCTCTCTCATCCCCGAGTCTGCAGGCTTACCGAACTGGAACGTAGCAATGGCTGGCACGCTGATTATCATGGCGCCACCGCTTGCGGTCATGATCATTGCCCAGCGCTGGTTCGTACGGGGTCTGATTTCAACCGAGAAGTAAAGTGCTGATGACAGTTTCGGCTGTCATCTCATCGACCGACCTAATCACCAACGGGCGCCGGGCGCCGACGACTGTCAGGAAGCTGTACCGATATGGCTGATATTACAATCCGCTCCGTCACCAAGAGCTACGGCAAAATACAAACCCTGCATGGCATAGACCTTGCGATGAAGAATGGCTCGTTCGTCGTTATCCTCGGCCCATCGGGCTGTGGCAAGTCGACGTTGCTGCGTATGATTGCGGGCCTTGAAGATATTTCTTCGGGTGAGATTTTGATCAACGACAAGGTCGTGAATAATCTTGAGCCCCGTGAACGTGGCTGTGCGATGGTCTTCCAGAACTATGCGCTTTATCCGCACATGACTGTTGCCGAAAATATCGGTTACGGTCTCAAAGTCGCTGGCGTGCCAAAAGCTGTCCGTCGCGAACGGGTTGAGAAGATTGCAGCATCGCTTGGCCTAGCCAACTTCCTTGATCGTCGCCCTTCTGCCCTTTCTGGTGGCCAGCGTCAGCGCGTTGCCATGGGCCGCGCCATGATCCGTGAACCGAAGGTGTTCCTGTTCGATGAGCCACTTTCGAACCTTGATGCAATGCTGCGCGTACAAATGCGTGTTGAAATCCGCAAGCTGCATCAGCGCCTCAAGGCAACCAGCATTTTCGTTACACATGATCAGGTAGAAGCCATGACCTTGGCGGACATGCTGGTTGTCATGAACAATGGTCGCGTGGAGCAAGTGGGAACGCCAGCCGAGATTTACCACCAACCCGCATCGCGGTTTGTTGGCAGCTTCATTGGCTCCCCGCCTATGAACTTCTTCGAGGGCAAGGTGCTTTCTGGTGGCAAAATTGGCCTGGATGATACTACAGCTCTAACGATCACAGCTGATGTAGCAGTTCCAACTCCGGGCACACCTGTTTCAGTTGGTTTCCGGCCGGAAGAAGTTGAAATTGTGCCTCATGGTCAGGCAGGTGCTCATACATTTACTGTCGATATGGTGGAAGAACTGGGTTCCGGGCGCTTGGTGCATGGCACATTTGCTGGTGTAAACACAATCCTATCGATCACCTCACATGGCGAACTCCAGCAGGGCCAACAGATCTCCATCCGTATTCCGGTTGAGTCTGTTTATCTATTCGATGCAGAAACCGGTCTGCGCTTAGGCAAGAATAGCGCTGCAGTCGCAGCTTGATATCGATGAAACCTTGCAAAAGTGAGGTTTCATTTTTTGTACACGCGTTCAGCGCGCCCAAGAATCGATGTCTAATTCTGAATTGATACAATAGTCTCAATACGCCGATTGGAATGAGGGGCAGTTATCCCGATCGGCGCTGTGGATGGGCATTTTCTTTCTATCCGACAATAGCCTATACTGCACCCATGTCTAACATGATTTCCTTTGGCAGCATGCCCAACGCCATCGAAGCCCTCCTCGATTTTTATATCGAGGCAGGTGTTGATTGCGCTATTGACGAGCTACCGCGAGATCGCTTTCAAGATAGCGCTGTAGCCCGCGCTGCTATTGCTTCGGCCCACGTGCCCATTGCGCAACCACATGGCGTGAATGCCAAGCCCCAATCTGCAGCTGTACCTTCTGTCTCGCTAGCACTTGAAACGATTGATGAAACGGCCCGGGCTGCACGCGAACTTGCTCGTAATGCCGATACGCTACCCGCGCTGCGCGAAGCTCTCGCAACTTTTGACGGATGCGGACTAAAAGCCACAGCTAAAAATCTGGTATTCTCGGACGGGAATCCGCAAGCTCGGGTTATGTTTGTCGGCGAAGCACCCGGTCGTGATGAGGATCTTCAAGGTGTTCCCTTCGTAGGGCGCTCCGGGCAATTGCTTGATCGCATGCTGAAGGCCATTGGTCTCTCACGTGCGGAGGACGTTTATATCGCCAATATCGTACCATGGCGACCGCCGGGTAACCGCACGCCCACCCCTCAGGAAGCGGCAGCCTGCCACCCCTTCATCCAGCGTCAGATCGAACTATGCAACCCGGACATTCTGGTATGTCTTGGGGGACCATCGGTTCAGGCGTTGCTCGGGGTGAGGGAAGGCATTTTGCGCACACGCGGAAGGTGGTTTACCTACAATACAGGCCAACGTGAAATTCGCGCGCTTGCAACACTGCATCCAGCATATTTGCTACGCCAACCCTTACAGAAACGCCTCGCCTGGAGAGATTTTCGCGCCTTGCAAAAGGCAATAGCTGAGACAGCACCAAGCCATAACATCTCTGCGTAGTTGCAAGACAAAATTTACCCTCGATAATGCTGATAAATCAGAAGGCTGCGCACTTCTCAATTGCATGATGTGATCAATCGAGTAGATGCCGCACATCAGCCAAAGCCATCTGAGGCGCCGTATCACTCTGTACAATATTCCAGGAGATTGCGCCTATATCGTAGGTTGATTGACGGCGCACTACCGCTGTATCTGCATCTGAGGCATCATTGATACGCGCCTCAACGCGCGCTTCCAGCGTTGACATTGGTGCCTCAAGCCAAAAGCCATCGAAGCGAACGCCCACATGGCGCGCAACATTTTCAATTTCGAGGCGTTCAACTTCTGTTGCATATACGGCGTCAACAATCACACTTTGGCCGGCTCTTAGCGCTAATTCTGCACGCCGTCGTAACCGCGCATAAACCTCCGTCGTCACAGCCAAGGTATAAGCTTCCGGCGGGAGACGCGTTGTTTCAGCAACATTAAACAACGTCTTTCTTTCAATGTCCGAACGCAGATGCACAGCTCCCACTGGCCGCCCGATATCAGGCGCAAGAAACCGCGCAAGTGTGCTTTTACCAGAGCCTGAAAGACCACCAATCGCCATAAGCCGCACTGGCTGCGGAGAGAGAAACCCTTCGGCCATTGCCAGATATCTGCAAGCCTCGGCTTGGGCCTGCTCCAACTCCTTATCTTGCAAATGCGGCAAGGCCACAGCTGTCACCATTGCCCTTACACCAGCACGCAAGCTGAGGAAAAACGGCAACGCAGCTAATCCAGCAAGATCCCTCTCATGCCCGCGCGCCCACAGATAGCGGTTAAGCACTCCATTAGCGACATCATGTAATCCACGTTCCCACAAATCCATCAGCAGAAATGCAAGGTCGTACAATAAATCAACAGTTGCAATGCTATCATCGAACTCGATTGCATCGAAAAGCACTGGCGCGCCATCGATCAATACAATGTTGCGCAAGTGCATATCACCATGGCAGTGTCGAACATCACCGGCCTCTGCCCGTGCAAGCAAAAGCGCCTGCAGGTCATCAAGCGCAGCAAGTCCTGCAGCCTTTACCGCTAATACGCGCTCTGGCGGAAAAAGATCTGGCCGCTCGGAAAGTGCCTCCGCATTGCGGCGAACATAGCGCCCTAGCTCAACCACCGAGGATAGCGGATCAGGCACCATCGGTGCATTTCGATGCGCACGCACAACCATAGCAGCCAAAGTGTGTGCGATATCAGACGGCAGATTGTTGCGCATCACCAAGTGATCAAGCGTCGATGCTTCATCGAAGCGCCTCATGTGTACGGCCCACTCAACAATATCGCCCTCCATATCGGCACCGTCTTTGCCTAGCTGGAACTCTTTATCTGCACGCAAGATGGGAACGACACCCAGATAAATACCCGGTGCATTGGCGCTGTTTACTGCTATTTCTGCTTCACATACAGCGCGTCGTTTTTCGAGCGTTGAAAAATCCATAAATGAGTAACGCACCGCGCGCTTGACCTTATAAACGTGATCCCCAGCAAGAAATACCACGGCACCATGGGTATCAATCCGTTTGATCTCATCCGTTACGCCGTGGCTTTCAGGGCGCATCAGAAATGCAAAAACAGCCTGCTGAAGAGCATCTTGCTCCGCATCGATGCCTATCACACGTTTACGTCGTCCCTGCTCGGTCATCCCACCCCTCCACCACAGGATCAAACTTATGCACCAAAGCTTTCACTATCACCTAATAGCCATACGCTCATCAACAGCCCTGTTCACAGACTGTCTCACTGAAATTGGCAGATTCAGCACAGATTCCGACTCGGCGCTTTACATAGTTTCTTATATGTTCTATCTAAAATCATAATTTGTTCGAATTGTGCGTTTAACGCTATGGCTAGCTGGAAGATGAATAACACCATATCCGGACCTGCGCGCACAGGCTCTCAGAGGATAGCAACGATGACCGATGCCCCTCAATCAACGGCCCCCATGGTTGATCCCCAGCGTCGGCGGGGGCGGGGCGCGGTTTCGAATCCGGCTGCGCGGTTTGAACCTACCCATCTTGAGGATATGGATGACGGCTGGGGAGAGCCGGACGAGCTTCCCCCTATCAGGACCGAGGTGCTGATTGATAAGGCACGCAGTGTTATCACGCGCAACGCATCACCTGACATTCCCTTTGATCGATCACTCAATCCGTACCGCGGTTGTGAACACGGCTGCGTTTATTGTTTTGCACGACCAACTCATGCCTACCTCGGGCTGTCACCTGGACTTGACTTTGAATCCAGGCTGTTTGCAAAACCCGATGCACGGCAATTGCTTGAAAAGGAACTATCAAAACCCGGTTACGTACCACGCACTTTGGCCATTGGCACGAATACCGACCCCTATCAGCCTATTGAGCGGCAATACCAGCTAATGCGCGGCATTCTTGAAGTGCTTTGCCGAATGGGGCATCCGGTCAGCATTGTCACCAAATCAGCGCTTGTCATGCGCGATATCGACTTGCTGGCACAGATGGCCGAACGCGGGCTGGTGTGTGTTGCTTTATCAGTGACCACGCTAGACGCAAAGCTTGCAAGAACAATGGAGCCCCGCGCATCCGCACCTTATAAACGGCTGGAAGCAATGCGACAGTTGAGTGCTGCAGGCATTCCTGTTTCAGTCATGGTCGCACCGATCATCCCTGCAATGAACGACAGCGAAATCGAGGCTATTCTGGAGGCAGCTTACGAGGCCGGCGCGCGCGAGGCAGGTTACGTGCTGTTACGGCTGCCGCTGGAAGTGCGCGATCTCGTGGTTGAATGGCTGGTGACACACTATCCAGACAAAGCACGCCACGTGCTGTCGCTCATTCGCGATGCACGTGGTGGCAAGGATTATGACGCACGCTGGAACGAGCGGATGACGGGCACGGGCCCTTATGCAGCAATGATAGGTCGCCGGTTTGAGGTTGCCCTGCGCCGTATAGGCTATCTCAAACGTCAGCCGCGGCTGCGCACGGATCTATTCCGCGGTGCGCCGCCGCAAGCTCAACAGCTAAGCCTCTTTTGATCAGCACTCCAGCGCTTTTACTGCTGCCCGCGTTCTGCCAGAAACGCCTCATGCGAGCGCTTGAGATCACCTGATAGGCCGACCTCAATCAGTGTGCGGGTTTCTGCAACGCCGTAGAGCGCTACAAAAGAACCGAAACGTGGCCCGCGCTCTTCTCCGAACAAAATACGATAGAGGGTCGAAAACCACGTCTGCGAGACGCCAGGGCGCCCATCCGGACTTTTCGACTTACCGCTCGTATCGGGGAAATGCGTACGGCCGATCTCATAAACTGCGTTCTGCAACGCTTCCGCATCGGTCGAACCCGCGTGGCGCTCCAGCTCTGCCGACAGATCAGCAAGGGCTGCACGCTCTTCTTCCGTCGGCTCGGCATAAGTCTTGGCTGGCTTAACGAAGTCGCGGAAGTAATTGATCGCATAGCCGACAAGGCGATCGAGCTGCGGATGGGTTTGCGGCGAAGTACCGGGCGCATACCGCTGGATGAAGCCCCACAACACAGCCTTATCCTCGGAGTTAGCGACGGCTGCGAGGTTCAACAGCATTGCAAAGCTCAGCTGTGTGCCACGGCTGCCAGCCTGCGCCTCACCAATGATTTCCGGCGCAGGCGGGTTACCGGCATGGAGGTGCCATACCGGATTGCCAAGGCGCATCTTCCAATCCTGCCGGCCATAGTTGCCAAGGAATGCAAGATAATCATCAACGTGGCGCGGGATCACATCAAAGTACAGCCGCTTGGCCTCACGTGGCTTGTTGAACATGAACAGCGCAAGACTCTCAGGCGTACCATAGCGCAGCCACTCGTCGATAGTCAGGCCGTTGCCCTTCGACTTGGAGATCTTGCCGCCCTTATCATCAAGGAATAGCTCATAATTGAACCCTTCCGGCTGCTCACCACCCAGCACACGCGCGATCTGGCCAGAGAGCTTGACCGAGTCGATCAGATCCTTCCCTGCCATTTCATAATCAACGCCCAGCGCAACCCAGCGCATGGCCCAGTCGGGCTTCCATTGCAGCTTGACGTGGCCACCCGTCACCGGCGTCTCAAAGCGCTCACTGGTTTCGGGATCACGCCAAACAATCGTGCCAGCTTCCGCGTTCACTTCCTCAATCGGAACCTGCATAACGATCCGCGTCTTCGGGTGGATCGGCAGGAACGGCGAATAGCTCTGTGCACGCTCAGCCCGCAAGCTTGGAAGCATTACCTTCATCACCGCATCATAATTACGCAGCATATGCAGCAACGTCTCATCAAACACGCCGCTCGTATAAGCCGCCGTCGATGAGCGGAATTCATAATCGAAACCGAATGCATCCAGAAACGCTTGCAGCCGCGCATTGTTGTGCGCGCCAAAACTCGCATGGGTGCCGAATGGGTCCGGCACTTCCGTGAGCGGGCGGCCTAGATGCTGTGCGATCAGTTCCTTATTCGGGATGTTATCCGGCACTTTGCGCAGGCCATCGAGATCGTCCGAAAATGCGATCAGGCGGGTGGGAATGCGGTCTTCCGTCAGCACACGGAAAGCATGCCGCACCATTGACGTGCGCGCCACCTCTCCAAAAGTGCCGATGTGCGGCAATCCCGATGGACCATATCCCGTCTCGAACAGCACGGGACGTGTACTTTCCCGTTTATCGCCTGCACGCTCAAGACGCGCAACAAGTTTGCGCGCTTCCTCGAATGGCCAGGCGGCCGAGGTCCGGGCGGCCTCGACAAGCGCGGGATCAAGGTTAAGCGGGGCGGGCATGAGCATACTCTTTCAATCTGAGGCGATACAATGATAAACGGGAACCTGCCAACCTATCCCGCGGACAAAGCATCTCAGCAAAATCAACCTGATTGTCACTTATCTGACTATTCTCTGAGATACAGGATCGCTGTTTAATCTAAATGAACCTTCACATCAATGCCGGCATTAGATCGAGTATGAAGCATCGCCTGAAAAGGATGAAAAACGATCAGGCCGCGAGAACAAACCATCAATCAGCCCATCTCTTTTGCTAATCCAGTATAAACGCTCTCCACCTCTAATCTTCGTTAATATATTCGGAGTCGATACATCAGAAATTTCGCCAAACCACCTTATTGGTTTAACTGAAAGCTTTTCTTTCACCTCATCTGCAAGACATTTCGCCAGATCAAGTCCAGACCCATTCAGAACCCGGGACTCTAGGTTTTTTAAAGTCTCCGAAGAAAGATGCTGAAATATCCCAGACGAAAGCGATACAAGCGTAACTTCCGGAAGCTTATTCAGCACATGAGCCGAAAGACTTCCAAGCCCTTTCTTATCCTCTGAAAGATAATTAATTACGTCCGAATCTAAGTTTTCATACGCGTCGATACTAAGATCATTTAACACTTCGCCTGAAAGCTGCTCGATTTCATCATGCTGGAGGTTATTCAGCACCGCAAAAGATAAGTTTTTCCTATCAATAAAACCAAGCTCGTTGATCTCATCAACCGAAACGCTTTGTTCCGGCGCTGCAAGCGCGTTCAACTTCTCTGAGGGCAAAGATTGTTTATGCTTTTCAATAATAACAGCAATCTGATCTTCCGATAACATGCGCAAAACATGCTCTTCACCATTGATAGCTTCGACAGATGGCAACGCTAGAAGATACTCTAATAAAATATCCTTAGCTGCTCCTGATAGATATTGTCCATCATGGAGGCTAAGCGCTTTGAATTCTTCAATCGAAATGTCTTCTGCTTGGCCTGCACGTGCATTCAACCCCTTAATATGAGCTGGTATACGAGCATGCTTAACAGCAAGAATGTCAGCTTTATATTTTTCTTTAAGAGCTTGAATCTCAGGCTCTGATAGAAAACGCAGAACACGACTATCAAGCTTAATAGCTTCCGAAGCAGAAAGGCGGCCTATAATACCTGCGCTCACACTCAATAACCCAACGTCATCAAGCTTATTCAGCTCTTCTGCTGTGACAAGACCGCAGACAGATCTGACGTTCAATAACAATGACTGCCAATTCAAAGAATTAACAAGCCAAACAGCAGATCGGTTCGAGAAGTCATCCAAAGCATCAGTAATAGTGTCTGAAAAGCGTGCTATTAATATACGAAGGGAAACATTGCTGACTAAAGCTCCCAATAATATCCCTACCTCACCGACCCCAGCAGCAACAGCCCCACTAGCTCCTATCCAAACAGCAACATTGGTAGCCAGCAATCCTGTCCCAATCGCAGCAGCCGCTATAACACCCACAGCCAGACTATTAACAGTAGCAAAACCAACACCAAATATTGTTCCGGCAATAACCTTGGCTACTCTGGGATGAGAGACGCTACTCTGATCAAATGGCGGCGCGGTATCGATATGTCTCTCCGCGCCAACCAATGCAGTCACGCCATAATAAGCGCCTGCAACCATGCTCATGCCCATATCTCAATACCTTAATTTATAAAAATAACATTGCCCCGTCAGAAACAGGTAAATACGCCGCAAATATGTCATTATGGACAAAGGGCAAACATGCTTCTCCTGCCATGGGAGAGACATTTAAATAAATATTCCCCATCCATAACTATTGAACGAAGCGTCCAAACCGCAAATAACGAGTGCCCATGCAACGCAAGACAAGTTATCTTGCAGACACTTCCGGTTTTAAAAGAATGAACCGTTATGAGCGGTCAGTTCCACTTCTTCACTGATCCCATGCTTCCAATTTAATGAGCCCAACCCATCCGCGCTTATGCTTGCAGCTCCGCACCGCCCGGTGACGAGCGTCTTGCATCGCTCACGGGCTTTATGAGATCGGAGCGCTTTTGACAGTTACTGATATACTCATCCTCATATAAGAATCAATTATCATCAAGGAGGCCGCCATATTCACGCTTCCAGTATAAACGTTCTCCGGCGATAATCTTACCTACTATATTCGGAGTCAATACATCAGGCGTTGGACCATACCATCTTACAGGTTTAACTGAAAGCTTTTCTTTCACCTCATCTGCAAGACATTTCGCCAGATCAAGTCCAGACCCATTCAGAACCCGGGACTCTAGGTTTTTTAAAGTCTCCGAAGAAAGATGCTGAAATATCCCAGACGAAAGCGATACAAGCGTAACTTCCGGAAGCTTATTCAGCACATGAGCCGAAAGACTTCCAAGCCCTTTCTTATCCTCTGAAAGATAATTAATTACGTCCGAATCTAAGTTTTCATACGCGTCGATACTAAGATCATTTAACACTTCGCCTGAAAGCTGCTCGATTTCATCATGCTGGAGGTTATTCAGCACCGCAAAAGATAAGTTTTTCCTATCAATAAAACCAAGCTCGTTGATCTCATCAACCGAAACGCTTTCTTCCTGCGCTGCAAGCTCATTCAACTTCTCTGAGGACAGAGATTGTTTATGCTTTTCAATAATATAAGCAATCTGATCTTCTGATAACATGCGCAAAACATGCTCTTCGCCATTGATAGTTTCGACAGATGGAAGCATCAGAAGATGCTGCAATAAAATCTCCTTAGCCGCTCCTGATAGACCTTTCCCATCAAGGGGGGCAAGCGCTTTGAATTCTTCAATCGAAATGTCTTCTCCTTGGCCTGCACGTGCATTCAACTCCTCAATATGAGCTGGTATACGAGCATGCTTAACAGCAAGAATGTCAGCTTTATATTTTTCTTTAAGAGCTTGAATCTCAGGCTCTGATAGAAAACGCAGAACACGACCTTTAAGCTTAATAGCTTCCGGACCAGAAAGGCGGTCTATAATACGTGCATTAAGGCTCAATAACCCAACGTCATCAAGCCCATTCAGTTCATCTGCAGTCACAAGACCGCAGATAGATCTGACGTTCAATAACAATGACTGCCAATTTAAAGAATTAACAAGCCAAACAGCAGATCGGTTCGAGAAGTCATCCAAAGCATCAGTAATAGTGTATGAAAAGCGTGCTATTAATATACGAAGGGAAACATTGCTGACTACAGCTCCCAATAATATCCCTACCTCACCGACCCCAGCAGCAACAGCCCCACTAGCTCCTATCCAAACAGCAACATTGGTAGCCAGCAATCCTGTCCCAATCGCAGCAGCAGCCATAACACCCGCAGCCAGACTATTAACAGTAGCAAAACCAACACCAAATATTGTTCCGGCAATAACCTTGGCTACTCTGGGATGAGAGACGCTACTCTGATCAAATGGCGGCGCGGTACCGATATGTACCCCCGCGCCAACCAATGCGACCCCGCCATAATAAGCGCCTGCAACCATGCTCATGCTCATATCTCAATACCTCAAATTTATAAAAATAACATTGCCCCATCAGAAACAGGTAAATACGCCGCAAATATGTCATTATGGACAAAGGGCAAACATGCTTCTCCTGCCATGGGAGAGACATTTAAATAAATATTCCCCATCCATAACTATTGAACGAAGCGTCCAAACCGCAAATAACGAGTGCCCATGCAACGCAAGACAAGTTATCTTGCAGACACTTCCGGTTTTAAAAGAATGAACCGTTATGAGCGGTCAGTTCCACTTCTTCACTGATCCCATGCTTCCAATTTAATGAGCCCAACCCATCCGCGCTTATGCTTGCAGCTCCGCACCGCCCGGTGACGAGCGTCTTGCATCGCTCACGGGCTTTATGAGATCGGAGCGCTTTTGACAGTTACTGATATACTCATCCTCATATAAGAATCAATTATCATCAAGGAGGCCGCCATATTCACGCTTCCAGTATAAACGTTCTCCGGCGAGAATCTTCTTTGCTATATTCGGAGTCGATACATCAGGCGTTTCACCAAACCACCTTAGTGGTTTAGATGAAAGCTTTTCTTTCACCTCATCTGCAAGACATTTCGCCAGATCAAGTCCAGAACCATTCAGAACCCGGGACTCTAGGTTTTTTAAAGTCTCCGAAGAAAGATGCTGAAATATCCCAGACGAAAGCGATACAAGCGTAACTTCCGGAAGCTTATTCAGCACATGAGCCGAAAGACATCCAAGCTCAGCCTCTGAAAGAGAATTAATTACATCCGAGTCTAAATTTTCATACGCATCGATACTAAGATCATTTAACACTTCACCTGAAAGCTGCTCGATTTTATCATGCTGGAGGTTATTCAGCACCGCAAAAGATAAGTTTTTCCTATCAATAAAACCAAGCTCGTTGATCTCATCAACCGAAACGCTTTGTTCCGGCGCTGCAAGCGCGTTCAACTTCTCTGAGGACAGAGATTGTTTATGCTTTTCAATAATATAAGCAATCTGATCTTCTGATAACATGCGCAAAACATGCTCTTCGCCATTGATAGTTTCGACAGATGGAAGCATCAGAAGATGCTGCAATAAAATCCCCTTAGCTGCTCCTGATAGATATTGTCCATCATGGAGGCTAAGCGCTTTGAATTCTTCAATCGAAATGTCTTCTGCTTGGCCTGCACGTGCATTCAACTCCTCAATATGAGCTGATATATGAGCATGCTTAACAGCAAGAATGTCAGCTTTATGTTTTTCTTTAAGAGCCTGCATCTCAGGCTCTGATAGAAAACGCAGAACACGACTATCAAGCTTAATAGCTTCCGGACCAGAAAGGCGGTCTATAATACGTGCATTAAGGCTCAATAACCCAACGTCATCAAGCCCATTCAGTTCATCTGCAGTCACAAGACCGCAGATAGATCTGACGTTCAATAACAATGACTGCCAATTTAAAGAATTAACAAGCCAAACAGCAGCTCTTTCCGGAAAACCCTCTAGGCACCCAACGGCTACAGCTGATATAATAAGTGCGGGAACAGTGGTGACCATGGCTGTAAAGCCTGCTGCGACCACATTCATTCCAGCAGCGATCCCACTGGATCCAATCAATCCACTAACCAGCAATCCCGTACTGGCACTAGCTGCCCCCACAATACCAGCAGCGAGACAAATACCAGCAGCTATACGAACACCATCGATCGCCCCGGCAATAACTCTGGCTACCCTGGGATGAGATACGATACTCTGATCAAACTGCGGCCTTTCACCTTCTACGTCAACCAATGCGGTTCCGTTATGATAAGCGCTTGCAGCAATGCCTATGCTCATATCTCAATACCTCAATTTATAAAAATAATATTGCCCCATATGAAACAGATAAATACGCCACAAATATGTCAGTATTGACAAACAGCGCCCATATTTCTCCTGCCTTGGGAGAGACATTTACATACATATTCTCCATCCATAACTATTGAACGAAGTGTCCAAATTGCAAATAACAAGTGCCAATGCAACCCAAGACAGGCTAGGTTGCGGACACTTCCGGTTTCAAAAGAGTGAATCGTTATGAGCAGTCAGTTCCAATCTTTCGATGATCCTGCCGCTTCCAATCTTGGTGAGGCCAACCCATCCGCGCTTCGGCTTGCGGGTCTACGCCGTTTGTTGGCGCAGCGGGGCCTTGCGGGATTTATCATTCCGCGCGCTGACGAACATCAGGGCGAGTATGTGCCGCCGGGTGAGGAACGCCTTGCGTGGCTCACAGGCTTTACGGGATCGGCAGGCACAGCCGTGGTGCTGGAGAACGAGGCAGCTGTCGTCGTTGATGGTCGCTATGTCATTCAGGTGCACGAGCAGATTGATCCTGCCCAGTTCTCGCCCGTAGCGCTTGCTGAAACACCGCCAGAGGCATGGCTGGCGGAGCATCTGCCTGCAAATGCGAAATTTGCTTATGATCCCTGGCTGCACACCGATGGACAGGTGAAGCGGCTGGAGAAGGCCATTGCCAAGGTTGGCGGATCGCTGGTTGCGCTGGATGACAATCCGATTGATGCAATCTGGGAAGACAGACCCGCAGCACCCGAGGCGCCGATCCGGCTGCATCCGCTTTCTGTTGCTGGCGAAACCACTGTCAGCAAACTTGCGCGCCTGCGCACTTTGCTTTC
This sequence comes from Pseudochelatococcus sp. G4_1912, assembly GCF_047501465.1. Classification (NCBI taxonomy): domain Bacteria; kingdom Pseudomonadati; phylum Pseudomonadota; class Alphaproteobacteria; order Hyphomicrobiales; family Chelatococcaceae; genus Pseudochelatococcus; species Pseudochelatococcus sp. G4_1912. The sequence goes on from NZ_JAZDRL010000002.1 coordinate 458,660, forward strand.
GGAAGCTCACGTTGATGGCCTCATCATTAGCGATCCGCACAACATTGCATGGCTCTTCAATATCCGTGGCAATGACGTTCCCCATACGCCAATTGCTCTGGGATATGCGCTGGTTCCCACGGAAGGGCGGCCAACGTTGTGCTTTGATGCGGGACGCTTCGAGCCTGTAGCATTTAATGCCATCACAGAAATCGCAGATGTCGCCCCCAGCAATACGCGCAATGCTAGAGAAGCACTTGAGACGGCTATCACTTCACTGGCAAATGGGCTGGACCACGCCCGTTTGCGGATTGATCAGGATACAGGCGCATATGCCTTGCAGCATCTGGTAGCAACCGCTGATGCAGATTTTGACATCGGCCCAGATCCGCTCACCGACCTAAAGGCGGTGAAGAACGCACGCGAGATTGAGGGCGCCCGTGCAGCGCACCGGCGTGATGGAGCAGCGGTATCGCGCTTTCTTGCATGGCTTGCGCGTGAGGCGCCAAAAGGGCAGCTCACAGAAATTGCAGTCGTTGAAGCACTGGAAGAGTTCCGGCGGGATACCGGGCTTTTGATGGACATTTCTTTCACCACCATCGCTGGTGCAAACGAGAATGCCGCCCTGCCGCATTATCGTGTTACGCGGTCCAGCAACCGTCCGGTTCTACCTGGCATATTGCTCATTGATTCAGGTGGACAATATATTGATGGCACCACCGATATCACACGCACTGTAGCCGTTGGCACGCCAACTGCCGAGATGCGGGATCGTTTTACGCGCGTTCTCAAGGGCCACATCGCGGTGGCTCGGGCTGTGTTTCCCGAAGGTACGACAGGTGCGCAGATCGATCCGTTCGCACGGCAGGCGTTGTGGGAAGCGGGGCTCGATTTCGATCATGGCACCGGGCACGGCGTTGGTTCGTTCCTGTCGGTGCATGAAGGTCCACAGCGGATTTCCAAGCTTGGAAATGTGGCGCTCAAGGCGGGGATGATCCTTTCAAACGAACCCGGTTATTACCGGGAGGGGCACTATGGCATCCGCATTGAGAACCTGCTGATCGTTGAGCCTCGCACGGCAACTGACGCGGAAAGGCCGATATTCGGCTTTGAGACCATCACACTTGCGCCGATTGACCTCACATTGATCTCTAAATCACTTCTGCGTCCTGATGAAATCGCGTGGCTGAATGCTTATCACGCCCGCGTGCGCGACGTGCTCTCACCGTTGGTGGATGAGACAACGCGAGCGTGGCTGGTAGGAGCGACAGCACCCCTTTAACGGGGAAAGAGAGTAAAAAACAGGGTGACGGATAGAATGAACGGATGATAGAAGATTTTATCTATTAGAGCAGTTTGCGTTCAATTTGATTATTCAAATGAACGCAAGTTGCGGTGAAATATAGAAATTAGAGCGCAGTTCTGATTCAATCAGAATGTCAGGCGCTCTAACGATCTTTTGTCTATCACCCTGGCTCTGGCAGCTTGATTGCAGCAGGGGCACCTGAAAAGGACGCGCATGTTCCCAAAAAGGCTCTTTGACGGATACAATACATTTCTGGATGGGCGCTTCAGCAGCGAACGCTCACGTTATGAGGCGCTGGCCGAAAGCGGACAGAGACCCGAAATTATGGTCATTAGCTGCGTGGATTCACGCGTCTCTCCCGAGGTGATTTTTGATGCCTCACCCGGCGAGCTGCTAGTCGTGCGCAATGTTGCCAATCTCGTGCCGGCTTACGACACAGACCGCCATTCACAGCACGGCACAAGCGCAGCGCTGGAATTCGGTGTGCAGGCGCTGAAGGTAAAGCATATCGTCGTGCTAGGCCACGAAACCTGTGGCGGTATTCGCGCCTTTGCGGATGAGCGCAAGCCTTTGTCAGCCAGTGATTTTATCGGCCATTGGATGTCACAGATTGCCCCGGCAGCCAATAATCTGGGACCAAGCGAGACCTTTGATCGTACGGATTATCTTTATCAGCTGGAACTGGCCTCGGTGGATTTGAGCCTGAACAACCTGATGACATTCCCCTTCATTGCAAAGGCAGTGGCACAAGGCACAACCGCATTGCATGGAGCATATTTCAGCATTGGCAGCGGACTGTTGCTGGTGCGCGATCCTGATACCGGCACGTTCGCGCCTGCAACAACAAAAATGCCGAACATCTCCCCGTTTCAGTGCTCGTAAGAAGTACACAACAGAGGCTTAGGATGCGCTGATCCTCGCGCCAGTTCGAGCTGTAGAAAGAGCGTCTTTAGACGCTCTTTTTCATTGCAATATCAGGCCACCAGAGAACGAAAATCGACACATCCTCTAGATAAGACTGATTTTTCCGGTCGATAGATCATAAAGCCCTCCAACGATCTTAAGGCGCCCCTGCTGCACAAAGCCACTCAGGATAGGATCGGCTGCCTCAAGGCGGTGAACGCCCAGCCGAACATTTTCGATAATCGCGGCTGCAAGCACATCGTCTTTATGATCCCGCAGGGCTACTTCCACTGCTGGCTTAATCTCACGGATCATATCCGGCAAATGGCCCGGCAAGGTCACGTTGTCTCTCACAACCTTGATGGTGGCATCAACCGCACCGCAATTTACGTGCCCCAACACCATGATGAGCGGCGCGCCAAGATATTTGATCGCATATTCAATACTGGCCAGGCCATCATCATTGACGAAATTGCCCGCCACGCGCACCACGAAAAGATCCCCGGGTCCCTGATCAAATGCCAGCTCTGGCGCGACACGGGAATCCGAACAACTCAAGATCGCAGCTATCGGGTGCTGCCCCACAGAACGCCTTGCACGCCCGGCAGAGTAATCCTGTTGCGTCGGTTTATTCTCCGCATAACGGGCATTGCCCTCTATCAAACGCGCCAGCGCAGCATCTGGCGATATCGCATTCTGAGGTGTCTCAGCAAAGGCAGCTGCAGGCAGCATTGCAGCAGCACCTAAGATCATTCCCCCTGAAAGCAAGGATCTGCGCGAAACACTGGACATATCCTGACGAGCACAATCACACACTGGCCCTCACTCCGCTATCAATACAGCAATGTATTTATCTTGTTTACGAAGCAGCGATAGATTAGAGCGCAACTTGCATTCATTTGAATAATCAAATTGAACGCAAACTGCCCTAAGCCCACTCACCCTTGCGGAATACCGGCACGCGGCGACCATCAGCATGCACACCGTCGATGTCGATCTCATTGGAGCCAATCATCCAGTCGATATGGATGAAGCTCTTGTTGCCGCCCTGGGCTGCAATCTGCTCAGGTGTCAGGCTTGCGCCATCGAGGAAACATTTGGAGTAGCACTGTCCTAACGCAATGTGGCACGAGGCGTTTTCATCGAACAGCGTATTGTAAAACAAAATGCCGCTTTTTGAGATGGGAGACGAGTGCGGCACAAGTGCCACCTCACCAAGACGGCGCGCACCCTCATCCGTATCGAGCACCTTGTTGAGCACCGCCCCACCGCGCGATGCTTTGGCTTCGACAATACGGCCAGCTTCGAACCGCACCGAGATGTTATCAATCAGCGTGCCCTGATGCGATAATGGCTTGGTGCTGGAGACATAACCATCAACGCGCAACGCATGCGGTGTCGTGAACACCTCTTCAGTGGGGATATTAGCATTACAGGTAATGCCGTTCTTGGCCGTCGATGCACCGCCTTGCCATTCATGGCCATCCGCCAGACCGACGACGAGATCGGTGCCCGGCCCTTTGAAATGCAAGGCATGAAAACGCTGTTCATTCAGCCACGATGAGCGCGTGCGCAGCGCCGCATTGTGCGCAACCCAGGCGCCAATCGGATCATCACCATCAACACGGGATGCGGCAAATATCGCATCGGCCAGCTTTTTCACCGCTATATTTTCAGCATCATCCGCAAACACCTGCTTCGCCCAGGCCGTGCCTGGATACGCTACGATGTTCCAGTTGATGTCGAACCCGGCAATCTTTTCCAGCGCTGGCTGATAAGCCATGGACGTTGCCTTGTTGGCACGCGCTACCTTTGCCGGATCTTCATTGGATAGCAGCAACGGGTTATCGCCTACAATGGCCAGTCGTGCGGTGTTTTGCGAAAATGCTTTCGCCATTCCATCATAAAGCCAATTGGCTGCACGGTCGAAACTGCCGTCTGCGCCAAACCGATAACGCGCGAGTGTCAGCTCTTCATCCGAAAAAATCGGCGTAACCAACCCCGCCCCGGCAGCGTAAGCATGAACGGCGATGCGGCGCACCAATGGCAGCGCGACCATCGGCGCAGTGATGAGCAAATCCTGCCCAGCCTGAAGCTGTAGCCCAACCTTGACCGCAACCTCCGCAAGCCTGTCGAGCTTAACGGGATCGATGGAAGAGTTGCTCTGCTGATGCATCGTCATACATTCCTGCCTGTCATAAACTACGCGGACCTATGAAATCATTATATCCACGATCTCATCAACGCGTAACCGTGAAATCCGCCCAGTTGGAATAGCGCACTGAAAATTAAAGCACCGCGACTTCATATGCTTTATCGAGCGATGCTTTATAGGCTCAGAACCTAAATCAGGCATGGTGGTCGGTAAGGGGTTTATTGTGGGGTTCCATCCGTCCACGACTTACAACCTCACCAGCGTTTTCTGGCAAGCGCAAGAACCACACCGCAGAAAACGCGGCGAGCACCGCCAGCACCAAAAATCCTACCTGCACATCCTCCAAGCCAAGTTCGGTTGTGTTATTAATCGTCATGTTAGCCCGCATGGTCAGTGCAGCGATGCCGACACCAAGACTGAAAGCCAGCTGTTGCATCATGCTTGACAGCGTATTAGCGCCACTCATGCGTTCGAATGGAATATCCGAAAACGCCAGCGCATTAATCCCCGTCATTTGCAGCGACCGGAATACCCCGCCAATGAAGAGCACAAGAATGATGACAAGGTGTGAGGTTATGGGCGTAAACAGCGCGCATACAGCAATCGAGAGCCCCAGCGCAATCGCATTCGCTGCCAGCACATACCTAAACCCATACTGCTGAAATAGCCTTGAGATCAGTACCTTGGCAACAATTGCACCAAGCGCGCCAGCGAAGGTGATCATTCCGGCTGCAAACGGCGACATTCCAAAAATGATCTGCAACAAGATCGCCATCAGGAAGGGCGCGGCGCCCACGTTAAACCGGCAAAGATTACCCGCGAGAACGGATGTCGAGAACGTCCTGATTTTCATCAGGCTTAAATCCACAATCGGATCAAGCGTCCGGCGCACATGAAAGATGTAGAGCACCGTTGCAATCCCCCCCACGCTCAAAATCGACAAGCTGATTTTCCACGGTATTTCCCCCTGCCCCATCGTCTCAAAACCCATCACGAGACATGCCAGCGCAACACCCGTGAGCAGAAAGCCCCGGAAATCCAGCGGGGGCACCTTTTCTTCTCGGGTGTTCTTGATGAAAACAATGGCAAGGATGATGCCAATGATGCCCATCGGCACGTTCATCAAAAATATCCAGCGCCAGGAGCTGAAGGTAGTGATAAACCCGCCAATCGGTGGGCCAAACACAGGCCCCAATAATGCCGGCAAGGTGAGATAGGTGGTGGCCTGCATCAGATCGGCCTTGCTGACAGAGCGCAGCATCACTATGCGTCCAACCGGCACCATCATAGCGCCAGCAGCTCCTTGGGCCAAGCGCGCCATAACAAGTTCCGGCAAGGTATCTGCCAGCCCACAAAACATCGAGCTGATTGTAAACAACGCAATCGCCGCGACAAACACATTTCGCCCCCCAAAGCGATCCGCCACCCATCCGCTAATCGGAATAAACACAGATACACTCAGCAGGTACGACGTAATTGCTATATTAAGACGTACCGGATCAACGTTTAGCGAGCGCGACATCTCTGGCAGCGCCATGGCAATCACGGTTGCATCCAGCATTTGCATGAATAGCGCACACCCTACAACGTAGGGCACAAGAAAGCGCGAACGCTTCATGCGTTCAACAATGCGAACAAGCAGATTGGCTTTTGCAGGAGAGGTCATGGCGCCACCTGCTCGCTCAACTTGATCAGCGGCGCAACTGCACGAAGAATATTTTCGCGCTCTTCATCAGATAACCGCGCAATCCGGGCTGCAAGCCATTGCGTGCGCAGATGGCGCACTTGCGCAAGCACCTCTTCGCCAGCATTCGTAATGGCTAAACCGACACGACGGCGATCATTGTGCGCGCCCTCAACGCGATGCAAAAGCCCAGCTGCTTCAAGCTGCTTGATATGGACACTCATGCTGGGAGGTTTGATGCGCTCACGCGCAGCCAACTCATTAACGCCAAGCCCCGGTTCTTGATGCAATGTCGCCAGAATGAGCGTCTGAAACGGCGAAAGCCCAACCGCCGCGCGTGTTTCACGGCGCAAATCGCGGTTAAGCCTTAGAATTGCAGGACGAAGCAAATCAGCAATAGCGGCCGCTTCATCGGCCATATGCTCAATCAACATCCGAGCACCTCATAAACCACCCAATAACAGGTCAGGTCGTAAGTTAGTTTAACTAACCATATGGAAACTTCCTGCCATTGGTCAATGCTCACGCCATGCAGAGCATGCAGGTCTGCTCCGTCCTGAGATAGAAATCATTACCAGCTGCAGGCCATCATTACTTTCAGATCTGTGCATGCCGGCTTGCAGAACCGGGCCTCAATATCCTATGCATGTCATAGCGTATGGAGCCAACATGACAGCATCATCGAACGACAACACGACACTGCCGCCCTCCGATCCATCGCAGGATCAACCAGAAAAAAGTGGCATCGGTGATACGATCAAGGTCATCGTGCAGGCGCTATTGATTGCGCTCGTTATTCGGACGCTGCTGTTTCAACCGTTCGTGATTCCATCAGGATCACTCATTCCGACATTGCTTATTGGCGACTACCTGTTTGTGTCGAAGTTCTCTTATGGCTACTCACGATTTTCGCTGCCATGGGGGATCATTCCTTTTAAGGGACGCATCTGGGGTGCTGAACCAAAGCGCGGCGACATCACTGTTTTTGCCTCGCCAAAAAACGACGGCACGGATTTTGTCAAACGCGTCATCGGCTTGCCGGGCGACACCATCCAGATGGTTGACAACGTGCTCGTTATCAACGGCACCCCTGTAAAGCGCGAGCGCATAGGCAGCTATCCTGAGATAGACCAATGGGGCAAAACCATACAGGCGCCACTTTATCGCGAAACATTACCCAATGGCCACAGCTACACCATTATGGAGCGTGAAGGCGTTGGTAGTTATTGGGCAAATACATTCCTCTATAAGGTACCAGAGAACCATTACTTTATGATGGGTGACAACCGCGATAACTCGGCAGACTCACGCGATCTGGCCTCAATGGGATATGTACCGTTTGATAATCTGATTGGCCGGGCAGAAGTGACGTTCTTTTCACTGGACGAAGGCACTTCTGCGTGGCAAATCTGGAAGTGGCCTCAGGAAGTGCGCTGGGATCGCGTTTTTAAGCGCATCCAGTAACAGTCTGGGCCTCAACACTATTGGCGACGTGGGGACGACCCCGCCAGACGGATGATCTGTCAGCGCCACTTTCAAGCTTTCCCGGCGAGGACGACCTCGTCATGAACCAATCAGGAGGTCCGTTATGGGACAATCTGGCATGGCATGGCTTGCGCTTTTCGTCGCTGGCATATTTGAAACCGGTTGGGCAATCGGCCTGAAGTATACTGAGGGCTTCACCCGTTTAGTGCCATCAGTATTGACCATTATTGCAATGGCAATCAGCTTCTTTCTACTTGCGTGGTCGCTCAAGGTACTGCCGGTAGGCACCGCTTACGCCATCTGGACTGGCATTGGCGCACTTGGCACTGTGGCCCTTGGTATTGTGCTGTTTCACGAACCAGCAACGGTCATGCGCCTCGTTTGCGTTGGCCTCATACTTAGCGGTATCGTTGGGCTGAAGGTATTTTCGCCGGTGTAAGGTCAGATGCTTTCAAGAGCGTGTAATTATCTGCCTGGAGCTAACACCTTATCGATAAATTAGCGAATACTGCTCCTAGGCAGCCATTAGTGCCGCCTAGGTAATTCGTGCATACTTTGTAACGTACAATAATAAGCAGAAGCAGAAAAACTTGCCTAAGCTTCATCATAGAAGCGCAATAAATTTTTGCTTATGACTTCTGCGTGCATTTATCCCTGAGGATATTCTTTATCAATCGCCCGAAAAATATAACGCTCTAAAGAAGTTCTTATTAACTTGCTGTCTCCCCAGTAAAGAATATTTGTCATATTTGACTGAACATCCTGCACAATACGATCTTCGGCTTCCTTGCTTAATGAATTAAGGAAATCCCTACCGTATGTATTAATAATTTCCTTTTTTAATTCATGCTCATGTTCATCCTTTAGGAGCACCCTGTTTAAAATAGCAGGATCTGCATTTTTCTGGACCACAGAACGATATTTCGGAACTGCGACCAGTCTTGCTGCATTTAAAACAGCCATAGCCTCTAAACTCAAAGAAGGCGCTACCGATCTTGCCGCATTTAAAGCAGTCATAACCTCTGAACTCAAAGAAGGTGCTGCATAATTATCATAATCGTCATCAACGCAGACACATCCCGATGATTCATTGGTAAGCTGCGCCGTATGATAGCCACGAAAACTATTATCTATATTGCTCACGTATATATCCCATTGTTTTCATATAGAAATTTATAGTTAATAATTTAATACAGTCACACACACATCAAGTGTGATTTTGTCAATAAGCTCACAAAATGTCAGAAAAATGACATTCGACACTAAGGATAAATTTCTCAGAAATTCAGACAAATCTTAAAATAGAATTTTCCTGACAATATTATTCTATAGCATTTGATAAAAGGCGAGGCATTTGTGGCAAAGCACTAAAAATACTCTATCTTTCTTTCTTCTGCCCTTAGCCCCATTTCTTATTTAGGCGCCCTCTTACATCATCAGATATATACGTCCTTCTTGGCGCCTTTCATGTTCAGCAGCCACTAAAGCGTATAATTCATTGTGCAACGCTGAATCAGCATCCTTCTTATTGGCCTCAACCTGCTCTTCGGGAGCAAAAGCGGAAGAGAAGCTAACTTCTACAGAGGGTCCCGCTGCCAATATCAGCTCTTTTTCTCTATCATCCAGCAAATCAAAGGCTTCTTTAATCGAACCAACCTCAACCGCGTAACTATCACCTCTTACAATCTTAAGCTGCTCCTGCAGACTTATACGCGCCAGCATGATAGCTTCGCCCTTGCGCTTGCAGCTGGCATCGACATCAAGTGATGAAATATCACCATGCTTCACCACAAGAGTATTCACCCCATAATCATGGATTTTCTGCATATCTGCCAAGTAGTCTTTTGCCATCTCGGGATTGGATGCCACCCATCCTGATACACCATTCACAATCGCATCCTTAATCCATGTGAAGATGCCCCGCTCATTCCACTGTACTGTAGGAGATTTATTGATCATTTTTGTGGCATGACCATCCTCATCAAATGCCATGACGGCAGTTGCAGCACGCAGCCGCTGGTACGCAGGAGTAGGCAATCCTTTTGGAGAGACAAGAGGCACGTTTGTAGGCACAAGCGCCTCAACGGGCACATTCGATGAAATGCCGCCATCAGAAAATAAATGGTTGGCACCTTTAAAATTAAAGCCTGAAAACGTTACGCCCGTTGCAATCAGTGGATGCGCCATGGAAGCTCTGGCAGCATAAGCGATGGGAAATGAAGGCGCATTCTCTTCACTAAAGATGACATTATCGCGCGTTGCCAGATCATGAGCCGTAATGCGTACAGATTTGAACTTCTCGGGCGCCAAAGCGTGCAATACTGCCATATCGTCAAAAGTTACCATCTTCCCTTGCCGGCTTTTGGTAAAATCAGCAGCCTGTTGAAGCACAGCAAACCTGTTCTGAATGTGTGCTATACGTTCAGAAATGGCATCATCAACCTCATATTTATCGAAGCTGATCTCGCCCTTGAAAGCTTTATTAACAGTTTCACGCGCGGCAAATGCCTCTATCTCTTCGCTTAATTCCTCTGGATTACGACTGCTGAGATACGCTCGCACTTCAGACGACGTCACCTCATCGAGCTTCTTGATCATACCTGTTGCAGTATCATGGCCTGCACCGAAAGGCGTCAGAAGCGTGGCAATAATCGCAGCCGTCGAACGGAATTGAATGTCAGGATAGACCTTATTGAGGGCATCATTTGTATCAAGCAGATTACGAAAATTACCGCCAAGCAAGGCCCCAAGCTCTGTTACACTACGGCCAACAGAAAGCCAGGTCACAACCAATGCCCCTGCGGAGCTACCTGCAAGCGAGCGTAAGCCACTGAGCATGCCGGCATTTTCCATTTCCATCAATGCACCTGCAAGGCCAATCCCCTTGGCGCCGCCACCGGGCAGGATAAGGTTTTCAATCGGAGGAACTGCCCGAATTAAATTAAAAGTACCATCATGACGGCGATAGATTTTTGGCGCATGAATAGCATCTGCTGCCAGAATAGAGGAATCTACCGCATAAGGTTCCAAGGGCTTAGTGAGCATTTCTTCAACAAGATGGCAGACATTACTCTCCAGCGCCTTCTCTGCAGCCCGGCTAGCTTGTTGAATATTACCGCGTAACTCAATCTCGCTGCCGGGGGTGATAGGTGATGCAGGCGACGGAACAAGAACATCTTGCATTATTTGATGCAAATGCGCTTGTGATGCGCTTAAAATAGTAGCCTGCTGCTCAGGCGGAAGCGTCCGAAGAGCACTTTCAACCACATGCACCATCTTGGTTTCGTGTAACTGGGCTGTTTGCGGGCCTGCTGCCTGCTCTTCAATTTCTTGATCAACCAGCTCTTCCAACTTCAAAGAAGATGGATGCACTTGCACGGGGAGTTTCTCAAGAATACTTGGATCTGAATTACCAATGATATCGAGACATAATGCATCTGGGGCATTAAAAGCAATCGTACGGTATCCGTCTAAGCTACGCATAGCGAACCCCCTATTTATCTCTATAAGTTTTATCGTTTGATTATCTGTTTTTATTCCCAACAATAGAAATCAACACTCGATAGCCTTATCGGTATTTAAAATAGATATTACTTGAAGAACAACTAGTAGGCGGGAGAATAACTAATTTATTGCATCAAGATCGACGCATGAATGCGTTTACGACCTTACGCAAAGCCTTAACTTGCGCAACCCAGTTCATTAGAAAACGGGGAAAAGCATTATCTGTGAAATGGCAGACATTGAATTCACCAGTAAGGATAAGCAATTTTCTGAAATCGATACCCAATCGAAAATCGCCATGCCTTGTCATAAGATTATTTACAAGGACAACATGATTCAGCAATGCCTTGCGATTAATAGCGCGCATGCCGGAAATATCTGCAACAATCAAATCTGTAACAACACGCTTTCCATCGCGCGCGAGATAAGTGGTTGAAACCACATCATCTTCTTGGAAAAACAGATCGAAACTATTCTCTCCCGTCATAAAAATGCCAGGACCAAGACTGTCGACCAAATTACTGAATGAAAAAGCCGACATGATCAAGAACTCTCTTAGTAATAAATGGAACGCTAAGAATCAAACATAGAAACAAATCTCTTCCTCATACTATTACGTAAGAACTATCAATTTTGTTTTCATATCGATTCCCCATAATTACTGAGAATAATCTTTGGATTGAATTAATGATATCCTGCTTAACCGATACGTCAACCAGAATTTTTGAAACGGATATTTTCTGTTCAGCTGTCAGTCCCACAGTAAGGCCTTCATCGTATCGTGAGTGAGATGTTGTATCGATGAGAGCTTCTATCAGCCTATCTCTCATATGCTCAGACAAATGCCCCACTTCACGTTCAGCGATCAAAACCCAAAAGTGCATTTTATCATTAAATATCAGAGTGATAGATACTTCTTCATTCATCGCGACACGCAAAACTTCGCGTTGTCGGTCACCCACGAAAGAAGAAACATCAATACCTTTCCATACATTGAAAATTAAATCAGCTATATCTTGAACTGAATTTTTATTCATTTCAATCCTCTTGCTTAACCGGCTGATGTATAATGATATTTTCATAAAGTATAAATAACGAGACCACAGCACTCAACATTTCATTAACTGTCAGCGATTTCAGATAGGTCTCATAAGTTGCCTCTACCATTTATGATTACGGCAACTAGGATAAATTCATCTGAAAAGAAAAAATCTGCAAGCTATTTGCGAGAAAATTCTGATATAGAATTTAATATCCTAAACTAAACAATTGTTCATTCACCGAACATCAAAGTAAAATATTACCTTCAACAAACCGTAAATAAAAATGATATTAATATATATAATATGAATTTCTTATCTAGATATATTTTTTAATCCAGAAAATAACTTCTTATTATCTTCTGTAGCAATAAAAAAGCCCACAAAAATGCGAGCCTACGTCTATCACTATTCTTCGCGCGTGAGAAAACTATGAACTATCAGATTGTCTCTCCGAATTGCCGAAAGCTGTTTTTTCAAATGCCGGCAGCAGATGTATAAACCTCATCCAGAAATGCAACAACGCCTTGCTTATGAATTCTATCGCCTACAGCAAGGTTATGATCCCGCCCAGGAATATCAAGAAAACGCCCATTCGGCAGCAATCGTACTAATGCCTCGCCAGAACCAGCAATCTGATCATTTGATCCCACAGCCACAAGCACAGGCAGCATTATTGCTTCCACCTGCTCACGCGCTAGTGCGCCACGCGATCCACGAATACAGGCAGCCAAAGCGCGCAGATCGCTGCGTGTTTGCTCAGCAAAAGCTCGAAACATGCGCTGGTCTGGATCGGTGAGGGTATCAAGCGATGGCGCCTCCATAGCTTCTGCAATGCCAGACGGAAGACCCGCACCCTCAATCAGATGAATACCAAGCCCTCCAAGCACTGCTGCCGTGACTCGATCTGGATGCATTGACATTAACTGCGCCGTATTCCGCGCGCCCATCGAATAACCGATCACCGCTGCCTGCTGAATATCCAGATGATCCAGGAGACGCCGTGCATCCTCTGCCATCAACGCAGTAGTATAATCAGCCGGATCATAGAGTTTCTCGCTCTCGCCATGCCCACGATTATCGAGAGCGATCACCCTGTAGCCAGCGCGTCCTAATGTCGTGGTCCAAGCAGTATTCACCCAATTGATCATATGGTTGGAACCAAAACCATGAATCAGCAAAATGGGACGTCCATGCCCTTCTTGAGGGGGCAAATCAATATAATTGATACGTACACCGTTGGAAGAAAAGGCCTGCATGATAATGTCTCCGACTGCCGCGCGCCGCCGCAAGCTACTGCATCACGCCAGAAATGGAAACCGCTCTTGGAATAAACTACATGCTGAACAATTAGATATTAGCAAGACGCCCACAGATGATTAACAGCGCTTATGCATTTGCATCCTTCAGGAAAAAACCTGATGGCTAGCAAAAAATCAGATATATAATGAGAAAAACCACGATTAGCGCATTTAACGCTCACGCACATCGAAAGTGCCATCATTTGTAGGCTACAGGCCTAAATGGTGGGCGGTGAGGGATTCGAACCCCCGACATCCACGGTGTAAACGTGGCGCTCTAACCAGCTGAGCTAACCGCCCCAAAACGCTTCCCATTCACAAATCAGGAAGCAATCTTCGCCGCAGCGACAAGAACTCGTCTACGGCAACTTTTCGTGCTTTGCAAGTCTGAATGCAGCATTTTATCGTTTTATCCAGGGCAATACCCAATAAAATTGATTTTAGGATATTGCCCTGAGATTTTTTATAGATGGCAGCAATACACCTGCATCTCAGGCAGTGCATGCACCATAGGCATTCTGTCTTGGCTTACTTGCCGTTGACAGCGTCCTTGAGGCCAGCGCCGGCCTTGAACTTCGGCGTGCGCGAAGCAGCGACCGCAATGGTCTCACCTGTGCGCGGGTTGCGCGCCGTGCCAGCGGGACGGTCAGCAACAACGAACGTGCCAAAACCGATCAGCTTTACTTCGTCGCCCTTGGAGAGCGCCGAGGTGATCACCTCAATGGCAGCGTCCAGCGCTTCGCCTGCCTGGGCTTTGGTCAGACCTGCCTTGTCGGCGACGGCTGAAACGAGATCACCTTTGTTCATATGGTCCTCCTAAACTCGTCAACCCGAGTCATGGTTAAAATGATCCATGCCGGAAAAATGGGGCTTATCACCCGTTTACGCGGCAAGAGCCTCCGCATGACGCAAACTACCAACGAAAGCAATGCCTTCCCATGCTATTTCGGAAAAAAAGCCCTCCGGAAGCCATCCGGAGGGCCGTTTTCAACAATTATTCGGGCTGACGCGCTGCCTTAATGGGCAATAGAAACCGCAGAGTCGCCCTCTTCCTTGGCGAGCGAAACCCCCTCAGAGGGCTTATCGGTCGCTTTGAGCGCTTCAGGTTGACGCACCAAGGCATGTTCGAGCACCTGCTCCATGCGTGACACGGGCACGATTTCGAGACCGTTTTTCACGCTATCCGGAATCTCTGCCAGATCCTTGGCATTTTCCTCCGGAATGAGCACCTTCTTCAGCCCACCGCGAAGCGCTGCGAGGAGCTTCTCTTTCAAGCCGCCGATAGGCAGTACGCGCCCGCGCAAGGTCACCTCACCCGTCATCGCGATATCACGGTGCACCGCAATACCTGTCAGCGTTGAGACGATAGCAGTTGCCATACCGATACCGGCAGAAGGGCCATCCTTAGGCGTCGCGCCTTCCGGCACGTGTACATGGATATCATGCTTGTCAAAGAAGGAAGGGTCGATGCCAAAATCGGACGCGCGCGAACGAACATAAGATGCCGCCGCCGAGATCGATTCTTTCATGACGTCTTTCAGGTTACCCGTGACTGTCATCTTGCCCTTACCGGGCATTTTGATGCCTTCAATGGTCAGCAACTCACCACCAACCTCAGTCCAGGCCAGCCCCGTAACCGCACCAACCTGATCCTCGGTCTCCACCTCGCCAAAGCGGAACTTTGGTGGGCCAAGATAATCAGCCAGATTAGCCTCTGTCACAGTTACGGAATCAGACTTCTTCAGCACAATCTCCTTCACCGCCTTACGGATAAGATTCGAGATTTCGCGCTCAAGGTTACGCACGCCAGCCTCCCGCGTATAGCGACGGATCAGCAGCATGATGCCTGAATCATCGATTGACCACTCGCCTTCCTTCAAGCCATGCTTGGTTATGGCTTCCGGAATCAGGTGCTTGCGGCAGATCTCTTTCTTTTCTTCTTCCGTATAACCCGCAATACGGATCACTTCCATACGATCGAGCAACGGCGTCGGAATATTGAGCGTATTAGCCGTGGTCACGAACATCACGTTGGAAAGATCATAATCGACCTCAAGGTAATGATCGTTGAACGTGCTGTTCTGCTCTGGATCAAGCACCTCAAGCAGTGCTGCAGAGGGATCGCCACGGAAATCCATACCCATCTTGTCGATCTCATCAAGCAGGATGAGTGGGTTGGATGTCTTGGCCTTACGCATTGACTGAATAATCTTGCCAGGCATCGAACCGATGTAGGTACGACGATGCCCACGGATTTCCGCCTCATCGCGCACACCGCCGAGCGACAAGCGTACAAACTCACGTCCCGTCGCCTTCGCAAGCGACTTGCCGAGCGAGGTTTTACCCACGCCTGGAGGACCTACCAGGCACAGAATCGGACCAGTCAGCTTGTTCGCACGCTGTTGCACAGCAAGATACTCAAGAATACGTTCCTTGACCTTGTCGAGGCCAAAGTGATCCGAATCGAGCACATCTTGCGCAAGATTCAAATCCTTCTTGACCTTCGAACGCTTGGCCCATGGAATTCCGAGTATCCAGTCAAGATAATTACGCACAACAGTCGCTTCAGCCGACATCGGCGACATCTGGCGCAACTTCTTCAACTCGCCCAATGCCTTCTCACGTCCTTCCTTGCTGAGACGTGTCTTCTCGATGCGCTCTTCGATCTCTGTCAGCTCATCACGGCCATCTTCGTCGCCGAGCTCCTTCTGGATCGCCTTCATCTGTTCGTTCAGATAGTACTCACGCTGAGTCTTCTCCATCTGACGCTTTACGCGTGAGCGGATGCGCTTTTCCACCTGAAGAACGGAAATCTCGCTCTCCATCAATCCGAGCGCCTTCTCCAGACGTTCCGAAACCGACGCAGCTTCAAGAATACCCTGCTTATCCGCGATTTTTACCGCCAGATGCGATGCCACCGTATCAGCAAGCTTTGAAGGATCCTCAATCTGCGTAACGGCAGAAACGACCTCAGGAGAGATCTTCTTGTTCAGCTTAACATAGTTCTCGAACTCGCCCATCACAGAACGTGCCAAAGCCTCGATTTCGACATCGTTGCCGGTCGACTCTGGCAATGCTTCGGCTTCAGCTTCGTAAAAATCGTCGCTGCGGGTATATGTTTTCACACGGGCGCGCGAGGCCCCCTCTACCAGAACCTTCACGGTTCCATCAGGCAGCTTCAGCAGCTGTAGGACGTTCGCAAGCGTGCCTACTTCATAAATGGCGTCCGTTGCAGGATCATCATCAGACGCATTGATCTGAGTCGCCAGCAAGATATGCCGGTCGCTCTTCACGACTTCTTCAAGCGCGCGGATAGATTTGTCGCGTCCCACAAAAAGCGGCACGACCATGTGCGGAAAAACAACAATATCACGGAGCGGAAGAACGGGATAGGTTCCAACCGTTCCGGCGGCCACCGCCTGACGGGGCTTTGTTGTCGTCATGGCCCGTATTCCTTTCATATGCGCCCATGCCCCCAAATTTGGCAGGCTTACGGACGGATTGCCGGAAGCTCTCATCACTCACGCAACTGCTTCCGGTGCACTGCCTCCGTCACCCCCCTTGAGCATGACAGCATCGCAGCAACTCTCGTAAGTTGGAGAGAGTTGCGCTTGCTTTCAAGCTCTCACCCGTCAAGAAGTGTGTACAAGAACACCACGCGGGTCGGCTTTAGAGCAAAATGCATTACATTCACGTTGCTATTTTGCTCTAGCACTTTGGTTTGTGCATCAAACTTATACAAAAATGATATCCATTTTTTGTTTGCTGCAGCAGAGAGAATGACAGAATTAACCTTGAATCACAAAAGCAATGCGGCACCGCTCTACCGAACGGTGCCGCATTCATTCTCTAAGAACGGCAAGCAATCAGATTGCCAGCGATCGACTCACTCATGCACTGGCCGTTGCATTCTCATCCGACCGATCCGCGTAGATGTAGAGAGGGGGAGCCTTGCCCTCAACCACTTCGGGACCAACCACGATCTGTTCCACATTATCAAGACCCGGCAGGTCATACATCGTGTCGAGCAGAATGCTCTCCATGATCGACCGCAAACCGCGCGCGCCCGTCTTGCGCTCAATAGCCTTGCGCGCAATCAACGATACCGCTTCATCATTGAATGTCAGCTCAACATCTTCCATGTCGAACAAGCGTTGATACTGCTTCACAAGCGCGTTCTTGGGTTCTTGCAGGATGCGTTTCAGCGCTTCCTCGTCCAGATCCTCAAGCGTTGCGATGACCGGCAAGCGGCCAACGAACTCAGGAATCAGACCGAACTTCAACAGATCCTCAGGTTCCAGCTCACGGAATACCTCACCGGTACGCCGATCATCGGGAGCTGAGACGTTTGCGCCAAAGCCGATTGAAGTGCCCTTGCCACGTCCTGAAATGATTCGCTCAAGACCCGCAAAAGCACCACCGCAGATGAAGAGAATGTTGGTCGTATCCACTTGCAGGAATTCCTGCTGTGGATGCTTGCGCCCGCCCTGCGGCGGCACGCTAGCCACCGTGCCTTCCATAATCTTCAACAGCGCCTGCTGCACACCTTCGCCCGACACATCGCGTGTAATCGATGGATTGTCCGACTTGCGGGAAATCTTGTCGATCTCGTCGATGTAAACGATGCCGCGCTGGGCGCGTTCTACATTATAGTCAGACGCCTGAAGCAGCTTCAGAATGATGTTCTCAACATCCTCACCCACATAACCGGCTTCGGTCAGCGTTGTGGCGTCGGCCATCGTAAAGGGCACATCGAGAATGCGCGCCAGCGTCTGTGCAAGCAATGTCTTACCCGAACCCGTCGGCCCGACGAGCAGGATATTGGACTTTGCAAGCTCAACGTCATTGTGCTTGGCTGCATGCGTGAGGCGCTTGTAGTGGTTATGCACCGCTACAGAAAGCACCTTCTTGGCATGCGATTGGCCGATGACATAATCATCAAGCACTTTGCTGATTTCTTTTGGCGTTGGAACGCCATCGCGCGATTTCACCAGTGAGGACTTGGATTCCTCACGGATAATGTCCATGCACAGTTCCACGCACTCATCGCAAATGAACACTGTCGGCCCAGCGATAAGCTTACGGACCTCATGCTGGCTCTTGCCGCAAAATGAGCAGTAGAGCGTGCTCTTCGAGTCGCTGCCGCCTGCCTTGCTCATGGTCCGTCTCCACTCGGTCACTGCTCCAGCGAAAGCTGCCAGAGCGTCATCATGCGTTCATATAGGCGCGGAGCGAACAAAAAGTAAGCGGTATTCGCTTCATTTGTTTGATAGCCCCGAACCGTCCCATCAAGCCGTTTCGTTGCTCTTACTAAAGCAACTGTCACGGTAGTTAATCAGAGCGCATCCATTCTTCAATGGGCACCGCTCGGACATTCCATGCAATCATGGAGATACCTGGCGATCAATAGCAAGAAAGCCTGTCCCCTATGACCTCAGCGCAAGCAAGATAAGGGCTATGAAAGACACCTACCTCGCTTACCAGCAAATACATTGTCGGTTGACTTGTCAATCCATTGAAAAAACAGGATGTTTCTCAACCGACAATAAGCTTTCTTAGCCCTCGACTTCCGAGCGCTTCGCGTGCACCTGATCAATAAGGCCAAACTCCTTTGCCGCATCAGCGGTCATGAAGTTATCGCGCTCAAGCGCCGCCTCAATGTCCGCGATGTCACGACCAGTGTGCTTCACGTAGATTTCATTCAGCCGGCGCTTCAGCGCCTCGATCTCACGCGCGTGGATCAGAATATCGGTTGCCTGCCCCTGGAAGCCACCAGAAGGCTGATGCACCATGATTCGCGCGTTCGGCAGCGCAAAACGTTGACCTGGCTCACCAGCTGCCAGCAAAAGCGAACCCATTGATGCAGCCTGCCCGATGCAAAGCGTCGTAACGGGGCTGCGAATAAACTGCATCGTGTCGTAGATCGACAGACCAGATGTCACCACGCCACCGGGGGAATTAATGTAGAAGCTGATTTCCTTCTTTGGATTTTCCGCTTCCAGAAATAGCAGCTGCGCCACAACGAGCGAGGCTGAATGATCTTCTACCGGGCCGGTGAGAAAAATAATCCGCTCGCGCAAAAGACGCGAGAAAATATCGAACGCGCGCTCGCCACGGTTGGACTGCTCAACCACCATCGGAACGAGCGTGCTGTTGTAAACCTCAAACGGATCTCTCATCACTGACCAAGCCTTGATTGGAGTGCACGCCAAAAGGCGCACAGCAGATTTTCTACGTGCGTGTCTCGGACCTATAGCGCCGGATGCGAATCTTCAAGGTCTATACAGCTCAATAAATTTGAACTGCCAAACATCACTAACGCATTCATACGCCACAGACAGAAAGAGCGCGATTCGCCTTGTTTTCAGCGAATCACGCTCCTTCATAGCATCATAAGCTGTCGTGGCGACAGCCAAGCCGGTCACCACCCACAACAGGAGCAACATCGGCCTCGGAAATTAGCCCTCTGCGGCCTCAGCCTTAGCAGCCTTGGCCTTGCTGGCCTTCGGTGCGGCCTTTGCCTCAGCCTTGGCTTCACCAGCGTCCTTGCCTTCGTCAGCAACGGCATCT
Organism: Pseudochelatococcus sp. G4_1912; assembly: GCF_047501465.1. Lineage (NCBI taxonomy): Bacteria > Pseudomonadati > Pseudomonadota > Alphaproteobacteria > Hyphomicrobiales > Chelatococcaceae > Pseudochelatococcus > Pseudochelatococcus sp. G4_1912. The sequence goes on from NZ_JAZDRL010000002.1 coordinate 478,587, forward strand.
TCTGCCTTTGCCTTCTTTGCACGAGCTTTGGTTGCCTTTGGCTTTGCAGCCTTACCATCAGCAGCTTCTTCGTCATCAGCGAAGAGCTCTTCACGGGTAACGGTCTTATCCGTCACCTTTGCCTGCGCGAGCAGGTGATCGACAACCTTCTCCTCAAAGATTGGCGCGCGAATCTCGGCCAATGCCTGCGGATTCTTGCTGTAGAAGTCCCAAACCATCTTTTCCTGGCCAGGGAACTGACGTGCACGCTCGACAACGCCACGGCTGACTTCGTCATCCGTCACAGTAACACCAGCACGATCGCCGACTTCTGCAAGCACCAGACCAAGGCGCACGCGGCGCTCTGCAATCTTGCGGTATTCAGCTTTCGAAGCCTCTTCAGTGGTGCCTTCGTCTTCGAAAGAACGACCAGCCTGCTTAAGATCAGCAACAACCTGCTGCCAAACGCCAGCAAACTCCTGTTCAACCAAGCTCGGAGGCAGGTCGAAGTCATATTGTGCATCGAGAGCATCGAGCAGCAGCTTCTTCACCTTACGGCGAGCCTGCAGCGTGAAATCACGCTCCATCGAGCCACGAATCACATTCTTCAGAGCATCGAGCGAATCAAAACCAATGGTCTTGGCAAGCTCGTCATTAATCTCAACTTCACCAGGTGCCTCAACGCCCTTGACGGTAACGGCGAAGCTCGCCTCCTTACCAGCCAGGTGCGAAGCCTGATAGTTCTCCGGGAATGAGGTCACAACCGTGCGCTCTTCGCCGCTCTTGGCACCGATCAGCTGATCCTCGAAACCAGGAATGAAGGTGTTCGAACCAATCTCGACGCGGATATCCTGGCTGGAGCCACCATCAAAAGGCGTACCATCAATCGAGCCAACGAAATCAATCAGGACGCGATCGCCCTTTGCAGCTGCACCTTTTTTCTCCTTGAAGGGGCGGCTTTCGCTTGCAACACGTGCAATCGCTTCGTCCACTTCAGAAGCTGGCACTTCTGCCACTTCGCGCTCAAGCTCAACGCCTTCAAGCGACTTCAGCTCAAACGTTGGCAGCAATTCCACAGCCACGCTGTAGGCAAGGTCACGCTTGGCAGCAATGATGCCTTCGATCTCTTCCTTATCTTCCGGCAGCACTACCTTTGGCTCGCCAGCAAGACGCAGGGAATTATCTTCAATGATCTTGCGATTCGCTTCATTGATGGTGTTCTGCACCACTTCGGCCATTACCGACTGGCCGTAAAGGCGACGCAGGTGCGCAACCGGAACCTTGCCGGGGCGGAAGCCGTTGATGCGCACGCGGTCCTTAAGACCAGCAAGCTCGCTCGACAGCTTGGTTTCCAGTTCTGTGGCGGGTACCACCACTTTGAACTCGCGTTTCAAACCCTGTGAAAGAGTCTCGGTCGCCTGCATGGTACAGCTTCTCAATCTAGTTCGCGTTCAAAATACTTTTGGAGCCTGGTGCGGGCGGAGGGACTCGAACCCCCACGACTTTCGCCACTGGAACCTAAATCCAGCGCGTCTACCAATTCCGCCACGCCCGCTACTCAGAGGCTCGCCAAGAGCGCTCCCCTAACTCCAGAGCGGCTCTATATCATGGCTGCCAGCTAATGCAGCAAAAAAATGACGGTTCATCCAATTCTTCATCACTCGATTCATGCAACCAGAGGATGTATGAATGGGGATAAGTCGCATCAGGACGCTCTTCAACAGCAAGGATAACAAAGGCAAAATGACCACTAATCCTTTGCAAAATAATGATCTTTTATCATTCGTCGATCGCCGGCAGATACTTACCGGACTTATTGGTTTGAGCATTGCAAGTTCTGGTGTGGAACATGCCTGGGCACAAGCTGGAAGTGCCCCTTCATCCACAGGCACACCATCAATACTCACTGCAGGCGATTCGGTGCACGCTCAAGATAGCGCTTTGCCCTCCGTGCGGCTGTGGACCTACAATCAGACATTCCCCGGCCCTCTTCTGCGCATTCGGCAAGGTGATACGCTCAATCTTCGCCTGAAGAATGAGCTTTCCCAGCCAACATCCCTGCATTGGCACGGCATACGAATCGCCAATGTAATGGACGGCGTGGCGGGCCTTACCCAACAAGGGCTCGCACCTGGCGAGACATCTGAAATCGCCTTCATAGCACGCAATGCAGGCACTTATCTCTATCGCCCGCTTGTGCCTGAATACGCGGCAGAGCAGACGGAACGCGGCCTCGCGGGTGTCTTTATCGTGGATGAGGCAGAGCCGATTTATCCCGATGATGTAGTGCTGCTGCTGGATGACGTTGCTCTTAATGATGAAGGACAAGTGCGGACTGACTTTGGGGCACCTGCTGACATCGGCCTTGGAGGACGATTGGGAAATCGGCTCTTGATCAATGGCCGCACAACACCTGAAACATTGACGCGCCCCCCCGGCCAACGCGTCCGCATACGGATTGCCAACATCGCCAACGCGCGCGTTTTGACGCTGCGTTTTGATGATCTCACCACCCACGTCATTGCAGCCGACGGGCTGCCTGTCGATGCACCCTTCCCGCCGGCACGTAATAGCCTCACGATTGCGCCAGGAGGACGCGTCGATGTGGTCATCGATACACCAGCCAAAGGATCGTCCGGCAAAATACTTGCTCAAATCGGCGATGGCCTGCCCTTGCTCACTCTTACCGGCGAGGGGACGCCTGCCAAAGAACAGCCAGGGCCTATCACCGCACTGCCCACAACCGATCTGCCAAATGCGATCGATCTCGCCGGTGCGCGCCGTATAGAGATCGCCATCAGCGGCGGTCTTGATCCTTCAGCGCTACCTGAACGCGCTAAAGATCCAGCACGTGTATGGCATCTTGGCGGCTTAGCATGGATAGATGCAGCGGAGCACCCGCTCTTTAAGGTCGCATCAGGTACACCTGTCGTGCTTACGCTGGAGAATCAGACACCATTTCTGCAAGTGCTGCATCTTCATGGACATCATGCACGCCAACTTCATAAGCTCGATGATGGCTGGGAGCCCTATTGGCTCGACACAATTGCGATTCCTGCAGCGCAGACGGTCCGCATAGCCTTTCTTGCTGATAACCCGGGTCGCTGGATGATCGGATCCACAATCCTTGAGCGTCTGGGCACAGGACTGGCAGGCTGGTTTGAGGTGACTTAAACACCTCGCTTTATTAACCCCTTCAGCACTTGCGGCATAAGCTCGGGCAGGTCTTCTGCGATCAGCCCGGCTCCCGCCAACTGCCCCGCAGCACCATGAAGCCAAACGGCCACACGCGCTGCCTCATAGGTTTCCAGCCCCTGCGCCAACAGCCCAGTGATCAAGCCGGTGAGCACATCGCCAGATCCTGCAGTCGCTAACCAGGGCGAGCCGTTGTCATTAATTGCTGCCCGCCCATCCGGTGCGGCAATGATTGTATCAGCACCCTTCAGCACAACCACAGCACCAACGCGTCGTGCAGCCAGCTGAGCACGAACCAGCTTTGATGAGGCATTAAGAATTTCAGCCTCATTGGCGAAAAGGCGCGCGAACTCACCTTCATGCGGCGTCAACACCACGCCTTTTGACAGCGACAGTTCAATAGCGGCACGAAAGGCATCAATATTGCCAGAAAAGCTGGTCAACGCATCAGCATCCAGCACTAAAGCGCGTACAGAGGCGCCGGCAGCACGCACGCGCTCTACAGTGTCTTCTCCAACCCCGCAACCTGGCCCCATGGCCAGCGCATTGAACCGAGTATCCGTCAATATCTCAGAGAGTGCAGCTGCATTATCAACCTCACGCAGCATGATAGCTGTTAAATGGGCTGCGTTCTCTGCCAATGCATCTTGAGGCGACGCGACTGTCACCAAACCTGCACCAACCCGTAGAGCCGCGCGCGCCGTAAGCCTGGCTGCCCCCGTATGCATCGTCGGACCAGAGATGATCAACGCATGCCCGCGGCCATATTTATGCGCTGTCACAGGAGGATCGATCAGCCTCTTCACCAGCGAATCGGGAGAATTGACCGCAAGCCCTGCCGATAACTCCTTAGCCACCGCACTGCTGATTCCAATATCCTCAACCTGCAACTGCCCACAATGTGCACGGCCGGGATAGAGCAAATGGCCCGGTTTCGGGCTCACGAAAGTCACTGTAATGTCAGCTTTCACAGCCTGCCCGCGAATCGCACCGCTATCGCCATCAATTCCCGATGGGATATCAACCGCAATAACCGGCGCCGCACTCGCATTGATGCGCCCAATCAGCGCCTGAACATCCGGTGCAAGATCACGATCAAGTCCCGCTCCGAAAAGCGCATCGATGATCACAATGGCATCGTCCAGCACCACCTTATCCATAGGCAGCACATCACCCGACCAGTCGTCGGCCGCTTCAGCCGCATCGCCTTTTAGCGTCTCAATTGTGCCCAGCAGCACCAACCGAACCGAAAAACCCTTCGCTGCCAGAACCCGCGCTGCCACGAAGCCATCGCCACCATTGTTGCCGGGCCCGCAAAGAACGACGATCACACCATCTTTCTGCGCACTGGCGTGAGCCTGCCGTGCTGCCCACTCCGCAACAGCATGGCCAGCACGCTGCATAAGCGTGTATCCTGATGTGCCTGCAATAATCGTACGTGAATCTGCTTCACGCATCTGGCTCGTGGTTAGCAGAAAACCCATTGTCCATTCCTCACCGATGCCTTGTTATGTCGCACTTATTTTCAATGATGAAACCTGGCGCATGATCCATGCGTTCCAATCAAATATTGGTTAGAAAAATGCTTGCACCCATCGCTCTTGGTACCCGCAGGATATCATCAACGCCACAAAAGCAATCACGACGCTGCGTCAGATAGCCACTCAATGCCTGATTTTCGTTTCTAGCCGCCTGGCGTTTGGCACTTGCCTAATATATAGGCAGTCTTTGCTTTAATTCTGGGCAAACATCAGGGATAGCAATTATTTTGGACGTGTCGAGGCGATAATTTTGATGCTAATCATCATCAGCGGCTTACGGCAAGAACGTCGCACAGGTTACGGGAGGCTTCCGGCATGAAAAAGATCGAGGCGATCATCAAACCCTTCAAGCTCGATGAGGTGAAGGAGGCGCTGCAGGAAGTTGGACTGCAAGGGATTACCGTAATCGAGGCCAAAGGCTTCGGCCGTCAGAAAGGCCATACCGAGCTCTACCGCGGTGCAGAGTACGTGGTCGACTTCCTTCCCAAGGTAAAAATCGAAATCGTCCTTGGGGATGAGATGGTTGATCGCGCTGTGGAGGCTATCCGCAAGGCTGCCGCCACTGGCCGCATCGGAGATGGCAAGATTTTTATATCCAGTGTTGAGGAAGTCATTCGTATCCGTACTGGCGAAACGGGCACGGACGCAATCTGATCAGGGCCAGGGGGCCCTTATATGTGCACGGCTGGAGTGCCGCGACGGATGCTTGCCTCCGCACCGGCGCCCTAATGATACCCTTTCCGTCCGGCAATTTCAGGCATTTTGCCCAATTGCCAATGATATCGACATCAAAACCAACCAAGGAAAGTTACTCATGACGACCGCTCAGGATGTCCTCAAGCTTATTAAGGACAACGACATCCGTTATGTCGACCTTCGCTTTACTGATCCGCGCGGCAAGTGGCAGCATGTCACGTTTGACGTGACGATGGTCGACGAAGAGTTTTTTTCCGAAGGCACGATGTTCGATGGCTCATCCATCGCTGGCTGGAAGGCGATTAACGAATCCGACATGCTACTGATGCCTGATCCATCAACGGCACAGCTGGACCCCTTCTTCTCCGCCTCAACGCTTTCCATCGTCTGCGATGTGCTTGAACCAACGACGGGCGAGCCCTATGAGCGCGATCCCCGTGGCATCGCCAAGAAAACTGAAGCCTATTTGAAGTCCACCGGTATCGGTGACACGCTGTTCGTAGGGCCTGAAGCTGAGTTCTTCATTTTCGACGATGTGAAGTTCAAGTCAGATCCTTACAACACCGGCTTCAAGCTGGATGCCGCTGAGTTGCCTACCAACGGTGATACCTCTTACGAGGGTGGCAACCTCGGTCATCGCATACCCGTTAAGGGCGGTTACTTCCCTGTGCCACCGCTTGATGCGAGCCAGGATATCCGCGGTGAGATGCTTGCATCGATCGCAGCAATGGGCGTAGCTGTCGAAAAGCACCACCACGAAGTAGCCTCGGCACAGCACGAGCTTGGCATCAAGTTCTCGACTTTGGTTGGCACCGCTGATGCAATGCAGATCTACAAGTACTGCATCCATAATGTTGCTGCGAGCTACGGCAAGACGGCAACCTTCATGCCAAAGCCTGTTTATGGCGATAACGGCTCGGGCATGCATGTGCATCAGTCGATCTGGAAGGACGGCAAGCCGCTGTTCGCCGGCAACAAATATGCCGACCTCAGCCAGGAATGCTTGTGGTACATCGGCGGCATCATCAAGCACGCAAAAGCGCTAAACGCATTCACCAACCCTTCGACGAACTCTTACAAGCGTCTTGTGCCTGGCTTTGAAGCACCTGTGCTGCTGGCTTACTCGTCACGCAATCGTTCGGCATCATGCCGTATTCCATGGACGACCAACCCCAAGGCAAAGCGTCTTGAGGTTCGCTTCCCCGATCCGACCGCAAACCCATATCTTGCTTTCTCGGCATTAGCGCTTGCGGGCATCGACGGCATCCTGAACAAGATCGATCCGGGTGAGGCAATGGACAAGGATCTTTACGATCTGCCTCCACGCGAGCTGAAGCAGATTCCAACCGTATCGGCAAGCCTGCGCGAAGCACTACAGGAACTGGACAAGGACCGCGCCTTCCTCAAAGCTGGCGGCGTGTTCACCGACGGTTTCATCGATTCCTTCATTGAATTGAAGATGCAGGAAGTTATTCGCTTCGAACACACACCGCATCCGGTTGAGTTCGATATGTACTACTCGGTCTAAATCGGCCGATATACGTAAAGAATGAGCAGAAATGCCTCGGTGGTCACTGGATCTCCGAGGCATTTTGTTAAACGAACTAGGAAGGAAGAAAACAAATATCGCTTCCATCCAATCGCCCAATAAAACACTGCCAATTATTATTTTGCTTTAGCATGAATAAACAGCATCCCCGTTTTCGGTGATATTCATGCAATAAAAAAGGGCACCGCACAGGTGCCCTTTTGATTCTTGCAATAGCATCCTCCCACATGTGGAGGATAGCTCTTGATATTAGCGCTTCGAGAACTGGAACGAACGACGTGCTTTTGCACGGCCGTACTTCTTACGCTCAACCGTACGGCTGTCGCGCGTCAGGAAGCCACCCTTCTTGAGCGGTCCACGAAGTTCTGGCTCGAAATGCGTCAGCGCCTTTGACAAGCCATGACGCACCGCGCCTGCCTGACCGGAAAGACCACCACCAGCAACTGTCACAGTGATGTCGAACTGACCGTCACGGTTCACAAGCGCAAGCGGCTGACGCAGAATCATGCGCAGCACAGGACGAGCAAAATACGTCTCGACCGTACGACCGTTAATGATGATCTTGCCTGAACCAGGCTTGATCCAAACGCGAGCGATAGCGTCCTTACGCTTGCCGGTCGCATAAGCGCGCCCCTGAGCGTCGACCTTCTTTTCGTAGCGAGGTGCTTCAGGAGCATCGCTCACAACGGCTGCGATCTGACCGAGATCAGCAAGGCTCTGGATAGTATCGGACATGATCAGACGCTCCTCACGTTCTTGCGGTTGAGGGCGGCAACATCAAGTGCCACTGGCTGCTGCGCCTCATGCGGATGCTCCGCACCGGCGTAAACACGCAGATTACCCATCTGGCGACGACCAAGAGGGCCGCGCGGAATCATGCGCTCAACGGCCTTCTCGACAACGCGCTCAGGAAAACGGCCTTCGAGGATGAACTTTGCAGTCCGCTCCTTGATACCGCCGGGGAAACCCGTGTGGTGGTAATAACGCTTGTCTTCACGCTTGTTACCGGTGAAGTGCACCTTCTCCGCATTGATGACAATGACGTTGTCGCCATCATCAACGTGGGGCGTGAAAGTGGGCTTGTGCTTGCCGCGCAGACGAAGAGCAATGAGCGTAGCGAGACGGCCAACCACCAGGTCGGTCGCATCGATGATCACCCATTTCTTTTCGACTTCGGCTGGCTTTGCCGAGAAAGTCTTCATGTTGGATCTTCTTCACGTTCAGGACTCTCAAACCCGGTATTCCGACACGCGGCCCCGAACGAGAGCAAAAAATGAAACGAGTCACCTGCTGCAAAAGCAGATGCCACGTGATGGCAGATGACTAAGCTACTGATATCGCTCTGTCAAGGGACATATATTTTTCTGAATCTTATAATATCATTATAAATCAATATCTTATTAATTGTGGTATTATTTTACCGCATTCTTTATCGTTCTCCACTGAGCTCGCGGCGGCGGCGATCCAGCTCCATAGCGTAGCGCCTGAGGGCATAAGATTCGCTCACATAGCCGAGTATGGTGCGGGATTGCGCATCATCCACCACAGCAAGCGCCTCGGTTTCAGCTTTGTCGAAGGCTTCAAGCACCGTGTTGATGTTTTGGCGGGGCAGCAGAAAGACATCCGGCGCATGCCGCAGATCGCTTACGGGCGCAGTTTCGGCTGTTTCATCATAATCCAGCGAATGCACTTCAGCGCTGATGACAAAACCTGCATATCCGTTGTGCTCATCCGTGAGAAACACACGCTCGGTTGAACCAATTGGAAAGCGCTTGCGGAAGGCGGCAACTGTCATATGCTCTCCGGCCGTGCGTGCTTCGCGCCGCATCAGCTTCACCACTGTCAGATCCCTGATGAAGCTGATGTCAAATGCGCTGCGAATAGCTTCACCACGAATGTGAAAGCGCCAGGTGGCAAACGAATAACCAAAAAACCGCCGCACAATCAGCGATGCAATCACCGCTCCAATCATCACACCGCTTGCGATAGCAATGTTGCCCGTTTGCTCGAAGACGAGGAAAATCATGGTGATTGGCGCACCAATCACTGCAGCAGCGACTGATGCCATGCCGACAAGCGCATACACAATTCGATCAATCGGCAGCGCCGGAAACAATGCCGTTATGCCTAATCCGACTACGTCGCCAAGCAATATTCCAACAAACAGCGACGTATGGAAAAGACCACCCCGAAACCCTGTTCCTACCGATAATGCAGCCGCGAGAATCTTGGCAATCAGCAGGCCCAGCAGCACTGTAAAGCCGTGAGCGTGAACGAGATAATACTGCATCGCACCATGGCCTGCGCCTAAGACCGCTGGCGAATAAAGCGCCAACACGGCAACGCCTAAACCACCAAGCGCCGGGCGCAAAAACGATGGCACCTTGAACCGATGCATCACCCCATCACCCATCGTCGCCATCTTCATGATGCCGATACCAATGACGCCCGCAATCACACCGATACCGACAAACACAGCGATATCATAGCGGGAGAAATACAGATCGACATTCAGCAGCGGACTCGTGAGATCGCGCGCCAGTAAGCCTGCAACTGCTGGGGCGGTCAACGCTGCCAGCATTACTGGCGCCAACGTCACAACTGCATAGGCACCCAACACCAGCTCAAACGCATAAAACGCTCCGGCCATCGGCGCATCGAACGCCGCCGCAATTCCCGCTGCCGCACCGCAGGCTACCAAGGTGCGCAGGTCTGCCCGGCGCAGATTAAAGCGCTGCCCGAACCATGACGCAAAGCCCGCACCAAACTGGGTGTAGCCTGCCTCCATACCGACAGCAGCACCACAACCGCTGGAGAGCACAGTGCCTCCCGTTAGCAAGACACTATCGCGCAACGATATCCGCCCGCCATACAGTGCATTGGCCTCAATGGGATCGACAACCTCACGCTTACGCAGCCGACGCACTGCCCACGTGTAAAAGCCAACCGTTAGCCCTCCAACGATAAGCGCTGTAAATACCCGCACCGGGTCCAGCGCAAGCGAGGCGCTGAGATAGGCGCCCCTCTCTAAGCCGAAGAGCGCCTCATGCATCCATTGTACGGTGCTATGCGCCAACGCGACACCAATACCCGCAACCGTTCCGATGACAATGCTTAAAATCGACAGCGACAGCTCTTCCGTACGCACCAACGCCCTGATCCGCCACCATAAATCGTCAATCATGCTCGACACATCTCATCATGTAGCCTTTGTTTGCATATATAGAGCATTCGTTGGTGCCAGTAGACCCGTTTTATCTTAACATATCGGTATGGCAGCGTTTTTACAGCACCATGATAGGCTCCGACACGTGCAGGCCGCCATGAGGAGCATGACAATGATGACTATACAAAGTCACAAAATAACACTGTGCTATTGACCGCACGTATTGTTCGTTATATCGAATTAATGCCTTTATGTGCCGTATAAAGAACGCATCGTCATGAGATTAGGAAATGGTTGACGCGATGCATGCGCACCGCAAACAATCCAGAACATGAGTATAGTGAGGTGAAAAGCTTATACGCTGATTGCCTACATTAATGGCCGCCTGAACTTGCCTTTACGCTATCGCTGTTTGGTGGAGAACGACCACGATGTCATCTGAGTGTAGAAACCGATTTGCCACCCTCGCCGTCCATGCTGGCGCTGTCGCTGATCCTGTAACAGGCGCACGCGTGACACCACTTTATCTCAGCAATGGCTTTGCCTTTGAAACGCCGGAAGCTGCCGCTGACATATTCGCCCTGCGCAAAAGCGGATTTTCATATGCCCGCGGCGGCAATCCCACGGGTGCGGTACTTGAAAAACGCATTGCCACGCTGGAAGGCGGCACCAATGCTGTTGCAATTGCATCCGGCCAATCAGCATTGTTGGTGATTTTGCTCACCTTGCTGAAATCTGGCGATGAGTATGTTTCTGCTAATCGGCTTTTCGGCGGTTCGCTTGGTCTGATGCGTCGGCTGGAAGAGCGGCATGATCTCAAGGTAACCTTCGCCAATCCGCTCGATCTGGCTGAATTTGAGACAGCCGTCACACCACGCACCAGGGCTATTGTGATTGAATCCATCATCAATCCCTCAGGCGAGGTGGTGGATCTGGAGGCAATTTCGGCTATCGCGAAGGCTCATAATATCCCGCTCGTTGTCGATAACACGCTGGCAACGCCCTATCTCATCCGTCCGATTGAACATGGCGCGGATATCGTTTTTCATTCCCTCTCAAAGTTTATTGGCGGCCACGGTCAGGTTATCGGCGGCATTATTGTTGATGCGGGCAAGTTCAATTGGGCAGGTGATGTACGCTATCCGCTTATCTCGGAGCCGTGGGAAGATTATGGCGGCGTTGTGCTGGCTGAAAAATTCCCGCAGACAGCCTTTGGCGTCGCTTCGCGTGTATACGGCATGCGCGATCTGGGGCCGGGACTATCCCCTTTCAACGCCTTTCTAGCACTCACCGGCACAGAAACGCTGCATCTGCGCATGCCACGCCATGTTGCCAATGCCCAAGCGGTGGCGCAGCATTTGGCAAACCATCCAGCCATTACTGCGGTGAGCTATCCGGGTCTGGAAGCGCACCCCAACCATCCGCTGGTGAAACGCTATACGCCCGAAGGGCCGGGCGCGGTGTTCACCGCCACACTGAAGGGCGGGGAAGAAGCGGCGAAGCGGTTAATCAGCTCACTGAAAATCGTCTCACACCTCGCCAACATCGGTGAGACGCGGTCACTGATCATTCATCCCGCAACGACAACACATAAGAACATGCCACCAGAAGATCGTCTGGCAGCAGGCGTCGGACCGGACGTTGTGCGCTTGTCCATTGGTCTTGAGGATCCGGCAGATCTGATTGCCGATTTCGATCAGGCACTCAAAGCCTGATCCTGTAATGATCTGCGCGCCGGCGACATCATTCGCCGGTGCGCCACTGCATGGCCCAGCATCAGCACAGCCATCGCCTGATGCAACAATGCGGCCCATAAGGGCGCGACCAGCAGCAACGTCATGATGCCGATGCCGGCTTGTGCAACCACAAGCCCCGCCATCACGCGCGCCATCCGCACGGTCTTTGTGCCAGGCGCCAGTCTGTGTGCATCGAACATGTGCCATAATGCCAGCGCCAGCAGCATGTAGGCGCCCAATCGATGATTGAACTGCACCAGCGCAATCGATTCCACAAGGTTATGCCACCATGGTGTGATCGGCAACAGTGTAAATGTTTCCGGAATGAGGCGCCCATCCATCAGCGGCCACGTGTTGAACGACATACCAGCGTTCAGCCCTGCAACAAGCGCCCCCAGAGCAATCTGGATCAACACGCCAGCAATCAGCAGCGTACCAGTTGTGCGCAAACGGGCGGGGCTTTGCATATCTGCATGGCGCTCCCGTAGCCCAACCATCACCCATACCACACTGACAAACAGGCCGCAGGCCGCAACGAGATGCAGCATCAGTTTGAGAGGTGCAACGGCCGTCATGCCCGGCGTCAGGCCAGATGCCACCATGATCCAGCCAATACCGCCTTGTGCACCACCAAGCGCGCCGATCCCTAACAGCGTCGCCAACAACCGCCCGCGCACGACACCACGGACAGCAAACCACAGCAGCGGCAGCAGATAAACAAAACCGATCAACCGCCCAAGCTGCCGATGCCCCCACTCCCACATATAAATGAACTGAAACTCTCCCAGAGACATGCCCTGATTGAGCAAACTGTATTGCGGCGTTGCGCGGTATTTATCGAACTCCACCATCCATGAGGCTTCCCCCATCGGTAGCAACGCCCCGGTAACTGGCCGCCATTCCGTGATCGACAGGCCAGATCCGGTCAGCCGCGTTGCACCTCCCACAATCACCATGAGCACAATCAACGCCGCCACCACGCCAAGCCAAAGCCGCACTGCACGACGCCCCGCGTTAGTCGATGGCGTGAGCGAGGTAGAGGGAGAAAACATGCTAATGGTCATGATACTATGGTGCTCAAACTGAAAAGGCGAAAAGTTGATTGTGGGCTTGACGCACGCCGTAGAACGGGTATCGATCAGCCCCTACATAATCCGCATAGCGATCAGGCGCAAATACCGGATCAGCCATTGCGACCTTTTGCCTTAGAATGTATTGAGCTTCGCGTCAGGGTGCGCTGCTGACAGAATACCATATTGGTGCTCTATACGCCTGACACATCAAACCAATCCCCAAAATGGCATTCATTTTCTGGATCGTTTTGATGTAGATGCCCCTTGAGAACCGACGCGCAATAGACTCCTGTCCATGCGCCCAGGGAAGTTACCATTTGCAGATTCCATGGCGCGAAGATCAGCGTATCCTAGACGAGACACTTAATGAAACGGCGCACACGCAAATTTATCGCTACCATCGCCATTCTGGCGTTTTGCATTTTCTATGCGCTACTGATCATGGCCTTTGCGCATTCACGCGTACCTGAATGGCCACGCGCAGCACAGCTTGCCTTCTACGTGGTATTTGGCCTTGGCTGGATATTGCCTATTATCCCGCTCATCCGCTGGATGGAAAAACGCGGGCCAGATGAAGTGTAGGCAGATGAGCAACCTTGCTCTTAATGTGAATCAATAGCTTGAAAGAACGGCTTTCTGGCTCTCACAATCAAGCGCTTAATGCCACGACAATATTATCGAGACCTTTTTCACGCAGTGCTTCATAAGCTGCAAAGGTCTCCACATCGATCGCCTCACCCTTCGCTGCCAGCACAACCCCATTGGCGTGCTTAATCGCGCGACGCGCAAGTCCATCCTGATCCTGGGTTGCGAAAACCTGCACAATCCAGTCATAGGTTTGGTCGAGCGCCGCAAGCGCCAGCTCTGTCCCATCACCCAGCTGATCCGCATCCACAGCGCTTCCACCCCGCGCCACCTGATGCAGCCGCGAACCGGAATCGCGCGTGATGATTTCTGAAAATGATGCGCGTCCCGCAAGCAAATCCGTAAACCCGGGGGTCGACATTTCCTCAACTGATCGGGAAGCAGAGAGATCCAACAGCATGACCCGTTCACGCACAGCCAGATATCGCGCCAACGCCAGCGCAATGTCGGGCGCCTTACCTCGCGCATCCACTCCCACAACCAGCAGGTGACGACCACCATCAGCGCGAGGTGCAATTGCAAGACGATTGAGAACTGTCTCTAAAGCACCTTCGCCTTTATCAATATGCACAACAGTAAAAGGGGTATCCAGAATAGCCGCTGGCACTGAAACGTCGTTCGCCCGAAGCGAAGATTTTATCGCCGTTGGAGCATCAGGTGTCGTTGATGCAGAAGCAATCTCCTGTGCCTGCATTGACAAGACGTTGCTCTCATACCCTTCCCCACCAGCAGTCTGATTATCAGCAGCATTGAAGCCAGAGGCAGCGCTTGCTGGAGCATGTACAGGCGAAATATCAGTGCCAGCCCCCTCTTTCCGGCTATCCTTATTCACGACAGCATAGAATGCGCATGTCCCACTTCCCACCAGCGATGAAAGTAACAACACCGTCATCAGCCCAGCTATGGCACCAATGATGACTGGCCAAGTACGATCTGGTTGTTGCGGCGGCTCGGCAGCTTTCAGCACATAAGCAGCCGTAGCACCCGCTCTCACACGGGCGATTTCATCATCCAGCCTCTCCCGTTCCAGAGATAGCTGCATGCGTGCGCTTGCCACGGCACGCTCAAGCGCAGCATAACGCTCGCTATTATCCGCCGCTGCTGCAACAATCGCCTGCCGCAAGCGGATTGCATTCTCCACCTCGGTAATGCGCTTGACGAGGTAATCGCGCTCACCTGCCAGCCACTCCCGTGCGGATACGGACGCCTCAGCGATCTGGCCATCGACAGCTGCGGCACGTGCGGAAAGCGCGCGCACGCGCCAATCCCGTGCCTCACGGATTCGCCGTTCCGCCGCGAGATCAACCCGCAACGATAACCTCTGCTCGACAAGATGGCGCAACAAAGATACGCCCTCAAAAGGCACCTGAAACAGATCGGCAGAGTCGCCCATTGCCTCAACCGAAGTGAGCCTGCGTGAGATAGCATCACGCTCCACCACCAGCGCTGCTCTTTCCACGATCAACAACGCCAGATTATCCGCTGCCGTCCGCGCCCGACGCGCGGTGTCAGCCCCACCTGGATTATTGCGAAAGGTGCTCTCGGTATTAATCGCCTGCTCAAGAACAGCTTGCGCCTGCACCACTTTCTGCCGTGCAGCATTAATCGCAATATCGCGTGCTTCCACAGCCGCATGGCGGCGATCGAGATAGACTTGCGCAGTCATATTCGCCGCTCGCGCTGCCATCTCGGGTGCATGCGCCCGAATACTGACAATCAAAGCCCGCGCATCGTCCGCTGCCGAGGTTTTCAGCGCATCGAGATACGCACGTACCAGCACCGCTTCCGCCTGCATTTCTGGCAGCGGACGCATGACACCCAATACGCTTAACCACCGCACCATAAACGAGGGCATCTGCTCTGGCGTTAGTTGCTGGCTATCGGTTAGGCCAAGACGTGCAACAACCTCGCGGGCGAAATCAGGTGATGAAATAATGGCCGCTGCCGCAAAAGGTGTATCACCAACAGGCGCAAGTCCACGCCCGTCGGCAAGCACGAGCGTAGCGCTGGCGATATAGCGTTGTGGCACAAAGGATGCCGCCAACACGCCAAAAAATAACGCAGCTGCCGCAATAAACAATACAAGCGGTAAACAAGACGCAAGCCCGCAAACCGACCAGCACGCATGCCGCGGGCTTATCGGCGCAGGGCAAACGGCACCTGTCGACTGCTGCATAACCTTACTCACCCATGATCGCCCTTTGCTTACAGCATGAGGGATCAGCATCAGAGCCCTGCGAACAAGCAATGCGCTTGTTCAGGCATTTAGAGAAAAGCTCGTTAAGGTTGAGGTCCGGTTAACGCCGCGTCTTTTGCTAACAACAAGGATTGTTTCAGCGGGCAAAAATAAGAAGCCAGCCATTTATTCAAAACAAAACCCCCGGCACACGTGCCGGGGGCATAATCTTTAAACGGCTTTTGCGGATCAGAAGTCGCGCTGCAGACGCAGACGTGTTTGCACCGTATCTTCCGAACGCTTCACGAAGAAGAAGTTCGGGTTGTTCAGATCAGCATAGTGACGGTCACGCTCAGCGCGGCCATAAAGCACTTCCACACCGATATCAAACTTGGACACTGGCGACCAGATCAGAGCCGAACCAACCTGCCAGATATTGAAATCACGCAGTGCGAACGACAGATCGGCCATTGAACGACCATAGTCGACATCCGTGTAAGAACCCCACAGCGTTGAACGTACTGATGGCGTCCAGTAATGAACACCAGCTGCCGTTAGATTCCAACCGCTGGAGGACTTGATATCGTTGTTGACGATAACGCCATCAACCGCAAAGACCTGCGCCCGACCAGCCGTGGTGCTGCCACCAAGGCCAAGGTAGTTGAGAGCGCCATCAGCATACGCTGCCTGCAACCAGAGCACATCGCCTGAAGCCATATAAGGCACGTTAAACCGCACACCGCCCTGCACAGCCCAACCCAGTGATGAGTCAATGCGCTGCCCCCATGGACCAAAAAGCGATGCGGTATTCAGCTGATGCAGTGCACCGGACAGCTGCGCCGAACCCCAAGCCTGATCAACACGCAACACACCGATGATATCAGGCATACGTTGGCCAGCCACATTATACGTGCTGGTAGCCACGCCAAGGTAGTTGATGGTGTTCGGGTTCAACTGACGGTTGTTGCGATCTTCCAACGACAAAGTCGCAGAAAAACCGGCACCGAAAGTTGCCGTATAAGCAAGCAGGTTGCTGGTGGCATCGGAGCCAGGCGAACCACCAAAGCTGCCCCAGTTCAGGTCAGACGCGAAAAAGTCGAAGAATGACTGCGCATAACCAGCCGTAATACCAGCCCACTGAATGTAAGCCTTATCGATCAGCGGCCCACCAAAACCTACGCCTTGCTGCGCAGCATTGCGGTCAATCTGGAAGCGCATGAAAGCGCGCAGTGTGCCGTAATCAGTATTCGTACGAACATCTACATCAAGACGGGCGCGCGCTTTGTATCCGACAGCATCAGCATACCGGCCCTGCACCCCAAATGGCACAAGATTTCCCAAAGCATTGCGTGCATAAAAATAAAAATTGGTTGGTTCAGCATAAACAAAATCCGCACGAACACGACCACCAAATTTGATGCAAGTGTCACCGCCGGGAATATAGAAAAAGCCAGCGCCATGCGTAGCGCAGACGCGAACGTATTCAACCGGTGCAGCCTTTGTCATAGGAAGATCTGCGGCGTAAGCGTTGGAAAGCCCGGCAAAACCAGCGGCAGTTCCGATGAGAAGGCTCTTCACGAGCTTCATGGTGTGTAACCTCCAGAGAGATATCAAGATCTTTTCGATAGCGAGCCACCTCAAAGTTGCCTGTATTAAGATCAACTAAGAATGCCTTTATTTCTCTGAAAACCAGTACTGCATCATGCGCATTCATTTCTAAACACGAGAATATGCAACTCATCTGGTTATCCGAGGCCATCGACACCGCAAACATGAATTAGAGAGAGCCATCATTCAATAATTACAAATTCAATATACGCCATTTTGCTACAAGTGTTGCCAAAACACCACTAAACATTAAAAGAATACAATAATAATATAAATGATTTAAGAATAAAAATGAAAGATAAAATTTATATATTTTTTATTCTAGAAGAAATGATATATAAATTTATAATAAACAAAAACAAAAGATAGAAACGGCTCCATTCAATAATAATTCCGAATTCTATTGTTTTTATTTTATTTTGTACTAATATATTAAAAAATAAATTTAATATATGCAGGTTTTCATTAAATTCCAAATATTCTATTTATCTTTCCGGTGAACTTCGCCCCTTCGCTATGTGGATAAAAACAACAGCTTTCAGGGGATATCGCTTGAAATCTGGGAAAGCTCAGGCCGAAAACAATAAAGATGCCAATTACAAAATTCAGAAAACACGTTGTGCTTGATTCGACAGAACAAGAATCAATCACAACGGGACTTTTCTTAAAGAGGGGCAATCAGAAGCACTGAGTGATGCAATTTATGCTTGATGCCATGTTCTTCCATCAGAAAAACTTAGGCTGCTCAAAAGAGCCACGGTGCATCTGCCGCTATCAATTGAGCAAACCTATGCACGTCATTCATAAAAAACGCCTGACACGCATTCAAGCGCATCAGGCGTAAATTGGTTCTCAATGAGAAGGTGCTAACCTACCCGATGCTTCCATCGGGCGGAAAAGCACTTAGTCGAGCGCAATGTTCGAAGCTTCGCGCCCCTTTGCACCAGCAACAACGCCCATCTGGACCCGCTGACCTTCAGCAAGGTCAGTCAAACCGGCGCGCTGAAGAACAGACGCGTGTACAAATACGTCGCGACCACCATCATCAGGCTGCACGAAGCCGAAACCCTTATCGCGGTTATACCACTTCACGGTGCCGTTGATATCTTCAGATGGACCTGCGTCACCGCGCGACTGATAGCCACCGCCAGCATAACCGCCGCCATTGCCATAGTCACGACCGCCACCATTACCGTAGCCGCCGCCACCGAAACCACCAGGGGCGCGAGGCGCACGAGCAGGACGTGCCTGAGGAGGCAGATCTTCAAGCTCGACAACTTCGGCAACCTGTGGACCCTTGGGACCATCGCGCAGACGAACGATCGCACAAGCGCCTGGCTCTGCACCACCATGACCTGCAGCTTCCAACGCGCGAAGCGAGAGGAAAGCATCGCCCGAACCATCGGATGCCGCCACGAAGCCAAAGCCCTTACTAGGATTAAACCACTTTACAGTAGCCTCAATCGCAGGACCGGCAGGACCACCGGCGCCAGCGCCAGCATTAAAATATCCGCCGTCGTTATCGCTGTGGCTAGGCTGGCCATACCCGCCATCGCGTGGCTCAAAACCGTCTCTACGGGCGCCCCGCCGGCGCGCGTCACGGGAATCGTCATATCGGTTCATACAGAAAGATCCAACTACAGATGGTCAACGTTATCCGGCGAGGCAAGCTTCGCACAACCGCATTGTACGACCAACCCCTCCATCGCAATTTGCCAGCGACGACACACTATACCCTTGTTTCAATCAAGTGGCGAGAACGATTATGCAAGAAAGTCAGTAATTCCGATAATAATTCTCTATTCGAGCACGATTAGCAGGTCTTTGGCGTCTACAGGGCTGCCCGCACTCACCAAAACTTCCCTGATAATACCGTTTTTTGCCGCTCGGAGAGCAGTCTCCATTTTCATTGCCTCGATGGTGACCAGTACATCACCAGCCTTCACATTTTGCCCGGCCTGCACCGCAAGCGTTGCAATCAAACCCGGCATGGGCGCTGCCACATGGGCATCATTGCCATCTTCAGCTTTGCGGCGTGCGGGCAAATTGGCAACGGCTGTGCGGTTGGGAACCTTTATGATGCGCGGCTGGCCATTC
The DNA here is from genome assembly GCF_047501465.1 of Pseudochelatococcus sp. G4_1912. NCBI lineage: Bacteria > Pseudomonadati > Pseudomonadota > Alphaproteobacteria > Hyphomicrobiales > Chelatococcaceae > Pseudochelatococcus > Pseudochelatococcus sp. G4_1912. Next base: position 498,048 of record NZ_JAZDRL010000002.1, read on the forward strand.
AGTTCAAAGAACACCCGCACCAGGCCATCCTCATCCGTCTCACCAATAGCCTGCAGCTGGATCACGAGCGATTTGCCCTTCTGGATTTCAACTGCAATCTCATCACCGACCTGCATGCCATAGAAAAAATTGGCCGTCGGCAATGCCGACACAGGACCGTATTTCCATCTTGCCAGCGCGAAATCAGTATAGACCTTGGGATACATAAGATAAGAAGCGAGCTCCAGATCGCTTACCTCCTGCCCAATTTTTTCTTCAACGGACGCGCGCTCCGCTTCCAGATCAGCTGCCGGAATTAGCGATCCTGGGCGTGCTGTTGATGGTTTTTCGCCATTCAACGCTTTCTTCTGCAGCGCTTCGGGCCATCCGCCAGGGGGCTGCCCCAGATCCCCGCGCAGCATTTCCACGACTGATGCCGGAAATGCGATCTCACGCGCTGGGTCAAGTACATCAGCAGGTGTAAGCTCCTGCGCAACCATCATCAGCGCCATATCGCCCACCACTTTGGAAGACGGCGTGACCTTGACGATATCGCCAAAAAGATCATTCGCATCACGATAGGCACGCGCCACCTCATGCCAACGCGTCTCTAATCCCAGCGACCGCGCCTGCTCTTTCAGGTTCGTGAACTGCCCACCCGGCATTTCATGCAGATAAACTTCCGAAGCCCCTGCACGCAGATCGCTCTCAAACGCAGCGTATTGCGCCCGCACCGCTTCCCAATAGAAGCTGATACGGCGGATTGCGCTTGGATCAAGGCCGGTTGCACGCTCATCATGTTGAAGCGCTGCCACCAGCGACCCCAAGCATGGCTGCGAAGTAAGGCCGGACATAGCATCCATCGCCGCATCGATAGCATCGACACCTGCATTCACTGCAGCCAAAACACTGGCCGCCGAAATTCCTGAGGTATCATGCGTATGCAGGTGGATCGGCAACCCAACTTCCTGCTTGAGCGCGCTCACGAGCCTGGTCGCAGCAGCTGGACGTAACAGTCCAGCCATATCCTTGATGCCAAGAATATGGCAGCCCGCGGCCTCCAGCTGTTTGGCGAGATCGACATAGTATTTAAGCGCATATTTCGGCCGCGCCGGGTCATCGAGATCGCCGGTATAACAGATCGCACCTTCAACGAGCTTGCCTGTTTGGCCTACAGCATCGATAGCAACCCGCATGTTTTCGATCCAGTTCAGGCAATCGAAAACCCGGAACAGATCCATGCCAGCATGAGCCGCCTGCTGCACAAAATAGCGCACCACATTGTCGGGATAATTGGTATAGCCAACACCATTCGCGCCGCGCAAAAGCATCTGCAGCAGAGTGTTAGGCGCGCGTTCACGCAACACCGACAGGCGCTCCCACGGGTCTTCCGTCAGAAAGCGCATCGCAACGTCAAACGTCGCACCGCCCCAGCACTCCAGTGAAAACAGCTCTGGCAGACCTTGCGTATATGCATCCGCCACTGAGACGATATCAAACGTGCGCATCCGCGTCGCCAGCAAGGACTGATGGGCATCGCGCATGGTTGTATCGGTGATAAGCACGCGCTTTTGTGCCTTCATCCAATCAGCAAAACCTTTGGCACCAAGCCGCTCAAGCATCTGCTTCGTGCCTTCTGGCAATGCGTCCCGCTGAAATAATGGCGGCTCGGCAAAGCGGGCCTCCTTGGGAGGCTGCGCCCGTCCACGCGTTTCGGGATGACCGTTGACGGTCACGTCAGCCAGATAACCAAGCAGTTTCGTCGCCCGGTCGCGCTTGCGGGTAAAGGTGAACAACTCTGGCGTTTCATCGATGAAGCGTGTGGTGTAATCGCCTTCCATAAATTGCTCATGGTTCAGCAGCGCCTCAAGAAATGTGAGGTTGGTGGCCACGCCTCGAATTCGGTATTCTCGAATAGCCCGCACCATGCGCGCCACCGCTTCTTCGGGGCTTGGCGCCCAGGCGGTGATTTTTTCCAGCATGGGGTCATAGAAGCGCGTCACCACAGCGCCCGAATAAGCCGTGCCGCCATCAACGCGAATGCCAAAACCGAACGCCCCGCGATAAGCAGTGATACGGCCATAGTCCGGGATGAAGTTATTCTCGGGGTTTTCCGTCGTGATGCGGCATTGCAATGCGTGGCCATTCAAATTGATATCAGCCTGCGCGGGAATGCCCGTCTCGGCCACATTGCCAATGTGCCCGCCCTCTGCCACACGAATCTGTGCCTTGACGATATCAAGGCCGGTCACGGTTTCCGTCACGGTATGCTCAACCTGCACACGCGGATTTACCTCGATGAAGTAAAATGCGCCCGTGTCCTTATCCATCAGGAACTCGACCGTGCCTGCCCCTGCATAGCCTGTCGCACGGCCTATGCGCAGCGCGGCATCGCACAGTGCCTGACGCGTCTTATCATCCAGATAAGGTGCGGGGGCACGTTCGATCACCTTCTGATGGCGACGCTGGATTGTACAATCGCGCTCAAACAGATGCACCAGCCCACCGTGAGTATCACCCAGCAGCTGCACCTCGACATGTCGCGCGCGGCGCACGAGCTTCTCGAAATAAACCTCGTCCTTGCCAAATGCCGCCTTGGCCTCGCGCCGGGCAGTGGTAACGGTTGAGATCAGATCATCCGGTCCTTCAATCGGGCGCATACCGCGACCGCCTCCACCCCAGCTTGCCTTGAGCATCACGGGATAGCCGATCGAAGCCGCAATGGCCTTTACCGCCTCCGGATCATCGGGCAGCGGATCGGAAGCCGGCATTACCGGCACATTGACGGAAATCGCCAGGTTACGCGCCGACACCTTGTTACCAAGCGTGCGCATTGTCTCTGGCCTCGGACCAATGAAGATAATGCCGTTTGCCGCACATGCTTCGGCAAATTCAGGACTTTCCGACAAGAAGCCATAACCTGGATGAATCGCATCAACCCTGGCTTCGCGCGCAACGCGAATCACCTCTTCGATGGACAGGTACGCCTCCAGCGGCCCCAGCTTGCGCCGTCCTTCATGCGCACGGCCAACTTGATATGCCTCATCCGCCTTGAAACGGTGCAAGGACAGCTTGTCCTCCTCCGCATAGATGGCGACTGTCTGAATCCCCAATTCCGCCGCAGCCCTGAAAACGCGAATGGCAATTTCCGACCGATTAGCAACGAGCAAGCGGCGTATCTTCATTCAGTCCTCCAGTACTTCAGTCTGCAACATGTAGACGGGCAGATGGATTCATTTTTGCCAGCAACGGAATGGTTGGCATAATGACGATAATAGCAAGCGCTACATGCGGCCAAACCGCCCGCCAGCGCTTCTGATCTCAGGCATGCACTTCAACGCGCCAACCAACGCTTTCACCCCCACGATAGATGTGCACAGCTTCCTCACCTGCCACCGAGACATCTTCAGCCACAAAGCGTTGCTCGCGATGCAGCGTGATGCGTCGCGCATTCACCGGCATGCCATAATGGCGCGGTCCATTGAGGCTGGCGAAGGCTTCGAGCTTATCCAGCGCGCCTTCTTCGTCAAACACCTGCGCATAAGTAGCAAGCGCTACCGGAGCAACATACAGGCCCGCGCATCCACAAGCCGCTTCCTTGGCTGTGCGTGTATGCGGTGCCGTATCAGTGCCCAGGAAAAAGCGTGGATTACCAGATGTCACCGCACGGCGCAGCGCAAGACGGTGCTGCTCCCGCTTGGCAATTGGCAAACAATAGTAATGCGGACGGATGCCACCCTGGAAAATCGCATTGCGATTAAACATCAGGTGATGCGGCGTCACAGATGCCCCAATGCCAGCCCGCGCCGCTATAATGTAATCTACGCCCTCTTGTGTCGTGACGTGCTCAAGCGTGACCTTAAGACCAGCAAACCGGCGCACCAACGGGTCGAAAATGCGTTCCAGAAACACAGCCTCGCGATCAAAGATATCAACTTGGGGGTCGGTTACTTCCCCATGCATCAGCAGCGGCACGCCAGCTGCCTCCATCCGCTCCAGCACCGGATAAGCGCGCGTGATATCGCTGATACCAAAATGCGAATTGGTCGTGGCATGTTGCGGATAAAGCTTCACCGCCTTAACCACACCCGCCTGATACCCTGCGATTACATCATCAGCATCGGTATCATCGGTCATATAAAGGGTCATGAGCGGCATAAATTCACTGCCTGTCGGCAGGGCGGTCTGAATGCGCCCGCGATACGCCTCGGCCTGTGCAGTAGTTACCACCGGCGGCACGAGATTGGGCATGATAATTGCCCGGCCAAAATGCGCGGCGGTTGCGGGCAACACAGCCTTGAGCATGTCGCCATCACGCAGATGCACATGCCAATCGTCTGGTTGATGAATAGTCAAGCTATTGATCATGCAACGTAATCCGCACTGCGCGCTTTTCGTACCGTGAAAAAGCGGCTCCATCAATATGCGCTGAAGCCACGCCGTGCAAAGAACCCTCCCTTGCCCGAAATCGCGCCAACGACGCAGACTTGTAGCAGGGGTTGGCGCACAAGAATACCCTCTTGAGCGCACCGCATTTAATCACCCGCAAGAACGCCAAAGACTCAAATGGGCAGATCACCACCATTTGGGCCGCCATCGAGCAGAGGCAAAGGTCGCTGCTGAGCAAGCTCTACCAGCGATGCACCGCACTTACCGACAGAGGCCTCATCAAGCTGGAAAGTCAGCCCAATGTTCCCAGGCAGCACCGTGGTGATAATCGGCAAGCCATTGCGGCCAGACCGCGCCACAATCCATCGACGAATAGGAAACTGGCAATCCTCCAGCGCTGATCCGGCAGGCGGACGTTCGTTGCCTGCGTGAAGCGCGACAGACGCCGTTAACAACGCCCGCCCTAACCGTGCAGCCTGAAGGCCAGTCAATGGAAGCAATGTCTCGCCATTAGGCGAGCGCGCCACCAATACCACCTGATCACCCTCCCCGATTTGCACATTGAACACGAGAGGAGGCAGATCATTAGTTAATGCATGCGCATTAATGGGATCGTGTGAAATTTCGTCACTCATTTATCAATCTCCACGTCTTTTATTTTAAATATATATTACATGAATAAAACCTATTTCACGGGAATAGACCAATGAATGCCATAAAACGCAAATACAAAGCTTTATAAACGCCCATAAAATGTGATAGCAGACACACCTCACTAGACGCATCAGTCACAGCATCGCCCATATACGCCACGTAAAATGGCCACGATCAACCTGAGAAAACAACCATCATCAATAATATAATTTAAATTAAATATAATATTACACATAACAATAGTATATCTAATAATGATTGTTAAATGAATAATACTTAATAAATAAATTATATTTACAATAAATAATCAAACTTCAATTAAATACTTCATAAATAACCTTCAATAAAGAAATTAACCCATGTGCCAATGATTTTGTCTGCACAGGATATCCATTGCAAAATGTGCGTGATACGTTCTCCTCGCTCAGTACTGCCGTGTTGTTTTGCAGGATGGAAAGCTGTCTGCTTTGGCGCACGCATAATTGAAGTCGGGGAATGTTGAATGTCGTTTGCCTCTAAATCTCACGCCGCGCTTATCAGCGCTGTTGTCCTTCTCGGCGCAACTGCTGTCGATTACCGTTTTGGATCAGGCATCCTCCTGCCCATCAGCGCTCAGGCAGCTGATAATGTCACCGTTGAAGACATCGTTCTTGAGGGAGAGATCATCTCACTGGAGATTCCACGCGCCATCGTCAATGGCACAAGCCTGACGGAAGCTGAATTGACTGCGCTCTTCGACGCGAAATCGAAAAAGCCGTTGGCAGAGCGCCTTAGCGAACTTACAGCATCGTCGATCATCATCCCGGAACTCACCTCCACGATAGTGATGGGGGAGAGGACGCAGGTTGATACGTATTACAATGTTGAGATGCGCGACGTCATCAAGGGCGTCATTGGCAAAATGACATCGGCCCGCATCACTTCTTCCACCACAGTGGAAGAGGAGGATGAAGAAACCGAAATCCAGTCTGCCACCTATGGCCAATCATCCATTGAAGCGCTCGACACGGTCTTTGCTGCACGTCTCTTTACTGAATCCGATACCAGCGAGAACCGCAAAACCCAGCAATTATATGGCCCATCCTCCAACAATGACATACGCCTCGCCATCGCACCAGCAGATGAGGAAGAGGCTGGCGGCTTCACAGTCTCCATAGCAAGCACAAAAAGCACGGGCGTTTCCGCGCGTCTGGGACGCAATCCGCTGTCATCGATCCTGGAATTGGCCGACACTGCCGAAACGGATTTTGAAAAGCTGCCAGTCGAGAAAAAGCGCGCATTACTCATCGCAGGTGCGGATATCCTTTCATCCTTCGACATTGGGGAGACCACCGTCAGCAACATGGTTATCACTGACGGCGCGGAAGATGTCAGCAAGAGCAAATATGCGGTTCGCATCGGCTCGTTTGTCATGCGCTACATCGATCAAGAGCTCAAATTCGCGTTCGACGACCTCTCCTTCTCCAATAAGGCCGAGAAGGGCAAGGATGACGTTGCAAGCATGAAGCACTTCAGCATTGATGGACTGTCGTTCAAATCAACGGTTTCAGCACTCGTCGAAGCGTCGAAATCCGAATTTGAGAAGGACAAGAACCCATTCGAAGGCACCTATCCTGCCCCTACCGGCGGTCGTCTGGTGATTGAAGGCGTTGATGTTGATGCCGATATCAGCAGCCCGCCAGTTGAAGAAACCAAAGATGGCAAGGACGCAACTACAGCGAGTCTCTCGCCGAGCACGCCAGAGCGTCTCACGTTCTCGCTCAAGGCGTTCGACACCACGCTCGGCGGAGATGTCAGCAATGACATAACAACCTTCCAGACAACCCTTACCGATCTGCATTTCCCGCTGACCGCAAGCCTTGCCGAAATGGATGGGCTTAAGGAACTACGCAACATGGGCTATGCGGATATAACGCTCTCCTCCGCATTCCAGGGGCAGTGGGATAAGGCGAAGAAGGAATTCACGATCGATACCTTGTCCTTCGCAGGCCGCGATATCGGCAGCATCGGTGCTTCAGCCCGGCTTGGCAACGTGAGCGTCTCTAACGACATCAACGTGATCTTCTCCGCTTTAGAGAAAGCCTCACTACATGGATTCACCATGACGCTTGAGAACAGCGGCCTGTTCGAGCATGTCGTCAAGCAGCAAGCGAAAGAAGGCGCTGGTACGGAAGACGAGATCAAACAGCAATACGCTGCCCTGGCCACAGTTGGCATTCCAGCGATTATCGGCGATACGCCTGTAGCTCGCAAGCTCGCCGCCGCTGTTTCGCGCTTTGCCTCGTCCCCACGCAAGTTGTCGATCACGGCAACCGCGAAGGACCCTGCAGGCGTACCAATCAAGGCACTGGATGCCAGCAACGCCGAACCCTCGGCGCTCCTGGAACGCTTCGACATCACCACGACGGAATGATGCGGGCATGTAAGTAAAGAAAAACCCGCCCCCGGTTATACCAGGAGCGGGTTTTTTTTGTATTTCAAAGCCATCCCGGCTCCCCAAAAGAACAGCGCCGAAAAAGGACCACAGGATGGGTTAAGCTTCGCATCAGGGTGAGTCGAAAATGGTGACCTTCGAGAACCGGCACGCAGTGAACTTAAGTCCATGCGCACCGGAAGCGCAGAAGGTTGCCATTTGCAGGCCACAATGACGCGTAGGTCACCCCATACTGGCTTGGGCTTCTACTACTGCGATAGCCGTCATGTTGACGATGCCGCGCGCTGTTACTGATTGGGTGAGAATGTGCGCGGGCTTTGCTGGCCCGAGCAGAATTGGCCCTACCGGCAACGCCTCCGCCAAGACGCGCGCGAACTGATACGCAATGTTTGCCGCATCAAGCGTAGGCAACACCAGCACGTTAGCCGCACCTTTAAAGTTCGACGAAGGCATCACTCGCTCGCGAACAATCTGCGACAAAGCAGCATCCGCCTGCATTTCACCATCCGCTTCCAGACCAGGCTCACGGGCACGCAAAATCGCAAGCGCCTGCCGCATCTTGCGAGCGGAAGCCGTGTCTGCTGAACCAAAGTTGGAATGCGACAGCAGCGCCACACGTGGCTCGATACCAAAGCGGCGCACGTGAGCCGCGCATGAGATTGCTGTGTCAGCGAGCTCCTGCGCAGTTGGTTCGGCGCGGATATGCGTGTCAGCGAGGAAGTAGTGTCCCTTGGAGGTAATGACGAGACTCATCGCCGCAAAATCATCCACCCCCGGTGCCACGCCGATGATGTTACGGATATGCCGCAGGTGCGAATCAAACCGCCCTTCAACACCGCAAATCAACGCATCAGCATCGCCACGCAACAGCGCGACAGCCGCAATCACAGTCTGATTGGTGCGCAACAAGGTGCGCGCAAGATCAGGCGTAATGCCTTTGCGACCAGCTGCTTCCAGATAGGTTGCAACATAATCGCGGTAGCGCGGATCATCTTCGGGGTTGACCAGATCGAAATGCTTGCCCGCTTCAATCGACAAGCCAAAACGCTTCAAACGTGCATCGACCACGGCAGGGCGGCCGATCAAAATCGGGCGTGCAATGCCATCTTCTATAACGGCCTGCGCCGCGCGCAGCACGCGCTCATCCTCGCCTTCCGCATAGATCACGCGCTTGGGTGCAGACCGCGCCTGACTAAACAATGGCTTCATAATGAAGCCGGAACGAAACACAAATCCGGACAAGGAATCGCTATAAGCGTCAAAGTCCTCAATAGGCTTGCGCGCCACGCCTGATTCCATCGCGGCCTTGGCAACGGCTGGTGCAATCCGCAGGATCAGACGCGGATCAAAAGGGTTGGGGATGAGCGATTCACTGCCGAAATTGGGCGTATCGCCCCCGTAAGCGCGGGCCACCACATCAGAGGGTGCCTCACGCGCCAGCTCGGCAATAGCCTTCACGGCCGCTGCTTTCATTTCCTCATTGATCTCGGAAGCACTGACATCGAGAGCGCCCCGGAAGATGAACGGGAAACAGAGAACGTTGTTCACCTGATTGGGATAGTCCGAGCGCCCGGTACAAATCATCGCATCCGGCCGCGTTTCGCGCGCCAGCTCCGGCATGATTTCGGGATTGGGGTTCGCCAGCGCCAGAATCAACGGCCTGTCGCCCATCTTCTTGAGCATCTCCGGCTTGAGTACACCGGCAGCGGAAAGGCCGAGGAAAATATCGGCACCGTCAATCACGTCATTCAGGGTACGCTTGTCGGTCTTCTGTGCATAGACGGCCTTCCAGCGGTCCATCAACGCCTCGCGGCCCTCATAGACAACACCTTCGAGATCGCTCACCCAAATATTTTCACGCTTCGCGCCAAGCGAAACCAACAGATTAAGACACGCCAAAGCAGCAGCGCCCGCGCCAGAGGCAACGATTTTTACATCTTCAATATTCTTGCCAGCCAGCAGCAATGCGTTTGTCACCGCCGCACCCACGATGATCGCCGTACCGTGCTGATCGTCATGGAACACAGGAATTTTCATCCGCTGCTTCAGCTGCTCTTCAACCTCAAAGCACTCAGGGGCCTTGATATCCTCAAGGTTTATGCCGCCAAATGTCGGCTCCAGCGCCGCCACAACATTGACGAGACGCTCAACTTCGGTCTCCGCCACTTCGATGTCGAACACATCGATACCGGCAAATTTCTTGAACAGCACCGCCTTGCCTTCCATGACAGGCTTTGAGGCAAGCGGGCCGATGTTGCCAAGGCCAAGCACCGCCGTGCCGTTCGACACCACCGCCACCAGATTCTGGCGGATAGTGAGAGTGTCGGCTTCAGCGGGGCTCTCAACAATTGCTTCACAAGCAGCGGCAACGCCGGGTGAATAGGCGAGTGCAAGATCGCGCTGGTTGCCCAGTGGCTTCGTCGGCGTGATCTCCAGCTTCCCTGGACGGGGGTTGCGGTGGTAGAAGAGGGCCCCCGCTTTGAGATCCTGAGAGATATTGCCGGTCATATGCACGTCGCCCCTTTGTCTTTTGGCAAGATTCTATTCGTTATAACGTTTTCGCGTTTGAGCGCCGCTTCGTCAATGGCAAGCTCAAGCGCAGCATTGCGCTGGAGGAATAGCTGATGCCCCTTTTGAGCCGGATAAAGCGCTGGCGCAACCCGCATAATGAAACACGCCTGTTTTTAGCACGCGATATCCGCCGTTTTGGCTTTTCCATCGGTGCCCATAGCTATGGAAAGCCCAAGGTGCGCTTCGCTAATCAGGGACATCAGCTCATTATTGGTCGCTTTTGTTCGATCGCCGACAAGGTCGAAATTCTGCTCGGTGGCGGCCATCATCTGCACTGGACGTCAACATTCCCGTTTTCAGCCTTCCCCGATGTATGGCCTAATACCGAAACACTGCCGGACTACCGCGCCGGCGGCGGCGATGTCGTTATCGGCTCTGATGTGTGGGTTGGATCGGGAGCGATGATCATGCCCGGCGTCACCATCGGCCACGGCGCGGTGATTGCCGCGCGCGCAGTGGTGACGCGCAATGTTGCACCCTACAGCATTGTCACCGGCGTTCCCGCGCGTGAGGTGCGTCAGCGGTTTTCGCCCGATATCGTTGCGGGACTCATCGAAACAGCATGGTGGGAGTTATCAGACGCCACAATCGCTACGCTTCTCCCTCTGCTGCAAGGCGAGCGCGTTGAAGAGCTGATTAATGCTGTCAGACAGCTGCGGAATGGCGCCGCGTAGCCACATGCATGAGGCGCCCCTTCAGCTTCAGAGCAGGTTGCTCGATAGCATACCATGAGGCAGCAGCAATCACGGCCGACAGCACCATCGCCGGGCTGATCATCGCAGCAGCGCTCATAGTCGGGAAAAGAACGAAAAGCACCTGCTGCACAGGCCAGCCATAAAGATAAAGGCCATAAGAAAGATCGGGCCGGGGCGGCTTGCGCAACAGTGGCGCCATGCCCAGCGCCAGCCATAAGATGCCATAGCCTTCCGTCACAAACAGTAATGTGCGGTAAAGCGGTGTGTCAGCGCAAATCCAAGTAACCATAGCAAGAATGACGATGAAAAGAGCGCTAAAGCGCACCTTCTCGCGATAGAGATAAAACACACTCCCCAGCAGGAATATCAACGGCAGACGGATAGAAGTCTGCGTGCCTTTCGCAGCTTCGGGATACCAGATATCGAGCCCAAGGCATGCCACGACCAGCCCAACCACAAGCCCCAACACAACCATCCGATGGCGCAAAGCCCCCGCCACACCAAGCGCCAGCACCACGCCATAACAGATGATTTCGTATTTCAGCGTCCAGACAGTGCCGAGCGGAAAGTGAAAAGGATTATCCGCGAACACACCAGGCAGGGGCGCTGTGCTTTTCAAGGTTGTCAACGTGGCCTGCACAAATCGCCAAAGCTGTTGATCACGCAGGTAATTCGCCAAGGGCAGCGTCGTCATGATCGGCCCCATCATGAAGGCACAGACAAACACAGCCGCAATGAGCGCTGGCGCAATACGCAACGTACGCGCGAGCATGTAATCAAGCGGACCACGGCGCACAAAACTCATGGTGACGAGAAAACCGGAAATGGCAAAAAAGCCATTCACCGCATGCTCACCAAGCGCGAAACCGGTAGAAGCGTGCAACGGCTCATCCGCACCATTGCCGGTACCCACGCTGAAAGCATGCGATACAATTACCGCCAAGGCCAGAAAATGGCGCAGCAGGTGGAAATTATCACCACCACGCGCCATAGCTGATTCAATGCTCTGACCGCGCCAGAAGCTGCCCATCGTCAAGATCCTTCCTGACGCGGGCGCAAGCCCTGTCGTGCCAGCGCTGTTTGACCCCGCAACCACGAAAATGCTCCTGCAGCCGAGCCACCATAACGGGCCGCACGCTGACGATCCCAAATGAGCCAAGCGCCCATCGCCTTGAAGCTATTGACTACCGCCATGCCAAGCGCCGGGCTTTTCAGGCCATATTTGCGGCAGATGTAAGCACGCGACCAAGCCAGGTGCCATCGCGCTGTAAACACACGCGATAGGTTTGGTGCCGTCGATGCACCGCGCTGATGACGCGCCGTCGCAGCATGCACATGCACAAGCGAATACCCCGCATCAATAATGCGGCGGCACAGGTCATCATCTTCAAAGAAAAGAAAAATATTCTCGTCGAACCCACCGACCTGCAAAAATACATCGCGACGCACCAGCAGCACCGCGCCCGACAGGAACGGCACGCAGCAATCCCCTTCAGGAAAACGCCGCGTGGCTTTCTCGTTTTTCAGGTAAGGCGATAACAGCGAGCGGAACTGGAAGAAGAAGCGCCCGTCCGGCTCGATGATACGCGGCGCGAGCATTGCCGCATCCGGGTATAGCGTCGTTGCGTGCATGAGGCGCTCAAGTGCGCCCTTATCAATCACCGCATCGGGATTGATAATCAGCACCCACTCACTTTGTGCGGCCTTCACGCCCATGTTGTTGGCGCGGCCATAGCCTTCGTTTTGTCGATTGCTGATGATCTGCGCACGAAAAAATTCGGCAATGCCCAACGTGCCATCGCGGCTGGCATTGTTGACGACAATCGCCCGCGCTCCCTCCCTTGCCAAAGCCGTGAGGCAGGAAGGGAGGACGCTGGCGCTGTCGTAGCTGACGACGATGGCGTCAACCGCTTGCATATCAGGCGGGCTTCTCTGGCAGGTTCAGCCGGATGTGCAGCTCACGCAGCTGCTTCGGCGTCACTTCAGAAGGCGCGCTCATCATGAGGTCTTCAGCGCGCTGATTCATTGGGAACAACACAACCTCGCGGATGTTGGGCTCATCGCACAACAGCATGACGATACGATCCACACCTGGCGCGATACCACCGTGCGGAGGTGCGCCGTAGCTTAGTGCGCGCAGCATGCCGCCGAACTTCTCTTCGAGCACATCCTCGCCATAGCCCGCAATCGCAAAAGCCTTGCGCATGATATCGGGACGGTGGTTACGGATCGCGCCCGACGACAGCTCAATGCCATTACAGACAATGTCGTACTGGAATGCCTTGATGTCGAGAATGGTCTTCTCATCCGATGGATCGAGCGCCAGAAACGCTTCGGGGTCGAAGTTGGGCATCGAGAACGGGTTGTGCGAGAAATCGACGCGCTTTTCGTCCTCGTTCCATTCGTACATCGGGAAGTCGGTGATCCAGCACAGGTCGAAGCGATCCTTGGCAGAAAGGTTCAGCTCATCGCCAATCCGGATACGCGCCGCACCTGCAAGCTTTGCTGCCTTCAACATCTCGCCAGCCGAGAAGAACACCGCATCGCCTGCGCCAACGCCAACCTTCCTGGCGATAGCAGCCTGCACGTCTGCAGGAATGAACTTGGCAATCGGGCCCTTGCCCACGAGTGCGCCGCTCTCTTCCTCGAACACAACATAGCCAAGGCCAGGCGCACCTTCACCGCGCGCCCAGTCATTCAGCTTGTCGAAGAATGAGCGTGGCTGGCTGGCTGCACCCGGCGCCGGAATCGCACGCACCACACCGCCTGATTCGATCACGCCACGGAACGCCTTGAACGTGACACCTTCGGACATGAACTCATCCGAAACATCAGCAATAATCAGCGGGTTGCGCAGATCGGGCTTGTCAGAGCCATACTTCAGCATCGATTCCGCATAAGGAATGCGCGGGAACACCTTGGTGACCGGCTTGCCTTCAGCAAATTCCTCGAACACCCCGCGCAGTACCGGCTCAACAGCCTGGAACACGTCTTCCTGCGTGACGAAGCTCATCTCGATATCGAGCTGATAGAACTCACCTGGCGAGCGATCCGCACGCGCGTCTTCATCGCGGAAGCAAGGCGCGATCTGGAAGTAACGATCGAAGCCCGCGATCATGGTCAGCTGCTTGAACTGCTGCGGTGCCTGCGGCAAAGCGTAGAACTTGCCAGGATGCAGACGGCTCGGCACCAGGAAGTCGCGCGCGCCTTCTGGCGATGAAGCCGTGAGGATCGGCGTCTGGAACTCGAAGAAGTCCTGCTCACGCATGCGGCGACGCAGCGAATCAATCACCTGCCCGCGGCGGATGATGTTCCGGTGCAGCTTTTCACGACGCAGGTCGAGGAAGCGGTACTTGAGGCGCGTCTCTTCAGGATAAGTCTGATCGCCGAACACCTGCAGCGGCAACTCAGCCGCAGGGCCAAGCACTTCAACGCTGGTGATGTCGACTTCCACCTTGCCGGTAGCAAGATCGGTATTTTCGGTGCCTTCGGGACGAGGGCGTACTTTACCGTCAATCTTCACAACCCACTCGGCACGCACGTGCGAGAGAGCTTCAAAGGCAGGCGAATCAGAATTGGCGACGCATTGCGTCAGACCATAATGATCGCGCAGATCGATAAAGAGCACGCCGCCATGGTCGCGGATACGGTGGCACCAGCCGGACAGGCGCACTTCAGAGCCGATATCGGTTTCGCGCAGGGCGCCGCAGGTGTGGGAACGATAGCGATGCATGACGGAATAAGCCAGTATGATGACAGGAAAAACGGAACGTCAGACACTTCTCGCGAAGCACCCGGACCGCGGGAGAAGTCCACGACAGGCCTCGCTTGTCAAGCATCACACCAAAAAAGACCGCTAAAAATGCATCTCCCCCCGCGACAAGCGGCCCCACCTCGTCTATAGCGAAGCGATTATGGACCTGATTTCGACCACCGAAGACCTCGCCGCCGCCTGTGCGCGCCTCGCCAAGCACCCCTTTGTCACCGTGGACACTGAGTTCCTGCGGGAGACGACGTTTTATTCGAAGCTTTGCCTGATCCAGATGGCAAGCCCGGATGAGGCTGTGCTTATTGATCCACTCGCATCCGGGATCGATCTTGCGCCCTTTTATGCGCTGATGGCCGATGAAGAAGTGGTCAAGGTATTTCACTCGGCGCGACAGGATGTGGAAATCATCTGGCAACGCGGCCAGGTCATCCCCAAACCACTGTTTGATACACAGGTCGCCGCCATGGTGTGCGGTTATGGCGATTCGGTTTCGTATGAACAGCTTTCAAACGACCTTGCCCATGCACGCATCGACAAATCATCACGCTTTACAGACTGGTCGCAGCGCCCACTCGATAATCAGCAGCTGATCTATGCCCAGTCAGACGTTACGCACCTGCGTACGATCTATGGCGCACTGGCAGCCGATCTTGCAGAAACGGGACGCAGCAGTTGGCTCGATGAAGAGATGGCAATCCTGACCTCACCCGCGACCTATGATCTCGCACCTGAAGATGCCTGGCTGAAACTGCGCGGGCGGGCAAAGAAGCAACGCGAAATTGCTGTGCTGATGGAAGTGGCTGCATGGCGCGAACGCGAAGCGCGCAGTCGCGATGTGCCACGCTCACGCGTGATGAAGGACGACGCACTCGTCGATATCGCTGTGAGCGCCCCGCGCTCTGTGGAGGCAATGGGGCGTATGCGCTCAATTCCCAATGGCTTTGAACGCTCGCGCGCAGGCACAGACATTCTGGCAGCAGTTGAACGCGGCCTTGCACGCAATCCCGACACCATCCCCGCATTTGAGCGCCCTAGAGGCCGCAATAACGCAAGTGCCGTGCTGGAAATGCTCAAGGTGTTGCTGAAAGGCATTGCCGAAACCGCACGCGTGGCCCCAAAGATTCTCGCCACTGTGGATGATCTTGAAGCTATCGCTTCTGATGACAATGCCGACGTGCCTGCTCTCAAAGGCTGGCGGCGAGAGTTATTTGGCGAACGTGCACTCAAGCTCAAGCACGGCAAGCTCGCCATCGCTATCGACGGCAACCGGGTGATCGTCATCGAACGTTAAATGTTGTGATCAGGTAATCCACCTGAGATCAGCGATGCAACTCACGTATAAAAGAAGTAGAGCGCTTTACGCCGATCGCGAAAGCGCTCTATTCTTATTTACTCCCCACGAAACGGCGCAATCTGGCCAGCCTCCCGTGGAAGATTGAAGTGATTTTTATCCAGCAGCCTGTCAATCTTGCGATTGATATCCCGCTGGAACTGCTTCCACTCCCTGCAAGGAGCCCCATCAAACGCATATTGCGCCGGCAGGAAGCGATAGAATGGCTGCATGAGCGCAACCACAGTTTCCTTGAATAGATAGGCCACACCAAGCACAACCACGCATGCCCCAACGCCAAGCAACGCTTGAACCCAAGGTATGAGTTGCGCGTAAAGTATCAGTAGATTTCCATCAACATATTGATCGACCACGGTAATAACTCCCCTTCCAAGATGAAGAGGCCACCAGAAAACGCATCCTTGCGAGTGCATGCTGGTGGCCGGGAGAGTTAGCAAACCGTAAGAGCACGGCCGCGCTGGCCTTTAGGCAAGCCCTGAACATAGCCAGCGCCTCCCCGGCCATAAAGCAAGGGAGGCACCATTACGGTTGGCACCAACCGACTCTTAAGAGGTTGCTACGCCCCAGACCCACAGGATTGCAGATCCACCTTTAGACATAGTGGGTTCAGGATTGATGTCAAACGGGAAATGGGCCGAGACCTTTGTAAACATGAGCCCCAAAGATCAAAAATTCTGCTGCATTCTAATAGAGTTTTCTCGCACGCTTACATAGATTTTTGAGTGAGCTCGCAAAAGACGATCTTCCGTTGTGACATGTTGCAGTGAATGAAATTCTCCACACAAAAGACCGATTCCAAAAATCTTAAATCCGGACAGAGCGACGATAGGGATTTAAACTGAAACCAATAAGAAAATCCCTGTAGAATTTAAGGCTGGAAATAATTGGGAATAAAAGTATATAGCAATAAATCCGTAATAATTGATCATTCCCATCAAGAGCTGGTTGATACTTCTTTCGAAGGAAACCCTACAGAGGGATTTCTAAAAGGGCTGCATCTTCGATACGTATTTCGTCGTAAAACTACCAAGCACAAGGATGGAGATGGCAACCCATTAGTTTATGCCCTAAAAGAGATGAACGGCTACCACATGCAACCGATGTACCGCGATATGCTGTATAAACAGGCTGCAAAAATCATGGAAACATTCGTAGAGGAAATGAATGCTGACATGCTTGTTGACGTTCCGTCGAGCAAGCCGCTGTGTCGGGATTTCGCGAGAAAAGTAGCGGAGATATCAGGGATCGAACTGCGGCCATCGGATTTTCTTCGGAAAAAAACTATCGCAGAGATTCTGGCTGACATTGATGCGAATTTCCCTTCTATCAAGAAGGAAAAGGAACAGACCGAATTTAAGAATATCCTCGGTAATCTTAGAAAAGCTAATCCTGATATTAAATTCGCTATGAAAGAAATCTCAAAAAACATGAGACATTTTTTCCAGCCCTTTACATTTTCTAGCGCAACGCCATCTTTCAAAGACTGCAAAATCACACTCATTGATGACCTTGTCTCTTCTGGTACATCCATAATATCCGTAGCTGATTGTTTAAAGAAACATGGCGCCTTGGTAGACAGCGGAGTTTGTCTTCTAAGCGAACTCAATGCCAAACATCCAAGAGATGCTGGTTGACTTTTTAGCGCTAACTCTATTTACTCATCCAGAAGACAGACCGTGCTTATGCCTCACGGTCTTTAAACATCAAGCACGGAAACGTGTAGGTCCGAGCGGCGCCCGGGGTGGCCATCCGATAAGCGGAAAAAGCCTCATGATCAGGTATCGGCTGGTCAAAATTATGCAGGTCACCATGTTATGAAACATGGTGACCTGTTTTATTTCAGCTATGCGGATAATAGCAGCTTCCAGCCAACCACCGAAAACTTCAACCCATTTTCGTTACGATTACCGGCTCTCGGCCTAGCACACGTGCGAGTTGCTTTACGCGGGTGGTGAGGCGGTCGTTGCTAAGCGCTTCCAGCTCTGGCGAAAGCGTCAACACAAGGCGTGATCCGCTACCGACCAGCGGTGCGCGCGGAAGAATGCCCGGCATTGCGGCTGATATCAGATAAGCAATGCGCAGCATGCCGCCCAATATGCGCGCGCGGTTCAGCATGCGTGGGGTCACCAGCTCGCGTAAATTCGAGCGCGCCCCCTCAAGCGACAACCCTTGATAACGGAAAAATACTGATAGCGCGATAAATGCCCGCCCTGCGTGATCAACGCCCGTTATCGACGAATGCGCAATCTGACTGAGGCTCTGCTCGGCCCGATAATCAGGATGGGTTCGCCATGCGAGATCCGATAGCAGACAAACGGCCTCCCGTTGACGGCGCTCCTCCGGAGTTTCATCAAGATGCAGCGAGGTCGTAAGACGGCCTGTCCAGGCTACAAGTTCCGCTGCATGCGCAGAATTGCGCGACATCAAACGATTAAGCTCGCTGGCTCCCGCTAATAACGGATCAACACGACGCTCTTCTTCTGTCAGCAGCTCGTAAAGGAAACCTTCGCGCACGCCAAGTGCGGAAACCACAACGGCAGAAGGCCGGCCACGCCGGATAATCTCATCGAGAAGTAGCGCCCCATAGCTCAGCAAGGGGCGGCGCGCTTCAGACACAGAGTCAATCGAGCCCAGCGTTTCGGTATCAGTGCGCTCAAGCAGCTTACTGAACTCAAGCGCATCCTTCGCTGGCATTGAATATCCGTGCATGACATGCAGCGGATAAGCTCGCTGCGCCATATGCAATGTTGCAAGCGAACGCCAAGTGCCACCAACCGCATAGAAATTGCGGCCACGCAGAGCATCAAGCGGACCGGCATTTGCCAAACCTTCCCGGATGATCTTGGCTGCTTTCTTGATTGATCCGCCAGTCATATCCTGCAGCGCCAGACCACCCAACTTGGTGGTCATGCCCTCGGTAACGGAATTACCAACCACATCCACCAGCTCAAGGCTACCGCCGCCCATGTCGCCGACAACGCCATCCGCATGATGGAAGCCACACAAAACGCCATAAGCAGAAAGCTGCGCCTCACGCCGGCCAGAGAGAAGCTCAATCTTGCGCCCTAAAATCCGTTCAGCTTCAGCAATAAATTCAGGGCCATTCGCGGCATCGCGTGCGGCTGCTGTCGCAAGCACATGCACCCGGTTAACCTGCATCGCATCACACAAGATGCGAAACCACGCCAAGGCTTTAAGCGCCTTGGCAACAGCATCTTCGGCCAGCTGGCCTGTTGTGAGTACGCCACGCCCCAGGCCGCACAACACTTTCTCGTTGAAGAGCTGCGCAGGCGAGCGGCTTAGGCCGTCATACACCACAAGGCGGACAGAGTTTGAACCAATGTCGATGATTGCGATAGGCGACGCCGCACCTGTCCGCCGCATGAGCTGCAGCTTCTCAACGACCAGTGCTCCCTGATGAAGGGCAGCATCGGCACGTGCGCCGGTATCACCCATTTTGCCCCTTCGCGAGGCTACGAGGGCGAGAATTTCTGAGCGACTTTCCACGGCCTGACAAACTCGGGTTGGTCATAAAATAGGCATGGGCATTGAACGGCTCTTCACCAGCAGCAGGCATGACGCGTTTACCCGTCCCATCCGGCTGGATGATCCAGCTCTGCTCGTTATCCAGTAGATTGGCAAGCAGAATCTGATCAAGAACCTGTTGATGTACCGTCGGATTTGAGATCGGACACATCGCTTCAACACGCCTGTCAAGATTTCGCTGCATCAAATCTGCGGACGAAATATATACATGTGCCTGCGGGTTAGGCAACCCGCGTCCGTTACCGAATGCATAGATACGGCTATGCTCAAGGAAGCGGCCCACAATAGATTTGACGCGAATGTTCTCCGATAATCCAGGAATGCCCGGACGCAAGCAGCAGATACCCCGCACCACCAGATCGACCTGCACACCGGCACGACTCGCATCATATAGCGCATCAATCACCTGCTCATCGACAAGCGAGTTGCACTTCAGCCATACAGTGCCGGGACGCCCCGCCTTAACGTGATCAATCTCTTCCTGAATGTGCTGCAGAATCCGCGGCTTGATCGTCAACGGCGACACCGCCATACGCTCCAGCTCAGCCGGCTCCGCATAACCAGTGATGAAGTTGAAGATGCGGCTGACATCGCGCGCAATCGCCGGATCAGCCGTAAAGAACGACAAATCGGTATAAACCCGGGCCGTTACCGGGTGGTAATTGCCTGTGCCCACATGACAATAGGTCACCAACTGACCGTTCTCGCGCCGCACAACTGAGGACATCTTGGCGTGGGTTTTAAGCTCGATAAACCCGAACACCACCTGCGCACCGGCGCGCTCCAGATCGCGCGCCCAGCGAATGTTGGCCTCTTCATCAAAGCGAGCCTTCAGCTCCACCAGCGCAGTGACAGACTTGCCGGCTTCAGCCGCTTCCGCCAGTGCCTTGACGATGGAAGAGTCTGATGACGTGCGGTAAAGCGTCTGCTTGATGGCTACAACATCCGGATCGCGCGCAGCCTGTTGCAGAAAGTGCACCACCACGTCGAACGATTCATACGGATGGTGGACGACCAGATCTTTCTCGCGAATCGCAGCAAAACAATCGCCCGCATGCTCCCGAATACGCTCTGGATAGCGCGGATTAAACCGCTTGAACTTCAGGTCAGGCCGATCCAGGCTGACAAGCTGCGAAAGCTCATTCAACGCCAGCATGCCGGTGGAAACAAAAATCTCATCCGGTAGCACATGCAGTTCTTTCGCCACGAAGTCCCGTAGATCGTCGGGCATTGCGCCTTCAAGCTCCAGCCGGATGACAACGCCGCGACGGCGCTGCTTGAGAGCGCTTTCGAACTCCCGCACCAGATCCTCAGCCTCTTCCTCAATTTCGAGATCAGAGTCGCGCACAATGCGAAAACCACCCTGCCCTGCCACGGAATATCCAGGAAACAGACGGCTGATGAACAGCACCAGCACTTGCTCCAGCACGATAAAACGCGAAGCACCTGTCTCGGCGAAATCCGGCAGCTTGATGAAGCGTTGCACCTTGTTGGGAATGCGGATCAGCGCATTCAGCGCCTTGTTGTCGCCTTGACGATAGAGCGACAACGCCAACGAAAAACCAAGATTGGGAATAAACGGGAATGGATGCGCAGGATCAATGGCCAGCGGTGTTACGAGCGGAAAGACATAATGCAGGAAGTAATCATCCAGCCAATTCATTTCGGCGCGGGTGAGCTCGTGCGAGTCAATCAGCACGATGGCGTTTTCGACCAACGCATCACGCAGCTCCAGCCAGCGCTTCTGCTGATCGCTGGCGAGGCGCGAGACTTCAGCACCAATCTGATTGAGCTGTTCCGCAGGTGAGAGCGAATCCTGCGACATTACCGAAATGCCAGACCGCAACTGCCCCCGCAGGCCCGCCACACGCACCATGAAAAATTCATCGAGATTATTGGCGGAAATCGACAAAAAGCGCAGCTGTTCCAACAGTGGATGACGCGGGTTCGATGCCTCTTCCAGCACACGCCGATTAAACTGCAACCACGACAGTTCACGGTTGATAAGACGGGCCGGCGAACGACGCAGCGCCTCGACATCGGAAACGTTATAAGCGGATGTCACCATATCAACCACTTCTGAGCTGTCTTTATGCATGTCCAAAACCGTTGCGACGTTCATTCCGATATATCTCCGCATCGTTTCTGGCATGCGTGGGGCAGCTTGCCATTATCCGTATTCACAAATCGCCTTGTCGCAACATTACGCGACAGTTCCACGACGGAAAACCAAGAGAGCATATCAAATCGAAATGCACCTCAAAGGTCTAGGCTCAGAATCTGTTAATTCTCTTGCAATGGCATTGTAATGACCAAGTTATGCAAGGAAAGTCACGAAGAGCGGGGGTTGTTCCCCAGTCGAGTGGCTTGACGTGAGTCAACCGCAGATCAGTGGCAATGTCCGAAGGATATCGTTTATCCACGTGACGATATTCCTGGCTTATTCTGAATGTCTCCATGGATAAACTGCACCATTATAGGTTCTGAGCCTAGCCCTGTTCGGTATCCTTCTGTGAGTGTTGCTCTTCTTCCCAACGATCAAGCATAGATAAAGCAAATACCCGTGTGATACGGCGGCTATGGCTCAAGGCCTCACGATCAAGCATTTCAACAAGTGCACCTGCAGCGGCGAGAGAGCGTTCCATCCGCCGCCCAAGCGCCTCCACCACGCTTGTATCCACCAATAGTTGCCGATCCACGAACAGCTTCACCAACACCGCGCGCAGCAGCGCATCATCAGGCGCATCGATTGCGACAGAAGGCGACAATCGCAAGCGCGATAGCAAATCGGGCGTGACCAGCCCCCATTCCTCAGGTTTGGTACGCGCCGTGATCAGCATCGATGCACCCGAAGAGGCGTTCTTGCGCCGCATCACATTCAGCAGATGAAACAACGCATGTTCATCACGCGGCATCTGATCCGCATCCTCAATCACCAACGCATTCTGCGCTGCAAGCGCCTCAACCTTATCCGTCGTTACATCAGCAATCGACACCACACTGGCACCGGCACGCTGCGCCCAGATTGATGCAAGATGCGTTTTTCCCGATCCCTCAGGCCCAATAAGCCGCAGCAGCGTATCAGGCCAGGCAGGCCAGCTTTCGATCATCGCATAAGCGTGTGTGTTCGCCGGCCCGACGAGAAAGTCCTCTGCCTCCAGCCGCGTATCAACGGGCAGATCAAGCGGTAACTGGCGTGGTGGATCCTGAGGCATTGCGATCGAGATTTCAGACATCGAGATGAATCCGAGGCTTGTCTTCCGTCGTCGGCCCTCGATAGAGAGGGCTGGCCAGATAGCGTTGTAGCGCAAAGCGTGTAAGCACACCAATTGCCGCCGCAATAGGCACCGCCAGCAGCAAGCCCACAAAACCAAACAGCGAGCCAAACGCTACCAGCGCAAACATCAGCCAAACCGGATGCAACCCTACAGCATCACCAACAAGTTTAGGGGATAAAATGTTTCCTTCAACAAACTGACCAAAGAAAAACACGCCCAGCGTCGCTGCAATCATAGGCCATTCAGGCCAGAACTGCACCAATGCCACCCCAACCGCCAACACAAATCCCGTGAAGGAGCCAACATAAGGAATAAACGTCAATGCGCCACTGATGAGACCGATCAACAGGCCGAAATTCAGCCCGAGCATGCTGAGTGCCACAGCGTAAAAGGTGCCCAGGATCAAGCAAACAACAGCTTGCCCGCGAATAAAGCCTGCTATGGCGCGGTTCATTTCCCGAGCGAGCGTTCTAATCGTATCGGCGCTACGGCGTGGCAGCCAGCTATCGACAGCCGTAACCATTTGCTCCCAATCGACCAGCATGTAAAAAGCCACGACCGGGGTCACGACGAGCAGCGCGAAAATGCCAATCACTGCCTGCCCACCAGACCAGAGGGAAGATGCAAACGTGCCCAGCCAACTGGCCGCCTGCCCGACAAAGTCGCTTAGTGAGCGCTCCAGATTGGTCAGCGCCTCAGGCCCACCGAGCCGCTCGATTATCGGGCCACCATAGTCTTTCGCCAACCACTGAATGCGCTGTGCCGTGGCCGGCAGATTCTGGATGACGGCGCCCAGCTGGTTAACCACTATTGGCATCAGCAGCAAGAGCACCAAAATAAAGGCTAATACAAACAGCAGCAGAATAACGACGGACGCTGTAAGGCGCCCCATTCCCAGCTTCTGCAACCTGTTTGCAACCGGATCCAGCAGATAAGCCAGCGCAAGACCTGCCACAAAGGGCAGTAGAATGCCGCGCAAAAAGTATAATCCGATAAGCAACACCACCAGCGTGACAAGCCAGAAACGCATCTGACGTTCAACGGGAGATAAATCACTCATATGGCGCCACTCTCATCTACCAAAACCATGCACGCCTAAGAACCGCGCAGTAATAAGGACCGCAGAATGTGTCGAACTTCACATCATGGCGCACACAAAGCTACGCGTGCAGAAAGAGAACCCCAGGATGTGTTGAACCATGCATCAGAATAAACCGCAGAAAGAACATCCATAGCTGAGGCAAAGTTCACGCATCCTGTTTGTTAGTCACCCATATGGCGTAACCAGAGTGTGAGATAGGCACCTGCGGAAACCACCGTCAAGATGACCACGCTGATCATCGCCGACTGGATGACCCATGGCGCCGTGATAATCACACTCTTTCCAAAGCCTAC
Source organism: Pseudochelatococcus sp. G4_1912 (assembly GCF_047501465.1). Classification (NCBI taxonomy): domain Bacteria; kingdom Pseudomonadati; phylum Pseudomonadota; class Alphaproteobacteria; order Hyphomicrobiales; family Chelatococcaceae; genus Pseudochelatococcus; species Pseudochelatococcus sp. G4_1912. The sequence goes on from NZ_JAZDRL010000002.1 coordinate 522,109, forward strand.
GCCGACCATACTGCGTTCTGCAAGCACAAGTGCTGCAAGCACAATTTGGGCGACAGTGTTAATTTTACTGACCTTGAGCGGGTGGATGTCCACAGGGCGCGCCATCAGCCATGAAATCATGATCGCCATCAGGATCAACACGTCCCGCGAGACCACCAGAATCACCACCCATTCAGGCAACGCCTTGGCAATTGCGAGCGAAATAAAGATGGAGACGAGCAGCGCCTTGTCAGCAAATGCATCAAGATAGGCACCAAGTTCACTGCGCATGTCGAAGCGGCGCGCAATATACCCATCGATGCCATCAGAAGCGCCTGCTGTCACAAACAGCAAGAACGCACCCAGCCAGGCCCCGGAACCAATCATCACCACGATGGCCGGCACCAACAAAAGCCGCAGGATAGTAATGACATTAGGGATGGTCATGAGCGGGCACACATCCTCTCACACGCAACCTGCACATGAGAAAAGGTATGGGTGTGTCGCCGTTTTCATCCACGTCCCCCCTGCTGTTTGAATCAGCTATATTTTTTTACGGTACGTGTAGCCTTTATTATCCAGCTATATCAATTATCAGGCTACAGACAAGCTGCATTGTTATGAGATGGTGCAAGGCTAAACAAATGTTGTCGATACCTTTTTGTCTATATTCCCCATAAAGTACCTTGTTCAGAGATCAGCTATCTCTTTAAATGATAAAAGAGGTGACTTGATGTGTCTGTAAAGCTTACTCCACCTCAATACATCTGGTGCCAGGCAGTTCCGGCTTATCCCGCCCGACCCATGCATCGGCGTTCTTTCACTCATTCGTTCAAGCATCTGTCATCCTGACCTACAAGTGTGTTATCTCCAATTAGCTGATTGCCCTTTCGGACGCTTTTTTGCAGGAAATACAATCGATGTCGCATAATGAATCCAACGGAGATGGACTCACCTACGCGCAAGCCGGGGTTGATATTGATGCTGGCAACGCCATGGTGGAAGCAATTAAGCCGTTGGTACGCGCTACCCGCAGGCCCGGCGCTGATGGGCTGATTGGTGGCTTCGGTGGCTTATTTGATCTCAAAGCCGCAGGCTACGTCGATCCAATTCTTGTCGCAGCCAATGATGGCGTTGGCACCAAGGTCAAAATCGCCATCGAGACCGGACGGCACGGGACTATCGGCATCGATCTTGTGGCGATGTGTGTTAACGATCTTATAGTGCAGGGTGCGGAGCCGCTGTTCTTCCTCGACTATTACGCCACCGGCAAGCTCGATCCGGCAGAAGGGGCGCTGGTTGTGCAGGGCATCGTGGATGGCTGCCGACAAGCAGGCTGTGCGCTTCTAGGTGGTGAAACAGCTGAAATGCCTGGGCTCTATAGCACCGGCGATTATGATCTGGCCGGTTTTGCGGTAGGTGCAGCAGAGCGCAATCGCCTGCTTCCGCGGGCTGATATTGGCCCTGGCGACGCCATTCTTGGTTTGCCATCCTCGGGTGTGCATTCCAACGGGTTCTCGCTTGTGCGACGCATTGTGACACATGCGGGCCTCGACTGGAACGCAACAGCACCCTTTGCGCCAGAAAAGCAGCTGGGCGTTGCATTGCTGGAGCCAACGCGCATTTACGTGCGCCAACTTCTTGGTGCAATGCGCCGGACGAATGCCATCAAGGGCCTTGCCCATATTACCGGCGGTGGCTTCATCGACAACATCCCCCGTGTGCTGCCTGAAGGCACGGCTGCACAGCTTGATCTTTCCGCCATTATGCCGCCACCTGTTTTTGGTTGGCTTTCCCGCGCTGGCAAGGTGGAAGAAGCTGAAATGCTGCGCACGTTCAACTGTGGCATCGGCATGGTTGTTATCGTGGCTGCGGACCAGATTGATGCTGTCACCGATGCATTGATAGCCGAAGGGGAAACACCAGCGCATATTGGTGAGATCATCGCCTCCACAGATGAGCAGCGCGTTGTTACCAAGGGTAGGCTGCCTCTGTGAGCAATCCCTCCCAAAACAGGCGCGTGCGTACGGCTGTGTTGATATCCGGACGTGGTTCAAACATGTCAGCGTTGCTGGCAGCAGCTGCAGGTGAGGATTTTCCGGCAAACATTGTGCTGGTTGCAACCAACCGGCCAGATGCCAGAGGGATCACAACCGCGCAGGAAGCAGGCATAGCCACAGAGATTGTCGATCACAAACCCTTTGGCCGTGATCGTGAAGCGTTTGAGCAGACACTCGACGCCCGTTTGCGAGCACATGGCATCGAGCTGATATGCCTGGCTGGCTTCATGCGCATTCTCACGCCGTGGTTTGTGGAGCGGTGGCTGGGCAAACTTATAAACATTCACCCTTCCTTGCTGCCATCGTTTCCAGGCACGGATACGCATGCGCGTGCGCTTGAAGCAGGTGTACGTCTGCATGGCTGCACAGTGCATTTTGTAGAGCCGGAGGTTGATGCAGGCCCCATCATTGCGCAAGCGGCAGTGCCTGTATTATCGGGCGACACGCCAGATATTTTAAGCCAGCGCATACTGGTGCAAGAACACCTGCTATATCCACGCGCACTCGCTCTCGTTGCAGGGGGTGCCGTACGGATGGAGGGGCGCCGCGTTATCACCAAGGCTCACACCGACACCACGCCAGCCAATCTCGCCATGGCAGTGCCGTCTTTCTGATAGAGGCATCTCTCGGACCAGAGCGCAGCATGATCTTGCCGATGCACTGACGCCGCGCAGAGAGTTGCCGTTTTCGGGCTTCCCTCTGACGCGAAAATCGATGCATCCTAACGGATACCCAGATGGAAATTCAGGATGCTTCGGGTAAGCAAACGATCCAGTTTTTGCAGGATTTCCAGCTGCAACGCTTGCTGTGATGCTTGAAGGTTCTGGAATGGTTGCATGAGCGCAACCACGATTTCCTTCAAGAGATATGTCACACTAATCACGACAAGACATAACCCCAAGCCAAGCAATGCCTGCACCCATGGCGTAAGCTGGGCGTAAAGTATCAATAGATTTTTACCAAAATGATAATCAGCCACGGTAACAACTCCCCTTCCTAAATGAAGAGGCCACCAGAAAACACACCCATAAAAGCATGAAAGCTGGTGGCCGGAGAGCTAGAAAACCGCAAACAGACGGCTGCGCTGGCCTTTAGGCAAGCCCTGAACATGCGCCAGCGCCTCCCCGGCCATAGGCGAGGGAGGCACCATCACGGTTGGTACCAACCGCTGTTTGAGGGGCTTCTAGACCCCGGACTCACAAGATTGCGAATCCGCCTTTAGAAATAATGTGTTCGGCGTTGAAGTCAAATCAGAATTGGGCAATCGATACCGCCCAGGCCCGAGGCAGCGGCCACCATGGCGCGAAGATCAATTCATTTTGAACTCGCGGGGAGCGGCACTCACGGTTACTGATGTGTTTTGGCGGACTTCGAAAATGGCGAGCGCTCTGTCGTTGGTGCCATTGGCGTTGAAGCGGAATACACCGTCAACGCCTGCAAAGCCCGCCCGGTTCGTCAGTACCTGCGTTGAAAACCGTTGCGAACCCTGCGTACGGACAAGCGCTGCAGCCAGAGAAACGGCATCATACGTCAAGCTGGCAATACGTACGGGTTCGGCACCAAATTTATCCTGATAACGCTTTGCAAAAGCAACGAAACCGGCCGATTCAGGCGCTGCATACCAACCACCACGCAAGCCCTGTATGGCAAGCACGCGTGGATCGTTCCAAAGTGACGTGCCAAGAAACTTAACCTTGCTGGCATCAACGCCGGCAGTCCGCAAATATTGCGCCACACTTGGCAAGGTATCTGCGTTGTCGGGCAAGAAAAGCGCATCGAACTTGCCCGCATGAGCGGCTATACGCTGCACAACCTCTTGTAAATTGGAGCGATCAGCGGCATAGGTCTCAACAGAGATCACACGTCCACCAGTAGATGCAACCGCATTCTGAAATGCCGTCTGCACAACTTTGCCATAGGCATTGTCGGGCACGAGTGCAGCAAAGGATTTGCGGCCCCGCTGGGCTGCGAAGCGGATAATACGATCAACTTCAGTCTCCGGCAGGAAGCTCAGCAGATAAACACCTGGTTGTGCAACACTGCTATCTGTAGAGAATGAAATAACCGACCTGTTATGCGGCAACGCCACAGCACCTGCAGCCTGTGTAGGTGCGGAAAACAATGGCCCAAGCACGAGTTCAGCCCCATCTGCCAATGCCGAGCGGGTCGCCTCGCGCGCGCCTGCTTCCGTCCCCTGATCATCCCGCACCAACAGCTGAATATCCGGCGCGCTGAATTCATCAATTGCCAGTTCAGCCGCATGACGAAGCGATTGCGCTGTCGCTCCCGCGCCACCGGGTGCTGAAAGCGGCAAAATCAGTGCAATCTTGGTTGATCCTGTGCCAATCACGCTATTTGGCACGGCCTGCACTGAGGATGGCGGCGTCCCTGAATCGCCCCCGCCCAATCCGAAAAACCCGCCTGATCCCGAACAACCAACCACAAACATCGCTGTTGTCAGCGTGAGCGCAACACTCCTTATCCGCCTAAGGGCCCTGGATGGAGTGGGCAGAGGCAGCGATGAAGCAACAATGGCTAAATCAGAAAGCGATTTGCGGTTGAAGGCGCGAAACACGGGCACTCTCCCTATGCTGATGGCAGATCACTGGGCAAGATTGCCTTCATAGCCAAGCAAGATTGCTTACATGGCGACGAATGACAAGATGTCCGCAACCGATGAACCAATAACCGACATGCCACCCGCAGAGCAGCATATTCGCGGCTGCAGCTGTCGAAGCTATCAAACTGAATACATTAGCTAATATGAAGTTATCATCTCTGGCTCTCGTGTCACAAATATCTTATGATCGGGGTATGATTTTGCGGGGTGGGTGCATGCGTTATCCCCATTAATTGACGCCCTCCCCCCCTCTCATGCTACCCACGAGAGAGCAGAATCACGCCATTCAACAGCGGATGGCCGTGAAAAGGGTTATGGAATGAACGATGACAAGCGCGTCCCCACGCGCGATACCGTGGAAGCTTCAAAAGTTGCGGCTGCACAAAAACCCGCCACCTCACGGTTTACCGCGTTTGGTCTTGCCGCTGAGGCAGAACCGATTGCGCCGGGCCTGCACATCGTTGCAACCCCGATTGGTAACCTGAAGGACATAACCTTCCGCGCGCTTGGCACCCTTGCCGCCGCTGATGCCATTCTGGCGGAGGATACCCGCGTCACCAAGGTTTTGCTGGCACATTATGGCATTACCACCCCGCTGATCGGCTATCACGAGCATAACGCTGAGCAGATGCGCCCGAAAGTGCTGGCGCGTCTAGAAGCCGGTGAAGCGCTGGCGCTTGTCTCAGATGCGGGCACGCCATTGGTCTCAGACCCCGGCTACAAGCTGGTTGATGATGCGCTTTCGCATAATATCAAGGTTATATCCAACCCCGGCCCCTCTGCTGTTCTGACAGCACTTGTGGTTTCAGGCTTGCCGACGGATCGTTTCTTCTTTGAAGGTTTTCTGCCCAATAAAAGCGGTGCAAGACGTGCCCGCCTAGCGGCATTGAGCGAAGTTCCATCCACGCTGGTGTTTTTCGAATCTCCCCGTCGCGTTGCTGAAATGCTTGCAGATGCTGCTGCCGTTCTGGGCGATCGCCAGGCCGCTGTGGCGCGAGAGCTGACCAAGCTTTATGAAGAAGTGCGGCGCGACAAGCTACCAGCACTCGCAAAAAGCTATGAAGATGAAACGCCCAGAGGCGAAATCGTAGTGCTGATTGGCCCGCCGGTGGAAGGTGCCAAGGCGTTGGCAGAAGCAGATCTGGATGCGCGGATTACCAAAGCGCTGGAACAGTATCGCGTGAAAGATGCGGCAGCGATTATTTCGGCAGAAACCGGCCTTCCCAAGCGTGAGGTTTACGCCCGTGCGCTACAATTGGCGCCAAAACGCAATGATGGTGATGAGGGCAAATAATGCGCGGACCATCACGGGGAGTAAAACGGGTCGCAGCCCACCAGCGAGGACTGCGCGCTGAACGCCTGGCAGGCTTGATTCTGATACTGAAGGGCTATCGCATCATCGCGCGCAGATATGCGGCAGCAGGTGGCGAGATTGATATCATCGCACAGCGCGGCAAAACGGTTATCTTCGTTGAGGTCAAGGCACGTGCAGCGCTTGATGATGCACGCATAGCCATCACATCAACCAAGGAACGACGCATTGTTGGGGCTATACGCCATTGGCTGGCACGCAACAATTGGGCAATGCCCATGACGTTGCGCTGCGATGCCATTTTTGTAGGCCAGCGTCGCTTCCCGCAGCATGTGCCAAATGTAATGACGCTTTATCTGGACTAACAGATATCAATGCTCTCCTTAAAGGCATGGATTTTCCGTTGTACTCACTCTTGAGTTGCGATCCCTGTGGGAGTGCCGCATAAAAACAAATCAGATTTTCCAAGCGGAGCAAAATGCCGATGAGCCTTGTCGTAGCCGTCCAGATGGACCCGATCGACCGTATTAACGTGGCCGGCGATTCCACCTTCGCCCTGCTGCTGGAAGCTGAAAAGCGTGGGCATCAGCTGCTCTACTACACCCCGGACAGCCTGAGCATGCGCGATAGCCGCGTGACGGCGCTGGCGCATCCACTAAAGGTACGTGACGTCACGACCCCCGATTACGCAACACTAGGTGAGGCTAAGCGCATCGATCTGGCAGCGACTACCGATGTGGTGTTGCTGCGGCAGGATCCACCGTTCGATCTTGCGTATATTACGTCAACGCATTTTCTGGAGCGCGTGCACCCGGAAACGTTGGTTATCAACGATCCTGCGCATGTTCGCAACGCGCCGGAGAAGCTTTTCGTGACCGCATTTCCGCAATTGATGCCCCCCACCCTCATCACCCGCGATAAGGACGAAATCAACGCTTTCCGTGAGGAACATGGCGTGATCGTGATGAAGCCGCTCTACGGCCATGGCGGTGCATCGGTGTTTCAGGTGAATGAAAAGGACGGCAATTTCGGCTCGCTTTTCGATCTCTTCTCCGTGACCTTCCGTGAACCTTGGGTGGTGCAGAAATTCCTGCCTGCCGTGAAGTTTGGCGACAAGCGCATCATCCTTGCAGATGGCGAATACGCGGGTGCGGTCAACCGCGTGCCGGCAGAAAATGATATACGTTCCAATATGGTACGCGGCGGCGCAGCCCTAGCCACTGACCTCACCGAGCGCGAGCGCGAGATCTGCGAAACCATCGGCCCGGCACTGCGTGAGCGTGGTCTGTTGTTCGTTGGCATTGATGTGATTGACGGATACCTGACCGAGATCAACGTAACATCCCCCACCGGCATTCGGGCCATCAAGCGTAATGGCGGCCCGGATGTTGCAGCCATCATCTGGGACGCGATTGAACGCAAACGCGCCGCCTCTTTATCCGCTTGATTGTGGATAGCGTGACCGTGATTCCCGATTCCGTGACCGCTGTTCCGAAGCGGTCAAGCGGTTTTTGGTTCAAAGCGACATAAGTCGTTGATAAGGCACCGCGGGCATTCGGGCTTGCGGGCTTTACAGACATAGCGGCCATGCAGAATGAGCCAATGGTGCGCATGGCGACCATAACGCGCAGGCACGATACGCTCCAGCCCAAGCTCCACTGCCAGCGGCGTAGCGCCAGGCGCTAACGGAATGCGGTTTGCGACACGGAAGAGGTGCGTATCGACAGCAATTGTTGGCTCACCAAAAGCAATGTTGAGCACCACATTTGCGGTCTTTCGGCCCACGCCGGGCAATTGTTCCAGTTCGGCCCGGGTTTGCGGCACAGTGGCGTTGAAACGCTCAATCAGCATCTGCGAGAGTGCAATCACATTCTTGGCTTTGGTGCGAAACAGACCAATGGTCTTGATATAATCGCGCAACTGCTCTTCACCCAGCGCCACCATTTTCTCGGGCGTATCAGCAATTGCAAACAGCGCACGTGTAGCCTTGTTCACACCAACGTCCGTCGCCTGCGCGGAAAGCGCCACTGCAACCAGCAGCGTAAACGGATTGGTATATTCCAGCTCACCCTTCGGTTCGGGATTAGCTTCTTCAAACCGGCGAAAAATCTCGGCAACGGTGGCTGGATCGACAACAGGAGGGTTGGCTAAATGTCTGCTCACGGGTTTTTCTTAGGCTGCGTTACGGTTTAAATCGGGGGCAAGAGTCAGATAAGATGTCATCGCGACACTCTATCCGCATTCTTATGCATCATTCAGTTTGCAGGTGGCCGTGAGAGCTAGCAAACCACAGTCATACGGTCACGCTGGCCTTTAGGCAGGGCCCTGAACGCACGCCAACGCCTTCCCGGCCATAGAGTAAGGGAGGCACGCCAACCGATAACTGAGAGGCTGCCAGACCCCGGATTCGCAAGATTGCGAAGCCGCTTTCAGGAATAGAGCGTTCGAATTTGAAGTCAAACCGGAATTGTGGCCTGGCTTCTCATTTACGCGCTGAGATGCAAGCCACACCGAGGTGAAATAGAGCCAAACCTTGACCGGACAGGCAATGAACTTCCGCAAACATCGGTGACATCAGCGCTTATACTCATTCTCTCGAACCATTTTTCATATATATTGCACTATCAGAATGACGGCACCTCACAGCCCCTCTGCGCCTCCGAACATGGATGCGCCTGATGCCACGCTATTTGCGGCGCGGATAACACCGCATCGCTCATTGGGGCGTGAGGCTTTTCGCATTACTATGACGTTGATCTGTCTGGCGAGTGTGATCTCCAGCCTGCCATTTGTGATGATGGGCGCGTGGCCAGTCGTCGGCTTTTTCGGCATTGATCTGCTGGCGCTCTATATCGCATTCCGCATCAACTTTCGCCGCGCCAATTCATTTGAGGAAATATGGCTGTCGCGCGTTGAACTCTTGATGCGCAAGGTCAGCCATCACGGCGTGCGGCGGGAATGGCACTTCAATCCCCTCTGGACGCGGCTTGAGCGCCAGATCCATGCTGATTTCGGTGTTGAGAAGCTGACGTTTATCTCACGCGGCCAACGCGTCACCGTAGGCGACGCCCTCTCGCCCCCCGAGCGCGAAAGCCTAGGCCAGGCCCTACACACCGCTCTACTTGAAGCAAAGCGGTGAGCTGAGAACGCACAGAGCGCTGCCAGTTGCAGCCACCTGAAGCAACCATGCGGGATCAGGGCCACAGGATGTGTTGAGCTTCTCGTCTGGGTGAGACGAAACTACTGCCTTTCGAGAACCGCAGCGCAGTGGACTTCTGCCCATGAGCACCGGAAGCGGAGAAAGGCAGCAGTTGCAGGCGAGCATGGCGCGCAGATCGGCGCATCCGTTTATGCAGCGAGCGCAGCGATCACTGCATTCAGGATTGGCAGGCCTGTTTTGGTGGCGCGCAGACGCCCATTTACCATCTCTATAAAGCCCTGATCAGCCAGATCATGCATTTTCTCAACCGATAGCGTTCGGCCTGAAAACGCAGCGTAACGCTTGGGATCAATGCCCTCAACCAGCCGCAGGCCCATCAACAGAAATTCATCGGCTTGCGCATCATCCGCAAGGCACTCGCGCTCGATGATGCCATTGCCATCGCGCTCCACAAGCTCAAGCCACCCTTCCGGGCTGCGCTCGGTGGAGAACGCCATACGCCCTTCATTGGTCACCAGCCGCCCATGCGCGCCGGGGCCAATGCCCGCATACTCGCCATACCGCCAGTAGACGAGGTTATGTCGGCTCTCCGCGCCCGGGCGCGCGTGGTTGGAAATCTCATAGGCCGGCAGGCCATGCCTGGCGCAGACATCCTGCGTGATGTCATAAAGTACCCGTGCCGATTCATCATCAGGAATGATGAGCTTGCCCGCTGCATGCAACTTTGCGTACCAGGTGCCAGGCTCAATCGTGAGCTGATAGAGTGACAAATGCTCCACCGCATGCGATATCGCCTGCTCCAGCTCCTGCGCCCATGCGTGAGGCGTCTGGTTTGGGCGGGCATAGATGAGATCGAACGAGTAACGCTCGAAACTCTTAGCCGCAAGCTTCACAGCAGCAAGCGCTTCCTCAGCCGAATGCTTGCGGCCCAATGCCTTCAGATCAGCATCATTCAGCGCCTGCACACCAAGCGAGACCCGGTTGACCCCAGCCGCGCGGTAACCGCGAAACCGCTCCGCCTCAACACTTGTGGGATTCGCCTCCAGGGTGATCTCGGCCTTTGGCGAAACCGCCCAATGGCCTGCAATTGCATCGAGGATCGCCCCAATGGTTTTAGGCTGCATCAATGAAGGCGTGCCACCACCAAAGAAGATCGACGTAACCGTCCGCCCCGGCGCAAGCGCTGCGTTGTGGGCGATCTCGCGGGCGAAAGCGGCCGCAAAACGCGGTTCATCCACCGGTTGATGGCGAACGTGGCTGTTAAAGTCACAATACGGACATTTCGATGCGCAAAATGGCCAATGGACATAAACGCCGAAGCCCGCATCTCGGGTAGGATGATCGATCATGGGATGTCTGTGAACCGATTGTATGCGAAACGCAACACCTGACGTGCGAGGATCGCTTCCACTTTTGATCACAACGTGCGAGAAGAAACTTATTTGCCGCACCGTGCGGGCTTTGGAATAGACAGTGGCCAAACAAATGAAGACCCGCGCAGCCAGCGCCGCGGCATCAAAAACACGCAAACCCCGCTCCAATAAGGGCGGCGCATCAGCATTGCATCAAAAGCATTTGCCTGAAGAGTTTCTGCCGACAAAAGAGCAGATCATCTCCTTTATTGCCGAATCAACAGGCAAGGTCGGCAAGCGCGAAATTGCGCGCGCCTTCGGGATTGGCGGCGGCCAGCGCATTTGGCTGAAGCGTATTCTGAAAGAGCTGGAAGACGAAGGCGCGATCGATCGGCGCAAGAAAACGATGCACCGCGCAGACATGCTCCCCCCCGTCGTGCTTGCTGACATCACCATGCGCGACAAAGATGGCGAGCTGATTGCAAAGCCCACCGAATGGGACGATCCGGACGGCAACAGTCCCGCCCCCCGCATCGTAATCATGCTGCCACGCCGCCCAAAACCCGGCCAACCAGTGCCGGGCGTGGGCGATCAGGTGTTGCTGCGGCTTGAAGTTAATCGTGACCGGGATTCCATTGAAAAGCACGCGCCTTCCTATACCGGCCGCATCATCAAGGTGCTGGCCAAGACGCGTTCCATTCTGCTCGGCATCTACCGCGCCAATCCCGATGGCAACGGCGGACGACTGGTGCCTGTTGATAAAAAGCTGCTCGGCCGCGAACTCACCATTCGCCCGGGCGATGGCGGCGAAGCGCAGGATGGCGATCTGGTAACAGCCAGCGTTACGCGCTCGACACGTTACGGCACCTCAACGGCAAAAGTCGGTGAACGGCTTGGCTCGTTGAAATCGGAACGGGCCGTCAGCCTCGTTGCAATTCATGCGCATGACATCCCGCACGTCTTCTCGCCTGCAGCCCTGCGTGAGGCGGAGGAGACCAAACCAGTCTCGCTGGCAGGCCGTGAAGATTGGCGCACGCTACCGCTCGTCACCATAGACCCCGCCGACGCCAAGGATCATGACGACGCTGTCCACGCCGCGCCGGATACTGATCCGAACAACGAGGGGGGCCATATCCTCACCGTGGCGATTGCCGATGTGGCAGCCTATGTGCGCCCTGGCACGGGCCTCGACAAGGATGCGCTGGAACGCGGCAATTCGGTCTACTTCCCCGACCGCGTCGTGCCAATGCTGCCAGAACGCATCTCCAACGATCTCGGTTCGCTACGCCCCCTTGAAGACCGGCCCGCACTCGCCGTGCGAATCGTGCTCGATATCCGTGGTTTCAAGCGTCGGCATACGTTCCACCGCATCATGATGCGCTCTGCAGCAAAGCTTTCGTATCAGCAGGCGCAGGCGGCTATCGATGGCATGCCGGATGATGTGACGCGCCCTATCCTTGATACGGTATTGCGCCCCCTCTGGGATGCCTATGCAGCATTAACTGATGCCCGTGATGAGCGCGATCCGCTAGCGCTTGATCTGCCAGAACGCAAACTGATTCTGAAGCCAGACGGCTCACTCGACCGTGTGATCATGCCAGAGCGCCTCGATGCGCATAAGCTGATCGAAGAATGCATGATTCTCGCCAATGTCTGCGCGGCGGAATCGCTGGAGCAGGCCGGCTCGCCGCTCATCTACCGCACGCATGACGAACCCTCACTCGAAAAGCTGCGGGCATTAGGCGAAGTGCTGGCCTCCATTGGCATGAAGTCGCCGAAATCGGGCGCGCTCGCACCGGCTATGTTCAACAAAATCCTTGCGCATGTCGAGAATTCACCCAACCGCGATTTCATCAACGAGGTGGTATTGCGCACGCAGGCGCAGGCTGAATATTCGGCTGATAATTATGGCCATTTCGGCCTTAACCTTCGCCGCTACGCACACTTCACCTCGCCCATCCGCCGTTATGCTGATCTTATCGTTCACCGCGGCCTGATCCGGGCGTTGAAGCTTGGTTCGGATGGCCTGTCTTCGCACACCTCACGCGAGGATCTGGCCGAAGTCGCAGCCCAGATTTCCGCTTCAGAACGGCGCGCAATGGCCGCTGAGCGCGAGACCACGGACCGTCTGATCGCGCATTTCATGGCAGACCAGATCGGCGCGAACTTCACCGGCCGCATCGCTGGCGTCACACGCGCCGGTTTGTTTGTGAAGCTGGCGGACACAGGCGCCGATGGCTTCATCCCGGCTTCAACACTGGGGCAGGACTTCTTCCGCTACGATGAAGCGCAGCACGCGCTCGTCGGCAGCCGCTCGCGCATATCCTATCGTCTGGGCGACAGCGTGCAGGTCCGCCTGGTCGAGGCGGTGCCGATTGCCGGTGCCTTGCGGTTCGAACTTCTGGCAAGCGCCGGTGCACGCAAGACCTACAAGGTAGGACGCCCCGGAAAGCCAAAGTTCGCACGCGGGCGTTAGGATAACTTTTCTAACGAGACATTCTCGTTTTACTTTACGGCTGAATTTCCTATTTTGACGTCAGTGGTGCAGGAGCGTAAGAACTCCTCACACAGCGACGATAGCATCGGTTAAAATTTCGATTCTGTCTTCCGCCCTTTTAGGGCCGGATGGCGATGCGCATATCCAAGCTTCGCGGCTAAAGATTATCGTGCCGTCTGTGTGCGGTTCTTAACTCCCGGCCACCAGGTTGGCGCCCCATAAAGGGGTTGCTGTTCTGGTGGTTAATTATCTCATTGAGAGGGAGTGACCATGAACAAAGCCAAACTTTGCGACAGCCTGATTGTATTATATCCCCCGCTTGTACCTTGAGTGCAGGTAGCCATCTTTGCAAGCATATGCGCCGTCATGATTAGCGCGCTACTTTCCTTCAAAGAAATCACGGTCGCGCTTATAAATATATTTATGCCAACACCTGAACTGCGCCAATCAATTCCGCAGATATTATGTGCAGAGATGCAGAATTTGCAAAGAATGCTACATATTTTGACCGGTTATCTGCCGCCAGCGAGTATTCAAGACAACAAAGAACCAATATTCTGGCCGCCATTCCGAGATTAAAAAAATATAAAAAACATGGTGAGTGTGAGGATAAAAATCATGAATTCATACGTGAACAATATACATGATTTTTTCTTTACACTTGCTACGCAGACGATTTCATATGCGAGACGAGACATGTCGCCCTATATTTTATTTATATTAAGTGTTCTATTATATTGCTTATATATTCCACTCATGCAGCCGAGCATGGTGCTTGATGGTGAGATGTGGGCTGAGATGGCCACAAATTACTTTTATTATGCCTCCTCACCCTCTCTCCGCGTTAAACTGTTTTCCATTGATGCCGGCTATATCCCTATGCCACAAAGGTTAATTGCGGCTCTTGGAAACTTAATGCATTTATCAGCCCGCACAATTCCTTACTTCTATTCCTGGTCTGCTATTATTCTTACCGGCAGCATGGTCGCTACATTTTGTCTTAAGCCATTCAGAGTGCTTGTCAAAAATGATTACTTGCGATTTTTTGCTGTAATTGCAATTCTTATCATTGCGGATGTTGAAACACGGACTTTTATTAATTTCACTTATTTTGGCATATTTCTCATTAGCATCATCACTGCCCTCGCGATTGTTGACAGAAATAATGAAGTGCCAAGCTGGGCATGGTTTATTCCCCTGATAATGATCTCCAAGCCAGCAGCCTTTGCTGCATTTCCGGCAATGATATTTGCTGCAATAGTCAGCAAGCCAAGATTCAGAGTGATTACCATTTTGACGGCTATTGCATGTATCATACAGCTCATCAGGGTCTATTTAAGCTATTCATCGGGCGTCTTACAACCGAGTAATGATTTTACGATCTACGACAAACTCTATGCTTTCGCTCATTACTCTCTTGGCTTTCTAGGCCTTTATTTTTTCAGAGGTTTGGCGGGCACTGCACTGCCTGTACTCATATTTATCGGCCTTGGCCTCCTCACCCTATGCGGCATAGTGCTGACGAGAAACAAAAAGAACGCAAGCGCCCTGATCATCGTGGGCCTTGGTTTGCTCTTCTTTAATGTGTTGCTCAATGTCTTCGCTTTAAGCGACACCTGGAATCTGGACATGGCGCCACTCGCAGCCGCTCCTTTGTATCGGCATATTATTGTGAGTTATTTTGGCGTGATTCTCATCGTGCTTGGCTTGATATGTTCTTTGACAAGCGTGGGCTTTTTGAATCACAATTCCAGAAACTATATTGCTCCACTCTTGTTTGTATTTTGGTTCTGGGCCTCTGGTTGGTTAGCATTTGCAGGCGCGCTTAATCGGGCCCCGCCAAGCCCCATAACGGGTAATTCCCAATGGCAAAAAATGGCAACTGCCATTGATATGGGAGATTCACTTTGTGTGCCCATTAATCCATTAGGCTGGATATACGGGCGCAATTGCCAATTGCTTAATCAGGAAGACCCCAAAGGCAAGCCGATTGTCTATGAGGAAAGCACAACCAAGGCTTTTACAATTGAAATACCGCCCTCAATATCAAGTCGGACTCTCATATCCCTTGCCATGCTGATCAAGCCATACAGCATGGCGCAGACACCTATCAGTGGCGAGCTTGAACTTATTATGAATGATGGCACGATAAAGTATATGATTGGCTCAAATAAGCTGCCTTCAACCGGGGGATTATTAATGTTTACTTCCCATGGGGAAGAAATAGCTATGGCCGAGATAAAGCGCATAACGGCTCGCTTGTCCCTGCCAGTAACGAGAGCTTATGTTGAGGCCACTACCCCCGCAATTCTCTGGCTTGGCCGTTAATGCGCTTCAGCAGCCGTATTTAGCATCTAAAGGTAGGTTTTGCTGCAACTCTCATCGTATTTATGATAGAGAGACAGGCAAGGGATATCGAAAGAAGCTTATGATGATCGAACACCTCGCCGGGACCTCAACCACCTCACACCCAGCCCCCGCTGCAGAGAAGCGCGATGTCTGGCAAGCCTTGCGTCGTGGTACCCAGTGCCGCTGCCCTGCTTGCGGTGAGGGCGACCTGTTTGAGGGCTTTCTCAAAATCGCACCACAATGCACGGCTTGTGGCGAAGCGCTGCATCACCATCGCGCGGATGACCTGCCACCCTATATCGTCATCACCATCGTGGGACACATCATCGTTACGCTCATTCTGGTGATGGAGATGTTTGCGGATTTTTCTACTACGGCACAGATGATTCTATGGCCGCTTGTGACGCTCGCATTAACCTTGGTATTGATGCGTCCTGTGAAAGGTGCGGTTGTTGGCTATCAATGGGCCTTGCATATGCATGGTTTTGGCGGCATCGAGAATGAAGAAGCGCTACAATATGGGCGCCCGAATAATGATGCCAAAGGACAGGAAGCAGCATGAGCGATAATGAGCACCGGTCAGGTGAGTCGAACATCGACTACACCACCATTGTGCCGCACGATGCTGCCTCACTGATTATTCTGGATCATACCCTGAACGGCCCTTATGTATTGATGGGCAAGCGCCACGAAAAGCATGTGTTCATGCCCGATGCGTTTGTGTTTCCCGGCGGGCGGCTTGAGGTATGTGACAGTGAGATGGTGGTCGCAGGTTCGCTTCACCCTGCGGCTGAGCGCAAGCTGATGTTGCAGGTGGAAGAGCCATCAGAGCTACATGCCCGTGCATTGGCTCTTGCGGCTATTCGCGAAACGTTTGAAGAAACGGGCTTCATGGTTGGCTCTACCGATTACGGCCCTCCGGAGGAAGTGCCTGAGGAATGGCGCGCATTTGCTGAGCATGGCGTTTTTCCAGAACTGGACGTGCTGCATTTCGTTGCCCGCGCGATAACGCCACCTCGTTATCCGCGCCGGTTTGACGCACGCTTCTTTGTAGCAGACGCATCCTGCATCGCGCATACAGTAGAAGGTGTTTCCGGGCCAGAGAAGGAACTCGTCGAACTTGCATGGGTATCGCTTGATATGGCCGAAACGCTGAATGCGCCAAAGATTACCCGTATGGTGATGGCAGCGCTTTCCCAGCGATTGGCCAAAGGCTTTATTCAGGAAGCATCTGTGCCCTTATTTCGCAACGATACACCCGTCCCGCGAGACGAATTGTGATTTAGGGTTGCGCTCTGCCAGAAAATGGTGTAGCCGAACTGCTTCAATTGTTATCATCGCGCGCAGGAAGAGGAGCCCGCCATGGCTCGCGTCACCGTCGAAGATTGCGTCGACAAGGTTGAGAATCGTTTTGAGCTCGTGCTGCTTGCCAGCCACCGCGCCCGTATGATTTCGTCTGGCTCGCAACTGCTGGTCGAACGCGACCGCGATAAAAATCCGGTTGTGGCCCTGCGCGAAATCGCGGATGAAATGTTTGCGCCTGAGGATCTGAAAGAAGAACTGATCCACTCGCTGCAGAAATACGTTGAAGTTGATGAGCCTGAAGAAGATGCAGTGCCGTTGATCGGCACATCTGTCGGCAGCGTTGATGACAACGAAGTGCAGTTCGACCGCATGAGCGAAGATGATCTGCTGCGCGGTCTCGAAGGCCTTGTGCCACCTGCAGCTTCTGACGACGACGATTGATCTCTGCATCTCTCGCACCATAAATTCTGCTTGAGGCCTGGAGTCATCCGGGCCTTTTGCTTTTTTCCCTTCAATGGTTGACATCCTATTTACGCTATTGCCCATTTTATTGCGGGTCAGGGCACGAAGCGCTTTGTTTTTCTGCTTGATTTTTGTAATATTCCGAACCGGCTTTAGAAGGCTCGGTGAAAGGTATTAGATTTATCGTGGCAGACAGTCAGCTGACAGAAGGTCGGCAAAGAGCAGAACCTATAGCTATAGCACAAGTGGTTGATAATAAGGCAGGCGAGCAGGGAGCTACGACTACAGAAGTCGCAGCGGTACGGCCCCCCCCAACCCCCATGATGCGCCAGTACGAGCTCGTTGAGCGCGTCAAAAGCTATGATCCAAACGCAGACGAAGTGCTGCTGGACCGCGCTTATGTCTACGCGATGCGCGCGCATGGCACGCAGAAGCGGGCATCTGGCGATCTGTTTTTTTCACATCCGCTTGAAGTTGCGGCGATTCTTACAGATCTGAAGCTGGATGACGCCACAATTGTTGCAGCGGTTCTGCATGACACCATCGAAGATACGGATGCCACGCGCGAAGAAATCGATCAGCTGTTCGGGCCGGAAATTGGCGCGCTGGTAGACGGTCTCACCAAAATCAAAAAACTTGATTTCGTTTCTCGCAAGGCAACGCAGGGTGAGAACTTTCGCAAACTTCTACTGGCAATTGCCGCAGACGTACGGGTATTGCTGGTCAAGCTCGCAGACCGGCTGCACAATATGCGCACACTTGGCTACATGGCCCAGGAAAAACGCGCACGCATCGCCGAGGAAACGCTTGAGATTTATGCTCCGCTAGCCGGGCGCATGGGTATTCAGGAAATCCGCGATGAGCTGGAAGATCTCGCTTTCCGCAATTTGAAGCCTGAAGCTTATGAAACCATCGCTCACCGGCTTGATAACGTCAGCCATCGCAATGGCCAGCTGGTGGAGACGATTGAACGCGACCTGACCACGCGGCTTGCGGAAAAAGGCATTACAGCCTGCGTCAAAGGCCGGCGCAAACGTCCATATTCGATCTGGAAGAAGATGGAGCGCAAATCGCTCGGCTTCGAGCAGTTGTCAGATATTTTTGCCTTCCGCATTATTGTTGATACGATTGATGATTGCTACCGCGCACTTGGCGTAGTGCACACTGCGTGGCCGATGGTTCCGGGGCGTTATAAGGATTATGTCTCGACGCCGAAGCAGAACGACTATCGTTCCATCCATACGACGGTGATCGGTCCTGGCCATCAGCGCGTCGAGCTGCAGATCCGCACGCAGGATATGGATAGCGTTGCTGAATACGGTATCGCGGCCCATACACTCTATAAAGACGGTCGCACCGATCAGCCCTCACATTTGCTCAACGAAAGCCGTTCCTATCAATGGTTGCGGCGCACGGTTGATATGCTGGTGGAAGGCGATAGCCCTGAAGAGTTTCTGGAGCATACCAAGCTTGAGCTGTTCCATGATCAGGTATTTTGCTTCACGCCGAAGGGCCGTTTGATCGCCCTGCCACGCGGGGCAACGCCGATTGATTTTGCCTATGCCGTGCACACCAATGTGGGTAACACGGCCGTCGGCGCAAAGATTAACGGCCAGATCGCACCGTTACTGTCAGAATTACAAAACGGTGACGAGGTTGAGATCGTCCGCGCGGATGGCCAGACGCCGCCTGCTGCCTGGGAATCTCTGGTCATTACGGGCAAAGCACGTTCTGCAATTCGTCGTGCTACGCGTGATGCTGTAAGAAAGCAATATGCGGGGCTTGGCCACCAAATTCTGGAGCGCGCCTTTGAACGCGCCGGACGTGTCTACTCTGACGAAAAACTCAAGAGCGCCCTGCCGCGCCTCGCACGCACATCTCTTGACGATACACTCGCGGCCGTTGGTCGAGGCGAAATCTTCTCTGGCGACGTCGTGAAGGCGGTTTATCCTGATTATAAGGATGAGCGTCGGCCAACCGTTGATGGCCTTTCTGGTCATGGCTGGTTTGGGCTCAAGGGCAGCGAGAGCCTGAAATTCAAAGTGCCCGAAGATGGCAGCAGCAATACGGCGCCCAAGAAGAAGCAGGCCATTCCTGTTCGTGGCTTTACAGGCGAGCTGCCAATCAATTTTGCCCCCGAAGGTGGGGCAGTCCCGGGAGATCGTATCGTCGGCATTCTAACACCTGGTGAGGGCATTACGATCTATCCGATTCAGTCCAAAGCTCTTGCTACTTTTGAGCAAGAGCCTGAACGCTGGCTCGATGTACGCTGGGATGTAGATGAAGATAATCATCAGCGGTTCCCCGCGATTATTGCACTAAGCGCCATTAATGAACCTGGTGTACTCGCAACCATCACGCAAGTTATTGCTGACCATGATGCAAATATCGACGATATCGCCTTAAAAAGGCCAACACCTGATTTTACAGGTCTCATCATTCGACTGTCGGTATGGGACTTGAAACATCTTACAAGCCTCATAGCCGATCTGCGAACGACGCGAGCTGTTAGTACAGTTGAGCGTATTACGGATTGATATTTACGTTAATGCAAAAAGAGCTTCCTTGAATTTCTTTTTGCGCAAAGCAGTTTGCGTTTAATCCGGGTTCCGAATTGCACGCAAGCTGCTCTATAAAATACGATTTAAGGAATAAGGCAGTAGCCCTATCTCATTATTTGCAATTAAAATTTCGCTTAAAAAGTGACTTTCAGTTTTTGGTTTAATGCTTCTAATGCCAGTTTTCTTATCGTATATTTCGGAAGTGTTGTGCTTTTTTATAAAATTGCAAAATAGTTCCATTAAGTTGTTTATGAAGCATTGCCTTCATACACATGGAAATCCACTTTGCATGCCAACGCCACAAGCGAATGGTCTAGAAAGGAACGAAACATATATTTATATTCACTGAATTAAAATAATTATTACATATCAATACTCAGATGATTTCAAATTATAAATCGGTATCCATTGTACTAAATTTGATACCCATCAACCTTGAAAACTTCTGAATTTAATGTAGCATGGCCATGTCGCGTTCGCGTCTTGATGAGTTCGGGAATGTCGATGTTTGGCAAGCTTCGCAACAGTTGCGATAGGATATGTTCGTAATCAAAATGAAAGACGGCGCTTAAAATTGGTGCTAGCGAGAGCGAGAACATTGAGAATCAAAATCATATTGTGCGGCTTGACGAATAATCGCCCCCTACCTCCTCAGAGTGCACCCTCCAAGATGGTCTCGTTTGAGGTTGTTTTGTGTGGGCAAGTTGCTCCGTCAGGCCTGGTTTTATTCATATAGTTAACTTTAGAGAACAATCACATGACTGCAAATTGCCGACGCGCCCTTTTCATTGATGGGGCCAATCTTTACGCGACGACCAAAACTCTTGGCTTTGATGTAGATTTCAAGCGCCTCCTGCGCTCTTATAACCACAATGGCCGCCTCATCCGCGCATTTTATTATACCGCCATGATTGAGGACCAGGAATATTCCTCCATTCGCCCGCTGGTTGATTGGCTGGATTATAACGGCTACCGGGTGGTGACCAAGCCTACGAAAGAATTTATCGATTCCACCGGACGTCGCAAGATCAAGGGGAACATGGATATTGAGCTCGCCATTGATGCGCTTGAGCTCGCCCCTCATATCGACGAAATGATCCTGTTCTCGGGCGACGGCGATTTCCGTTCCTTGGCTGAAGCTATGCAGCGTCGCGGTGTCCGCGTGATCGTGGTTTCCACCATTCAGACCCAGCCACCGATGATTGCTGATGAACTGCGTCGCCAGGCTGATGACTTCATCGATATCACTCAGCTTATTCCGCTCATCGGCCGCGAAACGACCGAACGCCCCGTAGAGCGTGCAGTTCGCCTTGCTCCCGAAACAGAAGATCGTGAGGCCATTAAGGGCCGTTCACTGGTAGAGCGCCGGTATGGCATCAAGGCTCCATCAGAAGAAGATGATGTTGGTTAAGGGCAATAGCCCAAAGAATCAGGCTACATGAGAGCAGTTTGCGTTTGATTTGAACTTCAAATTGAACGCAAGTTGCAGGAACGCACAAAAGCCGGAATGGGTTGCACCACAGCCTACGATAAAAGCATGATGCAAACCAATATCTCTATCAGCACCCCCTCGCCCGACTGCGGTTTGTGCCCCAGGCTTGCTGAATTTCGGCATCTTTGGCGAGCGCGAGAACCATCGTGGTTTAATTCGCCTGTTCCTTCTTTTGGATCTGCGCAAGCACGGCTATTAATAGTTGGTCTTGCTCCAGGTCTACGTGGTGCCAATCGCACGGGGCGTCCCTTTACCGGCGATTATGCGGGCGATCTACTATACGAAACATTGCTGGAATTCGGCTTTGCGAGTGGACAATATGGGGCATCGCCCGATGACGGGCTGGTGCTTACAGGAAGCCGCCTTACCAATGGCGTGCGCTGTGTACCGCCTGAAAACAAGCCAACTGGCGCGGAAATTGTTTCCTGCAGGCAATTCCTGATAGGTACACTTGCGGAAATGGAAAATGTGCGCGCCATCGTCGCGCTAGGACGCATTGCCCACGACACGACTGTTCGCGCGTTAGGACGTACACCTTCACGTGTGCCCTTCAGCCATGGCGGCCAGCATGACATCAATGGTGTACGATTGTTCGACAGCTATCATTGCTCGCGCTACAACACCAACACGCGCGTGCTGACACCTGAAATGTTCAAGGCACTGTTTGCCGAAGTCAAAACTTATCTGGATGCCCAACCTGCAACATAAAGACTGTTTGCAGCTATCCAGCTTTACACTTAGCAGAGACGAACTCAGCCCAACGGCAATTAGAGCAAAATGCATCCAAACTGAATTGGCATTTTGCTCTAACTCTTTATTTTTGCATCAGATTTATCCAGAAAGCTGCAGCCACTTTTTGGTCTGATACAATAAAACGCTGCTTTATTCATAAACTGCAGCGATGCTCTAACTTATTATTTAAACTCTATTTTCGCCTAAATTGGCATCCACCTCGCGGCTTAATGCTGCCATTACTCTCCACGGAACGGCGCTATCTGACCTGCCTCCTTTGGAAAGTTGAAGTGAGTTTTATCGAGCAGGCGATCAATCTTGCGGTTTATATCACGCTGAAACTGTTTCCACTCCCTGCAAGGGGTTTCCCCAGATGCGTTTTGCGCTGGGAAGACACGACAGAGCGGCTGCATGATTGCAACCACAATTTCCTTCAAGATATACGCCACACCAAGCACAACAACACACAGCCCTAAACCAAGCAATGCCTGCACCCAGGGTATGAGCTGCCCGTATAGTGATAGTACATTTGTGCCAAAATAATTATCGGTCACGGTAGTAACTCCCCTTCTGAACTGAAGAGGCCACCAGAAAAGCCACCCCGAAAGGGTGTTCAAGGCTGGTGGCCGGAGAGTTAGAAAACCGTGTATACGCGGCCGCGCTGGCCTTTAGGCAGAGCCCTGAACATACGCCAGCACCTCCCCGGCCGTAGGCGAGGGAGGCACCATTGCGGTTGGTACCAACCGGTATACATGAGGTTTCTAAGCCCCAGATCCGCAAGATTGCAGATCCGCTCTAAGACATAAAGCGTTCGGCGTTGGTGTCAAATGGGAAATTGTCAGATAGAAGCCAGCTATCCATGCGCTATAAGCGCCGCCGTCAAAACCGCGCAAAAAGGCAGCAGTTGCAGGCTACTATAGCGCAAAGCCCTACACATTCTCAACATTGTCAGCCTTTTTCGCGCATTATCCTTGCCTTGTCGCGATCCCAGGAGCGTTTCTTCTCGGTTTCACGTTTGTCGTGCAGGTTTTTGCCGCGTGCCAGGGCGATCTCGACCTTGGCGCGACCGCGATCATTAAAATAAACGCGCAATGGCACCACCGTGAATCCTTCACGCTGGGTTGCACCGATCAGCTTGTTGATCTGGCGTTTATGCAGCAGCAAGCGGCGCGGACGGCGGGTTTCATGGTTGAAGCGGTTGGCCTGCAGGTATTCGGGAATGTAGGCGTTGAAGAGAAAAAAATCCGTGCCCGATGGCCCGGCATAAGATTCCCCAATCGTCGCTTTGCCCGAACGCAGCGATTTAACCTCGGTGCCAGTTAGTGCAATACCGGCCTCGATGGTGTCCACGATCTCATAATTGAAACGGGCTTTGCGATTATCCGCGACAACGCGATGCCCGTTTTTGTCATTGGCTGCCATATAATCAACCGTCGATCAGGCCAGCGTGCACGAGTGCGGCTTTCAGCTTGGCGCTGGTTGCTTCGCACACTGGCACCATCGGCAGGCGCACATCATCCCGCATCCGCCCCATAAGCGCTAGCGCATGCTTCACAGGAGAAGGATTTGTTTCAAGGAACATGCTCATATGCAGTGGCAGCAACCGATCCTGCAACTCAAGTGCAGTTGAAAATTCACCATTAAGGGCTGCACGCAACAAATCAGAGCACAGGCGTGGTGCGATGTTCGACGTCACCGAAATGCAACCATGTCCGCCATGCGCAACAAAGCCCAGTGCCGTGACATCCTCACCTGAGAACTGAACGAAATCCGGCCCCATCGCCTGGCGCTGCAAACTCACACGCGCGATGTTGGCAGTGGCATCCTTAACACCAACAATATTGCGCAGCTCATACAGGCGCGCCATCGTCTCCACCGACATATCAATGACCGAGCGTGGCGGGATATTGTAGATGATGATCGGAATACCGACAGCATCGTTGATTGCCTTGTAGTGCTGATACAGCCCTTCCTGCGTCGGCTTATTATAATAAGGCGTAACAACGAGCACACCATCCGCACCAACCTGCTCAGCGTGGCGAGCAAGCTCGATGGCCTCAGCGGTGCTGTTGGAGCCAGCGCCAGCAATCACCGGGATGCGGCCTTTTGCCTCTTCGATCGTCCAGGCGACAACCTGTTTGTGCTCTTCGTGGCTCAGGGTAGGGCTTTCGCCGGTGGTGCCGACTGGCACGAGGCCATCGGTGCCATTCTCGATCTGCCAGGCGACGAGTGCGCGAAACGCTTCCTCATCAAGGCTGCCGTTACGAAATGGCGTCACGAGGGCGGTATAGGAACCCTTGAAGCTACGATGTGTTGTCATGATATCTCCTCCACGGCTGATGGAGGCTCTCCCGGTATGGTCTGTCTATCGGCGGTTTTTCCGCGCGAAACGCTGCTTATAACAAGATGCTACTTAAACACTTGGACGCCAATGCGCAAAGGCTCATATTGCATTCAGGTGGTGTTTCACTACGTTTATAGCATACGCGTTGCCATCATAGCGCAGGTGTGAACACATCGCACGCATGGGTTTATGGTTAACGACATCTAAATGCGTTAATAGTTCTTAAATGTTTGCAGATGACCATGCTGTTAATAGATGGTTTGATAACCTGTTTAAATGGGGCTGAATGCAGACGATATCGGCAGCACACACTATGAGGCCAGATCATCTTTATGATCGTAAAATTGGTCTATATGCGCTGCGTAAAAGCTCTTCGCCCGTCCGTGCAGCCTTGTGGCTTTGCACCCACAGGTTGGTAA
Organism: Pseudochelatococcus sp. G4_1912; assembly: GCF_047501465.1. Lineage (NCBI taxonomy): Bacteria > Pseudomonadati > Pseudomonadota > Alphaproteobacteria > Hyphomicrobiales > Chelatococcaceae > Pseudochelatococcus > Pseudochelatococcus sp. G4_1912. The sequence continues at coordinate 546,753 of NZ_JAZDRL010000002.1, forward strand.
GACTGTGAAGGAGACCCATTGATGGGGTTACGCACGGGATTGTTGTTAACGCTGGCGGTGATCATCGCTGTTCTGGCGCCGGGTCTCATTCGTGATGGTAGAAAGCTGCTTGATGATAAGTTGAACATCAGCACCACCTCGGATCCGGGCGTTACCTCCCCAACAGCACAAGCACCAACGGAAACGCAGCCAGCAGAAACTGTTGCAGCCCCTCCGAAAACAGTTCAGGCACCCGCCAATCCGCCACCACAAGAGACGGCAGCCGTGCCCACAGCAGCTGTGCCCGATGCAAATCCACTTCCGGTCAAAATTGTCGTTCAATGGCCCGAACCAGATATTGAGCGCTTTCGTGCAGCCCTCGCCTTCTACCGCGCGGGCCATATGAGCGAAGGCGACACTGTTGCCGCGCAGATCACCGACCCCGCCACGCGCGATACACTTGAGTGGATCATGATCCGCACAACAGGTCTGCGCGTTGATAATGCACGTATCGAGGCCTTTTCCCGTCGCAATCCGGATTGGCCTAGCGCATCAAGCTTACAACGCCTGCTTGAGGCACAATATCTGCACGGTCGGCCTGCCAATGATTCCGTGCTTGCCTTCTTCAGTAAGCGAGAGCCTATAACCATCGCCGGCAAGCTCACCCTGAGCCGCGCGCTGATGCAGACTGGCCGCAAGGATGAAGCTATGGTGATGGCCCGCAGGCTATGGCACACTGAAGCACTATCAGCAGCTTCACGGCGGACGTTGCTGGATACTCACGGGGCCGAACTCACAAAAGCCGACCACCGCATTCGCCTGCGAAACCTTATGCTCAATGAAGTATGGGAGGCCGCGAATGACACCGCTCAACGTGTTGGGCGTGATGAAAGCTCGCTTATCGATGCATTTTCTGCGGTCACCGCAAAATCGCGCAATGCAGGCAAGCTGCTTGAGGCAGTGCCGGCACCGCTTCGCACATCGCCAGAATGGCTGTTGGCAAAATCGCGTTTTGAACGCCGCGCAGGAAATCTGAAAGCTGCGAGCGAAGCGCTCGTAAAGGCTGCTGCCAAAGTTGGGCAAAAACCCAACACAACGCAACCAACAGCCTCAGGCATTATTCTAATTGAACCAGCATCGGCTTACACCTCAAACGACACTCTATCGGTTGGTGATGCACCTGCTCTTGCTGTCCTTACCGCACCAATTCCGGCCACCTCCGTTGCAAAAGAGAACAACGACACCGGCAGCACCCATTGGGCATTGGAGCAGCGCCTCGTAGCCCGCGCATTGCTGGATGAAGGTAACACCAAAGCGGCCTATAAGATTGCGGCTCTCCCGTTCGCTTCCCGCGAGAGTGATCGTATTGATGCAGCCTTCTTCGCAGGTTGGATTGCCTTACGCTTTCTGGACAATCCCGAAAAGGCTGCTCAGCATTTCGCTGAGGCAACCCCTTACGCCACCCTTCCGATCTCAATCGCACGGGTTGCTTATTGGCGTGGCCGGGCTGCTGAAGGGCTGAACAATAAGGACGCTGCCAACACCTTCTTCACACAGGCGGCAAAGCATTCCACCACATATTACGGCCAACTGGCACGCGCCAAACTTGGCCTCGCCGATGTCGCAGTGCGCCCGCTTCCCGAACCTTCGCAGCAAGCGCGCAAGGACCTGTCCGAGATGAGACCAGCGCAAGCAGTGCGCCTCTTGTTCAAGGCAAACGAGGCAGACCTTACGCTTCCGCTTCTATCAGGGCTCGCCTCGCAGCTTGATGACGACCATCTGGCGGCGTTAGCTGAGGTGGTGGAGGAATCGCAAGATGCACGCGCTGCGCTTGCGATGGGCAAGGCCGCAGGCTATCTCGGCAAACCGTTTGATGTCACAGCGTTTCCAACCTTTGGCATTCCCGCAATCGATAGCGATGCCATCGAACAGCCGATGATCTTTGCCATTACCCGGCAGGAGAGCGCATTTGATGGCAAGGCGGTATCGCACGCAGGTGCACGCGGCCTGATGCAGTTGATGCCCGCCACCGCGCAAGCAACAGCACGCGCTGCTGGATTGCCGTATGATCTTACCCGCCTCACCAGCGATCCCGCCTATAACGCGCAACTGGGCGCGAGCCATCTTGGCGAACTCGTTGAGCGTTGGAAGGGATCGTATATCCTCGCCATTGCATCCTACAATGCCGGCCCCGGCAATGTACGCAAGTGGATTGATGCTTATGGCGATCCGCGCTCTGACGATATCGACGTCATCGATTGGGTCGAACGCATTCCCTTCACCGAAACACGTAACTACGTGCAACGGGTTATGGAGAATCTGCAGGTCTATCGACATCGCCTCAACAAGGAGACTGCACTGCTCATAGAACAGGACATGGGACGTGGGCGCAAAACGCCACAGTAGCGCTTACCCTCTTTTTGGCCCATTATGCTATCAAACATAAAACGGCAAAAGGCTGCGAGGGAACGATGGGCGAAACTTTGGCCTTCCGTAATGTCTATCTATCCGCCAAAGATGGCCTGAAACTGCATGTGCGGGAATACGGCCCGCGCGTGTCTGAGCGGCCAACTGTGGTTTGTCTGCCGGGTATGGCCCGCAACGCTACGGATTTCCACGCACTTGCAGAGATGCTCGCTAACGATCCTGACCAGCCGCACCGCGTCATCTGCATCGATTACCGCGGGCGCGGCCTATCCGAGTGGGACCCTGACTGGACCCATTATAACCCTTTCACGGAACTCGATGATTTGCAGCAGGTGCTGACTGCGCTGGCAGTCGACAAGGCTACCTTCGTCGGCACCTCGCGCGGTGGATTGATTGTGTTGGGCCTTGCCGCAGCTGCGCCTGAACTGATCAATGCCGTTGTGTTTAATGATATTGGCCCTGTTATAGAACCACAGGGATTGGCACGCATTCGGGGTTATCTCGGCAATCTGCCAACGCCTGCCAATTATCAGGAAGCAATCGGCATCGTCAGGGATTATCTGGAAAGCCAGTTCACTGCTCTTGAAGATCATGACTGGGAGGTATTCGCTCAGGGCACGTGGCTGGAAAACGATGGTGCGCTAAAACTGGCCTATGATCCAGCCCTCAAGAAAACGCTGGAAGGCCTTGATCTGACAAAAGCCTCACCACCACTTTGGCCAATGTTCGATGCCTTGAAAAATGTACCAATGATGGCCGTGCGCGGCGAGAATTCAGACATTCTGCGCGCTGATACGCTTAGCGAAATGCAGGCGCGGCGCACGCAGCTTGAAACATTGTTCGTGCCCAATCAGGGCCATGCCCCGGTCATGACGCATCCGGATGTCAGCGGCCCGATTGCACGTTTTATCAGCCGTGTGAGCCAGCTGCAGGCAGCTTGATCTGCATTCCGTCAAACGCCACCTCGACGCCAGCGGGCAGGCGCGCAGTCAGTTCGTCATAATCAAGATCGGCGTGCAAATCGGTCAGAATTGCCCGGCGCGGTGCAACACGCTCAATCAATGCAAGCGCATCATGCACCGAATAGTGCGACTGATGCGGCGCATAGCGTAGCGCATCAATGATCAGCACATCGAGATTTTGCAGTAGGGCTATGCTCGCATCCGGCACATGCTTGACGTCCGGCACATACGCCAACGCGCCATCACCTGCATGAAACCGAAAACCCAGCGCATCAATGTCACCGTGGTTGACGCGCACAGGCAACGCCTCAATAAAACCACCAGCGCCTTCCAATCTCACCGGCAACGCATCTTCTATCCGATGGGCCGAGAGTATAGGCGGATAGCTGCTGCCCGGCGGCGTTACAAAGCAATAGCCGAAACGCGTCAGCAGCATGGCCTCTGTATGGGCATCCGCATAGATATCGAGCTTATGGCGCATATGCAGCACAAGTGCGCGCAAATCATCAATGCCGTGCGTATGATCCGCATGTTCGTGCGTGAACAGCACCGCATCGAGATGGGTGATATCTGCATCAAGCAATTGCTCACGCAGATCAGGCCCTGCATCAATCAGCACACCTGTTTCACCGCCAGCGCCGTGGCGCGCCACGTGGATAGAGCATCGGCGACGGCGATTTTTGGGATTAGCCGGATCGCACGCTCCCCATCCTCCTCCCACCCTTGGCACGCCGGTTGAGGAGCCACAGCCAAGAATGGTGAAGGTCAAAGTCATGCAGCCAGGTTTCCTGCAAGCCGGTCTGTGCCAACCTTATTAAATAACCGCCGGAAGTTATCCGTGGTCAGCTGTGCCAATGCCAGCTCGCTCATGCCCCGCACTTCCGCCAGCACCTTGGCAGTATGGGCAACATAAGCAGGTTCATTGCGTTTACCGCGATACGGCAGCGGCGCAAGATAAGGCGCATCCGTCTCAACCAGCAAACGATCCAACGGCACACTCTTGGCGATATCGCGAATTTCCTCTGACTTCTTGAACGTGATGATGCCCGAGAAAGACACATAAAGCCCAAGCGCCACACCGATTTCCGCCAGCTTTGGCCCAGACGAGAAGCAATGCAAAACCGCCGTAAAACGGCCCTTCGCCATCTCTTCGGTGAGGATTTCGATCATGTCGTCATCAGCGCTGCGGGCATGAATAACCAACGGCAAACCGGTAACGCGCGCTGCCGCGATATGGCGCACAAACACTTCCCGCTGCACAGCCATCGACTCGCGCTCGTAGAAATAATCCAGCCCCGCTTCGCCAATTGCCACACAACGCGGATGAGCCGAATGCGCTACGATCTCCTCAAGCGTCACGTCCGGCTCATCTTTCGCCTGCATCGGATGCGTACCGATGGAGAAATACACCCCCCGATGCGTCTCCGCGATAGCACGATAGGTTGCAGCCTCACGCACACGAGTCGAGATCGTCACGATCTGCCCCACGCCAGCAGCGGCTGCACGCGCCAGAGTACCCTCAAGTTCGTCGGTAAAATAATCCAGATGGCAATGCGTATCGACAAGCATCACGTAGCGCTCCCAGCCTCCGTCTCCACATAACGCGGGAATACGCCAGCGGGTTCAGGCAGCGTTTGACCGGGCGCAATCCGCCCCGCTTCGCCCAGTACCGAGAAATCACGCGCATCTGTTGGAATCGCCAGCAGATCAAGCAACCGGCCAGCAGCATCCGGTGTTGCAATCTGCGCAAAGATCGCTACCTGACGCAATACTTCAGCCGTCACATACAGCACCGTACCCATGCGCGCGGGGTCTGTCTTGCGCAAGGCCCATGGCGCTTGCGCCGCAAAGTAGCGGTTGGCATCACCCACAACGGCCCACACATCAGCCAGAATTGCATGAATAGCAAAGTCCTTCACCGATATGCGTGCTTTTTCGAGCAGCGCATCGGTAGCAGCCAGCATGGTAATATCAGCTTCTTCCAGCACGTTCGGGGCTGGCAGCACCCCATCGAGATTCTTGGCAATCATCGACAACGAGCGCTGTGCAAGGTTGCCCAGATCATTGGCAAGATCAGCATTCACACGGTTGACGATAGCTTCATGGCTGTAGCTACCATCCTGGCCAAATGGCACTTCGCGCAAAAGGAAGTAGCGCAGCTGATCAACGCCATAAACCTTCGACAACGAAACCGGGTCGATCACATTGCCAACCGACTTCGACATTTTCTCGCCGCGGTTGAACAAAAAGCCATGGCCAAACACGCGCTCCGGCAGTGGCAATGCCGCCGACATCAGAAACGCGGGCCAATAGACCGCATGGAAACGGGTGATATCCTTGCCGATGATATGCGCATTCGCGGGCCAGAAGCGCCAATCGGCATCGTTCTGGTCCGGGAAGCCAACGCCGGTTAGATAATTGGTGAGCGCATCGACCCACACATACATAACGTGCCCCGGCGAATCCGGCACCGGCACACCCCACGAGAGCGCCGTGCGTGAGATCGACAGATCCTGCAGGCCGCCTTTAACAAAGCTCACCACCTCATTGCGGCGACTGTCAGGCCCGATAAAATCCGGATGCGCATCATAATAAGCCAGCAGGCGATCCTGATAGGCCGAAAGGCGGAAGAACCATGTCTGCTCCTCCGTCCACTCCACCGGGGCACCATGGGGACTAAGCCGCACGCCATCACGAACAGTGGTTTCGCTTTCATCGAAAAACGCTTCATCGCGAATGGAATACCACCCGGCGTAGGTGCCAAGATAGATATCGCCCGCATCCCTCATACGACACCACAGCGCCTGTGCAGCCACGTAATGCGCGGGCTCCGTGGTGCGGATGAAGCGATCACACGAGATGTTCAGCTCATCGACCATCTTCACAAATTGCGCCGTATGCCGGTCTGACAGCTCACTGGGGCTGATACCTTCCTTGGACGCGGTCTGCGCCATCTTCATGCCGTGCTCATCTACGCCGGTCATGAAGAAAACGTCATATCCATCGAGCCGCTTGAAGCGCGCAATCGCATCGGTCGCAATCGCCTCATAGGCGTGGCCGATGTGGGGCGCTCCGTTTGGGTAGGATATCGCGGTCGTGATATAGAAAGTCTCAGCGTCGGCCATTGTGTCTGCCAAAGTGCTAGAATTGAAATTATGCAGCTTGCGCGCGGCGAGCAGCATCCGCTAGATCGCCGAAAAGGCTGAGAACCAGCGGTCGACGATCGAGATTCAGAACCTGCGTCTCGCGCGCCGCACGTAGGGCGTTGTCCCACACCTCAACAAAACGTGCAAGTTCAACAGGGCCTTCACCCGCACGATTATGGATGCGTTCTGCGATCCAGTCATGGACTGTTGCCAGCAGCGTGGCAAAAGCCGCTTCCGCCTCACGGCCTGTCATTGTTTCAGCCAGCGCCTGAATCGCAGCAGATTCCATAGCCGGCAAGCGTGCAAGCAGCCCGCGCACCTTTTCCACTAGCGCAATCGTTTGCGGATCCATCAGCCCCAACGCCGCCCGCACCGATCCACCCGCAAGCTCTGCAGCGCGTTGGATCGTCGCTGGTTCAGCATCGCCGAATGGTGATGGCAGGGCACGAATGGCCTGTGCAACATCCGCTTCACCCAGTTTCCGCAGCAGCAACCGTCGGCAGCGGGAACGGATCGTCGGCAAGGTGCGACCAGGCGCGTGCGCCACCAGCATGAACAGCGCGCGCGGCGGCGGCTCCTCGATCACCTTCAGCAGCGCATTCGCACTGGCAATATTGAGATCTTCGACGCTATCGACAATGCAAATGCGATAGCCATCATTGCCCGCCGTTGAAGAAAACAACGACAGTGCACGCCGCACGGCATCAACGGGAATAATCGTCGAGGCGGCTTTTTTATCGGTCGCAGGCGCGCGGCGCAGCACCACAAGATTGGGATGCGAAAGCGCCGCCACCTTGGCAGCGACACCATTGGAGGGATCAGACGTCAGTGTTTGCGCCCGCTGCACCGCTTCACTTGCAGGATCAGGATGAGACAATAAAAAGCGTGCTGCCCGATAAGCAAATGTCGCCTTACCGATTCCCTGCGGGCCACCAATCAACCATGCATGGTGCAACCGCCCTGCCCGATAGGCATCAAGAAATTCCCGCTCCGCTGCCTCAAGCCCAAACAGCGCCTGCTGCGCCCGCGGGTGCGGCGCATCGGGAAACTGATCCGGCTCTGTGTCGGCACTACTCATGAGGAAGCTCTTGCTTGATCTGTCGGCATATTGCTTTGTGCCGCCGTTAGCAGCCTTTCGTCAACTGCCTGCCAGATGCTTTCTTCCACCATCTCGATTTGTGCTGCGGCGTTAATCACTACACAACGCTTTGGCTCGGCCTTTGCAATCGCCAAAAACCGGTCGCGCAAATCACGATGAAATGCCAGCGCCTCACCCTCAAACCGATCTGTTGCTTCGCCTAATTGCTCCCGGCGCGCATCCGCACGTGCCAAGCCAACTTCGGGGGGCAAATCAAGAATCAGCGTGAGATCAGGCCTTGTATCACCTACCACAACCCGCTCCAACGCCCGCAAGATGGCAGGTTCAGGCTCGCCTGTAGCCCCTTGATAAGCGGTAGTAGAATCAAAAAACCGATCGCAAATCACCCAGGCCCCGCGTGCAAGCGCTGGCCGGATCAGCGTATCGAGATGATCAATCCGCGCAGCAGAAAACAATAACGCCTCGGCCATCGGGCCAAGCGCTTTTGCACGACCGGATAAGATAACTTCCCGAATAAACTCGGCTTTGGGTGAACCACCAGGTTCACGCGTGGTCACCACCTCGATGCCTCGCGCCTCTAAGCGGCGTGCAAGCCAGCGCATCTGCGTGGACTTGCCAACGCCCTCACCGCCCTCAAGCGTGATAAACCGACCGCGCGCAGGAGAGGAAGACGCACTCACATCAGCCGCTCAAAAGCGCGGCGCACATACCCCGTGCCCCATTCGTACACGGCATCAAACGCCCGCTGCCACAGGCTGCCCTGCGCAACAGCTTCAGCTGTCTGCAAGGGCACATCAAGCGCTTGAAGCGATCCACGCTGCACCTGCAAATGCCCCAGGGCCACGCCTTTCTCAACCGGCGCTACAACCGGCCCTTGATAAACGATGCGCGCACTCACCCGTTCATCCGAACCACGTTGCACCAGCACCTTGACGGGCGTGGGCGAAACAAGGTCCACCCCGCTTTTTACCCCGCCAAACACCGACGCTTGCCCAACCACTTCACCAGCAGCGAAAAGTTGTTTGACCTCGAACGAGCGCAACCCCCAATCGAGCAGCTTGCGTGCTTCCTGATCGCGCTCACGCGCTGTTTTTGCGCCTGAAACCACAACAATCAGCCGCTGCCCATCGAGCACTGCTGAGCCCACAATCCCAAAACCCGCTTTTTCGGTGAAGCCTGTCAGAAAACCATCTGCACCCACATTCATCGCCAGCAGCGGATTGCGGTTCGATTGGCGGATCTTGCTCCAGGTGAAATCAGGCTCGGAAAAAATGCGGTATAAATCCGGATATGCTTCAATGACATGCTCAGCAAGGCGCGCCATATCCCGCGCAGTGGTGCGCTGGCCTTCGGCCTCAAGCCCCGATGCATTCACGAAGTTCGAGCCCGTAAGGCCAATGGCCTCAGCCCGACGATTCATTGCCCGCGTGAAAGCGGTTTCGGTGCCTGCAATACCCTCGGCAATGACGATAGCTGCATCATTACCTGAGGGAATAACAAGTCCGCGGATGAGATCCTGCACAGCGATATTGCTGTTAACAGCAGCAAACATCGCCGTACTGCGCGATGGCCCGCCACCCGTGCGCCAAGCGTATTCTGAAACATAAAAAGGCTTATCGAGCGCAAGACGGCCTTCCTTGATTTCATGAAACAGCACTTCTGCCGTCATGATTTTGGCAAGGCTTGCGGGCTCGAAGGGAACATCCGCTCCCTTTTCAAACAACACAGTGCCCGTGCCGACATCAATCAGCAGGGCACGCGGAATTTCTGTCTGGAAATTTTGAGCTTGCGCGCTGCCTGCTGAAACAACAGCAAGAGCAAAAACCGCCAGCGTCGCCGCCATCAGTTGCCGCGACGACACAAAAAACGGCGGGGTTTTCATGACCATTCCCATCAAGCGCACCATCCCGCTCTGAAGAGCGGAATGCTTCCACGCATCCCTAGAAGTTATTAGCGATCGCTCTTTTGGCGACCTGCACCAGTACCGACCGTTACAAAACGTTGCGGCGTTAACTGCGATAATGGCATGGGCTCAAAGAAGGCGCCATCCGCATCTTTTTGTTCAGACTTGTTCGCTGCAGCAAAGGGCAAGCCTGCAACCAGCGAACGGCGGCCAGCTTCTTGAGCAGGCGCAGCCGCTGCAATCGGCCCCATTAACCGGCGACGAGGCGCAAGATCAACCGGCCGCGCTGGCGGCATAGGCGCTGCCATCACCGCACCCAAAGCCTCGGTCGGCGCAGAGGCGACAGTCGTTCTGGCTTGTGGCTCATTGACCTCACGCACCAGCTCCGTCAAACCAGATGTAGCAGGCTGTTGAGCATAGGGCATCGCATGAGGCGCTGGCGCAAGTGATGCAGCAACAGGGCGCTGCAAGGTTGCAGCCTGCATAGGTGCAGCAGCCGGCTCTGGCGCGGATTGTGCCATAAGCGTTCTGGAAACATGGGGCTGTGCAGGCGCTTCAACAGGCACCTCAGCCACAGGAGCGGGCGTCTGCACCGGCGCTTCGACAACAGGTGCTACAGGCTCTGCACTTGCAACCATTACTGGCGCAGGTGCTGCCGTTGGAATAGGTGCGGGCTGGCCGGCATTCAGTGTTGCAAGCAACTTGCGGTCATCGCTGCCAGTGAGCGAGGCGCGGCCCACGTATTCAACCTTCACACGGGCCGTACCCTGACGATGGAAATCCAACGCCTCAGCAGCACTTTTTGAAAGGTCGATCAAACGGTTGCCGTGGAAAGGACCACGATCATTCACGCGCACCACCATCGAACGCTGATTGCTGAGGTTGGTTACACGCACATAGCTTGGAAGCGGCAGCGTCGGATGCGCGGCGGCAATCGACTGCTTGTCAAAAATCTCGCCATTCGCAGTCTTGCGGCCATGGAAGTCCGAGCCATACCACGATGCCGTGCCGATAGCGACGTAATCATCAGCCTCTTTTGGAGTAAACGTTTTTCCGGCCACAACATAAGGCTTGCCAACCATTGACCGGCCGCCGCCCTTAGGCACGGGCTTGCCATTGGCAACAACACGCGGGCTTGGCTTCACGCCATACTTGGAATCGACCTTTGCCGACCCGCCCGAATGCGTCGCAGAGCTGCAATTGGCTACACCAAGCGCCAGCACGGAAACCGCCAGCAGCTTGAGGAAAATTCCGGTTGAGGTGTGTCGTGATTTGACAACATGCGAGGCATCGCTCGCGTTCGGTGCATCCGAACGAATGGTGATGGTGGCTCGTTTCGTCAACCGCATAGGTCCGTCCCGCATAATCGCCCTCATCGTCTGTCTGTGCCGACAGGGCCTCGGCGCCCCACTGCGCCGTTGCTCTACCTACGATAAGGAACGAACTTCGTTGACAGAACGTTAACAACAGCGTTCTGCGCGATACAATAAGGTGCGGGCACTTGCCCACGCCTAAATGGCTTATGGGCACAAAAGCCCATAATTTGCAGATCGCGCCGACATAAATTGCAACACTTTCTGCATCAAAGCCCTATCTGTCGGATGCGCGCATCCGGCGAATAAGTGCGCGTATCTTTCCCACATCCACACAGCCATCCACACATTGTTACATTGAATAGTTGCACCCGCATCATCGGGTACAGACTTTTTCAAGCAACGTGCACAGCGACCATTGGTTGTAATGGATTAACATCAGATACAAACGGCGCGCCACCATAAGTGACAAATCCAGATCTGTCGAATCAATAGATATACTAAGTGATCCCCCCGTTCAGCCTGCGCCAAGAATAATGAATTAAGCTTGCTTGATGCTGCCCAAATATCCCCTGCCGCACCAGGAGACTTCAGAGACCGGACGACTTGTTGTGGGAAAGCAAGAAATAATGCATCGTTTTCATCAGACTATGACATCACACAATAGTTGGCGGCACGCCTACAAATGATTATGGTGCAGCCAACGCGCATGGCGAATAGCTTGCAATCATCAAACAATTGCAGCAACGAAGAGCCTGAAAAGCGCCCCAAATCAAAACCCGCCACAACGCGTTCGGGCTTTGATTTGGCATTAAAATGCTGTAGTATATCGCGTTTAGCGAAGGATATTGTTGATGGCTGCGAGCTCCATTCCCCACTTCCACAACACGCTGGGCGTGCGCGTTATCCATGTTGGCTCGCGGGAATTCATGTGCATCGGCGCGCTGCCGCCCTTTGATCATCCGCACATCTACATTGATATGGGCAGCGATTCGGAAGCAGTCTGCGGATATTGCTCCACACATTACCGTTTTGACCCCGCTCTCGCGGAGGGCACCTGCCTTCCTGCTGAATGCTTGTGGAATGATAAGCCCGACGAGGCACCCACAACTTCCTCAGCTGCCTGACCCCTGAGATTTTGGTGCATTATATGTCCAATTCGACCGACCCTATCATAGTAGCAGGAGCGGGAATCGGGGGCTTGACCGTTGCACTCATGCTTGCGCGGCGCGGTATTCCTGTCACCATTATTGAAAAGCGCACAGCCCTTGTGGAAGCAGGCGCTGGCATTCAGATATCGCCCAATGCAAGCCGTATCCTCATTGATCTAGGTTTAGGCGCGGCCCTAGGCCGGCGAGCGGTAGAGCCTAAACAACTTGATATCCGATCGCTCAAGAACGGGCGGCGACTTGGTGTAATGCCCCTCGGTGAAAAAATGCGCACCCGCCACGGTGCGCCTTATTGGGTCATTCTACGGGCTGATCTGCATGATGTGTTGCTCGATGCAGTGCGGGCGGATTCGCGCATCAAGCTGCTTGTGGGGCGCCAGGTAACCGGCGTAACTGATCACGATGATCACGCCAGCGTGCAGATTGAAAACACGAACGGCGCTTTACAAACTGTCAATACGCCTCTTTTTATCGGCGCTGACGGTGTCTGGTCGCAATCACGCCGCCATGTCGGCGATGGAGATGAACCGCGTTTCCGTAATTTCGAGGCATGGCGCTGCGTTATCTCGCACGATACGCTGCCCGAGAAATTCCGCACTGATGAGATGGTTGTCTGGCTTGGGCCCAACGCGCACATCGTGCTGTATCCGGTTTCGGGCGGCACAGCGTGGAACATCATCGTCATCGTGCGTAGCGACGAGAATGTGCAGGATTGGGGCCTGCCAATGGATCGCGAACGCTTTGAGAATTTTGTCGCCAAACTCTCCTCACCTACGCTCTCGGATCTGCATGAATTGCTTTCTGCGGGCGAGAACTGGCGTCTATGGTCCCTGCACGATGCCCTGCCCGCCATACGTTGGAGCACCAACCATGCCACGCTGCTGGGCGATGCGGCTCATCCTGTCCTGCCATTTCTGGCACAGGGCGGCGCTCTGGCCATTGAGGACGCCGCAGTACTGGTCAAGTCATTAGGGGAGCACCCCGGCAATACGTCCGCAGCCCTGAATGCTTATGAGCAAGAGCGCTATCCCCGCGTACGCCGCGTTATGGAAGAAGCGCGCGCTAACGGGCGCTCCTTCCATTTCTCCGGCCCCATCGCCATGGTGCGTAACATGCTGCTACGTCGTTTCAGCGGCGAATACCTCAATGCACGCTACGACTGGCTCTACGGCTGGAGAATGCGCTGATCTTCGCGCCATGGCAGCTCTCAATCCGACATTTTCTGCACGTCCCACACTACTCATGGATAGTAGCCACTATGCCACGGCTCCTGAAAAGCCCCCCCGGCATCAAGCCAAAAAGTGGGTACCGCTGTTTGATTTGATATTTCAATACTCCCCTATACATAACCACTTAATTTTTCAGACACTTCTAAATACAAACAATATATTAAATAAAAAGAAAACAATTAAGAGGATCGCAATTTTATTATTATAATTATTTGAAAAGATAAAGAATTAAACATTACAGAAATCATGAATTAATATCATCACTGCAAATTAATTTTGCTGATCACATAATAAAATTATAAACAATATTAAAAAAATGAGTTGATTTTTGTGATATTTTTATTTTTTCTTAAGTTGTAGCTTAAATATTTATTTATGCTATAAAATTTAAAATACTCATGCCACAATCTAACAAAGAAGAAAAAAGCATGTCAATGAATGCTGCATTGGGCGCTGGACCCGGTATCGGCGAAAGCCTTGGTTCTGCACCGGGCACCAGCGCTTCCACAAGCATGGGCGGAGGAAATGGCCCTACCTCCTCTTCTAATATTAGTAACGTAGCTAATAACTATGGACCGGGCATCAATTCCAGCCTCGGCTCTGCCCCCCGGTGCTTATGCTACTACTAACATTACCGGGAGATCGAACATCGGTAACGGTCTTGGATTTACTCCAAATGTTATCACTCCCGCCCCTGCTACTGATATGGTGAATCATCATCAGACAGTAGTCGATCTTCTTACTCCCGTTATCCCAGGTTTTACCCCAAATAATACCATTGCTGCTCACAACCTTGCCGATAGGCAAGTAGAGCAACATGTTGCTGAATGGACGCACACCCAAAACGAAATTAATAATTTGGGTAATTCAGCTGGTATAACTATAGGTTGCGCGGTTGGTGGGGTTGCAGGAGGTATTGTTGGACTACCCGCTGGCCCCGCAGGTTCTATTGCCGGTGCTGGCATGGGATGTCTTGCTGGCGCTGTAGTTGGCGCAACTGTACAGGGAATTGCAAAAGATTTGTGATCCAATAACTTGAAATACCCTAACTAAAATTCCTGCACCTAACAAAAACTCATACTATTGCATACATAACCATGCAATAAGTAATTAGAAGAGCACGCATATGATAAAGAAAATATCAAAACTGCTTATAGTGGTATTAATTAATATAATTTTAGTTTATTCATTTAATATGCTAACTGCATTTCTACTTGATGCATTTCATATTAACATGAGTTTTGAAACAAAATTTTATATTGATAGAATAAGCACCTTAATCATTAGCGTTGCATGTGCCTATTTTGCTATGCCGTATATAGCTGATGACTGGATTAAGAAAAATAAAAGAGTTGATATAAATCAGGATTAAGATCATCAACACGATCGGAGCTTCATTGGCAATAAGGTAGCAACAGAAGCACTGAAAAATATGTAAGGAATTTGCTTAAATCACCATGTAGGTGTTCGTTAAAATGCGTTGATCTTATTGCATCAAATCAGAAAACAAATATCGTCTTGCGTCAGGGCATTACACCCTGACGCTAAGCTCATAAAGTCTTGAGTTATCTTTTATCATTCAAATTCACAGCTGCTGCTGCGCGAAGGCATCGCAGCTTGCGACTTTTCCTGTCTGAAAGCCACGCGTAAACCATCGCACACGCTGGGCAGATGTTCCGTGCGTAAACGAATCTGGCACTACCCGTCCCTGAGAAGCCTGTTGCAGGCGATCATCACCAATAGCCGACGCCGCATTCAGCGCCGCTTCGATGTCGCCGGGTTCCAGCGAATTCCAGCCGGTGTTACTGTGGTACGCCCACACACCCGCCAGACAGTCAGCCATCAGCTCTACCCGCACGGATAAGCGGTTAGCCTCCGCTTGCGATGATGCTTGCTGTTGCGCTTGCTGAACCCTTGGCAGAATGCCAAGCAGATTTTCCACATGATGGCCAACTTCATGCGCAATTACATAAGCATAGGCGAAGTCGCCCTCTGCACGAAAACGGGTGCGCATTTCTTCGAAAAAGGCAACGTCGAGATAAACCTTCTGGTCCAGCGGGCAATAAAATGGCCCCATCGCCGATTGCGCAATTCCGCAACCCGACCGCGTGCCACCTGTAAACATCACTAGTCCCGGATCGCGATAAGCCTTACCGGTTTGCTCCGGCAATACTTTTGCCCACACATCTTCCGTGTTGCCCAGCACCGCTGCTACAAACTGCCCATCCTGATCCTTGGGCGTGCCAGTCGTGCTTTTTTGCTCCGTAACGTATCCGGAAGAGCCACCAGTTAACATCTCGGCCCCACCAATCAACAAGCGCGGATCAATGCCCAGCGCCCAGCCGACAAGACCCAGAATCACAATCGCACCAAGACCAAGCCCGCCGCGCCCGCCGCCTGAAGGCATACCAAAGCCGCCACCTCGCCGATCATCAACATTGTCAGATCTGCGAAAATCACCCCACCGCATGTCGCCCTCCTGCAAGACGCAGCCCACTTTCTATACATAGCGCTCTCAGCGCCAAGGCGAAAGATGATTATCTTGATGTGTATGACACTGCCAATCTTGCTTAATATGTGCATAGCAGACTTGACGCCCCCCTCAGGTTCGTGGCAGAAGTCAGCGCAATTGCCGGATTAGCTCAGCTGGTAGAGCAACCGCCTTGAAGATTACGAGTGCCTCGGAAGAAATTCCGGGAGTAGAACTGCCCAAATTCGGGGAACGCTAACGCCGCATCTGTTAAGGGATGCAGCCATGCCAATCCCGAGCCAAGCCCCACCCTCGGTGGGGAAGGTGTAGAGACTAGACGGGCAGCACCTAAGGTTCCTTGCGAACTATGGTGAAGGGATAGTCCAGCCCACGAACGGAAACGGCAGCGAAAGCTGAAGTGGGATGGTAAGCGGTAGGTCGTTGGTTCGATTCCGACATCCGGCACCATTATTTGCGCCAACCAGCAGCGCAATTTTCATAAGCTCATTTACGCAATTTTAAAGACGGCTTTTAGCCGTCGTTCATTCTGCTTGCCATATACTAACGCCACGGCAGTAGCTTGGCATAGCATCCTGAAGCATCCCCATTTCTGCCATTCTGCTGTGTTGTATGCTTGGCATTCCAACTAATCTACCGATACAAGCGACGCACGTTGAAGGCTCTTAGCTCAAAGGACGCGCGGGAGTGGATTACGAAAGCGACCTTTTGAAATGACGACCAATGGATTCTCCCCCCTTCCGGCGGATATGAAAAGCGCTGAACAATCCTTGTCAGCGCCGGTCTCACGCTATGCCGTAGCGCCTATGCTTGACTGGACTGATCGTCATTGCCGCTTTTTCCACCGTATCATGTCCCGTCGCGTGCGGCTTTATACGGAAATGGTCACGACCGGCGCGATCCTGTTTGGAGAGAAGGCACGGTTTCTTGATTTTTCTGCAGCAGAACATCCAATCGCTATGCAGCTTGGCGGCTCGGACCCTACTGATCTCGCCAAGACCGCGCGCATATGCGCTGACTGGGGCTATGACGAGATTAATCTGAACGTGGGATGCCCATCGGACCGCGTACAAAATGGCCGGTTCGGTGCCTGTCTGATGCGCGAACCAGCGCTTGTCGGCGAATGCGTAGCAGCGATGAAGGCTGTTGTCGATGTACCAGTCACAGTCAAATGCCGCATCGGCGTTGATGATCAGGATACGGAGGAAGCACTTGATGCGCTGACCCGGACAGTCATTGCAGCTGGTGTTGATGCGCTTGTCGTGCACGCCCGTAAGGCATGGCTATCTGGCCTAAGCCCTAAGGAAAACCGCGATATCCCTCCGCTCGATTACGCCCGCGTGCATCGTTTGAAACAAACTTACCCGGCCCTGCCAATAACCATCAACGGCGGCCTTGCGACGCTTGAGGCAGCAGAAGCAGCCATCGCAAGCAGTATCGACGGCCCCGCACTTGACGGCGCCATGATTGGTCGCGCAGCTTATCAGAACCCTGAAATTCTGCTGGGCATTGATGCACTCACAACCGGTGAAACCGCCCCTGTTGCTGATGGCTTTGAGGCTGTTGAAGCTTTCTTGCCCTACATCGAAATGCAGCTGCAGCAAGGCGTGCGCCTACACCAAATGACACGTCATTTGCTTGGCCTGTTTCCTGGCAAGCGCGGCTCACGGCTTTTCCGCCGCCATCTGTCCACCGAAGCTATCAAGCATGGAGCGGGCATTGACGTGCTTCGTACAGCGATTTCTTTCGTGAGCGATGAAGAGTTGCCAGTTGAACCACAAGTTCTGGATAAAATCTCATAACAAACCAATTTCTTATTGTGGCTATCGCTTTTAAAAATCAGCAAGCAAACAATCTCAAGGATACGCTGAGATTCCCATCCGAGATGCGCGAATATAAATGCATCCGAGGGTATTATGCGGTAAGAAGCAGTGATTGGCCACGGTGGCATTCAGAACGGTTGATAGTAGAGTTATGACGGACAAAGCGCAGATTTTTCTCATTTCACGCCCCATTGATGATGCTGAGGGCGCTATCGATACGCTTATGCAGGCTTGTGGCGAGGGCAATGTCGCAGCAGTATTGCTGTCATTTACCTCGGAAGACGAACGCACACAGATCAAGGCCCTCAAAACAATTGCTCCAGCCCTTCAAAAGACCGGTGCTGCTGTCATCGTGGCCGGTTCACCCTCAGTCGCATCGCGCGGTGGGGCGGATGGCGTGCATGTTTTATCACCAGGCGAGCCTGTGCAAGACGCGATTGATGCCCTGAAACCAGAGCGCATCGTAGGCGTTGGCGGCCTGCGTACACGCCACGAGGCGATGACGATCGGCGAAATGGATGTCGATTATCTCCTGTTCGGCGAACCACGCGCTGATGGCAGTTTGCCTGAGCTGGAAAGCACACTGGAGCGTGTTTCATGGTGGGCAGAAATTTTTGCTGTTCCCTGCATCGGCTTTGCTCATTCGCTAGCGGATATAAGTGAAATCGCCGCGACGGGAGCAGAGTTCGTGGGATTGGGCGAAGCCGTATGGGCGCATCCTGCAGGAGCGGCCGCTGCTATTGCCGAAGCACAGGCGATCATTGCCGCCACACCGGTAGGGGACGAGCGTTGACTGCAACACCGCACATCGCAAATATGAGCGCAGTCCGCCTCTTTAAAAGCTCGCTCAACTGGCGTGCTTTGTTTGGTGCGGCCATTGTGTTTTGTATTGCGGGTGCGGGTGCGTATGCCCAGACCAAGGGACGTGACGGCAAGCCATCGGCGCCCGTCAACATCCCTTTCACGGGCACTTTTGGGCTGCCTAACAGCAACGCAGCCGCCAGTGATCCTGTCACTTTGCCTTCGGGGGAGGCTTTCCCGCGACCTGCAAAGGGTTTTCTGCCTTCTCCTGCGACCCAGCCACATGGCGAGGAAAATTTCCCTACATTGCCTGATTTCAAGGCTGATTACACTTTCAGTGAGTACCAGCGTGGCTTTTACAAAGCTGCCTTTCAGGGTGCAACCATTCGTGCCGCCCGCAATCCGCATGACGGCGCAGCCAGAACCCTGCTCGCTGAGCTTTATGCCCAGGGACTTGGGGTGACGCGTGATATGGCCAAGGCTGAAGAATTGTATCAGCAAGCCGCCAATCAAAACGATGCAAACGCCATGTTCGCGCTTGCCATGATCAAACTGAGCCAAAGCAGCACTGGTGCTGAATCTGAAAAAGCGTCAAAGCATGCAGAAGCCATTTCATGGCTGGAAAAAGCAGCAGCAGCCAATCATCCGCTGGCGAATTACAATCTCGCCGTTGCTCTGCTTGGTAGTCGTCGCAACGTTGATCTGGTCCGTGCGGTCGATTTGCTGCGGAAGGCTGCTGAGCAGGAAGTGCCGGATGCTCAATATGCGCTCGCCGTTCTACTCCGTGAGGGGCAGGGCGTATTGCAAAACAGCATTGAAGCCGGCCAATGGATGAGTCGCGCTGCCACAAACGGCAGTCTGACGGCCCAGGTAGAGCTTGCAATCATGCTGTTCAATGGCAATGGCATGGCAGCCAATGAGGTGCGTGCAGCACGGCTATTTGCCTTGGCCGCTGGGCGCGGCAACGCAATTGCGCAGAATCGGCTGGCGCGTATTCTTGCTGCAGGGCGAGGCATGCCGAAAGATCTGGTGGAGGCTGCCGCCTGGCATATGATGGCATCAAAGCAAGGCAGGTCTGATCCATGGCTCGACACAGAGCTCAAAATTTTGACGCCGGAAGAGCGCAAACGTGCCGAAGACATAGCCCGCACTCGCACAGAAGACCTCAACTTCGGGCTGGAGCCATGAAACTTGACCTGATTTGTGCCTGAAACCTTGACGTATGCATCATCTGCGGGCAGATACGTCGCTTGTTTCTCATCTGCCCTTTCCTTTTCCTCCGGCTGATTCCGGCTTGTTACAGGCGCGTTTCCCATGATCCGTTCTCCCATCATCACTGTTATGACCGATGCTGTCATGAAGGCCGCCCGTTCGCTGAAACGCGATTTCGGTGAGCTGGAAGCATTGCAGGTATCGTTGAAGGGGCCGGGCGATTTCGTTTCTGCCGCTGACAAAAAAGCCGAAACGGTGCTGCGCGATCTGCTGGAGAAATCCCGCCCCGGCTATGGCTTCGTGCTTGAGGAAGGCGGCGTTATCGAGGGCAGTGATACAACCCATCGCTGGCATATTGACCCGCTCGATGGCACGACCAACTTCCTGCATGGCATCCCTCACTTTGCGATTTCTGTTGGCCTTGAGCGGCAGGGACAGATGGTCGCTGGCGTGATTTATGATCCGATCAAAGATGAGCTGTTCATTGCCGAAAAGGGCAGCGGCGCTTACCTCAACAACCGGCGCATCCGTGTTTCGGCGCGCCGTGATCTGACAAGCGCGGTGATTGCAACCGGTATTCCGCATCTTGGAAAAGCGGGTCATGCCAAGTTCATTCATGAGCTTGCAGCTATCATGGTACGCACGGCAGGCGTGCGGCGGATGGGCGCGGCAGCGCTTGACCTCGCTTACGTCGCCTGTGGTCGTTATGATGCTTACTGGGAACGGGGCCTCAATACTTGGGATATGGCCGCTGGACTGGTGTTGTTGCGCGAGGCTGGCGGCTTTATTGCTGACGCAGACGGCGGGGACAATCCACTGGAAACCGGTACCATCGCTTGCGGCAACGAAGTGGTGCAGCGTGAAATGTTATCATTGCTCCGCAACGCGAAGGCATGATCAGGCTAGGCTGATAAACTTGCACTTTCCAATAAAAAACCCCTGTGATGAACCTTCATCGCAGGGGTTTTTTATTATCTAGCCTTAGAAATACGAACCTAAGGGGCGTATTTTATAATTCAGGCACTCAATAAACCTCGCCTAATGGCGGATTAGGAGCCCTGTACACCATAGCCCAATCATCATCCCTTTCAGACAAGGCAATATTTTCGTTGGTTGCCGCATTATCACCAATACCCATGAGCTTCTGGGCTTTAGCATTAATGTTTGCTGGTGCAGATGGCATTCGTGCAGGACGCTCTTGCTGCTTCGGAGGGGTGAGAGCTTCGTTGATAAACTCTTCAAAACGCGGAGCAACCTGCTCGCGAACTGTAGAGCTATTTAAAATTTTTCCTATCGCCTTTTCTTTGGTTGCAGCCAAACCTCTTCCTAAAATGCTAAGTCCTTCCGGTCTTGTAAACAATATATCAATCACAATTTTATTTTCTAAAACTTCAATCTTAGCTGATAGACCCTGCTCCACTGGAGAGCCCAATTCTTTTGCTGCTTCTCCAGAAACATTAGCTAGAATTATATTGTTATCCAAGTCAATCTGCACGTCGACACCACCAGATCCTATTAATCCGGATCTTCCCATGCCTTCGAGCTGTTCCATCATTTTCAATTGAAGTGTAGCATAAATCAATAATGCGTCATCATTACACAGTTTTTTATTAGAAACCTCAAACGCCATATAGCTGTGTGCTGTATCAACGCGCGTAAGCACCATATGAGACACAGATGCCAATGGTTCGGACTGCTCAACAGTGACATCAGATGTCTGGCGGCTGTCAAGATCAGGAAGATCAATCTCGCCAGATTTGTGTGAGGCTTGATATCTAGCAAACTCCCCCTTGAGCTCTTCTAAAGGATCGCCTTTAGGTAAAGGGCTGCATTCATAATCATCAGGTAAAGAGCTGCATTCATAGAAAACATCATCGGGTAAAGGGTTGCATTCATAGAAAACATCATCATTTTTCTGATCAACGCCACCCTGCAAAGCAATATTCATGGCATTGAGCTCAGGAGATACTGTTCTGCTGCCAAAAATCTTCTCATAAACAGAAGAAAAAATGGCTTTTACTCCACCTACAATCTGCTTTACCCATTCAATCGTACGCTCAGTTAGCGGTAGTCCCTGCTTCGGATCTGCCGCCTTAATGACATCACGGGAGGGATGATTAGAATCGAACTGCATCACCTGCGGTGAAACAGAGGTTCCATCCTTGCTTTCTTCTGGAAAATCAAAAGTATCATTACTCGTATAGAGATTACTTCCAGCCTTAAGGGCTTCATTAATTCCACTGGTCATAGGCATACACCTTAAGCAAGAAACTATTCCCATGGTATACTGCCACCACTTAATATGACGGCGCTAAGGAAGATAACAAACGTCCAAGCAATATCTGACAATCAATATGTCATATTTATACCTTAATTCAGCACTTCATGCAACCATTTTCACACACTCCTACTTTTGATGATTGCAAGAATAAGTAAGCGCAGATTCCTCAATATGATATCTTCACAAATCAGCTTGGGCCTGTGCGTGCAATTGCCATTGCTCAATTGCGAAATTGTCCGTAGCCTTCCTATCCATCGAAGCGGTTTGTCTTTTGGTTCGATCGAAGCTGATATGCAATCCGTTATTGCCATTCGTATGCACTGTGGGGAAAATTACGACATATCCAAATCGCAGTTTTCTTCTCTGTTTATTGAAGCATCCAATTGACCCGATAAGCGCCTGTTTTTCAGCAGTAAGCTAAAATCGGTTTGATGCAGAAAACCAGGAACATGACGATGAAGCTTGAGGCTCCCAAACTCTCTGCACCACGAATTTATCTTATTCGTGCAGCGGTGTTTCTCGTGCTGGTCGGATTTCTGGTTCTTGTCTTACACCAACGTATTATCGAGGCATTCCTTACTAACCCTGGCCTCAATGGCTTGATTATTGGCGTGTTGCTAATCGGCATATTGCTTGCGTTGCGCGAAATTTGGCAATTATTCCGTGAAGTTAATTGGGTCAATGCCTCAAACCTCACCGGCGAGGGACTTGCCATAGCCCCGCCCCCCGTGTTGCTGGCCCCCATGGCTGCCATCTTCGGTGAGCGGCTGGAGCGCGTTTCAACCTCAACCTTAACTGTACGTGCTCTACTGGATTCTCTGGCAGCGCGACTGGATGAAAGCCGCGACCTTGGTCGTTATCTCGCAGGCTTACTGGTGTTTCTTGGGCTGCTTGGTACTTTCTGGGGACTATTAGAAACCGTTAGCTCCATTGGTAACGTCATTGGTACGCTCAGAACCAATGGCGATACATCGGTACTGTTCGATGATCTGAAAACCGGACTTGCCGCACCTTTGTCAGGCATGGGCATCTCATTTTCCTCATCCTTATTCGGGCTTGCAGGTTCATTAATTCTGGGCTTTCTCGATCTGCAAACCGGGCAAGCCCAAAACCGCTTTTACACCGAGTTGGAAGACCTTCTCGCCAACACAACAACCGAAAGTATGGCGGAAGAACATGCAGCATCTATTGCCTTGAAAACCAGCACGACAACTGCCCAAAGAGTTTCACAACCACCCTCACCAGAGCTGGCACAAGCGCTCGACAAACTCTCGTTTCTGGTCAACGAAAACCAGAGCAGCCGCGCTGCAACCCAAGCCATGGCCAATCTGGCAGAGGGCATTCAAGCTCTTGTGGCGCATATGCGCAGCGAGCAACAACTCATTCGTGATTGGGTAGAGGGGCAAACCGATAAGCAGGATGAAATCAAACGTCTTCTACAGCGCCTGACAACCCCACCCTCTCAGCGGATTGATTGACTATGGCTCTCTCCCGCTCCCGCCGGGAAGGCCGGCGCATTGATTACTGGCCAGGTTTTGTCGATGCTTTATCGACGCTGGTGCTCTCGATCGTATTTCTATTGTCGGTATTCGTACTATCCCAGTTTTTCCTTTCCCAGGAACTCACTGGAAAGGATGAAGCTTTACGTCGCCTCAATCAACAAATCGCAGAATTGACTGATCTGCTGGCCCTAACCCGCGCTGATAACAAAAGCCTTGAAGACAATCTGGCCACGCTGCAAACAACTTTACAAACAGCTGAAACCGAGAAATCAAGATTACTGGGGTTACTCAATGCCGACGCACAGGCCACAGCATCCGCAACAGGCGAAGTGGGGCGCCTTTCTAGCGAATTGCAAAGCGAACGAGATGTCTCATCACGCGCATTGGCGCAGGTAGAGCTGCTGAATCAGCAACTGGCAGCACTTCGTCGACAATTAGCCGCACTTGAAGATGCGCTGGCTGCCTCGGAGGCCCGCGATCGAGAATCACAAACTCGAATTGCAGATCTCGGCAACCGCCTCAATGTTGCGTTGGCGCAGCGAGTACAAGAACTTGCGCGCTACCGATCAGATTTCTTCGGACGTTTGCGGCAGATATTGGGTGACCGACAGGATATCCGCGTTGTTGGAGACCGCTTTGTTTTCCAATCCGAAGTGTTTTTTGACACCGGCGCCGCAGAACTGCTGCCAGAGGGACAGCGAGAACTTGATAAAGTGGCAGAAGCATTGCGTGAACTCACTGAAGAAATCCCGCCTGATATACCCTGGGTGCTTCGTGTAGATGGCCATACTGACCGTCGCCCCCTATCAGGCGCGGGCGCATTTCGCTCCAATTGGGAGCTCTCATCTGCGCGTGCAATTGCAGTAGTACGGTTTCTGCAATCGCGCGGAATAGCGCCACAACGCCTCCTCGCAGCTGGATTTGCTGAGTATCAGCCGCTTGATCTCGCGGAAACAGACGATGCTTACCGCAGAAACCGTCGGATTGAGCTAAAATTGACGGAGAGATAGAATTCCTCTGTTAAAGTCAAAAGAAACAAACTGAAATAAACAAATTGACTTTTGATAATTAATATGGCTCAATTAAAAGAGTAAATTGCAAGCAACTATAATATTAAATTTTTATAACATTGATAGATCACTGCAATCAGTGAGGTTCTTAATTATGATGAAGAGCATTATTAAACTACCAGGAAATTCTCCGTCTAATGGATTTGAGAATTCTTATTCCGAAATCTCTCATAACAAAAGCATTCATACCATAAAGAAAGAGTTTGGCGTGAATGCATGGTCGAAGATCTGTAAAGCATCCCCATCGCCTTTTTTCGCTACAGTCAATATCACGTTGCGCCCTTACTTTGTGAGCGCGGGGAAGAACCTCGACAACGTCCGCAATCTTGATAAAACTCATTCGCTCCCCGGGCGCATTTGGAATGGCACTCAATTCGCTGTTAAAGCAATTGGAGCTCTTATCGTCAGCCCTCTGGGTGCAGCATTAAGCCTTGCTGTAGGCATTCTAGGTGCACCCATTGCAGTTATACATGCGCTATCATCATCCGCATTTAATAAATATCCGTCTAATTTTCCGAAGACAGAACGTCTGGAAAAGCTTGATCGCTTTTACACTGACTTGATCACAAACCGTGAAAGCGCACATCAGCCGCTCACACCAAAAGGGCAAGATTTATTATACCGCCTCAATCAAGCAATTGCTGGCAGTAACCATAACGAAGAAATAAAAATACTATTCGTTATTGAGAACACGGCATTGTCAGATCTGGTCGCAGAAGGATATGAATCTATAAATACTCTAGATAATATGCGCAGACATGAGGCATCACAAACTCCTGATGCCGACAAAGAATATGCCAGGTTCCTAGTAAAAAAATACCGGGAAATGGGACCATCTGAACGAGAAAAGATTCATGATGATGATGATATGGTAATCATAACCACACAATTGGACAAAATTGACCAACTAAACAAAAAATATAACCTTGCTTATTCAGAGAATACAGGCACAAAGAATCAAAAATCATCCAAAAAATTGACGCTGTCTGAAGGCATTGAAACAATAATCATTCAGAAAGAAGACGTTTCTATAGACGTTACAACAAAAATCACTGAGAAATTAAAAGACAATTCACATTAGGAAGTAAATATTTCTATAGATGAGTGAACGAGAAATCATAAATTAAATTTATTATAAATTATACGTTATATTATGAAAGAAATATTTTTATAATATAACGTATCTCTTCTTTATGCTTGTGCGATATGATGGATGCAATATTTGCGCACAATCAGTCATCTCCCTGCAATCGCCTTTTACGTGCTTGGCGATTAGCAGGACATATTTATTTTTAGAAGACGCTTATTTTCTGAAATAATAAAATACATTAATTAAATTTATCTAGATACATTATATATTTTAAGTATTGCACACAGAATGCAACAGCAACCCTCAATCTGGTACAGGCATATATTGCTCTTAGCTGGTGCATTTCAAAAATCCACAATACCACGATGCATTTTCAGCCAATTATTTGAAGAGCGCCACAGCGCCTTTTTGCAATCGAGTTTGCTAACACTCTCACTTTTATGCACAAATACAATCGATCCTGTGCAAAAACTATCGCATTAAATGTGGATTAACAACAATATTGTGAACAGGTATTGACGTTGCTCGGCTGAAATGACAAACGTTTAATTCTGAGCGTAAGATTTAACCATAATATACAATGCCTTCTTAGTGTTTTGCAGCATGCTAAAATACTAAAGCAATCGTCTTTAACCTAATGCGTCCATGCATTACAAAAATGGAACCAAGTATCATGCCGGGAATTTTGAAAAAGCCAACAAATACATTCCCTGTTACGCATATACTCTGCACCCCGGATGATAAGAGATCTGTGCTTACAAAGGCTTGTGACGCATCAAAAGATTATTTTTTTAACACTTTCGATTGCTTGTTAAATCCTTACTTCGCAAAAATAAATTGCAGCATCAATGATATGCGTTCTCTTAACAACGCTTGCTCATTACCGGAACGTATATGGTATGGCGCAACATTTTCCGCTCAAGCTGCCGCAATAATAGTTATTGTGCCCGTTGGCGGTTTGGCATGCGTTCTGATAGGTGCTGTGGGCTTCTCCTCTGAACTATTGAAAGAATTATCGTTTTCTACGATAGCGGAAGAAAACTCTACGACAGAGGAAGAGAAATACTCAGATAACTCCCTCAAATTACTAAAATATTTCGAGGCGTACACAAAAAAGCTGGATAATAATTGGGCGCATTTGTTATATCCTGAAACTGAAAGAGCTCTTGCTTTGTTGACGCACTTGGAAGTCTGTGAAGATCATTGTTGCAAAAATATAATCATAAAAGAGATAAACAAAATGAACATTGATGATGTTTATTTACCGGGAGAATATGTAGATAATCGTCATAAGAGATATAATGATAGAAAAATTATCAATAAAAATACAATAATTGACAATAGAGATGAGTGCATTCATTATGCTGATCTCATGGAATACCTAGAGCCGCACAGGCTATTGCTAGATAGTCAAATAATAAAAAAACCTGATAATTATGAAGATCTAGAGGATAAAGAAATAAAAAGGCTAATTCTTGAAAAACGAGAAAAAGCTAATATCGAGTACAAAGAAAATAAAGGGCTTTTTTCCTCAATAGAAGCCACAAGAGAAGCATATCAAGAAAAGATTCTTTCTTCATTGAAACCTTCTAAGATAAAATTCCATAATACTCACACTGAAGTACAGAGAATTGAATTTGTTGACGATAATAATGTATGGGTTGCGGCGGAAGAGGGCAGCGTAATGCTTCCAGAGGATGAAAATTTATGTGAAAAAGCTTTTGATATTTTATCTCGAGATATTTTTTCAAGTACTTTTTCAGGTGCTCCAGAAATTACCTCAAAAACTACGTATAAGCCGCAGCGTATTTCAAGAATAGAGTGCGTTAATAGACCCTTTTCTTATGAGAAACTAAAAGATTACCCCATAACAGTGCGAACCTCGAACGGCATCACCGAAGAAATTGCGCAACAAGCTAAACATGTTAGCAAATAATTCTTCATCAATAATTTGAAACGCAGGACCATGAGGACATAAATACATTTCCCGCGTTTCAAATAAGCTAGAAACAGGTGCCTTTCAGGCAACTTTTCTGCTTTGCTTGCCTTGCGCCATCTGCCGAAATAGCTCTCCCCCGCTTCAATTCTTCATGAGCCACAGATTCTGTTGCTGGCCTCGTGGTAATGATCTTCTGCAACTTGTTGTAAAAAAAGGTAGCCATATTACATTTAACGCCCTTCAACTGGATTTCCATACAGGTCAGATCATCTGCAACAATCTGGCTTGATAAATAGCCCTCCAAGTTGCGTTGAGGAGTGCCGAGGGCTCAATAATAATATGGATTGCCTAGTTTCATGCTGCTAGTGCTATACTTTTTTGCATGGAACCAACGCCCCTCATTTTACCGCGTAGCAAGCTACACTATACGCGCTCCCCCGTCGATGGATGCATCTATCGTATCTTGATTGCATTGCCAGAAGAACCCCCTCCACCAGATGGTTATCCAGCCATCTTTCTTCTTGATGCCAATGCAACATTTCTGACCACCGTAGAATCATTGCGCATGCGATCCCGGCGCACTGGCTCCACTGGAATTGAGCCAGCTGTCATTGTAGGCATCGGATACGATACGTCAGGAGCATATGATGAAGAACGGCGTATCTACGATTTTACCCGCTCAGATACCAATGTCGCACAGCGCACTTCAAGATCAGCACATACAACTGGTGGGTCAGCTTTTTTTGCCCGGTTTATCGATGAAATCGTTAGGCCGCTCGCAGCCAATGAAGCGCCCCTGAACCTTGCACGTCAATCGCTGATTGGCCACTCACTCGGTGGTTGTTTCGTGCTGTCGCGTCTTTTGGAGCATCCACAATCGTTTGAAAGCTATATCGCAATCAGTCCGTCAATATGGTCGGATGAAGCATGGCTGTTGGAACAAATCGAACACCTACCTGCCCGTTTCATTGATGCGTCTCCGCGACGCGTATTGATCACTGTTGGCGAATTCGAGCAATCAATTGCACCATGGCAGTCATCTTTGCCTGACATCGAACGCATCATTGCCATGCGGTCTGAACGCGCCATGCGAGATAAAGCAAGAAATATGGCATCAAATCTCGTGCATACAACTAAAGACATGGGCCCAAACCGCCTTATCGTACGCTTCGAAGAACTCCTAGGCGAAGACCATTCTTCTTCCGCATTGGTCGGAATTAGTCATGGCTTACGTATGGCGCTCTGGGCAGGGGCGGCTGCGCTACATAATGTACCATAAACACATCCAAGAGAAAGAACCTAACGCATAATTAGATTCCGTATCTTAAAATATTTTATTTTATATCAATAGGTTATTTAATATCAAAAATGTTATTAAAGCGTGCTTTTTGCGCGTTCCTGCAAATATTTCTCGTAGAGCATGCCCATCTCATCAGCGAGATAAGCGCCAAATTCTGGTGCAATGGCTTCATCAATCACGAATGTCGTACGATCCTTGCGCACTTCGCTGCGAGCAATCGCCCTGCCCGCTGGATCGCGCCATATACGTGCGACAGATTTCTCTGGTGGCACCTTATCTGCGAGTGAAGCAAAGACCTTTGCAAAGCGACTATTGCTATCCGCCTTTCGAAATGCATCGCTTTCCAGCACTGCTCTAAGCCGCTGCGGTGCATCGGGACGCTTTAAATTTTCCGCCAGCACTAACCAACGCGCGCGCCCAATACGATCAGCAGGGCCAATCGCTTGCGCCAACTCATCGGGAATAAGCCGGGCAACAGATATATATCGACTGAGATCAGCCTTATCGGTTGAAAGCGCTGCCATAATGGTGTTGCGCTCAAAGCCAATATCCTCTAACCGGCGCGCGAAAATCGCCTTTTCAATATAAGAGAGATCGCGCCGCTCAAGGTTTTCCTTACCTTGAGCGACAACCATTTCAGCGTCGGTTAATGGCCGTACAATTGCTTTAACCGCAATACCCAGATGCTGTGCCGCCCGTAAACGACGATGGCCATACGCTACCTGATACCGAGCAGGAGCTTGCGACAAAGGTCGCACGAGGATTGGTACCTGCTGGCCGCTGGCGCTGATGCTAGCAACCAATGCATCAAACGATGGATCAATTACAGAGTGCAATCGATCCGCTACCATACCGCTATCAATCAAATCTGGATCAAGATTGACGATAAGCGTCCCCTCCTCGATCTGATCTTGCAGCCTCGCGGCATTGCGTGCACCCTCTGTCAGCTGCTGCAGCGACGCACCCATGGCCGATACAGCTCCACTTTTGATACGCTCGCGCTCAGGCTCCGCAGCTTGCACTGGCGTTGTCACTTTCTTTTGCGTGAAAAGCGCGGTGATCGTATCCTTACGGCTCATGAAGAACGCCCTTTATGCCCAATCTAAATGCATCATGATTGTTGGGAGCTCCCAACATCTCCACAATGCGCCATACTCTTTAAACTAAAACAGTACATGCAGTTCAAAATTTACAATCGAAGCTGCACACCAATCCGTGAGGCAAGCTGAATTAAAGGAATGGGTGCGGGTTAAAGCGAATGCATGGCTTTTTGCGCATCCAGTCCCACAAATCTCCATCAGCAACACGCATGGGCAAATCAATATGCCTTCCGCCCCCAAGCGTCTGCTATTAAACGTGCAACTTCACCATTCACCGCATCCAATGCTTCCATAGCGCGGTCATACGTGGAACGCGTGAGGTTCTCGCGTCCGATTTCATAAAGCGTCTGTTTTGTTAGCCCCGCATCAGACACCGCTGCCGATTTTACCATGGGATTTGTCAGCACATGATCACCAAAAAGATTGCGCAACAGCGCTACCACCTTGGTTTGAGGCCCATCCTGCGGCTCATATCGGGTGATGAGATAACGGATAAAATTATAATCCAGCGAAGCGCCAACACCTCGCACAACACTCAGCAAATCATGCATCATCAGCAGAAACTGGCTCATAGAAGCGATATCGAGCATCTGCGGATGCACGGTGATGATCATCCCCGTCGCTGCGCATAGGCCGCTAAGCGTCAGAAAGCCAAGATGCGGCGGGCAATCGATCACGACGATATCATAATCATCAGCCACATCATCCAAAGCGCGCGCAATCCGAGTATAGAAAATACCATGTGCACTGTTAGCGCCCGCAGCTAAGGCGCGCGGCGTATCGTGCTCAAATTCCATCAGCTCAAGATTGCCCGGCACAAGGTCAAGCCCATCGAAATGCGTCTTTCGCACAACATCACGCAGAGGCCGAACCTTGTCGTCATAGCGAATGGCCGCATACAAGGTATCATTCGCCTTTACATCAATCTCCGGCATAATACCAAGTAGTGCCGACAAACTCGCCTGCGGATCAAGATCCACGGCCAGAACACGATACCCATGTAGCGCCAAGTACTGCGCCAAATGCGCAGTCGTTGTGGTTTTACCAGAACCGCCCTTGAAATTTGTTACCGCAAGAACCTGCAAATGCTCACCATTCTTGCGACGAGGCAATAGCGCGTTCAAATCACGCCCACGCACACTAGACGCAAGCAGTTCCCGCAACTCATTGATTTGCCCTAACGAATAATGCCTGCGCCCATTATTCGACACTTCAGGCTTTGGCCCTTCATCCGCCAATGACATTTTGCGCAATGTTGAATCGGAAACACCAATCAGTCGCGCCGCCTCTCCAGAAGTAAAGCGACGCAATGTTTTGCGCGATGTTGGCGGAAAAAGCGCTTCGCTCATAGCTTGCAGTTGACTGCTCAGCAGCTCTGCGTGCTCACCAATAATCACATCAATAGCTGTCGACGCAGGGCCGCGATCCGATTCAAGCGTTGTCATTATAATCCACCATCACGGATAAATGCCAGCATCCGCAAACTATCCGTGATCATAGCAGAACAACCTGATCACGCAAGATGCCTGACATCAATAAAGGTAAAGCGCGAGGCTATATCCGTGATCACGCTTTTTGTTATATGCAAAAAGAAAACCTGGGCACTTCGTGGGCTGAGATTGCGCATCATGTAGGCACATAAAGCCTGCCCCGCGAGGGGCCATAAATCGTAAGCAGCCCACACCTACAATATGAGCAAGAATGTTTGCGCGCAGACGAAAGGGCAAGCAGCTTTTCAACATGCTCGCGCTTAAGGCACGCTCAACACGTTAGGCTCAGAACCCATTAATGAACTTGCAATGGCATCGTCCATCAATTGGAAAGTCTAAGATAATAAGAAATGGCATTGAGCGGATGAACACCATCCTTCGGACAACGTCCTGACCTGTGATTTGCCACATCAAGTTACTTGTCCGGAAATATAACCCGCTCTGCGTAATTTTCCGCACATATCCTGGTTATTACGCTGTCACTACAAGAGAATTAACAGGCCCCGAGCCCAGATACCCACAAGACAGACCCCCTCCTCGAATAGCTAAATATGCGCGCACAAATATGACATCAGCGCCGAATAATGGCGACATTTCTTGTGGAAACAATGCCAAAGACGTCACAAGCATCCTTGCATGACTGTGCTGTGATTCCAAGATCATGGTAAACAAATGGTGACCGTCCGCAAAAGTTGACTTGCTAAATTAAATAAAAATGAGAGTGCGATTAATATTAAGTCTTCGTGCTTTTATAGACGCTGAAATAATAGAATAAACAAGAATAACAAAGTACATGGTAATAATCGGCAAGACAATGATTTTTGTTCACGTGCATTAAGCGTTGCGAAGAAAGTTGACTGAGTAACAATGTGTCCTATAGAAGGTTCTGCAAAGTGGTGATTGCGACATCCCGAGACGGCAACAAGGCCGACCAGACTGCCGCTGCGCCCACAGCAGGGGTTACGCGCACCTTTACCATCCGGGATCTGCTTGTTTCAGCCTTCTATCACCGTCGTGTCATTATCATTGCAGCCCTTATACCATTTGTAATGGGCATTCTGCTCGCCCTCGCAACACAGGTACAATACACTTCAAGTGGTCTGTTGATGGTGCTGGTCAACCGCGATTATTCAACAGCCCAGAACGTAACCGATTCCGGCCCTGCCGTACTGTCGATCGAGGGTTTGAAATCCGTTGAAGCCGAAGTACTTATACTCGAAAGTGCAGAAGTAATCCGTGCGACTATTGCTGAAGTTGGCGAGGAAAGGCTTTTTCCACCTTCACTGCTCGGCACAATAGCTGACACGCTCTGGCGCGATACACGTCCTAATAACGACCAGGAACTGGAACGGTTTCGCAAACAATTGCGCGCCAGCGTTCAGCAAGGATCGAATGTGGTGCTGGTCAGCTTCACCAATCCTGATCGCAATATTGCAGCGGAAACAACAGATGCGTTGATCCGTAACTATCTGGCGCGACGAAAGGTGCTTTTCGACAACCCTACGTCAAAGATACTTGTCTCTCAGGTTGAGCAGCTAGAAGCACGATTGCGCGAAACAGATGCGACCATTCGGGCGGAGATGGCAAGCGCCAACATTATTGAAATCGCACAGGATTTAACCCTGGCTGCCAATCAAGCAGACAGTATTCTGCAACGCTGGCGGCAAGTGCATGAACGTCGACGGGCTGTGGATGGACAGTTGCTGCAGGCACGCGAACAACAGAAGCGGTTAAGCGAAACCGTATTCGATTTTCGCCAACGCAGTAACGAAGCATCCCTTGATGGTGATGTCGGCGATTTGCTGGTACGGCTACGAACCGAACGGCAAACATTGATCAGCCAGTACGCGCCCAATCATCCGCGCATTAAAGAGATCGACGCGAAGATCAAAGTGGTGCTTGACGCTGTCAAAAATCCCCAGGATCGCACCGCAACAACCGAGCGGGATGTGCGTAATCCGTCCGTGGCATTCCTGAGCAATATGATCCTTAGCTTGCAGGTGGAGGAGGATGCCCTCGATCAGCAGATAAAGGAGCTTGAGGAGCAGAAAAAACGGGCCGATGAGCGCATTGGTGTGCTACGGGATGCCGAAGGCCGCCTGCGCGTGTTGCAGCGCGAACGTGCGGTATTGACTGAGGCGCATCGAGAATATGTAAAACGCGCAGAAGCGGCACGGATTGAGGAAGCGGCCTCAAGTGTGCGTGCCTCAAATGTACGCATCATTCAGAGCGGGCGCGATGATATTGTGCCCCGAAATCTGGCGCTGGCTTTCCTTTCTGCAGGCCTGTTAGCTGGTATTCTTTCAGGTGCGGCGGCTGGTGTCATTGCGTCAGAGTTGCGGCCTGGCTTTATCCGCCAGGAAGATGCTGAACGCACCCTGGGGCTGCCGGCTCTCGCAGCCTTCTCGAATGATCCCGATGATTTTGATGGACTCGCGAACCACCAGACCATGCTGTCTCTCGTGGCACGCTTGATGGATATTCGCATCATCGGTCGGCCCATATCATCGTTACAGCTTGTGGATGTAAGCGCGCCAGAAGATAAAGCCTCGCTCACAAAAGCTTTGGCGATGGAATTAAGCGCTGGCCGTAAATTGCGCACACTCGTTATTGGCCTATCCATAACAAATGCGCTTGAGCGGATCAGCACGCATGAGGTGCTTGAACGCAACGGAATCCTGGTCACGAAAACCAGTACGCCAGGGCTCGATATTGCATCGGTTAATGAGGATTCGCCGCTGATTGACCTGCGCAGTTCAAGCGAGCAAGCACGAGAAACCATCCTCCAACTGCGCGAT
The DNA here is from genome assembly GCF_047501465.1 of Pseudochelatococcus sp. G4_1912. NCBI lineage: Bacteria > Pseudomonadati > Pseudomonadota > Alphaproteobacteria > Hyphomicrobiales > Chelatococcaceae > Pseudochelatococcus > Pseudochelatococcus sp. G4_1912. The sequence goes on from NZ_JAZDRL010000002.1 coordinate 580,874, forward strand.
AACTATGATGTGGTCCTTATAAGCTATCCAGCTTCCTCCATTCATCTGGCACGGCGGTTCGCGGCAGCGGTTGATGCAAGCGTTCTTGTGATCCGTGCAGAGCATTCACGTAGCCCTGTAGCTACCTGGACACGTGACAATATTTTCGACGCTGGCGGTGGCATCGCCGGCTTTGTCTTCACGGGAAGAAAATTCTACCTTCCGGAATGGATCTACCGATGGTTATGATGCTGAAGCACGTGGGTATTTTCGCTGCTGTAACCCTGCTTGCCGGGTGTGCTGCGGAGGGCCGCAATGAAAAAGCGCTAACCACCGGTCAGAACCTCAGCTTTACCGAGGTCAATGCCAATCGCTTTGTGGAGTGGAGCGAGGCGGAAACGCCTGTTTACCGTGTTGGACCGGGCGATAAGCTGAAAGTCAAGTTTCTGCTCACCCAGGATATGGACGAAAATGTCACCGTCTCGCCTGATGGCCACATCGGGCTACGCGCAACCGGGCAGGTACGCGTTGAAGGGCGTTCATTGACTGAAATTGAAAAGGCTATCCGCGTTGCAGCACGGCGCAATATCACCGATCAGCAGGTTGTTGTATCACTTGAAGAAGCGATTTCTTCCCGCATCTATATCGGGGGCGCAGTGCATAATCCCGGACCAATGAGTCTGACTGATCTGCGTCTTAGCGCCTTACAAGCAGTGTTGTTGGCTGGTGGCTTCAGCGATGATGCACGTCTTGGTCAAATTGCCATAATCCGCCGTAGCGCAAAGGGTGAGCCGATGCTACGCACACTCAATATCCGCGATACGATTGAAACGGGACGCACCAACGACGTGGCATTGCAGCCGGGCGACGTTCTTTATGTACCACGTAGCTCCATTTCGGAGGTTAACCTGTGGGTCGATCAGTTCATTAACAAGGTCGTGCCATTCCAGCGATCGTTCAACTATACATTGGGTGCTTACCGCACCAGCACCGGTGGTTTTGTGCCGTGATTGCAATATCTTGCTTCTTCAAAAACATAGACCAACCGGACACACTCGCGTAACCTGACATCATGGATAAGCGAAGGTTTGCGTTAATCTGGAATGGCAAAACTAAAGAAGCATATTGTTAGGTGCACATATGGCCTGCAGCATACAATTATCTGCAGGTTATCCAGGCGCAACGATCAATACATCCTGAGACGGCAGAGGCAGGAGAGCATGCTATGCAGGAAGCGAATACAGCTATAGCGCATTGCGACAGCCCTGTTGCCAGCATTCACTTCCTCGGATTAGACCTTGCGGACCTTGATACGGCTGCCGCCGGTGCCATGATCGCAGCGCGCCCACCGGGGGCTCCGTTTGCCTACATTGTCACACCAAACGCACAGCATTTTGTATTACTCGACAGGGAACGGAAGGCTCTTGCCCGGGCTACACAATCCTATCCTATGGCTAAAAGCCCCGGTCGTCTCACAGATGCGTACAATCATGCATGGCTTCGTTTGTCTGATAGTCAGGTTGTGCGGTTGCTGGCACGTCTTTTTCACGGCCTGAGATTGCCTTTAGCTGCAGGAAGCGATCTCACAGCATGGCTATTTGCCAATGTTATCAAGCCCAATGATACCATCACAGTGATTGGCGGCGATGCTGAGCTTGAAAGGCGCTTGCGCGCACAATTCCATCTCACGCGGCTATCATTACATGCACCACCTATGGGCTACATCAACAATCAGGAAGCAGTCGCGGCCTGTGTTGACTTTGTGCGCGCACACCCAGCCCGTTTTATATTTCTGGCAACAGGCGCCCCGCAGTCGGAATATCTGGCACAGCGTCTATCGCAAGAGCGGGGTATTACGGGTGTAGGTCTGTGCATTGGTGGGTCGTTGTTATTTATCACGGGCATTACCACACGTGCGCCTGTTATTTTCCGGCGATTAGGGCTTGAATGGCTCCACAGAGTTTTAAGTAATCCGCGCCGCTTTGTGCGCCGACTTTTTGTAGATTCCGTGCCTGTCATTCCGATGGTTATGCGAGATGCCTTTTCCAGGCAAAGATTGATATCCGCTGATAGCAAGCAACACGATATCGATGGTAGGGATTCCGCATGACCTCATCCGCATCGCCGATAGAGCCCCCCAGGCGAGGTATAGCACTGCAATTCCACGCTCAGATGCCACCGCAAACGAGCAGTATCCATCGGGCAGCAATCACTGCTATTCTATTGCTAACTTTGCCATTTTTTGGCCAGAGCTTTTATTACATGGTCCAGTGGCCAGCCCTTTATTATCTTTCAAAGGGATGGCCGGTTTTTGTCGCATTGCTGACCGTGCGTGGCATATTGGGCGATAGTGTACCGTTAAGAGCACAATTTCTGCTGCTTCTCACTTTCACAATTGGTATCACCCCGATCATGGCAATCATCCAGTTCAGCGGGGGAATTGTGGATGCCATGCTGACCACGGTCAAGATCTGGCCGTTCACCTATTATTTTGCCTTTCTGGCACTTCTGACACTCTTGAAGCCTTCGCCCCGCCAACTTGGTCGCAGCGTGTTGGCGCTGGGGGCCGCAACTATGCTCTTGATGCCGGTTTTGTGGATTGCTTTACCCTCAAGCTGGTATTCGACAGATGCGGTCAATGCCAAATTTCTGCTTTTCGATGTCGAACGTGGTTATCGCATTTATATGCCAATGTTTTTTGGCATGCTATTCCTGTTCTATCTCGTCCGCCGACTGTCAGTGCAGCGTGAACTATGGGTTGCGTTGGCGGTTGTGTCTTGTTTCGTTATTTTGGTGATGGTTTTCAAGCAACGCACAAGCATCGCCTCTGCAGCGCTGGTTACAAGCCTCATTCTTACCCCCGCGCGCTGGCGGCGTCTTGTTGTTGCTTTCCTTATGATAGCAATCGTCATTGCCATCGTTTACCTCTTCATGCGCCCACCAGTGGAAACTTTGCTTGGATCATTAGGCGGCTCACTGACAGTGCGTCTTCTCTCACTTCAATCCGCGATCAGCTACATTGGCAGCGATCCTCTCAATTGGCTCATAGGCAAGGGAACGACATCACGCTTTGGGAGCGTGTCCATGTCCGATGTGCTGGGGAATGCTTACTTCTTTTTGGCAGATATTGGCTGGATTGGCGTCATTTTCGAGTATGGGCTGATCGGCGCAGCATTAATTCTCACGCTCTATATTTCGGGCTTCAGGTTATCGCGCAAGATTGCCAACGATCAGACAAATACAGACCATGCAATGTTTTCGCTGGCAATCAGTGACTATATTCTCTTCATGCTCATCCAGTCTGCGGTTTACTCGCTTGTGTTTGTGCCGGGAGAATTTGCAACTTTATTAGCGATTGCTGTCTATCTCGCTCGCTTTACCCCTATCACATCCACTGTCAGCTCTCCTCCCAAAGAGCCTGCCATTCGTCCTTCCATTTACTTCAAACCTCCTCAGCAGGTGATTTTTCATGCTCCGCCGCATCCAAAAGCTCGTTTCTGAACCTGCCTTCCAGGAGGCCCCCCTAACTGTCCTCACCCGTGCAGCGGCATGGACCGGTCATCTGCTTGCAGGCAAGTTGGGACGTCCCAGTCCTATTTTCACGCTAACAGCGCAGGGGGAACGCCTCACGGTACCTTCCGACATGCGTTATACTTCGGTCGCAACATTTCTACTGCGCGACTGGAGTGAGCCGGAGCTGCATGAGCTGGATCTCTTCGTACATCCAGGCGACTATGTGATTGATGTTGGGGCTAATATCGGACTCTATACATTGAAGGCAGCCCGTCTTGCTGGCCCCCAGGGCCATGTGATTGCTGTCGAGCCAGGCACAGCAGCGCGCACACAACTGCTTGCTAATCTCGCCCTCAACCCGTTCAAGCAGGTGACAGTCATTGGCAAGGCGCTGGCAGAAGCAGAGGGTGAGGCCACGCTGCATCACGTCGCACTTGGTGATGATCCGCAAGCTTTTTCGTTGATCGCTGATACAACTACCACGGAAGGCGAGACAGTCGCCACCACGACGCTGGATACACTGGCAGCAGAGCTTGCATTACCACGTGTCGATCTCATCAAGATTGATGTTGAAGGTTTTGAGGCCAATGTTCTCGCAGGGGCGCGCGGAACACTAATGAACTGGCATCCAACGGTTATTTTCGAAATCAACACGGATACACTAAAGCGCAGTGGCCGCCCGCTGGATGGCGCCTGGAAGGAACTGGAAGCGCAAGGTTACGCATTTTTCAAAATGGAAGGCCGCCATTTCCAACCCCTCACAACAATGCCCGACACTTTCGGCAATATCATAGCCCGCCATCCCGCACGCAATGCCGGCTAAGCGGGACACATAAAGGGATAAGTTCCAAAACAGAGCCATCTCTTGGATTTTGAATAATATAGCGCTTTTATTTAGCATAAGGATGCGTTGAACTTCGCGTCAGTGGAAGCTGCAAAGATAGCGTCAATAGACGCTATTTCCCATCATATGCGCCTAAGCATGCAGGAAACCTTCATTGCAGGCCATTAGGGCGCTCAGTACATCCTAAACGGCCAGGGTGAAGGGGAGTTCTATTTGCTCCTGCTCAATTTTACGGGGCAGAGCATGTTTATAATGATAGCGTCGCATCTTGCGTTTACCGGCTCCAATCAACTCGATAGTCCATTCCTTAAGGCCGCCAGCCTTGATCATGTCATCAAATGCCTGGCGGCAATCCTTGCGGAATTGCGAACGGGTGGCATCGGTCTCCTGCTCGCCATAAACTTCCCGATCGATAAGACTTGCCAGCATTGTTTCATCAACGAAAAGATGTGTCGGCTTGGAGTCGATATACGGCCAGAATGATTTGGCATAATCGGATTTAAGCGCAAACTGCACTTCTGCATTCAGCGATACGAGGTTTTTCGTACGGAAAGCAGCCAGCACACCACGTCCAAATCGCACTTTCACCTTGCTGTCGAGGTTCACCCCATCCCATTCAACAGTATCGATAATACCCGTGATCATACCGCGACCACCCAATCGGCCACGATGCAACTTCTCCATGATCTGATCAGGGTTGCCCTCATAGATGGTGATCACGACCTGACGCAGATCCTGAAATACCTGCTTTTGCGTCAGCAGATTATTGACATGCTGAGTAAGCCCTTGTGCTTTCAGCAGCTCGCGCCAGGTGGTTGCAACCTCAATAACCTCAAAATGCGATGGCACTCCTTGCAAGGTGCCATTCTGCGGCGCATCAGGATTAGGAATGCGCCGCGTCGTCATCCGCTCTTTCAAGCGAAAAAGCGCATAGATCACATCCCGATGCAGACTGCCAAGCTCGCCACCCCGCACCTGAACCACCGATTGGCCCGGGACATAGAAAATGCGCTCGATATTCGAATCGATAATCCCACGCCGTTTAGGCGCAAAGGCAGAGGTGCGCGTCAACTTCGCAGGCACAGGCGCAGGATTACGTCGCCCACGCCTATTCTGACGCGTGCGACGGTCGCGCTCAAGGCGCTTGCGCTCAACTTCACTGAGTTCCTCAGTCATGCCTTCCTCCGCGCCCCAACACCAATAACCCACACCCAAGTCGTTTCATCTCACAAGCATTGGCGTTAACCGCGCCAGCCGTCAAGCAAACGGGAATAGCGGTCACGGAATCGGGCATTTTTCAACAGGTGGACAACTCGGGAATGCTGGTCACGCCACTCGTAATGGTAGCCCCGGAAACGGGAACGGTGGTCACGTCAATGGGAGTCGCAGTCACGGAAGATGGGAATAGTGGTCACGCTATCGCCATATAACATATTGAAATTAAACAAAATGGCGAATGCGACTCTTTATAAGGATTAGATTAAAGATAATTCTTAGAGACCTCAGCCAAGCCAATCGGGCTTAAAAATTCGCTCATAGTCCTAATCATGATCCTTAAGTCCCAAAAGAGTCTCTTCAGCAAAGCCAGCATGCACCGCTCAATCTTCCTAGTTTAATGTAATTATTATATCTAATTGAAACATAACATATTTTTTGGGATTTACGGTCACGGAATCAGTTACTCACCTGCACACGATTCGCAAAATTTCTCTTTTCGGTGAAAAATAATGATTCCATATTATATATAAAAAACAACATGATAAGCGGGAACATCAGCCCCGAAACCTGTCATTCAGACATAATCATCCAGCGTTACGCTGCGTCCTTAACCGCTGAATAGCTTCGGCGCGGCATGGTTTTAAAAAACAACGTTAAAATGTATCCCAGTGATTCTATATATCATTGAAATTAAATAATAAATTTCGGAATAGAAGCCCCAAAAGCCTCCAAAATCGACCTCAAAAGCGGTGATTTCTTGCTCGAGAATTTGCGATTGGAACAGAATCGCCCTCCTATGGCCTCACACAACAGCGGCAGAGAAATTTCTTGCCAAGGCGTTAACGGGCTCAAGATAGGCGTGGATCAATACGGTTAATGAAATAACTTGCTGAAAAATAAGACAAAATACGGAATGCGTTTATAGGAATAGCGGTCACGGAAAACATTGCCGTGGCGGTTTGCTCTTTAATAACATCTAACATCCGTCAATCCATATGCAGCTTTAACGCATACCCCTTACAAACGGGAATAGCGAACACGGAAACACGTGAATTTGAGAATAAATCCTGAATTTTCATGCACTTATCAACCTATTACGACAACTTATTCCCAGCGAGAAATTCTCTCTAATGCATCTCTTCAACTAACTATTCTTTCTAATCTGAAGCCGTCCTGAAGGCTAAAAGTGTGCAATCATGGTCACAAAATCTTGAGCTATATTTGAATTATTATAATAAAACGAATGCGGATAATGATTTACATTTGTCGGATATGGGTTCAATAGAGTGCCTTGCATGTGATTGTCTGTTGTAAGACATCTGAGAGCTAAGGAGCCGTCATGTCCAGCCCATTCCGTGCCATGATATTTAATGGTGTTCCGGTTCAAACCGATCCCCACGCCCTCATGCAAAACGTTGCCAGTCCTGTGAAGACTGGTTGCGGCTTTCATGATGTGCGGGAGATCCTGCGCGCTGCCAATCTGCGTCCTACACGTCAGCGAATTATGTTGGGTTGGCTGTTATTTGGTCGTGGCCACCGGCACCTGACTGCTGAGATGCTTTATGAAGAAGCCAGTGATGCAAAAATCAGTGTGTCACTAGCTACAGTCTATAATACCTTGCATCAATTCTGTGATGCGGGCTTGCTACGCCAACTGGCTGTCGATGGCACCAAGAGCTACTTCGATACAAATGTTACCGAGCATCATCACTTCTTTATGGAAGATGATCAGACGCTGGTTGATGTTCCTGATGGGCTGATTTCCGTGGCCGGGATTCCCGATGCGCCAGAAGGTACGGAGGTTATTTCCGTAGAAGTCATCGTGCGGTTGAAACGCAAGGGCGCCAAGGCATCTGTTCGCCAGCGCGTTGATGCATAATGTCTCGTATATATAAAGTTGCGCTTCGTCTTCGATGGAGCGCTTCGTTTGGATTTGCGTGCTTGATTGTGCTTGGGGCAACTCTTGGTCCGTATGCGCAGACCGTTCCCAAGGTAAATGCAGTTTCGCCGCCAGGAGATAATTTCATACCACCTCGCCCTTATGCAGGTGATGTGATGCGCCATTGGCCAGCTTATCCCAATGAGGCACGTGCAGCGGGGCAGGAGGGCACTGTGCTCGTCAAGCTAAAGGTAACTGCCACAGGTGCGCCTGAGGACATCAGCATAGCGCGGAGCAGCTCCGTAGTTTCGCTTGATCTGGCAGCCATAATGGCTATCAGTCATTGGCATTTCGAGCCTGCATCCCGTAATGGCAAGCCCACAGAGGCGATGGTGACATTGCCAATACGCTTTTCACTTTCGGATACGCATCCCCAGCCTGCACAGTAAGCCGTCAAAAGCTCTTGCAGTTTATTGCATCTGTCCGATGCGTTGGAGATGACGATAAAGCGTGCTGCGGTTAATCCCGAGCTTCCGTGCTGCCATTGACATATTTCCCCCACACGCATCAAGCGCTGTTCGCATGACATCATGGGTATGATGTTCCAGCAAGCCTGGTTCTGAAGACATCGGTGGAGCACTCAATACAGGTCCAGGCAAGGCGCGAAGGGCAAGAGGCAGGCATTGGAGCATTGGTGGTTTTCCCGGCGCACAAAGGGCTGCCAATGCTCGCAAAGTGCTTACAAGCTCGCGATAATTCCCAGGCCAATCATAGGCGGCAAGGCGATCCCGCATCTCAATAGGCAAGCGCCCCGCTCCGCATGCAACTTCTTGCCATAACTGATCCACCAGCCGAGGCTTGTCTGTCCTTGTCCGCAAAGGATTCAGCGCAATGGTGAATTGGGCGATACGGTAATATAAGTCGGGTCGGAACTGTCCTGAATGCGACTGCTCAGCGATATCGCGGTGTGTCGCGCTGATAATGCGGATATCTATCGGAATGGCACGTCTGCCCCCCAATGGCATGATCTGCCTGTCCTGCAGCACACGCAATAATCGTGATTGCAACGCAAATGGCATATCGCCAATTTCATCTAAAAACAGAATACCCCCATCTGCCTCACGCAATAACCCTTTGGCGCCGTGTCGCCGAGCTCCGGTAAAGGCGCCATCTTCATAACCAAACAGCTCGGATTCGATCAGGCTTTCAGGCAGGGCAGCGCAGTTTACTGCAATAAATGGCTTATCAGCACGGCTACTGACAGCATGCACAGCGCGTGCAAATGCTTCCTTGCCAGCCCCAGTTTCGCCAATGATAAGCAAAGGAATATCAGCATCAATCAACTGCGCCGCATTATCGATGTTAACGAGCGTTTCTGTGTCAAAGGCTGGCTTGGGCCATGGAATGGGGCCTCTCGCGGCGGTGGTTTCCGTTCCAAGAAGTTTCTTGGGCGGATTAAGAATGCTTGTTGCAGGAATAACAGTGTCACGCACGCGCGGACGACATTGCACCACTTCACCTGAATGAAACTGTAGTGAATCGGTATCATGCAGCGCATTTGGCTTGTGCGCAAAAATATCAGTGAAACGAATGTCCCTCAAAGCTTCCCAGCTCTGCGCAATGGTTTTAAGCCCGTGGCGGTTGGCAGCGACAAGTTGGTCGCCCTCAAACACCAGAATACACTCACGCGCAGTGCCCAGATGAGCAGGATCTGCATGAAAACGCAGCACATCAAGGTCATCAAAAGCACTATCAAACTGGCGATGCTCGATCTGATCGATGACAAGTCGCACTAATGACAACGCATGGCGTGACATGACAGAAGCATGGCTTGTGAGGTCCAATGCGCCGACGATTTCGCCAGTAGGGTTAAAAATCGGAGCCGCTGCACAGCTCAGTACGCGATGCGGGTCGCAAAAATGTTCGCCGCCATGCACCATGATCGGGCGGCGTTCGACCAGTGCGGTGCCAACAGCGTTTGTGCCAATTCTGGCTTCGCTCCACATCACGCCGGCGCGCAGTGCCATGCTTGCGGCCTTACCGGCAAATTCCATATCGCCATCCGAATCAAGCACCATACCGGTGGGATCCGTCAACACAACAATACCGCCTGTTGTCTGAGCTTCCTGGCGCAAAGCATCCATCTCTCCACGACATAGGCGGCGTAGCATCTGGTGCTTTTCGCGTGTTTCGTTCAGCTGCTGCTCGTCAAGCGTCTCGTAAACCGGCGCACGTGTGGCATCCAACCCTAGCTCGGTACAGCGCATCCAGGATTGGAGAATGGTTTTGGAAACCAGAGCTTCCGGAATGATTTGTTGAGAGAAGAACTGAAAACGCGCTGCTGTTACGGCGTCTGCGGTCACCGCTGCCGTCATGCGTGTTGTCATGGCCGTTCCCCAGATGTTGTTATTTGCCGCAGGTGTGCCGCTCTTCTTGGTGCATTATGCAACACCCGGATAGTGCGATCGTTCCAAACACCTGAGATCATATTTTTTTGCTTGATCTCCAGACACGCGATTCCTAGGCTGCTGTCAATACTTCCCGCACTGCAGCATGGAATTGATGTATTGCACGTATAATTTGGCACGCAAGATGTTATAACAACAATGGATACATAAAATGGGAGGAATACCGTGAACAAGATCGACCCCACCGCAGCACTTGCCCATTGGCCATTTAAAGATCGCTACGACAACTTCATTGGCGGCAACTGGGTTGCGCCGCTTGATGGGCGCTATTTTGAAAACACGTCCCCAATTACAGGGCGGAAGATCAACGAAATAGCACGTTCGCAGAAAGAGGATGTCGAGCTGGCGCTTGATGCCGCCCATGCAGCCAAAGCCGCCTGGGGGCGCACAAGCGCAACAGAGCGGGCGCTGATCCTTAATCGCATCGCTGATCGTATGGAAGAAAACCTTGACGTGCTGGCGCTGGCTGAAACATGGGACAATGGCAAGCCGATCCGGGAGACGACAGCCGCAGATATTCCGCTTGCTATTGATCACTTCCGTTATTTCGCAGGTGTTATTCGCGCACAAGAAGGGTCGATGAGCGAGATCGATCACGACACTGTAGCCTACCATTATCAGGAGCCATTGGGCGTTGTTGGCCAGATCATTCCGTGGAATTTCCCGATTCTCATGGCTGTATGGAAGTTGGCTCCAGCCCTTGCCGCTGGTAATGCCATTGTACTGAAACCGGCGGAACAGACGCCTGCGTCCATCCTTGTTCTCGCTGAGTTGATTGCCGATCTGCTGCCACCAGGTGTGCTCAACATTGTCAATGGCTTTGGTCTTGAAGCTGGCAAGCCGCTGGCATCAAGTCCCCGCATTGCCAAGATTGCATTTACGGGTGAGACCACAACAGGCCGCCTGATCATGCAATATGCCAGTCAGAACCTTATTCCGGCTACGCTGGAGTTGGGTGGTAAGTCGCCAAATATCTTCTTTGCGGATGTGCTGGAAGAGGATGATGACTTCTTCGACAAGTCCATCGAAGGCTTTGTAATGTTCGCGCTTAATCAGGGGGAAGTCTGCACCTGCCCCAGCCGTGCGCTCATTCAGGAGAAGATATACGATCGCTTTATGGATCGTGCATTAGCGCGGGTTAAGGCTATCAAGCAGGGCAATCCGCTTGATCCTGCCACTATGATCGGTGCGCAGGCATCGAGTGAACAGCTGGAGAAGATTCTCAGCTACATTGATATAGGCAAGCAGGAAGGTGCGAAGATCCTCACCGGTGGCGAGCGCACCATGCTGCCTGGTGATCTCGCAAATGGCTATTATGTTGCGCCAACTGTTTTCCAGGGCAACAACAAGATGCGCATCTTCCAGGAAGAGATCTTCGGCCCTGTCGTGTCAGTTACGACCTTTAAGGATGAGGAAGAGGCACTCTCCATTGCTAACGACACGCTTTATGGTCTTGGTGCCGGCGTGTGGACGCGTAACGGCACGCGCGCTTATCGTTTTGGTCGCGCTATTCAGGCGGGCCGTGTCTGGACTAACTGTTATCATGCTTACCCCGCGCATGCGGCATTCGGCGGATACAAGCAATCGGGCATTGGGCGCGAGAACCATAAGATGATGCTAAGCCATTACCAGCAAACCAAAAACATGCTGGTAAGTTATAGCCCCAAAGCTCTTGGCTTCTTCTAGGATGTGTTGATCTTCGCGTCACGGTGGCCTGCAAATGGCGGCTTCTTGCGCTTCCGGTGCTCAGAAGTCACCATTTCGGCTCACCCTGACGCGAACCTCAGCGCATCCTGCGGTTGTTTGCTTGCTCGGTTTTTAAGAGCGCGGTGTTGAATTGAAAAGCCGATGTGGGCTTTGGGAACTTGGGTGCTGACATCGGTGTTTAGAGTAACATAAGCGGGTCGATTTTCTGCCTGCAGGATGTGTGCTGGAAGCAGAAAGACTATAGAGATCAACGCTCCGAAGGGAGGTTGCTAGATGACTGAGCCTGTGTCTCGTGTGTTAGCGACGCCAGCGGCTATTGAGCTTATTGGCGCTTTGCGTGCTGATAATGGACGAATTCTGTTTCATCAATCAGGAGGGTGTTGCGATGGCTCCTCGCCTATGTGCTATCCTGAAAGTGATTTTTTGATCGGCGATAGTGATGTGTTGATGGGAGAAATCGGTGGTGCGCCATTTTACATGAGCCGCGCCCAGTTCGATTACTGGAAACACACCCAACTTATCATTGATGTCGTTCCTGGACGGGGTGGAATGTTCTCGCTGGAAAATGGCCGTGACGTGCGGTTTCTGACGCGCTCACGCCTGTTTAGTGAAGCCGAAGAAGCAGCCTTGCCAACATTATGAAATGGATGTGCCCATTGTAGGGTGCGGTTTTTTAGCAGAAGTTAGTGGCAAAATAAAATGTGAAAACAGAGGAAGTTACCATGGCCAAGACAATGAAGGCTGCTGTCGTTCGCGCATTTGGCAAACCATTGACGATCGACGAAGTGCCAATTCCTGAGCCAAGTCGTGACCAGATTCAAGTCAAGATAGTAGCTTCAGGTGTCTGCCATACTGATCTGCACGCAGCCGAAGGCGATTGGCCAGTAAAGCCCAACCCGCCTTTTATTCCCGGCCATGAAGGTGTCGGCTTCGTATCTGCTGTAGGTGCGGGTGTGAAGCACGTTAAGGAAGGCGATCGTGTTGGTGTGCCTTGGCTCTATACCGCTTGTGGTCACTGCACTCACTGCCTTGGAGGGTGGGAGACGCTATGTGAAGAGCAACAGAACACGGGCTATTCGGTCAACGGCGGCTTTGCGGATTATGTGATTGCTGATCCAAATTATGTGGGCCATCTTCCTGAAAACATCGATTTTATTGAGATCGCGCCTGTCCTTTGTGCGGGTGTGACTGTCTATAAAGGCCTGAAAGTCACCGATACGAAGCCCGGCGATTGGGTGGTGATTTCTGGTATTGGTGGGCTTGGCCACATGGCTGTGCAATATGCCAAGGCTATGGGGTTGAATGTAGCGGCTGTTGATATCAGCGAGGAAAAGCTTGCGCTTGCGGAACGTCTTGGCGCGACGCTGACGGTAAATGCGAAGAATGCTGATCCAGCTGCAGTGATCAAGAAGGAAATTGGTGGCGCGCATGGTGTGCTGGTAACGGCTGTGTCCAACATTGCATTCGAGCAGTCTCTGGGCATGGTGCGCCGTGGTGGCACGGTTTCGCTAAACGGTCTTCCTCCTGGCTCATTCCCATTATCAATCTTTGGCATGGTGCTGAATGGTATCACTGTTCGCGGCTCCATCGTGGGCACGCGTCTGGATCTGCAGGAATCGTTAGCTTTTGCTGCTGAGGGCAAGGTAAGGGCAACGACGACAGTAGATAAATTGGAAAACATCAATAATATCTTTGACCGCATGAAAGCGGGTCAGATTGAAGGTCGCGTGGTCATTGATATGCAGTCCTGAAATACCACAGATCGCGTTGCTTTGAGACGGTAGTTAAACAGGTGGGAGAGGTATTTCATTTTATACCTCATTATCAAATAGTTGCCCCTGATAGAGAGCATATGAAACGATATCGTTATTCGGATATGTTCGGCTATCGAAAACCCAGTTTCCTACATTGTCTCTGCTCTCTTCGGTCTCTACAAGGCGTGGCGGATAACCTGTGAAGCTGAAGCTTTGAAGTGGCACAGAAAGCCCTACGCCGCGCGCTTTCAAGTAGGCTTCCTTCAAAGTCCAGAAGGTCAGGAATCGATGACGTTTCAAGGGCTCGGCAAGGCCCGTTAGTGATGCCTGCTCATCGGGTGTTAGAACGGGTTTTGCAAGGGCATCAACGTCCAACTCCCTATCCAACGACTCAACATCCACTCCCACAGGCCCTGACCGTGTGATTGCGCAAACTGCTGTCGAGTTTGCGTGCGATAGCGAGAAATGAAGGCCATGCGCCTCCATGAGTCTAGGCGATAGCATCGGTTTGCCAAAGCGTCCTTGTACGAACTCCCACGCCTGCGGTGAGACGCTTGCATACTCCGAAAGCCGCGTGCGGAGCAAAACGCGTGATAGTGTGAAGAGATTGCGATCATTGGAGAATCGCAATCGTGACCGTCGTTCCCGCTCTTCTGTACTCAGAATATCGTCCCAGATTGAGTTGGGAACTCCCAACACCTCAGGCTCATCCAGGCGGGCAATCCAGATATCGATGATGGGGTGTTTATCATGCATGACAAGCCCGATGTTAACGTGTTGTTAATCATAATATACGAGGCGCAACAATGCCCAGCCTCTATTTAATCTTCGCTGCCAAATCCGGTATAGGGCGATGGTGATACCTTGTTCTGGGCCGCTGCACATTATGCCCGGCGCGCATTATCAACCACTTAGTGCAAGTTCCGTGGCCGCTGTTCCCGTTAACCGCAAGCTCGACATGCCAAGTGACTGCCCAAACCGCACCATTAACATCTAAAGCTAACCGAGCCGTTCTTGTGAAATGGCGCTGATAGTTTAGCCATGAATGACATGGTCAGTGACTACGATATCAACAAACGGATGCTGTTCCAGCAAAGCTCTGAGTTGAATAGGCCCAAAATCATCAGCATGCCATTATTGCAACCATTGGGTGTATGAACATATGTGCAGATAAAAGCTTCCGCCATAGTCTGTTCCATTTGTGTCGCTAATAATTTGATAATATTATTAAATTTTTACCGGCGTGCGATGAGGTGTATGCATGGGTAAGGAACAGTTTTAATCAATATAACAAAAAGTAACGCGACAGGAATAACCTGCCGCGTTATTCAAGATATGGAATATGGAAATTATTACTGCCATTTACCTTCATATTTGAAGGCAGGGGCCGCTTTCAACTGTTCAGCTGTTGCATTGACGCGAGCTTCCCATTTCTTGTCAGCGTCGTTATAGCTGACCGCAATGGTTGATGGATCGATCACTACATAGTGCTCACCCATGCCAAGAAAGCCGCCAACAGATAGAATAACACCAGTTAGCATGTTGCCGGTGCCAAGAACCAAGTCTTTGACTTCACCGATGTTTTCATTGCCTGCGTTGGCAACATTGAGGCCGATGAGGTTTGAACTTAGCACGCTGTTAGTGGACACTGGCTTAACCATTGGTGGGGCCGTTGGTGTCGGTGCGGTCTGCGCCATCGCTGGGGCGATGAGGGCTGCGGACGAAAGTAAAATAGCACCGAAAACAATCTTACGCATGATAAGCTCCCTATCAGGTTGTTACAGGGAAAGAACATCTAACAGCTACGTTTGTTCCACCCATGCGTGAAGTTTTTTTAGGGTTATCCTTTTTGGGTTGCACCGCCATCGACGTAAAGATCTGCCATGGTGATATGGCGCGCGCGATCTGAGGCCAAAAAAACCACAGCATCGGCAATATCATCCGGGGTGGCAATCCGGCCTAGCGGAATGCCGGTGCGGAATATTTCCGGTGCTCCTGCTATTACCCGCTTGGGGCTCTGCGCGTCAGTCCACATCGTTTCTTGCATGGGGGTCAGCGTTGATCCGGGTGCCACGATATTGCAACGAATGCCATAGGGAGCGAGCTCCAGTCCGAGTGAGCGGGTAAACATGGTGGATGCAGCTTTCGAAGCTGCATAAGCCGCCATACCGTGGCGTGGAATGCCAGCCGCATTGGAACTGACGGTTACAATCACGCCCCGCCGTCGCTGCTGCATATGTGCTGAGACAGTTTTCGATACCAGAAACACACCAGTTGCATTAACGGCAAAAACGCGCTGCCATTCGGCAAAATCTGTGTCCACCACAAGCGTCGTTGACAATACGCCTGCGACATTGACCAGAATATCAATTGGGCCGATCTGCGTTTCCACCTGTGTGGTAACTGTGACCACGCTATCTGGGTCGCTCACATCCAGCACTGCAGTGGTGAGGCATGGATGCGGTATGTCTTGGCGCAAACGTTCAAGTGAGGCGGTATCCAGATCCGTTGCAACGACGTGCGCCTTCTCATCAAGTAGCGCACGCACCACAGCTGCACCAATCCCGCCTGAAGCGCCGGTGACGAGCGCGATTTTGCCGCAGATGCCACTGTCTCGCATGGTGTGATCCTCTTGTTAGAACTGCCGTAGCTTGTCTGCGATCACAGGCGCAATATGTGTGATGGCTTTGGGGCCGGTGAGATGCGCATGGAGGGCTGGCACGTCATGTACGGTGAGCGTTTGGATGTATGGCGTCCATAATTGCGGTGTCAGGTTTGTGCCAGCATGGTCCAGGGCTGCGCGGAAATAGAGTGTCTCTCCCGCATAGAAGCCATGTTGATGCGTACGCACCAATCGGTTATTGGCAGCAACGACACCAATAATGCCTGTCAGTGCGCGATCAGATAGTAATCCAAGCGGATGATTGATATCGCGCAGAAAGGCCATGACATTCTCGCGCGTAAGCCCCTGCGCTCCGAGTTCTGAGACATCGCGCCCGGCGATCTGTACGAGTGCTTTGAGCGATATGTCTTCGGACGGATCAGATTGCGCGCGCCAGCTATCGCTCGGATAGGCATCAAGCAGCGCAAGCACGCCTTGCGGTGCGCCTGATGCTGCAAGTTGCACCGCCATCGCATGTGCGATAATGCCGCCAACAGACCATCCGGCAAGGTGGATTGGCCCCTCTGGTATGATGGCGCGGATCTGGGCGATGTAATCGGCGGCGATGGATTCTATGCTGATAGGGGCAGGGGCTTGCGTATCCAGCCCCCTCGCCTGCAGGCCGAACACCATATGTGCCGGCGCGAGTGCACGGGCCAAGCCAGCGTAGCACCATGAAATGCCGCCAGCCGGGTGAATACAAAACAGGGCTGAGGTAGGATCGCCCTGGCTGAGCTGGACAAGTGGGCCAAGTCCGTCATTCGCAAGGCCATCATAGTCTAAGGGTGTTTGCGGTTTGCATGCGACCTCAATGCGTGTAGCGAGGCGCGCAACAGTGGGATCGGTGAAGACGATGCCGAGGCCTAAGGTGACTTCACCCAGTTCTGAAGCCCATTCCTCCCGCACGCGCTGCATGAGTTTTGCTGCCAGCAGGGAGTGTCCGCCAAGGTTGAAAAAATCATCCTCTGCCGAGATGGTTGCGATATCCAGCTTGAGGCACTCTGCGAACAGTCTGGCAATGCATTGCTCTGTCTTGCTGTGTGGTGCGCGTCCCGTCGTGGCGGTTAGGGTTGGATCGGGCAGGGCTTTGCGATCGAGTTTTCCGTTGGCAGAGAGTGGTAAGCGATCGAGCGTTACAAACGCAGACGGTACCATATAGGCCGGTATGCGTGAGGCGATAGAGGTGCGCAAGGCCTCATGATCCAACCCTTCATCGGGTTTCGCAACAACATACGCCACCAGCCGTTTGCCACCCGCACCATCGCTGCGTGCATCGACAACCGCTTGCGCTACGGTGCTTTGCGCATGCAGTGCAGTTTCGATTTCGCCCAATTCGATCCGCAGGCCGCGCAGTTTGATCTGATGATCTGTGCGGCCTAGATAAACTATTGCGCCATCATCACGCACCATCGCCAGATCGCCGGTGCGGTACATGCGTTCAGACGGGAAGAAGGGATCGGTGATGAAGCGTTCATGTGTGAGGTCGGGCTGGCCGAGATAACCGCGCGCCAGTTGGCGACCTGCCAGATAAAGCTCGCCGATCACATTGGCGGGGAGGGGGCGAAAGTGGGCATCCAGCACATAAAGGCGTGTGTTCCATACCGGAAAACCAATTGGCACAGGTTGGCTGTGGTCGGTTGATGATGCGGGCCAGTAGCTCACATCCACGGCAGCTTCGGTAGGGCCGTAGAGGTTGTGTAGTTCACCTTTGATCAGCGTGTGGAAACGGTCACGCAACTTGGCGGGCAGCTCTTCGCCGCTGACGAAAACACGTTGAATGGCCAGCCCACAAGCAGATGGCTCATCAAGGAAAAGCGCCAGCATTGAGGGCACGAAGTGTATTGTCGTGATTGCATGCTGGCGCACGATTTGCGTTAGCGCGAGCGGATCTTTATGCGCATCCGGTGGGGCGATCACCAAGGCAGCGCCGGTAATGAAGGGCAGGAAGAGTTCCCACACGGAGACATCAAACGTGGCGGGGGTTTTCTGCAAAATGCGGTCGCCCGTGCCAATGCCATAATGCGCCGCCATCCAGAGCAGTCGGTTGACGATGGCCCGATGCTCAATGACCACCCCCTTGGGCACTCCGGTCGAGCCAGAGGTGTAGATGATATAGGCCGCATCTTCTGGTGCGGGGGTGTGGAAAGGGGGAGGGCAGTCATCATCCGGGACTGGATGATCGATAGCGAATAGGGGCGCATCTTCGGGCAAAGCCGAGCTTAGCGCCTGGGTCGTTATGATGATACGTGGCTTGGCGGATTGAATGATATGTGCCAATCGTTTGCGCGGATGCTCTGTGTCGAGCGGCAGATAGGCTGCACCGATGCGTATACTGGCCAGCAATGTCAGCACGAGCGCACGCGATCGCGGTAGCGCTACGGCTACGATATCGCCGGGGCGCACGCCTTTTGCCGCAAGGCGGCGGGCAAGCGATGCGGTTTCATGCTCCAGATCGGCATACGACCAGCGCAAGTCGCCTTCAATAAGTGCCAATGCGTCTGGCGTGGCTGCGGCTTGCCGGCTCAGCAAATGGGCAAGCGTTGTCTCTTCAACGGGATGGATTGTAGCCGTTTGCGCCTCTCGCCATTGGGTTTCTTCTTGCGGTGAGAGTGTCGGTACTGCTGCTAAGCATTCGGCCTGGCTCGCAGCGTGCAGGAAATGCACCAGACGGTGGCCGATGGCTTCAGTTTGCTGCTGCGAATAAAGTGCGGGATTGGCATCCAGCTCAAGGCGCATCGTCTCGCCGGAAGCATCTGCGCGCATGGTAAATGTCAGATCGTCAACGGCCCCGGCGCCTGGTACTTCAAGCGCAGTCTCAACACCATGCAGGGCGAAAGACATATCGAAAGGCAGGATGTTGACAAGTGGACCATAGAGACGCCGATCCTTCCCCAACAGGCCGAGATCGCGGCGCAGTTGCTCGCTGCGATAACGCCCGTGGCGGCGGGCGCTGGTGAGTTGGCGGGCGACGGCGGCGGCAATTGTATTGAGCGGCGCATGGTCATCAAACCGCAGGCGCACTGGCAGCACGTTCATCACCATCGCGGGCACGCGCGCGGAGACCGAACCAAGACGGCCCATATGCGGCACACCGATGATCGTTTCCGAAGCTCCCGTATGACGGCCAATGAATGCGCCTGTCAACGTGGTGACGAGATCGGGCCATGCGAGGCCAGCATCAGTGGCACGTTGTGTGATGGCGCGGGTGGTAATGGAGGGAATATCAAGCCTGAGCCGATGGAAGCTGTGTGCACTCGTAGCCTCGCCCGTTGCCATGCTGATAACCGGTGGCTTATCGGCGAAAAGGTCATTCCAATATCGACGATCTTTATCGTGACGGGCGCTGCCAACATAGGTCTCATCTTCTGCAATTAAATCAAAAAATGAGCCAAATTCAGTATCTTGTGCTGTATTTGCGGTCACGGTTTCATTGTAGAGAGCAGCTATGCGATGGTTGAGGAGGGCTGTGCCGTAGCCATCTATCACCAAATGGTGGATGGTTTGGCTCCATACGTGGAGCTGCGGCCCCAGGATCAGCAGCTCCTCTGTCACCAGCTGATCACGGGTTGGATCGCGTGGGGTGGCCATGTCGCGGGCTATATGTGCAAGTGCCGCTTGTTGCGGATCAGCCTCTCCGGTGAGGTCAATCACCGTCAGTGTGGCGGGGGCTGCATCGCTGATTATTTGTGCGGGGCCGTCTGGTCCATCGATGAAACGCGCTGAGAGGGCAGGTGCTTCGCGCAGGGCGCGTTCAACCGCGTTTTGGAAGGCCGCAACATTGAGCGGCCCCTTGAGCGTAACAATCTGGCCCGTGTTGAGGATCGGGTTTTCCGGATCAAGCGTCTGCGCAAACCACAGCCCTTCCTGCGCCTGCAACAGAGGCCGGGTTTGGGCTTTGGTTGTGGTTTGCATGGCGGTGCTCATGTCATGAAGCCAGCTGGCGGGCGGCCAGTGACCACCAGTGAGCCAGCGTTGGCTTTTCGGCAAGCTGCGCAAAATCCAGCTTCAGGCCCTGTTCGCCCCAACGCTGCATGAGCGTCATCAGACGGATGGAATCGAGGCCGAAATCGATAAGGCTGTCATCATCACCAATTTCTGACGGGTCTTCGCTGATGATGCGGGCAATGTCAGCGCGCATGGTTTCGCGGGTTGGCGTGCTCATATCTTACAGGTTCTCCAGCAGATGGTTCGTGGATGTCACTACAGCGCAGCGTTCTGCGGCATAAGTAATGGCGAGATCATGCTTTTCACGCGAGAAATCCGCGACTGCATCAGCCACGAAGAAAGGCTCGATATCGCGCTGAAAGGCCTCTGCAGAGGTCATCAAGCAGCCGATGTGGGCATAGATGCCGGTGACGATTAGTTGATCGCGGTTGCGCACGCGCATTAGCGTTTCAAGGTTGGAGCGCTGAAAGGCACTGTAGCGCCATTTGTGCAGCACAAAATCGGTTTCATGCGGGGTCAGGGCCGGATGGATGTCCTGATGCTCCGGAATCGCGCGCATTCCTGGCCCCCAGAAATCACGCTGAAGGCCCCGGTCTCGTGGGTCCTGATTGCCTTCCTGCGCAGTATAAAATACCGGAATACCAAGCGAATGCGCCTGCCGCCGCAGGGCGTCGATATGCGCGATAACGGGCTTGATAGGCGTGCTATCAGATTGAAATGGTGCCAGAAAATAGTTCTGCATGTCATGGATCAGCAGCGCCACCCGATCACGATGCGCCTGCCAGGGCACGCGGGCCTTGGGTAGGGCCTCTATCTCAGGCAACGCATATGCGCCTATGGTGGGCAGGGCCATGGCTTAATCCTTCACTTCGATGTGGTGACTTCAGCGGCATCTGCTTCAAGCAGGCGTTGTCGCAGGGAAGCGCGCAAATCCTTGCGACTGATTTTGCCGACGGCCGTTGTCGAGAAGCTATCAACAAACACGACCCGATCCGGCACCTTGAAGGCCGCAAGACCGCGTTCGCGCACCCATTTCTTCAGCGCAATTGCTGCTGGTTTGGGATCGCGCGGGATGATGAATGCGCAGGAAC
This sequence comes from Pseudochelatococcus sp. G4_1912, assembly GCF_047501465.1. Lineage (NCBI taxonomy): Bacteria > Pseudomonadati > Pseudomonadota > Alphaproteobacteria > Hyphomicrobiales > Chelatococcaceae > Pseudochelatococcus > Pseudochelatococcus sp. G4_1912. The sequence goes on from NZ_JAZDRL010000002.1 coordinate 601,934, forward strand.
GCTCTCCCAGATAAGGATCGGGCAGCGATACGACCGCCGCATCAAACACACCGGGATGCGCCAGCAGATGATCTTCGATTTCCTCCGCTGAGACTTTTTCTCCTCCTCGGTTGATCTGATCTTTCGCTCGTCCCTGCACCACCAGATTGCCATCCGGACGCACAAGCACGATATCGCCGGTGCGATAAAAGCCATCATCGGTGAATGCTGCTGCATTCGCCTGTGGTTCGTTGAAATATTGCCGGATGGTGTATGGACCGCGTGTCAGCAGGTTCCCGGCCACGCCTGGCGGCACAGGCTGATCGTTATCATCGAGAATAAGCAGCTCATCATCGGGGCTGATTGGACGGCCCTGGGTTTCGATGATGACGTCTTTGCTGTCGCCGGGGCGGGTGTAGTTCACCAATCCTTCGGCCATGCCAAACACCTGCTGCAGAATGGGGCCGAACACGCTCAAAATCCGCCGCGCAACCTCAGGCGTGAGCTTCGCGCCACCCACCTGCAGCAGCTGGAGGCTGGAGAGATCATGCGCTGTGTTGACCGCTGCATCCGCCCATATCAACGCTAATGGTGGTACAAGACCGGTGATCGTCACCTTTTCGCGGGCAATTAATGGAAAGGCTATATCGGGCGCGGGTGAGGGGCTTAGCACAACAGTGCCGCCGGCATAGAGCGTGCCAAGTGTGCCCGGTGAACTCATCGGGAAATTATGCGCGATCGGCAAAGCGCCTAGATAAACGCTGTATTCGTCCACGCCACAAATCGCGTTGCTACCCCACAGGCTGTAGATGTAATCATCATGCGTACGTGGAATTAACTTCGATAAACCCGTGCTACCGCCTGAAATTTGCAGGAATGCGACGTCGCAGGCTTTCGGTGCCGTTGGCAGCGGACCCTCCGCCTTTTCAATGCTGGCGAGCGTTGCGAAAGGGCCTGCATCGCCATCCGCGACGATAACATGCTCAAGCGTAGGTGCCTTGGCCCGCACATCGGCGGCAAGCGTGCGGTAATCGAAGCCGTCAGCAGCTTCAGTAATGACATAGCCGCATGCTTCAGAACGATTGATGAAATGCACGATCTCGGTTGAGCGATGCGCAGGTAATGCAAATACAGGCAAAATCCCCGCCCGAAACAACCCGAACACCACGCTGAAAAACGGCGCTATGCTTGGCAGCTGGACGATAACGCGCTCTCCCGGCTTGAAGCCAAGCGCCATGAAGCCGCGTGCAACTGCATCAGCGCGGGTGTCGAGCTCGGCATAGGTCCAGCGCGCATCGCCAGCAACGATCGCGGTACGATCCGGCCAGCGGTGGGCGCGTTCGCGCAGCACCTGTCCGAACGTCTCACCTCGCCAGTAACCGGCTGCGCGATAGTGTTCAGCGAGGTCTTGCGGCCATGTCTGGAGAGCTGGGATCACGTGGAGCTCCTTATTCCTGGATCGACTTGCCGGTTTCATCAATGCCGAGTGCCGCGAGCAGCGCTGAGAACTTGGCTGAGGTTTCCGCAACTTCCGACCACGGATCAGAACCGGTAACGATGCCTGCGCCTGCATAAAGCCGTGCGGTATTGCCCGCAAAATCGGCACAGCGAATGGCAACCATCCAGCGCCCATCCCCTGCACAGTTCGCCCACCCGACAGCACCAGCGTAGAACCCGCGATCAAAGTCCTCAAGTTCTGCAATGGAATTACGCGCAGCCGCGCGCGGTAAACCGCAAACCGCGGGGGTGGGATGAAGTGCTGCGGCCAGTTCCAAGACCGAGATAGCCGCATCCTTCAGTCGGCCAGAGATTGCTGTTCCCAAATGCCACATCGAGGCGGTTGATATAAGCGATGGTTTGTGTGGTGCAGACAGCGCCGCGCAATAGGGTGCAAGCGTATCCAGAATGGCTTCAACGACAAATCCATGTTCAAGCTGGTCTTTCTGCGAGCTCATAAGTGCCTTTGCAGCTGCTTCATCCGCGCCATTTTCCGGGTGGCGACGGGCAGATCCGGCAAGTGGCAACGATTGCACCTGCGCCCCTCGCTTGTCTACGAGCAGCTCTGGCGTTGCGCCGATCAATGTGTGTGGTGTGCTATTTGCATCCGGCGGCAATGGCACTGCGTAGGTCGTGATAGAGGGATCACGCCGTAATTGCGCAAGAACGGCATTCAGATCAATGGGGCTTGATGCCGTCATCAAAAGGCTGCGCGCCAGCACCACCTTGCGCAGGTCGCTCTTGCTATCCAACAGCTCCAGAGCACGTTTTACGGCTTGCGCGTAAGCTTCGGGTGCAGGCTCGGCAATGCTTTTCCAATTATTGGGCTTTGACGCTGTGTGCTTGGTGCTTGAAGGCTCTGGCAACATGCGCTCAATTCGCTCTGGTACAAAAAGATGCGCTGGTTTCGCATAATCAAAGGGCAGGATGCCTGCAATCATGCGGGCTTTTGGCTCAGCTCTCCAAAATGCAGCAATAGATTGAGATAGATCTTTAGCAGGCACGAGCGGCAGCAGGCTTTTTGTGCCTTGGCCGACAATGGTTTCTTGAGGGCCAGAAAGGATAAACGGCAGGGTCTTACTGGCGCTTTCCATGCCAGCATTTTCAAAACCATGTCCAGCCAGGGATGCGCGCATTGCAGCTTTAGCCATTTGTTGACTCGGTTGATTACGCCGACCTGCTATCGCAGATCGATCCAGTTTGGCCCCGCAAGGGGGACAGCGAGGAAGCGGGTGTTTAGTTCTTCAAGGGTTTTGTCAGGATCGACATCCGCAAACAGGGCAGGGTGTATCCATTTGGCGAGCCGTTCAGCGACCAGAATGTCGAACGGTGAATTGAGAAGCTGATGCGCCAACCCATGCACTTCTCCTCGCGTAACGGGATCAAGCGCGGCAATGCCAGGTCGTGCTGCCATCTTGGCGAGGGAAGTGCGCGATTGTTCGGGCGAAAACGCCGGACCGATAACAAAGCCGCCAGCTTTTTCTGTCTGCGGGCCGCCCGTCGCAATGTAAATTTCCGGTTCGCTGCTGATAATGTATTCGATACCAAGCTTCCCGAATGCACCCGGCAGCACATCCGCGCCAATGTTATGCCCGCCTGCAAGTGTGATGTAATTGCCAACATTGCCGCGTCCGGGGGAGTTGCAGCACTCCGTCAAACCGGCATGCGCCTCCAGAAACACCTTTGGCCGCACGAGATCGGGCTTTGCAGCAATGCGATCTATGATGCGTTTGAGGTGCGCGTTCCGGAAAGCGATGAACGCTTCTGTCCGCTCTTCCGCGCCGATGATCTGGCCAAGGATGCGCAGGCTTTTCTCAAGATTTTCAAGCGGCTGCGAGAAGAAATCGATGAACACGACAGGAATGCCCGCAGCCTCTATCTGGCGGATTTGCTCGCTGTTAGGCCCCATTCCCTCACGGAAGATGGCGACATCGGGCGCCACATCAAGCACCTGCTCAACCGATAAAGCCTCTGCCGATCCGGCTATGCGGGCCTTTTCAGCGATGGTAGGGAATTTTTGCCGATAAGCCTCATACGCAGCATCACCCAGGCGGTGCACATCATGTGGCCATGCGGCAATCAGCGAAACCGGATCAGCCACCATTAGCGATAGTGCGATCAGATAACGGCCGTCATCGACCAATAAGCGCTTGGCGTGGCGCGGTAGTGTAATGCTACGGCCCTGAATGTCAGTGATTGTAATCGGGGAGAGTGGTTGGCTTTTTGCAGCTGTTATGAATGCGCTATGAAGAATAAGAATAATTATAAAAGATAAAACAAGGAGAATAAATTGGCGATAAATCGCATATTGTCTGAGTTTAGAAATGTTATACTCTAAATTCATCCGTTATGACTTCTCACATTTAACTCACGCAAGGCTATGGGCCGCCGTGAGCTTGAAGTCAATACGCTGATTGCCCATCAGCTATGCAGTCACAGCTGGGTCGCTGAGGGTAGGTGATGAATAGCCATAAATAAAACCGCGTACCGCAATATTATTAGCGGTACGCGGTTAATATATAATCACTAAAGATAACTATTGATAGTTATCGTATAAAGATTAATTTTACTTCTTTTTACCGAAGCAAGAAAATAAACCAGAGCAACATGATTTCAGCTCATCAATTTTATCTACTGCTTCTGCAAATAATGATTTCAGTGCTTCGCCGGCCTCTTGCAGTTCCTTGCCCAGAGCAGAAACTGCGAGTGCGGCATCAAGTATCTCGCGATTATCTATCTTCTGCTTCAGGTCTTGTGCGCGATCAATAACATCCTTGATTTGATCCAGGTTGTTGCTTAGCTTTGTCAGCAGGCCATCCTTAAGCCCGAGTTCCTGAAGACTTTGCAGATACCCTCTCCCCTTATCCAGAATATCTTCAGCTGTTTGCAGGTGCTTGAAGAATTCATCCATGCTTACTGTTTTTGATACAGTCATACGTGCATCAAACACGGTATCTGAATCGGTTATTTCAATATCGCTTTCGATATTCATCGGAATCACAGCGGCTGCTCTAGCCGAATTTGGCGATGGAGGTGGAGTTTGAGGTATTACCAAGCTTTCATCATTTAATGTCTGAAGCTCGATTTCAAGGCTATTATTGGCAGAATTTTTCGTAGCAGGGGACGTATTAGTGGTTGAAAGGACTGATACTCGGCGCGCTTCTATCGTTATAGAATCATTCACTGACTCGCCAAAGAAAGCTGTCGATTTGCGGTGATGGCCCCGTTGTGGAGCGGAAGTGGCTGAGTGAATTCTGACGCGATTCGTGATGGGATCAATTGTATTTGCAGGTAATGTCGGTTTGGCATTATTGGTAAGGTCTGGATAAAGTGGCGTATCGCGTGTAGAATCAGACATGGAATGTGAAGGAGAGGGTGGTAAGGACATCGACATCTATTTTATCCTTTGGCGACAGTGAATGAATAGCTGTTGTAGCACAGCAAGTAGGAGACAATATTTCTCGAGAACAAATTATGTTTCAGGCATGAAATATTTCTACTTGGATTTGTTTCCGAAGCAAGAGAAGAATGAAGAGCAACATGATTTGAGCTCATCAATTTTATCTACCGCTTCACCATAAAGTGCCTTTAGTGAATCGATTGATTGTTCCAGCTCAGTTTTCAGAGCCGAAATTTCCAGAATAGCATCAGCAATTTCGCGGTTATCAATCTTTTTCTTCAATGCCTGAGCGCGGTCTATAACATCTTTAAACTTTGTGATGCTTGCATCCAGCCTTGTCAGCAAGCCATCCTTCAGACCGAGTTCCTGCAGGGTTTTTAGATATCCTCTGCCTTTGTCAAGAAAATCTTCAGCTGCTTGCAGATAATTGAAGAACTCATCTACTGGAGATAAAGAATCCGAATGTACGCTAGCGCTGACGACCTGCAATTCAACTTCTTGTTCGATTTTTTCCGTGATTACAATAGAATCGATCGTTGTAATATTCTGCTCAAGCTCTAATACTGCTGGTGTACGTATCAATAAGGGTGGAGCATGTTCCGATGTTGCAGCAAGCATTATGTCAATAGGACGGGAGTATCCCTGATGGCGGTTATGTGCTCCCGGATATAGTGTTTCAGTCGTGTCGGACCTTTGCAAAGAAGATGCTGGTGAAGGTGGAGGAGTGTCTGGCCAGCTGTGTTGAGACAGCATATCATCCAGCGACATGGATTGGTTCGTTGATTCTGGTTCCGGCTCAGGAAATATTGTGCGCTGATTAGTAAGTATTGGCGGGGAAGAGAGGGGCATAGACATTATTTTTTCCTTTTGTTAGCGACATTTTAAATGTTGCATTTAAGAATTTTCCAGATATCAAAAATATTTTTGTAATATTTACTTCGATGCGGTTAGAAGAATGTAATATTAAGCTGTAGATATTTCTTTATACATGCCAGCTCCAATCCCAGTAAATGTATCTATGCGGCATGTTCATGGATCTTATAGGATTTTCCAAAATCATACTTTTTAGTTAATGATGTTGAAGAGCATGTTTCAAGAATAAAGCGTTTATTCTAAGTTTAGAAGTGGAATGTATACTTAAGATGTATATTGTTTTTTCATCTTTTATCGTATTCTATGCTTAAACAAAGTATTGTGGCAGATGAGAAAAAAGCCAATATTCTGAACCCAGCTTGGTTAGCTGTAAGTGCAAGGATAAATAGCTTTTGGTTCTTGCTGATGAAATATATTGAGCCAAAAATTACTGTCAAGCGTCAATTGTTGCGCGTGAGACGAATTTTAAGAATGACTGTTACGTAATGCCTCGGCTTCAGCATAAAAGCGTTTTTCCCACGCCTTATGGTTGTCGAGCCCTTCACGTATAAAGGGTGTAAATGCTGCAATGTTGAGGAGCAGCCAATTGATGATGTTTGCAGGAAATTTCAGAGGCTTAACAAAATCAACGAATAGCACTACACGTGTTTTATCAGTATGGTTCCACGCCTCATGGTTGTAGGCATCATCAAAGACGATGGCTTTACCTTCTTCCCAATGTAAAATCTGTTGATCTACACGTATGGCTAATTTGTCACGGGGCTCGGGGACAATTAATCCAAGATGCAGCCGCAGCACGCCATTGTAAGGGCCGCGATGTGCCGGCAGATGCTTGCCTGGCTCAAAAATAGAAAACATAGCGGTCTTCAAGCCGGGAATTTTCTGCACGATTCGCCATGTTTGCGGGCATGCAGCGATGTTGTTCGTGGATTCCAGGCCATAGCCGGCCAGAAAGAAGGTCTTCCAATGGTCATCAGTCGAGATTGTTTTGACGTCTGAGGAAATGTCCTGAAAGCTTGGCAGCTCGTTTTGGCGTGTCAGCACCTGATCGAGCTCTTGCCGGATTAATGGCCATTCCCGTTCGATCTCTCTCACCCATGGAAAGGTAGCATTATCAAAAACGGGAGGGTTGCCAACTTTTGAATAGCGTAGATTGAGACGCTCCGCCCATGCCACGATAGCCATGAGGGTACGTGTAACGCGGCTTGCGCGCGTCATGGGCGTTATGCCGTCGGTGCCGAAGGTTTGCGCGCCAGCTTGTGCTTTTGATTGCGGTGGTGTGGAGTCAGGTAGCAATTCGAGTTCCTCCGCATCATATTTTGTGGTGATTAATTCATGATCGACAGGCGTATCTATTACCAAGCATAGACCGTTAATGTGCGATCAAGTATATAGAATAGTTAAATTTATGCACTGATTTTCAGCGAGAAAGTGCACAGGTCTGCATGCAAGTGGTCAGAGATTATTATTTTGATGCCCCTGATGAGAAGCAGACAAGCTATCTTCCTCATTTACTTCATAAATGGTTTCAAGGACTAATGGATGCTTCAAGGTGTTGATTGGAGCGTAGGCTGAAGCGTTCTGATTGTCGGGGGCTGCTTTAGAGCGGCAGAAAATTTTCGTAAAGAAAAACCCGACGTTTTCAATGACTTTGTTCGGGCAACATCCTGTGCTTCTTATCCATTGGGCGTCGTTGCGCGCTGACGAGTTCTCTTGAATATACAAGCTGTTATCTCGGTGCATGACAGACAGGGGAAGTGACTGATATGGTTGATTGTTAATATTGAAGTAATCGTTGTTGTTCATTGGCGTTTCCGTTTATTATTAATTTATTGCTTGGATATGTGATGCTTCTTTTGCCATTTGCATTCAATTGATTATTAGTTGAATGCAAATGGTGATCGGAATGAAGCGACTTTACAGATCGCCTGATTTAAAGCGTTCCCACATATGTGCAGTGCCGTAGAAGGCGTTGCGGTCGACATCGCCCGTGATGCCGGGGACTTTTCCCTTGGCGGTATATTGCCAGAAGTACCACTGACGCCCGTCAAAGCGGGGCGTGGGATAGCGAGGAATACTACGCACCCAGATCGGGTAACGTTCAAACTCACCACGCATCACATCGTTAAAGAAGGTGATGTCGGTATAAATGACAGGGCGCTTGCCATAGTATTGCTCCATTGCATTCAGCAGGATCTGCATTTCTGCGATGGCCTTGGCACGTGGTATCTTTATCGGGCAGGTCTTGGAGTGCCCGTTCCATTCCACGTCAAGCACTGGTGGCAACGCATCGGGATCGACAGGCACATTCTGAAGGAACCATGCTGCCTGCTCAATTGCTGGGCGACACCAGTATGTAAAGTGATATGCGCCGCGCGGAACGCCAGCTGCCTTTGCGCCATACCAGTTATCGAGGAATTTGGGATCGGTGTAATCGCCGCCTTCTGTCGCTTTGATCCAGGCGAAGGCGACGCCGCCACGCCGCACCGTGTTCCAGTCGATATCCCCCTGATACCGTGCAACATCAATGCCGTGGATGGGGTAATCACGGGGGGAAGGCTCTCGTCGATTTGAGGCGCAGGCTGCAAGCAATAGCGTTAGCAATGTAATGGCAAGTGGCTTGATAGCTTTTGAGAAAGTCTTTTTTGACTTTTCGGCCGCTCGTGGCCCCTTCCAGGCGGATGGGGAATCCTCTGCCTCCCTCAGCCAGGAGGCGTTATAAGAGGCTCCAACAGAGCAACCGGAGTGAAATGCAAACATGATGACGTGACCCGCACAATAAGTTCACAGGCTATAAGAGCTTCACCAGCAAGTCAGCAGGTTGCTTGACGGGCAATGCGCCAACCGGTGTTCCCCATCATGCCAATGATCATAAGATTGGCAGCAATAGGTTTATTCCGGATTGATGCTAGCCACGCAATAACCGTAACCACCGACTTTCTTCAGACTCTGGTTGAAGCACCATCATTGCGATTGCCGCTTGCGCTTTGATGTGTGCCCTCGCTTTCCTGCACCAGTACCATCACTCCATATCGGTTAAGACCATATGAATCCGGCAGCCGATTGTGTCATGTTTAATGCATCATGTTTGCAATACACTTTATGCGCGTGTTCCATAATGAATAAATGCAATAGAATTGCAAAAATCAGTATTGTATGACACCTTCGGTTGCATGGCGTTTTAGTATTCAATCTAGATGATGACGCTCTTTGCTTTTCGATCGAAGTGTAAGAATTCGAACATGTAAAAAATAAGTTTAAGTTAGTCAGGAGCATGCGATGGGTACTGATATTACTGGGTCCAGCAGGGGGCTGGGCAAAAGTCTTGCAGCGGAATTTCTTGGTACGTTTTGGCTTGTGCTCGGTGGTGCGGGCAGTGCGGTGTTAGCGGCTGGCGTGCCGGATGTTGGCATCGGCTATGCAGGTGTGGCGTTGGCCTTTGGTCTGACGGTGCTAACGGCTGCTTATGCGATGGGGCATGTTTCCGGTGCGCATTTCAATCCGGCAGTTACGCTTGGGCTTTATATGGGCGGGCGTTTTCCGGCTAGAGATATTATTCCCTACATAGTGATGCAGGTGGTTGGCGCTATCGCTGCCGGGTTTGTGCTGTATTTGATTGCCTCAGGCAAAGCAGGATTTTCCGCATCGGAAAGCGGTTTTGCGTCAAATGGCTATGGCGAGCACTCTCCGGGTGGATACTCGATGATGTCGGCGATACTGGTTGAGTTTGTGCTCACCGCATTCTTCCTGATCATCATTCTGGGCGCAACGCATGGAAACGCCCCAGTCGGTTTTGCGCCGCTGGCCATTGGTCTGGCGCTGACACTGATTCACCTTATCAGTATTCCGGTGACGAACACATCAGTTAACCCTGCTCGCAGTACGGGTGTGGCGCTGTTTCAGGGAGGCTGGGCGATTGCGCAGTTATGGTTGTTCTGGGTTGTGCCACTACTGGGTGGTGCAGTAGGCGGCCTGCTCTATCGCAGCCTGTTTGCAAGAAATGAGGCGTAAGCGCTATTGCATCTCACCAAAAAGCAGATACCGCTTTAGGGTGAATTTGATGTACGCACAGTTAGATAGTGCAAAATAGCGATTCAGATTTATTGCATTTTGCTCTATCGCCTACCACGGCGGCATGAGGGTGCTGCCGTGGTAGCGTAGACTATTCTCGCGGTCCTTGGCCAGCAGCAAGGGGCCGTCGAGATCGATGAAATCGGCACCTTGTGCAAGGATGATGGCAGGTATTGTGCCTAAAGATGTGCCGACCATGCACCCCACCATGATACCAAGCCCGCGTGCTTTGGCCGCTTGCAGTAGCGCTAGTGCGTTGGTGAGGCCACCTGTCTTATCGAGCTTGATGTTGATGGCAGTGTACCATGCAGGCAGCGCTGCAAGTGAGGCTGCATCGTGAATGCTTTCATCCGCGCAGATAGCAATTGAGGTTTTGAGTGTGGCGAGCGCAGCATCCTCGCCCGCCGGCAAAGGCTGTTCGATGAGCGCGATACCTGCCCGTTCGCAAGCGGCGATGTTTTCCGCGAGGGTTTCTGCGCGCCATGCTTCGTTTGCATCAACGATCAAGCGCGCATTGGGCGCCCCATCGCGCACTGCTGCAAGGCGTTCAGGATCACCATTGCCGCCGAGCTTTACCTTGAGCAGTGGTCGATCCGCGGCTCGCTTTGCGGCTTCATGCATCACCTCTGGCGTGCCAAGGCTGATAGTGTAGGCGGTGGTCATCGGTTCGGGTTTTGGCATGCCTGCCAGCGTATAAAGAGGTTGGCCCGTGCGGTGCACTTCGAGATCCCACAGCGCGCAATCAATGGCATTACGTGCTGCGCCTGCATCGAGGTTATGGATCAACGCTTCGCGCGTCATGCCATCCGCGATGGCGGCCTCCATCGAACGAATTTGCGCAACGACACTCTCAACGCTCTCGCCATAGCGCGTATAAGGCACGCATTCGCCGCGCCCGATTGCATCACCATTTGTGATGGTAGCCACAACAACCACGGCTTCCGTACGGCTGCCGCGCGAAATGGTGAAACTGCCAGCGATCGGCCAGTGTTCGACGGCAACATCAAGGCGCTGCATGGTCTTTGTCTGCTTTCAAGATGGGGAACATAAGCGGTGAGCTGCGCCTGAGGCGAATCTCACCAACGTGTATGCGGTATCGTGCGCTTAAATCGGTTTACGAAAGCTCACCATGCGCTTGGTTCCAATGTTTATCCTGCCTGCACGCGTATGGGGTCTGGCAGGGGGATGAACTCGTTCCGGTCGTCTGCGGGCAGGTCAAACATTCCCTGGCCCCATTGCTGTGCTTTCCAGGCTGCTTTCGCAATGGAAATGCGCTCATGTGAGGAGGCAACGAAATTCCACCATACATAGCGTGGTCCATTGAGTGTGGCACCGCCGAGGATCATCAGACGCGCCCCGCGATCGCCCGCCGCAACCGTAATCGCATCTCCGGGGCGGAAAACCATCATGCGTCCGGCCTCGAACTCCTGTCCTGCCACCAGCACGCTGCCTTCGGAGACATAGATGCCGCGGTCCTCATGGTTGTCAGGCATGGGAAAGCGTGCGCGTGCTTGCAGCACGACATCGGCATAAAAGGTTTCAGAGAAAAGTGTTGCCGGTGCCTGTTCGCCGTAAGCATTGCCGAGGATGAGTTTGAGCGATACGCCCTCACTCTCGATCACCGGCAGGCTGTGTGCGCCATGATGTTCGAAGGTGGGAGCCATGTCTTCTGCATCTTCCGGAAGTGCCATCCACGTCTGAATGCCGAACAGACTATGCGGGCCCATGCGTCCGGCAGCGCTTGTGCGTTCGGAATGGGTTACGCCGCGCCCGGCGATCATCCAGTTCAGCTCACCCGGCACGATGACCTGATCGCTGCCGATGCTGTCCCGATGATGGAAATCACCGCGATAGAGATACGTGACAGTGCCAAGGCCGATATGTGGATGGGGACGCACATCAATGCCAGCTCCTGTCAGAAACTCCGCTGGTCCGGCCTGATCGAAGAAGATGAATGGGCCGACCATCTGGCGTTTGGGCGCGGGAAGAGCGCGGCGCACCTCAAACCCGCCCAGATCGCGCGAGCGTGGAATGATCAGTGTTTCAATAGAATCGACACCCACTTCATCGGGGCAGCCTGGTGTTAGGGCCGGGTTCCAGCTCATGATGCCTTACCTCCATTTTGGAGTGTTTTGTCAGTACAGAAGCTGTGCGACTAGCTCCAGTTTAGGCTCAGGACCTATTAATTCTCTTGCAATGATGTGGTCCATCCATAGACAAGTCTATGATAAGCAAGGAATTTAGTGAGGCGGATGAACCACATCCTTCGGATAGCGCACTGACTAGCGATCTGCCGCGTCAAGTGACTCGACCGCAGAATAACCCAGTTCCTCGTGACTTTCCTTGCATATCCTGGTCATTGCGCTGCCACTCCAAGAAAATTAACAATCCTGAACCTGGATTTTTCCATAATTGCTATGCGGAGGTATCCTCTGCCAGCTCTGCCGCGCGGGCGGCCTCTGCTGCTTTATGCACCTGCATTGCAGCCGCACCTGGTTCTGTACCGCTGGCCACCTGCATACTTGGCAGGGCAAACTTGATGCCGGCAGCGTCAAATTCCTGCTTGATCCGCTTGAGTGCCGTGCGGCGGAGTACGAATTGCTCCCCCGGGCGCGTCTTGATCTTGCACCGAATCTCAACACCATATTGGCCGAATTCCTGCACGCCCTGCATTTTTAAAGGCTCAAGAATATGGGGGGCAAACTCCGGATTGGCCGCAAGCTCAGTGCCGATATTTTTAATGATCTTACGTGCTTGTTCCAGATCGGTGTTATAGGCAACGCCGATCTGGAATTTATCGTATACCCAGTCGCGGCTCATATTCTGCACCGCTCCGAGCTGCCCGAATGGCACCGTATATATGGGGCCACGCTGGTGGCGCAGCTTGACTGAACGCAGCGAGAATGACTCCACCACACCTTTATAATGGCCGCTCTGGATATATTCGCCAACACGAAACGCATCATCCAGCAGATAAAACACGCCGCTGATAATATCCTTCACGATTGTCTGTGAGCCGAAGCCGACTGCAACGCCCACAACGCCTGCTCCTGCGATAAGCGGGGCGATTTCCACGCCAAGACCAGAAAGGGCGGTAAGCCCCGCGATCAGGACGATGATGACCAGCAGGATATTGCGGAAAATCGGCAGCAAAGTGCGCAGCCGTGCCTTTCGCACGCTGTCATCCCCATGGACGGCGTGACCAATCGTTTCAGGGGCATGCCCATGCGCATCATGCCCTCCCGCGCCAGCCGCATGGGCCAAGCGTATATCGATTGTGGTGCGTGCAATCTGCCAGATGAAATCCGCCAGTAGCAACACAATGGCCGCGTTCAAAGCGCCGCGCGCCAAGCGCGTTATTGCCGTGTCGCGGTTGGTGAATTCGACGAGGTCTATCTGCCAGATATGGGCTAGCCATAGTACAGCTGCAGCTAGAATGAGCACTCGTATACCGCGCTCCAGGCCAACTTCAAGCAATCCCCGTTGCGAGGTACGGATACCATCATCAGGGCGAATAATGTCACGAACAAAGTTGCCATTTGCCATCAGCAGAGTGGGGATCAGCAGCGCGAAAACGCCCAGCCAGAAAAGGCCATTGAGGCCCGCAGCCCATAACAGCCAAAGGATGACACCGTATAGGCTTAGCAGAATATTCTGGGTTAAATGCCGGCGCTGCAGGGATGCATCAGGGGCAAGAGGACGCCGCCATATGATTTCAAAAGCCAGCGCTAGCTGCACAAGGCCAAGAAGGTATGCAATGGCTTGTTCCGAATGATGCGGAATCTGTGCCGATGCCAGATTGCCGACTGTGGCCCAGCTCAAGAAAAAACAACCGAAAAACAGCACTATCCGCCGATACCAGAATAGCCCGCTTTCCTGATAATGGGGCGGCCGATCAACGGCTCTTGCGCGGACAAGAACAGCGTATGAAATATCATGCACCAGCTGGATGGCGAGCAGTGCAAGCAGATAGCTAAGCGTGGCATGCTTGATCAACGGAGGCCACTCAACGGCGATCAAAGGGATCAATGCACCAATGGCGAAAGCGAGTGAAGGCGCAACAGCAAGCGCCACACGCAAGCCAAAAGATTGCAAGCGCTGCCCTGGTGTATTGTGAAGCAGCTGCTCATGCTCTGCACGCTGTTTGGCATAGCGTAGGAGTGCAAAGCGGCAGAGAAGCCCAAGTCCTACGCTTAGAAAAACCCTGAGCATGGTGCCGTTGGTGTCGCTGCTTTCCGCATCTTGCCAGAAACGGTCGCGTGCATGGGCTATCTCGCCGGGTAAGTTAGGCACTTGATCAATGACTGAATGAATGTGGGTGCGCACATGGGCCAGTCGCGCAGTCAGGCTTGCAGCAAGACCATCCGGGGTAGCAGGCAGTGCCGAAACTGGTGCGGGCGCAGGCGTTGCAGCTGGTTCAGATGCCTGCGTTGCTTGCAGCCATTGTTGCACTTGTGGGTCAGCCAGCAGGCGCAATAATTCCGTAACGGTGGGGGGCTGGGCAGTCGTGCTGCGCGCGCTATCGGTTGCTTCAAGCGTGTTTTGTGAGGTTACGCCCGTTTGCGCTAGTGCTGGCCCGGCGAGCAACAACAATGCCAGCATCAGCATTGCCGCACAATTACCGAAGGAGGCAATGCCACCGTTGATGGCGTGCTTTATCCGTGTGCGGCGCATAGGATAGGTGGTAGCGGCGACAACAGCGCATGATGGCATTTGGAAAACTCTACTTGTGGCATAACAAATTCTAGCAAAATGCCTTGCTGCACTATGCGCCAAGCGTTGAGAGGCGTCCAGCCGCACAAGAGTGTTCGCTATAGGATAGAAGCTATTGACCACGCATGACTTTTAACGTGGTTGATGTCTGATGAACGGGGCATCAGCCCGTGCTGCGTTCTTCAGGCTGCAGCGCGTTGAAACTCAACTGAATCCAGCAACGTTCTGCGTGCCGTGCGCAGATGTTCGCGGCAGGCGGCGATGGCCTTTTGCGGGTCACGACTTTTCAGTCCGGCGATATAATCGAGATGCTCAAAAACTGCGACACGATTGCGCTCCCGCTCCTCGCGCTTGTTCCAATGATAGTGATAGTGAAAAATAATCGACATTACGCCCTGAATGTTGCTGAAAAAGCGATTGGGCGAGATGGTGTTGATCAACAAATGAAAGCGGTGGTCTAGTTCGGAAAAATCGTTGAATCGGAGATCGATGATTTTCAGCAATTCATGATGTAGCACTTCAAGCCTGTCCAGTTCAGCCCAGGCAGGATGATCATCAGGCAGTGCGATGAAACGCTCGACGGAACGGAACTCCATCATCTCCCGGATGTCGAATAGTTCAACGGCGAAATCCTCGGTTAATCCACGCGCTCGCCAGCGGCCATTGCGTTGGCGCTCCAGAAGGCCATAATGGCTGAAGTGGTTGAGACAATCACGGATCGCAGAGGTGGAAACGCCAAACTGGCGGGCAAGGTCAAGCCCATTGATCAATTGACCGGGGCGGCAGTCGCCCTGTAGAATCCACTCCATGAATTTCTGCTCAACCGCGAGTGCAACAGGTTGAGCCTCCACGTTCGAATAAAGATCCTGCTCTATGGGCTTTCTCAGCAGCACTTTATCGCGCCCTTCTATGCCCACGATGCCTAATTCTGATAGTCGCAACAATACCGCCCGCACAGTAGTGCGGCTTACGCCAAGCCCTCGCGCCATCGCCGTTTCTGATGCTAATCTCTCCATAGGCACCAACGCTGTAAGCTGCTCGATAGCGCGGTTGAAGGTGCGTTTGTAGAGTGCGTTCGTTTTCATCAGGGACTTTCGTGACGGTTTTTTATCAGTTGGTTTTTATATACAAAAAACAGATTGACGCTCATAGAATATGTACTTTATCCATAAAGAACAATAAGAATGTTTATAAGGGAGGCGACAATGCAAATGGCCAAGTGGCTTGGCATGCCTGCTTATCTGGTAGCGACGCCTTGTGCATTCGGTAGCCGGTTACCGCGCCTTGCGGTGGCACGGGCGTGCTTGTGTGCGCTGAAACAGGTGCGTTCATGACCGGGCTGGTTTTGCAGTTTGGTACCAGCCGCTTCCTGCAGGCGCACGCAGACTTGTTTCTGCATGAAGCTGCTGAAGCCGGGCAGGATGTACCTCCCATCGCTATTATTCAAACGTCGGGCGCCGCAGAACGTGCGGGCCGTGTCGATGCTTTCAATGCACCGGAGGGTTTTCCGGTCATTATTCGCGGGCTTGAAAACAATGTGCCGGTTGAGCGCACCATTCAGGTCAAGAGCGTAAAGCAGGGCTTGTCGGTTTTGCGGGATTGGGTGCAGATCGTTGCATTGTTCTCCACGCAGGCCACCTACATCGTTTCCAACACGGGCGATGCCGGTTATGAGCTGCACGCTGATGAAGCAGACGGATCGTGGGATGATCAGCTGTTGGGTGCCAATGTGCCAGCGCCATCCTTTCCCGGTAAACTCGCACAGCTGCTTTATGCACGCTACCTGTCCAACGGTGGGGTGCTGACGATTTTGCCATGCGAGTTGATCAGCAATAACGGTGCAATCCTGCGCGAGAAGGTTTCCTACATGGCGCATCGTGGTGGTGCGGATGAGGGCTTTTTTGTGTGGCTGGATGCGAATGTCATCTTCGCTAACACGCTGGTCGATCGCATCGTTTCCGAGCCGCTGGAGCCTGCAGGCGCTGTGGCTGAGCCTTATGCTCTATGGGCTATTGCCCGCCAGCCGGGGCTGTCAGTGCCATGTACCCATCCGGCAATTGTCCTGGCGGATGATCTTGAACCCTTTGAACGGCTGAAGCTGCATATTCTCAATCTGGGTCATACCGTGCTTGCCGATATCTGGCTGACACAGAAGCGCCCCCAGGATGAGACTGTCCGCGCCATTCTTGCTGATCCACCTATCCGTGCGCAGCTTGAGGCGATTTATCGCGATGAGGTGCTACCCGGCTTTGCAGCGCACGGCATGGAGGCTGAGGCGCGTGCTTACATCGAGGTTACGTTATCGCGCTTTTTGAATCCGTTTCTCAATCACCGGATTGCAGACATCGCGACCAATCATGCGACGAAGATTGAGCGGCGCATCGGTGCTTTCCTGACATGGGCCGGCACGCCTGCGCCAGTGCTGACAGCGATTGCAAAGGGGGGCACACGCCCCAGCCGTTTGGCTAATATCTTTATATGAAACCGTTACTTACAGATGCCCATTGCCGGGTCGCGTTTGAACGATCTGAGGAGAGCGCATGAGCTACAATTTTGATTTTGCTGCGCTTCTGCCGTATTGGCCTTTATTTCTTGAAGGTGTGTGGCTGACGCTGGTGCTATCTGCCTGGTCGACGGTGTTCGGCTTTATACTAGGCACGCTGTGCGCGATTGGTCGTGCGGATGGTCCGCAATGGCTGAAATTCTTGATTGGGGCGTATGTCGAGATCATTCGCAATACGCCGCTGCTGGTGCAGATATTTATCTTCTTCTTCGGCTTCGCAACGTTCGGCATCAAGGTCTCTGCCAATACGGCGGCAGTGATTGCGCTGGTGGTCAACGTGGGCGCCTATACCAGCGAGATCGTGAGGGCGGGACTGGAATCAGTGCACAAGTCGCAGGTTGAGGCGGCGGAATGCCTGGGAATGTCGCGCACCCAGATCTATTGGCACGTGATTATCCGCCCGGCAATTGAGCGTGTTTATCCCGCACTCACCAGCCAGTACGTGCTATTGATGCTGGCATCTTCGATCACTTCGCAGATTTCGGCTGAGGAGCTGACAGCGGTCGCAAACCGTATTCAGTCGGATACATTCCGCTCGTTCGAGACGTATATCATTACGGGCCTGCTTTATATCGTGCTGTCGTTTGTTGTGCGGATTGCTTTCTGGTTGTTCGGCATGCTCGTGTTTGCGCGTCGACGTGCCCTTGGCACTGCGGCGTAAGAGGGGGGAAGAACATGAGCTTCAACCTCAATCATCTCGAATTCATCGCCTTCGCCTCTCTATGGACCATTGGTCTGTCGGCGATTGCCTTTGTGGGCGGCAGTATTGTTGGCTTTGGCGTGGCATTGGCGCGTATCTCACAGCATCAATGGGTGCGGTATGTCGCTGCCACTTACATTCAGCTTGTGCAGGGCACGCCGTTGCTGATCCTGCTGTTCCTAATCTATTTTGGCGTGGCGATTTTTGGCTTCAACCAGGTGCCTGCGATCTTGGCAGCGGGGCTTGGCCTGACCATCTATTCATCGGGCTTTCTGGCCGAGATCTGGCGCGGGTGCCTTGAGTCAGTGCCTCGCACACAGTGGGAAGCAGCCGAATGCCTTGCGCTGACGGATTGGCAGCGTATGCAGAAGGTGATCCTGCCGCAGGCGATGCGTATTGCGACGGCACCCACGGTTGGCTTCCTCGTCCAGATCATCAAAAACACTTCGCTGGCGTCGGTGGTTGGGTTTGTTGAGCTCGCGCAGGCGGGCAAGATCATCAATAACTCCATCTTTGAACCCTTCACCATCTTTGTCGTGGTGGCCTGCTTCTACTTCGCTATCTGCTATCCGCTTTCCTTGTGGAGCCGTAGCCTTGAAAGGAAACTCAATGTCGGCCGTCGTTAGTCTTTCCAACGTGCACAAACGCTTCGGAACGCTGTCGGTGCTCAATGGCGTGAGTTTCGATGTCGCTGCGGGTGAAGTGGTTGCCGTCATTGGCGCCTCCGGCTCGGGCAAATCGACCGCGCTGCGCTGCATTGATGCGTTAGAGACCATTGATAGCGGTGAGATCCGCGTGTGTGGTTTTGATGTGCACGATCCGGCACTGGAGAAGCGTGCCTTGCGGCGTGAGGTTGGTATCGTATTCCAGAGCTATAATCTGTTCCCGCATCTCACGGTGGCGCAGAACATCATGCTGGCGCCAACCTGCGTGAAAAAGACCCCCAAGGCAGAAGCCCGCAAATTGGCGGAGCAGGTGCTGAAGCAGGTGGGACTTGCTGAAAAGGCGGATAACTATCCCGAACAGCTTTCGGGCGGCCAGCAGCAGCGTGTGGCGATTGCCCGCTCGCTGGCGATGCAGCCCAAGCTTATGCTGTTCGATGAAGTAACCTCGGCGCTCGACCCGCAGCTGACGGGTGAGGTGCTGCGCGTGATGGAGGATCTGGCGAAAGCCGGCATGAGCATGATCCTCGTGACCCATGAGATGGCCTTTGCCCGCAAAGTCGCGAGCAAGATCGTTTTCATGAACAAGGGCAAGGTATGGGAAATTGGCCCCGCCGCCATGCTCGATAACCCGCAGACCCAGGAATTGAAAGACTTCCTTGGCAGCGGCCTTTGATGTTTGCAGCAAGAAGAGTTCTAACGGGAGGCACACATGAAGCGTAGACATTTTATCCTAGCATCCATGACCGCCGCACTCATGATCGGCATGCCACTGGCAGCATCTGCTGATACGCTTGATACCATTAAGGCCCGCGGCAAACTGCTTGCTGCAATTGATCTGGGCTCGCCCCCCTTCGGCATGACGGATGATAAGCTGCAACCTGTTGGATCAGAAGTGGAAAGCGCCAAGCTTCTGGCAGATTATCTGGGTGTGCCGCTGGAAATCGTGCAGGTAACAAGTCCTAACCGCATTCCCTTCCTGCTGACGGGCAAGGCAGATGTGGTCATTGCCTCGCTATCGATCAGTGATGAGCGCAAGAAGGTGATTGATTTTGCCGATCCGCATGGTGTGATCCAGGTCATTGTTGCCGCACCCAAGGGCACAGAGATCAAGACCATTGAGGATCTTACGGGCAAGGAAGTCGCTACTACACGCGGCACTACTAACGATAACGAAGCAACCAAGCAGCTGACGAAATCCACCATCACCCGGTACGATGATGATGCAACGCTCGTGACGGCGCTGGTTTCGGGGCAGGCTGGTATCATGGCTTCCGCACCGCAGATCATGAATGCCGCGAACGAACGCCGCAAGAATGATCCACTCGAAACCAAGATCGTATTGAAGACCAATCCTTATGCCGTTGGTGTGCGTAAGGAAGACACGGCGTTGAAAGAGGCCATCAACAAATGGGTGGCACAGGATCTCAAGAATGGAAAACTGAACGAGATCTACAAGAAATACAACAACGTTGAGCTGCCAGCTGAAATGCCCAAGGGCTGATCGCTGACGTGACGAACGATTAGGTTTTGGGCGGATCGGCCTCCTGGTCCGCCCTGCAATCAGGACAAGCACCATGCGCGCACTCATTTGCGAAGAACCCGGACGCCTCGCCATCATTTCCCGTCCGCCGCCGGTGCGTGCGCCAAACGAGGTGCTGGTACGCATCCGGCGCGTTGGCATTTGCGGAACGGATTTCCATATCTTCAAGGGTCAGCATCCGTTCCTTGAGTATCCGCGTGTAATGGGTCACGAGTTATCCGGCACAGTTGAAGAAGCACCAGTAGGCAGCCGCCTGCAGGTGGGGGAGGCCGTTTATATTGTGCCGTACCTGTCCTGCGGGCAGTGCCATGCATGCCGCAAGGGTTTGAACAACGCTTGCAGCAATATCAAGGTGCTCGGCGTGCATTGCGACGGTGGCATGACGGAATATCTGAGCGTGCCAGAGAACAATGTCGTGTCCACGGGCGCGATCTCGCTTGATGATGCGGCAATGATTGAATTTCTCGCGATTGGTGCACATGGCGTCAAGCGCGGTGGTGTTTCGGCGAGCGATCGTGTGTTGGTTGTTGGCTCCGGGCCGATTGGCATGTCTGCGATTATCTTTGCCAAGGCGCGCGGCGCCAATGTCACGGTGATGGATGTGCGCGAAGACCGGCTCGGCTTCACCGTCGATGCGCTGGGCGCTGATACTGCGCTCGTGGCCTCCAACGATGTGCAAGCGCAAGCGCAGGCTTTGACGGGCGGTGATTTCTTTGATGTCGTGATCGACGCTACCGGCAATGCAGCTGCGATGCAGCGTGGGTTTGGCTTCCTTGCGCACGGCGGGCGATATGTGCTGCTCAGCGTGGTGCGGGATGACATTACGTTTTCCGACCCCGAATTCCACAAACGCGAGGCGACGCTGTTTGCCAGCCGCAATGCGCAGGTTGATGATTTCGCTGAAGTCGTGCGCCAGATCGAAGCGGGCAAGGTACCCACCCGGGCACTGAATACGCATACGGGCAAACTGGATGACGGCGTATCGCTTTTTGCGGACTGGATCCGTCCGGAAGCGGGCGTCATCAAGGCCATTCTGGAGGTATGATTTATGACTATGGCGGGTGCATCGAAGCTTTTGAGACTTCATCCCAATGACAACGTGGTCATTGCGATTGCCGATTTGCTGAAGGACAGCGAAATCGAGCCTGGCATCGTTGCGCTCGCCCGTATTCCCCGTGGCCACAAGGTGGCAGTGCAGCCGATTGCTGATGGCGCGCCCATCCGCAAGTTCGGGCAGATTATCGGCTTCGCCAACGGCGATATTGCGCCCGGTGAATGGGTGCATGAGAAGAACGTCGTGATGAAGGACTTCGATCGCGACTATGCCTTTGCCGCAGAAGCCCATCCGCAGGAGCAATTGCGGCCCGATGAGCAGCCAGCGACCTTCATGGGTTTTCGTCGTCCCGATGGTCGGGTTGGTACGCGTAATTACATTGGCATCCTGTCCTCCGTGAACTGCTCCGCGACGGTGGTGGATTATATCGCCGACGAGATCAACCGTTCAGGTGTGCTGGACGACTATCCCGAGATTGATGGCATCGTGCCGCTGACGCACGGCACCGGCTGTGCGATGGCCTCGAAGGGTGAGGGGTTTGATGTTCTCTCGCGCACGCAATGGGGCTATGCCAGCCACCCGAACTTTGCGGCAGTTCTGCTGATTGGGCTGGGCTGTGAAGTGTTTCAGATTCCGCGCTTCAAGCAGGAATATGGCATTGCTGAAGGTGAGCACTTCCAGTCATTCACGATTCAGGACAGCGGCGGCACGCGTAAGGCTATTGAGGCAGGTGTGGCGCGCATCAAAGAAATGCTGCCATTCGCGCGTGGTCAGCACCGCGAGATCATTCCGGCCTCAGAGCTGACACTTGCACTGCAGTGCGGTGGTTCGGATGGTTATTCGGGCCTCACGGCAAACCCGGCGCTTGGTGCAGCGGTTGATATGCTGGTGCGGCAGGGCGGTACGGCTATTCTATCGGAAACGCCGGAAATCTACGGTGCAGAACATCTGTTGACCCGCCGCGCGGAAAGCGTTGAGGTGGGACAGAAGATCGTCGATCTGATCCATTGGTGGGAAGATTATGCGGCCCGCAATAGCGGTGAGCTGAACAACAATCCCTCGCCCGGCAACAAGGCTGGTGGTCTCACAACGATCCTTGAGAAGTCTCTGGGGGCGGTGGCAAAGGGTGGCACGTCGACGCTACGGGATGTCTATCGTTATGCTGAGCGCGTCACACGCAAGGGCTTTGTTTATATGGATACGCCCGGCTACGATCCGGTTGCGGCAACGGGGCAGGTTGCGGGTGGAGCGAATATCCTGTGCTTCACCACCGGGCGCGGTTCGGCCTATGGCTGCAAGCCTGTGCCATCCATCAAGCTCGCCACCAACAACGAGCTTTACCGCCGCATGCCGGACGACATGGACATCAACTGCGGCGACATCATCGATGGCGTTTCCATTGAAGAGAAGGGCCGGGAGATTTTCAACGTCATCCTGGACATCGCCTCCGGCACCCGCTCAAAATCCGAACTCCTGGGCTACGGCCGCAACGAATTTGTGCCGTGGCAAATAGGCGCCACCATGTGAGGATGCGCCGATCTTCACTCCATGGTGGCCTGCAACTGGCACCTTTCTGCGCTTCCGCTGCTCATGGACAGAAGTCCACTGCGCTGCGGTTCTCGAAAGGCACCAGTTTCGACTCACCCTGAAGTGAAGCTCGACACATCCTTTGGTGCTTATGCTCCCAATGGTGTTAGGCCTGTAATTGGTGCTTTACTTCACCCCGCTTTCGCGGGTGATCATCACTGATGGAGTGTGCGCCTGTGAGTGCCATTGCTACGCGCATTTCCTTTTCAAAAAGATCAAGCAGGTTGGCAACGGTGGCCTGCAACTGGCACCTTTCTGCGTTTCCAGCTGCTCATGGACAGAAGTCCACTGCGCTGTGGTTCTCGAAAGGCACCAGTTTCGACTCCCCCTGAAGTGAAGCTCGACACACCCTTTGGTGCTTATGCTCCCAATGGTGTTAGGCCTGTAATTGGTGCTTTACTTCACCAGGCTTTCGCGGGTGATCTCACTGATGGAACGTGTGCCTGTGAGTGCCATTGCTACGCGCATTTCCTTTTCGAAAAGATCAAGCAGGTTGGCAACGCCTGCCCCACCGGCTGCTGCCAATGCATAGACAAAGGCACGACCAATCAGCACGCCCTTTGCGCCAAGCGCCAGCATGCGCACCACATCAAGACCCGAGCGAATTCCGGAATCCACCATAAGAGTGAGTTGATCTCCAACCGCATCGGCAATCTCAGGTAAGGCGCGGGTTGTTGAGAGAACGCCGTCCAGCTGGCGTCCGCCGTGGTTGGAAACAACAATACCGTCCGCACCAAAGCTCACAGCATCGCGGGCGTCTTCGGTATCAAGAATGCCCTTGATAATGATATTGCCTTTCCAGACATCGCGGATCCACTCAATATCCTTCCAGCTGATGGATGGATCGAAGTTTGAGGCAATCCAGCCAATGTAATCTGCAAGGCCAATTGGCTTGCCAAGATACGTGGTGACGTTGCCAAGATCATGCGGGCGGCCGAACAGGCCAACATCAAAGGCCCATCGTGGATGCGTCATAGCCTGTAAAAGCCGCCGTGCGGGGCCATAATGGCCGGACATGCCCGAATGCGCATCGCGATAACGCGCACCCGGTACGGGCAGATCGACGGTGAAAACGAGGTTCTTCACGCCCGCCGCCTGCGCCCGCTCCAGCGCATTGCGCATAAAGCCGCGGTCTCTCAGCACATAGAGCTGGAACCATATTGGTGCATCAACCTGCGATGCGACCTCCTCTATAGGGCACACCGACATTGTGGAGAGAGCGAGTGTGATGCCTTTGGCGGTTGCAGCCTTTGCAGCCTGCACTTCACCACGGCGGGCGTACATGCCGGTGAGGCCCACAGGGGCAAGCACCACCGGCATGGAGAGCTTCTGGCCAAAAATCTCGGTCGAGGTATCAATATCCGCAACATTACGCAAAATCCGCTGACGCAGTGCCAGCTCTGCCAGATCGTCGACATTGCGGCGCATCGTGTATTCCGCATACGCTCCACCATCAATGTAGTGGAACAGGAATGGTGGCAGGCGACGGCGTGCGGCTTCGCGGTAGTCGGTTGATGCGGATATGATCATTTTGGGGTCACGCGCTTTTTGGTTGAAATACTTGCGCTTCGATTGAAGCAGGCTTCATCTCAATAGAAAAGCCCGGCAATGACGGTGGCATGTAAGCAGCGTTCTTGATCACGCATGGATCAAGGAAATGCTCGTGCAGATGATCGACATATTCAATCACGCGCCCCTCCTTCGTGCCGGAAACGGCGATGTAATCGATCATCGACAAGTGTTGCACATACTCACACAAGCCCACACCGCCCGCATGCGGCCACACGGCCTTGTCGTACTTCGCAGCAATCAGCAGCACGGCCAGCACTTCGTTCAGGCCACCCATGCGGCAGCTGTCGATCTGGACAACGTCGATAGCGCCTTCGGCAATGAACTGCTTGAACATAATGCGGTTCTGGCACATTTCGCCAGTCGCGACCTGGACTGGCGCAATGGCTTCGCGGATCTTGCGGTGGCCCGCAATGTCGTCGGGGCTGGTTGGCTCTTCGATGAACAGCGGGTTGCAGAACGCTAGCTGCTTCATCCATGCAATGGCCTGATCAACCTCCCAGACCTGATTGGCATCGATCATCAGAAACCGATCCGGCCCGATCACCTCACGCGCAATGGTAAGGCGGCGGATGTCGTCCTCAAGGTCGCGCCCGACCTTCAGTTTGATATGGTTGAAGCCGCTATCGACGGCCTCTTGCGCAAGACGGCGCAGCTTCTCATCGGAATAGCCCAGCCAGCCCGCAGAGGTGGTGTAGCAGGGGTAACCCTCTTTTTCGAGCAGGGCGATGCGCTCAGCCTTGCCGCTCTCAGCCTTGCGGAGAATGGCGAGCGCTTCATCGCGGGTGAGCACGTCGGTGATATAGCGGTAGTCGACGATGTCGGCGATGGCCTCGGGCGTCATCGTGGAGACGAACTTCCACACCGGCATCCCGGCTTGCTTCGCCAACAGATCCCATACAGCGTTTACGACCGCGCCGGTGGCGAGGTGGATCGCGCCCTTTTCCGGCCCAATCCAGCGCAACTGGCTATCGCTGGTGAGATGGCGCCAGAATTTGCCGGGATTTTCAAGTACCTTGGCAAGGTCGGTGCCGACAATCAAGTGTCGCATCGCTTCAATCGCGAGACAGCAGATCTCGTTGCCGCGTCCAATCGTGAAGGTGAGGCCGTGGCCTTTCAGCGCTGCATCATCTGTTTCCAGAATGACATAGGCGGCGGAGTAATCCGGATCCGGGTTCATGGCATCAGAACCATCAAGGCCCGCAGAGGTTGGAAAACGCAGGTCAAAGACCCTGAGATTGGTGATGGTTGTCATGCGAATTACTCCGGAACCGGATTACGTAAAGTATGATCAATCGTCGTTGCGAACGTTTTGCCTTTGCTCGCCGAGCCCTTCAACGCCCAGCTCAACAACGTCACCCGCCTTGAGGAAACGTGGCGGCTTCAAGCCAAGCCCAACGCCCGGAGGTGTGCCCGTGGAGATGATGTCGCCGGGGTGCAGGGACATGAACTGGGACAGGTACGAAACCAGATATTTCACGCCATAAACCATGGTGTTTGTGGAGCCGTTCTGCAGGGTCTCGCCGTTGACCTTCAGCCACAGGCGCAGGTTCTGCGGATCGGCAACCTCGTCCTTGGTCACCAGCCACGGGCCGGTAGGGCCGAAGGTGTCGCAAGATTTTCCCTTGGTCCACTGGCCGCTGCGCTCGATCTGGAATTCACGCTCAGAGACGTCATGCAGAGTTACATAGCCGGCAACATAATCCAGTGCATCATCTTCAGAGATATATTTAGCCGTCTTACCGATAACGACGCCGAGTTCCACTTCCCAGTCGGTCTTGGTTGAACCGCGTGGGATCAGGAGGTCGTCGTTTGGACCGACAATAGCGGATGAAGCCTTCATGAAGATGATCGGCTCTGGCGGCACGGTGGCGCCGGTTTCGGCTGCGTGATCGGAGTAGTTGAGGCCGATGCAGATGTACTTGCCCGTACCCGTAACGCATGGTCCAAGACGCGGAGAGCCTGACACGAGCGGGAGCGTTTCAGGATCGATCGTGCCAAGCTTCGCCAGCGATGCGGGGTTGAGCACGGCGCCTGCAACATCGTCAATCACACCGGACAGATCGCGGATGTTACCATTCTGATCAAGCATGCCAGGCTTCTCGGCACCCACAGGGCCATAACGCAAAAGCTTCATGTGTGTCTCCTTAGATGATGCAATAATGCAGCCGGTCAGATCGACCAGCCGCCATCGATTCCATAAGCTTGGCCAGTGGTGTAGGTCGCGCCAGCGAGATAGACGGCGAGGTCTGCGATCTCCTCTGCCGTACCAAGACGTCCCATAGGCTGGCGGGCGATAAACGCGGCACGTGCCTCATTATAATTGCCCTGCGCGCGCATGCGGCCTTCAAGCGAGGGGCTTTCA
This sequence comes from Pseudochelatococcus sp. G4_1912, assembly GCF_047501465.1. Lineage (NCBI taxonomy): Bacteria > Pseudomonadati > Pseudomonadota > Alphaproteobacteria > Hyphomicrobiales > Chelatococcaceae > Pseudochelatococcus > Pseudochelatococcus sp. G4_1912. The sequence goes on from NZ_JAZDRL010000002.1 coordinate 628,510, forward strand.
ACGGTGCCGGGGCAGATGGCATTGCAGCGAATGCCGCGCGCGACATAATCCGCAGCGATGGATTTCGTCAGGCCGATAACGGCTGCCTTGGTTACGCCATAGGCACAGCGGTTGGGCACGCCCTTCGAGCTGCTGGCGATGGACGACATATTGATGATTGCGCCATCCCCGCGCTCAAGCATACCGGGCAGAATGGCACGAATGGTGCGCACCATGGCGCGAAGGTTGAGATCGAACGCGAAGTCGAGATCGTTGTCGCTCATCTCCAGCACCGATCCCGAATGCACGACACCTGCACAGTTGAAGAGCACATCAACAGCATCAATCGATTTGATATAAGCCTCAACGCCAGCCGTATCCAGCACGTCGAGCTTGCCGGGGGTGATATTTGCCGTGCCTTCAAGTGCAGCAAGGGCCTGCTCGTTGATATCCGTTGCATAAACCCTTGCGCCTGCAGCCGCGAAAGCCAGTGCGCTTGCTCGCCCAATGCCCTGTCCTGCTGCGGTCACCAGCACGGTTTTTCCTGCAAGATATGTGGTCATTATCGTCTCCAATTTGCGGTAGGGGCGTGAGGCACTTAAGCGCTCTGTCAGAGGGAGATTATCGACGTGCGATATCGCTGTAAGACTGGCGCCTCCCGATTAAACAGGAAGTCGCGCACGCGCGCAGAAACACATGTTGCGAGCGATTTCTGAGAGGAAAGCATGCAATCGCTGTTGATATACGCCCAATTGTGCGTTTGCTTGACCGCGTCGCGCGGAAAGCCTTCCATTGCGCATTCCTCCGTTCTCAACATCGCCCGCTTTTGCGGATCTCAACGTCACTTGGATTGTGGCTCAATGTCTACGCTGCTGGCTATGATTGGTTTCCGGCAGATCGACAAAAGTACTTCATCAGGCCTCAAACGTACACTTCTCGCTGGTGAGGGTTTGCAACCTGGGTGCTCATTAAAGTGCAAACCATTATCACGCTTACGTTTTTGCAGCTTGCGCCTGATTGAAAAGCAACGTCGATCGCAAACCGCATTTTGCTCTGGCATATTGTTAAGAGCGCAAAATTAATTGGTCAAGCCAGTTTAATCAAAATTTCTTAAAGGTCCCTTTTTATAGCTGTCACTCACCAACAAGGGATTAAAAATAAGATATTGATGTGAAGATGAAATTTAATTAATCCAAGTTGAATCTTGGATAAAGTTTACATAAGGTCTATTTTGAATAAAAGGACATGAGAATGGCTGGTCAGACCAAAGTGCCTGAAACGCGACGTCTATATCAGCAGACAGCTGACCAAATTCGTTTGCTCATTCAAAGCGGTCAATTCCCCCCAGGGTCTCGCCTGCCGGCGGAGCGTGATCTTGCGCAACAACTGGGAGTCTCGCGGCCTTCATTGCGGGAGGCGCTGATTGCCCTGGAAATTGATGGCAGCATTGAAATTCGTATGGGTTCCGGCATTTATGTCAATGCGGAAGAGCGGGAGGACCAGAGTTCTCAAAACAAGCAAACCCGCTCACTCGGCGACAGTCCGACAGAGCTTATGCAAGCGCGTGCTATGCTTGAAGGGGCTGTAATTATTCAGGCTGCTGCTGCGATGACAGCGCAAACATTGGCGCAACTACGTCAGACGCTGGATGAAATGCGCGCAGAAATTTCGGCCGGTCGCAAGCCTCTGGAGCAAGATCGTCTTTTCCATTTGAGAATTGCTGCGCAGGTGGGGAATTCGGTTATCGTGCGTATGGTGGAGGAATTATTTGATGCGCGTCATAGCCCGATAGCGGAGCGCCTGCGCGCCCGGTTTGAAGATCGTGATGCGTGGCGAACAGCTCTTGAGGAGCATGAAGCTATTCTGGTTGCACTCGAAGCCCGTAATCCTCTTGCGGCACATGCAGCTATGCACACGCACTTACTCGCTTCAAGTCAGCGCTGGGTATAATAATAGTGCTGGAATGTCATGCAGCTATTGTACGTTAGTCGAAATATATTTTATGCAAAATCAAAAAAAGAAAAGATTAACTAAATAAACGAGTGAAGCCCTATTAAATGAACGCCGCACTATCCCATGAAGAGTTTAAATAGCATACTGAGATCTAGTTTTTCATCCTTGGGTTTTTGCGCTCATTGTTCGGTGTGATTATTTCATGAGCAAGTTCTTCCCCTGGATCAGGCTAAAGCTAAGCTACGAGAGAGCGTCGGGTTTTTACCCTACTCATAAGGGTTAAGACACCACTTACATTAAGAGCATCCATGGGGGATAGTATGTTCTTTAATAGTAGATTTTCACAAGAAAGAGCTGAGCTGAATGCTTTAAGCCGATCACAGGCAATTATTTACTTTCAGCCGGACGGCATAATTATTGATGCGAATGATAATTTTCTCAATGTAATGGGCTATTCCTTGAATGATATCAAAGGGCAGCATCATCGTATATTTGTTGAGCCACAATATGCCCAGACTCCTGATTATAGAGAGTTCTGGGAAAAGCTTGGTCGCGGTGAATTTCAAGCCAGGCAATTCAAGCGTTTGGGAAAGGGTAACAAGGAAGTATGGATCGAGGCATCTTATAATCCAATTCTCGATACACACGGAAAAGTATTTCGTGTGGTGAAGTATGCTGCTGATATTACGCAGCAGAAATTGCGAAATGCTGATTATGAGGGGCAATTCAGTGCTATTGGAAAGTCCCAAGCCGTCATCCAATTTAATATGGATGGTTTAATCATTACGGCGAATGAAAACTTTCTGCAGGTCATGGGTTATAGCCTTGAGGAAGTTCAAGGTCGACACCACAGTATATTTGCGGATTCAGATTATGCTCAGGGCCATGAATACAAGGCGTTCTGGCAGAAACTTAATCGCGGTGAGTTTGTTGCAGGAGAATTCCAGCGCTTTGGTAAAGATGGTAAGGAAGTATGGATTCAAGCTTCTTACAACCCTATATTTGATATGAATGGAAAGCTATTCAAAGTCGTCAAATATGCATCTGATATTACCGCCGAGAAATTGAAAAATGCAGATTTTGCCGGGCAGCTTTCAGCAATTAGTAAATCGCAGGCAGTGATTGAGTTTCAGCTGGATGGCACAATTATCACGGCCAATGAGAATTTCCTTGATGCATTGGGCTATACATTGGATGAAGTGCGGGGCCAGCATCATCTCATGTTTGTTGATCCTTCGGAGGCGCAGAGCGTAGAGTACCAACTTTTCTGGCAGAAGCTGGGACGGGGTGAATTTGATGCGCGTGTTTACAAGCGCATTGCAAAAGGTGGTCGGGAGATATGGATTCAGGCGTCTTACAATCCCATTTTCGATATGAGTGGAAAGCCCTTCAAGGTTGTGAAATATGCGACCGATGTAACGCAGGTTATTCAAACGGGTAGTATTGCTGAAGAGGCAACAGAGAACGTTCAAAGTGTAGCCGCTGCAATTGAAGAATTAACGGTTTCAATTGAGGAAATCAGCCAGAATATGGTAATGTCCCAAGAGGCGACAGCTGGTATTCTTAACGATGCGACTCAATCAAGTGCGGCTGCAGATCATTTGACGGGCAGCGTGCAATCCATGGGGCGGATTGCGGAGTTGATCAATAATATTGCTGGTCAGGTGAACTTGCTGGCATTGAATGCAACAATTGAAGCTGCCCGCGCCGGGGCGGCCGGTAAGGGCTTTGCCGTTGTTGCCTCTGAAGTCAAGAATCTTGCAACACAGACTACCAAAGCGACAGAAGATATTGCAAAGCAGATTCAATATGTACAAGATATCGCTAGTTCTGTTGCGGATAGTATCAAAAATATATCAGCGTCAGCAGGTAATGTGAATGAGTATGTTACGCAAGTTGCAGGTGCGATAGAAGAGCAGAGTGCAGTTACGCGAGATATTTCTTCTAACACGCAACAAATGGCTGACTCTGTTCGAGACATTGCCCAGCGCGTGAAACGGTTGTCTGCGGTTTAGGAGACGATGGGCTGTTTCTCGGTAAGTGCTTAATTGCAAATTATAGAATTACCGGATTTTGTGTCGCGCAAAGCAGGTCTTTGCGTGACATTGTTTAGGCATTTGAGATGCTTCGTAAAGATAGCCTGCAATCAGATAGCGCAGAAAACCATTTCAGCTACCAGGCAGCGTGCAGGATCGTATGCAATAGCCTGTTAAAGACGTCTCGAAATTGCGTGGCGCTAACGATTCTTGGCCATGCGGGGTCCGAGTAGTATTTCCTATCTGCATGCCTGATATGCTGATTAAGCACGCAATAGATTTTGACATTTTTATGGCTTCAATTATGATCGAAATGTAAATTAAGCAACTTTCTGTGCGCTTATTATGCTACTTGTAGGAGCTGTTCTATTGGTCAGGTCGTCTTACATTGGCGGGAATAGAAAGAATCTTTTTCTTACGAGTGTTGCTGGCGTAAGTCTTCTGATGTCATCAGCGGTTGCTTGTGCGCAAGGCCTGCCTTCTGGTGCGCAGATCGTCAATGGACAGGCCGATGTCACCCAAAATGGCTCCAGCCTTGCCGTTAGACAGGCATCACCAACCGCGATCATCTCCTGGGATCAGTTTTCGATCGGCCAGCCAAACAGCGTGCACTTCGATAACGGCGTGGGCTCTACGCTCAATCGTGTGCGCGGCAATATCGCTTCTCAAATCGATGGCTCCCTCACAGCGACAGGCTCAGTCTATCTGATCAACCCCGCCGGTATTGCGGTTGGGCCAACAGGGCGTATTGAAACCGGCGGTTCTTTCATCGGTTCAACGCTCGATATTTCCGATGATGAGTTCCAGAAGGCTGCCCGTGGTGAGGCGCATACCTTCAAGGGCACAAGCGGTGCCGCTGTCAGAAATGCAGGCCGCATTGGCGCATTAGGCGGCAGCGTTGTGCTGATGGGGCGAACCGTCGAGAATGAAGGCGATATCGAAGCCCCCAATGGCACCGCCGCTCTGGTGGCAGGCACCGAGGTGCTGGTGCAGGATCGTTCGCTTGATGGTGGGCGGTTTGTCGTCAAAGCGGGTGGATCAGGCACCAGCGTCAAGAACACCGGCAATATCAAGGCTGCAGAAGTGGAGCTGCGGGCCAATGGCGGTAACGTTTATGCGCTGGCGGGCAATAAACATGGCGTTATTGCAGCCACGGGCACTTCAAAGCAGGGCGGCAGGGTATTTCTGACGGCAGGCGATACAGGCACGGTTGAAGTCACTCAACATGTTTCGGCACGCAAGGTTGCAACAGCAGCTAACCGCAGCCGCAATGGCGGTGATATTCGTGTTTCGGGTAAAACAATCAAGGTTGCAGCCACGCTTGATGCAAGCGGTCTTCTGCCGCCCGTTCGCCCTGATGAGCTTAACGGCAATGGTGGCACGGTTATTGTCGCGGGCGATAACATCACACTGACCGATGCGGCACGGGTTGATGTGTCTGGGGCCAAAGGCGGTATTGCGCTGATTGGTGGTGATTATCAGGGCGGAGCCAATACGGCGGCGAATTACGTCAGTGAGAAAGTCAGCACTGCCAAGCTGCTAACGGTTGCCAAGGGTGCGGTGATTACTGCCGATGCATCCGAAGGTAATGGCGGCAAGATCGTTCTGTGGTCTGATCTGCATACGGATTTCGCAGGGCATGTGAGCGCGACAAGTGTTACAGGGCTGGGGGGTGATGCGGAGGTCTCGGGCAAGGCGACGCTGGCGTTTAACGGCACGGCGAATCTGCTGGGGCAGGCCGGCGCTGGAACGTTGTTGCTTGATCCATATAATCTGACGATCGTGGCAGGTTCCGGCGGTAGCGTCACGCCCGTGGCCAACGACAGCACGCTGGGTGTTGATACGCTGACGGGTCTGCTGGCGAGTGCGAATACGGTTGTGACGACGGGATCGGGTGGTGCGCAACTTGGTAACATCATCGTCAATGCAGCGATCACGTGGAATGCTGCAACAACATTGACGCTGAATGCCGCGAACACCATCGCGATCAACGCTGCGATTACAGCGGTGAATGGTGGGCTGACGCTGAAAGCAGCAAGCGGCACGGAGGCAGCCCCGACAATTACGACGGGTGCGGGTGGGACGATCAACGTTGGCACGTTCTCCCTTGAGACAGGCGCGTGGGTGCAGAAAAGTGCAACGCTCCCTGCGTTTGCAGCTCAGGCGTTTCATTTGGCTTATGATAGCAAGTATTCGCCTACGGTCATCTTCCTGCGCGCAACCAGCGGAACCGGTGTAGACGCCGCTAATTCATATAAGATCGCAGATCTTTATGGCCTTCAAGGCATGGCCTCTATGCGGAGCAAGCACTTTGCACTCGTAGCTGATATTGATGCGACGAGCACAGCCAATTGGTATGGAGGTCAAGGGTTTCTACCGATTGGGGTTTCGTCAGCTTCTTTCTTTGGCTCATTCGATGGTCAGGGTCATATCATCGCAGGTCTAACCATTAATCGCCCATCCCAGGACTATGTTGGGCTGTTTGGCATGATTGGATCGTCAGGGACGGAACTTAAAAATATTGGCCTTGTGGGTGGAGTAGTTAGGGGAAGAAATCGCACTGGAAGCCTGGCCGGCTATTCTTCAGATGTCTCTAATTCATTTTCAACCATAGCCGTTGAAGGCAATGACTACGCTGGCGGGCTAGTTGGTTTTACAGATGGAACGATAAAGAATTCCTATGCATCGGGCTCCGTAAAAGGGTGGAACTATGTAGGGGGACTTTTAGGCCAAGCGGGATATAGGGGTATTGCAACATCCTATGCTGCGGGCGACGTAACGGGAAATGATTATGTTGGCGGCCTGGTTGGGAATTATAGTGGTAGCTCCAGCTCCAATAATGTCTATGCAACTGGCTCGGTAACAGGTTCGAAATATGTTGGGGGTCTGGTGGGATATTGGGGAGGGGCATCCAATAGTTATTATGCATATGCCTCAGGGAAGGTCACCGGAACGACTAATACTGGCAGTCTCTTCGGAGGAAATTCATACAACAATTTTTACAATGCTTATTCTCTTTCGACGGCCAATGCCTTTACTCAAGCTAACTATAGCGGTTTCAATTTCACAGGCAATTGGTACATGGTCGATGGCGAAACCCGTCCCTTCTTGCGCATGGAGTTGGACGAGCTTGCCAAGACATATGATGCTGCAGGCAATGTAATTGCTGGCACTTACACTATCCGCACTGCAAATCAGTTGCAATTGATCAAGAGCCATGAAGGCGCAACAAGTAGCGGCAAGACATATATCCTCGCCAATGACATAGACATGACAGCAGCGCTTTCCTACGATCGGGGAAACTGGCGCACGGTAACGACGAAGGATGCGGCAAACCTCTACGGATTTGCGCCGATTGGCACGAGCACCGACCCCTTCCAGGGCACGTTCAATGGCCAAGGCCACGTGATCAATGCGCTTACCATCAATCGGCCGTCCAAGGATAATGTCGGACTGTTTGGATATGTAAATAGCGCAACGCTCAAAAGTGTTGGGTTGGAAAATGTATCAGTAACAGGAAAGACTTCTGTCGGAGGGCTGTTAGGTTATGGTAGCAGCGCAAGTATCAATAAGACCTTTGTAACAGGCGCTGTTGCAGGCACGGGTAGCGCTATAGGTGGTCTGGCAGGTAATGTTAGTGGTGGTAGCATCAGCGTGTCTTACACGACAGGAACTGTCAGCAGCTCAAGCACGCATGTTGGTGGTCTGGTGGGGGTTAGCGGTACTTCTATATCAGATGTTTATACGACGGCCTCTGTAACAGGTACAGGATTTGTTGGTGGGCTTGCTGGGCAAAGCTCAAGCACGATCACCAGGGCTTACGCCTCTGGTAAGGTAACAGGAGGCTCAGGATTTGTAGGGACGAAGCCGGCAGGTACTATCTCTTCCAGCTTCTGGGACATCGATACAACCGGTCAGGCCTCTGGCGGGGATGCAGGCGCTGTCGGTATTTATTCCAGCACCAGCACTCAAAATGCTTTTAATCAGGCCATTTACGCTGGGTGGAATTTCACCAACACCTGGTACATGGTTGATGGCGAAACCCGTCCTTTCCTGCGGATGGACTTGGAGGAGTTTGGCAAGACCTATGATGCGGCAGGCAATGGGATTGCAGGTACCTATACCATCCGTAATGCCAACCAGTTACAGCTGATCAAGAGCCATGATGGCGCAACCAGCAGCGGTAAAACCTATATCCTTGCCAACGATATTGATCTGACAGCGACGCTGGCAAATGATGCTGGTATATGGCGCACGACAACAACAAAGTCTGCAGCCAACCTCTATGGTTTTGTGCCAATAGGATCAAGTTCCAATGGCTTTAAGGGCATCTTTGATGGCCAGGGCCATGTAATCAGTGGTCTGACAATCAATCGACCCTTGCGGGATGGTGCAGGATTGTTCGGTTATACCGATTTATCAACCATTAAAAACGCAGGTCTCGTTGGTAGCAGTGTGAGTGGCAAGGACTCTGTCGGCACTCTCGTTGGGAATAGCATCAATAGTAATATCAGTAATATCTATATTACAGGGACGGTGTTCGGCAACAACCACGTTGGTGGTCTAATAGGATACAGCAACAGCGGTGCCATTTACGGTGTCAATGCAGTAGGGGATGTAACGGGCACAGGTAACTATGTTGGCGGTTTGGTAGGGTCCAGCCTGACCAATATACAAAATGCATATGCGACAGGAAATGTGACGGGCATAGATCAGATTGGTGGTCTTGTAGGGTTCAGTCACAATAACATTACGAATGCCTATGCGACAGGTACGGTGTTGGGTAATAGTCGGGTCGGCGGCCTTGTAGGGTATGGCGACGGTGGCGTCATAAGCAGCGCCTATGCGATGGGGAATGTAACGGGCACAGGTAATTATGTTGGTGGCCTGGTAGGGTATAGTCAGGCTAATATTCAAAACGCCTACGCGACCGGAAATGTGGTTGGCATAGATCAGATTGGTGGTCTCGTAGGGTTCAGTAATAATGACATTACAAATACTTATGCGACGGGAAGTGTGACAGGCACGGGCAGCTATATTGGCGGCCTTGCAGGATACCGCGATAATGGCACAATTACATCCAGCTTCTGGAATAAAGATGCCATCATTACTGGTATCGGTTATGGTTCTGATGTTGGCACGATGGGGCTGACACTGGCTCAGTTCAAGAGCACAGCCGAATTTATGGGTGTTGCAACAGGATGGGACTTCAATAACATCTGGGCGCCACCTGGTGATGGTTATTCGCCAGAACTTTACGCGCTTTCAAAGGTTCTTCGCGTTCAAGCTACAAGCAATGCAACAGTTGTTTATGGCAGCTCATCAGTCACATGGGTTGGCGGAGGTCCATCAGGTTCCATTGTTTATGGACAAGGAAAGCATATCTCTGGCGATACCTCTTACGGTAGCCAATCAACATTTGGCAGCTCTCCGTCATTAGCTGTCAACGGGTTGAATGCTGGTTCATATATGAATGAAGTAACAGGCCTGATCCGTGGTGGCGATGGAAAGGATACATATCGCTACATTTACACATTAGATCTGATCGTTACAAAGGCTACACTCACGATTACAGCAGATGGCGGACAATCGAAGGTCTATGGTGGGGCAGATCCAACGTTGTCTTATGCGGCCTCTGGTCTTGTGAATGGTGACACGGATTCAGTTATGACGGGCGCGCTGGATCGCGTTGCAGGTAATGATGTTGGTACCTATGCGATTAATCAGGGCACACTGTCAGCCGGTGGTAACTACACCATCAATCTTGTGCCCGGCCAGACTTTCGCTATTACACCGGCAGCCTTGACGATTACAGCAGATAGCGGACAATCGAAGGTCTATGGTGGGGCAGATCCAACATTGTCTTATGCAGCCTCTGGTCTTGTGAATGGTGATACCACTTCAGTTATGACAGGCGCACTGGATCGCGTTGCAGGCAATAATGTTGGCACCTATGCGATTAATCAGGGCACACTGTCAGCCGGTGGCAACTACACCATCACTTTTGTGCCCGGCCAGACCTTTGCCATTACACCAGCAGCTTTGACGATTACAGCGGATAGCGGACAATCGAAGATCTATGGTGGGGCAGACCCAACATTGTCTTATGCGGCCTCTGGTCTTGTGAATGGTGATACCACTTCAGTTATGACAGGCGCACTGGATCGCGTTGCAGGCAATAATGTTGGCACCTATGCGATTAATCAGGGCACACTGTCAGCCGGTGGCAACTACACCATCACTTTTGTGCCCGGCCAGACCTTTGCCATTACACCTGCGACCTTGACGATTACAGCGGATAGCGGACAATCGAAGGTCTATGGTGGGGTAGATCCAACGTTGTCTTATGCGGCCTCTGGTCTTGTGAATGGTGACACGGATTCACTTATAACAGGCGCACTGGATCGTGTTGCAGGCAATAACGTCGGTACCTATGCGATTAATCAGGGGACGCTTTCAGCCGGCGGCAACTACACCATCACTTTTGTGCCCGGCCAGACCTTTGCCATTACACCTGCGACCTTGACGATTACAGCGGATAGCGGGCAATCGAAGGTCTATGGTGGGGCAGATCCAACATTGTCTTATGCGGCCTCTGGTTTTGTGAATGGTGATACTGCTTCAGTTATGACAGGCGCACTGGATCGTGTTGCAGGCAATAATGTCGGTATCTATGGGATTAATCAGGGGACGCTTTCAGCCGGCGGCAACTACACCATCAATCTTGTGCCCGGCCCGACCTTCGCCATTACACCAGCAGTCTTGACGATTACAACGGATAGCGGACAATCGAAGGTCTATGGTACAGCAGATCCAACGTTGTCTTATGCGGTCTCTGGTCTTGTGAATGGTGATACCATTTCAATTATGACAGGCGCACTGGATCGTGTTGCAGGTAATAATGTCGGTAGCTATGCGATTAACCAGGGAACGTTGTCAGCCGGTGGCAACTACACCATGAATATTATACTGGGCCAGGCCTTTGCCATTACACCGGCGACACTTACGGTGTCTGGCGGTGTTGTACAGTCCAGCCGTGTATATGATGGGACGACGGATATCTTTGTAACCAATCATGGCGCGATACTATCAGGTGTTGTTGGATCTGATGACATCACGGTTTCGCTGAATGCAGCTTATGCCAGCGCTAATGCTGGTACTCATATTCACGTTAATGGGATTTATAGTATAAGTGGTGCTGCTGCAGGTAACTATATTCTGGCGGATGCAGCTTTCCAGACAAAGGCGGCGATTACTGCAAAATCGCTGATGATCGCCACTCCGGGGCAGGTAACAAGCCAGCGTATCTATGATGGCACGGCCTTTGCGCAGAAATTGAGCGACGGTACATTAAACGGTGTTGTAGCCGCTGATATTGGCAGGGTTGGACTGGAGCTCATAGACACCCGATATAACAGTGCCAATGTCGCAGAAGCGAATACAGTTACAGGGCGTTATCTCCTGAGTGGTACCGCTGCGCATAATTACATCCTGACTGCGTCTGAATTCAGCACAACTGGTATAATCACTCAGGCCCAGTTGACGGTTAATCCGATGCCGGGACAAGTGAGAACGGTAGGACAATCAGATTATCAGATTGCATTTACGATTTCGGGCTGGAAGGGCGGCGATAATGCATCCTTGCTCGCGGGAGAACTTTCATTCGAGGGTGCAGATGCGCCTGGAACACGTTTTATTACACTTGGTAACCTGCAGGCAGGAGGCAATTACAACCTTGAATTGACATCAGGTGGAGTGCTGGAAATTGTCGCCAGACCGTCGGATAATGATGGTGCTGGAGGCGGTGGATTGCCAAGTAATCCTAATGACCAGATAGATGCAATTGCACATGCGCGAGAGCTTGAGAAAACGAGTTCGCAGTTATTGTTTAATACTGAAAAGGAAAGGTATGTCATGATTGATCCTTTCCAGTTTTCGTCGCCGGATTCATCAGATGAAGACAGCGCTGATGGTAGTATACAGATCGGAAAGTCCGGTAATTTAAGGTGTGTAACATCATCTGTAACGATAGCTAGTGATGCACAGAAAGGCTTGAGCGCTGATTTCCTTGATTGTCATGCAATCGCAGATATGACGACATCGACATCCAACGCCAGACGCTGAATAAAATTTCCCTGTGTGCCCACCGTATAGGGCAATATTCAAGCTGTTTTGTGTGCAGGCACAGAACATGCCGGGCTTGTGGGTACGCTTGATGAAATTGAGACATGGTCCCCATTTTCAATAACAGCTTACATTATTTTTAAGATAAAGTGTAATGACTGTCTGGCTAGAGAGCAGAGGTAATTTCTCGAATATGCCAGTGAGAAGCGCGCATTTCCATGCAGGCCATATGCCTTAATTGCTTCGTTTATCTCATTTTTAACTGCTTTAAAGCCTGGGCAAGTTTCCCCAAAGGCATCGCTGCGGTTTGAATAATGAAAGCACTCATACTTAGCTCAGCAAAGCTTAATATATGGCATAAAAAGGTTAATAGGATGTTAATTTATTTAATATTTTTCTGATGGTGTGCAATATTATTTGTGGCGCATGATTTTTCTGGGAAGAGATACGTTAAGATTGATATTTGTTCTTGATGCAACTGGATGGATTGATAAATATAATACCGCGCTGATTTTCGGGGCGCATTAAAGTGCATGTTATAAGCTTTAAAGAGACTGGAAGAGCGATATGACCGTTTCGAAGCCATCACGGATTGCGCGCTATATGTTGCTGACAGGCGTGTCGCTGTTGTCGCTGTCTTGTATCGTTAGGCCATCTGCTGTTCTGGCGCAGGTTGTCATTGATGGAGCCGATGAAACGGTTATCGGTACCGGTGGGGGCACCAAGACATCTCCGTGGGAGGTCGTAGGTGGTCTGACTGTTGGCAGTTCAGGCAAGGGCAGTCTGTCGATCACGGATGGCGGTAAGGTCACAAATACAGGGGGTGTCATTGGCTCCGGTTCTGGCTCCGAGGGTACAGTGACGGTTGCTGGTTCTGGCTCCAGCTGGGAGAGTTCTCTCAGCCTGTATGTTGGTGGGGGCGGCAAGGGCATTCTGTCGATCACGGATGGCGGTAAGGTTACAAATACAACGGGCAATATTGGCTTTGCTGTCGGCTCCGAGGGTACAGTGACGGTTGATGGGGCCGGCTCCAGTTGGGAGAGTTCCGGCGGCCTGCGTGTTGGCGATTCTGGCAAGGGCAGTCTGTCGATTACGGATGGTGGTAAGGTTACAAATACATGGGGTGCCATTGGCTCCGCTGCCGGCTCCGACAGTACAGTGACGGTTGCTGGTTCTGGCTCCAGCTGGGTCAATTCCGACACCTTGTCTGTTGGCTCTTCTGGCAAGGGCAATCTGTCGATCACAGATGGCGGTAAGGTTACAAATACAGGGGGCTACATTGGCGACATTGTTGGCTCCGACGGTACAGTGACGGTTTCTGGTTCTGGCTCCAGCTGGGAGAATTCTGGCCAGCTGACTGTTGGCGCTTCTGGGAAGGGCATTCTGTCGATCACGGATGGCGGTAAGGTTACAAATACATTTGGCTATATTGGCTTTGTTGTCGGCTCCGAGGGTACAGTGACGGTTGCTGGTTCTGGCTCCAGCTGGGTCAATTCCAGCATGCTGTATGTTAGCTATTTTGGGAAGGGCAGTCTGTCGATCACGGATGGTGGTAAGGTCACAAATACAACGGGCTATATTGGCTCCGGTTCTGGCTCCGAGGGTACAGTGACGGTTGATGGGGCTGGTTCCAGCTGGGAGAATTCCGGCGCCTTGTCTGTTGGCTCTTCTGGTAAAGGCAGCCTGTCGATCACGGATGGCGGTAAGGTCACAAATACAACGGGCGTGATTGGCGCCGCTGCTGGCTCCGACGGTACAGTGACGGTTGCTGGTTCTGGTTCCAGCTGGGAGAGTTCTAGTCAGCTGAGTGTTGGCAATGGTGGCAAGGGTAATCTGTCGATCACGGATGGCGGTAAGGTAACAAATATAACGGGCGTTATTGGCTTCGTTGCCGGCTCAGATAGTACAGTGACTGTTGATGGGGTGGGGTCCAGCTGGGTCAATTCCGGCGCCTTGTTTGTTGGCCATTTGGGGAAGGGCAGTCTGTCGATCACGGATGGCGGTAAGGTCACAAATACAGGGGGTGTCATTGGCAACATTGCTGGCTCCGAGGGTACAGTGACGGTTTCTGGTTCTGGTTCCAGTTGGGTCAATTCCAGCAACCTGCGTGTTGGCTCTTCTGGCGCTGGCATTCTGTCGATTACGGATGGTGGCCTTGTGCGGGCTTCTGGGGTGACGATTGCTGCGAATTCCAGTTCAATCGGTACGCTCAATATTGGTGGTGATGAGCTTGGTCCTGCTGGTGTTGCGGGTGTGCTTGATACGGCCAGTGTTGCGTTTGGTGATGGCACGGGTGCGCTTGTTTTCAACCATTCCGGTGCGACCACGTTCGGTGCTGCAATTTCGGGGGCTTCTCCTGGGTCCGTCATTCGCCATCTGTCCGGCACGACCAATCTGACAGGAAAGGGCGCGGGCTTTACGGGCGAGGTTCTTGTTTCTGGCGGTGAGTTGCGTGTCAACGCTGGCGGAACGCTGGGAAGCGGTAATGGCGTTCTCGGTGATGGCGATGGCTCGAATGGTACGGCTGTTGTTGATGGTGCGGGCTCAAAATGGGCCCTTTCAGATGGCCTTTCAGTCGGCAAGAACGGCAGCGGTACGCTCGCGATCACGAATGGCGGTGAGGTTAGCGTCACGAATGATGTCCAGGTCGCCGTCGCAGGCCTTGTTTCCGGGGCCATCAATGTTGAGGGCGCGGGGTCGAAGCTGGTTGCTTCCAGCAGTGTTACGGTTGGTGATAGTGGCGGTGGTACGCTTCGGCTTACGGCTGGTGGTTTTGCCAGCGTTGTGGGCAATGTTTCTGTTGCGTCTGCAGTTGGTTCGAGCGGCAAGCTCATTATTGGCGATGAGCTTGATGGCAGCAAGGGGGCAGGTACGTTCTCTGCCGGGGTGCTGAACTTTGGTCTTGGTGATGCAGAGCTCATCTTTAACCACTCTGCGCTGGATTCTTCGCCGGCGATTTTTACGGCGTCGATGTCCGGCGGGATGGGGACGGCGACGCTCAAGCAGCTCTCGGGCACCACGCTGCTGAAGGGTGATAGCTCCGGGTTTGAAGGTGATATCGAGATTTCTGGCGGCAAGCTGCTTGTCGGGAATGCCAGTACCGATAAGCTCGCTGGCAATATCTATGTTGACAGCAATGGCACGCTGGGCGGTTCGGGCGAGGTTGTCGGCAATGTCAGAGTTGATGGCACGCTTTCTGCCGGTAACAGCCCGGGCACACTCACCATCGATGGCAATCTCGAACTGATGGGCAGCTCGACCTCTGTGTTTGAGCTGAATGCGCCCGGTATCGTGGGTGGTGCCCAGAACGACCTTGTGAGGGTGACAGGCAACCTGACCCTCGGCGGCGATCTGAATGTAACGGTGGGGTCCGGCGGCTACTATCGGCTGTTTGAATACGGCAATCTCGAGGGCGGCTCCTTCGGCGGCAAAAGCATTACAGGCACAGGCGGGTTTGTCGTCGATGTTTCTGAACTGCAGATGGGCATCCCCAACCAGATCAATCTGGTTGTGCTGGGGGCTGGCCAGAACCTGCAGTTCTGGGATGGCGAGGATATCTTCGGGAATGGCATTGTTGATGGCGGCTCGGCCTTGTGGCAAACCGGCACCACCAACTGGACCGGCCAGCCGGGCCAGGCCGAGATCAATGGCAGCTGGATGGGTGCTGGTACTGTAGCCGTTTTCGCTGGCATGGCAGGCACCGTTACGGTTGATGGCGAACAATCGTTCGATACGCTGCAGTTCAATGTCGATGGCTATGTTGTGACCGGTGACCAGCTTGCGATTGCGCCCGCATCAGGTTCTGCCGGCAGTATCAATGTTGGCAGCGGCATTACGGCGCTGGTTGAATCCGCGCTCAAAAATGGCTCTGGCACCAATGTACTGCGCAAGGTGGGTGGCGGTACGCTGGAGCTTGCCGGGGTCAACACCTATTCCGGCGGCACGGTTGTGGAGGCGGGTGTTCTGCGTCCGCTTGCCGGCAGCACGCTTGGCGCGCCTTTCAGCGATATCACGGTTGAGGGCGGCGAGCTGCAAATCGGCGCTGGTGTTGCGGTTGCCAATTCTCAGGCTGTTGTGGGGCAGGGTGTTGGTGCCAACGGGCTTGTGAGCGTGTCTGGTGCAGGCGCGGCGTTGCTTCTCAACACGATCACGATCGGCCAGAACGGGGCTGGTGCGGTGACGGTGGCGAATGACGGCGTTGTGTCGGTCCCCAGTGGTGGCGTCCTCATGGCGGTTGGTGCCGGCTCTTCCGGCACGCTCAATATTGGCGCCGATGCAGCCAGCGCGGCTGCAGCTGCGGGCCAGCTTGATGCCGGCACGATTGCTTTTGGTGACGGTGCGGGCAGCCTGGTGTTCAATTATACAGGTGCGAATACGTTTAACACCGCGCTTTCTGGTGGCACGTCTCTTTCGGGCATCAAGCACCTTGCCGGCACCACGACGTTGACGGCGAACAGCGCCAGCTTCGGCGGCACCTCAACGCTTTCCGGCGGTTCGATGATTGTGAATGGCCAACTTGGCGGGGTGCTGAATGTTGGCCCGGGCGGCACGTTGGCGGGGCAGGGCGCTGTTGCCACGGCCCAGGTGGCGGGCAATCTGCTTGGCAGCATCGGCAGCACGTTTGGTATCGATACGCTGACGCTTGCCTCCACGGCCTCAGTCGGTTTGACGGTGCCCACTGGCTCTTCGGCCACGTCAGCGCCTGCTTTCAAGGGCACAACGGCGGTGCTTGGCGGCGCGATCACGGATGTTGCCTTGCCAACCGGCTTCTCTGTGGGCGATCAGGATGCATCTTTCTACGTGTTCTCGTACACCAACCGCTCAGGTGAGATCGTTGTGGCGGATAGCGTGAAGGCGGCCTATGCGGGGTCTGATTTTACGTTTGGTCCGGTTGAATACGGTTATCTGGTGCTCAAGTCCAAATC
Organism: Pseudochelatococcus sp. G4_1912; assembly: GCF_047501465.1. Taxonomy (NCBI): domain Bacteria; kingdom Pseudomonadati; phylum Pseudomonadota; class Alphaproteobacteria; order Hyphomicrobiales; family Chelatococcaceae; genus Pseudochelatococcus; species Pseudochelatococcus sp. G4_1912. Next base: position 645,527 of record NZ_JAZDRL010000002.1, read on the forward strand.
GCAGCAGCCAGGCGGAACGGAGCATGTGTTCAACTATGACACGAACCCCAATCCGCGCCTGTGGAGCGGTGTCTCGCACACCTTTGTGGATGGCACGCCGTGGATCCACGACAAGGCGACGTTTGAGGGCACGGCCACGGGCCGCCCTGCCATCCCGGTTGAAGGTCGCATTCTGCTGGGCGGCCTGACCGTTACTGGTCCGGGCTATGTCTTCAACGATTACGGCAATCCTGTTGCGCCGGCGGTGTTCTCGCTTGCGCCGCTTGATGGGTCGGACAGCATCACGTTCAGGGTGGCTTCCGCTGCTTCTGCGGATGTGGCCATTCCCCTGGCTGGCAGCAACTTCCGGAAGACGGGTGACGGTAGCCTGACGTTGTCAGCGCAGAGCAACGAATACAAGGGCACGGGCACGCTCACTGAGGGCACGCTGAACATCACGGGCGACTTCTCCCAGGCTACGTTTGTTGCCGATAGCGGTTTGCTGCGCGTCAACGGCCAGGCGGGTGCGGTGACGGTGAATGCCAACGGTGTGCTTGAAGGGCAGGCCAATGCGTTGCCGGCGAATAAGGTGAACATCGCATCGCTGACGGTGAATGGCGGCACGTTCCAGCCGGGGAATTCGCCGGGGACGATCCGGCTTGGCTCCTATGTCCAGAACGGTGGTACGATTGCGTTTGAGCCTGGGGATCTGATTGCTGTATCAGCGGGTTTTGGCGGCACGTATGATGGCCGTGCGATCTTTTCGCGCGCCAGTGACGGGGCACCGGTCACGCTGTCTCTGATGGATGGGCGCGGCTACACCTTCGGCAATCGGTATGTTTTTGTGACGGCGGACAACGGCGTGAGTTTTGCAACGCCTGATGCAGTGCAGGTGCTTGAAGTTGGCCGCAGCCGGTTGTTCTCGCAGTTCAAGGCCGAGGCGGTTGGCAACGTGGGCCAGTTCTATCTTGAGCGCACCCGCTCGTTTACGGATGTTGCGTGGACGGTTAACCAGTTTGCGGTTGGGCGTGCGCTTGATGCGACGGGGGTTGATGGGCACAGTGCTGTCAGCCGGTTGTATAATGCGATTGCTTCAGCCTCGAACGATCAGGCCTTTGATGTGCGTCTGGCGTTTGATCAGGTCTCGGGTCAGATCCATGCAGCAACGCAGGGTGTGCTGATTGATGAAAGCCGTCATCTGCGGGATGCGCTCAACACGCGCACCCGTGTTTCGCTGGATGGCAAGGGTTCTGTTGCGCAGGCGGATCGCCGTCTGTCCGGCTCTGGTGCGGATATCGGGCTTTGGGGCCAGGGTTATGGCAGCTGGGGCAATGCGGGCCAGTTGGGGCAGGGGTCGCGGCTTGATCTGTCGACTGCCGGTTTTGTGCTTGGTGGTGATGGTGCGGTTGGCGACAACTGGCGGCTTGGTTTTGCGGGCGGCTACGGCACGAGCGAGATCAGGAACAATGCTCTTCTGAGCCAGTCTGATGTCGACAACTACCACGCTGCGATTTACGGCGGCGGACGTTTTGGTGCGCTTGGTGTGCAGTTTGGGGTTGGGCATACGTGGCATAGCATTGATGTATCGCGTCAGTTGAATGTTGCGTCGCTTGGGCTGCGTGATGGTCAATATTCGCAATATGACGCGCGGACATTGCAGGTTTATGGGGAGGCGAGCTACACGTTTGGTGTGCAGTCCGTCACGGCTGAGCCGTTTGTCAACCTTGCGTATGTTGCGTATCGAGGGGATGGGATTGGAGAGCGTGACCTTGGTTTAGGCACGGGGCTTCATGGGCATACGTCGGATGCGAATACGGGTTTTTCGACGGCTGGTGTGCGTTTATCGCATACGGTTGAAGTTGGTGGCGTAGAGGGCCGGGTGCACGGCACGCTTGGCTGGCGCTATGCTTTTGGAGACATCAGGCCGCGTGCTGCGTTCGTGTCGGCGCAGACGGGTGCTTTCTCGATTATCGGAACGCCGCTAGCGCAGAATGCGCTGGTTCTTGGGTTGGGTGGCGACATCGGGATCGGCACGACAACGCGCCTTGGGGTTTCCTACAGCGGGCAAATGGCCAAAAACGCCCAGGACCACGGCGTCAAGGGATATATGACCGTCAACTTCTAGGACGGTCCCGTTTATGCTGGAGCAGCTTGCGTGCAATGTGATGATCAAACAAACGCAAGCTGCAAAAACAAGAAGAAGACAAACTACACAAAAATACCGGCTAAAGGCGTAAGGAATGGGGCCGGGTGAGATGCTGGCGCCTGATAGCATTGGCTATACAGGTAAATATAATGCGCTTCATATCAGCGCGTTTCGCCACTTCCGTATCCATTTTGTCGAAGAGCAATCAGCTGCTTTATCGGGGTCAAAAAATTATGGAATTAGACGAAAAGGACGCTCAGAAAATATAGTGACATATCCAAATAGAACTTCCATTTATGTTTCAGGGAATGCGAACACTCCTCAATTTCGGGCTACCGAAACAGCAATGCGCAACCCTCAGTAGATAGTTCTCAAGGCTTCAATAAAATTAACGCATCAGTGCTTTATACGATTTTAGCTTTCACAAAAACGTCGTATCGAGTGCTTTTTCCCAGGATTTGATGAGAAGGCTTACGAAGCCCCGGCATGGCTTCGGCGCGCTGTGGCCATTTTAGAACTACCCGATTTTGTGCGCTTTCCAATGCTATTTGCATTAGTTTTTCTGCGTCTGGATCAGAGCCGACAATATCACGGATCTGGCGCATTTCTATTTTGACAAGGGCAGTATTTTTTCTTGGTGGGTGCATGGGATCGACCAGAACCACTTGTGGCTTCAGTTCCGGCAAAAGGATGCAAGAGTCGCCATGCAGCAAGGTCATCCGCGCTACAGTTTCAGCATATAGCCCGCCCTCAGCAGTTGCGCGTGCGAGACCTGCCTTGAGGAGCTCATGCATTTTCTCGGAGCGCTCAATCAACGTTACGTTTGCGCCTAGTGATGCCAGCATGAAAGCATCACGTCCGAGACCTGCAGTTGCATCCACGATATTTGGTGTAACACCACGCGTTAGCCCTGCTGCCTTGGCCAGCGCTTGTCCCCGTCCCTCACCAGAGCGAAATCTGTGGCCGATTGCGCCACCGACAAAATCAACAATCAGTTCTGATGTCTTTTCTTTCTGCGCCATCGTCATTCTCAAAACGGGCAAGGAACGGTAAATTTTACGTCGCGTCCATCCGGATGTTTAAATGCCAGCTCTTCCGCATGCAGAAGCAATCGATTTGCAGCAATGAGCGCGGCGCCATCTGCATAGAATTCATCACCGAGGATCACATGGTCCAGTGCCTTCATATGGACCCGTAATTGGTGTGTGCGCCCCGTCAGCGGAAAAAGGCGCAATCTGGTAGCATTTTCTTCATACGCCAACACCTGCCAGCGTGTTTGGGCAGGCTTGCCCTTTTCGTGATCTACCCGATGGCGTGGCTTGTTGTCTGTGTCGATACCTAGTGGCAAATCGATCAGACCTTCATCATCTTTCATCCGGCCCCAGACCTTGGCAATATAGGCTTTTTTAGTGGTGCGGGCCTCAAATTGGGCAGCAATGCTAGCATGTGCCTTACGGTTCAATGACATGAGCACCACGCCGGAGGTATCTTTATCCAGGCGATGGATCATCAAAGCTTGCGGAAATGTCTCTTGTACGCGTGAGGCCAGGCTATCTGACAAGGCAGGATGGCGTCCGGGTACAGACAATATCCCGCTGGGTTTATCCAGTACCAGAATGTCCGCATCACGATGAACTATCGAAATATACGGCTCTAATGGCGGATTATAAACGGGATAATCAGATGATATCGCACTCATGAGATGTGTCTAACATGATCTGACTGCTGTTGAGAAGAAAAGTTGCACTGCAATGATACGGTTCCACAATCCGTTTTGCCTGGGTTTATTGAAGCTATCCCATCATGCGCCGGTATCAGGCAATTGTACCAGATAATACGGCAATGGACTTTCCCTTATTTAGTGGAGAGCTTCTGTCTCTAAGTTTTTGTTCATCGCCTCGAATTGGATCGGCGATTTATACCCGAGTGCAGAATGTCTGCGCACAGGATTATAGAAGCCATCAATATATTCTCCAATGGCTTTGATTGCGTCATTTCTGGTCTGGAACACGGTTCTCCAGATCAGTTCAGATTTGATCGTTTTAAAGACAGTTTCTACCATTGCATTGTCATAGCAGTTTCCTTTTCCGCTCATGGATGGAAGCATATCATGCGCTTTGAGAAGCCTACGGTAGTCATAGCTGGCATATTGGCTTCCTCTGTCCGAATGCTGGATGAGACCGGGTCCAGGATTGCGGATTGCAATGGCTTTCTGCAAGGCGCTGATGGCAAGGTCCTTCTTCATCCGGTCGCGGGCGTCCCAGCCGATAATACGACGAGAGAAAAGATCGATAACAATTGCCAGATACAGCCAACCTTCTGCGGTCCATATGTAACTGATATCGACACCCCATTTCTGATCTGGTCCATCACAAGTGAAGTCCTGATCCAGCAGATTGGGAGCGACAGGCTCCCCATGATTGCTGTCGGTGGTTCGCTTGAACCGTGTCCTCTGCCGCGCCTTCAGGCCATTGTCCCGCATCAACCGTGCGACCCGATGCCGACCAACATGGATGCCGTCCTCGCATAATTCGGCATGCATGCGAGGGCTGCCATAGGTTTCACGTGACAGGCAAAATTGATTGCGGATATGCGCCAGCACGATCATGTCCTCGAACTGGCGGCGACTGGGAGCCCGCCGCTTCCAGGCATGGTAACCGCTTAAGCTCACGCCCGCAAAGGCGCACAACCGCGACAGAGACATGTGGGCCTTCTCCGTATCGATAAAAGCGAACCTCATCGATTTGTCTCCCGTGCGAAGAAGGCCGTCGCTTTTTTCAACAAATCGCGCTCCTGTCGTAGAAGTTCATTCTCCTTGCGAAGACGGGCAAGCTCCTTGGTCACATCCTCGTGCGGGCCGGCAAGAAGATCCTGCTCCTCGAAAATCTGCCGCCAACGACCCAGTGTCGATTTCCCAATCCCAAGATCAGCCGCAACCGACGAAACCCCGCGACCGCTCGTCGTTAAAATCCGAACAGCTTCGCGCTTGAACTCTTCTGTAAATTCTCGCTGATTCAATTCTAAATCTCCTGTCAGTTTTATCTAACAGAAGCCATCCACTTTCAAAGGGGAAGTCCAGGCACGTCGAAGCCCACGCCTTTTGACGTGGTTCTGGTCCACAGCTTCTCCCGCTTCTTCCGTGATGCTTTCGACATGGAATATTACTATCGCAAGCTCGCCAAGAACGATGTCCGGCTCATTTCCATCACGCAGGAGCTGGGGGACGATCCGATCCACGACATGATGCGGCGGATCATGTCGTTGTTCGACGAGTACCAGTCGAAGGAAAACGGCAAGCACGTCACGCGTGCCCTTAAGGAGAATGCCCGGCAAGGCTTCTGGAACGGTTCGTTGCCGCCGATCGGCTACCGGATCGCCGCCGCCGAACAGCGCGGGGCCAAGACCAAGAAGAAGCTGGAAATCGACCCGTTGCACGCCGACACCATCCGTCTGATCTATCGGCTTGCTCTGGAAGGTCAGGGCGACAGCGGCCAGATGGGCGTCAAGGCCATCGTCAAGCATCTGAACGCCAAGGGCATCTTCACCCGCGATGGCGGTCGCTGGGGCATCGGCCAGGTCCATCGCGTCCTCACTCGCCGCACCTATATCGGTGAACATGAATGGGGAAAGCGCAGCAAGCACAACGACCCACGCGCGCCCGGCGAGATCGTCATCGTCCCGGTGCCCGCCATCATCGAGCGGGAGACCTTCGACGCCGTTCAGTCTCTTTTACAGGCTCGCAACCCGAAGACAGAACTACCCGCGCGCGTGGTGATCGGGCCGACCCTGCTGACCGGCATCTGCTATTGCGGCAATTGCGGGGGAGCTATGACCATCCGCACCGGCAAGAGCGGCCGCTATCGCTATTATGCCTGCTCGATCAAGGCCCGGCAGGGCGAAACCGGCTGCAAGGGTCGCGCGATACCGATGGACAAGCTCGACAGGATGGTCGCCAGCCATATCGAGGAGCGCTTGCTCGATCCCGGCCGTCTGGAAGACCTGCTTGGCAGCGTCCTCGGCCGCCGGTCGGAGCAGGCCGAGCGCCGCCGCGAACACATCGCCTCTTTGCAGCGGCAGGCGACCGAATCAGAATCTCGACTCAAGCGGCTCTATGACGCCATCGAGGCCGGTGTCGCTGATCTGGATGACCCGGCGCTCAAGGAGCGGATCGCCGGTCTCAAGGTCATTCGCGATCAGGCGCGGGTTGATGCAGACCGGGCGCAAGCCTTGCTTGATAACCCCGGTGATGGCGCTTTAAGCCCGGCAATGATCGCGGGGTTTGCACGCCGCGCACGCGAGCGCATCCGGAGCAGCGAGGGCGGCTATCGGCGGGATCACCTGCGCGCCTTGGCGCAGCGCGTCGAGGTTGCCGACGACGCAATTCGTATCATGGGATCGAAGACCGAGCTGTTAAGGACGCTTATTGCTGGCCAAGTGCGGCAATCGGCGGCGATTGGCGTGCCCAGAGGCGGACTGAAGTGGCGGAGGGGGTGTCCTCCTATAATTTTATCTAACATAATGATCTATAAAATGATTTTATGAGCCATAGTGCCCGATGCCCGCTACGATGCCCTCAATTCGATTCCCACTTTCTCCTTCACAATGCGGTTTTTGCGACATTTTTGTCACGCTTTCTGCCCCTAAAAAGGGCGAAAATCGCGACTCATTTGAGGGCATTTTGAGCCATATTCGAGCCAAATGAGAACAGCGTTATTTTCTGCGATAATCGCACTAACATGGCCGATTATGCCCTTCACGATCTCCCGGATCGCCGAGCTGCCGACTTTTCGCGCTTTTGATAGAAGTGGCCGCTGGTGAGTGTAAGGCGCGCTGCTGTTTCGGCTCTTAAAGCGTCTAGTTTTCAATATCAGCAATTGACGATAAATATGTTGAATGTCGGCAATTGACGATGATTTTTGATGCTCATTTAAGAAATTCATGAGTTAAGAGAGGCGTAGAGCCTTCTTCACGCAAATCACTCTGCAAGTGAGTCTGTGATGCACTTGTTGGGATGCTTGTGGCTCAGCTGTTGCTGTTCTTGCAATTGATGCACGCGAATACGACGGCGGTTGTGTGATGGCTAGTTTCAGCGCTTTGAATGCAGCACTACGTGTCAATAAAATGAAGAAAATTAAGGATTTTAAGCCTCCACATGAAAGTTATTACCCCCGCAGTTAACCACAACTTTAAAGGGTGCATGTGGATGCAAAAGTTTTTCGTTTTCTCTATGTTCCGGCTCTGTTAGTGTTTCGTTAATGTTCCAAAAAGAGGGAGTGCTAGGGTGTGATGCAGGCGTCGGACGCGATAAAGGCATATCAGATATTGAAGATGATACCGAAGCGTGACCTTGCGTCAGCTATGCCTGCGATTCGGCTTGAAGCATCCCTCTCAGGATCTTCAAAATGCCTTCTCGTGCCTCAGCGGGAGCTGACATCAGAAGGTTCAGTGTCTCCTCTTGGTCGCCCTCCAGATCTATCCCAAAAAGGATATAGGAAAGACTAACACCCAAGGCCTTACAGACTTTTCGCAGGTGATCGACAGACGGGTCCCTGTCAGTTTTCAGTATAGAGTGGACATAGCCAGCGTTGAGCTGAGCGGCCAGCGATACTTCTCGCGCCGACATGTCGCGTTCCTTGAGCGCATTGCCCAAACGAATTTTCCAATCGTCCTGTTTCATACCTGAAATATCGCCTATTTCGGACATAAATGCACGTCCGCAATAAATACCACTTGAAATATCGGCAATTGCGGATAAAGATACGCAAATAAGCCATTGTCTGGCTCCAGCCATACCTCAAAAAATCAGAATGTTCCTCTCAAAAATAGAGATGGGAGCGATGTATTGCGAAAATACAGCCGCTCAAGGTTCAAGGATCCCTATGCAGCGCCAAATCCACAAACAGCTGAAAGGCCCGGTATCGCGCATTCGATGCCGCTTCGTGCGTTCTTCATCGCTGTGTGAATTGGGAAGCCCATGGCAGGAATGACCTCGCTCGCATTCATAACAAGAGCATTGGCTCGCCGCGAATACCGCCAGCGGGTGGTTGCGCGCCTGAAGCTGCTGAAGAACACCCATCGTTCCCGTGCGCAGGACTCTGCGCTTTCAGAGGAAGCGCGCGCGTATCATGACGCTGCCAGCCGTGATTGCGCAGCGCTCGCCGATCTCTACCGGCGAGCGGAGCATCCTTATCAGGATGTCGAGGAAAGTTGGCAGGATACCTTCAAGTGGCGTCCGCCGCTAAGAGTTTCAGATGGCCCGTTTTCTTCGCCTGCTGAACTGTGCGTGGAGAGTTAATCATGGCTCGCATTCCCGATGCCGTGCTTGATGACCTGCGCGCGCGCAATCCGGTGCATGAGGTTGCAGGCCGCTATGTAGCGCTGCGTAACAAGGGGAACCGCTGGGTTGGCCCTTGCCCGATCTGCTCGGGCAATACCGCATCACGCACGGCAGGCCGTTTTGAAGCGAGTGCTGACAAGTGGGTTTGTGCTGTCTGCTGTGATGGTGGCGACGTCATACGTTTGATTGAGCGCGTAGAGGGCAAGGGATTCCGTGAAGCAGTTGATACCCTTGGCGGAGCCAGTGAACCGGATCCTGAAGCTGTCGCAAGGGCTGTTGAACGCGCTGCGCAAGAAGAGCGCAAGGCTCTGGAGCGCCGCAATCAGGAGCGCGCGCGATGCTGGGATATATGGAGCAATGCTTTGCCACATATACCGGGTTCGGTGGTCGCAGATTACCTGCAATTGCGCGGTCTCGATGTACCAGACACGCACGTGCTGCGATCATCGCCTGAAGTACCGTATTTCCATCCGGGCTCTGATGGCAAGGCGCGCTTGATATATCAAGGCCCTGCCATGCTGGCAGCTATTCAGGATGCTGCAGGTGTGTTCCGTGGACTGCACATCACCTGGATTGACCTAAACCAGATAAATGGCAAGGCATTGATTGTTGATCCTGAGACCGGCGAGAAATTGCCCGCGAAGAAAGTGCGCGGTGTCAAACAGGGCAATGCTATCAAGTTGATATCTGGCAGCGAAAGTCCTTCCCGGCTGGTGCTGGGAGAGGGCATCGAGACGGTGCTGTCACCATGGACGGTCATGCATCGCGCAGGGCACGACCTTTCGCATACAGCGTTCTGGTCCTCAGTCGATCTGGGTAACCTTGGCGGACGAGCGCTTGAGACGGTGCCGCATCCGGTCGAGACCGGCCAAAATGGCTTGCCACGTTGCATGCCCGGACCGGTGCCAGATATGTCGGTTGCCGGAATAGCCATACCTGACAGCGTGACCGATATCGTGTTGCTCGGCGATGGCGATAGCGATCGTTTTCTGACCGGCACAACCCTGCGTCGCGCAGCACAAAGATTTTCTGCTCCGGGGCGCACCATTCGTCTGGCATGGGCGCGTGATGGCTATGACTTCAATGACATGCTGAGAGGGCAGATATGAAACAGACTATCTCAGGCTGTGCCCCTATTGGCTCAGGCCGTAGCTTCAATTTCTTTACGCGCGCAGCTTGCCAGAAAGGCAGAGCGGGTCAGGCCGCGTTTTTGTGCTGTCTCGTCAATGGCTCTCAGCATACCGGTTTCAAACGTGATATTCGCACGCTTTATGCGGGTATCGTTTTCGATCAGCGGAACGCGAACCAGAAAGGCACCAGCTGCAAGAGCCTGCCTAACGTCCTGTCTTGCTTGAAGCTCATGCAGAGAAGTTGGAGCTGGAAGCTCTTCGTCCTCAGCCCAAAGACGCAGCGCTTCAATCGCGTTGACGACGATATCATCCTCTTCATCCGCTGCAGAAAAAACGGATGGAAAATCGGGAAAGCTTACGCCGTATGCGCTATCACCTTCCTGCTCAACAATCGCATAATAAGCTCGCATGGCTTTACCTCCTGCTTGTGGGGCAAAGGCGGCTTTCATAGCCAGCCTGCCATTTTGGCAATGTTTCGTGCCGGGACCTGCGTCATACAATGCGTATTTATATGCGCATCAGGGCTGCAATCGTCAATGAATAATGCGCAATGCAAGTGCGTAAGGGAGGCAGTGCATGAGCAGTGACGCCATCCACGCTATAGCAGCCGCCATCGAGCATGCCGAAATAATCTATGACGGGAACCTCGCCCTGAAAGAGACCTGCCAGACAGGGGTGGAGAGCCTTACACGCAAGACAGCAGCATCAACCAAAACACGTCCGGCAAAACCGCGAACCTTTGGCTACAGCGTTGATGATATCAACCGCGAGCATGCGCTTGTGCTGATGGGATCGAAGGCGGTCGTGTATTTGGAGCAGCCTGATGCACCTGTAGAGGACCAGCAGCGTGTGCTGACGCTGGAGGCCTTTCGCGCGTGGTTTTCCAACCGCTGGACAGAAATCCGTGGCGGTGATGGCAAGATCAAGCCCATGACCTGGGCCAATGCATGGCTGGGTGATAAGGGACGGCGCAGCTATCGCGGCATCGAGTTTTATCCCGATACAGATAATGCCAAAGGTCGGGCGGATTATCTCAACCTATGGTCTGGATGGTCGGTAAAGCCGGTGCCGAAAGATAACGGCTATGCGGTGTTTCGTGATCATCTGTTGAACAACGTTTGCCAGAGCGATGAGGCGACATTCCGATGGGTGTTAGGCTTCTTTGCACACATGGTGCAGCGCCCGCGTGAACGCCTTGGCGTCGCGCTGGTGATGCGCGGGCGTATGGGCTCTGGCAAGACCAAGGTGGGCGAGGTCTTTGGTTCGCTTTGTCCGCGTCATTACTTCCTTGTCGATGACCCGCGCTATGTCGTGGGGCAGTTCAATGCGCATATGGCGTCATGTCTTTTGTTGCAGGCTGATGAAGCGGTCTGGGCAGGCGACAAGGCGGCAGAGGGGCGCTTGAAAGGCCTCGTTACATCGCCATTCCAGCAGATTGAGGCCAAGGGTGTAGATCCGATACGGCTCACCAACTACCTGCGGCTGATTATGACCTCGAACGAGGGCTGGGTGATCCCGGCGGGCATGGATGAGCGTCGTTTCTGCGTGCTGGATGTCGACCCGCGCTGTGCCCAGAACCACGATTATTTCCGCGAGATGGACGAAGAGCTGATTAACGGCGGGCGCCAGGCTCTGCTTGCAGATCTGATGGCGTTTGATCTTGATAGCGTGAACCTGCGCCAGATCCCGCGCACGGAAGCGTTGCTTGAGCAAAAGGTGCGCTCGTTCGATAGCGTTGAGATGTGGTGGTATGAGGCGCTGATGCGTGGGGCCGTCACCCGCGATGGCGAGGTGTGGCCAGCCAGTGTGCAAAAGTCCGTGCTGGTGGATGATTACATCGCGGCAGCCGAGCGCATTGGCATCCGTCGCAAGGCGGCTGAAACAGAGCTCGGCATGAAGCTCTTAAAGCTCGTACCGGGACTGCAAAGCCGCAAGATCAGCATTGTCGATGAGACGGGCGTTTCGCGACAGCGCAACTGCTTCATTCTGCCCTCGCTGGAGGACTGCCGCACGGCCTATTCAGAAGCGCTGCAGCAGCCCGTGGCATGGCCGCAAACCTGACCGTGGGAGAGACCGGTCATTGAGGGGTGGAAGGCCCATTATCCAACCTGAGGTTGGATATCTGCAATGAGGTTGGATAGAAATTCGCGTTTAATATCAATGCGAAATCCAACCTATCCAACCTATCCAACCTTTTCTCGCGTACGCGTGCGTGCGCGTACTGCTCTGATAACGCCTACAGGTCCCGCTCTCTCACGCCAAAGTTGGCAAATGAGGTTGGATAGGTTGGCAAGGTTGGATAACAGCAATCGAAACAATGCATTACAACCTATCCAACCTTTTGTTTTTGAATTCAGAGGTTGGATAGGTTGGATAATCAATAAGAGGGAAAGCCATGCGGGTTATGGGCATCGAACAGGCATTGCGTTGGGCGTACGTGGATGAGCTGCCGAAAGCGCCGTCACTGAGCGAACGGCTAACACCATCCAAATGGCCGCGCGGTTGGGAGAGTGTCGAGCACTTCGGTGATTACCTTGCGCTGGTAGATATATCGCCACGTCCAGAAAACGCCTTCGGCCTTGCGCCTGACTTCTCCGGCGCCGATGTACCTCATGAGGATGCCGTGCGTATCCATGAGGCGGTGACTGAGCTGAATAGCTGTCCCGTGGCGGTGCCTGATGGCTGGGATCCGCTATCAGATATGCGCGACCTTGGTACGCTGGGGCGCGAGGCTGTTGAGCATGCGCTTGAACGGATTGCGCCTGTTGGAAGCAACGCTGAGCGTTGGATGAAGGCAAGGCCAGATGCGCTCATTCAGCGCCATGCCATTCTGGGTGGAACGCCGGACTGGGAAGGCTATCCGATTAGGCGGCGGATTGTTACGTCGCTTAATGGCGAGCCGCTATGGTTTCGACTTGAAGAGGTCGAGGTCTCACCAGCTGATGACAAGCTCGGTATTGCGGCTGAATATATCACGGTTGAGGTGGATGGCTTTAACCGTTCAGCGCGCCGTCCATATAGGGATGCCTACCGGAAAGAAGAATTATTCCCGGATCCAGCGCACCTCATCATGCACCGTGCCGAATATGAAATCTGGCATCAGTCGCTGGAGCGTCTGACGGAAGTGTTGGCGGACAAGCTGGAAACAATACTCATCACGCCTACAAGCCATCTGCAAAGACCATGGGAAATGATTCATGCACATGAACTGTGCGATGCCGAGTTTTAAAAACCCCGCAAAAATTTGACATGCGACGTGAGCTTGACATAGCTTCATCCATGGTGAGAAGCCACAAAGAAGAGATAACCTCGCAGCCAGCCGGACGCGGGGTTTTTTGTTATACGGAGCCAGCCATGCGCCTGATCATAACAGCTGATGGCGTTCTGGCGCGTTTCAGTAACCAGCTGGGTGCACTGGGCAAAAAGGCTCCACTTGCTATGCAGCGTGCTCTGGCAAGGACGGGCGATGGTGCTCGCAAGCAGGTCGTTCGTGCACTCGCGCAGCAAACCGGTTTGCCGCAAAAGCGGGTGATCCATCGAGCTGTGCGGATCAAGCGTCCGCACTTTGGTGATCTGTCCTACACGATGACCACACGCGGTGGTGATATCCGGCTCAAATATTTCAGGGCGCGGGAAACCCGCAAGGGCGTTGCCGCTTCTCCATGGGGAGAGCGCAAGGTGTTTGCGGGTACGTTCATGCGTGCTGGCTGGATCTGGAAGAATCGCATCATCAAATCAAACTGGAATGGGCAGGTCTTTCGCAGAACGGGCGCGGGCGAGTTTGAAGTCGTGCGCTCCGGTGTCATCATCCCGGCCGAGATGGTCAAGGGCGCGACCGTGCAGGCATGGCATGCTGCGGTGGATCGCAATCTTGAGCAGCGGTTGCGTCATGAGATCGGGCGGCTGCTTCCCGGTTGACGCCCCCCGGTTCGGGGCCCTTTTGGCACCCCCGGCCGTCTGCGGGCAGGAAAGCGCCCGAGGGCTCAGTAGATATACCTCAAATCGAAGCCTAAAGTCGGGGCTAAAATTAAAATCAGGCAGAGGTTCCCAAACTCTGTAGATAGCTGATTATCTGTATCTTTTGTCATGATGCGCGGTAGAATTCGAGAGCTTATGAAGCTCGATCTCATGAGAGGCGTAAAGCGATATTTTGCTGGGTATTAGAGGTCTTTCGGGGTTCAAATTGGCCAATAGCGGCCTGTCATGCCCCACGTAGTCGTCCACCGCTCCGGTAGAAGCAGCAATTGCGCGCGATCTATTCCTGAAAGATCGTGCCATAGAAAATTCTACCACAGTCCCTTATTCTCTGGAATGACGGTTGGAGTTTTGCATAGTCTGCGATGGCTGAGGCCATTTACAAAGGAGCTCCTGAGTGAACTTAATTGCCCACGTCGAAATTCCCGCAACTGATCTCAACAGAGCAATGCGCTTCTACAGTGCCGTATTTGGGGTGAACTTCGGAGACGTTGTGACAATCCACAACAACAAAATGGCCTATTTCCCCTTCGAGGAAGGGCGAGATGGCGCCAGCGGGGCGCTCGTCAAAGGTGATGTGTACGTTCCCACTCAAAATGGAGCAATCATCTATCTCAGTGTCCAAGATATTGATGATGTCCTGACCAAGGCGGTTGCCCAGGGAAGCGCAATTCTATTTCCAAAGACACCTATCAACGAAAATGGCTTTGTCGCCGAAATTGCTGATAGCGAGGGAAATCGCATCGCAATTCAATCTGTCTGATAATAAGCGGGCATCCGTGTGTTTGGACGGTCTGCAGGATTATAGTGATGACAGAACAATCTGATGTCGTCAGCAAATCCCGGTTCGCGATGCTGTGTGGCGTCTCGCCCGGCCGTGTGACGCAGTGGATTTCGGAGGGCAAGATCGACGCCTCCGGGCTGGAGGGCGAAGGTCGCAGCGCCAGAATCCGGGTGAAGCCTGCTTCAGAGCAACTGCGATTGAGGCTCGGCACCAGTCAGCGCTATGGCCTCAATGGTCTTGGCACGCGACTGCCAGAGGAGAGCATTGAGGCGCAGATACACCAACCCCTATCGATTGAAGCAAGGATTGCTGCCGAAAAGCTGGCGCAAGCCGAGATGACGACCGCGCGTATGCAGCGCGAGGAAATGGCTGCGCGCGGGATTTATACCTTATCGAAGGATGCACAGATCGAAATGACGCGACTGGCCGGATCGATGCTTACGATCTTTGAAGGAGCGTTGCCGGATTTTGCATCGGCGGTTGCGGGCCAGTTTGAATTGCCGTCTCGCGATGTATTGCACCTGCTGCGTCAGCAGTTCCGGGATGTGCGCGAACGGGCAGCATCTGCATGTAAGCATGAGGCACAAGACATGCCCGAATTTATCGAAACGGCAGACGAGCCGGAGTAATAATCATGCCGGTTATTCTTGCGAATGCGGCGCGTCTTGCCCGCCTTGCGATGGCGCAGATATTGCAGCCTCCGCCGCCTGTCGACTTTGAAGAATGGGCCACCAGCAATATCGTTTTTGACGAACGCGAGTCGCCTCTGGCTGGGCCCTATAATCCGAATGCATTCCCGTACTTTTCGGAGATCCTCCGCGCACTGGGGCCAGACGATCCATGCCGCTTTGTGACCTTCGCGAAGTCAGCGCAGCTGGGCGGTACGGTGCTGGCCAACATCTTCGTGCTGGGCGCAAGTCATATGGCCCCGAGCAATATCCTTTACGTCCATCCGACTGAGGATAATGCGCGTCGCTGGAGCCGGATGAAGCTGGCGCCGATGTTGATGAACACGCGGGTGATGCGGAGCGTCTTCTCCTCGAAGTCACGCGATGGTGCGGATAGCGTTTTCTACAAGGAGCGGATGGACGGTCGCGGAGCCATTCTGATTTCTGGTGCGAACTCGCCAGCATCATTGTCGATGATCTCGATCCGTAGGCAGGTGCAGGATGATCTCTCCAAGTGGGATATCAACGCGGCAGGTGATCCTGAGCAGCAGGCGGACAGCCGTTCGCGCGCAGAGGAATTTGCTAAGGTCTTCAAGATCTCGACGCCAATGGTGGCACCGGGGTGCCGGATCACGCGGAATTTTTTAGCAGGCTCGCAGGAACACTTCGAGGTGCCATGCCCGCTTTGCGGTGAATATCAGACGCTCGACTGGGAGAATTTTCAGGAGACGATTGACGACAAGCATCCTGAGAAAGCCTGTTTCACCTGCAAGGCGTGTGGCGCGCTGATCATGGAACATCACCGTCCAGGTATGCTGCGCTATGGCAGATGGGTGGCGCGCAATTCGCAGGCGTCTCGCGAGCATCGCTCGTTCTATCTGTGGTCGGCTTACTCGCCCCTGCAGAGCTTTGAGCGTATCGCGCGGGAATATCTGAAAGCACAGGGCGATCCTGCTGCCGAGCAGGTGTTTCTGAACGACACCGTCGGCAAGGCATATCAGGCTCAAGGTGAAGCGCCGCCGTGGGAGATGTTGCGCCAGCGCGCGGACGATACCGGTCATAAGCGTGGCACCATTCCCGTGGGTGGCCTTGTGGTTACGGTTGGCGTTGACTGCCAGAAGGATTTCGTGGCGTGGCAGGCTGTTGCCTGGACGCGGGACGGGCGACGGTTTGTCATCGATCATGGCATCATCAATGGTCATATCAGCGAGCAGGAATGCCGCGACGGGCTTGATGATCTGCTCAAATCAACCTGGCGCAATGCTGCTGGTCGCGCCATTGGTATCGATCGACTTGCAATCGACGGCAATGATTCAACCGAAGATGTGTTCGGCTGGGCGCGGCGGCATCCGGTATCAAAAGTGATCATGGTGCGCGGCGTCTATAGCGAGGCCGTTCCGCTGATTGCGCTTGTGAAGAAGGAACGGGATCGCAAGACGGGCAAACTGCTGCGCTACTCGCGTCGCTTTTTCAACATCAACCAGTCAGTGTTCAAGATGGGGCTTTATCGTAACCTCATGCGCGATGACCCGCTGGCCCGTGGTTACGTCGGCATTCCGAGTGGTCTTGCGGATGAATACTTTCTGGAGCTGACCGCAGAACGGCGCAAGCCAGAACGTCAACGAGACGGCTTTATCAAGTACCGCTGGGTGAAGGTGCACCAGAAAAACGAGATGCTCGACACGATGGTGCAGGCGGAAGCAGCTGCAACGCATTTCGGCGTGCGTGATTTTCTGGAAACCCGCTGGGACCGTCTTGAGGCTGAACGTGAGATGCCGTTGCCGGAAGCACAACTTGATCTTGAAGATCATATGATGGGCCTCGTCAGCGCACGATCACAACCACGCGTGAGTGAAATCAAACCGAAGATCGGCACGGATCAAGAAGCGCCATATCCCGAAGCTGCAATACCTCAACCAAAACCGCCTGCCAAAGAGCGGCAACGATGGAGCGCGTATCGATGACACGTCGCCAGTCTTCACGCACGAACAAGCCGGGCGGGAAGACGGCACCGGTGCGTGCGCAATATCTGCGCGGGGATCGCTCAGGCATCCTGCACATGCGCCGCGCGGTCACACGCGATGGTGGAGTGAATGTTCGTGAAGCTGCAGAGCGTGCCTCTGCCCTCGCGTGGGACTTCATGCAGAATTCGGGCTGGCTTGCGGGTGCGGCCCAGCAGATCATCACCGACACCATCGGCAACGAACTGCAATTGAGCTGCAGGCCGGATCTTGCCAGACTTGGTTATTCGGATGCGGAAAAGTCTGCATTCTGCAAACTGGTTGAAGCACGCTGGCGGCAGTTCGCCTGGTCGCCGGAGGAATGCGATCTCGCCGGCAAAGCGACGATCCCGGAAGTTCTCGATGGGGTTATCCGCTACTATCTCGCTGGCGGTGAAGCGATTGGCGTGCTGGATTATCTGCCAGCTCGCCAGCGTGTGCTTTACGGGATCAAGACAGGCACCAAGATTTCGCTTGTTGCGCCGCATAGGCTCAAGCGTGAGACGCAGGAGTTTGCTGGTCTCGATCAGGGCATCTTTCATGATAGCAATGGTCGCGCTACGCATTACCGGTTCTTGCGCCGGGAAGCGGGGATCGAAACTGAGGTCGATATTCCCGCATGGGATGGCAATGGTCTACGACGTGTGATCCATGTCATGGACCGGGGCGAAAACCCGGACAGTGTGCGAGGCATCTCGCCGTTAGCACCTATTATGAAGGTTGCTGCGCAGTTTGACCAGCTGGCCGATGCAACGCTTGCAACGGCTCTCATGCAGACGGTTTTTGCGGCGACCATCAAAAGCCCGGAACCATCGGTTGAGGCGTTTGAAGCCATCAGTTCGCTTGATGATGATGAGTTGAAGGAGGACCTTCATTCGGTCTGGAGCCAGCGCATCGACAAGCTGAAGGAAGGCGGCGGCATCTCAATGAACGACCCAGCCCGGATCAATCATCTGGGGCCGGGCGAAGACTTCCAGATGCATACGGCTCAAACGCCAGGCAGCCAGTATCTGCCGTTCTCGCAGAACCTTCAGCGGGAAATGGCGCGTGCTCTTGGCGTAACCTTTGAGAGCCTGTCGATGGATCATTCCAATGCGACCTACTCATCTGTGCGCATGGGGATTTCGTCCGTCTGGCCAATCGTGGTGCGTCGCCGTGAGCGGATTGCAGCACCCTTCTGCCAGGCGATCTATGAGAACTGGCTGGATGAGATGATTTTCACCAGGCAGATCCCTTTCAAGGGTGGCTATACCGCATTCGCTGCCAACCGTTCTGCGGTCACGTGGACAGAATGGCAGGGGCCGAGCCAGCCAACAGCGGACGATTACCGTTCTGCTATGGCTGCAAAGGTGCGGCTGGAATCAGGCCTGTCATCGCTTGCGGATGAATGCGCATTACAAGGGCGCAACTGGGAAGATGTCTCGCAGCAACGCGCCACTGAAAAGGCATTGCTGCTGCAACAGGGCCTGCCAATTCCTTTTGAACGCATGACCGGCGGCGCGGGTCCCAATGGCATGGCAGCTGACGGCCAACGCGAACCAGCGAAGGTGGAATGATGATCGACTGGTGCGAGAAGGCCAACAAGCTGCGCGAGCGGTACGAGGCCTTGCGTGATGGCGAAGGTCTATCAGAAGCGCGCTTTGGTGAGGACAATGTCAAATATACCAAAGCCGATATGGGATTGCTGCTGGCGGACCTTCGCGAGGCCGAACGCCTTTGCGCTGAACAACAGGGCGTAAGGCCGCGTCGCAGGCGCTATGCCGCAACTGGCCGGATGCGTCCATACTAAGGATAAAACAATGCCGATTTATCAGGACGGCGCACTGCACCTCTATGGTGTGGTGGGTGAGAACTATTGGGGTGAAGGTTTTACCGCGCTTCAGGTTATCGAGGCGTTGGCCGATCATGGTCGCGACAACGACATCACTGTGCGGGTCAATTCAGGTGGTGGCATAGCCTCTGAAGGTATCGCGATCTTCAATGCGCTGACCGCGCATAAAGGCCGGGTGCGGGTTGAGGTTGATGCGATAGCGGCATCTGCTGCCTCCATAATCGCCATGGCTGGCGATGACATCGTGATGCGTGCTGGCGCGCTGATGATGATCCACGATCCAGCAAGCTTTAGCGCTGGCACTGCAGAGGATCATGAAAAGCAACGCGATCTGCTCGACAAGATCGGCACCCAGATGGCGGCTATCTACGCGGATCGAAGCGGGCAGCAAGCCAGTGATGTTCGCGCCGCCATGAAGCAGGAGCTGTGGCTTAATCCATCTGAGGCCGTTGAGCAGGGTTACGCGACTGAGGCCGAGGAAGAGCAGGCACTCGCGTGGGCCGCATTCGACTATCGCGTCTATGCGCAGGCACCGGCACCGCTTACCGCGCTGGCCAAGTCACAACGCTGGACACTACCCAAAAACAACACGCCACCAGCGGCTAAAGCCGCAACCAGACAGCAGGAGAAAACCATGTCAGGCACAACGCCAGCGGCATCCGAGACCGTTGATATCGATACCATCCGTATGCAGGCAGCCAGTGATGCTGTTCGCGCCTATCGCGATCGCCGGACAGCCGTGCTGGCGCTTGATGAAGCCAAGGGTCGTGAGAAGCTGGCCGAGGCGCTGCTCGACACGGAATTGCCAGTCGAGCAGATCAAGGCAGCCCTTGGTGCCGCACCGATCGCATCCGAGGCGACTGCTCCCGATGCCAATGCTTATGAGGCAGCGCGCGCAGTTGGGTCCGGGCTTTCATCACAGGCACCTGTTGCTCGTGGCGATCACGGCTGGAGCAAGGTCATCTCCCGCATCAATGGCACGGCCCGATAAGCCTGCCATCAACCCATTCTGAGTAAGAGGATTTGCCATGACAAGGTTTACTGAAGCGCGCCATCCAGGCGAGTTCCTGATTTCGGAAGCAAGCGGTAACCGCTCGCGCGATGCCATTGTGATTGCAGCAGAGCAATCCATCCAGCCTGGACAAGTGCTGGCAGGCCGCGCTGTGCCAGCGAATGTTAATGCAGTGGCTTTTGTCGCTTCAGGCAATACCGGCAATGCGACCATCGTGCTTGCAAGCCCAGCCGTATCAGCTGCCGTCAAGCCCGGCATTTACCGTGGCATCGCGACAGCTGCGACCACCGTGAAGTGGGAAGATCCTGATGGTATCGCTATCGGTAACTCCACTCACGGCACCGCTTTCAACAAGGCTGTGAAGTTCACTATCACGGCAGGCGGTACGGCCACTGTTGTGGGCGATGTCTTTGAAGTTGCGGTGAGCATCGACGCTGATGACGTTGAATACGCTGCCTACGATCCAGCCGTTGACGATGTTGATGCTGTTCGTGCAGTTGCCTTTTACGGTGTGAAAACCGGAGCCGGTGAGACAGCGCCGATCACAGCCATCACCCGCGATGCGGAAGTAGCCGGTGTTTGTCTGGAGTTCCTGCCTGCTGTGACTGCAGAGCAGCAGGCAGAAGCCATCGCTTCATTGCGTAGTGGCGGGATCATCGCTCGCTAACACAACTCCAATCATCCCGACCATCTTCCACCCGCTTTAAGCGGGTATTTTTATGGAGCGAGCCATGCTCGATATCTTTGCAACCAATCCGGCATTCAGCGTAACGTCGCTGACAGATGCCGTTAATGAAATCGCCGTTCGCCCCGGCCGCCTCGGGCAGCTGGGTCTGTTTAGCGCAACCTCTGTTACTACGCTGACGATCTCATTGGAGCGCATCGGTGATAGCATCCAGCTTGTTGCGCCATCACCACGCGGTGCGCCTGGTGAAGTGCGTGACATGCCAAAGCGCTCAATCGAGAGCCTTTCCATTCCCCACTTTCAGCGCGACTGGAGCGTAGTGGCTGACGAAGTGCAGGGCATTCGTGCTTATGGCAGCGAAACCGCCCTTCAAACTGTGCAGGGTATCGTCGGGCAAAAGATCTCCATGAACGTGGCGGATCTCGATCTCACCGATGAATATTCCCGCATCGGCGCTATTCAGGGCATCGTCACCTACAAGGGCGGCGAGACGCTGAACCTCTTCAACAAGTTCGGCGTGTCACAGCCTACTGAGGTGGATTTCGATCTGGATAATGCTAATCCAGAAGAGGGCATTCTTCGCAAGAAGTGCGTTGCTTTCATACGCAAGACACGGGCAGCTCTTGGTGGTGTGCCGTTCTCCAATCTCCATGCGTTTGTTGGCGATAATTTCTTTGATGACCTACTGTCTCACCCTGAAGTGCGTGAGACATACAAGGGCTGGTCTGAAGCGCAGATCTTGCGGGAAAGCTACATCGGCAAGAACCGGGCTGATAATCCGATGTTCGAGTTCGGTGGCATCGTTTGGGAAAACTACGGTGCGATCACCAACGAAGACAGCGGAGACGACGGGGCCTTGCTCGGCATCCAGACCAACAGCGCAAAGTTCGTACCGGTTGGCGTGCCAGGCTTGTTCCGCACCTACTACGCACCAGCTGATTACATAGAGACCGTCAACACGCTCGGTCAGCGTCTTTATGCAAAGCAATGGCCGATGCAGAACGGCAAGGGTATCCATGGCGAGGTGCAGACGAACGCTCTGCATATCGCAACCCGTCCTGGCGCATTGCTGCGCGCCAAGCGCACCTGATGGTGTGAACCATGAAGCCCGCGCGCTTCCACGACATCCGCGACAAGGTGCTTGCGGGTGTCGACCATGTCTTTGCCGAGCCGGTGCGATTGACCTTCTTTGAAGCCAAGAAGCTTGATCCTTCCCGCCTGCAAATCGAGATCGAAGCTGTTCTGCGCACAGGAGGTGGAACGGTATCGAATGTCTCAGGCGGGCAGTCGCAGAGTTGGCGCACCCGCATCACAGCCCAAAAGGCTGAGCTGCACGTTAACCGCGCCAACTACACCGGGCCGGCTCTCCGGCAGGGCGATATCGTACGGGCACTTTCACGGCCGGGTGAACCACGCTTTGAGGTTCTGCACGTTGATGATCGTGGGCATTCGCGGCTTGTAATCGAATTGGGGGAAGCATGAGTCTTGTCCGCATAGCGCTTCGCATCGCTGCCGTGCAGGCGCTGCGGGGACGAACACTCGTTGGCGATAATGTACTCGATAGTCAGATTGGCGCTCTTGATATGGCAGCCGATGGCTCGCTGAGCACCGATCAGAAAAAGCCATGGATCGCAGTTTATACAGATGCATCGAGCACGAAAGATAGCATATCGAATGTCACACTACGGGCGCTTACGCCCAATGGTGCGACGCAAATCCTGATCGAAACCGGGCTGACGGCTGCTCATGTGGTGACTGATCCAGAGACGGAAGAAAGCACGGTCTATACGGGTATTCCTGATACGGATGATGCCTTCGAGCTTCATGCCGATATCGTTGCCCGCCAGATTGCAGATGTCCTGACCGATCCGGATAATGGCTGGGCCGAGATTGTGCGCAGTTTCATTCTGTCGTTTCGTGCAGTGGAGCGCGTGCGTACCAGTGGTGATCAGAACGGCACACGACTGGCGGCCCAACAAATCAGGATCACAGCTGATCTGGTGGTCGATCCGCTGCGAGGCGAGCCGCTAAAAGACGGATCGCCCATGAAGGCCTTCTTCGATAAATGCGAAGCAGATTTGCGGGTGCCAAATCCAGCATATCCAGCTGAGAGTGATGAGCCAACCATTATTGATCCTGTGATCGCTTCAACCCTGGCGTTGATGCGTGCCCAGATCGAAATGAATGCTGCGCCTTATGATTGGCAGACGGTTCAACGTAGATTTGGTCTTAATCGCAATGAAGCTGACGGCTTGTTAATCACGCCTCCACCTGGTGTGCCTGGTGATGCAACGTTTACGGATATTGCTTCGCCAGATGCGCAGCCTGAGACGCATGATTACGATTGGCAACCTGATGAAGGATCTCCGGTATGAGTGATCTGGCAGCGCATTTTGCCAGGCTCAATTATCGCATTGCCGAGCTTGAGCGGCGCAACCGTAATCGCTCGCGTATAGGCACTGTGACAGAGGTTGATCCCGATAAGGGTAAAGCCCGTGTTGAGCTGGCAAACGACTTTGTGTCTGATTGGATACCCTGGCAGGAACAAGCTGCCGGATCTGCCAGAACGCACTTTCCGCTCTCAATCGGCCAGCAGGTGCGGGTCCGTTCGCAGAATGGTGATCTGACCGATGCCGAGATTGAGGCCTCGTTACCATCAGATACCAACACGCGCCCTTCGCAAAAGGGTGATGAGTATGTGCTTCTCGAAGTTGGCAGCACCCGCATTGCCGTCAGCGACGGTGGAGCGACCGCTTCCATCACCGTTGGCGGCAGCACTCTCACGATCACAGATGGTAATATGATGCTTGAAGCTACTGAGATCACTCTCAAAGGTGCGGTCAAGATTGAAGGCGCATCCGTCACCCATAATGGCGCAAACATTGGTGACACGCATATCCACGGTGGCGTCATGGCTGGGCCTGCAACCACAGGCACACCGGCAAATTGAGGTAGCTTGAGTAAAATATTGCATGAATTTTTCATAAAAATTCTTGCATAATTGTTATTGTTTCCCATGCTGATAATGGGGAGTGATCATGAGCAAGCTGGATGAACTACGCAAACATCTAAAGCCTGGTGGGGTTTATCGCCGTGAAAATCTTGCTCAATGGTCAACTGCCGTGGACAGGCATATCAAGGAGCTTCTGGTAACGGAGGAGTTGGTAAAACTTTCCGCTGGCCTCTACTTGCATCCAAAACAAACCGCATTCGGCAGGGCTCCGGCGGACGATGCCATTCTTGTTGCTGCATTCCTGAAAGATAAGCGCTTTCTTATAACATCGCCTAACGCATACAACGCGCTGGGTGTGGGAGCGACGCAGCTTTATAACGAAACCGTCATCTATAACCACAAACGCCATGGGCGTCTCACGTTAGGCAGCCGTAGTTTTGATTTCCGACGCAGGCCATGTTTCCCTCAAAAACTGACAGAGGAGTTTCTGTTGGTTGATTTGGTAAACAACCTCAAAAAAGTGGCTGAGGACGATCAGTTGCTTTTGTGGCGGGTAGAGAAAAAGGCAGGGCAGCTTAATCGTAAGACCCTCCTGCAGATTGCCAATGAATTTGGCACTGTCAGAACACGTAAATTTTTCGATGCCTTGGTCTCGAACATGGCTAAAGCTATCAGTTGATAAGCCATTAATAAGGCTTGGAATTCTCCCGCACATGGAGGGCATTATGCCGCTTTACGAAGTCAAAAAGACCGGCTGGTTGGCCGGAACGTATCGTCACGCCGGTGGCAAGGTGGAGCTCACCGAGGACAAGGCAAAGTACTTCCTGCCGCCTCATGATGATCGCCTTGCACTGGTGCAACCGGTACCGCAGGTGCCTAAAGCTGGCGCATCGAAGCCCACGCCAAAAAAGAGCTGACCGTGGCGGATTCTGTCGGCTTCGACCGTGAGACAGGGGCCATCATCACCGATTGGGAGCATGTCAGCCAGTCAATCGGTTTGAGCTTGACTACTCCTCGCTTCACTCGGGTGATGCGCCGCCTGTTTGGTTCTGATCTGACGGGCATGATTGATGCTCCAATGAACAGCCAAAACATGCTGCGCGTGATCCGTGCCGTGGCCGAGGCGCTCCAGCCACGTTTGATCGAAGGGCGTCAATATGGCGAGCCACGCTTCAAATTGGAGAAGGTGCATGTCAACCAGGCCGAGGCGTCTGGGCGGCTGACGATTACGGTTCGAGGGCAATATCTGCCACGCGGGCATTTGGGCGATACGACACCAGCGGGTGTCCGGGGGGCAGAGGTCAGGTTATGAGCCGTTTCGAGGATATCGATCTCGCCCGTCTTGGCGGTGTGCCGGATCTGTTTCCGGCAAATTATGAAGCCGAGGTGGATGCTATCCGCGCAAGCTTCATTGCTCGCTGGAATGCGAAGCGTGCGATCAATCCGGCGCTTCCTGCGGCTGATACGCTGTTCCTCGAAAACAACTCAACACTCACACTGATTGAGGAATGCGCCTGGCGCGTCACGCTTGCCAAGCAGCAGTACAATGATGCTGTTCGGGCGGTGATGCTTGCCTCTACCTGGGGCATTTATCTTGAGCATCGTGCATCAGAGTTTGGCCTAACTAGGCGGGTGATTGATCCGGTTAATCCGCAGGCGATACCACCTGTGCCGGCTGTCCTTGAAAGCGATGAGGAACTGCGCCGCCGTCGCCAGATGGCGGTTGAGGCGGTTAGCACTGCTGGGCCTTATGGCGCCTATATCTGGTGGGCGCTTGAGGCGCATCCGCAGATCAAGTCTGTTGCCATTTATGGGCCTGAGAGCGGTCTGGTTGATCCGGGCGAGGTGCTGGTCATCGTGCTGGACAAGCGCGGGGATGGTACTGCACCACAGGCTGTGCTTGATGCAGTGAGTAGCAAACTCTCGGCTGCAACAGTGCGTCCCCTGACAGATCGGCCAGTCTTTGTCGAGGCTGCAGAAATCATCCTCTATGACGTTTCAGTCAAGCTGACGGTGCTGCCGGGGCCGGATAATGAGCTCATCCGTCAACGGGTTTTAGCGCGGGTCACAGCTCATGTCACTGATAGGCATAAGGCTGAAGCAATAGTGACCGTATCAGGTATCGCGGCGGCTGCCAGTATTGTCGATGAGCAGGGCAAAGCGCTGATAGAGGAGGTCGAGGTAATCTCGCCTGCTGCCAATATCGTGCCTGGCCCGAAGGAAGCTGCCTTCGCGCAGTCGATCACTGTCACCACGGATGTGCTCAATGACCTTGTCCTATGATGACGGTAGCACGGTTGTTCCGCTGGTCATCGGCGGAATTCCGGTCAAGATTGGCGGCAGTTCAATCGGGTTCGGTCGCAGGCCATGGAATGGCCGCCAGCAGCGCTCTTTATTGCCTGATCCAAGTGACTATGAGCATGCCCTGTCAGAAGCGTTTGCCGCCGCCTTTGCTGCTTTGCCAGATGCCTGGAGCATCCCTGATGTTCTGAACTGGGAACGTTGCCCAGCTGTATTGCTCCCATGGCTCGCCTGGGAGTGGTCGGTGGATGAATGGCAGCGTGACTGGCCTGAAGCGACACAGCGGGCGGTGATAGGCGCATCCTGGGGCTTTCATGCGGTCAAGGGCAGTGCAGGTGCAATGCAGATCGCCATAGAAGCGATTGGCTATGGAATAGAAGTCACGGAATGGTGGCAGGCTGTTCCACCCCGAGATCCTTATACGTATCGCTACAAATTGACTTCGCCGTTTGGTCGTCCATGGACTGATGGTGAAGTTAGAAGCATGGAGCGCATCTCGCTGCGAGCCAAGAATGTGCGTTCATGGCTTGAGGCGGTTGAGATGCATGTTTCCGGGGCTAGCGTTCCCGTCTACTCCGGCGCAGTTGTGCACTCGCATATCCGGGTATCGCCTGTCACTGATCCCGTTACCCAACTTGATGCGCGTGCTTCTCTCTTTGCAGGCGTTGCTGTTCGTAGCCGCATGCGCGTCGTTATAACAGTTCACTAGAATTACAGGACTAACCATGGCCGCTAATGATTACCTGGGCGTGTTGACGCTCGTCGGGCAGCAGAAACTCGCCGCTGCCATTGGCGGAACGCCACTGGTTTTGCAAACGCTCCGGGTTGGTGACGGCAATGGTGCCGAGATCACGCCTAATGAGACCATGGTTGATCTGGTGCACCGTGTCGGCAATGCCTACGGTGTGGTGTCGAGCGGGCGCGATCCGGTCAATCTACAGATGTGGCGGGTAACGTCTGTCATTCCTGAGACAGACGGGCCGTTCAACATCCGTGAAATCGGTGTGTTTGATGCGGATGGTGATCTGATTGCCATCGCCCGCCATCCGTTAGTGGAGAAGCGCGCGCCGGGGCAGGGCGCGGCTGTAGAGCTGACGACCGATATCGTGTTTCCGGTCTCATCTACGGCGCAGATCACGGTGAACTTCTTGCCGGATTCTGGCGTCGATATCGCTCGCCTCATGCGTCCGCCATTTATAGCGGTCAATAGCGCGACAGTGAGGACGCCGCCAGCAATATCGTTGCAAGGTGATCTCTATCTGGTGCCTGCAGCACCAACCGGGGCATGGTCTGGTTCAGTTGGCAAATTGATGATGTGGAACGGTATCGTCTGGCGCATGGCAACAGCACCAACTGGTTCAGTTGTCTGCGCATCTGATACAGGAATCTACTGGCGCAAAACCGCATCTGGTTGGACCGAATGGCATGCCACTACAGATGACAGGGGGCTGATCGAGCTTGCCACCAATGCTGAGGTGCAGGCTGGCACCGATACAATACGGGCTGTCACACCAGCCAGCCTATCCGCCCGCACGGCAACCATTGACCGGACGGGTCTCGTTGAACTCGCAACCACATCCGAAGCTACGGCAGGAACCGATGCAACACGCGCCGTGACACCATCCGGCCTTGCCGCAGCTCTACTCGCCATTCCCGAAGGCATCCATGTGATGACCTCATATGGCGTTTTCACAGTGCCAGCTGGCGTGACAAAAATTGATGTTGCGATCTGGGGTGGTGGCGGTGGAGGTGGCAGCACCGGCATGGGAGGTTCATCCGGCGGTGCCGGAGCGGGTGGCCATGCCCGTAAGCTGATCTCTGTCACGCCGGGCCAGCAGCTTACAGGCATCGTCGGAGCAGGCGGTGCAGCTGGCGCGCTCGGCGGTGGCGGGGGAACTGGCGGAAATACATCCTTCGGTCCCATGACAGCCTACGGCGGCAGCGGTGGTCGGCCAAATCCCTCCGGAGATGGTGGGCAAGGTGGCAGCGCAGCAGGTGGCGATATCAATTCCCGTGGTGGAGATGGTTCATCCGGTGCAGCTGGTTCTGATGTGACTGGCGGTGCAGGAGGTGGCTCACCCTTCGGCGGTCCCGGCGGTGGCGCTGGGCACGGCATATCTGCTGGAGGCGCAATACCCGGTGGAGGTGGTGCAGGAGGTGGTAGTTCCTATAGCTCATCCGGCGGCGCAGGCGCTCCCGGGTTGATCATCATCAGATGGTGAACGCGATGACGAACGATAATGCACTTGATCTTGCTTCCCGGAATGATATGCCATTGCGGGAAAGTCTTCATGGCGATGAGCTGTTGCCCGCGATTGATGGGGCAAGCCTCGTTGCGGTTCCACTGGCGGCTCTTGTCACAGCCGCTACGCCAGAACCATTGCCGCCTCCCACGTGGGAAGATCTGGCAGATAAGCCGGATGCATTCCTGCCAGACGCTCATCAGCATGCGATTGCTGATGTTGTCGGGCTGGATGATGCGCTGGATGCGAAGGCTGCTGCATCGACTGTTGCAGCCATTGCTGAGGATCTGTCTGATCTGACAGGGAATGTCATTGAGCTGGCCGAAGATGTATCAGACCTTGAACAGGTGGTGGCAGATAAGGCACCGCTTGCCTCTCCGGTACTAATCGGTATTCCAGAAGCGCCCACCGCTGAAGCAGGAACCAGCACAACGCAGCTTGCAACAACGGCATTCGTTGCAACAGCAATTGCCGCAATACCATCTGATGAGATTGCATGGCCTGACATCACTGACAAGCCATCAGACTTTCCGCCTTCCGAACATACACATGCCCTTGAAGATGTGCCGGGTCTCGCCGCTGCATTAGGCGATAAGGCATCAGCCGATGATCTTGCATCGCTGACGCTTGCAATCGGTGACAAGGCACCGCTTGCATCTCCTGCCTTCACAGGCTCGCCAACAGCGCCCACGGCAAGCACTGGCACAAACACCACACAGATTGCGACCACCGCCTTCACCCATGCGGCTTTGGCAGCGCGACCGCAGGCCGGACTGCACATCATGACTGTATCCG
The DNA here is from genome assembly GCF_047501465.1 of Pseudochelatococcus sp. G4_1912. Classification (NCBI taxonomy): domain Bacteria; kingdom Pseudomonadati; phylum Pseudomonadota; class Alphaproteobacteria; order Hyphomicrobiales; family Chelatococcaceae; genus Pseudochelatococcus; species Pseudochelatococcus sp. G4_1912. Next base: position 674,366 of record NZ_JAZDRL010000002.1, read on the forward strand.
GAAACTTCACGGTGCCATCCGGCGTCAGTTCCATCGATGTTCAATTGTGGGGCGCTGGAGGTGGCGGAGGCGGTGTTGGTACCGTCGGCCAGTCTGCGGGTGGCGGCGGTGGAGGAGGTTACTGTCGTGCCAGACTTGCGGTCACACCCGGACAGGTCATCGCGGCCACGGTGGGCGCAGGAGGCTACAGCAACCCAGGTGGCGGAGGGGCAAATGGCGGCAACACGACATTCGGCGCTCTGGTTGCCAACGGCGGTGGTGGAGGTGGATCTAATCCGGTCGGGAGCGGTGGAGCTGGCGGATCCGCGACAGGCGGCGGCATCAACATAAGCGGCGGCTATGGCGGGTCGGGATCAGGAAACATTGTAGGCGGTGCCCATGGCGGCAATGGCGGAGGCACTGCATTCGGAGGCGCTGGCGGGGCTGTCACTACGTACACAGGCGGTCCCGGACAGTCCCCCGGTGGTGGTGGAGCAGGCGGAGGTGGCGGAAACACCAACGCTGGTGGAAGTGGTGCCCAGGGCATGATTATCATTCGTTATTGAGGACCGGCGATGCCAATTGCAGCAATTGTAGACCATGGAAAAGTAACCAATATCATCCTGCTTGAGACCATTGAGGGTGCCGCGCTTTTTAACGCAATCCCCTGTGATGAAGGCGTCTCCATCGGCTGGAGGTATAGCGATGGTATTTTCGCGCCTCCGGCATTGCCGCGAGTGGATCTTGATGCTCTCAAGTTAGCCTTGAAGGCTGCCGTTGATGCAGCAGCAGAGGTTGAGCGGCACAGATACATCACATCCGGCAGCGGACAGGCCATGACCTATCAGGCCAAAGCCGCAGAGGCTGTGCGTTATGCTGACACTGAGGGGGCAGGAGAATATCCATTCCTGTCTATGGAAGTCGGGATCACAGGAGCTACGCTTGCTGATGTCGCAGCGGTTGTCCTGACTATGCATAACCAATGGCAGGCCATTGGAGGCCAAATCGAACAGGCGCGCCTGTCTGCCAAGGCGCAGATTGATGCAGCACCCGATGAAGCAACGGCACGTGCGGTCGTGGCCATTTGGCCATCCTGATCAACAAAATCACAGGTTCCAATTTGCACCCGCCTCGGCGGGTTTTTTTATGTCTGGAGGCCATCAATGGCAGATATATCCTTTCACCATGGCACGCGCGTATCCGAGAGCGGTGAAAACCCGGTTCTGATCAGAACTGACCAATCAGCGGTTATCTTTCTTATCGGGACTGCACCCGATGCTGATCCGGCACAATGGCCGGAAGGTGAAACAATCCTGCTCAAGGGCAGTCCCACGAAAGCGCGCACGCTTGGCGCCACGGGCACGCTGAAAGCAGCAGTCGATGACATATTTGACCAGCATGGCCCGCTCGTGTTCGTGCATCGTGTTGGTGAAGGTGTTGATGCGGCTGATACACTGTCGCGCATTGTCGGCGATAGCACAGCGATGACAGGTGTTCATGCAGCGCTTGCCTGCGAGAGCCGGTTCGGGCTGAAGCCTCGTATTCTGATCGCGCCGGGCTTTACAGCTTCAACTCCGGTTGACGGTATTGCGAGCATCAATGTTACCAGCCAGGGGGCAGCGTATACGTCTGCACCGACAGTCACGATTACGGGGCAGGGTGGAACAGGTGCAACTGCGACAGCGACATTGGCTTCTGATGCTGTGGCAACTGTGGCTGTCTCGGCAGGTGGTTCCGGCTATAAGATAGCCCCAACTGTAATCTTCACTGGCGATGGTACTGGCGCACAGGCTGTTGCTACGGTTGTCGGTGGTGTCGTAACGGCTGTGACGGTAACTGAGGGTGGATCAGGTTATGCTTCTGCACCTACCGTTGCCTTTAGCGGCGGGGGCGGCACGGGTGCTGTTGCGGAGGCTCTTGTCGAAGATGGCAAGATCACCGGCTTTATCATCCGCAAGCCCGGCTTTGGATACGTCAATCCAACAGTCACCGTCGCAGGTGGTGGAGGCACTGGGGCCACGGCGACAGCCCATGCTGGCACAACCATCAATCCTGTTGTGGCCGAGCTGATGGGCGTCACAGAAAAGCTTCGTGCTGTCGCTTTTGTCGATGGCCCGGATACAACCGATGAGGCCGCAGTCAACTATCGCAGTCTCATCAACAGCCAGCGCATCTATATCATCGATCCAAAGGTGCAGGTCTGGGATACGGTCGCCAATGCCAACGTACCGCGGCCTGCATCAGCACGTTTTGCTGGCGTGCAATGCCGTGTTGATCGGCAGTTCGGATTCTGGTGGTCGCTATCGAACAAACCAATCAACGGCATCACGGGCATCACCCGTCCAGTCACCTATGGTGAGCAGGCGAACTACCTCAATGAGCGGGCTGTTGCCACCATCATTAATCTGAATGGCGAAGGCTATCGCACCTGGGGTAACCGCGTCGCGACCGGCGATGACCTTTGGCAGTTCCTCTCTGTCCGCCGCACGGCTGACTTCATCAATGAAGCGATTGAGCGGGCATATCTCGACTTCGTGGATCGGCCGTTCTCGATGGCAAACCTCAAGCTCCTGATCGAGAGCGGCAACGCCTTCCTCAAGATGCTGCAGGCTGAAGGTGCAATCCTTGGCGGGCGTGTGTGGCTCGATCCAGAGCGCAATACCAATGAGACCATGGCTCAGGGTCGCATAACGCTTGGCGTGGCCTTTGAGCCTCCGGCTCCTATGGAGGACATTCGCGTGATTGCACACCGAGATATCACCTACTACGCCGTTCTGCGTGACCGGGTGCTGGCAGAAACCAGCGACGGCATTTTAAGCGCAGCTTGATAGATCAGGAGAAAGCACCATGGCATCTGAACAGCCGCGCCTTATTCTGCGCAACGCCACGATCTTCGTGGATCGCATCTCCCGCGTCGGTCAGGCGCGGGAAGTGACCTTGCCGACGCCAGAGGTCACGGTCGAGGAGTTCTGCAACGCGGGCATGATCAAGGCTCGCGATGTGAATCTCGGCTATTCCAAGCTCGAAGCATCCTTCGTTGAAACCGCATTTGATCCGGCGGTCATCGGCCTGTTTGGTCTGGCACCTGGTGTGGTGAAAGACTTCCTTGTCACGGGTGCACTCGTTGATGAGGATGGCACCACGACCAGCGCCGTCGCGTATCTGCGCGGGTTTCTGCGCCAGTTTGATCCGGGTGCATGGGAAGCAGGCTCAAAGGCTGAGACCACATTCAATCTGTCGGTGCATGAGTTCAAGCTGGAGATCGGCGGGCGCTCCATCATTGAGATGGATGACTTCGACATCAAGGTGAATGGAGTCAGCCAGTATCAGAGCATTCGAAATGCGTTGTTACTCTGATCGCTAAATCCGTAATCACTATCAATGCCCGCCTCGTGCGGGCTTTTTCGTTTGGAGCTTTTGATGTCAGATACAATTACGATGCAGCTTGGTTTGCCTGTCGAATATCAAGGCAAGACCTATACCAGCCTGACCTTCCGCAAACTAAAGGCCAAAGACCTCGTTGCCTCTGATCTGGTGGATGGCGAGGTGCGTAAGAGCATCGCCATCTTTGCCTCCAATGCTGGCGTGCCAATGGGCGTCATTGAAGAGCTGGACCTCGATGACTTTGAAAAGATCGGCGAGGAAATCCGCCCGCTCCTGGGAAAGTTGGCGAGCCGTCTGGCTGGACAGGCGGCAGGCGACAACGAGGCTATCCCCACATTGACGCGGTAGCCGCACTGGCGCGCCATCTGCATACCTCAATCGAGCAGATCGAGGATATGGAGATCAGCCGATTTGACGCCTACCTCGCATCAGCCAGCCGTATCCTGAAAGCTGAGAACGGCACTTCATAAGAGATCAATCATGGCCGTTCTTACTTCCAAGCTGATCGTCTCGCTGGTTGATCAGATCACGGCACCAATGCGTGGCGTCAATGCCGCGCTGAAAGGTGTGCAGGATCGCATCAAGGCAAACAATGCCCAGATGGATGCCATGCGCGGTCGCATGGTGGAAGCTGCCGCTGTTGGCTATGCACTGGCACGCGCGATCTCGGCACCGGTTAAGGCGGCGATGGAATTTGAATCCGCCATGGCTGATGTCAAGAAGGTGGTGGACTTCGATACGCCTGCCGAATTCAAGCAGTTCTCCAAGGATGTTACGGACATGTCCGAGCGCATCCCGATGGCTTCAAAAGAGCTGACACAGATCGTTGCTGCCGCCGGTCAATCAGGCATTCCCAAAGATGAACTGATTGAGTTCACGGAAATGGCGGCGAAGGTCGGAGTGGCCTTTGATGTCAGCGCGAGCGAGGCGGGCGAGTCTCTGGCCAAGATGATGACGGGTCTCAACCTGTCGATCGCAGGCGTGTCCGCGCTATCAGACAGCATGAACCATCTGTCGAACAATGGGCCAGCAGCTGCGAAAGATGTTCTCGATATCGTGCGCCGCGTTGGTGCTCAAGGCAAGCAGTTCGGGTTTACAGCTACACAGGTTGCAGCCTTTGGTGCGGCCATGGTTGGTGCAGGTGCGCAGTCAGATGTTGCTGCGACTTCGTTTAACAACATGGGCCGAGCGCTCGTTAAAGGTGGGAACGCCACCAAAGCTCAGCGACAGGCATTGGGGGCTTTAGGAATTGATAGCGTCAAGCTGGCAAAGGCCATGCAAAAGGATGCCGTCAAATCCACAATAACGGTGCTTGAGCGCATCAATAAGTTGCCTGCGCATATGCGTGCATCGGTCACTTCCCAGCTATTCGGTGATGAAGCGCGTGCGCTTGGGCCAATCATCACCAACCTCGATCTGCTCAAGAAGAACCTTGGGCTTGTAGAAAACGAAATTGACTATCTGGGTTCAGCCGAGAAGGAATATCAGGCGCGTTCTGCTACGACAGAAAACGGCCTGCAGCTTCTGACCAACACCTTTGGCAATTTAAGCAAAGCTATCGGTGATGCGCTGTTGCCTATCATCAATGATACGTCATCAGGTCTGATCCCGCTCATTCACCAGGTGCGCGAGTTTATTGAGGCTAATGGCAAGCTTGTTCGCAATGTGGTTCTGACCGTTGGCGGTCTGGTCGCCTTCCGTGTGGCAGCAATTGCGGCGCAGTGGGGCTTGTTGTTCCTCAAGGGTGGCCTGCTGCAGGTTGCCTCTATTGGTCTCATGTCTGCGCGGGGTATCCTTGCTGCAGGCGGAGCTGTTGCCTCACTTGGACGGATGTTACTTGCCATAACATTCGGCTCGATTATTGCTGGCTTCCGGGGGCTTGCTTTGGCAGCAGCGTCATTCAGTTGGGTTGTATCAGGGCTTGGTACAGGTACAGCACTTTCGATGTTCGGTCGAAGTCTGCTGGCGCTGTTGAATCCGATGGCTTTGGTGCGCGGGGCATTTATTGCGTTGCGGTTTGCAGTGATCTCAACCGGTATCGGTGCAATTGCAGTCGCGGTCGCTATGGCTGGTGTCTGGATCTACAACAACTGGTCAGGATTAGTGGCCTTCTTTGAAGGCTTTGGCTCTGGCCTTAAGGCAGCACTTGCTCCCGTCATGCCAGCGATCCAGCCGGTTCTTGATGGCGTGTCATGGCTATGGGAGAAGATCTCGGCGCTGACCGGTGAAGTGCAGTCCAATGGCGATGAATGGCGTAGCTGGGGTGAAACCATCGGCACCATTGTCGGCACTGCGATCACGGGCGTGATCGAAAAATTCCAGGCACTTGTTGGCTGGATTGGCAAGGCGTGGGAAGGTGCCAAAGGGATCGGCAGCGCTATCGGTTCATGGTTCGGCGGATCCGGGCAGGCAGCCGTTGTGCCTGGTGCCACGCCTCAAGGCGAGCAGGTTATTGATGGAGCACGTGCAAATGGTGGCCCTGTCTCGGCGGGCGGTACATATCTGGTGGGTGAGCGTGGGCCGGAGCTATTCGCTCCCAAGCGGGACGGATTCATTCTGCCCGCCAACATCACCCGTTTGCTCAAGTCCACGGCAGCGCTGGGGGCAGCAGCCTATGCAGTACCTGCAGCGGCAACGCCTAACCTCGGTGCGTATACGCTACCTGAGCCAACTGTTCAGGCGATCATGCAGTCAGGCTCTCAAACGCCTGCTGCGGCAGTATCGAGCCAGTCAGCAAGATCGCCCGTCAATCAGACGAACCATATCCAGATCACGATCTCGGGTGCAAATGGCATCGATCCAGAAGCCATTGCCCGCGAGATCGGCAATAAGGTCTCGCGACGTCTGGAGGGCGCGTTGTTCGATTACACCTAGGCCGCATGCAGCGTCGGGATGGCAGACACGTCAATATCACGCTCTGCCTCCCACAGGTCGCGAACCTGCTGAAGCCGCAACCAGAAGGCTGCGCCATTGCCAAACAGCTTGCCGATCCGAACAGCAACAGCGGGCGTAACCGGCTGCTTCTCGTTCAGGATATCGTAAAGCGTTTGCCGGGAAATGCCGAGCAGGTTTGCAATCTCGGTTTTGGTCTTTCCCGTTGCGGGGATAGCATCCTCACGCAGGATGGCACCTGGATGAGTTGGTGCCCTTTTGCGACTACGCTCAGTTACCATGATAATCCTCCAGATCGATATCTGTCGCATCTTCACCTTCAAACGAAAATGTAATGCGCCAGTTGCGTGAAACATTGATCGCGAAACGTCCTGCACGGTCACCCTTGAGAGCATGAAACCCATACCCGAAGATGTCCAGATCTTCTGGCCTGGTCGCTACATCGAGCGCATCCAGTTGCCGACCAATCCTGGCAACCCAATCGGGCCGGAGACCACGTTCATCATCCCGTTCCCAGAATTTCTTGAGCGCCTTGCTTTTGAACGTCTTGATCATGAATGTAAGGTATCGCCTTACGCTCAATGTGTCAAGCGACACCTTACATATGGAATCAGCAGCAAGGGTTTACGACATCTGAAGAGTGCATTGTTCGATTATGGTTAGGCCTTTGAAGCAATATATCGTTATGTATGCACTGGTGTTGTGCGCACTGACAATTGAATGCCAAGAGCCTTGATGACCCCAAGAAGCGTTGTCAGCTTGGGATCTCCATCATCGCTAAGCGCCTTATAAAGCGCCTCGCGGGTTACACCTGCATTACGTGCTACCTGCGCCATGCCACGCGCGCGAGCGATGGTGCCAAGCGCATTGGCAATGTATTTTGCATCGCCCGTTTCAAAAGCATCAGCCAGTAGTTCGGCTTGCGCTTCAGGGCTTTTGATATATCCAGCAGGATCAAACGGAGTGGTTTTTATGGCCATGTCAGACCTCCTTTGCCATGTCTATGGCACGTTTGATGTCACGTGATTGCGTGCCTTTGTCTCCACCGCATAGCAAGATAACAAGCGTCTTGCCGCGCTGTACAAAATGCACCCGGTAACCGGGGCCATAATCGATACGTATCTCTCCGATGCCATCGAAGTATTTTACGTCACCCATTAAGCCCGACTGCACACGCACAAGTCGTATGGCAATGCGTTCAGAAGCACGAACATCACGCAAGTTCGCCAGCCAGTTTTAAAATTCTCCAGTTTGGCGAAGCTCGATTATGTGTGAACTGTAGTTCACATATTGGGCGTAGTCAATATGAAGAATAACCGCTCATGGAGTCGTAATCATGTCCGGACCGGTCACAATGTCACTTGGGCCATATGCCTTTGAGGCACATGGCTTTGGCTACACCGATATCACCCGCAGCCTCACTACCTCATGGTCATCTGTCGATGTGGTGGATCGAATGGAGGTGCTGCAATGGACCGGCCCCAAGAGCGAGGCTGTCTCCATCAAGGGCGTGCTGTTCCCTGCGGAGTTTGGCGGCGAGGATAGCCTTGAAGGTATCCGTTCTGCCGCACAAAAAGGAGAACCGCTTATGCTGGTCTCACTTGATGGAGGGGTATTTGGCCAGTTCGTGATTGAGGCAGTGAATGAAGAGCGCGCCTTTATCGACCCGCGAGGAATGCCACGCAAAAACGCCTGGAGCATAGAGCTTAAACGCTTTGAGCAAGCAGGCAGCGGGCAATCAGGTGGGGCTTCTCAATCGATAGGGCTATTCTAATGGCCGCAACAATCACTACCATCGACGGCGATATCCTCGATCTGATCTGCCACCGCTACTACGGCCAGCACAAGGGCACTGTCGAGGCCGTGCTCGCCGCCAATCCAGGTCTCGCAGCTCAGCCCCAACCCTTCGCTGCCGGTATCGAGATCATTCTGCTTGATAAGCCTGTGACAGACCGCAACCAGCAAACAATCGCCCTATGGGAATAGCGCCATGCATCATCCGGTTGCAGTTGTTGAGGTGAATGGACGCGAGGTATCGGGCGCTTTCTGGTCAAGGCTTATCCGCCTGACCATTACGGATAAGGCTGGTAGCGAGGCAGACGAAATCAGCATTGAACTGCTGGACGGCAATCCGTTTCTGGAGATCCCCCAAACTGGCGTGAAGATCCGCGCATGGCTCGGATATCGCGAAACTGGCACCCGCTACATGGGCACTTTCGTCGTGGATTCCGTTGAGCTCTCATGCCTGCCGTTTGGCATGACTATCAGCGGCAAGTCAGCCGATGTGCGGGCGACGCTCAAAGAGCAAAAGACGCGTCACTTTGATGGCAAGACCGTCAAGGACGTTGTTGAGGCAATCGCCGCTGATCACGGGCTTGAGCCTGTTGTGTCTGAAAAGGTGGCCGGGCTCAAATACGACTGGCTCGGCCAGCTTGATGAGTCCGACATGCACCTGCTGACGCGCATGGCAGAGCGCCATGGGGCGATGGTAACGTTCAAGGATGGCAAGCTGATCTTTGCTGAGCGTTCTGCCGGGCTTTCAGGCTCTGGCCGATCGCTAGCAACGCTCGTTCTGCATCGCTCCGACATTATCGTCGGCTCCTGCCGTGTGCGGTTTGCAGATCGCGGCAAGCACAAGCGTGTCGTGGCGAAATGGCAGGACAAGGGCAAGCAGCAGCGCAAGGAGGTCGAGATTGAATCCGATGCTGAAGCATCAGCCTCCTATAGCCTGCCAGAAACCTACGCCTAGAGGATGAGGCGCTGAAAGCCGCGCAAGCCAAATCGCGCGAGCAGCAGGCGGATTCTGACACGCTTGAACTCTCGGTGCTGGGCAATCCAGATCTGAAGGCAGGCCAGCCCCTACGCCTGTCAGACGTGCGACCTGGTGTCGATGATCTGATCTGGACGGTCGATACCGCCACGCATGAGTTCAGTAAGTCCGGCTACACCACGCGGGTGTCTGCGAAGCGTGGCGTTGAGAGCGGCAATAGCAAGAAGACGTCCGCCAAGTCTGGTGAGGCTGAAGTGCAGTTTCCCTACGATCCGGAACTCTCTCCGGATTAATCCAACCCTTTATCAACCCCACCCATGCCGCCCTTCGAGGCGGCATTTTTATTATGAGGCAACAATGGTTCTGAATGATATCGCTACGTTACATACCAATGCTCCAATGGCTCCACAGCCAGTGCGCCCGATGAGCACGCTTGCAGGATACATTGGCGGCAAAAGAGTGCTGTCCAAAGTGCTCGTGCCGATGATCAACGATATCCCGCACACGCTTTACTGCGAGCCGTTCATGGGCATGGGCGGCGTGTTTTTCCGTCGGGATGCGCGGCCAAGGGTTGAGGTTGTCAATGACCTTTCCAAGGACATCGCAACCTTCTTCCGGGTACTGCAGCGCCATTATCAGGCGTTTCTGGATGTCCTGAAATGGCAGCTGACAAGCCGGTCAGAGTTCGAGCGTCTGCTACGAACCGATCCAGATACACTGACCGATCTCGAAAGAGCCGCGCGGTTCCTCTATCTGCAAAAGCTGTCCTTCGGCGGTAAGGTTGGAGGGCGGACATTCGGCATATCCACGAGCGATCCATCAAAGTTCGATGTCTCACGTCTCATGCCGCTGCTCGAGGCAACGCATGAACGGCTGGCGGGCGTCTATATTGAATGCCTGCCCTGGCAGAAATTCATCGACCGATGGGATCGTTCACACACGCTGTTTTTTCTCGACCCACCTTACTGGGGCGTTGAGGATTACTACGGCAAGAACATGTTTGAACGGGCGGAGTTTGAGGAGCTGTCGGCGGTGCTGAAGAACCTCAAGGGCAAGTTCATCCTGACACTGAATGACGTGCCGGAAATCCGGGAGCTGTTCTTCTGGGCAGAGATAAAGCCGGTGCAGCTGAAATATACCGCCAGCGGCCAGCCGACGGAAGCTTCAGAGGTAATCATCTCGAATGTGCCGATGAGAGACGCGCCTATGCAGTGAGGCCACAGATCATATCTGGTTCGCTCAATCCCAATCAATGCTTATCGCCCACCTCGTGTGGGCTTTTCTTTTGGAGGCTGCCATGGCCCGTAAAGTCACGCCGTTTGTCATCGAAAAGTTGAAGCAATGGGAGGGATGTCGGCTGACAGTCTATCGCGATCCAGCGGGCATCTGGACCATCGGTTATGGCCATACTGGGCCAGACGTAAAGCTAGGCATGCAAATCACACAGGCGCAGGCAGACAAGCTGCTGATGGATGATCTTGCCCGCTTTGAGCTCGCGGTTGATCGGTTAGTGAAGGTACCGCTCACGGATAACCAGTTTGGTGCGCTGGTGTCGTTTGCCTTCAATGTAGGTGTTCATGCATTCCAGCAATCAACATTGTTACGCAAGCTGAACAAGGGTGGTTACAGCGCTGTGCCAGCCGAGCTTTCGCGCTGGAACAAGGTGGGTAGCAAGGTACTGGATGGACTGGTTAATCGTCGCGCAGCTGAGGCGGACCTTTGGGCAACAAGTCTCCAATACGCAGGAGGGCAGTGCGAATGAGTGAATTTTACAATAATCAAGAGATTGCAGCCTTTGGCGTGAAACTGGTGCATCTGATTGCTGGTGTTGCAGGAGGTGTTGTCCGCTCGCTTGTCATTGGCCGTTATGGAATCATCGCAGCGACAAGCGCTGTTATCGTTGGCGGGCTGACAGCTGGATACGGCACGCCTGCAGCTACCTCCATCCTGTGCAAGTGGTTATCAAATATAGGTTATCGTGCTACTGGCCTTGATGGAGCCGTTGGCTTCACGCTAGGGCTATGCGGGATGACGACTGCTGAAATTGCAATACAACAGGTGAGAGAAATCGGGAAAAAATTGAGAAAAATAGCTAATCAAGGACAGTGTAATTAGAACATTCTATTCCATTCATTCTAAGGACATCAGCAAAAGCTTGAGCTGCAGCGCCAGCGCGTTCAATTGATTGAGTAGGAGATAAGAAAACTAACCTAGCACCTCCTCCTTTACTGCGTAAGCTATGTCCAACTTTTAAAAGCCACCTTCCAAAGCCACTGCGAGCATTGGGTATCCAAACATGACCGAATCCACATGCACCTTCCATGAGAATAGGGTATCCTTTTACTCGCATTGGTGTAGGTATAGCCTTCTCAGCAGCAATTTCTCCCGCTTCAGAGGCTAAATCATAAATACGCTCCCATCTCGCTTTCCCGACAAGATGTTTATCAACAATCGGTGAATTTATGGCATTTTCCTTATCAGGATGTGTTATTAATCCAGGCTGAGCCGTTACAAGAGAAGCGCGCTCATTTTTGCGAACAATCCATACAGTTTGAATTACGGCAGCACGACCATTTAGGCCCATTATACCAATTTCTGCTTCTGCCTTGATGCCATGTTCAGTTGAGTAAATTTTATCAAATTTAGCTCGCTCCATACCTGTCGCAATTTGTATTTTTAAATACTCCCAATCATCTTCATTTATGTTCAACTCTTTAGAGAAGAAGCCAGCTTTAGCTTTTCCAACTTTATGGAGTGGATTGAGTAGATATTTCAAAAGCTTATCAGTAGCAATCTCAACCTCAAAAGGGCCGTTAGGCATAGCTGCTAAATCCCAATCAAAAGGACTACATACTTTGTTAGCTAGCAAGCCTTTTGCTATCCGTTCGTGAACAGTAGATGCTGCCTTTCCCTTCCATCGATTTAATGATGCTTCACCACGTGAGGTAAGTTCACTAGGTGCAGGGAAATTTGGTCTTAACCGAAGAAAATCGTGATGATTTAGAATGGTTGTTCCGGTTAGATCACCGACGCTCCCGATCTCTAACGTTTCATCTTGATATGAATACATAATCCCATTTTTTAAAAATAAATCATCGAATAAAAATCTTACAAATAATGTATGCTGCAATGGATTTCCTAAATCTATAACAATAGAAGACAGATAGCCACTGAGATTTTTCAATTCTGAATCAATAAAACTTCTTAGTCTTTCCACCATAGACGGTATAAAAATGCAATATATTTCTTCGTGGCCTATTGTTTCAGCTAATACCTCATAATTCATACTTGACGTTTGAGCAGCTGATGCATCTAAAAAATCACCTATTAAAGTTGCATACTGATTATAATCACCAGACATTTTGTGCATTCGGCCATCTTTGGAAACAGCACTGATGCGATATGGAATTAATTGAAGGGCAAAATCTCCATGTAGAATTCGAGAGTTTATTATGTCTTGAGCATTTGTAAAATTTAACGCCTTAAGCAATTCATCGCGAAAATATGTAGCGTAATTACTGTCGCAAGGGGCGCTTTTTGCTTTAAAAAGGAATGCAACAGGCGAAGTATCAGATCTTATCATTTTTTCATTCTCCTCACGTGGTAATGTTAAATCGATCTATTAGAATGCATGATGATTGATCATAAAAGAAATTACTAGGAATTTGCCTCATTTTAGTTGCTATGTTCTCGAAAGAGAGCGTTCATGTCTATACAAACACTGTAAAAACAAGGTGATAGGCATGAGCAGGTTATTTTACAAAGCCATCATTGAGGATGTCCAGAATAACAAATGTAGCGAAGTAGAAGTTGATGCGCTGCTCGATATTTATGCCAGCACGGTAAAGCGTACGGCCACCACATCCGCTCGGAAAGCATGGTTTGAGCTGGGAGACTTTGCCTGCGCCAAAGTGATGGGAGTAAATCACTTCACATTGATGCTGGAGCGCTGCCAAGCTAGTGGGCAAGAGCAATGGTGGGGCATCTTCGAATGCGATCAGAAAGTACTGAAGGTTATTGCAACCCTGGAGCGAAACTAATCCTCGATGAGAATACCCCAATCAGAAGGCTTGGTTTTCCCTGTCTGATAGAAGCAAGTTACCTCTTCAATAAAATCCCTAAAATCACGATTTTCTTCAACTAAGCGGTTTGCCGTATCCCAATCGATTTCAGTCCGTTCTTTTGCCGGAATTAACACCTGGCTTTCGACCGGAGTCTTGAGGTCAAGCAAAATAAAACCAATGCCATGTAAGGCCGAAAGAATCTGCAATTCGCGCTTGGTATCAGAGCCCTCTAACTCTGCGGCAACCAGATAGCCAAAGTTCGCCCATGAAGAATTTGAAACTGCTTGAAAAAATGTCTGGCGTACGTTGGAGCGGTTAATGAGCAGCTTTACTTCAAATGACCAGAGTTTGGTCTTTTTGTCTGCATGCTGCTGTACGCAAGCCTTAATCTTTTGATCCCAGTCAGCCGTTAAATCTTCCATGGCTACTACATCAGGATAAAGCCATTTGTTGCCGTTTGCTCCACGGGTATTGGAAGAGCGCTTCTCATCTATGCGCTTGCTATATATAGTATATTCTGCCCAGAGAAAGCTGGAGAGCATAGGGTATAAATCCTGCTCAGAATATCGAACTGTATCACGCTCAACAGAAGCTGAAATAGGAAGCTCAGATTCTGCCTCCTCAATCTCAGCCTGATCCGTTTGAGTGGTATAATAATACTTTCTGGGCCGCTCTTCTGTTGTTTTTAAATGAGGATTGCGGCTTTGCATGCGCTGACGCTGAGATGCTATTTCCGCAACAATTTGCTGTAAGAGAGCATTGTCATCATCAAGCGTGGTAACCGTAGCTCTGCTACGTATACGCTTGGCTTCGCATTCATCTGGAAAAGCACGAAATATCCATTCGGCCAATTCACGGGCAGTAAATTTCTGCCCCTGATGCTGGCTAAGAAAGTCAATGATCTTCTTGCTTAAATCCAGCTTCATATGATCCTTCTTTTTTGCCCTCAATGGTTATAACCCTAGCAAGTTGCTTAGAAATAACAAGAGGGGGGTGGATGTGGTTGCATCTGTCCAGGCTAAACAAATTGGTAAACAATCCGCAGTGTTCATTTTTATTAATATGAAGATACTATCGGTATATTATGAGTCATCGATTGCCTTGCTTGAGTGAGCCCCTCAACATTAAGAACGAGCAAAGGCTGGGTAGGATTTGATGCCAGCCTTCATTCTTTCTAAAAGTTCACCTCTGCGATGTTTGTCACTACGCCGAAATCCACACCGATAGACTTGAAATGACGCTTGCCGCATAGAATCTTCTGATTCTCCTTATTGCGCCGCTCACGGCTATCAAGCGTACTTTTCGTTTCGCGCACAAAGTACAGCTTTTCATCACGGTGGGTCACGAATGCCCAATCAGGATTATAGGGGCCAATAGGCGTATCAATCTTGAACCAGCGTGGCAGTTTTACAAATAACCGTACATGCTCATTATGATCGAGGTCTTTCGCGAACTGCCGTTCTATCTCCGATTCATACTCTATTGCGTTAAATAAGCATTTCTCTTGATTTTGTACCTCATAAAGGTTGTTCAGGTAACGTACGATCCCGCCTTCTGCATCCTTTTCAATGCGGCTCATTTCCCAGTAATGGCTGGCAATACGCTCATACTGAATGCCTTCAAGCATCAGGTCATGCAAAGCCCGTGAAATTTCACGGGCTGCCAATGACATGAATTGCTGCGGGTTGATCTGGAAGTCTCCTAATCGGCCTGAACCTTTGAGAATTTCTACCAGTGTGTGGCGGGTTAGCTCGGTCTCTTTCTGTAGGTAGGCAAGAAGGTCTGGCAGGACACGCACGAGGCTGGCCGCACGACTTTTTTCTTCCAACTTACGATCCGTGCTGACGCCAGCCTCAGAAATGTCCATGACCACTCGCGTCATAGCGATGCGTATGGGGTGAATAGGCTCTAATTCCTTGATGCGCCCGATGGCTTGCGCAATGAGCTCTGCTGTATCAAACGAAACGCGGTAACGGGTGCGATGCTTTATTTGATCCCACAATGACTGGAAATCATCGCTAAGATGCACTTCCTTGCGGAATTTTAGCTGGCGCTGGTCACGTGCATTGACAACACGGTTCTTGAAAACAAAGCGCTGCATCTCATCAATGATATCAGACTTCAGATCGCTGTATGCTTCACTGATTTTCAACTCAAAGTACAGATCTTTAAGATTGAACTTATCAAGGATATCTCCGGCGTCATTAATGTACCCGGCTGATTTAAGTTCATGCCAGATTTTGCCGGATTCCTCCTGGCCGATGGGGGTTTCTGTTCCGTCATCGGCTACGCGAACGATTTTGGCGAAGGCAATCTTTTCAATGCGGCCAAACTTAATGCCAAAATCTTCCTCAAATTCATTCTGGAGGGATTTAGCAAAATCCTCATAAGACTCGTTGGCAATGACGGTTAAGCGGTTGATGCTTTCATCATGCACGCGCTCGCCATGCTCGTTGACCGGCAAACGCAGGCCGCGCCCGATTTCCTGCCGCTTCTTCTCCATGGATTGTGTCTCATTGAGCGTGCAAATCTGAAAGACATTGGGATTATCCCAGCCTTCGCGAAGGGCGCTGTGCGAGAAGATAAAGCGCAGTGGCTCTTTGGGATCTAGCAAACGCTCTTTGTCCCGCATAATCAGGCTGTAAGTGTCCTCATCATCAGCGGTTTTGCCACTGCTATCCTTGGCATGGCCTTGCTTGTCCTGAGAGAAGTAACCATTATGGATTCTCCCAATGTCCGTGACAGCAAACTCCTGATAAATCGGCTTGGTCGTTAGTTCCTTATATGCCTCCTCAAACCACTGGCCGATTTTGCCAAGGCTGATGGTGCCATCATCATTGTAAATACGATAATTTGCCACCCTGTCGATGAAGAAGAGGGACAAGACCTTAACCCCTTTGTTGCGTAGGGCATATTCTTTCTTCAGATGCTGCTCTACTGTTTCGCGCACCTGTTCTCTCATAATTTCTTCGCCGAGGCCGCCTATCTCCTGCCCAAGCCTGAGAAACTTGCCCCGATTGAATTCGATATATTCCGCGCCAGGAGTGCAGTCGATGTTCTGTACGATATAACCCTGTGCGTAAATTGCCCGCCCATCAGACCTCCCATAAAGGTCATCACCTTGCTTCACCCATAATTTCGCAGGTTTGACGCCATTTGGGCCTTCCTTGTGAATTTCAATCTGTGCCTTGATGCCGTTTTTGTTGTCGCACTTCAGGAGCTTTACGTAAGCATCGTTGAAGCTGTCATCGGAGCGGATAGACGCCACTTCAATGCGCTTCACAAGCCGGAGGTCATAAGCGCGTATTGGGTCGAGCTTATAAAGCAGATTATAGGTTTCCCTATGCGTGGCGGAATAACGCAGCGTGATTGCAGGATTTAGATTGGCAATAGCGCGCTTGGCCTTGGCGGTATTATCGACACTCTGCGGCTCGTCAATGATAACGATGGGATTGGCCGCTTGAATGAACTCAATCGGCTTACGTCCTGACATCCTATCATTTTCACGGTTGATGACGTTGAGCTTCTTGATTTCCTCTTCTGTCATCTCGTTCAGATCTTTATCTGGCACATCCTTCTGGAATGACTGGATATTAATCACCATGATCTGAATCTGGTTGCTGGTGGCGAACTGACGCACCTTGCCCAGTTTTTTGGAGTCATAAACGAAGTAATCGAAAGGCGTGTTGTCATAGAGGGTGCGGAAATGCGCCTTGGTTATTTCCAAATTTTTAAGCACACCTTCGCGGATTGGCACGCTTGGCACGACAATGATAAATTTCTTTAGGCCATAATTTTTGGAAAGCTCAAAGATGGTACGCAGATACACATAGGTTTTGCCGGTTCCGGTTTCCATCTCGATGGAGAATTCGCGCCCTTGCAGAGCGGACACCTTTTCAATGCCGTTCCTTTCCTGGATTTTCTGGATATTGTCATACAGTGCGTTATCAGGAAGCGTGATGTTGTTACCCACCCCAAGATCAGACAGCTTCATGCCGCCACCAGCGGTAGCACTGATTTCAAAATGCGACTGTACAATCGGCTGGCCTTCCAACGCCCCGACAACCGCATTAATTGCGTCTTGTTGATATTCCAGGGATGGATCGAATTTGAGTTTCATGCCTGGTTATCTCTTCGTATCTTCTAGAAAATCTTTAATAGCCTCCGCATGGATTATTAGTTTTTCTATACGCTCTGCGCGAAGGTCTTTGGCGCCAATAGATATGCTAAATTTATTAAGCATGTATTGCCCCATATCATCAGCATCAAATCGAGGGTCATCTACAATTTTTTGTAATGCTTCGTTAAACAATCGTGTATCACTTGCATGGGTACCACTGAAGTTTGCAGAATCGAGATATTTGTCAAAAATTTGATACATAACAATCTCCCTTATACTGTCCTGAATACGATTTCGGACTCTTCGGCTTGGGCACGGGATTTAAAGGTTTGTACGGCGTTGGTCTTCAGTTGGTCATTGCCTTTGAAGCCTTCATCGAGGCAGATTACCTGCACGGGGCCGGCATCAGCGATAGCGTCGATCACCGCCTGCGTGAGATTTTTATCCAGACAAATCAGCAGCGCTCCTTCTTCAATGGAAAACACTTCTTTGCTCGCCAACGTCAGCTTTTCCACCTTGGTGGTCAGCGAGAAGCCCGACTTCAGGAGCAGTTCATAGAGAATGTCCTCTGGAGTGCTGGAGGCGCTGATATGATCAACATGCAGCGAAAGCTGTTTTTCCAGATTCTGGATTCTCTCAACATCGCCTTCCCATACCTTGAAATTGGAGCGAGCGAGCTTGAATATCTTAAACCCAAGGTCAAGATTACTGGCCCCACTTAGATCTAGCTGATTGCATTCTGCACTCTCAATTTTCATAGCTGCACGACGGATGCGCTCAACTGATAAATGTGAAATGCTTTTAAAGCCTGCTTTATAAGCTTCATTCTTTTCATCTATCTTTTCTGGAAGTTGGATTGTTATAAATTTTCGTTTTCCATTATCTTCCTTATTTGCTTTTATTACGGCATGCGCTGTAGTCCCAGATCCAGCAAAGAAATCCAGAATAATATCATCTTTCGATGCGCTCTGGCTAAGCTGCATCATCCGTTGAATTAAGCGAGTAGGCTTAGGATTATCAAACGCTCCTCCCATTCCTAACTCTTTTAATTCATTGCTCGCTTCATGATTATGTCCCACTTCCTGGTAAAGCCACAGCGTTGTAGGGGTAACACCATCTTTTACATCACATAAGAAGCTTTTCCTTTGAGGCGTTTGCTTGCCATCATCGCCAAACCAGATTTCATTATTATCCTCCATGAGCTTCATACTTGTGTCATTGAAGCGTCGGTAGGTGCCTGGAGGGGGGGACCATACAGTGCCGTTTATAAAGATGTATGGAGATGTATTTGAGCCACTTTTGGCGTGAAGTGGAGTTGCTTTCCATGGGCCCTTGGGATGGCGATCTGGGTTCTTGTAAGCAGCTAATTGCTCATCGTTTCTTGGCAACTGATTAATGCCGAAAATATCTTTCTGTTTAGCATAGCATAAAATATGGTCATGATTATCTGAGAACCATTTTGCATCATTCGAGCGTGTGTATTTCTTTTGCCAAATTAGATTAGCAATAAAATTATCTTCCCCAAATACTTCATCTGTTAAATTCCTTAAATTCCCTACCTCTGTGTCATCGATACTAATAAATATTACCCCATCTTCGCGCAATAAATTCCGCGCCAGATAAAGTCTTGGGTACATCATGCTCAGCCAACTTGAGTGATAACGTCCTTGAGTATCTGTATTCGTGGAGAATTTTCGCCCCTCACTATCTTTCTGGCCGGTGTATTCCAGATAGGTATCCAATGTTTCCGAAAATTTATCCGGATAGATGAACTCATTTCCCGTGTTATACGGCGGGTCGATGTAGATCATCTTCACTTGGCCGAAGTATGACTTCTGCAGGAGCTTTAGCACTTCAAGGTTATCGCCTTCGATAAAAAGGTTTTCCGTATCGTCGAAATTGACGGATTCCTCACGGCACGGTTTCAGTGTGGCAACGCTCGGAGCCTGAATGACTTTCATGCACTCGGCTTTTCCCGGCCAATTCAGGCCAAAGCGTTCCTTGCCTGGCTCTACCCATTCGCCCAGCACGCGCTTTAACTGGTCAAAGTCAATCCGGCCTTCATTAAAGACCTCAGGGAACAGCGCTTTCAAGTGCTGGCGGCGATCATCCGCGATGTCCAGTGACCTCAGATCTACTTTTTTTTGTGCAGTCATGGCGTGCTCTTTTACTGTATCTCAAAACTGACATTGAATAAGTCATGTCGCGACGTTTGTTGTTTTAGTCGCGTTTCTACCATATCAATCAGTTCATCCTTCTTTGCCTCAATAACCTTGGCCGAATCGTCATATTGCCGCCATGCCTCATCACGGCTAGCTTCCAGCTTACGGACTTTCTTTTGCAGAGCCAGCTTGTCTGGCAGGTTTCCGGTCTGGCGTATATGCTTTTTCAGCTCCTTAATTTCCTCGTCCATTTCTTTCAGGCCGGATTTCAGGCCCGTTCGCTGATCCTCCGCCCATTTGTCGAGCTTGGCCATTTCCTCGCTGAAGAAGTCGCTGTTGTTCTGATCCATGCTCCTCATAAATTCGTTAAAGGCATCATCCACCATGCTTGTGAGGTGCGATTCATTTTCCGGCAGATGATAGGCGCCCTTCACCTTCGCTTGTAACTTAAATAGCTTACGGGCCACGTCGTTGGGAATCAGGTTGCCGCTTTCATCCACAGCGGCCAGTACCAGATGGGTGTTTTCTTCAAAGCTTCTGGTGCGCAATTCAGCCACTCTTAGCCAGCCTCGTGATCCACGCAGATTTTCTAGCGCGGTAATTTTGTGCGGATAGCTGGAGTAATCAAAGACGAGGTGCGCGGGTGGCGTATCCAGAACCTTGGCCGTTTCAATGACCTTCTTGCCAAGATCGCTGGATGGTTTGTACACTTTCGGCTGGAGCTTGATGCGTTGGCGCTCTGCTTTCGACATCAGGCTCCAATGGTCACGGTGGTCTTCCGTATCGAAGCTCACCAATCGGTAAGCGAAGGAGCAGTTTATCTTTCGCTCGTGCAGCTTTGCGCCGCTGTGTTCAATTTCATCCTTTAACGTGCCGAACATGCGGCGCTGGTCGTCGAAGTGGTAGTCGCCAACGAATTGATCGGAGAATTTTTCAATCAGGACATATTTTGTCAGCAGCCAGAAGAAATCCAGCATTTCGTTTTTGCGTTCTTCTGCCTGTTCCTTGTGTAGTTTCATACGCTGGTGGACATCTTCGTCGAAGTTTTCAAACAGCATCTTCCGAGCTTGGGTAACACGTTCGGTTATGGGTTCTTCAAGCTCCTCGCGTAGATTATTGAACGCGGCCTCGATAGCCTCTGGTGTACGGCAGGTGTCAAAAATATCGGAGATGCGCTTCTCAAAGTCGATGCCTTCTTCGATGCGTCCCAGCACCTCGTCAGAGGCGCCAAATACGCCATCAAACAGCTGGAATTTATAGCGCAACAGTTCGTAGATACGCTGATCCGCCCAGTTCTTTTCATTGAGGAAGTTGATTACTACCACATCGTGTTTCTGGCCGTAACGGTGGCAGCGTCCGATGCGTTGTTCCACACGCTGCGGGTTCCATGGTAGGTCGTAATTTACTAGCATCGAACAGAATTGCAGATTCATGCCTTCCGCAGCCGCTTCGGTAGCAATCATCACCTTGGCATGGTTGCGAAAGTGATCCACGAGCGCTTGCCGCATATCAACATCGCGCGAGCCGGTGATGCGATCAGAGCCGTCGTGTTCATCTTTCCAGCGGTTGTATATATCGCGGGCCAAGTCATCGTTGTTCTGGCCATTGAAGGTGGCGATCTGGCCTTTATAGCCTGGCTGTTGTTCCAGATATTCCGTGAGATAATGTTGGGTGCGGTTGGATTCGGTAAAGATGATGACCTTTTCCTGCGCTCCAAGTTCTTTCATGCGCTCAAAGCCAACCTCCAGCGCGTGCAGCAATTTAACGGCCTTGGTTTCCACGGTGATGGATCGGGCAATTTCGATATAATGATCGATTTCCGCCAATTCTGCCTTAAGCTTATCTGCATCTACCTTTTGCTCCGGGATGCGTGGGGGCCCTGGTATGTCCTCGCTTGCTTCGTCATATTCGGAGCTGAGGTCGTTCTCATGCGCTAAAAACCCGGCGATATTTCCCTTGACGTGCTCACCACTCTGTAGATCGAGCAGGCGTTGTCGAATGGTTTTAAGGGTGCCGATAATGGCATAGGTCGAGGATGATAGAAGCTTTCTGATCACCAGTACCACCAGCTTGCGCTGGGCGCTGGGGATGGAATACGTATCCTGACGCAGAATAAAATCGGAAAGCAGGTTATAAAGCGCTTCTTCCTTTTCGCTTGGAATGAACGGGATTGTGATTGCTTCACGGTTAGTGTAGCGGATATATTCCAGCACATCACGACGCAGCGTGCGGTGAATAAACGGTTTAAGCCGCTCTTGTAGTTCTGTCAGATTAGGCTTGCCGTTGACGTAATTGATCCTAAAGGCTTCTTCACTGCCAAAAATGCGATCATCAATCAACATGCCGAGGCCATATAGCTCCATCAGCGAGTTCTGCAGCGGTGTTGCTGTGAGTAGTACTTTCCGCTTGTCCTGAAGGGCTTCGCAGATCGCTTTGCCCATTTTATTATCTTTCTTGAAGACGTTCCGCAGTTTATGCGCTTCGTCGATCACACACAAATCCCATGCCATATGCTGCAATTCATCTTTTAATCGCGCTGCAAGATGGTAGGACATGATAAGCGCCCCTTCGAACATGAAAGGGGAGAGGCCATCTTTTGCGGTTTTCTGGTAGATTTTGTTATCCAGAATGAGGCTGGGCATACGGAATTTTTCTTCCAGCTCGATAGACCATTGCCGCCTAAGGGCTGCAGGACAAATGATCAGTAGCCTGCGTCGATGCTCTGCCCAATGCTGGCATAAAAGTAATCCAGCCTCGATGGTTTTGCCAAGGCCGACTTCATCAGCAAGTATTACACCTTTTGAAAGCGGGGAGCGAAGGGCAAAAAGTGCGGCCTCAATCTGATGAGGATTTAGATCAACAGAGGCTTCAACGAGGGAATACGTTAGTCGATCAATTGAATGGGCTAGTTTTCTTGCAGTCAGTTCATGAGCATAGTATTTTGCATGATACGGTGTAATCATTCTGCCTCACATATATAAGAATAGAGTAAAGAGGCAGCACCTGCACTCTCTGCATGTGAGAGGGGTCGCAAAAATTATTAGGGTATAACCATATACCATTTATGCTAATCTCCAACATTATTTGGAGGAGTATCCTGAGCTGGTAATTTTGTCTTAGGGAGCATGGAATGGCAATCAAAAATATTTCTCTCAATTTACTTGTAGTTAATCGCGCTAACGACCGACATGGTGAACTCGAAAACGAAACGGCTGCTATTGCTTGGCTCTTCAAAGAGCGTGAACAGCACATGTGCAATCTTACGAAAGATATTGTTGATCAGGGTAAGATCTATGAGATGCCGCTAGTCTCGCCAGAGAAAAGTAAGTTCATCATATTTGACGGTAATCGACGAGTGACTTGCTTGAAATTGCTTGATGATCCTCGCCGAGCTCCAACGGTCGAACTCCAAGCATTTTTTCGTGAACAGCGGGCGCATTGGATTGGCGCTTTTCCTGAGCATATCCAGTGTCAGGTTGAGGTTGACCGGGATCGCGTCGATGAGGTTCTCTACCGGCGACATACTGGTACGCAGAATGGTGTCGGGCAGAGCACGTGGGATGATCGAATGAAAGCGATCTTCGTAAATCGTACAGGTAAGGGTAATGGCCCCAGCGTCGCTGATGAGATTGAAAGGCGTTTAGCCGATGCGCACTTATTACCGTCGCGCCGGAAAATACCTCGCTCTACACTTAACCGTCTACTTTCGGCAGAGCAGTTTCGAAGCCGGGTTGGTATCAGCATGAAGGGTGGCCGGTTTAGGTTCACGCATGATGAGACGGAGTCTCTTGCGGCTCTTTCTAGGATTGCAACCGACCTTGCGAATCGCCAAATCGTGCTTGGTGATATTTGGGATGTGGACGGCAAAAAAGGCTATCTTGATAGGCTAGATGAGGAAGGAATCCTACCTTGCTTGAGCCGGGTTATCATAAAAGATGATGACACAAAGATTGAGTCAAAACCCACAAGAAGGAAGCCTACCGCTAAAGTCATACCAACGGTCCGTTTGACTCTCATTCCTCAAAAAGATTTCGGACTTATTTGGCCAGGCCGCCTTCAACGCCATCATCAAATTTGGGAGGAGCTACAGTTTCATCTTGAGGTGAAGAAGCATCCTAATGCCGTCTCGGTGCTCTTTCGTGTCTTGCTTGAGCTTGCTCTGGAGAATTATATCAAAGAGGCGTGTGTCATAGTTCATGAGAATGACAAACTTTCTACCCGCCTGGAAAAAATAGGTGTTCATCTCCAAAAAGCGGGTAAGATCGATAGCAAGCAGATGGATGCTATTCGTAAGTTTAAGCAAGGTGATAAGCTTTTCTCAGCGGACACCTTAAACAAATATGTCCATTCACAAAACTTTGCACCGTCACCTGAACATCTCATGTCAATGTGGGATAGCTTTGCGGACGTGATCGTTCTCTGCCTTCGGGCCTAGTTAGATCTGCATCTCAAACCCTGCTGCCAATTCCTGCGCCACGTCCATCCGTAGTTGCCTGACATGGGTCAGCACATTGCGTTCATTGAAGGACAGGAAGGTGTTAAGCTTGTCAGACCACTCCGCCATGGTGATGGGATGGCGGCGTTTCGCTTGCTTCTCGGCATAGTCGAGATACATTACGACAATGCGGTTGAGTTCCTCGACCTCCTCGATCTTGAGGTAGTCTCTAGCATTGCCAACATCGCTATTGTTCATGGTAGAGCTTTTCCAGTTGGTTATGCCCATGTTGCAAGCGTTCGGATCTTTGTAGGTTTCGATTAGCTCATTGGTCGTCATGCCGGTTATCGCCCAGAGCATTTTGTTCTGTACTTTCTTGAAGAAGGTCTCTGCCTGCTCAGATGTCTTGTCGTAGTCTATGGCGGTCGTATAGAGGTTGCGTAGCTTTTGATAGAATCGCTTCTGTGAAGTGCGGATGTCGTGGATACGGGCGAGGCACTCGTCAAAGTAATCCCATTGCTCAACCTGCTTCAGCCGGGCATCATCCATGGCAAATCCCTTGACCATATATTCGCGCAGAATAGCGGTGGCCCACCTGCGGAACTGGACGCCCCTAGTGGAGCGGACGCGATAGCCAATTGCATGAATAATATCGAGATTATAGTGTTTTAACTTGCGAGAGACTTCACGGCCTCCCTCTGTACGAACTTGTAAGAGTTTTTTACAAGTTGCAGCTTCGTCCGCCTCCCCATCAGCGTAAATGATGGCGATCAGCCGTGTAATGGCCTGTGTGGAGGTCTGAAAGAGTTCGGCTATTTGAGCTTGAGTAAGCCATACGGCTCCCTCGATAGCTCTCAATCCAATAGTCGGGACGCCATCCTCGGTATTGTAAAGGATAAATTCGCCCTTAGACATCAATGCCAAGCTCCTTCAAAATATTCCTTATTGGCTGCAGCTTGTTAATCTGCCCAAAGCTCAATACTTCTTATCCGTTGTTTAATGCCCCTGATTGTGGATTCAACAAGCGCCTCTGGTAATTTAACAGGTAAAGATTCAATGCAGGTTAAGGCAGTTTTCTGACCTGCTTCCAGAATCTCCTCCATTGCTGCTCTAATAATCCCCTTATCGAAACTGCATCGATCGGCCGTTTGCAGGAAATGACGAGGGGTTATTTCGTTTATTTTGTAGTGGTTGTTGTCACCAACAGACATCGCCAGTTTGAGCTTGTTGATGTTGATCTGCTTGGAATCGACACTCGGTTGGGCGGTGAGCACGTCGTAGAGGGGCGTCATGCTGAACCGTGCTCCGGGCATCAGGAATATGCTGAAATTCTTAGCGTGGCCGTCAGTTGCGCCGATAAGCCAGAAAATAATCTGTGCTTTGAGATATGCCAGTTGATCTTCCATAGGCCTGTCGCTGCCTTTGAGCAGTTGCATGATTGCCTGATTATCCGGGCCACCATCAGATTGATATTTCAGGATTGGGGGCACAGAGAGAGCCTGGCACATATCCTCCTGAGGTTTGCGGAGTAGGCGTCCGTCGCGCGTCCAGATGCGATCGAACCGTTCGACTGCAAGTGCCTTGGTGCCTGCGAAGTCAACGATCTCTGCGTTCGCGACATTAAGGCCAAAAGCTTTGCAGAGGTGCAGGCACAGGTATTCGTTTTCAACGCTGTTGCTGAGGTCAAGGCCGTTGGGTATTTCGCCGATCTGCGGTTTAATGATGTGGGTTGTGGCCGTGGTGCCGATTGGAAGCTGCCATTTGCCATCATGGTAGAGGAGGGCGGTCTTTTCCTGTGCTCCCGCAATGGAAATTCTGAAATCTTCGTTTTCATCCATTCCAAGCGGTGCTGATTTCAGGTCGGCGATTTTTCGTGCGATTTCCTCATCGCTAATGGGATGGCTTTCGATGGCTCCGGCTTTGCCGGCATTCTGGTTTTCGGGCAGAAACTGTAATGCCCCAACACAGTCATGACCGATCTTGCTTAGCAGGCTAAATGCATCCGTTCCGCTAGCTCGAACTTTTGCTGCAACACGGTCGCGAATGGCTTTGTTGTCCGGCAGAAGGTTCTCAAGCACTGCGATGACAGGCGCGCCGATATAGCGATCTTCTCGCAACGGTAATGAAAGCGAGACGGGGATGGCGTGTTCCCAGTCAAGCCATTCCCGCGCATATTGAAAGTCGATGGCACCACTGCTGGCGCGCGTCAGCATGCCAACATCGAGGCCGTTTAACAGCACGCGTAGGGGCGGGTTCTTTCTGGTGCGCGCCATTTAGAACAGGTCCTCGATTTCTTTCGTCGAGGCGGATCTCTCCTGAATGGTCAGCTCCAGGTTGAGCGCTGCCAGCACGTCAGTCAGTGTTTTGAGCTGAACGCCTCCCTCACCATTTTCCAGCTGGGAAATAGTTGCCTGTCGCAACTTGGTTTTTTCGCCGAGTTGCGTTTGGGTTAGGGATTGAAGCTTGCGATGCCTGCGTATGGCGGCCCCAAGCTGTGGCGGAGTGCGGACGATATTGCTCATAATTGCCTCTCTGCCGTAAATATACCCTATCGCGTATATATATTCAATATACGCGATAGGGTATATATTCGTTATATACGGCAGAGCGTATAATTCATGTTTATTCGCTTTAGCGTATAGCATGCACGGATGGCTCTACGCTGAGGTCTGCGTAATAGGTGTAAAACATTCTATATGTGACTTTTAGTCTCGGCAATAGCTGACATTTTTGCCAGGTGTTATCCAGTCTTGGTTCGCTTTTGGCATTCACATGATCAGACTGAAATTCAATACAGATTATTCCATAGGGACGAGGTCACCACCTATTTCTATGTTGTCTGATTTCGCCTGTGCCATAATTATTATAGGTGCCGGTTCTATTATTATAATTCCAATGATTGCCACGGCTATCGATGCCGCTTGAGCCTCTGTTGGTCCATGTTTTCCCGGTGTTGTAGTTATAGCCGCTGCCATTGCCGTTGTAGCAATTACCATGCTTGTTGCATGCAGCCTCCGCATTGGCGGCGGTTAGCAGGAATATCGCAGATATAATAATTGGTTTCATCCTAATCTCCATTGCAATCAAAGGGGTTCGTGCATAATCGCCATCAAATTACATATTATAGTTGATAAACTTATAGTGTGTAATTGTCAATTATCAAGCGCATGGACATGCGAAAATTAGTTGGCGAGAATTTTGCTCGTATTCGACGCGAGAAGGGGCTGACGCAGGAGCAGCTGGAAATTCTGTCGGGCTTTAGCCAGCAGTACCTTAGTGACTTGGAGCGGGGGCGGCGGAACCCTACAGTCATTACGCTATATGAGCTTTCTCAAGCGCTTGGTGTAGAGGTTGTTGACCTCTTGAGCGTTGCAGCAGAGGCCTCCCGCCGCTGAAAAGCTTAGATCTTCGCTAGCGATTCCAGTCGCACAGCTTTTGTCTGTGTGGATTAGCTTATGTTCGGCTGAGAGCGTGGAAAGCCTCAAGGTATCCGCAAAATGCGCTTATCCTGCTGCAATACAATAATCTTGTACCGCCATGTAACTTATTGAAAATTATAAATAATGCATGATGTTTAATTTCATGTATCATTTTTTGCCCCATAAAAATATCGTCAATTGACGATATTTAGTTGAAGTGTCCGATTTTGCGGATATCTTGCTGTCATCAATCGTTGGATGGGAGCTGCTGATGCCTCAGGGCGATCAGCCGCATGGCTTGGGAAGCTGGGCACGGTTTCATCTGACATTTTTAATGATCGATGAAATGAAGGAGCGGCCGTTATGGCTCGTAATGCCTATTGCAACACCTCAAGGCTGAGTGCGCGTGAGGCTGTTGATGCGACTATTGTTTGCATGGGGAATGTTCTTTTTGATGCCTCTGTAAGCAATGGAGCCTGCACGATACAGGACCTGCTGAATGCTGGGTTCACGTGTGCTGAGATTATTGAGCACATTGAGGATGCTCGTGAATATGCGGCCCGTCGCCTTGCGCTGCAGGACGCTTGAATGTCCATTATGGATGAGCATCTCCGCCAATGGGATGCCACTGATGCTGACAGTGCAGGCGCAGAGCCGGTAAGTGGTTTGCTCAGCAATTGCATCCGTGACTTGATCGATCTTTGCGCTGTTGCCGTTCTTATCCTGGCTGTTGGCGTGTGGTCGCTGGCGCTAACCTCATGAAGATTCCTATGAACATTACCAATATCTGGACACAGACGGCTTCAGGGCGGGCGTTTCGGCTTTTGGCTCCTGATGTCGCGCAGATTGATTTCGTCAACGATGTTGCGCCTCAGCTTGCGCGACAGGCGCGGTTTAATGGTGCGGCGGAGGGCTTTTATTCGATTGCGCAGCATTGCGTGCATGGAGCTGATGCGTTGTATCAGGAAACCCTTAGGGCTGATCTTGCAGCGTATTTCCTGTTGCATGATGCGCATGAAGCTTACATCGGCGACATCCCGACACCTGTGACCCTAGCGCTTGCAGCGCTGGGCCGCATGAATGGTGTGGGGCAGGAGGGGAGGGACATTGGGCATGTCCTTGAAGCATTTAGACGGCTCATTGATGTTGCCATCTGGAGGGCTGCGGGGCTTGCTTCGCCGTCAGTGGCTATCCAAAAGCATATTGAATCAATGGATTTACGCATGCTGGCGACTGAAAAGCGCGATCTCATGCGGCCATCGCAGCAATCTTGGAATGAGCAGGTTGAGCGGGCTGAGCCTGTGCGGGGGCCTAGTATTAAACCGTTTCCATGGCCGAAGGCTGCTGATCTCTGGTTGAGCCGTCTTCAGCAATATTGTCCGGCAGCGCTTCGGTGTGCTGCCTGAAAACAAAAATTTAGCCACATAACATTACTGGAGGAATAAAATGGCTTTTATTGATGAGAGCGACCGTCTGCTGAAAATTTCAGAGGTTAAGGAAATCGCGGGGATGGGGGCATCCACGATTTATCGTAAGGCGGCTGCTGGCGAGTTCCCCTCAGCCGTTAAGCTGAGTGGTGGCATGGTGCGTTGGCGCAAGAGTGATCTTGATCGTTGGATGCGCGATCTCCCCCTGGCTAAAGGGGAGATGCTCGCCGAGGTCCAGCAATAAGCTCTTCAATGGGCATTTGATCTTCCATCAGGAGGTCAGCCCAGATTTGCGCCAGTTCAGTACGGCGCTCAAGATATGCGGCCCGATTATAAGCGCTCTCAACCTTATCTTTCGGGCTGTGCGCCAGCATGAAGTCAATAATGAAGCGATCGGATGGGTGGCGCTCGTTCATGATCGTTGAGAAGGTTGAGCGCCAGCCGTGTGGCACATGCCTTTGGTGATATCCGGCACGGTTGAGCAGATAGCCAATAGCATTCTCGCTTGCGGGTTTATTGATGTGCCGGTCGTTGGGAAATAGATATTGTCCGCGACCGGTAAGATTACGCAGTGCCTGCAGCACCTCTATAGCTTGCCGAGATAGCGGCACCAGATGATCGCGCGTCGGGTCGTCTTTGTGGATCAGCCGGATTTTCATACGTGCTGCCGGAATGTGCCAGATGGGCGTGCCATTCCAGTCGATCTTTTCCATCTCCGACCATGGCGTTGTAATAAGCGTGCCTGGGCGCAGGGCTGTTAATGCAAGTAATCGTAGCGCCAGCTTTGTGGGCGGCTTGCCGGGTGTTTCATCTGCTCGCCTCAGGATCTCCCGTGCTTGGTTGAGATCGGTGAGTGCGGGCTGGCGTCCGCGCTTGAGCGGCTTCAGTGCTTTTTCAACGATTGCTGCCGGATCATTCTCAGCCAAACCCGATGCAATGGCATAGACAAACACCGCTGACATACGCTGCCGGACACGCCTTGCTGTCTCGATTGCAGGGCGAGCCTCAATGAGGCGTAGCGCCTCAAGCACCTCAGGGGCGGTAATCGTGGTGATCTGACGCGTGCCCAGCTTTGGGAAAACGTCACGCTCAAGCGAGTGCATTACTTCGTAGGCGTGCGTGGTCGTCCAGTGGTCTTTGTTAAGATCGTGCCATTCGCGGGCAAGGGACTCGAATGTCGTTTTCGTATCGGGAACGGCGGGGCGCTTGCGCTTTTCGGCTGATGGATCCTTGCCTTCTTTCAGCAATGCCCGCGCAGCGATGCGGGCATCGCGGGCATCGGCCAGTGTGATTTCCGGGTATTCACCAATCGCGAGCTGTTTCTCGCGGCCTTCAAACCGATACCGATAGCGCCAAAGCTTTTTGCCAGTTGGGGCAATTACAAGGGTTAAGCCTTCACCGTCCGCCATTTTGATCGGTTTCTCGGCTGGCTTTGCCTTACGTATCTTGGTGTCTGTCAGCATGATTCTACCCCTAAACTCGATGCCCGCACCCTTTTGGTTTAGTGCCCGCACTGATGCCCGCATTTGATGTGGGCTTCGCAGATCACGAAAAAGAACAAAAGAGAACGATAGGGAGAGTTATGCTTCAAAACGCTTTGTTTTTCAAGGCGTTCGGGAAGGTTTGGAATTGTCTGGGAGGGGATTGTGGCGGAGGGGGTGGGATTCGAACCCACGGTGGGCTCTCACCCACGCCGGTTTTCAAGACCGGTGCCTTAAACCACTCGGCCACCCCTCCATTAAGATCGCAAAATAATTGAGGACGCAGCGAGTCGCAAGAGTGGAGACGTGCAGATCATGCTTTTTCAAGTGGATTGTTACAGTAATCCCCTAGAAAATCTTAAAAGCTCGAGATGAAGGTGCAAACGCGCAATGTGGTCCGTTTAATTACGTAGGTAGCTTTGAGTAAGCTCTAATACATGCGTGTGACGCCTATGCTTTAAATTTCAAATATCATTTTATGTAAAGTTGTAATTGCTGCTAGCGCTACATTGTTATGCAGGTTTGTGTCATCAATGAATGCATTAGGAAGCAATTGCAATATATGCGTTGGCAATATAGGCAAATTTAAAGTATGAAAATCGATATGTATTAAAAACTTATTTCTTTATATGTTTATTATTTTTGATATTTCTTTTATATTTACTATGAATTAACACATTTATTAATTATGATTTTTTCTTCGGAAAATATGTGATTTACGTAGAAATATCTATATATATCAATTCTTTAAAGAAGATCATGATGCGATTTATGTTGCGTGCTGCATCGAATTTTTTATTTGTATTTGCGTGCAAATAGCTCGTATTTCAATTGATGCTTGTTATGTTTACAAATTATAAAGGTTTATTTTTTAGGTTAACGAAAGTGAACGATGGAATGCCACTAGATATCATTTAGGGCATTCAAATCTTTCAGTGGGAATGCAAATTCATGTATTAAATGGATTTATGCAGATAAGGGACGACTTAAGTGAGCATTAGTTCAAGAAAAAAAGAATTTATTGCTTCAATGCTCTTGGTGTCGTTAACTTATACTGCTCCGGCATGGGCTCAGCGACCTGTGGCGCTGGAACGAAACCTGCCACCCCCAGTGCAAACGCCTCGGAATGACCTTACCCCACAACGTATCCTGCCATCTGAAGACACAACGCCCCTCGGCGTTGATGTACAAGGGGTGCGGCTTTTCGGATTGGAGGGAGAAGCACTCACTTCACCTGCGCGCGGAATTACGGTTGATAATGTTGAGGGAGTGCCTGCGGCCGATCTCGAAGCTGCGGTACGGCCGTTTCTGAATCAACCTTTGTCGCAACAGTTGATCGCACAAATTCGTGTGGCGGTTGTTGAGGCTTATCGTAGTGCCGGTAAGCCGTTCGTGTCGGTTACGACACCTCCGCAAGAAGTTACCAGTGGTGTGCTGCAGTTGCAGGTCGTACCTTACAGGCTTGGTGAGGTTAAATCGAGCGACCCTGTTATTAATGGCGTTGTGCCACATGCTGCGGGACTGCGCGCCCAGCGTGGTGAGCTGATTAATGCAAGTCAGCTTTCTGAAGATATCGATTGGTTAAATCGCTTTCCTTATCGTCAGATCAACGGTGTGTTCGAACCAGGCACAACCCCTGGCAGCACAGATCTTACGCTTACTATCACGCGTCAAAAGCCATGGCGCATTTATGGCGGTTATTCCAATACCGGTAGTGAAGCAACCGGACATGATCGTTATTTTGCGGGTTTTGCTGCGGGTATCGAAGCGCTTAATGATATGACGCTTTCATACCAGATCACGGGCAGCGACGATTTCTGGAAAATGCCGTCGAGGGGCAGGTTGTCCGGGCAGAGTTGGCCAGGGTACATAAGCCATGCAGGTCGCATTGCTATTCCAACCTTCTACCGTCAGGGCATTGAAATCGCACCCAACTTTGTTGCCACGCGGCAGGAAACGTTTGATCGTGTCTTGTCCTTCCGCAATACGACATTTGAATTACCAATTCTATATCGTACAGCTCTCTCCAATCTGTGGGTAGATGCGCCAGCGCAGACGGAGCTCTATGTCGGACCCTCGCTGAAGTGGGCCGAACGTCATACGGCCTATGATGTCATTAATCTTGCTCGCGGCGATTCTTCAACTTTCAGCATTATACTGGGTGGTTCAGGCTATTGGCAGGGTGCTGACAAGGCAACGAATATGCTCGACTTGCGTGTTGTTGCTAATCCCGGCGGCGTGTTACCAGGCAATACGGACCGTGTCTGGCAGATACAGACCAATGGACGCGTCAATTCTGCGCAATACGTATATGGATTGGCGCAGTATAAACGCAGTATGCCATTAAGCTCAATTCCAGGGCTTAGTGGTTTCAGTGCCAATACCAGTTTTACAGGTCTGCTTAGCGGTCAGGCATTGCCTGATACCGAACAACTTTCATTGGGCGGTGCAGCGGCAGTTCGTGGTTATTCCTCGAATGATGCGGCTGTTGATACAGGCCTTGTGCTGCGCAACGAGCTGCGTTTACCAGCGTTTTCTCTGCTGAATCTGTTTAAGCCTAAACCTGTTGAAGGTGAAGCTGCTGTGCCAGCTGCGCTTGATAGCTTCTCACCTTACGTCTTCTTGGATTATGCTTACGGTCATAACTTTGCCAACTCTGACTTTGCAGCTGCGATAATCGGGCCGGAAGATGTGGTCTTGCTGGGAACTGGTGCAGGGTTTGATATGCGGGTTGCCAGTAATATGACGGCTTCAATGTCGGCTGGCTGGGCGCTTAAGAATGGCGTGATTACAAAGCGAGGGGATTTCACGTTGAACGCACGCGTGAGCATGTCTTACTGAGTATCTGC
Source organism: Pseudochelatococcus sp. G4_1912 (assembly GCF_047501465.1). Classification (NCBI taxonomy): domain Bacteria; kingdom Pseudomonadati; phylum Pseudomonadota; class Alphaproteobacteria; order Hyphomicrobiales; family Chelatococcaceae; genus Pseudochelatococcus; species Pseudochelatococcus sp. G4_1912. The sequence goes on from NZ_JAZDRL010000002.1 coordinate 707,348, forward strand.
TTCCTGTTGTAGCGCAAGGTTCAAGTAGAGCAGGCAGCAAAAAACCCCCGACAGGCAATGTCGGGGGTTTTGTATTGAGAGCGCTGAACGTTTCGCATTCAAGTGAACCATCAATGCGAATGCACGTTGCTCGAATAGTTGCGATCAACCGCCGATGCCGAGTGATTTCAGCTTGCGATGCAAAGCAGAGCGTTCCATGCCGATGAACTCAGCGGTACGGGAGACATTGCCCGAAAAACGGTTGATTTGGGCAATAAGATATTCTCGCTCGAAAATTTCGCGCGCATCGCGCAATGTCAGGCTCATCAGCTTTTCGCCCCCAGTGCCCGCAGGTGTCGTGGGCACAAGTGTGCCAATTTCTGCCGGTAGCATTTGGGTGGAAATAGGCGCATCCGTGTCGCCGCTCGCCAAAATCATCAACCGTTCAATATTGTTGCGTAACTGGCGAACGTTGCCCGGCCAGTCATGGGACTGCAGAACGGCCATGGCATCTTCTGCGATTGTACATTTTGACAGGCCTGTAGACTGCGAAATCTGGTCCATGAAGAATGCGATCAGTTCCGGCACGTCCTCACGGTGTTCGGCAAGCGATGGCACACGGATCGGCACGACGCTTAGGCGATGATAGAGATCTTCGCGGAAGCGATCTTGGGCAATCTCATGCGCAAGGTCGCGGCCAGTAGAGGCGATGATGCGAACATCGACATGCACACGCGTCGTGCCGCCAACGCGCTGGAAATTCTGATCAACCAGTACCCTCAGAATACGGCTCTGCGTTTCGCGAGGCATGTCGGCGACTTCATCAATATAGAGCGTGCCGCCGTGTGCCTCTTCCAGCGCGCCGATGCGCCGTCCGCGCCCATCAGCGCTCTCTACGCCAAAGAGTTCCTGCTCCATCGTCTCGGGTGTGATTGTTGCTGCATTGATGACGACGAAAGGGGCCGAAGCGCGGCTGGAAGCATTATGAATTGTGCGTGCCACGAGCTCCTTGCCCGAACCGGGAGCACCAGTAATCAGAATTCGCGCATTGGTGGGAGAGGCGCGCTCCACCGTTTGGCGTAGCTGGTTCATCATCGGCGAATGGCCGACAATCCGGCTGGCTTGCGTTGAACGGGAGCGAAGATCCTTGATTTCGCGCCGCAACCGCGAGGCTTCCAGCGCCCGCTCTGCAACCAGAACCAGACGATCAGCCTTAAATGGCTTTTCGATAAAATCGTAAGCACCGCGCTTAATAGCCGAGACAGCGGTTTCGATATTACCGTGGCCCGAGATCATGACAACCGGCAACTCCGGGTGATGCTCTTTTATAATGTCAAGAACCTGCAAGCCATCGAGGCGGCTGCCTTGAAGCCAGATGTCCAGAAACACCAGGTGTGGCCTGCGCGATTCAATTGCGGCGAGTGCATCATCCGAGCTACCGGCCGTGCGGGTGCGGTGGCCTTCGTCTTCCAGAATACCTGCAACGAGTTCACGGATATCGGTCTCATCGTCGACAATGAGGATGTCAGCACTCATGTGTGCGCCCCCGGTTGGCTGTGGCCGATTACTTCATCAGCATCGGCGGTTTGTGGTGATAATGATGATGAAGGGGTGCGTGCCCCTTTAGTGTCCGCTCCGGCGTCGCTATCCGCGCCTTGCATGGGAAGCCAGAGCACGACACGCCCGCCGCGCCCGCTAAGCGCATCGAGCAATTGAATACCGCCGCCATGATCCTCAAGGATCTTGCCAACAATTGCGAGGCCGAGGCCGGTGCCGCCTTCACGCGTGGTCATATAGGGCTCAAGCAGGCGATGGCGGTTTTCACGGGGGAAACCTTTGCCGTTATCGGTAATTTCAATAACAACATTGCCCGCTTCCTGCTTTACGCCGATATGAATCAACCCCGGTCCGCGCTCAGCTTCAGGCACGGCCTTCACGGCTTCAGTCGCGTTCTTGATGATGTTGGTCAGCGCTTGCGACAGAAGCCTGCGGTCAAAATGGGCGATGATCGGCGTGTTGGGCAAGTCATCCTTAAAGGAAAGATCGGGTGAGCCAACGCGCATCAGGAACAGAACCTGCCGTACAGTCTCGACGATGTCCTCATCCGCCTGTGAGGGTTTGGGCATGCGCGCGAAAGAGGAAAACTCGTCCACCATCCGCTTGATATCATCAACCTGCCGCACAATGGTTTCGACGCATTGATCGAACACCTGCTTGTCTTCGGTGATGACCTTGCCATATTTGCGGCGGATGCGCTCTGCGGACAATTGGATCGGCGTTAGAGGGTTTTTAATTTCATGCGCGATGCGCCTTGCAACATCAGCCCACGCGGCGGTGCGCTGGGCTGCCACAAGGCCTGTGATGTCATCAAGCGTGATCACGAAACCCTTATCGTCGCCTTCATCCTTCTCACTGGTGACACGCACGTTCAGCATGCGGTCGCGCCCGCCGCGTGAAAGTGAGACCTGTCCTTGTGCGCGGCCTTGTCCGCGTCCCTGATTTTGGGATCCGCGTTTGTCACCGAATGTCGCGCCCACGCCCAGTGCCTCCAGCACCAGATCGGCAATTTCGGGAATAACCTCATTGACCTGCCGCCCAACCAGTTCAGCAGCAGGGGTGCCCAGCAGCGCTTCTGCAGAGCGGTTGATGATGTTGATGATGCCTTCACCATCAGTGCCAATCACGCCGGCAGATACACCCGCAAGCACTGCTTCCATAAAGCGGCGACGCTGGTCGATCACCTCATTTGCTTCAATGAGGCCGTCATGCTGCTGACGCAGTTCGGTGGTCATTTTGTTGAAGGTGGTGCTGAGATGCCCCAGATCACCCTCTTTCTTCAATACTGGCACGCGCACATAAAAGTTACCGCTGGCAACCTGATCCGTCGCATGGATCAGCCGACGAATTGGCGCAACAAGACGGTTGGCGAGGTTGAGACCGAACCACACAGCTGATAGCAAAACAATCAGCGCTACCAGCGCAAACATCGATGCGAAGGCAATCTGAATGCCGACTTTCTTTTCCTCTAGCGCCTGATAATAGGCAACGCCTACTTCAGCCAGCGCCGGGAATTCGACGGCGCGCGGATCAACAGGGCGGGCGACATAAAGCAGCGCCTCTTCCTCCCACTGCAGTCGTAGGATCGAGCGGAAAAGATTGCCGGTCTCCGGTATCAGGCACACGGGATCAGCCGTATTTGCGGATTCAATATCGGCCTTGCTGGGACCGGGGAGCTTGTCTTTCTCGTTCGCATCAATGCGCTCAATCACCGTGCCATCAGGCTTAACCAGCATGGCGACGGGAAAGCCCAGAAACATGGCACGCGAGCGTAGAAAATCCTGAAACAGCTTGCGATCAGCACGATAAAGCACCAGGGCACGGTTGAGATCCGATGCCATGAGATCCGTTTCGCGCGCCAGATTGCGGCATTGGCTGTCGCGATAGGCGTCTGCAATTTCGGATGTATTGGCAATCAGCGCTTTCAGCGAATTGGTGAACCATGGATCAAGTCCGCGCTCCAGCGTAATCGAGGCAACGATCGCAACAAGCACCGCCGGAAATGCCGCGACCAGGCTGAAGAGCGAAACGATGCGTACATGAATGCCAGCTGCCGCCGCGCCAGCGCGACGCGCGCGCACAATCGCCCATGTTTCCCACAGCACGATCCCCGTGAGCAGCGCGACCAGAATGCCATTGCCCACCAGCGCCCACAGGACCACAGAATGCGTAGGCAGAATCGGCGTCATACCCGCGAGAACGAGAAAAGTGACCAGCGCGGACGCCAGCCCCAGCGCCACCGCAAATGTGCCGATAACACCCGAAACGCGCGCTCCACGCCTATGCATATTGTCTGCCATGTGGACCAATAGCGCGCCGCTCCTGGAAATTGTCAACGTTGAGTATGCGTAAATATGATGCATCCGCACAACAGTGTTGTATGGATACGACAATCGTTGTCAAGAGTCAGCAGCTTTTGTTGGGGAGCATGGCTCGACACGGAAAGTGCGAAAGCTAAGATCAGTAGCGTGTTTTTCCGCTAATGCATCACTGGCGCGCTTCAGCCTTTCCTGTGCAATAGTGAAGATGGTTGGGAAGCCAGCGTTCCATGCAGGGCTGGTTTTCCATTTTCCATTTGCACGTTCCTGACGAGTTTGTTCTGCCGATTGCACCAGAATGAAGTTTCGCTGAATGCCTCTTGCGATATCTGCGCGCCAAAGACCGTGGGCGGTGGTGCCGGAGCCGGCGAAAAAGTCCATCACCATGTCGCCGTCATCTGTCACAAGATCAATCAGATAGGCCAGCAATCCAGTAGGTTTGGGGTAAGACATGATATCAATACCAAACAACTGCCGGAGCTCAGCGGTAGCATCCTCATTCGTGGGAATGCCATTGGTGCGATAGGATAGCAGGCTGGCCGTCTTTTTGCGCGCGGTGGACTTGCTGATGAGATTGGGGCGAAACGGTGCCTTGCTGATTGTGATGCGCGCGCCTTCAGCCAGCAATGCGTCAAGTGTCGCCTGCGAATAGCGCCACTCCCCATTAAGTCTGAAGGTGTTGCGGTTGGTACCACCCTCAATCGTTACTGCATCAAGCAGCACGGTATAGATATTGCCACCCGACATATCCTGAGGCGCAATTTGGCCATCGCTGCAGTTGAAGGCCACCGAGTGTGCGGGGAATGTAAGAATCTGTAATCCATTGCCCGCATTGTTAAAGGGGTATTTCTTTCCCGGCGTCACAGTGCCGGCTGCGAATGCTGGTGCCTTGTCGCGGTTGCACGCAAAGCAGACGATATATTCTGTGACGCGCCCCATTTGGGCGTCGAGAAAGGAGGGTTTTTTCTTGCGTTCCCAGATGAGATGGCCACAGAAATTATCATTCCCGAAAATCTCGCGACCGATCTGGGTAAGGGTGTCGAGTTCTTCATCGCCGATGCTGATGAAAATCATCCCGTCCTCACGCAACATCTGCCGCGCCAGAATCAGCCGGGGAACCATCATCGACAACCAGCCCCCATGAGCGCGCACCCAGTCTGATCCGGGTGAGATATCATCAGGTGTTGGCGGGGCGCGAAAATTATCGCGGTAAAGCAGTCGGCTGCCCGAGTTGTAGGGAGGGTCGATATAGATCAGCTTGATCGTACCCGCATACTGGGGAAGCAGCAGCTTCAGGGCATCCAGGTTATCGCCCTCAATCAGCAGATTGCGGGTCGTATCGCTGCCATGGTTTGCATCGGTGATTTCACGCAGATACGTGGGCGACGGGGTGAAAGCTGCTTGCCAAGCCTCTGCTTTGCCCGGCCAGGTCAGACCGTGCAATGGCATCGAGAGGGCCCAATCGGGCATTTGATGGGGCAGGAAGCGGTTCACCCGGTAAGTGGCCTTTTCTGCATCATGTATAAAAAAACGGCCCCTGGATTTCTCCAGAGACCGCTAGATGACGATAGACGTTAGCCGTGAGGCGATCGCTACCATTTTAGCCCTGACGCGCCTTGTAGCGCTTCTGGGTCTTGTTGATGATGTACACGCGGCCTTTGCGACGCACGAGCTGGTTGTCGCGGTGACGGTCGCGGATCGACTTCAGCGAATTGCGAATTTTCATCGAACCGTTCTCCATCCGACATATATGGAATATGCCGGTAAAAAAATAATAAAACCCAGCCGCCGCAGAATCTGCAGCTACCAGGAAGTTCTGCTCATTTCAGGGATGGTTCCTAACCGCCTTGCCCGATTCCGTCAATCCCGATTTAGCGCCGTTAGCAATAATTTGCTCTTTTCATTGCCTGATGATGCACGAAGTGGCGTTTTCAGACCATTCCGAGGGCTTTTAAGATGTTATAAGCGCGCAAAATCTCCTGTAAACGTTCTTCTAGCGAGCGATCGCCGCCGTTTACATCAGGGTGGAAGCGCTTCACCAGCAATTTGTAACGTGCCTTGATCGTGGCTGAGTCGACGCCGGCATCCAGCCCCAGCTGATCAAGTGCCTTGAGTGCGGTGCCAGACAAGCGTGGGCGATTCTCTTCGGCCGGGGCGTTGCGGGCTTGGTGCATGCGTGCACCGAACATGCCCAGCGAGTCGTCAACTTCATAGGCGCCAGTACCTTGGGTGCCCCCAGTCGGTTTCTTTGCGCGAAAAGCATCGCGTGCAGATGGGTTAACGCCCATGGCCCACGTGGGGCGATGCCCAATGGTTGCATCTTTCTGGTATGCAGCAACGGCGTGGTCAGGCATGCCATCGAAATAGTTGTAGGATTGGTTGTATGCGCGCACGTGCTCCAGGCAAAAGTTCCAGAACTTTCGTTCCTGCCCACGGCCTTTTGGCGCACGGAATTGTCCGCGCTCGGCGCATCCGGCATGCTCGCAAATGGGCGTTGCCGAAGAAGGAGCTTCCTCAGCGCGTTTTGGACGTGTGCGGATTCGGTCGAAGATGCGAGAATTCAGATTCATGAGACTGACGTTATGGGGAGAATTTCCATGTTAGACAAGACCCGTTTAAACACGACAATAACCATTCGAGAATAGCCGAGTTCACGGAAAACGACAAAAGGAGTCCATCATGTCGGGGACAGAAATTTCGGCGAAAGCGCCCATAATCGGTAAGCGGGCTGCCCGGATGGCGGCATGTCTTACAGAGGCGCTTTCGCCACAAATGCTTGAAGTGCGAGATGAATCCCAGAAACACTTTGGCCATGGTGGCTGGCGCGAAGAGGGCGAAACGCATTATGATGTGATAGTCATTGCAGAGATATTCAATGGCAAGAGCCGGGTGGATCGCCACCGCATGATCAATACGTTGCTTTCTCAGGAATTTGAGTTGGGGCTACATGCGCTGGCCCTCACCGCGCTTACACCTGAAGAAGCAACGCATCGCGTGCCCTGATGCGACATGCCGTCGCAAAGGGTGCATTCTGGATGAGGACGTCATGCGCGTGCCGCATTGATATGAGAGATCAATGAACATTGTCCTCATGTCGTTATCGTGATTGGCCATTGGTACGCCAGTGGCTAAAAACGGTTTGGGGCAATGATGGGATCTTATTATCATATGGATGCAACTGTTTTGGGAACAGCTATGACGTGCACGACATTTGCAAAATTACGCAAGGCAGCGGTAAGTGCTGCGCTGCTGGCGTCATCGTTTGTCCTCACATTGACGGCCTCTGCCCATGCTGGTCCCGCACTGTTGCTTGATGCTGGCACCGGGCGCGTTCTCTATGAAGAGCAAGCTGGCGAGCCGTGGTATCCCGCATCTGTCACCAAATTAATGACCACGTATCTGGTGCTTAAGGAAGTGCAAGAAGGACGGCTTTCGCTTGATAGCCCACTCACGGTTTCTGTGAATGCGGCGAAAACGCAGCCATCCAAAATGGGCTTTTTGCCTGGCACTGTGCTGACTATCGATAACGCACTCAAAATGATGCTGGTGAAGTCCGCCAATGATCTGGCTGTTGTGCTGGCAGAAGGTGTCGCCGGCAGTGTGGATGGCTTTGCGGCCGCTATGAATGTTGAAGCGCGTCGGCTTGGTATGAACACCAGCTACTTCACTAATCCGCATGGTCTGCCGGATCCCCGTCAACGTGTTTCCGCGCGTGATCTGGCCATATTGGCGCAGGCACTGCTGCATGATTTTCCGCAGTATCGGTCTTATTATGGTATCGGTGGTGTGCAGCTGGGCGATAAGATATATCAGAATACGAATGGGCTGATCGGTCGTTATCCTGGTGCTGAGGGGATGAAAACCGGTTTTATTTGCGCATCTGGCTTTAACGTTGTCGCTACCGCCACACGTGGCAATCAGCAGCTGATCGTAGTGTTGCTGGGCGAGCGTAATGCCACCGCGCGTACAATCCGTGCAGCGCAGCTTTTTGATATGGGCTTTTCCGGACGTCTGACCGGCACACGCCAGCTGGAGGAAATTCCCTTCGTTAGCGAAGGAACAGCGCCCGATATACGCGAAATGGTCTGCGGCAAGAATCGCAACAATCTTGCAGATGATGACAATGCGCCAGTGCATGCCAGTGCAGGTGATGACTCCTCAGCACTTGCTTTTCTGACCAGCGCTAGTCAGCCAGCATTCACACGCATTGCAGGTGACAGACCGGGTACTTTGATCAAGCGTGCAGAAATGGCGCCGGTTCCAGTGTTCACTTTGCTCACACCGAAGGTGCAGGTTGTAGCAAAACCAGCTGCGAATAGCTCCAATGCAAAGACAGCCATGGGGAAGACATCTGCGGGCAAAACATCTTTGGGCAAGAAAACCGGCACTGCGAAATTACCTGATACGGCGAAAGCCTTTGTGGCAACAGAAGCAACACCCGCAGGGTTATCAGGCTCAGCGCCTGTCGTTCTGCAACGCGTGATAAAGCCCCGTCCTGATAAGAAAAATGCCAGCAAGACTACCACCACCAAGTCTGCCACAGGCAAGCAAGCGGCAACCAAACAATCAGCAGCTTCAAAGGGCAAGGCAAAGAGCCAGATGCCTCCGCCTCGGCAATGAAATGCAGCATTAATGTGCAGATAGGTGACTGTGAGTTTTGTCAGGCTTAGATATAGTCCAAACTAATCTTGATCATTGTTATGCAACTCTGGAGCAGCTTTGCTAATTGCATCAAGGATGTTACGGAGGTCTCTAAGTCTATTTTGATCGCTTACTTCTGTTTTAGTGTTGCGCCTGCAGTTATCAGCTACGCGCATTTCTGCATATACTATCAATTCTTTGATGTAGCTCTTCTGTTGCAACAGTTGCTCTAAAATACTCTTAGAGTCTTCGCTATCTGGGGATGCTTTCTTGAAGGAGTTGATTAAATCAATACTGTTATTATACGCATAAATTTCGCGAAAATGATAAGCGAACGATAGGCGTTCGTTGGGTAACGAGTCGCAATTGCTGCTCTTGAATTCAATTGTAATTGGGGGACGCCCAATTATGTTGTCGCCAGAGGCGTTAGATTGGCCGATTCCATGGGTCATGAGAAAATGCCTATAATGTTCAGAAAGCAAAACAGTAGCTTTGACTCCGCCATTTGAAAAAGTACTTAAAATCAAAGCTATCAGGTGCTTTAGAGATCGGCAATCTCTGTGCGGGGGAAATGGCGAGAATTAAACATTATTAAAGAAGCTGTTCGTGGTGTGAAAGAAGTGTAACGCTGCCAGCATGCCAATGTTAAGAACAAGGTAGAAGGATATAGTTGGCTTTTATGCTGGCGTATGCGTTGATGCGCCGGGAACAGAAGCGGGAATAATTCGCTTATTCCGTGACTCTTGGTTTAATTTCGTTTGAATCCGCGCTAGGGCAAAATTCATGAGTGACCATTCTGCACCATCGATTGTTCGTCCTTCAGGCCGCCTTCCTCCATTGCCGCTGGTGGTACTGACCGGCTTTTTAGGCGCGGGTAAGACAACACTGCTCAATCATTTACTGCAGGAGCAGGCGCTTGCAGATACGGTTGTTATCATCAATGAGTTTGGTGAAATCGGCCTTGATCATCTACTGGTTGAGACAGCGGATGAAGGATTGATGCTACTTTCGTCCGGGTGCTTGTGCTGCTCGATCCGGGGGGATCTGATTGCGACGCTTGAGGATTTGCTGCGTCGACGGGACAATGGTCGAATTACGCCATTTAAGCGGGTCATCATTGAAACTACGGGGCTGGCGGATCCGGCGCCTATTCTGCATACGATTATTCATCACCCTTATCTCAGCCTACGTTTTGCGCTTGATGGCGTGATCACGCTTGTCGATGCAGTAAATGGAGTTCACACGCTTGATACGCATACGGAGGCAGTGAAGCAGGTTGCAGTAGCGGATCGGATTGTGCTGACGAAAAGTGACCTCGTAAGCGATGACACGCGCGCTCTTTCTGTCCGCCTGCGTCAACTCAATCCAGCGGCTCCCATATTGGATGCTGCGAAAGGCGAGGCAACGGCGGCTAATCTGCTGAATGCAGGGTTATTTGATATCGAAGGAAAAATCCCTGATGTGCGCCGTTGGCTAAATGCCGAGGCCATCGAAGATGAGCATGATCACCATCACCATGGGCACCACGATCACGGCCACCATCACGTGCACCACCATGATGTGAATAGGCATGATGAGCGTATTCGCGCTTTTTGCCTTTCTACAGATAAGCCAATTGGGCGTGGGCGCTTTGATGCGTTTCTTGAGCTGCTTCGCTCGGCGCACGGCCCAAATTTATTGAGGGTCAAAGGCATTGTGAAGCTGGCGGATGACCTTGATCATCCTGTTATCGTCCAGGGCGTGCAGCACCTGTTCCACCCGCCAATGACCTTGCCCGCATGGCCAGACGCCGACCACACAACCAAGCTTGTGTTTATCCTGTGCGATCTTGATGAGAGTTTTGTGCGTCGACTATGGGGGGCTTTCAATGGCGAACTTGCAGTCGATATGCCGGATGCCGCTGCTTTAACGAACAATCCTTTGGCTTTTTAAGGACTCGGCTTATCCACGTGCTGCGGCGCGCTTTGCTCCTAGGGCTATGTTCCACAGTGCTTTTTGTGCGAGTTCGGATGCAAGAGCTGCATTGCGGCGGGTGGTTCCCATCGCCGTGCCCAGATCACGCACGGCGCGTGTCAGGTTGGCGCTTGTCCATAAGCGTAGTTGACGCTCGACAGTGGTTTTGCGCTTGAAATGCAGGGCGCGCATGCTCTCTACCGCTGATGATGGTGAGCCATTGTTTGCTTCAATATTGTTGCGTGCGGGCAAGAGCATCATACCATGGCGCAGGACGAAACCAAGCAACACACTGGCATCAAACCCCTCACGCATCAGGCGTGTGAAAGAATGATCGAGCGCGACAAGATCGCCGCCAAATGCTGAATCCACCACTGCATCCAACGCCATCGCAGACACATCGCCAACAACTGCATGGACATCCACGAGCGTGATTTCGCCCTGTCCATGAGCATAAAGCGCGAGCTTCTCAATTTCCGCGCGGCTTGCAACACGGTCGCCGCCGAGCAAGGATACCAGCACATTGCGTGCATCGCGCTCAATCGTCAGGCCATGTTCCCGCAGGGTGTTATCGACAAGCCCGGCAATATCGCGCGCACCATCCGCGTAGCAAGGGATGGCAAGCGCTGCACCAGAACGCTCACATAACGTGCGCAATGGCGAAGAGCGCTGCAAATCACCCGCTTCCACAATAACAACTGCATCTTGCGGCGGGGTGGCCAGCAACGGCGTTAGCGCAGGGGCCAGATTGCGTGAAGTTGCGCTGATGCGAATGGCGCGTCGCCCGCCGAACAGACCGATGGTGTTAGCTTCATCCAACAGACGCAGCGGATCGGAAGCCACATCATCGCCTTCAAGCCGCACCATCTGAAACGGGTCTGCCGGATCAGTAACGGCCGATTCCGCTAACCGCTTTGCGCGCTCGGACACGAGGCCAGTGTCGGGGCCATAAACCAGAAACACAACCGCTTTCGGGTCTGGCCTTGCCAGAACACGCTCTACGTCACCTGCTTTAACCGCAACCATGACCGATTAACGCCCCGAGGCAAATTTAGCGGCGATGCGTGTGTGGATCTGATCGGCCAACGCCTTCGACACACGGATCTGCGCATCACGTGCCGCGCGCAACGCTGCAAAGCGTTGTGGCGTGCGATCATACGCAGATGATGCGATGGCTTGGCTTTCGTAAATCGCCTTGCCGCCACCAATCGGTACCAGTTTGAAACCGGCTTTACCCGTCAGTAGTGCCGCTTCTGCATTACCGGTGGAGGTGTTGATGATGGTCGATGCAACCGACTCCGTTACCGTCACCTCAAGCCGGAATTGCTTGTCGACTTCCTCTGGCGAGCCCCCGTTCATGCGGTAGGTGAGCTCCGTCTGCGTATAATATGCAAGGCGTGCATTATCGCGGCTGCCGGGATTGATGGTGGCCACTTCGATGGCGGCCAGTTGGTCCTGAATCGAAACACCACTGGCAGAGACGCCATAAAGCGGCCGGAAGCAGCCCCCCAGAAGGGAAGCCGCCAGGACAACAACCGCCAGGCGCGGCAATAGACCGAATTTATCAGATGACCACATTGACGATCCTCTGGGGCACGATAATGATTTTACGCGCGGGCTTGCCTTCCATCGCACGCTGCACGCCTTCATGCGCGAGGGCCGCTGCTTCGATGCTGGCCTGATCGGCATCGCGCGCCACTTCAATATCAGCGCGCTTCTTGCCATTAACCTGCACAGGCAGCGAGATCACATCTTCTATTGTCAGTGCGCGATCCGCAACAGGCCATGGTGCTTGCGCTATCAGCCCCTCATGGCCCAACACCTTCCAGCACTCTTCGGCCAGATGCGGCATCATTGGAGCGGCTGTTTGCGCCAGGAAGCTTGCTGCCTCATGTGCTGCTGCCTTGAGCGCCGCACTGGCACCAGCCTTGCGGGCGGGAACAAGTACATCTTGCAGGGCATTGGCGAGCTCATAAATCTGCGCTACCGCGCGGTTAAACCGCAGTCGATCAATGCTTTCTTCAACGCCGATCAACGTGCGATGAGCAACCTTGCGCAGGGTTTGCACCCCTTGCTCATCGACAACGCCGTCAGTTGCCTTGAGGTTTGCAGCCTCCTGCACCAGGCGCCACAGCCGCTGGACAAAACGGTGTGCGCCTTGCACGCCCTCTTCAGTCCAGATCACGTCACGTTCTGGCGGCGAATCGGAGAGCATGAACCAGCGTGCTGTATCCGCGCCGAAAGTCTCAATGATCTCATCAGGGTCGATGACGTTCTTTTTTGACTTCGACATCTTCTCGATGGAACCGATCTCAATCGGCTCACCGGTCGTGATATGGAACGCGCGACGATGTGCTTCCGTGTCGCCTGCTTCAAAGCGCACATGCGCTGGCTCAACCCAGGCTTTGTTGGCATCACGATATGTCTCGTGCACCACCATGCCCTGCGTAAACAGGCCAGCGAATGGCTCGTTTACCGATGTATGTCCCGTCGCAGACATTGCGCGCGTGAAGAAGCGCGAATAGAGCAGATGCAAGATCGCGTGTTCGATACCACCGATATACTGATCCACCGGCAACCAGTGGTTGGCTGCAGCAGGATTGGTTGGTGCGTTTTCATTCCGCGGGTCGGTGAAGCGGGCAAAATACCATGACGAATCGACGAATGTATCCATCGTATCGGTTTCGCGCCGCGCATCACTGCCGCACTGCGGGCAGGCAACATGCTTCCATGTGCTATGGCGATCAAGCGGGTTGCCGGGCACATCGAATGTCACATCCTCCGGCAGCGTCACTGGCAAGTCGGCATCGGGAACCGCGACTGGGCCGCAGGTAGCACAATGGATGATCGGGATCGGGCAGCCCCAGTAGCGTTGGCGCGAAATACCCCAGTCACGCAAGCGGAAATTCACCTTGCGTGCAGCCACGGGGGCGCCGTTGCGCATTTCTTTCTCAAGGCGTGCGGCCACTTCTTCCTTGGCATCAGCAATGCTCATGCCATCGAGGAAGCGTGAGTTGATCAGCACGCCATCATCAGTAAAGGCTGTATCAGTGATGACAAGCGTTGCCGGATCGGTGCCAGGCGGGCAGACAACGGGCGTGTTGCCGAGACCATAAGCATTGGAGAACTCAAGATCGCGTTGATCATGCGCAGGGCAGCCGAAAACCGCACCCGTGCCATAATCCATCAGCACGAAGTTCGCGACATAAACAGGCAGCTTCCATGATGCATCAAAGGGATGCAGCACGGAAAGGCCCGTATTGAAGCCCTTCTTTTCCGCTTTCTCAAGCGCTTCAGCGGCGGTGCCCATCTTATGGCATTCATCAATGAAGGCCGTGAGCTCAGCATTGCCATGTGCCAGTTGCTTCGCTAACGGATGGTCAGCGGAGATCGCCAGGAAGCGGGCGCCGAAAAGCGTATCTGGTCGGGTTGTGTAGACCTCAACCTCATTAAAACCTTCCGGTGCATTATCTGGATCGAGCGCAAAGCGCAGCGTCATACCCTCGGAGCGGCCAATCCAGTTGCGCTGCATGATGCGCACTTTCTCGGGCCAGCGGTCGAGCGTGTCGAGCGCATCGTGCAGATCTTGTGCGTAATCGGTGATTTTCAGAAACCATTGCGTCAGTTCGCGCTGTTCCACGAGCGCGCCAGAGCGCCAGCCGCGACCATCAATCACTTGCTCATTGGCAAGAACGGTGTGATCAACGGGATCCCAGTTCACCTTCGCTGTTTTACGATCAACAAGACCGCCCTTCAGAAAATCGAGGAACAGTTTCTGCTGATGCTTATAATAGGAGGGGTCGCAGGTCGCGAATTCGCGGCTCCAGTCAAGTGAAAGTCCCATGGATTGCAGTTGCTTGCGCATGGAAGCGATATTGGCATAGGTCCATGTGGCCGGATGTACGTTATTGGCCATAGCGGCGTTTTCAGCCGGCATGCCGAATGCATCCCACCCCATGGGGTGCAGCACATTGAAGCCTTTGGCCCGCTTGAAGCGCGCCACCACATCGCCCATGGCGTAGTTGCGCACGTGGCCCATATGGATGCGGCCAGACGGATACGGAAACATCTCAAGCACATAGTATGGCGGGCGCGAATCATCGTTCGCTGTCTGGAAAAGCTTCTTGGCCTCCCATACCTCGCGCCATTTTGGCTCTACATCCTTGGGATTATAACGTTCCGTATTGACTGGGTCCGCACTCATGATCTTGCTATCTGATATCCGCTATCGCAAATCGGCATTAGAGATGTGTTGATATTCGCGCCATATTGGCCTGCAAATAGCAGTTTTCTTCGCTTCCGGTGCTTATGGACATAAGTCCACTTGGCTCCAGCTCTCGATAACTACCATTTCGGTTCACTCTATCGCGAATCTCAATGCATCCTAGCCTACACACCGCGAAAAACACAGCGAGCCGCGCTGCTCACGGAGCAGGCAGTCGCACACTTGGGCAGGACTAGGGCACGAATGAACGAGGCCGTCAACGTTTGTACGTACTATCGCTGGCTGAAAACCCAAGCTTGTGGTGTTGAGCATTGTAATAATTGAGCGTGCGCCTGCATAAAATCATCGATTCCAGACACCCATCGTCGAATCACAATTAGGATGGGGCTTAATCATGACGTTGGCTGTTGCGTTCCGCCGCATAGAGGATAACAACGGGGCAATCTAAGATGTTTTAAAGGCAAATATGATGATGTCAGAAAAGGGATCAACAGAGGGTGTGGAAAGCAATACCGCTTTCCATCTTGCCTCTGTGCGCGCTGCGATTGTTCGCTCAGCGCAGGAAGAGGGGCGCAATCCAAATGATGTAACCCTGATTGCAGTCTCCAAAACCTTTGAGGCTGAAGCGATTCGTCCAGTGCTGCTGGCAGGTCAGCGGGAGTTTGGAGAGAATCGCGTGCAGGAAGCAAAGGCGAAGTGGCCTGCATTAAAAGAAGAATTTCCCGATGTCCGCTTGCATCTGATTGGGCCATTGCAATCAAATAAGGTGCGTGAAGCTGTCGCACTTTTTGATGTGATTCATTCGGTGGATAGGGTTTCGTTAGTACGTGAATTGGCTCAAGCACAGGCGAATCTCGGTGTTGAGCGCATGCCTGAACTTTTCGTGCAGATTAACACAGGCGAAGAGCCGCAAAAGGCTGGCGTTGCACCGCAATTTGCCGATGCCTTTATCCGCGAATGCCGTGAGGAGTATGGCCTGTTAATCACGGGTTTAATGTGTATTCCACCTGCCAATGATCCACCATCACCACATTTTGCGTTGTTGAATAAAATAGCAAAGCGCAATGATATCAGAAGTTTATCAATGGGCATGAGCGCTGATTTCGAACAGGCAATAATGCTGGGTGCCACTCATGTGCGCATTGGCTCGGCTATCTTTGGGGGCCGTAGCGCTGGCATGTGATATCGAGAAAGACGTGGCCGGTATGCAACTTGATTATCAGATTGTGACATGCCGGGTTGCGTGTGGCTCAAGCCTATGTTAGGGCACCCCCAACGTATGGGAAAGCAGACAGCGTTCCCATTCTCATCACAGAGTTTTATGTACGAGTGGGTATGTGCTGTGGCCAGTTTGGCCAGTTGCGCCATGCCCCTCGATAACCCGGAGAGAGGCCCGTGTCACAAGGCGGATCGATCGTTTCCGGCGTCGCGGGACGCTATGCCACCGCGCTTTTCGAGCTGGCAGTGGACGAAAAGAGCGTTGACGCCGTTAGTGCCGACCTTGATCGGTTCGAGGCCCTTATCGCCGAAAGCGATGATTTGGCACGTCTCGTACGGGTTCCGGTATTTACGGCTGAGCAGCAGTTGGCTGCAATTTCAGCGGTTTTGGCCAAGGCTGGAATTGCTGGTACGGCTGGCAACTTTATTCGGATGGTGGCGTCTAAGCGCCGCTTGTTCCTGATCAGCCAGATTATCAAAGCTTATAAGACGTTGGTGGCAGATAGCCGCGGCGTCGTGCGGGCTGAGGTGACCGTGGCTGAAGAGCCTTCAGAGAAGGTTCTCGAAGAAATCAAAGCGGCACTGCAAGGTGCAGCAAAGGGCGGCGAGATTGTTCTCGACGTTAAGGTTGATCCCACCATTCTTGGTGGTCTCATTGTCAAGCTTGGTAGCCGCATGGTCGACGCGAGCTTGCGCTTCAAACTTAATTCTATCCGTCTCGCGTTGAAAGAGGTCGGCTGATGAGCATCCGCGCCGCGGAAATTTCCGCAATTCTCAAGGAGCAGATCAAGAACTTTGGCAGTGAAGCCGAGGTTACTGAGGTCGGCCAGGTTCTCTCTGTGGGTGATGGTATCGCCCGCGTTTACGGTCTGGATCAGGTCCAGTCCGGTGAAATGGTGGAGTTCGAATCGGGGGTGCGCGGCATGGCGCTGAACCTCGAACAGGACAACGTCGGTGTCGTGGTGTTCGGTAGCGACCGTGACATCTCGGAGGGCCAGACCGTCAAGCGCACCAAGGCTATCGTGGACGTGCCTGTCGGCCGTGGCCTTCTGGGTCGTGTTGTTGACGCGCTCGGTAATCCTATCGATGGCAAGGGGCCGATTGAGGCGACCGAGCGTCGCCAGGTTGACGTCAAGGCGCCAGGCATCATTCCGCGTAAGTCGGTTCATGAGCCGATGGCGACGGGCCTCAAGGCTATTGATGCTCTGATCCCGGTTGGCCGTGGCCAGCGTGAGCTGATCATTGGCGACCGTCAGACCGGTAAGACCGCGATTGCGCTCGACACCATCCTGAACCAGAAGTCGATCAACCAGGGCGATGACGACAAGCAGAAGCTTTTCTGCGTATATGTCGCTATCGGCCAGAAGCGTTCGACGGTTGCACAGTTCGTGAAGGTGCTTGAAGAGCAGGGCGCTCTTGAGTACTCGATCGTTGTTGCTGCAACGGCATCTGATCCTGCACCAATGCAGTACATTGCACCTTTCGCTGGTTGCGCGATTGGTGAGTATTTCCGCGATAACGGCATGCATGCTGTGATCGTGTATGACGATTTGTCGAAGCAGGCTGTGGCCTACCGTCAAATGTCGCTTCTGCTACGTCGTCCTCCCGGACGTGAAGCATATCCTGGCGATGTGTTCTACCTGCACTCCCGTCTTCTGGAGCGTGCGGCTAAGCTGAATGAGGACAACGGCCTCGGTTCGCTGACTGCTCTTCCAGTTATTGAGACGCAGGCGAACGACGTGTCTGCCTACATCCCAACGAACGTGATCTCGATCACCGACGGCCAGATCTTCCTTGAGACGGATTTGTTCTACCAGGGTATTCGCCCTGCTGTGAACGTTGGTCTTTCTGTTTCGCGTGTGGGCTCTTCTGCTCAGACGAAGGCGATGAAGAAGGTCGCAGGCAAGATCAAGGGTGAGCTTGCTCAGTATCGTGAAATGGCTGCGTTCGCGCAGTTCGGTTCGGATCTTGATGCATCGACACAGCGTTTGCTGAACCGCGGCGCACGTCTGACTGAGCTTCTGAAGCAGTCGCAGTTCTCGCCACTGAAGAACGAAGAGCAGGTCGCAGTGATTTATGCTGGCGTCAATGGTTACTTGGACGTGATTCCAGTTGCCAAGGTCCGGGCATTCGAGGATGGGCTTTTGTCTAGTCTTCGTAATCATCACGCTGATATCCTTGAGGACATCCGCGTGACGAAGGATCTGTCGAACGAGACGGCTGCCAAGCTTAAGGCTGTTGTTGAAGAGTTCGTTCGGTCGTTCAACTGATCGGTTATTGAGTGGATCGTGGAGGGGCGTGATGGGATCACGCTCCTGCGAGGAGATAGGCGTCAACCATGCCGAGCTTGAAGGACCTGCGCAATCGCATCGCCTCTGTAAAGGCGACGCAGAAGATCACCAAGGCCATGCAGATGGTGGCTGCGGCGAAGCTTCGTCGTGCCCAGCTTGCGGCTGAAGCCGCGCGTCCCTTCGCCGAGCGGATGGATCGCGTGTTGGCCAATCTGGCAGAGAGCATTGGCCCCGGAGACGGTGCGCCTGCCCTTATCGCTGGAACTGGCAAGGATCAGACGCATCTGCTTATCGTCGCAACGGCAGAACGCGGCCTGTGCGGTGGTTTCAATTCGTCGATCGCGCGTTTGGCACGTGAGCATATTCAGTCGCTGCTTAGTCAGGGTAAGACTGTCAAGATCATCTGCATCGGCAAGAAGGGCAATGATGCCCTGCGTCGCCTATATGCAGACATGATCATTGAAGTCATTGACCTGCGCGAAGTTAAAGCGCTGACATTCGATGTCGCAGACAAGATCGGCAAAAAACTGATCGCAATGTTTGAGGCAGGCGAGTTCGATGTCGCAACGCTATTCTATTCGCGGTTCCGTTCAGTGATCTCGCAGATCCCGACGGCACAGCAGATTATTCCAGCTGTTATCCCTGTCCGTTCGGATGAGATTGTGGCTGATGCTGTGTATTCTTATGAACCGAACGAGGAAGAGATCCTCGAGACGCTATTGCCACGCAACGTGTCGGTGCAGGTTTTCCGGGCATTGCTGGAAAATGGTGCTTCCGAGCAGGGCGCGCGCATGTCTGCAATGGATAATGCCACGCGTAATGCTGGCGAGATGATCAAGAAGCAGACGCTGCTCTACAACAGGTCACGTCAGGCGATCATCACGAAAGAATTGATCGAGATTATCTCGGGCGCCGAGGCGATCTGATCCGGCGCGTAAGCGTCAAAGTTACGAAGAGGGCGTCGCTATTTTTGGTCGATGCCAATTGTTGGATAAATTAGAGGCCCGGACGGGCTCGGACGGAGCTGCACCATGGTTAAAGTTTCCCCGGCTAAAAACACTGGCCGTATCACTCAGGTGATCGGTGCTGTTGTTGACGTGCAGTTCGACGGCGAGCTGCCTGAGATTTTGAACGCCCTGGAGACCACCAACCGTGGTCAACGTATGGTGCTTGAAGTGTCGCAGCAGCTCGGTGAGAACACCGTTCGCTGCATCGCCATGGATACCTCGGAAGGTCTGGTACGTGGTCAATCTGTGACCGACACCGGCGCACCAATCATGGTGCCAGTTGGTGCGGCGACCCTTGGCCGTATCATCAACGTCATCGGCGAGCCGGTGGACGAAGCCGGCCCAGTGGTTGGTGAAGCAATGCGCTCCATCCATCAGCCTGCGCCGAGCTATTCTGAGCAGTCGACGGAATCACAGATTCTTGTCACCGGCATCAAAGTGATCGACCTGCTTGCACCTTATTCACGCGGTGGTAAGGTTGGCCTGTTCGGCGGCGCTGGCGTTGGCAAGACGGTTCTCATCCAGGAGCTGATCAACAACATTGCTAAGGCGCACGGCGGTTACTCTGTGTTTGCTGGTGTAGGCGAGCGTACCCGTGAGGGTAACGATCTTTACCATGAAATGATCGAGTCGAAGGTAAACGTCGACCCGAAGGAGAACAATGGTTCTGCTGCTGGTTCCAAGTGCGCTCTCGTTTACGGCCAGATGAACGAGCCTCCAGGAGCGCGTGCACGCGTTGCTCTTACAGGCCTGACGGTTGCCGAGCATTTCCGCGATCAGGGCCAGGACGTTCTGTTCTTCGTGGACAACATCTTCCGCTTTACGCAGGCTGGTTCAGAGGTGTCGGCTCTACTGGGCCGTATTCCTTCTGCTGTGGGTTATCAGCCAACGCTGGCAACTGACATGGGGGCGTTGCAAGAACGCATCACCACCACTACCAAGGGTTCGATCACTTCGGTTCAGGCTATCTACGTGCCTGCTGACGATTTGACCGATCCTGCACCAGCTGCATCGTTCGCTCACTTGGATGCAACGACCGTATTGTCGCGCGCGATTTCGGAAAAGGGTATTTACCCTGCCGTTGACCCGCTCGATTCGACGTCGCGTATTTTGTCACCACTGGTTGTTGGTGAAGAACACTACAGCGTCGCACGTTCGGTGCAGCAGGTTCTGCAACGTTATAAGGCTCTGCAAGATATCATCGCTATTCTCGGTATGGATGAGCTCTCGGAAGAGGACAAGCTCACTGTGGCGCGCGCTCGTAAGATTGAACGCTTCCTGTCGCAGCCGTTCCACGTCGCTGAAGTGTTCACGGGTTCGCCCGGTACGTTAGTAAGCCTTGAGGACACTATTAAGGGCTTTAAAGGTCTTGTCGAAGGCAAGTACGATCATCTGCCAGAATCTGCATTCTATATGGTTGGCACGATTGAACAGGCCGTCGAAAAGGCACAGAAGCTGTCTGCTGAAGCTGCTTAATTGTCGTGATACGCGGGGCATATATACGCCCCGCATGCTGAAATTGGGTCGGGAGTACCGTCATGGCTACCTTTCATGTCGAGCTGGTCTCGCCTGAGAAATTGTTATTCGCGGGTGAGGCGGAAAGTGCTACGGTGCCGTCCGTTGATGGCGAGATGACGGTTCTGGACCAACATGCACCTTTAATGGCCGTGTTGAAGCCTGGCGTTGTCAAGATTGTTGATGCAAACCAGAACGTACGTCGTCTGTTTGTGCGAGGTGGCTTTGCTGACGTAAACCCACAGGGACTTACAGTGCTGGCAGAGTTCGCCTTGCCTGTTGAAGAGATCGATGTCGATTCTGTTGATAGCCAGATCCGGGATGCGGAAGAAGATTATCGTGATGCCAAAGGCTTTAATGAAAAGCAGGCAGCATCGGATAGGCTGGTTCAGTTGCGTGATATGCGGGCTGCTGCTCGCTGATAGTACTGACCATTTCTGGTCTTACTGATTTTAAGGGTGGCTTATGGCCACCTTTTTTATTGTCTGCAAAATACCATTAATAGAATAAATATAAAAATTTCAATTATTTATTCCCTGATAATATACGATATTGTCACGTCAGAATTCCATGAGGAGCCAAGCAATGGTTGACAGTGAACGTTTGGATAAAAGGCTGAAACGTTTGGAGCGTCGTCGTTCGGCTGCTCCCTTACAATTAAGTGCCCCAGGCCCGGATGCTGAAACTTTACGGCGTTTGCTAACCATTGCGATGCGTGTGCCTGATCATGGAAAGTTGGAGCCTTGGCGATTTATCGTGCTGGAAGGGGATGCACGGATTGAAGTAGCACGACAATTGGCCGCCACCTATATTGTTGAAAATCCAAATGAGGACGCGAATAAACGCGATAAGCAAATTACCAAGATTGCCGCAATATGGGCTGCAGCTCCCGTGGTTGTTATTGTGGTTAGCAGGGCAAATTCTGAGGCCAAGAAGCCAGAGTGGGAGCAGATTCTATCCGCGGGTGCTGTATGCATGAATCTACTGACTGCGGCTACGCTTGCGGGGTTCGATGGTGTGTGGCTGACAGGCTGGGCAGCATATAATGAAGCTGCAAAGCGCATTCTTGGGGTTGTGCCGCATGAGCGAATTGCTGGCATTATTCATCTAGGCACAGAAAATGAAAAGCAAAAGGATCGGCCGCGCCCAGATTATGATGCGCTGGTAACGAGGTGGAGAAGCCAATAAGCATGCAGCATCTAAAAAATGGCTTGCGCTTGTTGAAATGTGTCTTGTCGAAATGATCTGAGCATGATTGAAAGAGATAGCATTTATAGTAAAGATTGCCTGTAGGAGCTCTCATGACAACCTTGCCGCCTCCTCTCGACCGTGCCCTCATTGCCCGGCAGGCTGCTCGGATGTTGTTAGAGATTAAGGCTGTGCATTTTAATGCTGAAAAGCCGTATATTTTTACGTCTGGTTGGGCAAGTCCGGTTTATATCGATTGCCGTAAGATTATTTCTTACCCACGCCTGCGATCGTCCTTGATGGATTTTGCTGCGTCGACCATCGTGCGTGAGATTGGCTATGAATCAATCGATACGATTGCTGGTGGCGAAACAGCGGGAATTCCGTTTGCTGCATGGCTTGCAGATCGGTTTGAGCTGCCAATGCAATATATTCGTAAAAAACCAAAGGGCTTTGGCCGCAATGCACAAATCGAGGGCGAGGTGGCGGTCGGTGCCCGCACGCTGCTCGTTGAAGATCTAGCGACTGATGGTGGCAGTAAGGTGAACTTTGCCGAAGCCCTGCGTACAGCAGGTGCGCAGGTCGATCATTGCTTCGTGCTGTTTTTCTACGACATCTTCCCGCATAGTCGTGAGGTAATGGAAAAGATCAACCTGAAACTGCATTATCTGACCACTTGGCGGGATGTACTAGCGGCAGCTAAAGAAAGCGGGCATTTTGATGCTGGCGTGCTGGCTGAAGTTGAAGGGTTTCTGAACAAACCAGCTGAGTGGTCTGCAGCGCATGGCGGAATTTCGTCATTTGAGAAGTAATGCTTATTTTCTAATTGTTTTATAAGGGCGATTTATTCATCGCGCCCTTAGAAGAGACATATAAAAATTAAATTAATGAATTATGGAGGCAGATATGTCTGAGTATATAAGCAATAGGTCGAATATTATTTCATTTGATAATGTGATTACAGCGCCTGATAATGGTGGTGCATCATATTTTGAGGGCATTTGGGAAACAGCATATAGTTTTGCTGAAAATATTATATCCCGGATTGCCTCTTGTCTTACAGATATTTTATGGAAAATTTGGAATGCGTTCAAGTTTGAAGGTGATAATCAGCCTCAACCTAAGGCTGTTGCTGAAGGTAGTATATCTGTTCTGAAATCCGAGCCTTTTATTAGTAATATACTTAATAATTATGACATTCAGTGCTCAGAAGCTCCAGATGAATTATCCGATGCCCTTGATCAACTTAATACATCGAAAACTAGTGTAATACTGCCGATTAAGCAGGTTATAGTAGGGTTATCAGGGGAATCGTTGGTAGGCGATGGTTCTAAGGATGGCTGTAATATTCAGGTAAATGATTGTTTGCCTGAGCATATTTCAAATATAGCAGTTAAAAGCTCTTTTGCAGAGGGCGCTTGCTTTAAGCATAAATATCCCTTCTTAAAAGAAATAGAAAATGTATCATTTAATTATAGTCTTATATTAAAGGATATTTCAGCGGGTGAATATGCATGCATTGGCGTTAATAAGAAGATTGTTGCAGGTATATGCAGTAAATTTTTTGAGGAATTGAATGTAGTAAATATGGCATATCATGCTGAAATGATGGCCTTAAGGGACATTATTCTCTTTTCTAAAAAGGGAGGGGAGAGGTTATCAAGCTTGGATAACGATAAAATAGCAAGTACTTTGTGCAAAGCTATTAATGATGATATTGAGAATGGCTATAATGGAGATGAAAAAGATTATGTATATTTAGATAGAGGGCCATTTATATTGTCATCTGGCACTGTTGAGCGTCTGTCTAGGCTGAGGATTCAAATTAAGTAATACGAGAATAAGATAGCGATTGTTACGGCGTTGAGGAACGATTGAGCTGATTTGTCATATCGTGTAGCGATGCGGCGCCAGTTTTTGAGTTTGGCAAAGCATGCCTCCACCCTCCATCTTTTTTTATAAAGCTCTGTATCAATTGTATTTTTGACTTTTGCATTTTTTCGGTCTGGCACACAATATGTGATGTTTGCGGCTT
This sequence comes from Pseudochelatococcus sp. G4_1912, assembly GCF_047501465.1. Classification (NCBI taxonomy): domain Bacteria; kingdom Pseudomonadati; phylum Pseudomonadota; class Alphaproteobacteria; order Hyphomicrobiales; family Chelatococcaceae; genus Pseudochelatococcus; species Pseudochelatococcus sp. G4_1912. The sequence goes on from NZ_JAZDRL010000002.1 coordinate 731,275, forward strand.
CAACGCAGGCGCGGATGTCTTTGGAAACATAGCCTGTATCCGCCAGTATCTGGCGTAAATTTGGATGATTGCAGGCGTTGATCAGCAGCGGGGCGAGGCAAACATCGTGAATGTTGCCACCCGTGATCAACCATGCGACGGGTTTGCCGCGCCCGTTACAGGCCAGGTGGATTTTACTCGTCCAACCGCCGCAAGATCGACCTGTGGCAGGACATCCTTTTTTTGGGCGCCAAGAGCCGAACGCTGTACCCGTATCGTGGTCGAATCTATCATAAGTGTCTCATCTTGCGCGTCTTTTTCGGATAAAGCCTGAAAAATACGCGTCCAGACGCCCTGAGCGTTCCAGCGTTGATAGCGCGTGTAAAGTGTTTTGTGTGGTCCGTAAATCGCCGGAGCCTGCCGCCACATCACACCCGACTGAAGAACATAAACAATCCCCGATACGACCCGCCGATCATTTACACGCCGCCGTCCCCGCTTCACCTTCGGCAACAAATCCTGCAATTTGGACCAGGCAATGTCATTGATATAAAAAGGATATCCACCCATCAGAAACCTCAAAATTAAAGCGATGATGGGAGTGAATCAAAAACACTTATAAATATTCGTTAATTTGAAGGCTTAACCTAATAGCGTATTGCTGTTAAGGAATTTTATAGTTAACATGGATCTCGTTTTAAAAACTGAGCTTTTAGCATATAATCCTGAGCATTCTTATGATTATAGCTCAGTCATAAAACGCATAAGCGAACATGCTCATAAAATTTTATCCTTTCTAGAACACAGGTATTCCCAAGATGTTTACAATAAATATAATGGAGTTCCTGAAGTTGTAAGGGTTGGAAGAAAAATAAAAAAGAAGAGATTTCCAAGCGTTTCAGCTAATACATTCTTTAAGGAGCATTGTGATGTTCCATTTTATAAAGGTGGCGGTGATAAAAAAGTTACTTTACGTGGAACGCTACTTTTCAGATCCGAGGATAGATATACAATTCTAAATGATGAAGGGCTAGTAGAAGAGGTAGTGGTTCGTGGTTTTAAAGACAGTGAGAAAAAAGTAAGATTCGACAAAGATAACTGGTCTTTATTCTAGGGATTTTGATTAAATATCGGTTTGCATCACATGCGGGTTGCTCGATCATGTCGCCCGTGCTCGCGGATGAGCAGCTTCATAAGCTGTCATTAACCGCGCTGCATCAACCTTGGTATAGCCTTGTGTTGTTGAAAGTGAAGCATGCCCCAGAAGTTCCTGTATCGCGCGTAGATCGCCGCCGCGTCCCAGAAGATGCGTGGCGAAAGAATGGCGCAACGCATGCGGTGTGGCGCTGGCAGGGAGACCAAGTGCGCCCCGTAATGATTGCATCGCAAGTTGTACAATGCGTGGTGAAAGTGGTCCACCTTTGACACCACGAAACATTGGTTCATCGGGGGCGAGTAGATAAGGGCATAACGTAAGATAAGTGTTGATGGCTTCACTCACCTGGCGCAACACCGGCACAGCACGCATTTTGTTGCCTTTGCCCGTTATGGTTACGCTATCGCGGCCGTCAATGGGGGCATCCTTGCGGGGGATTGATAGCGCTTCGTTAATGCGTAAGCCGCAACCATAGAGTAGCGCGAAGACAGCTGCATCGCGCGCCAATACCCATTGCGGTCTATCTTCATCAACGCGCAGGTCGGTGTCAATTACGGCGCGAGCTGCGCTCATCGTCAGGGGTTTTGGCAGGGTACGGGTAATGCGTGGTCCGCGCACAGTGGTGAAGGCAGCCGCTTCGCCTCGCTCGGTGCGCTCAAGATAGCGCGCAAATGAGCGCAGCCCCGCTAATTGTCGCATCAGGGAGCGGCTACCGATATCCTTGCCCCGACGATCAGAAAGAAAGGCACGTAGATCGGCGGGGGTGAGGTCTATGAGATTCTCAAGTGTAGGCTCGGTGCCGCGATAACCACGGAGAAAGGTGAGAAACTGGCGCGCATCGCGCTCATAAGCCTCAACGGTTTTGGGCGACAGGCGGCGCTCGGAAGTTAAATGCGTAAGCCATTCCGCAAAAGCTTTTTGCAGAGCTGGATTTATTAGAGGCATTAACGTGGCTTTGTTTGGCATGGGCTCATAATAAACGCTTGAAGCTAACCACGGGTAAATTGCAATCGCATCTCACAGCCTGTTCCGCAACGGGCGCAAATCGCGTATCTCACTATGATGACTGATCTTGAGCTTGCTAATCCAATACCCGCCTTTCAAAGCGTCGTGGATGTCCTGGTGCCAGTGGCCCTCGATAGGGCATATTCGTATGCTGTGCCAGAGGGCATGCCGCTTGCGCCGGGTGATGTCGTGCTGGTGCCATTGGGCAAGCGCGAGACAGCTGGCGTGGTATGGACAATGCGCGCGGGCAGTGGCGGCAACCTTAAGCCCGTACTTGGGCGGATCGATGTGCCGCCTTTCAATGAAAAATTGCGATCTTTTCTCGATTGGATTGCCTGGTATACGCTTGCACCACGTGGGCTGGCGATGCGATTGGCGCTACGGGTACCGGAGGGCGCTGATACCGCGCGGATGTTGGAGCCTCCCCGTATTGGTGTGCGGATAATTGGCAAGGCGCCGCAGCGGATGACAGCGGCGCGTTCACGCGTGTTGGCATCGTTGGCAGAAGGCAAGACACTGCTCAAGCGTGATCTGGCGCATGAGGCGGGCGTTTCGCAATCCGTGATTGATGGCCTATTGGACGAAGGCACGTTGGAAGCTGTTGCCTTGCCACCTATCCCGGTTGCGCTGCCACCAAACGCGGATTACGTAAAGGCCAGCCTGTCCGAAGGACAAGAGGCAGTGGCGACGGCACTTCGGGCGACTGTGCGGGAGGCTGCGTTTTCTGTCTCGCTGGTTGAGGGGGTGACCGGTTCCGGTAAGACAGAGGTGTATTTCGAAGCGGTTGCTGAAGCTCTGCGAGCGGGGCGGCAGGCGTTGATTCTGATGCCGGAAATTGCACTCACCGCTCAGTTTCTGGAGCGCTTCGAGGCGCGCTTTGGCGTCAAACCGGCAGAGTGGCATTCGGGCATTACCGGCAGAAAGCGCGCGCGCATTCATGCAGGCACTGCAGATGGAACCGTGCGGGTTGTTGCCGGTGCGCGTTCAGCGCTGTTTATGCCATTTCAGGATCTGGCGCTGATCGTGATCGATGAAGAGCACGAAACAGCCTACAAGCAGGACGATGGCGTTATCTACCACGCGCGGGATATGGCGGTGGTGCGTGGGCGGTTTGAGAATGCGGCGGTCGTTCTGGCTTCGGCAACGCCTTCTATTGAGAGCAAGGTCAATGCCGAGCGTGGGCGCTATCGTCATCTCAAGCTGCCAGAGCGATTTGGTGGGCGCACGATGCCGGACATTCATACTATTGATTTGCGCCGCAATCCGGCAGAGCGCGGGCGCTGGATATCGCCGCCGCTGATCGGTGCGGTGAATCAGACGTTGGAAGCAGGAGAGCAGGCACTGCTGTTCCTTAACCGTCGTGGCTATGCGCCGCTGACGGTTTGTCACCATTGCGGCCATCGTTTCCAGTGCCCGAATTGTTCAACATGGCTCGTCGATCATCGTTTTCGCCGCGCGCTTGTGTGCCATCATTGCGGCCACGTTGAGCGCCGCCCGGACGTATGTCCGGCATGCGACAAGGCGGATACACTTGCAGCTTGCGGGCCGGGTGTTGAGCGGTTGGCGGAAGAAGTGGCAGAGGTGTTTCCCGATAAGCGCGCTATTGTGCTGTCTAGCGATTTCCCCGGTGGGACAGAGCATATCCGGACGCAATTGCAGGCGATTGCTGCGGGTGAGGTCGATATCGTCATCGGCACGCAGCTGGTGGCGAAGGGCCATAATTTCCCCGGGCTGACACTTGTTGGCGTTATCGATGCTGATGTAGGGCTGGCGAATGGCGATCCGCGCGCGGCTGAGCGCACCTTCCAGCTGATGCAGCAAGTTACCGGACGTGCTGGACGTGGCGATCGACCCGGGCGGGCGCTGATCCAGACTACGCAGCCTGATCATCCGGTATTGCGTGCGATTGTCTCTGGCGATGTTGCGCGTTTCTATGCCGAAGAAATCGCGGTGCGTGAAGAGGCCGGACTACCACCGTTTGGCAAGTTGGCGGCGCTGATCATTTCTAGCCCCGATAAGTTGGAAGCAGAAAACTACGCGCGGGCCTTGGCGCGTGTGGCGCAAGCACCTCAGAATGTCATTGTGCTTGGTCCGGCAGAGGCGCCGCTGGCGCTTGTTCGTGGACGTTTTCGTTTCAGGTTGCTGGTGCGTGCTGGCAGAGCGATTGATCTGCAGGCCTATCTGCGGGATTGGCTGGCGCGTGCGCCCAAGCATCCAGCCAAGTTACGTGTGGCAGTGGATGTCGATCCGCAGAGTTTTATGTAAGCTTGCCGCATCACACAGAAAGTTAGGGCGTTGCAGCTGCGTCTATTTAGTCAAACGGCGCTCTAAATATGGCCGCCCTGTGAAAGGGCCTCTCGCACGTGTGCGCGTACTTCCTCTTCCATCTTCCGCGTTGCCTGTTTGCGATCGGTCTCGGCGGTGAAAGGGATGGGCGTGCCCCAGGTGAGCTGCACATCGATAGGGCCACCGGACATAATGCCCTTCAGGTGCGGCACGAGATCCATATCGCCGTGCCAGGCAATATCAGGACGATCCCCACGACGCAGTGGCAGGCCATCCCGGCGAACGTAGGTAATGGCGAGTGGCTGCAGCACCACGTCAAGATTGTTGCTATTTTCCGATGCCAATGCCTCCCGCGCTGCGCCTACCAATGCGGAGCGGAAGGGCAACACTCGCGTGCCATCGCCTGTAGTGCCCTCGGCAAAAAGCACGATGGCATCGCCAGCCTGCAATCGCTCGGCGACAGCGCCGTTGGTGCGGGCAGTATCTTTGCGGCGTGTGCGGTCAATGAACAAAGTGCGCTGCAACCGTGCCAGCAAGCTGACTACAGGCCAGGTGCCGACTTCGGATTTTGCAATAAACGACAGTGGCGTCAGTGCTGATAGCACGCAAATATCAAGCCATGAAACATGATTGGAGACGATCAGTGCCGCCTTGCCGCGCGGTGGTGTGCCATGTACGATTCGTCGGATGCCGAGTGTAGCGCAGACAATGCGATGGTAGAGCATCGGAATCGTGCGCCGCCCCGGCCATTGAAAACGCACGACAATCCACTGTAGCGGAATGCCGATTATTGTTACTGGCACAAGCACCGCAACGCGGCTGTAAAATCGGAGCGTGCTCATCGATTATTGCTCAAAGCCTTCTGGCTCAAAAAGCCTATTTCGATTGATCGTCTAGTGGCAATGCATAAAGTTCAAGCCGATGATGCACAAGTCGGTAGCCTAATTTACGAGCAATTTCGGCCTGTAATGCTTCAATTTCGTCCGATTGAAACTCGATGACCTTGCCGGTGTTCATATCAATCAGGTGATCGTGGTGTTCGGTTGGGGCGCTTTCATAACGGGCGCGGCCATCGCCAAACTGGTGGCGCTCGATAATGCCCTGATCCTCAAACAGCTTCACCGTGCGATACACCGTTGATAACGAGATGTTGGCATCGATCAGGGTGGCGCGGCGGTGCAACTCCACCACGTCAGGGTGATCCTGCGCTTCAGCAATTACGCGCGCGATAACGCGGCGCTGGCCGGTCATGCGCAGGCCATGCGTGGTGCACAAATGCTCGATGGCATTCTTTTCGCGCGAGGAGCTGCCTTTTTTCATCGTTTTCGTCATGTTGGTTGAGGCTGATTTGGGAAGGTGTGTCATTGGTCCTCTCCGCGGCATCCTCAATAATAATGAAGTCTGAGTACAGAACGGTTTGTCTGAGACATGACCAGGCAAAATGTTCTTTCTGACTTACCTTTAATTCGAAAATTCAATTAGAGCAAAACGGATTAAATCTGAATCGCTATTTTGCTCTAATTCTTTGTTTTTGCATCAAATTTATCCTAAAAACAGTGCCCGCTTTTTTGCGCGATACATTAAAGGCAAACCCCTCTCATTGCAAAAGGCCGCAAGAATATGCGCCCACAAATACGCTGAGCTGAACGTCAGTGAGCCTGTAAATGATGATTTGTCAAAGTCGGGAACAGCGTTGGCTTTTGTTCATGAGTTCCAAGGCGTATAGAAAGCCTCTATTTGCAGGCTCGCTGACGTGAAGATCGGCGCGTCCATTAATCGAGGGATGCGCGCATGGTTATTGCTGTTGCGCTTGAGCCATCTGCCTTCGGATAATAGCCAGGGCGGCGTCCAATTTCGGTGAAATGTGCATGCCGATAGAGCGCTAAAGCTGGCTCGTTACCCTCGTCCACTTCCAGAAACACATTGCGCGCGCCACGGCGCGCCAGATGGGCAAGATGATGAGTGAGCAGGGCGCGCCCTGCACCGTGGCCGCGCGCATCGGGGCTAACGGCGATGGTGAGGATTTCGGCCTCATCCACCACAAGCCGCGATAACGCAAAGCCAAGCAGCGTGTTGCTGCCGCCTGCAAAAACGCCATCAGCGAAAATCGCTTCGCTGGCGATCATGCGTTCCAGTTCCAGTGTGCCCCATGTTCGCGCAAAGCTGGCGGCATGAATGGCTGAGGCCATTGGCACGTGTTCACTGGTCAATTCAGTGACATGAAGGGCGGGGCGATGAGAGCCGAAGAGATCACGAAACATCATGGCATCAACACTAAGCTGCGGGGTGAATCGGATGGAGCATTCTGGCACTTCATACCTGAAACAGGATACCGCCTTTTACATAAAATGCTGCATAAATAATCAGATAGGGCACAAATTCAGCAAACGTCCTACTGAGTGATGCAGCAATTATTGGCGCGGAAGATGAGCCTTGTTCTGTGGTTTTGCGTCAGCGCCCCGTAAATAAAGCGGTTGGGGCAGGGCGGTGTAAGGATCTGCCGCAAAGCCAAGGCGCGCTATCCAGCGGATGTCTGGCGCGGGGCCGGAATCAGCAATCAGGACATCAAGCCCCATTGCGATTGCCTCTGCTGCCAACAGTTCAGCTGCAGGGCCCACCAGCGTGACAGGTCCCGTGCCGAGCAGACGGGCAGCCTCTTTGATGGGCAGATGCCGCGCTGGTACAATCACGCGGCCGCCGGGCGCTGTCGCCTGAAAATAGATTGCACCATGGCGGGCATCAATGGCGGCGCCAAGCACCGGCTGACGTAAATCCGTTGTCAGCAACAACGGTGCTAATGCAGCTGAAAGCGTGGAAACACCAACGACAGGGATATTCGCAGCCAGACCAATGGCGCGTGCGGCTGAGATGCCTACTCTCAATCCTGTAAAGCTACCGGGGCCGGTAGTTACTGCGACACGGTCAAGCGCGGCAAAGCCGTCTTGCGTTGATCTGCCAGTTGCTGCCACAGATTGCTTGACGACCCGCTCTATCAGCGGCAGGAGTGCCTCGGCATGGCCACGTTCCAGCAGCAAGGTTTCTTCTGCCACGACGTCGTGAGAATCTGTTTGCGATGGTGCGCCATCGGCAACCGTTTCCGGCCCTGCCTTGGAAATGCTTGCCTGCGTATCAATTACGCAGGCCGCGCAGGCGCCGAGCGCCGTATCGATGGCTAGAACGCGCAAACCCCTACCTCACATGCCTGCATCATACAACATTCGTTTCTGTATGATACGAAGCGGAGAACTTGTCACCCCTTACAGGCGACACTTTCACATGTCGCCCAAGGTATTTTACAAAGGGATTTACTAGCCAGAATTATATGATGCTGGCGTATTCCTCAAACTCAAGACGTGGCAAGCGGCCGAATAGGCCAGCGGGGTCGCCGTAGCCGATGTTGATCAGCAGATTGCTTTTGATTTTGCCATCCGGGAAGAACTCTTCATCAACGCCCACATTGTTGAAGCCTGACATGGGGCCAGTATCAAGTCCCAGTGCACGCGCGGCCAGAATGAAGTAGGCCGCCTGCAGGGAAGAATTGCGGAATCCGGTTTCCTTAATCGCCTCCGGCTTGCCCTCAAATAGCGGGCGCACATCGGCATGAGGAAACAGCTTTGGCAGCTGATTGTAGAACTCGGTGTCATAACCGACGATGACAGTAGCGGGTGCGGCGAGCGATTTGGCGCGGTTGCCTTCGCTTAAATGTGGCGCAAGCCGCGCCTTGGCTTCTGGCGAGCGCACGAATACGAAGCGTGCAGGCGTGGCGTTAACCGCTGTTGGTCCCCACTTCGATAGTTCTGCCACAGCGCGCAGCGTTGCATTCGATACGGGAATATCTTTCCATGCATTATGGGTGCGGGCTTCGGTGAATAGTTGTGCCAGCGCTGCGGAATCGAGTGGCTGGGCAGTGTTGGTGCCGGATGTCATTCCCATCTCCGTTGATATGAAAATATTGCTATCAACGGAGAAGATATGCTGCGATGCACCAATACGCTATGCCTCAGGTGGGGACTCGCCATGCAAACCAGGTTTGCATTTATGCAAGCTGAAGCGAAAATTGCGATACTTGAGCGTTAGATCGCCTGCACTTCTTGGACGTCTGGCAAGAAGTGTTTCAGCAGGTTTTCGATGCCATGGCGTAGGGTCGCGGTTGAGGATGGGCAGCCAGAGCAAGCTCCCTTCATCGCCAGATAAACGATGCCATCGCGATAACCACGGAAGGTGATATCGCCGCCATCATTGGCCACTGCCGGACGTACACGTGTCTCGATCAGGTCCTTGATGGTCTCGACAGTTTCAAGGTCCGCATCATCGAAAAACTCATCACCGTCATCGTAGCCTGCCTGGCTATGGCCATCGGCGATAAGCGGTGCACCTGATAGAAAATGCTCCATAATTGCGCCGAGTATAGCGGGTTTCAGATGCGGCCACTCGCCTTCATTCTTGGTGACGGTAATGAAATCCGACCCAAAGAATACGTTCGAAACACCATCGATATCGAACAGCCGTGCGGCAAGTGGTGCATGTGCAGCCTCTGTCGCGGAGCGAATTTCAATCGGGGAATCAGGCGATACATCGCGGCCAGGCAGGAACTTCAGCGTGGCTGGATTGGGGGTCGTTTCAGTCTGAATAAACATTTTTCTCTCCTCACCAAACCGGTTCAAGGGCGGCGGTGAACAATCCTCAGCGGGGCAATATCCCCCGCTGTTTCGTTTCTAATGTGGCGCGTTTCTGGCTGCGCTTCAATAGGGCAAAGCGCGTGTTCGTCAGGTGCGTGCGCGCACGAAGCCGACGATGTCCTTCACCGCATCCATCGTCTGACGGGCAATCACGCGGGCGCGATCGCTACCATCGACCAGAACCGAATCGATATAAGCTGGATCAGCAACAAGACGCTGCATTTCCGCACCGATAGGGCCAAGCTTTGCTACGACGATATCGACCAGTGCGCTTTTGAACACTGAAAACTGGTTGCCCGCAAATTCTGCCAGCACGGCCTCACGGGGCTTGTCGGCGAGGGTTGCAAAAATGCCAACGAGGTTTTCCGCCTCCGGCCGGTTGGCCAGTTCTTCAACCGTTTCTGGAATGGGCTCAGGATCAGTCTTGGCTTTGCGAACCTTCTGGGCAATGGCGTCAGCATCATCGGTGAGGTTGATGCGCGAGTAGTCGGAAGGGTCTGATTTCGACATCTTCTTGGTGCCATCACGTAGGCTCATCACCCGTGTTGATGTGCCCTGAATCAGCGGCTCTGGCAGAGGGAAGAAGGTATCGCCAAAGCCATTGCGGGCAATGGATGAGGCAAAGTCATTATTGAACTTCTGCGCAATGTCGCGCGTCAGCTCCAGATGCTGCTTCTGGTCCTCGCCAACAGGCACGGCATTCGCGCGATACACCAGAATATCAGCGGCCATCAGCGTTGGATAAGCGTAGAGGCCGAGCGAGGCATTCTCGCGGTCCTTGCTGGCTTTTTCCTTGAACTGCGTCATGCGGTTCATCCAGCCCATGCGCGCTACGCAATTGAGCACCCACGCAAGTTCCGCATGCTCTGCAACCTGGCTTTGGTTGAAGATGATGTGGTTTTTGGGATCAACACCGCTGGCGATAAACGCCGCCGCGACTTCGCGAATCTGGCGGGTTAGCGCCTCTGGATCCTGCGGCACGGTGATGGCGTGCATATCGACGACGCAATAGATGCACTCAAACCGTTCCTGCAGAGCAACAAAGCGCGAAATCGCGCCCAGATAATTGCCCAGATGCAGGTTACCGGTGGGCTGTACGCCGGAAAAAACACGTTCTTTCAAGACGGACATGGCGTTGCCCCATCCCTTTCATCAAGTCTGACATTAATTGCGAATACCGCACTTATTACTGGCGGGTTATCGCAGGCATAGATTTTTCTGCAAGGAAAAAGCGCGATCCACGACAATAGCTTTGTGCACCTTAATGCATAAAACGAGAAAGTGGATATATGCTCTAACCGTTTTTCCATGGCATGATCGTGGCAATCTCGCCCAGCATGCTGACGATTTTCACATAAACCAGCGTGCCCAAAGCACATAAAGCGGTGAGAATGATGCCGCGAAGTGCTATGGGCTGATCTGGAGCAAGCCAGGGTGCGGCGAGCATATCAAACGTTGCTACCACTAATCCCATAATGAAGGCTGCGAGCGAAAGCCGGATCAGGCGCGCACCCAAAGCCCATGTCCACTGCACGTCGCTACGGGTCATAAGGGCGAGCATGAGTGCTTGCGTCCATAGCCCTGCACTTGTGGCGAGGCCCAGAGTGCTAATTTGTACAGGTAGCATGCTGACGAACGAGACGATTTCAACCGTATCACCAGCGGAGTGCGCAAACAGGGAAGCGCTGGTAAAGGTGGCGAGCACACCCAAAGCGCCCGCAAGCATGGGTTGCATAAGCTGTTGGCGCGCGAAGAACGGCTGAATCAGGATCTTGCTGGCTGCTGCTGCAGGCAGACCTAGCGCTAACGCCATCAAGAGAGCACTGGTGGCGTCGCTATCTTTGATCGTGAACGCACCACGCTCAAACAGTATGCTGGTGATCGTTGATCCAAGCGCAATGAGCCCCGCTGCGGCGGGAAGTGCCAACGCCACTGCACCGTTGAGGAAAGTCGCCAGCGTTGAGGCAATCTGCGGGTCCTGATTGCGTGTGCGCGCAACAAATTCGGGCAGCAAAACAACACCAGCCGCAACCCCGATAAACGACAATGGCAACTGAAAAACGCGATCAGCATAATAAAGCCAGGATACAGCAGAAGGTTCGGACGATGCGATCATCGTGGCTGCAAGCAGGATCACCTGTGTCATGCTGCTTGCTACAAGAGCGGGAAGTGCAAACCGCAGCAGATGTCCAACTGCGCCATCAAAGCGCGGCAGCCGCAGCGGCGGTCTGTCAGGCATCCGCAACATTGCCCAGGCTACTATAACAAGGTGCATCAGGCCGGATAAGCTCACCACAGCCGCTAGCCACAGACCGGTTTCAGGATTTGCTTCTGCCTGGCCTGCAGCAAGCAGTGCAATGATGAGCAGGCCATTGACGAGAGCGGGTGCGGCAGCCGCTGCAATGAAGTGGCGTTGCGCATTGAGATATGCTGCAATCAATGATGCAAGGCTGGTAAAGGCAACAAAGGGCAGGGCGAACTGCGTATAGAGCACTGTTAGTGCAAACTTGTCCTGCTCATCGGCAAAGCCTGATGCCACCAGCAGTACCAAGGGGCCTGCTGCGATTTGCGCTAATGCTGTTATTATAACGAGGAAAAACGCGACATTGCTGATCGCCCGTCCGGCGTATTGGCGTGCGGCCTCCGGTCCTTGTTGCGCTGTGATTGCTCCAAGCAAGGGCACAAAGCCAGCATTGAGGCCGCCTTCACCCAGCACGCGGCGCACGACATTGGGAATGCGAAAAGCAACGAGGAATGCATCAGCAATCGCACCGGCTCCCAGCACTTGTGCGATAAGCACATCGCGCACGAAGCCTAGAATACGAGATGCCACGGAAGCGGCGCCAACAGCTGCGCTGGCGCGCGCTACAGAAAAAATGCGTGACATGAGGCTTACTTTTTTATGTTGTTTGAAGAGGCGCCAAAACAATAAACTATAGCAAAGTGAATAGCTTATGAATCCAATGATTCAAAATGTGTGATCCACTTTCAGGTTTGATGCATGGCGATCTTTGAGCCTCCAGCGCCGCGCACGTTGGTACGTGATATCGGAAGCTCAAAGCGTTGCCATTTGCAGGTTGCAGGCCAACGATGACATGTATGCTAGGCGGCGACCGACCAGGCGTCTCCGGTAATGACGAGCGGCTCAGTGGTGGCGCCAAGTCCGTGTCTGATCGTGGTCATCGAATTGTCAGGGATCAGAGTCCACGCATCGCGCAGACTATCGAGCGGCTCCGAGGCAAGGATCGTCGCGCCCGGACGCTCGCGCAGATAAAGCCCCGGCGACCGGCGGTCGCAGGATACGCGAAAAGCCCAGATGGTGTGGCCGTCGGTGAGCATTGCAGTGAAGCGCAGAGCTTCCTGAACATGCGCCTCAAGCATCAGCGCCTTGGTTTTTGCCATCACGGCAACAACTGCTTGTGCTGGCGTATCGCCCGTTTCCATGTGCGCCAGGATCAACAGAAACAATAATTCGGAATCCGTAGTGCCCGCACGCTGGTCGAACAGCTCATCTGGCAGCAATGCTTCCAGTTTGCGCCGGACTTTGTGGTAATGCCCGATCTGTCCGTTATGCATGAAAGCATATCGTCCGCAGGAAAAGGGGTGGCAATTGGCGCGCGTGGTGGCCGTGTGGGTAGCTGCTCGCACATGCGCAAAAAACAGCGACGAGCGCACCTGGGCACATAGCGATTTCAGATTTTCATCCGACCATGCTGGGCGCAAGTCACGGTAAAGGCCGGGTTCTTCCCGATCTCCATACCAGGCCAAGCCGAAGCCATCGCCGTTTGTGGCGGTCTTGCCCTCACAGGCATGGAGCGACTGGCGCACAAGCGAGTTGTTCGGTGCGCAGACTAAAGCATCCATAAAAGTTGGGTCACCCGAATAGGCGAGAAGACGGCACATAGTAAATCCATCATGTAAGGGGAAATGACGGGTGGCAAGTGCAAATATGTTAGTTCCGTTATGACCATGCAGGGTAGCTTGCGGCAAAAGTGCGCCGCAACTGCGTGCACTTCAAGGAATGATGCGTGATCCGCGGATAATTTTTCGTTTATATCTCAAGGCCAAAAGCATAAAAAAAGACCCCGGCAAAATGCCGGGGTCCAATATCATTGCTGTCAGGAAGGCTGGATCAGAAATCCATACCGCCCATGCCACCCATGCCGGCGCCAGCTGGCATTGCAGGCTTGTCCTTAGGCACTTCAGCGATGAGTGCTTCGGTGGTGACGATCAGGCCAGCAACAGATGCTGCATCCTGAAGAGCCGTACGCACAACCTTCGCAGGATCAACGATACCGGTCTCAACCATGTCGACGAACTGTTCCGTCTGAGCGTTGAAGCCGAACGTCTGCGAGTTGTTCTCGAGGATCTTGCCGACCACGATCGCGCCTTCGACACCAGCATTGGTAGCGATCTGACGGATAGGAGCCTCAAGCGCCTTCAGAACGATCTGGATACCAGCGGTGATATCAGCATTGTCGCTGGAGAGCTTCTCAACTGCAGCCTTCGCGCGCAGCAGAGCAACACCACCACCAGGCACGATACCTTCTTCAACAGCAGCGCGAGTCGCGTTCAGCGCGTCATCAACGCGATCCTTACGCTCCTTCACTTCAACTTCAGAAGAACCGCCAACGCGGATCACTGCAACGCCACCTGCGAGCTTGGCAAGACGCTCCTGCAGCTTCTCACGGTCGTAGTCCGAAGAAGTCTCTTCGATCTGACCCTTGAGCTGAGCAACGCGAGCATCGATGTCTTCGCGCGAACCTGCGCCGTCGATGATCGTGGTGTTTTCCTTCTCGATGCGTACGCGCTTTGCACGGCCGAGCTGTGCGAGCGTTACGTTTTCGAGCTTGATGCCGAGGTCTTCAGAGATCGTCTGACCAGCGGTGAGAATCGCGATGTCCTCAAGCATTGCCTTGCGGCGATCGCCGAAGCCAGGTGCCTTGACAGCAGCAACCTTCAGGCCGCCACGCAGCTTGTTGACGACGAGCGTTGCAAGAGCTTCGCCCTCAACGTCTTCAGCAACGATCAGCAATGGCTTGCCGGTCTGGACGATAGCTTCCAGAACTGGCAGCAGAGGCTGAAGCGACGACAGCTTCTTCTCGTGAATGAGAATGAAGGGGTCTTCGAATTCAACAACCATCTTTTCAGCGTTGGTGATGAAGTAAGGCGACAGGTAGCCGCGGTCGAACTGCATACCTTCAACAACGTCGAGCTCGGTCTCGAAGCTCTTTGCTTCTTCAACCGTGATAACGCCCTCGTTGCCGACCTTCTGCATTGCTTCAGCAATGAGCGAGCCGATTGAGGATTCGCCGTTCGCCGAGATCGTGCCGACCTGTGCGATTTCCTGCGAGGAGGCGACCTTCTTGGCGCGTGCCTTGATGTCGTTGATTGCAGCTTCAACAGCAACGTCGATACCGCGCTTCAGATCCTGTGGGTTCAGGCCGGCAGCAACTGCCTTGGAACCTTCACGAACGATGGACTGAGCGAGAACCGTTGCGGTCGTGGTACCGTCACCAGCAACGTCGTTGGTCTTGGAAGCGACTTCGCGCAGCAGCTGTGCGCCGAGGTTCTCAAAACGATCCTCAAGCTCGATTTCCTTGGCGACGCTGACGCCGTCCTTGGTGATGCGAGGTGCGCCGAACGACTTCTCGATAACAACGTTACGGCCCTTGGGACCAAGCGTTACCTTAACAGCGTTAGCAAGCGTGTCGACGCCACGCAGCATGCGCTCGCGTGCATCAGCGGAAAACTTTACTTCCTTGGCAGCCATGGCTTTAAAACTCCTGCCTAATAGAATGGGGAATTACGAAAGTTCAGCCGACGATCCCGAGGATGTCTGACTCTTTCATGATGAGGAGATCTTCGCCGCCGATCTTCACTTCGGTGCCGGACCACTTGCCGAACAGCACGCGATCGCCAGCCTTCACGTCGAGCGCAACAAGGCGGCCGTTCTCATCACGCGTACCGGGGCCAACAGCTACAACGGTAGCCTCTTGGGGCTTTTCCTTAGCGGTATCAGGGATGATGATGCCACCCTTGGTCTTTTCTTCGCTATCTGCGCGACGAACGACCACGCGGTCATGCAACGGACGGAATGTCATGAACCCGTTTCCTCTTTCAAGCACGCGCTCAAGGCGCGGTTATGATGAATCTTGAAGCCCTGTTAGCACTCACGCCAAGAGAGTGCTAACGGATGATCGACAGATAGTTGTCGCCCCTCAGGCTGTCAAGGGAAACGCCTCATGCTTTTTTAATTTAAAGTGAGCGGTCCGCACGGATTGTGCCATTGGCACCTTGTAAAATAAGGTTTCCTTTGACCACATCCCATTTCTGGCTCATACGCAATGCAAGCAGAAATGCACGTTCTGCCGCATCAATCTGCGGGCCGCAGCTTTTGCGCGTGACAGCAAACGGACTCACCGCAAAGCCCTGGTTGCGCAATGGATAAGCTGTTGCTGAAAACGTGTTGCAACCACCGAATCCGCGCAACTGGAACTGGCTGTCGAGGACGAAGAAAGGCCGGTTGTTATCTGCAGGATATGTCTTGCCATTGAGGCTTAAGACCACCCAGGAAGCACCAACCGGAAATTGCTTTTCGATCTGCTGCGGCACCTGGCCAGTGGCTGGCTTGCCTTCATTGCCACGCATCATGCCGGGGTCTGACCCTTGTGCGTGCGCACTGATTGAACCGGCCAGCAAGGCGGTGCTGACAGCGGCAGCCAGGGCAATAAAGCAAAAGCGGGCAGGCTGCGGTGAGACAGACTGTGAGTTAGCGGACTTCATGGGCTTCATCAATTCCGAAGGCTCCACGGTCATCAGACCGTCGTGACAAGAAAAACGCGCGGCAAACCATAACTGTCTCATGTAACTGAGGCAATCCTCAAGTCAGCCTATCCCGCATTCATGCAGTAACAGTTTCGCCAATACGGGCCGTCAAACGCTCAATCAGCGGATTTGTGCGCCTCAGCACCCAATCGACAGAGCGCACTGTGACAGGGTCAGCGCCGGCAGCGGCAAGCCGATCAGCCAGTGCGAAAACCTTGGAAACCGGGCAATGCAGAACCACCCGGCCTTGCGCATCAGGCAAGCCAAACGGTAGCGAGGCGCCAAAAGCTATTGTCAGATCATCAGGCAGGCGCACGCCTTTTGGCAATACAGCCGTGAGCTCGCGGGTGCTGCGGGCTTCTTCCTCAGCCGCGATGCGGGTGAGAATCGTGTGCGCCGCGCGCCGGGCTGCGCCTGACCATTCTGCTGAAACAGAGGCCACCAGATTCGCCTGCGAACGCAAAATCACGCCATCATCAATGATTTTGAGTGCATTGGCTGCAAGGGTTGCACCGGTCGTGGTGATATCGACGATGATCTCAGCCGTGCCCGCAGCGGGTGCGCCCTCTGTCGCGCCGAGGCTTTCCACAATGCGGTAATCACTGATGCCATGGACGGCGAAAAACCGGCGTGTGAGGTTGATGTACTTTGTTGCCACGCGTAGTCGCCGTGCATGACGCAAGCGGATATCGGCGGCGACATCATCAAGGTCCGCCATCGAACGCACGTCAATCCAGGCCTGCGGCGCGGCAACGACCACATCTGCCAGTCCGAAGCCGAGCGGTGCGATGAACTCGACAGCAGCATCGGCATCCGCCAATTGCTCACGTAGCAAATCCTCGCCGGTAATGCCGAAATGCGCTGCGCCTGTCGCCAGTTGGCCAACGATGTCGGAAGCAGACAGGAAGGCGACCTCCACATCCGGCAGGCCCTTGATAGCGCCGCGATAATCGCGCGCGCCGTTGGGACGCAGAAGGTCCAACCCCGCGCGGGCAAAGAAGGCAAAAGCGTTTTCCTGCAGGCGGCCTTTGGAGGGGACAGCGATGATCAGCGGCGCAGTCATGCGGGTTCTCCTGCATCCAGCCTATCGATCCAGAGCGCAAAGCCAACTGCGGGCACGGGCTCCGGCGCGCCAAGATGCGTCAGTAGACTATCATAGCGACCACCACCCAGAATCGGGCGCGTGTCGGGCTGGTCCCTGTCGTGGATTTCAAGGATGAAGCCGGTGTAGTAATCGAGATGACGGGCAAAGCCCGCCGCAAAGCTGATCGCGCCGACATCAAGCCCACGCGCGGCGATGAACCCAGTGCGTGCTTCAAAGGAATCAAGCGCTGCATCCAGATCGATACTTGCCTCGCTCGCGAGTTCGCGAATCGTGGAAGCTGCGAAATCAGGATCACCCTCTATTGTCAGATAGCGGGTGAGGATTGCGAACTGCTCGTCCGTCAGATCGCCGCCGTTACGGTCAGCAGCGCGGGCGAGGAAGCGTTCGGCGATTTCGCCAGCAGAGCGTCCACCCACACTGCTGATGCCTGCAATCGACAGGATATCTTCCACGAAGGCGCGGGCGGCGGTTGGATCTTGCCCCTCAAGGGCTGCAAGCAGGCCAGCGTGGTTTGTGCTGGTGCCGGCCGATCCATTTCCAGATGTTAACGGACGCCCTTCCGAAACCGAACGCAGAATGCGTCGACGCTGTACGGGCGAGATATCAAGCGCATCAAGCAGGGCATGCAGCAGCCCGATGTCGCCCATGCGGATAGATGGCGCTGCCACGCCAAGGCTCGTCAATGCCTCGAAGCCCAACGCAACGATTTCGGCATCTGCTGCTTCACGGTCGAGCCGCCCGAAAGATTCGATACCAGCCTGCGGAAACTCACCCGCTCGCCCCGCGCGTTGGCGGAATACCGGGCCGAGATAGCTGAGCGACGCAGATGCATCACTGTCGCGCTCAGCCAGATAATCGCGGCTGACGGGGATAGTGTAATCGGGGCGCAGGCACAGCTCGTTACCGTCTGAATCCTGTGTCAGGAACATGTGGCGGCGGATATCCTCCCCCGACAGATCCAGAAACGCATCAACCGGCTGCAGCACGCTTGGTTCGATCCGTCGATAGCCCTCACGCGCGAACAGCGCCAACAAAGTGCTGGCGCGTTCAGAGGCCTTTTTACCGGATGACTGTGTCATAAACCGCCTCGTTTAATATTCAGGCTTTTTGCTTGTCGAGAACGCCGCGTACCGCTTCAACCAGTTCAGATTCCGCAACCGAGAACTGAGCCAGACGTTGCGCCTTGTAGGCTGCATTGTCGAGGTTCTGTGTAGCATCGGCGGCTTGCGCTGCGCCTGCTACCAGATCCTTGATCTGCACGGTGCCTTCAGCGCGCTCATTTGAGCCCTGAATGACAACGCATGGGCTTTGGCGGCGATCGGCGTATTTCATCTGCGCCTTCATGCCAGATGACCCCAGATAAAGCTCAGCCCGGATGCCAGCTTGGCGCAGCCTGGTGACAAGCGCCTGATAATGGGCAATCTGGTCCCGATCCATCACCAGCACAACGACCGGTCCAGCCGCGTCCGCGCTTTGCATGATAGGGCTGTTGATCACCTTCAACGCTGCCAGCAACCGCGAAACACCGATGGAGAAACCAGTTGCGGGCACAGGCTCGCCACGGAACCGCGCGACGAGACCATCGTAACGCCCGCCGCCTGCCACAGAGCCGAAGCGCACCGGATGGCCGTGCTCGTCAGCGACGGTGAATGTCAGCTCGGCTTCATAGACCGGGCCAGTGTAATATTCGAGGCCGCGCACAACGGCGGGATCGATCATCACACGCCCATCGTCATAGCCAGCAGCGGTGACGAGCGCTGCGATTTCGCGCAATTCAGCAACACCCTCCAAGCCGCGGGCTGAGCCTTCAACGACCTTCTCAAGGTTGGTCAGCGTCGCTTCAGCGTTGTCGCCACGGGCTGAGGTGAATGCGAGCACGCGCGCGATCTGATGCGGATCAAGACCTGCACCCTTGGTGTAATCGCCGCTATCGTCCTTGCGACCTTCGCCCAGCAACAGGGTCACGCCCTCCGCACCGAGACGGTCGAGCTTGTCTATGGCGCGCAGCACGATCAGGCGCTTGGCAGCATGCGTATCCTCGCCCAGGCCGATGGCCTCCAGCACGCCATCCAGCACCTTGCGGTTATTGATTTTCACCGCATAATCACCGCGTGCGATGCCCACCCGCTCCAGCGTATCTGCGGCCATCATGCAGATTTCCGCATCGGCTGATACGGAAGCCGCGCCAACGGTGTCGGCATCGAACTGCATAAATTGGCGGAAACGCCCTGGTCCCGGCTTTTCATTGCGGAAAACCCAGCCCATACGATAGCTGCGGTAAGGCTTTGGCAGGGTATCATAATTCTCAGCCACATGGCGGGCGAGGGGTGCGGTCAGATCATAGCGCAGCGATAGCCACTGCTCATCGTCATCCTGAAACGAAAACACGCCTTCGTTAGGACGGTCCTGATCCGGCAGGAACTTGCCCAGTGCATCGGTGTATTCCACGAAGGGCGTTTCCACCGCATCAAAGCCATAAAGCTCATAGACCTCGCGGATACGGGCGAGCATGCGCTCGGTCGCGGCAATATCGACGGGGCCTCGGTCTGCAAAGCCACGTGGCTGGCGGGCGAGGAGCTTGTGTGATTTTTGGTTCTCTGACCCGGACATGGTAGGCAATACATTCCATTTATATTGAAACTGATAATCAGCGGTTTAAAGGACGCGAAGCGCCATGTCACGTCCGATCGTAAAATTGCGTTACCAAGTGGCCTTAGCCATTTTCACGCGCAATTGCTCGCCAGCCGATATCTGTGCGTGAAAAGCCTTCTGGCCAATCGATTTTATTCACTGCCTCATAAGCGTGTGCGCGGGCTTTCCGAATGGTGGGCGCAATCGCGGTAACTGTCAGCACACGTCCGCCATTGGCCACAATCTCACCATCTACTTCGCGCGTGCCAGCGTGGAACACGGTTACGCCCTCGATGGCATTCGCTGCATCAATATTGCGGATGCGGCTGCCCTTTTCGACATTTCCCGGATAGCCTCGTGCGGCCATGACGACTGTCAGCGCTGCATCGTCGCGCCACACGGGCTGTTGCGTTGCCAATCGTCCCTCGACAGTTGCCATCAGCAATTCAACGACATCGCTTTCTAGGCGCGGCATCAGCACCTGGCATTCAGGGTCGCCGAAACGTGCATTATATTCGATGAGCTTTGGGCCATCTTTGCCGATCATCAGGCCTGCATACAATACCCCCTGATAAGGCGTGCCGCGTGCCTTGAGGCCTGCCACCGTCGGATTGATGATCTCACGCATAACGCGATCTGCGATCTCAGGCGTGACAACGGGCGCGGGTGAATAGGCGCCCATGCCGCCGGTGTTAGGGCCCGTGTCGCCATCGAAGACGCGTTTGTGATCTTGCGCTGAGGCGAGCGCAATTGCGGTTTCGCCGTCGCTAAGTGCAAAGAAGCTTGCTTCCTCGCCGGTGAGAAAGTCCTCGATCACAACAGCAGCGCCCGCTGCGCCAAACTGGCCAGAGAAGATCATTCGAATGGCGTTTTCAGCTTCTGCAATGGTTTCCGCCACCACGACGCCCTTACCGGCAGCCAAGCCATCGGCTTTGACAACAATTGGTGCACCGCGCGCGCGTATATAATGCAATGCGGGTTCAGCTTCAGTGAAGCGGGCATAGGCGGCTGTGGGGATATTGAATTCATCGCACAACGCCTTGGTAAAGCTCTTGGAGCCCTCAAGTTGCGCCGGGGCCTTGCGTGGCCCAAAGGCTGGGATGCCCGCTTCCGACAAGTCATCAACAATGCCCGCCACCAGCGGCGCCTCAGGCCCGACAACGACAAGGTCGATTGCGTTCTCGTGGCAGAAGGCGATGACGGCCGGATGGTCGGTAACATCAAGGCTGATATTGCTGCCGATCTCAGCAGTGCCGGGATTGCCGGGCGCAATGAACAGCTTTTTCGTATGCCGGCTTTTAGCGATAGACCACGCCAGCGCATGCTCACGCCCGCCAGAACCCAGCAGCAGAATATTCATTCCGATCTCCTCGCATCAATGCAGCAGGCATTTAACATGACATGCTACGCGACGCTATATCGGATGACGTCGCGTGCCTATTCAATTAAGGTGCGCACCATGAGTCGCAAACCTGTTTCAACCGATATCGCATCAACGCAATCTCCGGCTACCAACACGCCGGAATGGAGCGTCACCACACTTGCTGGGGCCTTGAAGCGCACGCTTGAGGATGCGTTTGGCCACGTTCGTTTGCGCGGTGAAATCACCGGTTATCGCGGGCCACATTCATCGGGGCATGCCTATTTCGGCATCAAGGATGAAGGTGCGCGCATTGATGCCGTGATCTGGAAGGGCGTTTTCCAAAAGCTCAAGATCCGCCCCGAAGAGGGCATGGAAGTAATCGCTATCGGGCGTATCACCACTTTCCCCGGTTCCTCCAAGTATCAGATCGTGGTTGAGAGCATTGAGCCAGCTGGTGTTGGTGCGTTGATGGCGATTCTCGAAGAGCGGCGCAAGAAGCTCGCTGCCGAGGGGCTGTTCGATGAAACGAAGAAGCGTCCGCTGCCGTTTCTGCCGGAAGTGATTGGCGTTGTTACCTCGCCGACAGGTGCGGTTATTCGCGATATTCTGCATCGTCTTGCAGATCGTTTTCCGCGCCGCGTGCTGGTGTGGCCCGTGCGGGTGCAGGGTGAGACAAGTGCGGCTGAGGTTGCGGCGGCTGTACGTGGCTTCAATGCATTGCCAATCAATGGCGATGTGCCTCGTCCCGATGTGTTGATCGTGGCGCGTGGTGGTGGATCGTTGGAAGATCTATGGTCGTTCAACGAGGAAATCGTTGTGCGTGCCGTTGCCGAGAGTGCTATTCCAGTGGTTGCCGCCATCGGCCATGAAACCGATTGGACGCTGATCGATCTTGCCGCAGACATGCGCGCGCCCACACCAACTGCGGCGGCTGAAAAGGTTGTGCCGGTGCAGCTGGATCTACTGGCGACGACTGCCGATCTTGCCCGTCGCCATCGCGGTGCGATGCATCGACTGCATGATAGGCGGGTAAGCGATCTTAAAGGGTTGGCGCGTGCCTTGCCTTCTGCCGAGAGCCTATTGGCTACGCCGCGTCAACGCCTGGACCTGGCTGGAAGTCGGTTGCTGCATGGCTTAGGGGCGGGTGTTCGCCGTAATGAAGCACGCCTCTCGATGGCTAGCCAGAAGTTGGCAAGGCTTTCACCGCTGGTGCTGCTTGAGCGTGCAAGAGCGCGCTGGACAATTGCTGCACGGGGATTAACGCGTGGTTACGCGCATGGGCTTGAGCGCCGTGAGGCTATTCTGGCGCGTGCTGCCTCGCGGTTGACGGTGCAGCCAATACGATTGCGGATTAATGATCGCAGTGAGCGGGTGAAAACTGCGGGCATAAGGCTAGTAAACGCTTTTGAAGCAAGGGCTTCAACAGATCGTGCGCGTCTGGATAATCTGTGGAAGCTTGTGGAAGGGTTGAGCCACAAAGGCGTTCTCGCACGTGGTTACGCCATTATACTTGATGAGGCTGGCCAGCCAATCCGCACCCGCGCGGGCGTATCAGAAGGCATGGCGATTGATGTTGTATTTGCGGATGGCGCCGTGCGTGCAATTGCGGATGGCGATGCCGCGCCTGCAAGCGGGCCGCGGCCAGCCAAGAAGCGCAAGGCCCCATCTGAGGCAACACCTGCTCTTACGCAGCCCAATTTGTTCGACGTGGGATCGTAATCGCAACCGCCCATATTATTGACAGCATGCAATATAATTGACGTGTAAAGCATTTTTACGATTCATTGAATCGCTCAAGATGCTCAACTTTATTGATTGGCCGCGTTCTGGTATCGAAAAAGCGGTATCCACTTTTGCTGAAAACGCTATAATGGCGCAACTTTGAAATCGATTTGGAAGACAGCATCATGAACCGACACGATCAACGCTTTTCAGGCGGCGGAGAAGCGACCATCCAGTACCTTGATGGCGATTTCCGCGTTGTGCGACCTGGTACTTTTGTGCGCTGTGCTGTTAGCGGAGCGCCCATCACGCTTGATGCCCTGCGCTATTGGAATGTCGATCTGCAAGAGGCTTATGCTTCCCCGCAGCTCGTTCGTCAGCGTCTTGTACAGCTTGGGATCGTTCCTGCTTCGAATGCCTCACCCAGCTGAATGACCCTCAATGGCTTTCTTGAGATAATCACGAATGCCATCTTCGTCATCAAATACCAGTTGCACAGGCACTATAGCCAGGGATGCCCGCAGTTGTGGCGCGGCTGAGATGGTGAGGAGGCGCACAGCGTCTTTTTCGGTTGTTACCGGTAGCAGATCATGTTGCTGCGCTTCGTGTTCAAGGGCAGCAATCTGGCCGGAGGAAAAAGGCGCATGATCCGGGAATGCTTTGCGAGAGACGACTTCAGCGCCTATTCTTTCCAGCATGGTGAAAAACTTTTCTGGCTTACCAATTCCTGCAAATGCTAGAACACGCCTCCCCCGGATAGCGCGTGCGGCATGAGTATCAGGCTCTATGCGTGCCGTAAAAATACGTTTTCCTAATGCTTTTGCGGTTTGAGCGACCTGTTCGCCTGGTACTCCTCCACCAATAATAATGAGTGCATCGACATATGGTAGCTGGCTCGCAAAAGGTGCTCGTAGTGGTCCAGCTGGAATACACAGGCCATTGCCGTTACCATTTTTTCCATCGACCACTGCAAAAGTGAGTGTCTTGCGGATAGATGGATTTTGAAGTCCATCATCCATGATGATGACATCTGGATTTGGCCCATCATCACTGAGCAATTCGTGAAGGCCGTCTAGTCGATTGCGTGCGACCATAACTGGCGCATGACGCGATAAGAGGAGAGGTTCGTCGCCCACATCGAGATGCGTGTAGTCGACTTCCGTTTGTTCATCCTGTGCCAGCAGCACCGGACCGGCCATCCTGCCCCCATATCCCCGCGTCAGAAATGCTGGTGAGCGGCCAAGCGTGCGTAGGTGCTCAGCGACGGCGATGGCGGTTGGTGTTTTGCCAGCTCCTCCAGCGATGAAATTGCCAATGCAAATGACAGGCTCTGCCGATGTGGCACCTATTTTTGCCATTCGCCTGACAGTGATGTTGCCATAGACCTTTCCCAGCGGTTGCAATAAGCGGGCCGCTAAAGAGGGCTCAGTGGACCACCAGAAATCAGGAGAATGCATCGCAGTTTTCTTTCCAGACAGGAAGGCGTGCAGCGAATGACGATTGTTAATCAATAATCGCTGATATAGTAGAGCGGTTCCATTTCCAAGGTATGGATATCTTTGTTTTTATATTTGCGGCCGTTCTCAATTATTGATCTCTCCAAGTGCAACTGCCTGGCTGGGCACTACATGAAGATTGCTTGATTGGTGAATGGGCCGTTGCAACCGTATACTGAACAATACTCTATCGTGTATTGAGATGCATATGCAGAATATAAGGATCAATTGCCTGCATCGTTGCTTCTACTGCTCCGCCTAATTCAGTGACCGTTTGTGCCGCAAGCCGGGCCATAGCGCGGGCGTGGGCGGGATGCGCCAATAAAGCGTGCACTGCGCCTGCAAGTGTGCCGACATCCTCAACCGGGCATGCACCTGACATACCTGAAGCATCTACCCTGTCGAGCGCTTCATAAACAGCCGCAAAATTGCGTATGTGTGGGCCATGAATGACGACGGTGCCTAATTTTGCCGGCTCAATCGGATTTTGCCCGCCATGCGGCACCAGCGAGCCACCAATGAAGGCAACCGGGCTCAATCGATAGAACAGGCCGAGTTCGCCAATCGTATCAGCGATATGCACCGAGTTATGTCGATCAGGAAGTGCGCCCTGTGAGCGCAGGCCAACAGTAAGTCCCTGACGGGCAGCCAAAGCCGCAATATCCGGTCCACGCTCAGGATGCCGCGGTATGATAATAGTCAGCATATTGGGGCGTTCACGTGCCAGTAGCTGGTGGGCCCGTAAAACAAGCTCATCCTCCCCGGGATGCGTACTTGCAGCCACCCACACGGGCCGCTCTCCAATGAGCGCCGATAACGTTGCTACCGTTGCCGGATTGGCCGGAGGGGCGGGCACGTCATACTTGATATTGCCGGCTACGATAACCCGTGGCGCGCCCAACCGTTCCAATCTCTCGCCATCGGCGGCTGATTGTGCAAGGCAAAGATCGAAGTGCTGTAAAGTGGAGCTCGCAGTTGCAGGCAGGCGACGCCAGCGCTGAAATGAACGTTCCGACATGCGTGCATTGAGAAGCAATACTGGCACACCGCGCTCTTTAATCTCAATCAACGCATTGGGCCAGATTTCCGATTCCACGATAAGCACAAGATCCGGCCGCCAATGATCAAGAAACCGACGCATGAAATGAGGCACATCCAGCGGCATGAACTGATGCAAAGAGTTTGCCGGAAGGCGCGCAGCCAGTAGCCGTGCGGAAGTAACCGTGCCTGATGTTACCAGAACAGTGAAGCCCTGGCGTGTGAGGCGTTCTACGATGGGTAGAAGCGAGATTGTTTCGCCGACACTGGCGCCATGCAGCCAGGCCAGCGGGCCGTATGGACGCTCACGGCTTGGAATGCCGCGCCTTTCAGCGCTGCGCTTACGGTCTTCCTTGCCCTTGCGTGCACGCCAAGCCAACAGCCCGCCCAGAAAAGGAGAGAGTGCTGTGGTGGCAAGCCGATAAAGCTGCAGGGGCCATGTAATCTCTTCAGCCATACGTGATTACTTTTATCAATATGAAAATCTGGCGCTTGGTCATGGTTCGAGCTGGCTGAGTTGAGGTGCGCCGGGATCAGTGGCGCCGATCATGGCATACGCCTGAGCGTGCACGGCGTCCAGTGATTGTTGAACAGCTATGCGAATTGTTTCAAGTCCAGCTTCATCCGTGTCTGAAGGCACGAATATCGGCTCACCCGTGACCATCGCGATCCGCCCAAAAGGCAGTCCGATGGAGGCATGATCCCAACTGTGAAAGTCGATTCTGCGGCTTGAGACAACCGCTACAGGCACAATGGGCCTGCCAGAAAGACGCGCAAGAAGCACGATACCAGGGCCGCATTGACGCGAAACTTTTGGAATATCAGCAGTAAGGACGACCATCTCCCCGCTTTTAAGGGCTTTAAGGAGATCGCGCAGCGCAGCTACACCGCCTTTTTCATGCATGCGGGCGCGATCACGCGCGCCTGAGCCACGGATTGCACGGATACCGAGGCGCTGCAGGGCGAGAGCATTGAATTCACCATCACCATGACGTGATACGAGTGCGGCTGCGGGGTCTTGCGGGCGGCGGGCGAAGGGCACCATAAAATGTTGCCCATGCCACATCGCCACAATCACGGGCATCACCATGCCCGCTTTTTCATAGAGATCAGGTGGGTTGGTGACGACGCTGCTGGTAGCCCGCACCAGACGCAGATATCCGGCGAGCATAGCACCAAGTGTTGCCTGCACCGCGCGGGAGCGGGCAATCCGTTTTAGCAGCGCCATTGTTTGCGGGCCTTTATGGGAGCAGTCAGAGGGCGATTATGCCGTTGCTTCAGGATCAAGCAGGCGGTGCAGATGCACAACGAAGTAACGCATGTGGGCGTTATCGACATTCGCTTGCGACTTTGCTTTCCACGCTGTTTGTGCGGTAGCGTAGTTGGGATAAATCCCGACGATGTCGAGCTTGCTCAGATCGCGAAACTCGCTGCCATCAAGATCGGTCAGCTCGCCGCCGAAGACAAGGTGAAGCAGCTGTTTAGAGTTGTCGGTCATGGTGTCTATCTCGCCTTGCAATCAGAGATCCAGAATTTTTTATTGCGTAAGTCGTTGCCGCTTGTTTGCAGCATTTTCGTGACCATGCCAGCTTCATCCACTGTTGCAGACAATGCAGGCTGTGGGATGAGGTTTGTAAGCGATGGTTACGGCGCTGCCTCATGTTCGGTGAGCACAGTTTGCAACTGAGGCGCTAACACATTGTTAGCGCTGATCAGGCAGCCGTGGACAGGGGTGCGCGTATTATAGCGCAGAGGCGTCCCGCTAACGGTGCTGAGG
The DNA here is from genome assembly GCF_047501465.1 of Pseudochelatococcus sp. G4_1912. NCBI lineage: Bacteria > Pseudomonadati > Pseudomonadota > Alphaproteobacteria > Hyphomicrobiales > Chelatococcaceae > Pseudochelatococcus > Pseudochelatococcus sp. G4_1912. Next base: position 758,340 of record NZ_JAZDRL010000002.1, read on the forward strand.
TTGCCGCCCGCTTCCCGCACAATGAGATCTGCAGCGGCAATATCCCAATCGTGAGCATTGCCCGTTGCCAGTCCGGCATCGAGCGTTGCATCAGCAACCCGCACTATCCGAAGCGCCAAAGAGGGTTCGCGGGGCATGGGGATGATTGCGTGGCCTTGATGTCTGAGCGCTTTCAGCATTCCGTTGGGGCCGGCAACGCGTGCGCCTTCAAGGGATGATTGATGTGAAACTGTAATAGGTTGACCGTTGCGCCGTGCGGCGGTGCCAAGCGTGGCCTCATAGTGCATCGCCAACGCGGGCGCCCAGATGATACCCGCAATCGGTGCCCCCTCATATACCAGTGCCACGCTGATGGCCCAGTCGCGACCACCCTCAGAAAAGGCGCGCGTGCCGTCAATGGGGTCGACGATCCATGTCAGCGATTGGTTAAGACGAGAGAGGTCGTCCACAGATTCTTCAGAGAGCCATCCAGCCTCTGGAATGAGGGACGTCAGCCTGTCGCGCAGGAATTTATCAACGGCGATATCCGCTTCTGTCACGGGTGAATGGTCGCCTTTGAAGTGAACAGCAGCATGCGTGCGCGCACCATCTTTGAAGAAGGAAAGAGCAATGTGACCCGCTTCCTCCACCAGAGCCCGGATGGGGGCGAGATCGTGATCAGTCAATGTAACAGATGCGCGAGGCATGGTGTTCTCAAGAGCAGCTTGCGCCTTCGACTAGGGTGCTGATAGGCATGCAAGTCATTATTATTTCTATACATTCCCGTATGATGCGTTTAGTTTAATCATTGAGAAAAACGCAAATTCCTCAAGGTGAAGTCCACCTATTTGTACGCTAGCCTGTCATGATACGACAAGTGTGACGTGCAACAATCCAGCGACGAGATGATAATGCCAAATTGGGCGGCAAAGTGTGCGTGTTTTTTTATGCACGTAAAAAGTTTACGATAATTGCCATTTCCATAATCATTGCAATTTAGTGTCTGCGCATTTCTCAGGTGCGATCTTGGCCTGCATGCCACGCATGGGTTGCTTATTGCGCGTTGCAGTGGTTCCGATTATGCAAGATCACCCCTTTGTCCTGGTAGCACATCAATGCTGCCGCGTTAGACAGGATGTTGCCGCATGGTCCACGATACTTCCGATCCCACCCCGATCGAGACGCATCACGAACTCGTGGACTATCTCGTGCAAGGGTGCCGGCCGAAAGAGGCTTGGCGGCTGGGGACGGAGCACGAGAAAATTCCCTTCTACCGCAATGGTCATACACCAGTTCCATACGCGGGCGACAATGGCATTCATGCCCTGCTCGACGGTTTGGCCGCGCGCAATGGCTGGCAACCGATTATTGAAGATGGCCTGCCGATCGGTCTCATAGAGCCTAAAAATGGCTCTGCCGGCGGCGGCGCCATATCATTGGAGCCAGGTGGGCAATTCGAGTTATCGGGCGCGCCAGTGCGTACCCTGCATGATACACGCGATGAACTGCTGCGGCATCTGGCAGATGTGAAAGCTGTCGCCGATCCATTGGGTATATCATTTCTGACACTTGGCATGAGCCCTCTCTGGACGCGCGCGCAGACCCCCGTGATGCCGAAGGGCCGCTATCGCATCATGGCCAATTATATGCCCAAGGTCGGTTCGCTCGGCCTCGACATGATGTTCCGCACCTCGACGGTGCAGGTGAATCTGGATTTCTCCAGCGAGGCGGACATGGTGCAGAAGCTGCGCGTTAGCCTCGCGCTCCAACCTGTTGCGACCGCGCTTTTCGCTAATTCGCCGTTTACTGAGGGGCGTCCCAACGGGTTTTTGTCAGCGCGCTCAAATATCTGGCGTGATACTGACGGCGATCGCACTGGCATGCTGGCCTTTGCTTTCGAAGATGGTATGGGTTTTGAGCGCTATGCCGATTGGGTGCTTGATGTGCCGACATATTTCGTCAAGCGTGGTGATACCTATCATGACGTTGCTGGGCTATCTTTCCGCGATCTGATGGCTGGTAAAATGCCGGGGCTTGAAGGTGAGCGCGCGAGCCTTTCGGATTGGATCAACCACCTCTCGACGGTGTTTCCCGAAGTCCGGCTCAAGCAGTTTCTGGAAATGCGCGGTGCTGATGTTGGTCCCGTGCCAATGCTGCTTGCCCAGTCTGCTTTATGGGTTGGCTTGCTTTACGATCAAACGGCCCTCGATGGCGCATGGGATCTGGTGCGCGACTGGACCGAGGCGGAGCGCCAGGCTTTGCGCGATGCAGTGCCGAGTGAAGGGCTTGCAGCTAAAATCCGGGGGCGTAATGTACGCGAATTGGCACGCGAGGTGCTTGCTCTGGCGCGCGCTGGCCTTAAGGCGCGTGCATTCCAGAACGCTGCAGGCGAGGACGAGAGCGGCTATCTCGACCCGCTGGATCTCATCGTGGAGCGCGGCCGTAATCAGGCTGATGATCTGCTGGCGCTCTGGCATGGGCCATGGCAGCAATCGGTGGAGCCCGCTTTTGAGGAATGCATCTTTTAAGGCTTAAGTGCGGGCCTTCGTAACGGGTTGTTCACCCTGCAAAGCGAAAGCCCGGCGCTGTTAACCTTCTGCTGCGACAGAATGGGCAAGGATGGCGGTGAGGAGAACTTGCCCCCATGCTGACATCCACCAAGACCATGACGCCGCCTGCCCGCTCAAGCGCTCCATTTTTTGATTCTGTACTACGCCCCAAGCGTCGCAAAACGTTTAGCATCCTGCGCCCTGACCAGACCTCTAACGCCGCTTTCTACGCTGCGATTGCCTTGGTTGTGCTTGTCGGGATTGCAATCAACACGGTGCTCATCGTGCGCACCCTCATCAGCATCTTTGGCTAAGAGGCACTGATCGTCGCATCATGGTGGCCTGCAAATGGCTGTGATGGCGTTTTTACATCACACCAAGCCCGCGCAGGCTGGCGTGGCCTTTGCGGCCTACGATGACGTGGTCATGCACTTCTATGCCTAGTGGGCTGGCAATGTCCATGATTTCACGTGTCATGCGGATGTCGGCGGAAGAGGGGGCTGGATCACCGGATGGGTGGTTGTGGACCAGGATAATCGCACTGGATGATAGCTCCAGTGCGCGCTTGATCACCTCTCGCGGATAAACCGGTGTGTGATCAACCGTGCCGCTCTGTTGCACTTCATCGGCAATCAGATGGTTGCGCTTATCCAGAAACAGCACGCGGAAATTTTCTTTTTCCGCAAAGGCCATGGTTGTGCGGCAGTAATCCAGCACGGCCGTCCACGAATCAAGCACTGAACGTCCAGCAATGGCGCCGCGCGTCAGGCGAGCAGCGGCGGCTTCAATCAGTTTGATGTCGGTGACGATGCTTGTACCAATGCCATCCGTTTCCAGCAACCGCCGCTCAGGTGCGGCAAGCACTTCGGCAAAGCTGCCGAAACGGCGTAGTAGATCCTTCGCGATTGGTTTGACATCGCGTCGCGGAATTGAGCGAAACAGAATCAGCTCAAGCAATTCGTAATCGGCAAGCGCATCGCTACCGGCCTCGCGAAAACGCTGACGTAAGCGATCGCGGTGGCCATGGAAATGCGGTATATCAGCCGGAGTGTCCCGGTCGGTCATGAGTGCTGCGGTCAGTTCAGGGTTGATCTGTTCCTAAACTTCTATCACATTGAATGCAGAAATTGCATGTAGATGTCGTGTGCCGACAGTGCGAGCTATGCGTTAATCGGCATTAGAGCCCTGTGGAAAATGGTGGATGATCCAGTCTGCCCGGTGAAAGGGTGAACACCTCGCAGCCTGTTTCCGTAACGCCAAGGGCGTGTTCAAACTGTGCCGTGAGCGATCGATCGCGGGTAACTGCCGTCCAGCCATCCGACAAAACCTTTACATGGGGGCGGCCAAGATTAATCATTGGTTCAATGGTAAAAATCATGCCTGCTTGCAGTTTTGTACCTTCACCGCGATTCCCGTAATGCAGCACGCTTGGTGCCTCATGGAAGGAGCGACCTACGCCGTGGCCACAGAAATCCCGCACCACTGAGCAGCGCTGAGCCTCGGCGAATTCCTGAATCGCTGCGCCAATATCACCCAGTGTCGCGCCTGGCTTAACGACTGCGATTGCGCGCATCAGCGATTCATAGGTCACTTGCACAAGGCGTTCTGCTTTGCGCGAGACTTCGCCAACAAAGTACATGCGGTTTGAATCGCCGTGCCAGCCATCAACAATGAAAGTGACATCGACATTGACGATATCACCTTCCTTCAGCGGCTTATCATTCGGTATGCCGTGGCATACGACATGGTTGATTGATGTGCAGGAGGAATGGCGGAAGCCACGATACATCAAACATGCAGGAAGGTAGCCGCGTGCCTCGCCATAATGAAAAACGAGTGCATCAATTTCGGCAGTCGTCACACCGGGTTTGATGAAATCAGTTAGCAAATCAAGGCACTCAGCCGCTGCCTGTCCTGCTTTGCGCATGCCTGCGAAAGCGTCCGGTCCGTAAATTATGATGTCGTTTGACCGGCGGGTAGTGGTAGGAGCCTCGAACTCGTTCATGACAAGCTAAATCCAACGTCTTGTGTGACAATCTTGCTAATTTAAGCTACATGACGCAGCTTGCAAGTTATTAGAGCATTTTTTGATAAATCAGATGCACTGGAGTTGCTCTATTTTTATATGTTCATGAAATTCATTCAAAATCGATGCATCATTTCTGAAATCTCAATCTGGTGATGCAAGGCACCAATGCGTGCTGATAATGCGTGTGGGACTGGCATATAAATCGCGCGCAGTGTAATGATCCTCTGATGGTGACAGACGTGATTGCACAAGCCATGCCCTTCGAAGCGGCACCCTTCGGCGCTTACGCGCCTTCGCGCTTCGTACGTACGGCCCTTTCCTTGACAGGCGCACTGCCCGATACCTGGGCAGGGCGTCGGTGTGCGTTTTTTCTGCGTAATCTCGTGCTGAGAAACCTGAACAACGCTCCCGTCGATATCGAGGCGTTGGGCGCCAAAATGCGTATCAAGCCGTATAATAATATCTCGGAAAAAAAGGTGCTGTTTACGCCGCAGTTCTTCGATGCTGAAGAGCTTGCTATTCTGCGCAGCTTCATCACCGATGATTTTGTATTTCTTGATGTAGGGGCCAATGCTGGCTTTTACGCATTGCACGCTGCGGCACACGCTGGTAAGCGGGCAAGGATTCTGGCGATTGAGCCGCAGCCGGAAATTTTCGAACGGCTGGTCTGGAACATCGGTATCAACCGCTTCGGTAGCATCAAGGCGATTGCTTGTGCGCTTGCTGATCGCGCGGGAGAGGTAACGCTTTTCCTCGATCCGACCAATATTGGCCAGGCTAGCATCAAGATTGTCGGTTCCGCCAACGCGCCAACCTTGCGGGTGCCGGCCAAGACGATGCTGGATATCATCCGTGATGAGCGTTTCGACCATGTCGATGCGATCAAGCTGGATGTGCAGGGGGCGGAAGATCTCATTCTGGAGCCATTTCTGGCATCCGCACCAATATCGCTGTTACCAAAAGTGCTGATTCTCGAAAACAGTGAAAGCCGCTGGCAGGCTGATCTGCATGCTCTTTTGCAGGCAAATCATTATCGGGAAATTGCCCGTACACGGCTTAATGTGGTTTATAAAAAAACCACTACGGATTAGGGGCACCCTTTACCATTTCAGCCATCAATTGGTACGGGGTGGCTGATGACTACATGAGCGGGCGTTTCTGGCGCGACATGACAAGCCATGGCCAGGCATTCAACGCCACGCACACGAGCGCGCGCAAAGGCTTTTGCATAGGCAGGATCGAGATCGGCAGCCAGGCAAAATCGGCGTGCCGGCATTTGGATGACGAACAGCATTACCGCGCGATTGCCCGCTTCAACCATATCGCCGAGCTCTTCTAGATGGCGCGCGCCGCGTGCCGTAACACAATCGGGAAATTCTGCTAGGCCCTCTTGCCGCATGAGGTGGACGTTCTTGACCTCGACATAGCAGGGCCGGCGGCCATCTGCTTCGAGCAGGATGTCAACGCGGCTGGCCGTTCCATAACGTGCATCACCATAGCGCACCTCACGCTTTAGTGTGCTGTAGCCTGATAGTTCGGGAATCTGACCAGCACGAATGGCGTCAGCAGCGAGTGTGTTGGGGTGTGAGGTATTGATGCCAACGCAATGCGTGACACCATCAAAATCTGCCTCCACCATCTCCCACGATAATGGCAACTTACGTTTTGTGTTATTTGATCGGGATAACCAAACGCGGTTGCCGGGCGCTGTGAGGCCCAGCATTGCCCCTGGATTGGCGCAGTGAACAGTTGTCACCTCGTTGCCAATCTCAACATCGGCCAGAAAGCGTTTATAGCGACGCAGTAGCCGCCCCTCAATTAAGGGATGATCAAACTGCATCGCTCAAACTCTGCCAGGTCTCCACTGTAACCATCAACCGATCAGGCTTCAGTGTGCAGGGCATCTGCCGACGGCGAATCCACGGCTGCAACATCAGCTGTTGCCTTCTTGCGTGGTTTACGGGCCGCAGGCTTTTTGACTGCAGAATCGTCTGTTACTGCATCAGCGGTAACGGCCTTCTTCCGTGGGCTTGCCTTTTTAACTGGCTTTTCTTCGCCCTCGGTTCCAGCAACAGCTGTTTTGCGAGCGCGAGTAGGCTTTTTAGCGGGCGCGGCCACTTCAGCATCAGCAGTTGTGGTTTCTGCCGCTGCCTTCTTGGCAGGTGCCTTGCGCCGTGCACGGACTGGCTTTTCCGCATCCGGAGCGGCTTCAACAGCTGGAGCTGTCTCTGCCTCAACCGATGCTTTCTTGGTCGTGCGGCGTGCAGGCTTTTTGGCCTTTGGTTCCGCAACTTCCATAGAAACGGCAACAGGTGTTTCTACCGCTGCAACCTGTACCGTGGCTGGCTGTTCTGCGGTTACTTCATGCTGCTCAGGCAAAGTTTGTTCAGGCTGTAGCTGATCAGCCGTTCTGATCTCGATCGTGCGGCTTTTATTACGAGATCGCCTGCGGCGACCAGACTTGCGGGTTTCATTGCTGTCCCGTGATTCTGGATCTCGCGTTTCCGTTGCACGCTTTTCGGCGTCCTGTGGTTGAACATCGCGCGCGCTGGCACCTTGCACTTCAATGTGCTCGATGTCCTCGTCGTCGATGTCCTCAATGATTTCCAGCTCGTTTTCATCGGCAACGAAATCATTGTCCGAGGTAAGCGCGCTGAGCTTCACCTTTTGCAGCAGGAATGCAGGGATGTGATCGCCAAAGCCGACGACCGGCAGGTCATCGTCATCACGGCGATAGCGTGATGGCACATGCCGTTCACCCACCCGCACCGGTTGAAACGCTTCCCGCTGCTGGCGGGGATGGTGATGATGCATGCGCGGCTGCTCAGTTGCATGAGGATGCGGCGCATATTGCGGCGTGTGTACGGGGCGGGGCGCTTCACGTGTTATCGGTTGCATCGGCGCAACTTCACCGTGTGGTGTATGGCGCACATGATGGGCGCCACGACGCTCACGTGTTTCACCGCCTTGATGGCGTGACGGCCCACGTCCGCGTTCACGGCGTGCAGCAGGTTGATCAAGGTCTGGACGCTCTGCTTTTAGCTCGTCAAGCGTCTTGCCTGCCCATTCAATCGGCTTGCCGGTGAGGGCTTCAATAGCGGCAAGTGTCTTGGCATCCTGGCTTGTAACGATCGAAGCGGCATAACCTGAACGGCCTGCGCGGCCTGTGCGACCAATGCGGTGCACGTAATCTTCAGCGTGGAAGGGCACGTCGAAATTATAAACGTGGCTCACTTCCGGAATGTCGAGACCACGTGCGGCCACGTCACTTGCTACCAGCAGCGAAGCGCCGCCATTACGGAACTTGTCCAGCGCCTGCATGCGCGATGTCTGGTCCATGTCACCATGAAGTGCAACAACGCTGAAGCCGTGCTTTTCCAGTGAGCGATGAAGAATCGCCACATCCCGTTTGCGATTGCAGAAGATGATCGCGTTCTGCAAATCCTGGGCGCTGCGGATGAGGCCGCGCAATATTTCGCGCTTCTCGTATGATTCCGTGCTCGACGCCACGAGACGTTGCGTAATCGTGCTGGCGGTTGATGATGGACGCGCCACCTCAATCTTCACCGGATTATGGAGAAAGGTCTCTGTCAAACGCTGAATTTCAGGCGGCATCGTGGCCGAGAAAAACAGTGTCTGGCGGGTGAATGGCACCATTTTGCAGATGCGTTCGATATCGGGAATGAAACCCATGTCGAGCATGCGGTCAGCTTCATCGATGACCAGAACTTCAATGCCTGTCAGCAGCAGCTTGCCACGCTCGAAATGGTCGAGCAGACGGCCTGGCGTCGCGATAAGTACGTCAGCACCACGGGTGATCTTGGCATCCTGCTCAGCAAAGGAAACGCCACCAATCAGCAGCGCAACGGACAGCTTGTGGCTGGCGCCAAGTTTGACAAAACTTTCCTCTACCTGCGCAGCAAGCTCACGCGTTGGCTCAAGAATGAGCGTGCGTGGCATGCGCGCGCGGGCGCGGCCCGTTTCCAGCAGATTCAGCATGGGCAGCGTGAACGCTGCGGTCTTGCCGGTGCCTGTCTGGGCAATGCCCAACACGTCCCGCCGCGCCAGCGCGTGGGGAATGGCTTGCGCCTGGATAGGGGTGGGGGAGGTGTAACCGGCAGCGGTAACCGCTTCCAACACCTTTTCGCTCAAACCGAGATCAGAAAACGACATCGCATTCCGTTAAAGATGCGCCTGGAAACGGAACCGCATGTTCCGAATGATGGCGCGGGGCACTTTTGCCCGTCCCTGGATGGGGAACACCCCGCATCCTTGCTGCGGAACATAGAAGTTTACAAATTATTGTCAATGAACACGCAGACATGCCTGACGTGTCATGTTGCTTCTGGAGCGATTTTCTTTGCTGCTGATGAATTTCGATCACGCTTTTGTGTGCATTATCTCTATGCGGCAGTATCTCCAAACAGCAATTTCCGGGTCGCTGCTGCTACATCGGTCTGCCGCATGAGGCTTTCGCCCACCAAAAACGTGTTGATACGTGAAGCCTGCAGACGCATGACATCGTCATGGGTGAAGATGCCGCTTTCGCCAACGATTATGCGATCATCCGGGATGCGCGGCGCAAGTTCTTCGCTGACGGCCAACGAGGTTTCAAAGGTGCGCAGGTTGCGGTTGTTGATGCCGACAAGCTTGAGGCCCAGTGCAAGCGCGCGCTCCAGCTCCTGCCCATCATGCACCTCAACCAGCGAATCCATACCCAGGGCTTGCGCTGTATCGGCAAGCAAGCGTGCGGTTGCATCATCAACACTGGCCAGAATAATCAGGATGCAATCGGCACCCCATGCGCGTGCTTCGAAAACCTGATAGGGATCGTACAGAAAATCCTTGCGCAAGACGGGCAATCCCGATGCCTCGCGTGCAGCAATCAGATAGGCTGGATCCCCTTGAAAGGAAGGGCCATCAGTCAGTACAGAAAGGCACGTCGCACCACCTTCTGCGTATGCGCGCGCAAGTGCTGGCGGGTCGAAATCCCCGCGGATGAGGCCTTTTGAAGGGCTCGCCTTTTTAATTTCTGCAATGAGTGCGGGGCGGTTTTCGCCCAGGTGGCGCGCGATAGCTGCCGCAAATCCGCGTGGTGCAGGCGCATCAGCAGCGCGTTGTTCAATCTCGGCCTGCGGCACAGCCGCTTTTGCAGCTATGATCTCGGCGCGCTTGTAGACTTCGATCTTTGCGAGAATGTCACTCATGCGGCGCTTCCGCTATTAGAGACACTGATGAGCTTCTCCAGCGTCGCACGCGCCTTGCCCGAATCAATCGCAGCTTCAGCCATGCGGGCGCCTTCGTTGACGTTCGCTGCCTTGTCCGCAACAACCAGCGCTGCGGCCGCGTTGAGAACAGCGATGTCGCGATAAGGTGTCTTCTCCCCTGCAAGCACATCCTGCAATGCGCGGGCATTGTGTGCGGGATCGCCGCCACGCAAATCTTCAGTGCGTGCGGATTTCAGGCCGGCCTCTTCAGCCGTAATGGTGAAACGACGCAGCTTGCCATTTTCGAGTGCGACCACATCAGAAGGCGCGGCCGTGGAAAGTTCATCAAGCCCATCAAGTCCATGCACGAGCCACACGCGTTCAGAGCCAAGCGCATTCAGCACTTCCGCCAGCGGTTCAAGCAGTGATGAGGAATACACGCCCAGCACCTGCCGCCTGGCCCCGGCGGGGTTGGACAGTGGGCCAATGATGTTGAACAGCGTGCGCGTACCCAGCTCAACCCGCACCGGGGCAACATGGCGCATCGATGCATGATGATTGGGCGCAAACATGAAGCCAACGCCAGTCTCTTTGATGGCCTGTGCGATGTTTGCCGGGTCATTGCTCAGCGATACGCCAAGCGCTGCAAGTACATCAGCCGCGCCTGATTTGGATGATGCCGCGCGATTGCCGTGCTTCGCGACCGGTGCGCCTGCCGCTGCAGTGATGATTGAGGCCAATGTCGAAACATTGTAGCTGCCGGAATTGTCCCCGCCAGTGCCAACGATATCGATAGCGTCAGCCGGCGCTTTAACCCGCAGCATGCGTGAACGTAGGGCTTCAACGGCGCCGGTAATTTCATCGATGCTTTCGCCGCGTACGCGCAGCGCCATCAGAAAACCACCACCCTGCGCTGGCGTTACCTCGCCCGAAAGCAGCATGTCGAAAGCCGCGCGTGCCTCCTCCCGGCTGAGCGATGCGCCCGTTGCGACCTTGGCGATGAAAGGCTTGAAAGCATCCATATGAGCAGTTCCTGCAGGTGGAGATTCAGGCGGATTGCGGTGTGCGGCGAGAGGTGTTCCAATTCGCTGCAAGGTCGAGAAAATTGCGAATAATCGTTGTGCCATGCTCCGAGAGAATGCTCTCAGGATGAAACTGCACGCCATGCACGGGCAGGGTTTTGTGCGACAGCGCCATGATTAACCCATCTGCCTCTGCTGTAATAGAAAGACTCTCTGGCACACTGGTGCGATCGATGATCAGTGAGTGATAACGTGTGGCCGCAAAGGTGCCGTTGATACCACGAAACAGGCCTTTCCCCGTATGCGTCACATCAGAAATTTTGCCATGCATAGGGCGTGGCGCGCGCACAACAGTGCCCCCAAAGGTCTGGCCCATCGCCTGCATACCAAGACATACGCCGAACTGCGGAATTTCGCTCCCAAGTTCGGCGATGACATCAAGGCAAATGCCCGCTTCATTTGGCGTGCAAGGACCAGGCGATAGCACGATCGCGTCCGGCTGCAGGGCGCGTAGGGCATCAATAGTAATGGCATCATTGCGGTAAACCGTAACATCCGCTCCGGTTGCGCCAATGAGGTGCACCAGATTCCAGGTAAAGGAATCATAGTTATCGATGAGGGCGATACGCGCCATAGCGACACTTCCTGCTGCAGAGCTTTTGCCGGTTCCGTAAAGCTGGAATAATTCTGTTAAACCCGCAAGCGCCCCGGGGCAAGCATTCTGAGGCATTTCTTCGTGGCGGTCTCGTCTTTATGCTGCGTCTTGTGATGGATATTAAGCCTTTTAAATGAGGGTAAACGGTTTGTAATTTTCCTTTATCTATTTGTTTATGCAGATTTTTCTTTTAAAGTACTGTATGAATTATTCTATAATCGTCTGAAGGTTGCGGGGTGGCAAACCATCGGGCGCTCGCATCATTGAAGAAATGGTGTAAGTTGCAGTGCAAAAGTGATTTGTCGGGGTGCTCGCTAGAGCGCCGCTCGATTAACCTGACGCAGCCGCGACGCTCTATCTATTAGTTTGTGCATCAAATTTATCCAAAAAACGGTGCCCATTTTTTGGTTTGATGCAATAAAATCACACAGCTTGCCAAAGCCGCATTTCATTCTATGCGCGTGGTCTTGTCAGCAAGGGAGTTATTATGTCGAGAACTGGTCTGGCCGTTGTTATCGCCGTTGCTGCTGTTGCCGTACTTTCCGGCTGTGCTCGCAAGCTGCCTCCGGGGGTGCTTGAAGGCGGTAGCCACGTGCCTCCACCTCCTTCTGAACAACACCGCGTAACATCACGCGTACCGGTTGCACCGGAAGTCCCGGCTGCGGAAGCATCTACGTCCCCTCGGTTGCGTTCACCCGTTAGCCGGTAACAATCATTATGATCTGCGCTCGGGAATTTTCCCGAGCGGGTCTGTTGATGATGCGGTTAACTGATTACTTTGCAATGTATTGCCAAGGATTTGGCATCTGAGGTCTGCACGTTATGGTTTATTAAGTCAGGCCTTCCTGTAAATGATCAAAGAAGCTCTTAAAAAGAACGCATTCTGATTCGTAATATTTAAGTTTTTCAACAAGTTGTTGATGCTCTAGTTGCGAAGAACTACTAGGGTCAAAAATATCTTTTGCATCAAAAAAACTTGATATGCGTTCCTGAAAGGCTTCTTTCGCCTGAATTTTAACGATGTCCATTGCCGGCATTAAAAGCTCATCGAGCTTTTCATTGACATTAATTATATATTCCTGAAGATTTTCATAATGGTCGCACATTTCAGCAAAAGTAGTATTGTCGTTTATGTCAAGAGAAGGAACGCTGGGTGTAGTGTAGTCCTCCAGCAGGCTATATGAATACGGATAGGTTCCATCTACACTCAACATGCTGTCTGCTCGGTTGAGGAATTGGCTGGCCGTCAAAGCATCTACGCCCAAATGATCAGCGATGTTTATGGTCGATTCTGATGAAAAACTATCAAAGAAACGCGCTAAAAGAAGACAGACTTTTGCTGAAAAGGTATCGCCGTTACGTATGTTACTCATTGCATCAATGAGCCAATTGATCGATTTCGCAGTAAACCACCCCTCCGCTTGATCGCTGGTAAGATGCGGAGTACTTGCGACTGCAATTACTATTTCTTGTGCGGAACCATTAGCAAAGCGACCTGATTTAACGTTGCTAATAAGCTCTGATATACCAAGTTTGTTTTCAGGAGGGGTATGGGGTTGGAAAGCATTGAAATTCGGAGCAGTGGTAGAGTGTAATGACGCCACAGACATCGACAACTTCCTTGCTATGAATTCTGCCAATAATCTCGCAAGAATTTATGATCCATTTCGTAAAGGCACGCTACTTTATCAATAGCCCAAATAAACAATTTTGTCAAAAATAAGAATCAAAAAAATTCAATGATTGTTGCTTGTTTTAATTTATTTATATTTAGGTTAATAATAGTTAAAATATAAATTTATATTGTATAATTATTTTTTTCAAAGGTATGACGCTTGGAAATATAAATTTATTTTTCGAAAATTCAGATGGTCTCCCACCCTTTTACAAGCTGTTTTTCTGATGGACGTCATGCACTACAATCCCGGCGCCTTGAGGGGGCATCTCCAGCCAGTCCCGCTGTTTGAGGGTACGTTTTGTATCCTCGTAGCCACTGCTCCAATGCTCGCGCATTGAGGTGCCAGAGAACTCGTAGTCCTTCGCATGGCCTTCATACGCTTTTTGTTGGTAGATCAAATGCAGGATGGTGATTTCCGGCATGGCGCTCAATTGATGACGCAGGTAGCGATCATCATCGCTCAATAACTCATCCGGTACTTTTCCGAGCAGGGCAACGAGTTTCGATTTCCAATCATGCAGCTGACGGTAGACATCCGTTGTGTATCGGGTGCGGGAGGAATACATAATATCCTTCTGCCGTCCGAGCACATCATTGATATCGCGTGGCAAAGGACCCCGCGCGCTGAAGAGATCGACCTGAAACACTAATGAATTCAGATGATCAGATTGTTCAAGCAGATGTTGCAGCGGCGTGTTGGAGACGAGGCCGCCATCCCAATAGTAATCCGTGCCGATTTTTTGCATGGGCAATGATGGTGGCAGGGCACCTGAGGCCATGATGTGCTCGACCAGTATTTCTTCCTGCGCATTATCAAAATACGTGAAATTGCCGTTCAGCACGTTCACTGCGCCAACAGCAAAGCGCGTTTTCTGGTCGTTGAGCAACGAAAAGTCGACGAGCTCCTCCAATGTCTCCTGCAAAGGCTCTGTATCGTAGAAGCTGGTTGCCCCTTGCGCGCCTGCCGGACTGAAGTAAGGGCCTGGAAACTGCGGTTTGAAGAAGCCCGGCTGGCCGAGCATGTATGTCAACAGCGCGCTATTGGCGTTGCGCACCTGCCGAAAAATATCGCCATCAGGCGTGTATGCCCATACTTTGCGTTCCGTAATACGTTCCCAGAAGGTGCGTAGTTTCTCAAGACGTTTGTTGGGAGGATTGCCCGCGATGATTGCAGCGTTAATTGCTCCGATTGATACGCCTGATACCCAGTCTGGCTCCAACCCCGCCTCATGCAATGCTTCATAGACCCCGCCTTGATAGGCGCCCAGCGCGCCGCCCCCCTGCAACACCAATGCTACGCGGTCACATCGGTCGGGCCGCCAGCCAAGTGGTGTTGTCAGTTTGGAGGTAGGGGAAGAGGCGTCCATAGGTGTCTTTCCTGTTGAGCGCAAAGGCAGCGTCTTCAAGTCGTGATGGCCGAAGGTAATAAAGCACGTGCTAAAATACCAAGTAAGCGGCTATACATGGCGCATGCATGTAGCGTATCTGCTAGAGATAGCGATGAGTGCATCATGCATATGCTGAAACAGTTTGGCATGGCAATGTTGCGTGAGCATAGCTTGCATGAGCCATCTGAAGAGCGCTCAACAATAATATGCGGGGAAATGGTATGGGTAGCATTGCAATAGGTGGATTGCCCATAGGCAAGGTGCATTGCGTTGCACCAGCAGGCGATCGGTGCGGGGAAGGTGCTGTGTGGCATCCATCGGAAAAAGCCGTGTACTGGACCGATATCAACCGCTTCCTTATTCATCGTTATGATGAAGAAACAGATGCAGTGAACTCATGGTTTTTTGATGAGCCGGTGGTGGCGCTTGCCCTCACTGAGCGCGATGATACGCTCCTTGTTGCGCTCGCCTCGCGGTTGATCTTGTGGGAACCGCAAACGGATGTCCGCCGCGATCATGGTTTCACTCTCAATGGCTGGCCCAAGGTGCGTCTTAATGATGGACGGGCTGATCCTTTGGGGAATTTCTGGGTTGGCTCAATGCGCAATAATGTCAATCCCGACGGTAGCCCAGGTGCGGCGGGTGGCACGGACGGTGTCTTGTATCGGATTGACAGCGCCAATACCCATACGGTTTTCCGTCGGGATCTGGGGATTGCGAATACGCTGTGCTGGAGTCCTGATCTGACACGGTTCTACCATGCAGATACACTCGCCAATACGATCTGTGTCTGGGATTATGATGCCAAGACAGGTGCGATATCGAATGAGCGTCCCTTTTTTGCAGGTTTTGAGCGCGGATACCCGGATGGTTCAGCGATCGATAGCGAAGGGTATTTGTGGAATTGCCGCTTTGGCGGTCAATGTATTGTGCGGATCGCGCCCGATGGCACGATTGATCGCATCATCGAAATGCCTGCCCAGAACATCACTACGGCGGTGTTTGGCGGAAATGATCTGAAAACGTTATATGCGACTTCAGCCGGCGCTGAAACCCATGCGGGTGATAGATTGGCTGGGTCGTTGTTTGCATTGCGTACGCAAACACCGGGGTTGGCGCCTTACCGGGTGCGGCTATAAACAATGCTAGACCGTTAATGGCTAGCTATTAAAAGTGCGAATTTACCCACTCAATCCGAATACGGTTTGCGTATTAATGTTTGCACGCCGTTCCGCATCCCACTGATATTGCTCTTCAGCGCTTCTGTTCATACATTCCTTGGCAAAATTATGCAGGATCTCGTCAATTGGTAGTGGGGTTCTTTTCTCTTGGGCTGCGTGCTGTTGTTCTGTCATAACAGCATCAATCGCTGCCGTTGAAAAGATACCGCAAGACAATCTGAGGTGTTGTTGCAGGTTATATTTAATAACCTGTAGCGGCGCCATGTTTGATGCTTCAAGTATGGGCTGAATTTGAGATTGAATATGCTCACTACTATTAATCGAATCAAACAGTGTAGCTTTCCGCTGGCCATCGACATTTGTATGTATAAATAACGTTACCCAATGGCCTGAATTACTGCGGCCTACATGAAATGGGATGCAAATGGGTGATATGAGATTTCCTTGTGGGTCGTTACGTGGATTCAGAAGGATATCGCTTATATCCTTGATACGTACAGGGCCATAAACATGGTCAAAAGGCTTGTCATTCTCGGAGAAGGGGTTTTGTATCCATGCTTTAAGCGCTCCCTGCATCTCGTTCTCGTTCAGCATCGGCGTGCATGCTTGAGGGCTTGCGTTATTGTTCCCGGCCGCCCCGCAGGCTCGCAGGCATGCTGCTTCTATAGCAGATACAATCCACCCAATTATTGGGATTGATTTCAGGGCTTCTAGTAGTCTTCTCAGAATGCTGCTGTCGGATGGAGGTGGAAGAGCCTTAATTTTACGTGGCTGATTAACTTCTTCCATATTCTTGCCAGGCAGGCTTTTTAAGGGCGACGCGGGGAAAGAAGGCCGGTCGTGTTGCCGCACCCCTTGTTCACCATTCCGGAATTCGCCAGCTGCAGGTGGCAAAGGCAAGGTATGATCTGCACTATAAGGAACTAGATGCTGATTGCTTTGTAAGGAAGGAGAGGTTGAAGCAGCAGTCATGACAAATCACCACATCAATAAAGATATATTTTAATAATTTATGGAAAACACCGAATCACGAAAACGATAAACCAGATTGATCTGATAGGCAATAACTGTAGGCTCTTTTCCTCTCTTAACCCATAAAATGCCGCAGTACAGCTGCTGTTGGTGCAAGTAAAATAAACGCCCATACCATGGCTGAGCCCACATTTGCCAGCTGGAAATATAGTTGCGGCATGCCAAAGATACCTGCAATCAAGGGCACAACAGCGCGCAAGGGGCCAAAGAAGCGTCCAATAGCGATGCTCCATACGCCAAAGCGCTCGAAAAAGGCCTGCCCGCGCTTGGCCATTTCAGGATGGCGGGACAGCGGCCATACGGTCAAAGCACGATCTTTGAAGTAATAACCAGCCCAATAGGATATCCAGTCCCCCAATGCCGCGCCCGCTGCTGCTGCTGCCCATACGGGCCAAAAGGCAATCTCCGATGCGCCGATCAGCGCACCAATACCGATCAGAATGGCCCATCCGGGCACCAGTAGAGAGAGAAACGCAAACGATTCCGCAAATGCAACCAGAAACACAATTGGTGAAGCCCATGCCGCATGGGTGCTGGCAAAGGCGATCGTCGTATCGATAAGCGAAGACAAGCTCATAAGGTTGCTGGTCCTGGATGATTATTCTGATTGATTATCAGGGGGATTGCGCGGAGGATTATGCAAGCGTAGAAATGTTTTCCTGCAGGTTTTTGGCTTCTCAGGCAAGCACTCCTAACGTGTAGCTGCAGTGGATGCGGCTTTGGCGTTTATTTTCAGTCGGGGTTTTCATCAACTATGAATGTGCTCTCCATCCAATCCCATGTTGCTTACGGTCATGTCGGAAATGCGGCAGCGATATTCCCCATGCAGCGGCTTGGCGTTGATGTCTGGCCAATCCACACGGTGCAGTTTTCCAATCACACAGGCTATGGCTCGTGGAAGGGACGCGTGTTTGATGGCCATTCGATTGAAGATCTGGTCGAAGGTATTAGTGAACGTGGCGTGTTGGGACAGTGCAATGGCGTGTTGTCCGGCTATATGGGGTCGGCGGATATTGGTAGCGCAATTCTGTCAACAGTCGAGCGTGTGCGCGGCGCTAACCCCGAGGCACTCTATTGCTGTGATCCAGTGATTGGTGATGTCGGGCGAGGGGTATTTGTGCGACCTGGCATCGCCGAGTTCATGCGGGATCACGCTGTGCCTGCGGCTGATATTGTCACGCCCAATCATTTCGAGCTGGAGAACCTGTCAGGTTTCTCGGTCAAAACACTGGAAGAGGCACGTATTGCAATCGCGGCTATTCATGCAAAGGGGCCAAAGGTGGTGCTCGTCACCTCCGTCAATACCGTTGAGACGCCAGACAATTATATTGATTTGTTGGCATCGGAAGCTGGCAACCTTTACCGGGTGCGCACGCCGCACTTGCCCATTTATATCAGCGGCGGTGGCGATGTGATCGCGGCGCTATTCTTCGTGCACTATCTAAAAAGCCGTTCTGCCCTGGTTGCTCTTGAAGCGGCAGCATCCTCGATCTACGGCCTGCTCAAGACCACAGTGGATATGGGGGCAACCGAAATTCGTCTTATCGAAGCGCAGGATGAATTTACAAATCCTAGCCATCGGTTCGAAGCGCAAGCCGTTTAGGAGGGGGGGCACCCAAGGATCAGGGGTGCTTTTGCATTGCATTTATGTTCAATTGATTGATGCAATATCAATAAGATTGGACGATCATGCGTATTATTTCTCTCCGTAAGATAGAAGCGCATCTGGATACAAGTCCTTGGCGCTGGGCAGTTGAGAATCGCGAGCGAATAGAGGCAAACTGGGCGCGGCGATTGCTTGAAAAGCCTGCTATCTTTAATGGCATCGTGTTGGTATGCACCCATATTGCGGTAGATGGGGATGTGTTAAGAGCCCGCCTTCGCGAAGCGGAATATTCCGCCTTACTTGCAATGATCGATTACGGCTTCCCAGAGCCTGGTGTCGGTAATTGCTTCGGTGCGGCTGCGCTGCGGGCTAGCGATGGTGCCTTCGTGTTGGGTGAAATGGCTTCGCACACGGCCAATGGTGGGCGCGTTTATTTCCCTGGCGGCAATCTCGATCGTGCTGACCTGCGTGCTGATGGCAGCATTGATATAGACGGCAGTGTGCGGCGTGAATTGCTTGAGGAGGTCGGTCTTGGCCCCGATGACGTCGTATTTGAGGACGGCTGGACAGCTATCATTAACGGTCCGCGAACGGCCTTATTGAAGCAGGCATTCTCTCCTTTACCAGCAGAAGCTCTCAAGGCGAGAATTGAAACATTTTTGGCGCGCGAGGCAGAACCAGAGTTATCCGGTGTACGCCTCGTTCGCTCTAGCACGGACGTGGATCCATCCGTGATGCCTGTTTATGTGACTGGTTTTATTAACCAGGCTTTTTCAACGCTGTTCAATCAGGTCGGATAGCCGAACGAGCGCTTGGTGTTGTTGAGTGAGCTCATTGCAGCGCTGTTATTGCCTGCCATGCAGGTAGCGGCGGCACTGGCGATCTGTGGGGCAATCCGGTCGTAGACTGTCTGGCTAAGGAAGCCGGTGCGCACATCGCGGTCGATCAGGTTGCGGTAAGCGATGATTGGCGCGCCGCAGGGCTGTTGAGAAAGCGCGGCTGTGTTGAGAGGTGCTGCGTATACTGAGCCATCATGAGCTTCAGCCTTGACAGGCGCATTCTGGCTTGTGTTGCAGGATGCAGTCAAAAGTGCTGCAAGCATCGCGCCTGTCAGCAGAGCTGAAGTCTTGATACGGGTTGAAACGGTTGAAGTGAACGTCACAAGAGCCTCCCGAAAAACGACAAAACCAGACGGATTCGCACCATCCAACGGCATGCAAAATCATCAAATTGTTTGTCGTCGTCAACCGGCTGAGCGATATTAGCAGTGTGTTAAGGAATTATCTGTCGCAAGTGATAGCAATTCTGCCCACGCTGGCCCCCTCGTTTGCAGGGCGCATATCCGAGGCGTGATGATAGCCTTGCGCTACGCACCAGGCATTGGCAACCTGCACTGCGCACTCGCCGCCCTGGGTGAGGCAGTCGGCAACGCCGTATCCATCATTGACGGGGAGAAGAAATGTCGGACTGTCAGCATTACCAGCATTCGCCTGTACGGGCAGAATTGAAATGGCAAACAGTGGCAAGGAAAGCGCGAAAAAAGATGCAATTAGAATTCGAATCATGATTTGCGCTCTGAAAAAGATTGTCACAGGATGCGTCAAATTTCACGCATAGCCAGCGTTTTATGCCACGTAAGGTATGAAAAAAGTTTGAAAATGCTCCTGATTTCGACACTTTTAGCATAGGTAAGGCGCTATATAGATAAATTAATGCGGCCTCGTTGCTCTATCTCTTGGGTTCATGCATATGCCTAGGTTAGAATCCCCTGTCGGCGCGTTATTCTGTGGGAATGAGGGTAAGAGGCATGTCTATCGGGTTGAAATTTCATAATACGCTCACCCGTGTGAAGGAAGATTTTAAACCGGTCGATCCGCAGGCTGTGCGGATGTATGTTTGCGGCCCAACGGTTTATGATTTTGCCCACATTGGTAACGCGCGCCCTGTGATCGTGTTTGATCTCGTGTTCCGCTTGTTGCGCCACATCTATGGTGAGAATGCAGTTACCTATGTGCGCAACTTCACCGATGTCGATGACAAGATCAACGCTCGCGCCGCCCGCGATTTTCCCGAATTGCCTTTGAACGAAGCCATCCGCCGTGTGACAGAAACGACGGAAGCGCAATATCGTAAAGATACGCAGGCGCTGGGTGTGTTGCATCCTACCGTTGAGCCGCGAGCGACGGAGCATATTGCTGAAATGCGCCTGTTGATCGAGCGGTTGATTGCGCGCGGCTTTGCCTATGTGGCTGAAGATCATGTGCTGTTTTCAGTTTCGGCGATGGAGAAGGCAGCAGATAGGGCCCCAGGCCTGTTGCCGCATTATGGCGCTTTGGCACGCCGTTCGCTTGATGACATGCTGGCCGGTGCGCGGGTCGATGTTGCGCCTTATAAACGTGATGCAATGGATTTTGTTCTGTGGAAGCCCTCCACCGACCAGGAGCCTGGCTGGGAAAGCCCCGCAGGAATTGCGCAAAAGGGGCGGCCCGGCTGGCATATCGAATGCTCGGCAATGAGCTGGCGACACCTGATTGAGAATTTTGCAGGCCGCTTGCGGTGCGATGATCCTGCTACCCGTCAGACGTTTGATATCCATGCTGGCGGCATTGATCTGGTGTTCCCGCATCACGAAAACGAAATTGCGCAAACATGCTGCGCTCTCGATACTGAGCGTATGGCCAACTACTGGCTGCATAACGGACTATTGCAGGTTGAGGGTGAGAAGATGTCGAAATCGCTCGGCAATTTCATCACCATTCATGATCTTCTTGAAAAGGATGTATTCGGCGGTCGTTCATGGCCGGGGGCGGTGCTGCGGTTTGCGATGCTGCGCACGCACTATCGTCAGCCGATCGACTGGACCGTGAAAGGGCTTGAGGAAAGCGCCCATACTCTGACAAGCTGGGCGCAGATCACGCAAGATATCGAGGCTGCTGAAACAGTGCCCCCTGAGCTGATGGACGCGCTGGCGGATGATCTCAATACGCACATGGCGATAACGGTATTGCACGGTCTGAAATCAGCCGGGCGTTTTGCTGAGCTTAAAGCAGGTGTGGCACTTTTGGGGATTGATCTGACGCAAATGGCACAGCAAGTTAAGGTTGATCTTCCAGATGCGCCAGAAATCGAGGCATTGATCGAGGCGCGCCAGACCGCGCGTGCCGCAAAGAATTGGGCGGAAGCAGATAGAATCCGCAAAATTCTATCTGATAAAGGCGTTACTCTCATCGATAACAAGGATGGCACCAGTATGCGCTGATCTTCGCATCAGCTGGAGCCCAAAATGGCGACAATCGAAAACCAGCACGCAGCACAGTCACGCACGTGAGCGCGGGAAGCGCAGAGAGTTGCCGGTGGCGGATCACCATGGCGCGAACATCAGCGCATACTGCGACCAGGTATGGTCTTTTAAATCAACAATGAAAAAGAGCGCCGATGTGGCGCTCTTTTTATGGATCTCATTGATACAAGCTAATCTAGGTTGTTTAAAACCGCTCGCCGATAACGGCTACTTCTGGTGCCGGCTCGACCATTTCGGTGCGATCTGCTGCCGTTTCGAGCATCGGGATAACGCCCTCACCCTTTTCCGCGACCAGATAGGTAAGCCCCAGGCCTGGGCGGATAAAGCCGGAGAGGTTCATGTGTGCAAACAGCGACAGCAGCGGGCGCCAAAAGCCCTTGATGTCGAGCATCAGGATCGGCTTCTTGTGGCGGCCAAGCTGTGACCATGTCATCTGTTCAACCAGCTCCTCCAGTGTGCCAATGCCGCCGGGCAGTGCGACGAACGCATCTGCGCGCTCGAACATCAGACGCTTGCGGGTGTGCATGTCGGGAACGATGATCGTTTCCTGCACATCCTGTAGCAGGCTCTCACGCTGCTTCAGAAAGTCAGGAATGATACCCGTCACTTCACCGCCTGCCTCAAGAACGGCGCGCGCGGTGTCACCCATAAGGCCGATGCTTCCGCCCCCATAGATCAGCCGGATACCGGATTTCGCCATGGCTGTGCCAAGCGCAATCGCTTCCTCGGTAAAAACCGGGTCGTTGCCGTTGGCAGAACCGCAATAAACGCAAATTGATCGAATCGTGCTCATGATTATGATTTGAACTGCTGCATCAAAACGGTCAAGACCAGATTATTCATAGATGTGATGATATTCACGTTATGGCGGGCTGCAAATGGCCTTTGTAGCCGACATTGTCGCACGCTCTGCGGAATATATGTTCCGCAGCGAGCTTTTGAATGCAAGTGTTTCATAGCATGCGACAAATAGCCTTGTGCAGTATATAACCATTACGGCATATCGGTTTTGTGCGGGAAGGGTAGCGTTAATGGCGTCGAAAAAGGTACAGATGGCGCTTCTTGCTGGAGCTAGCGCACTTCTTGCGGGGGCCATTGTGCTGTGGGGTCTGCCATCAAAGGATGAGGCGGGTGCGCCGTCTGAAACGATGATGCAGGCTGATATTATCCCCAATCCTGATGCGCCACTGCGTGATTCGACCCAAGGGGGTGAGAGGCAGGCTCTTTCTCCACAGCAGATTGCAGAAGCACTTGCAGCAGATCCTGCAAATCGTACAGACACAAAAGAGCCAGCTCCCATACAAGACTTACAGGCGGCAAGCAGCGCAGTGACACCGATTTTCGATGTTGTGCGCATCGGCCCCGCTGGCGAGGCCGTGATTGCGGGCCGGGTTGCTCCGGGTAAAACGGTGGAATTACTCGTGAATGGGAAGGTTTATGATCGGGTGCAGGCACATGCATCCGGTGCATTTGCGCTTACCCCGCCGACGCTTCCGCCCGGTGATCATCAGCTGACTTTGCGCGAAGTTGGCTCCGGTGGCGTTGGCACGCTGTCGCGCCAATCTGTGACTGTCGTGTTATCTGCTGATCTCGCATCATCACCCGTTGTGGCGCTGACAGAGCCAGATAAGCCAACGATTGTCCTTGCCGGACCAGGCCTCGTGACGCGTCAACCCGCGGATGAAAACCTGATTGAGGAGGGGGATGAGCCTTTAGATGCGGAAGAGCTGGCTGCCGATTCTTCAGGCGCTGACAAGACGCAACTCACCGTGTCTTCAAACCTGCCACAGGTGGTTTCTATCGCCACTGTTGAGGCTGAGGCGGGGCGGCTTTATGTATCCGGCACGGCGCCAAAGGAGGCTTCCGTACGGCTTTATCTCAACGACACATTTCTGGCTGCTGGTAAGGCTTCCATGCGGGGCACGTTCTCATTCACAGTCAATTCCGGAATTGATGATGGTGAATATCGCGTGCGCCTGGATGAGGTTGCGCCTGCTGATGGTAAGGTATTATCGCGGGCTGAGGTGCCGTTTGTGGTGCAGAACGCAAAGCTGGAGTCGTCAACTGCCCAGCAGGCAACAGTGCCTTCCGAAGCGGCACCGGATACGCAACAGCTTGCTGAGACGTATGGCAGTGCGGCTCGCAGCACGGTGTTGTCAGATGACGGCTCGCATGTTGTGGTGCCTGAGGTGCGCACAACCCGTGTGGAGCATGGCGACAGCCTTTGGAGCATTAGCCGGCGGGCATATGGCGAAGGAACGCGCTATACGGTGATATATGGAGCGAATCAAAAGCAAATTCGCAATCCTGATTTAATTTATCCGGGGCAGCTGTTCGTTGTGCCGGGCAATGCGGAAAAACCCGCCACTGATTAAGTAGCGGCAATGATAAAGAGGCGACGCTTGATATTGCAAATCGAGCGATAGCATCAGTGTTAGTGAAAGGGAGCAGCGGATGACCGCCGCTATGTCTGGTATGAATGCCGGTTTTGTATTGTGTGAGAATGCTTCTGAGGCTGTCGATCGGCTTGCTGCTCTTCATGATGAAGCGCTCGCCGCACAACGCCGCGCGCTGGATGCTTATGTGACGAAGCACGTCATTCCCGATGCGGCAACGCGGGCAGCCTTTTGCTACCCCGAACTGCGTGTAGAGTATGAGCCGGATGGTTCGATCCCGGTCAATGCGCGGGCTTATGCGAAGTTTCAGCGGGCGGGGGTATATGCCACCACTGTGACTCAGCCCGAGGCATTCCGTAATTATCTCACCGATCAGCTGACATTCCTGATGCAGGATTTCAACGCGCGTGTGCTGGTCGGACGTGGGCAGCAGGAAATTCCCTATCCTTATGTCATCGAGCATGGCGACGAGCTTGGTGGCGCTGGCGGTACTGCGGTTGAGCTGGCACGCCATTTTCCGGTGCCCAACCTCACCGAGGTGGGCGATGAAGTATCCGATGGCTTATGGAATTATAGTAACGGGCAGCCGCTGCCATTATCGTTGTTTGATGGAGCGCGGGTCGACTTTTCGTTGCGTCGCCTGGTGCATTATACTGGTACGGATTGGCGTCATATTCAGCCGTGGATATTGCTGACGAACTACCATCGTTATGTTGATCAGTTCATCCGCATGGGGCTTACATATCTGCAAGAGGGCGGGCGCTATACCAAGCTCGTACTGCCGGGAAACACGATCATCGAACGTGGTATGCCGGAAGATGAGGCGATTGCGCTTGCTGCAGGCGTTGCATGGCATCGCTTCCAAATGCCAGCTTATCATCTAGTGGCTGAAGACGGGCATGGTGTGACGCTTGTCAACATCGGCGTAGGGCCGGCTAATGCCAAGAACATCACAGATCATCTCGCGGTGTTGCGGCCGCATTGCTGGTTGATGATTGGCCATTGTGGCGGGTTGCGTCAATCGCAGGCAATTGGCGATTACGTTCTTGCGCATGCCTACTTGCGGCAGGACAACATCCTTGACCGTGCAGTTCCACCGGAGATTCCAATTCCTGCATTGGCTGAAATTCAGGTGGCGTTGCAGCAGGCTGCTGCCGATATCACGGGAGATCGGGGCGAAACGCTTAAAAAGCGGCTGCGTACGGGGACGGTTGTCACCTATGATGATCGCAATTGGGAGCTGCGCTGGTCACAGGAGCGCCGCCTTATCAATCTGTCGCGTGCGATTGCAGTTGATATGGAAAGCGGCACGATCGCCGCGCAAGGCTATCGTCTGCGCGTGCCTTATGGCACGTTGCTCTGTGTATCTGACAAGCCACTTCATGGTGAGATCAAGTTACCAGGTGCGGCAAATGCTTTTTATGAGCGGGCCGTAGGCCAGCATTTGCGGATTGGTCTAGCGGCGCTTGATCTGCTTCGCAGTCAGCTGCATTCATTGCATTCACGCAAACTGCGCAGCTTCGACGAACCACCATTCCGGTGATGTAAAAACCACACCCCAGCTATAAACAGGAGCTCCTCATGTCGGAGGGAGAAAATCCGACATGAGGGCATGTAAAAGCCACGCATATATTTTAAGTGGTAGGGCTATTCTATTGTGCGGCCTTGCAGCCTATTACTGCGGGCGCGGTGTGTTAAGCTGTCGTGCTCCCATTAAATTCTTGAAGGCAAGGAATGCAGCACGATTGTTATCATACCATAATTCCAAAAATTGCGGTGCTTGCCGTGTTATTGTAGCGATCAACTGATCGAGTACACCAATCAGCTGATCGAGGTGAATTTCGCGCATGTCCACGGGCATCTTGTCCAACAAGGCGCCATAAGCTTTGATTGCTTCATGATGATCGTTAAGCAGCGCCCAGGCAAGACCCGGCGTGCCGTCTGCGTCCTTTGCGGCGATCAGCTCAGCGAGGTGAGCTTCGCGCATGCTCTCGGGCACCTTGTCGAGCAAGGTGCCATAGGCGCCGATTGCCTCATGCTTACCGTTCATCAGCGCCATGAGAAGACCCTGCGCGCTGTAAGTTGCCTTTGTAGTGACAGGTAGGGCGCTTGGTAGAATAAAATTAGAATTGTTTTTAGTAGAATTTATGGGCGGCTGATTGACGTTGTAAGAAGATAATATGTTTGAAAACACCAGCTGCGTTGTGTTTCTGGAAAGGGGAGGTATGCTGGATAAGGCTTGATTTATCGTGTGATTAGCCGAATGATTTCTTATTGGTAATCCTGAAAATAACGAAGAACTTGCGTGATTAGCCCAATTCTGAAATAAATTTCCAAGTTGATTGTTAGTATAGTTTCTGTCGCGATCACGCTCATTTCCGGTTCTTTGATTATCTGCGCGAGGAATAAATTGTCAATTATTTGTAATTCTATTAAAATTTCTTATTAATACTTGATAAAAAGAATACTTTCTCGATATAATAAAAATCGATCAATATGTCAAATGTATTACATGCTGAACCTTTGTTTACCGTGCAGTAATGAGGTTTCGTAGGGTTATGATGGTGGATGCATCTGCTATGCCATCTATCCGTTCAGGCCGAAAGTGGCGCTGAAATGCGCGTAGTACTGCTTCCGTTTCAGGACCGTAGTAGCCATCGATGTTGATCCCATAACCATAGAGCGCGAGCATTGCTTGCAAGGCTTCAACGGGTTGGCCGCTTTCGCCGGGGGACAGGAAGCGCCCTCCTTGTAGTGGCGCAGGGGGTGCCCAATGGCCAATGCCTGCCTTAGCTAGTGCTTCCCAGGGAAATGCCTCGCCAGGATCGCGTTTGCGCAGCGGTGCGATATCAGAATGTGCTAAAACCCGATCAGCCCGAATATTCCAGCGGGTGATAATGTCGCGCGAAAGCGCGATTACGGCTGCAATTTGCTCCTCCGGATAGGGTGCCATTGTTTCAGGTGTTGCTGGATCGCGTGAATGTCCGGGGTGCGCGATTTCAATGCCAATAGAGGCGGAGTTAATATCGTGTTCATTGTCCCACACGCCAGCGCCCGCGTGCCATGCCCGGCGCGCTTCTGGAACGAGCTGGAGGATGTGACCGTTTTCAAACACGAAATAATGCGCTGAGACTTCCGAAGTTGCATCGCAAAGCCGGGTGAGAGCCTGCCCGGAATCGCTCATATCCGTATAATGCAGTAGCAGCATGTCCGGCCGTCGGGGGGCGTCAGTATTCTTGAGAGGGCGCCGCTCGCCATGATTGGGGGAGGGAAAGACCTTTGCGGCAAAGGGGCTGTCGGGCGTTGGGCGGGCGGTCATGATGTGTTGGCCTGGTGTGTGGCGGGAGGTTTCTCTATATCTTCTCCCGCCTGAGCTCGCAAATGGTGCTGCGTTCATGTTGGCGCTAACGATAACATCTGCACTCTCTCATGCTGGTTGGTGATGGTGAGCGGTCAATCCAGTGTGATCAACTGTTGGGTAGAGATGAGGGGCTGGCGATATGCAAAATGCCTAGATGGTCGCCAATTCCAGGGCGCGAATTTCCCTGTTGAAATCTCCCTGAATGCTTGACAAAAACTTTCGATGACATTTCTGGCGCGGTTCTCGGTGCGAAAAATCGGCCTTTATGCAATTTATTTCGCCGATTTGATGCCCGATGTGCGCGTTGTCAATTTTTTGCCGCAGGCCGTCATCTGTTTAGTTTGTGTTTTTATGAGTATAATATGGATAACAAAACGAAAATCAGATGTATAAATGAATATTTATATATGTCTTTTTGTATATCAATACGTATTATTTATTATGAACAGAAGATTGCCGCATTTGGCCTGTGTAAGTGCGCTCCATCACGGTCGGGGGGCTAGTGGAGACTGGCGTATTTGTGGTCATGATTTCGGTGTTGTCTGCCTAACCTGTAGGGACGCATATCGATATTGAGACTGATCCAGCATGCTGCTTTTGCATGTTGGTCATCTGACTAGTGAGGCCACCCCATATGGGGGAGCTCACCGCCCACCGGCAACGGAGTCTCCTGAATATTCGTAGACCTTGTCGAAGCGTATAGCGCGCTTCGGGGAGGCTTTTTGCTGGTTTTGCCGTTGGCGAGCGTGGTGGTTCTTTGACGAGAGCAATATCCATGTCTGTGGCGGGCCGGCCAAGGAGCAGTCGTTTGAGAAGAGTTCATATGTTCACGCTGGCCGCTGTGATGGCTGGAGCGCTGGGGAGCATCCCCGCTCAGGCAGCAGGTAATGCCGACGTTTACAACTTTTTCGCTGGCGAGAAGGCTAAAGCAACAGCGTCCAGCGCGCCTGGTGCGGCTATCAATAAGGTTTCTGACAAGAGTGCCGACCGCAAGGTCCTTAGTAAAAGCACCAAGATCAATAAGGTGAGCAACACACGTCGTGGTAAAACCGCGCGTCGGAAGTCTGGCAATGATCTGCCAAACCGGATTGCACCCGCGCATCTTGCTGTTAAGGATGTCGAAGCAGAAACGCGCCATGTCCCTGGCCGTAAGGCGCTGGGATATGACGCTCCTTCTCGCGAGCGCTACCGTGCGCTTATCGCCAAGCATGCAGCTGAGAACGGCCTGCCATTCGCGATTGGTGATGCAGTCGTGCGGGTCGAAAGCCGCTATCAGCCGCATGTCACGAACGGCGGAGCTGTCGGTCTGATGCAGATTAAGCCCAGAACCGCGCGTGGCCTTGGTTTTCAGGGCGATGTTAAAAGTTTGATGAATCCTGAAACCAATATCAAATACGGCATGAAATATCTTGGCCAGGCTTATCGTCTCGCCAATGGTGATACCTGCGGTATGGTGATGCGCTATCAGAGCGGGCATTATGCCAAGCGGATCAACAGGGCCAATCTGGCTTACTGCGCCAAGGTGCGCACAATTGTTGCCAGCCTTGGTACAGAAGTGGCGCTGGCTGAAGTGAAGACTGTCGATACCGCGACCATGGTAGATTAATCCACCTGATTGCAAGAAGACGGCTTGCAGGCACTTGACCGCAGACGCTGGCAACACTATCCCGTGAGATGTCAGTTGGCCGGACGGCCGCTGCCCGTAAGGGTGGAGGAAAGTCCGGGCTCCACGGAAACACGGTGCCGGATAACGTCCGGCGGGGGTGACCTCAGGGATAGTGCCACAGAAAACAAACCGCCCCGGATGCGTTTGGGGTAAGGGTGAAAAGGTGCGGTAAGAGCGCACCGCGGTACCGGCAACGGGAACGGCAAGGTAAACCCCACCGGGAGCAAAACCGAATAGGGATGACGAGACTCCCGATCTTGATCGAGGCAGTCAGGGGCGTTTCCGCGCCAGTCGTCCGGGTTGGTTGCTAGAGTCGGCTGGTAACAGTCGTCACAGATGAATGGTCGTCACGTGGGTGCTGAGAGGTATCCGCCATACAAAACCCGGCTTATAGGCTGACTGACACCAAAGCTGCGAAGGGTGCTTTTGCTCTTCGCAGCTTTATTTTTTGCCAATCACGCGAAAATGACCGGCGGCTCAACTGTTCATTAACCCTAACGGGGTTTTGATGGTGGCGGAAGCATCGGTCATGGTGGCCCTGATTCTGTTGACGTCCATCAGGATCTGCGCGCCCCCTGGTTGGACGGCATGAATTTATGACAATAACGCCCGGCATGTTGGGGCGGGCTTTTGGAGCGGAAAAATAATGACGGCTCGCGATGATGGCTCAGTCCGTCATGTTCCCGTGCTTTTGAACGAGGTGATCACCGCACTCGATCTGCGTGAGGGCGGTGTTTATCTCGATGGCACGTTTGGTGCGGGTGGTTATACCTCGGCCATTCTGGCGCATCCGGGTACGCGGGTTATCGCGCTTGACCGTGATCCCGACGCCATCGCTGGCGGTGCACCGCTGGTTGCGGCGTCCGAGGGACGCTTGACGCTTGTTCAGACTGTTTTTGGTGAGATGGAAGCGGCGGTTGATGAGCAGGGCGTTGGTCTGCTGGATGGCGTGGTGCTCGATATCGGCGTGTCCTCCATGCAGATTGATGAAGGCGAGCGCGGCTTTTCGCTGCGCTTCGATGGCCCGCTCGATATGCGTATGGAGCAGGTGGGCGAAAGCGCGGCCGATGTCGTGAATACAGCTGATGAAGAGCTATTGGCTGACATTATATATAACTTCGGTGAAGAGCGTAAATCGCGGTATATTGCGAAGGCGATTGTTCAGCGGCGGGCGGAAGCGCCTATCACCACAACAGCTGAACTCGCTGAGCTTGTGGCGAGTGTTGTTTGGGCTGAACCGCATGGGCCGCATCCGGCCACGCGCACATTTCAGGCTCTACGCATTTACGTCAATGATGAACTGGGCGAATTGAGCCGGGCGCTGCATGCGGCTGAGCGAGTGCTTAAACCCGGTGGGCGGCTTGTGGTGGTGACGTTCCATTCGTTGGAAGACCGCATCGTCAAGCAGTTTTTGGCGCGTCGTTCGGCGCGCTCGAGCGGTGGGTCGCGGCATATGCCGTTTGAGGTAGGCGAGGCGCCAACCTTTCAGCTTGTTTCACGCGGTGTGGTGACGGCAAGCCACGCGGAGTGCATTGCGAACTCGCGTGCACGCTCTGCCAAGCTGCGTGCGGCTGAGCGCACCCATGCGCCTGTGCAGGCAGAAGATGAAACGGTGATGTCGCTCGCGGCCTTGCCTGAACGGCGTTTTCGCAAGAGGAGGCGCTGATGTTGGTGCGTCTGCTGCATGTTTTGGCGGTTGTGGCCCTCGTAGGGTCTGCTGGTTACGCCTATTCAATCAAGTATGAATCAATTTTCTATGCCGAGAAGCTCTCCAAGCTGAAATCGCAAATTCAGCGCGAGAAGGATGCGATTGCAGCCTCACGCGCTGATTGGCAGTTCCATGTGCGGCCTGATCGGTTGGTGGTTTTGTCCAATCAACATCTGGATTTGAAGCCGCTGAAGATTGAGCAGATCAAGCGTTTCAAGGACGTGCCGGAACGTCAACCCAAGACTGACGAAATTGGCAAGAAGCTGGAAGCCATGGGGCTTTCCGCCTCCACCAGCACCCCCGGCTCTGGCCCTGCGCGCGCCGCGACGGCTACACCATGAGATATGGTGCGCAGATGAACTGGCAGAGCTGGAATCGTAGGAATGAGGTGGGCCATGGATAGTGGGCACAACCAAAACCAGGCAGACCCACACAACGAGGCTGATGCTGGCCACAAGTTGCCGGAATACACTTCATACTATGAAGAGGAGGCAGGCCCCCGGCTGTCAGGGCGCGCACGGTTGTGGCAGTTCATGCATGACGTGTTCCGTATGCGCTCGGACCGTTCGGCGCAGCGTGTGCTGTTGGTCGGGCTGTTTTTCATGGTGCTGTTCGGCACTTTGATCGGGCGGCTTTCATGGATGGCGATGCATCCCAAGGTGCCGGGCGAACTGCGTAGCGGTACGATGGTGGCAGCGGCGCGGCCTGATATTCTGGATCGCACGGGCCTGGTGCTTGCAACCGATATCAAGACTGTGTCGGTGTTCGCTGAACCGCGCAATATCATCGATGCTGATGAAGCAACTGAACTGCTTACGGCTGTGCTGCCCGATCTCAATGCGCGTGATTTGCGCGATAAATTGAGTACCGGAAAAGGCTTCGTCTGGATTAAGCGCCAGATCACGCCGCGCCAGCAGGCTGAGGTGCATCGTCTGGGCATTCCTGGTGTCGGTTTTGTGCCGGAGAACAAGCGTGTCTATCCCAATGGGCCGATTGGTGCGCACGTGCTGGGTTTTGCCAACGTCGATAACGAAGGCATTGCCGGTATTGAAAAATACATGGACAACAAGGGCCTGAAGGCGCTTGCCGGTTATGGTTTTGCCCGCTCCGCAGATGATCTGGAGCCGATTGAGCTTTCGCTTGATCTACGCGCCACAGCGGCTGCGCGTGATGAGTTGATCAAGGGCATGGAGCACTTCAAGGCAAAGGCTGCGGCATCGCTTATTCTGGATGTTAACACGGGTGAGATTGTCTCATTGGTGTCACTGCCGGATTATGATCCCAACAATCCGGTTGATGCGCTGAAGTCTGACCGCATCAACCGCATGATCGTTGGTGTGTTCGAGATGGGGTCGACCTTCAAGGCGCTGACGATTGCCATGGGGCTTGATTCCGGCAAGGCCACGATCAACTCTAACTATGATGCGCGCGGCGGCTTGCATTATGGCCGCTTCACGATCAAGGATTATCATGGCAAGAACCGCATTCTGAGCGTGCCCGAGATTTTCGTGTACTCATCGAACATCGGCACGGCCCGTATTGCTTTGCAGCAGGGTGTACCGGCGCATAAGGCATTCTTGAAAAAGATGGGTCAGCTGGACCGCATGCGCACCGAAATGCCGGAAAGTTCAGCACCGATTTTGCCGCCCAACTGGGGCGAGCTGAATACGATCACGATTTCCTATGGTCACGGTCTCGCTGTTGCGCCGATGCAGGCGGCGGCGGCTGTTGGCGCGCTGGTGAATGGTGGGCAGTTTATTCCTCCAACCTTCCTGAAGCGCAGTGAGGAAGAGGCGCGCGCAAATGCGCCGCAGGTGATCAAGCCCGAAACCAGCGAAGCCATGCGCTTCGTGATGCGCCTCAATGCGGAGCGTGGCTCGGCGGGTAAGGCTAATTCTGCAGTTCCGGGCTATTTCATTGGCGGCAAGACGGGTACGGCGGATAAGGTGATTAACGGTCGCTACGCCAAGAACAAGAACTTCACCACCTTCATGACCATCATGCCGGCGGATGATCCAAAGTATCTGTTCCTGACACTTTACGATGAGCCGCAAGGTCTGCCTGAGACCTATGGTTTTTCGACAGCAGGCTGGAATGCGGGCGTGACGACAGGCAAGATCATGGCGCGTGTGGCTCCTTTGTTGGGCCTGCCACCGCGCTTCGAGCCACCAGTCAACCCCTTCCCCACGATGGCTAAGGCCGGCGCATGGGGCACGCACTGAGAATGTATTGATCTGCGCGCCATGGTGGCCTGCAAATGGAGGCTTTCTGCGCTTCCGGTGCTCACGTACTTATGTACGCTGCGCGCCGGTTCTCGAAAACCACCATTTTCGGCTCACCCTGACGCGAAGCTCAACACATTCTGCGGTCCTCTTTTGGCGCGGCTTTTTATCGATCTTCTTTTTTCGCAAATTGCGTTTCATATGAGGGATTATATGAATGCAATTGTTACAAGTGGCACATGCAATGACCGTCCGCACCGTTTCTCTGATGGCCCTACTTCCAGATGTTTCGGCTCCTGATTTGCCGGTGACAGGGCTGCGTCTGGACTCGCGTGATGTGCAGCCGGGCGATGTGTTCTTTGCTGTGCCAGGTAATAAAAGTGATGGGCTTGCCTTTGCACATGATGCCGCAAACAAGGGTGCTGTGGCCATTGTTGGTGAGGGCGAGCGCCCTGCTGCTCTGGCACCAGCTGTGGCTTACATTCCGGTGGCGAATGTGCGGCAGGCCGTATCAAGGGCCGCTGCGCAGTTTTTTGCACGCCAGCCTGCGGCAATCGTGGCTGTGACAGGCACCAGTGGTAAAAGCTCGGTGGCGGATTTTACGCGTCAGATCTTTTCTGTGCTGGGGCATCAGGCGGCTAGCCTTGGCACCATTGGTGTTGTTGCGCCTTCGGGGGCTGTGTATGGCTCACTGACAACACCAGACAGCATCACGCTGCATCAAACGCTGGATCAATTGGCGGATGAAGGTGTGACGCATCTGGCATTTGAGGCGTCGTCCCACGGTCTTGATCAATATCGCCTTGATGGCGTGCGATTAAAAGCGGCGGCTTTTACCAATCTTGGGCGCGATCATCTCGATTATCACCCTGACGTGGAATCTTATTTGAGCGCCAAGTTGCGCTTGTTTGAGGCGCTTTTGCCGCAGGGCGCGCCCGCTGTCATTAATGCTGATGCGCCTGAAGCAACGCGCGTGGAAGCAGTTGCTAAAGCACGCGGGTTGCCTGTTATCAGTGTTGGTGTTGCAGGCCGCGACATTGCACTGGAAGGTGTAGCGCGGGATGGCTTCGCTCAGCGGTTACGCATTCGTTACGATGGCAAGATGCATGATGTGCGGCTGCCGCTGGCGGGTGATTTCCAGGCTTCGAACGCACTTGTTGCGGCGGGGCTTGCTATTGCTGCTGGAGAGCCTGCTGAACGCGTATTCGCCGCGCTTGAAACCTTGCAGGGCGTTAAGGGGCGCCTGGAGCGGGTGGCCGAGGTTAATGGTGCGCTTGCTATCGTAGATTATGCGCACAAACCTGATGCGCTGGGTTCGGTGCTCGATACATTGCGGGGATATGCAGCTGGCCGATTAATCGTGGTGTTCGGTGCAGGTGGAGATCGCGATCGTGGCAAACGGCCTTTGATGGGGGCAATTGCTGCTGAAAAGGCTGATCTGGCCATCATTACCGATGATAACCCACGTTCCGAAGAGCCTGGCGGCATCCGGGCGGCAATTATGGCAGCTGCGAATGCGGTGCCGGGTGCGCGTGTGATTGAGATCGGTGATCGCATGGCCGCCATTCGTCGTGGTGTACAGGAATTGAAGGCTGGGGATATTCTCGTTGTCGCGGGCAAAGGTCATGAAACGGGCCAGATCATCGGCCAGACAACGATTCACTTTTCCGATCATGAAGCGGTGCTTTCTGCCGTTGCGGAGCTGACAGTATGAGCAAAGTATCAGATAGCACTGCCGCAACGCTCGCACCCCGCGGGACGATGCAATCCGTAGAGACGCTGTGGTCAGCGCTTGATTTGATGCAGGCTATGAATGCCCGCGTGACAAACGCCCAGCCTGAGCGGGTTACGGGCATTTCCATCGATACCCGCACGATAGAGCCGGGCGACCTATTTTTTGCCATTAAGGGCGATAACAGCAATGGTCATGCATATGTTGCACAGGCGCTGAAAAAAGGCGCTGCCGCAGCAGTTGTCGATGAAGCGCATGCGGATGAATTGGTGCATGAGGGGCCGCTCTTTATTGTCAAGGATGTGCTGGAAGCCTTGAGAAACCTTGGCTTGGCAGCAAGATCGCGCACGCGTGCGCGCATTGTTGCAGTCACAGGTTCTGTCGGCAAAACCAGCACAAAGGAAGCTTTGCGTTTGGCGCTTGAGGGGCAAGGGCGCACGCATGCTTCGGCCGCTTCCTACAACAATCATTGGGGGGTGCCGTTGTCGCTTGCACGGATGGCGCGGCCCACACAGTTCGGTATTTTCGAGATCGGCATGAATGCGCCGGGCGAAGTGGGGCCTCTGTCGCAAATGGTGCGCCCCCATGTTGCTATCGTGACAACGGTGGGGCCGGTGCATCTTGAGTATTTTCCTTCTGTGTCGGCAATTGCTGATGCCAAGGGCGAGATTTTTGCTGGCATTGAGCCGGGTGGTGTTGCTGTTCTCAACCGCGATAATGAACATTTTGAACGTCTCAAGGCGCATGCACTTGCATCTCAGGCTGGGCGGATTGTGACGTTTGGTGAGCATGAGAACGCGGATATTCATGCTGAAAAGATCGTGCTGAAGCCCGATCTTTCTGTCGTTGAGGCGCGGGTGTTTGGCACGCAGGTTGTATATCGGCTTGGGTCGCCTGGTCGCCACATGGCGCTCAATAGCCTTGCGGTGCTTGCGGCTGTGCAGGCGATGGGCGGTGATCTGGCGCTGGCCGCGCTTGCAATGGGTGATCTTTCGCCTCCCGAAGGGCGTGGCGAGCGCATGCGGCTTGTCGGGCCGGGCGGAGAATTTCTGCTGATTGATGAGAGCTATAACGCTAATCCGTCCTCAATGACGGCAGCACTCAACACGTTAGGGCAGGCGGCTGTTGGCTTGCGGGGGCGGCGTATTGCAGTGCTGGCTGATATGCTTGAGCTTGGCACGGATAGTAATGATCTGCACGCCTCACTCAAGACGCCAATTGCGGATAACGATGTTGATATCGTGTTCGCGGCTGGTCCTGCGATGCACCATCTTTGGCGCGCGCTGGCCCCCGATGTGCGGGGGGCTTATGCCGAGACGCCGCAAGATCTGGAGAGAGCTGTTCTGCGGGAAGTGCGTGCGGGTGACGCAGTGATGGTGAAGGGCTCGAACGGCACCAAGGTTTCGCGCATTGTCGCGGCACTCAAAAGCCACTTCCCTGCATTGGAAGTGCATAGCTAATCTTATGTTGCGGAAAAAATCAGGGCGTTTCGGAGAGTAAAAGCGCATGTTTATCTGGCTTGCAGAATTAAGTGCCTCCGTGCCGGCGCTGAATGTGTTCCGCTACATCACGTTCCGGGCGGGTGCGGCAACCGCTACTGCCATGTTCTTTGTATTCATGTTCGGCCCCGCTATCATCGCATCATTGCGGGTACGGCAGGGTAAGGGACAGCCAATCCGGTCCGATGGCCCGCAATCGCATCTGGCCAAAAAAGGCACGCCGACGATGGGCGGGCTAATGATCCTATCAGGTGTTTTTGTCTCGGCGCTGTTATGGGCGAACCTCTCCAATCCCTATGTGTGGGTGGTTTTGTTCGTGACGCTTGGCTTTGGTGCGATTGGCTTTTACGATGATTATCTGAAAGTCACCAAGCAGTCACACAAAGGCTTTTCGGGGCGTCTTCGGCTATCCATCGAGGGGCTGATCGGGCTTATCGCTTGTGTGGCGATTATTCTGGCTAGCCGTGAAACCTTGCCGCCCGCACGCGATCTGATGGCGACGTCGATTGCTATACCTTTCTTCAAGGATCTGCTGATTGATCTTGGCTGGTTCTTCGCGGCTTTTGGTGCGTTTGTAATCGTTGGCGCAGGCAATGCGGTCAATCTGACAGACGGGCTTGATGGGCTGGCCATTGTGCCAGTGATGATTGCGGCGGCGACTTTCGGTTTTATCTCTTATCTCGTCGGCAACGCGATTTTCGCCAATTATCTGCAGATCAATTTTGTGCAAGGCGCTGGTGAGCTAGCTGTGATCTGTGGCGCGGTGATTGGTGCTGGCATTGGCTTTTTATGGTTCAATGCCCCGCCCGCGCAGATATTTATGGGCGATACGGGATCGCTGGCGCTCGGTGGCATGCTGGGGGCTATTGCCGTTGCCACGAAGCATGAGATCGTGCTGGCCATCGTTGGCGGGCTGTTTGTGCTTGAGGCGCTTTCTGTGATTGTGCAGGTAGCCTCTTTCAAACTCACGGGTAAGCGTGTGTTCAAGATGGCGCCGATCCACCATCATTTTGAGCAAATGGGCTGGACGGAACCGCAAGTCGTGATCCGCTTCTGGATCATCGCGGTTGTGCTGGCGCTCATCGGCCTTTCGACATTGAAGTTGAGATAAAATGACCCCTGTTACATGCTTCAAAGACAAGCGCGTTCTGGTATTTGGCCTTGGCGGGTCAGGCTTTGCCACGGCTCAGGCGTTGATGGCGGGTGGTGCGAATGTCATTGCCTGGGACGATGGCGAGAAGGGCCGTGACAAGGCGCAAGCGGCGGGAATTAACGTTACCGATCTGCGTGACGTAGATTGGCACGGCGTTGATGCGCTCATCCTGTCACCAGGCGTGCCGCTGACACATCCTGAGCCGCATTGGAGCGTGTTTCAGGCCAAAGCTGCAGGCGTTGAAGTGATTGGTGACATTGAGCTCTTTGTGCGCGAGCGTCGTTTGATCGCGCCCGATGCACCGTTTATCGCCATAACGGGAACCAACGGAAAATCCACAACAACCGCGTTGATCGCGCATCTGCTACGCGAGGCCGGGTGTGATGTCCAGCTTGGCGGCAATATTGGGACGGCTATTCTGTCGCTGGAGCCGCCCGCACCAGGACGCGTGCATGTGGTGGAATGCTCGTCTTTTCAGATTGATCTTGCGCCGAGCCTAAATCCCACGGTTGGTGTGTTGCTGAACCTTACGCCCGATCACATTGATCGTCATGGATCAATGGAGCATTACGCATCCATCAAGGAGCGTCTTGTTGCGGCATCGGATACGGCGATTGTGGGTGTTGATGATGATTATTCAGCAGCCATCGCTCAGCGGATTGCCGAGATGGGTGTGCAGGTTGTGCCTGTGAGTGTTGTGCGGCCGCTGGCGCATGGCTTCCATCTTTCCGGCACGCAGCTTGTGCGGGATGGTGTTGCTGTTGCTGATCTGGCGGGTATCGGCTCGCTGCGTGGCAAACACAATGCCCAGAACGCGGCAGCAGCCTTTGCGGCTGTAACAGCGATTGGTGTGAGCGAAAAAATTGCCGCACGCGGATTGGCAACATTCCCCGGTCTTGCGCATCGTATGGAGGCGGTGGGGCGTAATGGGCAAGTGCTTTATGTCAATGATTCCAAGGCCACTAACGCTGATGCAACTGAAAAAGCGCTGTCTGCTTTCGAGCGTATTTTCTGGATTGCTGGTGGGCGCGCGAAGGAAGGCGGCATC
Source organism: Pseudochelatococcus sp. G4_1912 (assembly GCF_047501465.1). Classification (NCBI taxonomy): domain Bacteria; kingdom Pseudomonadati; phylum Pseudomonadota; class Alphaproteobacteria; order Hyphomicrobiales; family Chelatococcaceae; genus Pseudochelatococcus; species Pseudochelatococcus sp. G4_1912. The sequence continues at coordinate 796,752 of NZ_JAZDRL010000002.1, forward strand.
GCCGCGTTAACGGATTATTTTCCAAGAATCGTTCATGCTTATCTCATCGGTGAATCGAGCGCGGACTTCGCTCGCACTCTTGATGGCATCGTGCCCTATACCCTGAGCGGTACGCTCGATCAGGCGGTGCGCGATGCGGCGGAGGCGGCGAGGGGCCATGGTGTGGGAGAAGCAGTTGTGTTGCTATCACCTGCCTGTGCCTCTTACGATCAGTTCCCGAATTTTGAGGTGCGCGGCGATCGTTTTCGGGATGCTGTGCGGGCTTTACCTGGGGTTCAACCGTGACCCTGTGTGACGTCGGTTTGAGGGATTCAAGGTATGGCTTCGCGCGCTGAACGCACCTATGCGGGTGAATGGCTGTGGACGGTTGACCGGCTGTCGCTGGTTGCAATTGGCGCGCTTATGGTGGCCGGGCTTGTCTTTTTGATGGGCGGCGGCCCGCCTGTTGCCGAGCGCCTAGGCTTGTCGGATTTCCATTTCGTCAACCGCCAGTTGTTCCATCTTATTCCCACGGTTTTCATTCTGATGGTGGCATCTATGTTGCCGCCCCGTTATGTGCGTCGCGCGGCGTTGTTGACGTACGTTGGTGGCATGACGCTCATCATTCTGGCCCTCTATATGGGGCCGGAAGTGAAAGGCTCTCGTCGTTGGTTTGTGTTGGGCGGGCTAACGTTGCAGCCTTCCGAGTTCGTGAAGCCTGCATTCGTGGTTCTCACAGCGTGGCTGTTTGCGGAAGGCAATCGACGTAAGGATATGCCAGGCACGCTGCTTGCATTCCTGATGCTGCCGATGACCATCATCCCACTGATTTTACAACCCGATATCGGCCAGACCATGTTGGTGACGATTGTGTGGGCATGCCTGTTCTTTACGGCCGGCTTGCATATGTTCTGGGTGCTTGGCATTGGTGGCGCGGGTATATTGGGGCTTCTTGCAGCTTATCAATTCATCGGCCACGTGCGGGCGCGTATCGAGCGCTTTCTTGATCCATCATCAGGCGACAGTTTCCAGGTCAACACCGCGCTTGATGCATTTGCGCAGGGCAGCTGGTTGGGTAAAGGGCCCGGTGAGGGCACCGTTAAGCGCATTCTACCGGATGCGCACACCGACTTTATTTTCGCAGCTACCGCTGAAGAGTTTGGCATCGCGGTGTGCATTGGCCTCGTGCTGCTGTTCGCATTCATCGTGCTGCGCAGCCTTGTGATGGCGCGGCGTAATGAGGATCCGTTCTGCCGTTTGGCAGCAACCGGACTTGTGACGCTGTTTGGTGTGCAAGCATGCATCAACATGATGGTGAACGTGCATCTGCTGCCGGCAAAGGGCATGACGCTGCCATTCGTCTCTTATGGTGGCTCATCATTATGGTCGCTGGCGTTGGCTATGGGTTTTCTGATCGCATTGACACGTAAACGCCCGCGTGCGGCTATTCTCGATCGCGGCATACCAGCGGATGGTTATAATGGCTGATGCGCCGAACAAAACGCCGTTGGTGATTGTGGCTGCGGGGGGCACAGGAGGGCATCTTTTTCCTGCTGAAGCGCTGACTGTGGCGCTGAAAGAGCGCGGCATCCGGGTGGAGTTGGCAACGGATACACGTGCAGCGCGGTTTGCCGGGAATTTCCCTGCCGATGCGATTATCGAGTTTCCGGCGGCTACACCGTCAGGCCGATCACCGCTGACTGCCATCAAGGCTGTCATGACATTGGCGCGAGGGTTCTTCGCGGCATTCTCTGCGATCAGGGAGCGACGCCCGGCTGTTATTGTTGGCTTTGGTGGATATCCCACGGTGCCGCCGCTTCTGGCAGCGGGACTTCTGCGGGTTCCGATTGTTATCCATGAGCAGAATGCTGTATTGGGGCGCGCCAATTTGCTGCTAAGCAATTGGGCAACGCTCATTGCAACCGGGTTTCCAAAGGTTGGTAAAATACCCAAAGGGGCGCAAAAACGTGTCGCACATGTTGGTAATCCTGTGCGACCTGCGGTCTTGTCGGCGGCTGCTATTCCCTTTCAGCCACTTACCGGCGAGGGCAAACTGAACCTCATTGTCACAGGTGGCAGCCAGGGCGCGCGGGTTATGAGCGATGTCGTGCCATCCGCGATTGAGCTTCTGCCAGAAAATTTGCGCGCACGCCTTTCCATCATCCAGCAGGCCCGCGCGGAGGATTTGGAGCGGGTGCGTGCGCATTATGCACGTTTAGGTGTAGAGGCGGAGGTCGAATCTTTCTTCCCGGATCTGCCGACATGCCTTGCTGTTGCGCATCTTGTGATTGGCCGGGCTGGGGCATCGACTGTTGCTGAGCTTGCAGTCATCGGTCGGCCAGCTATTCTTGTGCCCTTGCCAACTTCACTCGATCAGGATCAGGCGGCTAATGCAGCTGTACTTGTGCGTGCGAAGGCCGCATCTGCTGTGCTACAGAAAGATTTCACGCCACAATGGCTGGCCGATGAGCTGACGAGGCGGTTTGCTGACCCAACCTCATTGCAGCTTGAGGCAGAAGCTGCGAAAACAGCCGGATATCCCGATGCAGCTGAACGGCTGGCGGATCAGGTTTTTAAAGTGGCGCGTGGCGAGTGGTCACCTGTTGCTGTTGAGCAAACGTAGAATCTAACCGTGCCGGGTGTGATCAGCCCTGGTCGGACAACGTATAAAGGAAAGCGGTTCATGAAACTGCCGCGCGAGCTAGGTCCTATCCATTTCATCGGCATTGGCGGCATTGGCATGTCGGGCATTGCCGAGGTGCTGCTCAACCTTGGCTATACGGTGCAGGGCTCGGATGCCAGCGACAACGCTAACGTCAAGCGTTTGCGCGATAAGGGTGCGATGATCTTCACCGGCCATGATGCACACCATGTGGGTGAGGCGGAAGTGGTGGTGGTGTCGACCGCGATCAAGCGCGATAATCCGGAATTGGCTGAGGCACGTCTGCGGCGTTTGCCGGTTGTGCGGCGCGCTGAAATGCTGGCTGAGCTGATGCGCCTCAAGACCTGTGTCGCAATCGCAGGTACGCATGGCAAGACCACGACAACATCGCTGGTGGCAACGCTGCTCGATGGCGGCGGGTTTGATCCGACAGTTATTAATGGTGGCATCATCAACGCCTATGGCACGAACGCGCGTCTGGGTGAAGGTGACTGGATGATCGTTGAGGCCGATGAATCTGATGGCACCTTCCTGAAGTTGCCGGCAGACGTGGCCATTGTTACAAATATCGATCCCGAGCATCTGGATCATTTCGGTACTTATGATGCCGTGAAGAAGGCTTTTCGCGATTTCGTTGAGAACCTGCCCTTCTATGGCTTTGCCGTGATGTGCACTGACCATCCGGTTGTGCAGGATCTGGTGGGCACCATCGAAGATCGCGATGTCATTACTTATGGCGAAAACCCGCAGGCAGATGTGCGCTTGCTCGATATCGATCTGAGTGGCGGCAAGTGCCGGTTCACGGTGCTGATCCGCGAGCGGCTCTCTAATGCAGCGACAGTTATCGATAATCTTGAATTACCTATGCCGGGTTTGCACAACGCATTGAATGCGACTGCCGCTATTGCAGTGGCTTTCAAACTTGGCATGAAGCCAAACGCAATTCGTAAAGCCATACTTGGATTTGGCGGTGTTAAGCGGCGCTTTACACGCACGGGCGAGTGGAATGGCGTGGCGATTTTTGATGATTATGGTCATCATCCAGTAGAAATTGCAGCCGTTCTCAAGGCAGCGCGCGCATCCACAACGGGTCGCGTTATCGCGGTGGTGCAACCCCATCGGTATTCGCGCCTGCAATCGCTGTTCAATGATTTCTGTGGCTGCTTTAATGATGCGGATGCCGTTCTGGTCGCACCTGTGTATGCAGCTGGTGAGGCGCCGATTGAGGGTGCGCTGAGCGAGGATCTCGTTGCAGGGATGCGCGCGCGTGGCCACCGTGAGGTGATTGCTATTGATGGGCCGGATGGGCTCAGCGATAAGGTCAAGGCTATTGTTTCACCTGGCGATTATGTGGTGTTTCTGGGCGCGGGCAGTATCACCAGCTGGGCCTATGCCTTGCCGAACGAACTCGCAGCCACGAGTGCTGCGGCATGACATTTGCCGATATCTCCGCACCGTTCCGCGATGCGGGGCTGCGGGGAAGCCTCGTTGTTAATGCGCCGTTGGCGCCGCTGACATGGTTTCGCACCGGCGGTCCGGCACAGCTGTTATTTACGCCGCAGGATGCTGATGATCTGGCCGCGTTCTTGCGCGTTCTGCCTGCTGATGTGCCACTCCTCGTCATTGGCCTGGGCTCGAACCTGCTGGTGCGGGATGGCGGCATTCCGGGTGCTGTGGTGCGGTTGGGAAAAGGTTTTTCGAATATCACAGTTGAGCCCGGGCATCGCGTACGTGCGGGGGCAGGCGCTGCGGATGTTAAGGTTGCACGCGTTGCGGCAGAAGCTGGCATCGATGGGTTGACGTTCCTGCGTGGCATTCCGGGTGCTATTGGTGGGGCGCTGCGCATGAATGGCGGGGCCTATGGTGGTGATGTCGGACAGGTGCTGGTTGAGGCGCAGGCACTTGATCGGCAGGGCAATCGCATCACGCTCTCACGGGCTGAAATGGGCTTCAGCTACCGGCATTGTGAAGCGCCGGAAGATTTCATTTTTATAGAAGCGCTGTTTGAAGGCACGCCGGGTAACGCCGAAGATATTCTCGCGCGCATGAATGCCATCACGGAAGCGCGCTCTTCCACCCAACCGGTTAACACGCGCACGGGCGGTTCTACCTTCACCAATCCGCCCAACCATAAAGCATGGGAGCTGGTGGATACGGCGGGGTGTCGTGGTTTGCGAATCGGTTCTGCGCAGGTATCTGAATTGCATTGCAATTTTCTGGTGAACTGCGGCGGCGCGACAGCCTCTGATATTGAACAATTAGGCGAAGAAGTGCGCCGAAGAGTCAGTGAAACAAGCGGAATTGTCCTTCATTGGGAAATCAAACGGGTAGGTTTGCCGCTGGAGATGCCCAAATCTTAACTTTGGGGATAAAGAATTTTGTTAAGAGGCCATCGCTGTGAATAACAGCGCATTCAAAGCCGCGAGATCATTCTCGCGGCTTTCATGTTTTGGCGTAAATAATTGAAATAATTTAGTTTTATTGATAGCTGGTGTTAAGGGAACGGTGTTCAGCCTGCCTTGAAAAAATGCAAAAGCATCAACGCTTAACGCGCTGCTTAAACCAAATATTTACCAAAAGGAGCAAGAGTCATCGTTAACGGTGCGTGGTTCGCCCTTGACGTTGCTTTGCGAGGTCGGTGAGCCAAGTCATTTTCCTTAAACAGGCGTTTTCAATGGCTGGCGGTCAATACAATTTGCGAGGGATGAAGGACGGGGGGCCGCGTAATGCGACCAACGATCGCCGCTCGCAACGCCAGACACCGTTTGAGCGGCTGGGGCGTTATTTGCCGCAAGGTGCGGGTGTTGGCCTCATTGTTGCGTTTTTCACAACGGTTGGGGCCTATGGTGTGATGCTTGGTGGCCATATGGATACGTTCCGTGCCATTCATGGCGAACCGCTTGACGCAACTGCACGTTTCCTGGGCTTTGGCATTGATGAAGTGCAAATCACTGGCATGGTTGAGCTGCGCGAAAGCGAAGTGCTCGCTGCTGCTGGTGTAACACCTTTGCGTTCATTGGCGTTTCTTGATGTGAGCGAAGTGCGGCAGCGGCTGGAATCCGTGCCAATGATCCGGCAGGCGTCCGTTAGCAAACTATATCCGGATGGCTTGTCGATCGGCATAGTCGAGCGTGAGCCGCAGGCGCTATGGCAGTTGAATGGTGAAGTGTTCGTGATTGCTGCCGACGGCACGGTGATTGATCTGATGACGGATGCCCGCTTTGCGCGTCTGCCATTTGTGGCAGGTGACGGCGCAAACACGCGTTCAAAAGAATATATCGAGGTTTTACAGGCGGCTGGCCCTCTCGCTTCGCGCATTCGCGCCGGCATTCTGGTGTCAGGTCGGCGTTGGGATATCAAGTTTGACAACGATCTTATCGTTCGCCTTCCGGAGCTTGCACCGGTTGAGGCGATGACACGACTGGTCGATCTGGAGAAACGTGAACGGGTGCTCGAAAAAGACCTGATTGCGATCGACATGCGCCAGTCCGACCGCATTGCTATGCGTCTGAGTGAGGAGGGCGTTGCCGCGATGACAGAGGCCAATAAGAAACCAGCCAAGCGGAAGGCACCCGAAACATGAACTCAGGTAACCGCTTGATCCCAGGGCTTACCCCACGCATGCGCCCATTGTCCGCCCGGAAGAGCGCCACGCTTTCCGTGCTGGATATCGGCACTAACAAAATCGTTTGCCTGATTGCACAGCTTAACCCCGTCAATGAAACGGAAGTGCTTCGTGGGCGTACGCATTTGGCACGTGTGCTTGGTATTGGGCATCAGCGTTCAATGGGCTTGAAGGGCGGCATTATTGTCGATCTTGATGCAGCTGAACGCGCAATCCGCCATGCCGTGGATGCGGCAGAACGTATGGCCAAGGTTGAGCTTAACTCTGTTATTGTCAACCTGACAGGTGGCCGCCTTGGTTCGCAACGGTTTGCAGCTCACGTGGCCGTGCGCGGCGGCGCTGTTACCTCTGGCGACGTTGGACGTGTGCTCGACTCTGCATCAGCCCATGCAACACGCCCAGGCCGTGCGGTGCTGCATGCATTGCCAACAGGCTTTTCGCTTGATGGTCAGCGCGGCCTGCTTGAGCCTGGCGGCATGATTGGTGAGAAGCTTGGCGTTGATATGCATGTCGTCAATGCGGATTCCGGTGCTGTGCGCAATCTGATGCTCGCTGTTGAGCGGTGCCATCTGGATGTAGAAGCAGTTGTCTCGACGCCTTACGCATCCGGTTTGTCGGCACTTGTCGATGATGAAGCCGAGATGGGCGCAGTGCTGATTGATCTGGGCGGCGGCACGACCAGTATGGGCGTGTTTGCGGGCGGTCATCTGGTCCATGCGGATGCTTTCGCTGTTGGCGGGCACCATGTGACGATGGATATCGCGCGTGGTCTTTCCACCCGTGTGTCGGCGGCTGAACGGTTGAAGACGCTTTACGGTGCGGCGATCTCCTCGCCATCTGATGAGCGCGAAATCATCTCGGTGCCGCAGGTGGATGATTACGATCAGGATGTACCAAACCATGTGCCGAAGTCGCACCTGGTACGGATCATTCGGCCGCGGGTTGAAGAAATTCTCGAGCTGGCGCGTGGGCGTCTGCGCGAGGCAGGCTTTGCCGCAGAGGCGGGCCGACGGGTTATCCTGACAGGAGGCGGCAGCCAGTTGACGGGTCTTCCCGAGTTGGCACGACGCATCCTCGTCGGCGAAAAGGGCACGGGGCAGGTGCGTATTGGCCGGCCTCTTGGCATCAAGGGTCTTCCAGAAGCGGCAAAGGGGCCAGCGTTTTCGGCCGCTGTTGGTTTGCTGGTTTATCCGCAGATGGCGCATGTGGAGCATTTCGAACCACGCTCTGTAGGCCACGGTCTACGGACTGGCACGGATGGTTACTTCTCCCGCATGGGTCGTTGGATACGCGATAGTTTTTAAAATTAGGCGGCGGTGCGGCGGCCGCCTTGTCTTGGTTTGTTGGAGGGGCGCGCAGCCGGGCGCCGATTGATGAAAAGAGGCCAAAATGGCAATCAACCTGCAAGCCCCGGACATCCGGGAACTGAAGCCCCATATCACGGTTTTCGGCGTCGGCGGAGCCGGCGGTAACGCCGTGAACAACATGATCGAATCCGGCCTGCAGGGGGTCGAGTTCGTATGCGCAAATACCGATGCACAGGCGCTGACCAGCTCGCGCTGCGAGCGCATCATTCAGATGGGCACACAGGTAACAGAAGGTTTGGGCGCAGGCTCACAACCCGATATCGGCCGCGCAGCTGCTGAAGAAGTTATCGATGAGATCCGTGACAACCTGTCGGGCGCTCACATGGTGTTCATCACTGCCGGTATGGGCGGTGGTACCGGCACGGGTGCTGCTCCCGTTATCGCTCGCGCTGCACGCGAGATGGGCATTCTGACTGTTGGTGTTGTCACAAAGCCATTCCAATTTGAAGGCGCGCGCCGCATGAAGCTTGCGGATGCTGGCATTCAGGAATTGCATCAGGCTGTCGACACGCTGATCGTGATCCCGAACCAGAATCTGTTCCGCGTTGCCAACGAAAAGACCACCTTTGCCGATGCGTTTTCGCTGGCAGACCAGGTGCTTTATTCCGGCGTTGCCTGCATCACCGATCTGATGGTGAAGGAGGGCCTCATCAACCTCGACTTCGCTGACGTTCGCTCGATCATGCGCGGCATGGGCAAGGCGATGATGGGTACGGGTGAGGCATCTGGCGAAGGCCGTGCAATTACGGCTGCAGAAGCCGCAATCGCTAACCCGCTGCTTGACGATGTGTCGATGAAGGGCGCACGCGGCCTTTTGATCTCGATCACCGGCGGTAACGACCTGACTCTGTATGAAGTTGACGAAGCCGCAACTCGCATCCGCGAAGAAGTTGACGCTGACGCCAACATCATTCTGGGTGCAACGTTTGATCCAGCCCTAGAAGGCATCATCCGCGTTTCTGTGGTAGCGACTGGCATTGAGCCGCTTGCAGCCGGCAATACCCAGGATGTAACCGCAACCGAGCAGCGCATCGCTGAAGTGGCTGAGCGTCTGCGTTCCGAGGCACGTCTGCGCGCAACACAGCCAACTGCACAGATCGCAGCTGGCCAGCCTGTTGCAGCTCAGCCTGCTTCCACCCAGACGGGCGGTTTCACGGCGCCTGTGCAGGTTGAGGCTCATGCACCAGTTGCGGCTCCTCAGCAGTTTTCTGCACATGCATCAGCAATGGCATTGTCGTCACCACATGGTGTGCAGCATGCAGCGCCAGCAGTTGGTCGCCACGATGTTGTGTTTGAGCAGGCGCCGCCACGTGCATCCGTTGCGCCAGCAGCAGCTGCACTAGCACCACAAGCACCTGTACAGCAGGAGTTGCTGCCTGAGCACTTCCTGCCGCCACGCGCTGAACAGACAGTTCGCCCTGCTCGCATGCCGCGTGTGGACGAACTGCCAATGCCAGCGCAGAACCAGATCCGCGCCAGCCGGGGTGAGGCACCTCAGCACGCACAGCAGGGGCAGCCCGCGCATGATCCGCGTCAGCGTATGTCGCTTTTGCAGCGTTTGGCATCAGTTGGTCTTGGCCGTCGTGAGGAAGCGCCTGCACCTGCACCGCAGCCACGCGCTCAGGCCTCTGCACCGGTTCATACCCAGGCACCTGCGCAGCAGCCCGCGTTCCGTCAGCCACAAGCCGAATCACAACAGGCACGGCCAACGGTTAGCGCAGCTCGTAATGCCACGATCGATGACGATCAGCTTGAAATACCTGCGTTTCTTCGCCGTCAAGCTAACTGATTGATCTTATACGATCACATTTTTTAGAACTATCCACAGCGGGGTTGAAAGGCTCCGCTGTTCTTTTTTGCGTCATTTTTGCCAATTGCGGGCATTCAGCGTGTGAAATTCCAGTGGAATGCCCTTTGAATGAAGAAAATGCGCACAAAATGGCCATAATTTGAGGGCTTTGCGCGTATGTTATCAATAAGTGTTAACAAATGGTAAATATTTGATTTCTAATGATTTTAGTTGTTATTGCACAATGTAACACACGGTAAGAAAGCGTGATTGGCGCTAGTGCAGTGTGGTGACTATGTTGGCCCCATAACGAGGCAGCAGTTTGGTTTCAGGTTTTCCTGTTTCACGAACACGCTACTCAAGGTGGGCTGACCAGGACCGGGTTGCAGCTTTACCGATGAATATGCGGTCTGGGAATGCAAATCGATGAAGGCCAGCAGGCAAACGACGCTACGTAAGACCGTTACCCTTATGGGAGCGGGCGTCCATTCCGGCCAACCTGCCAAACTCGTGCTACATCCCGCAGACGCCAATCATGGCATTGTTTTTTTACGCACGGGTCTGCCCAATGGGCGTGAGCGTCTTATCGATGCGCGCCACATGAATGTCAGCACCACCGAACTCTGCACCGTGCTGGGCGATGTTGAGACGGGATCCGTTGCGACCATCGAGCATTTGATGGCAGCATTCACCGGTCTTGGCATCGATAACGTGCTGGCCGAGATCGATGGCCCTGAAATGCCGATCCTGGATGGCAGCTCTGCTTGCTTCGTTGATGCAATTCTGGAGTCCGGTCTTGCAGTGCAGGAAGCTTCCCGTCGCTATCTCAAGGTTCTGCGCCCCGTGCGTATCGAGCATGGGCGTGGCTTTTCTGAATTGCTCCCCTTTGAGCGCGGCTTCCGTCTTGATGTCGAGATCGATTTTGATTCCGCTGTGATCGGCCGCCAGCGCAAGGTGGTGGATCTGGATGCCACCACGTTCCGCAACGAAATCGCACACGCGCGCACTTTCGGTTTCATGCGTGACCTTGAGAAGCTGCGCACGATGGGGCTGGCACTGGGCTCTTCGCTGGAGAACTCGGTCGCTATCGCTGATGATGGAATCGTGAATCCTGAAGGCCTTCGCTACACTGATGAGTTTGTGCGCCACAAGATGCTCGACGCTATTGGCGATCTTGCACTGTCCGGGTATGCGCTACAGGGTGAATACCGTTCCTACTGTGCTGGGCACCGTATGAATGTCGCCGTGCTTGAGGCGTTATTCAGCGATCGCGCAAATTACGCCATTGTTGATGCGCTGGCACCACGCCGCGAGTTCGGTTATGCAGAAATGGGTTCGGGGGTTGCAGTGCCAGCCTTCGCACCTGATTTGACCTGATCATAATCAATTACTGAAGTGCGGGTGTTGATTGCCCGCACTTTCGGCGGTGCTGATCTGCATATCAGTGCGGCCAGCCGATGGTAGCTTTCTGCGCGCTGTAGGCCCATGGGCAAGTTCTCGCCACGCCGTTCTTAGGAACTCACTGCATCGAGCCAAAAGTGGACATCGCTTTTGGATTGATGTGATGCTTACGCAAAGAGATAGAGCGCAGTTCTGATTCCATCAAAATGTTCTGTGCTTTACCTGCAGCTGCCCTGACGAGAAGCTCAACACATTCTGATGTGCATTGATGTACACAGTGTAGGCTGAAACTTCCTGAATCGCGTTGGATAGGGCTGAGTTTCCCGGTTTTTCAGCCGTGGGTGTGTTTAACAGAAACGTTTGCACAATAGAGTGCTTGGCGTATGGGGTGTGTTTGGGGTAAACAGCCTTTGGTTGGGGGTATGTCCCTCGCGCCATCTGAAAGGACTGACGAGGGATGCGTTTTTCACCCATGCCTTTTTCCGCAAAAGCCTTTTCGTGCGCTTCTCCCTTCACGGCTGCGGTATCTCGCATTGCCATGATCGGCGCGCTGGCCCTTACGTTAACAGCTTGCGATACGCTGAAGTCGATCAATCCGTTCGACAAATCAGAAGTTTACAAGCCAGAGATTATCCCTGTAACGCCGGCTGAAGAGCTTTACAACGAGGGCCTTGCCAAGAATGCGAAGGGTGATTTCGAGGGTGCCTATAAGGCCTTCGATACAATCAACCGTCAGAATCCTGGCACGCAATGGGCGCAAAAGGCCCTGATCATGCAGACCTACGCTGCTTATGAGGGCGGCCGGTATGATGATTCGGCCAATAGCGCCGTGCGCTATACGTCGCTTTATCCAAACTCGCAGGATGCCGCTTATGCGCAGTATCTGCTGGCGATGTCCTATTACAAGCAGGTGCCGGATGTCACCCGCGATCAGGCATCGACGCAGAAAGCGGTTGCAGCATTTGATACGCTGATCGAGCGTTATCCCCGTTCCGAATACACCGCAGATGCCAAGTTCAAGGTGCAGGTGGTACGTGATCAGCTTGCTGGCCATGAAATGGAAGTTGGGCGCTTCTATCTGAAAAAGCGTAACTATACGGCAGCAATCAATCGCTTCCGCGAAGTTGTTGCGCGTTACCAGACCACTCGTGAGGTTGAGGAGGCGCTTCTGCGTCTTACCGAAGCCTATGCGGCGCTCGGAATCATGAATGAAGCACAAACGGCAGCTGCCGTGTTGGGCCACAACTTCCCGGATAGCCAATGGTATAAGGATGCTTATACACTGCTAGCCAGCAAGGGCGTTGAGCCTCGGGAAGATACCGGCTCATGGATCAGCAAACTATTCAGTGGTGGACGCTTCTGATGCATTGATCTTTGCGTCATGGTGATCTGCAACCGGCACCTTTTGTGCACCTGGGCGCATGGACATGAGTCCACGGCGCTCCGGTTTTCGAAGGGTACCAACTTCAGATCACCCTGACCCTAACCTCAATACATCAGTTGAGCCTCTTTCTGGGCGGTTCTTTTCGCTTTTGGGTAATGTATTGGATAAATAGGGCGGCGCTTTATCTGCGCCGCTTTTTTATTTCTGCGCGGGTGAATACGCCTACCGTTTCAACGTGGGATGAGTGGCGGAACTGGTCGACCGGTGTGATGCGCTGGGGCGTGTAGCCGCCCTCAATCAGAATTTTTGCATCACGAGCGAATGTGCCTACATCGCAGGAGACCGCAATCACCAACGGCACTTTGGATTTGGCGATCTCGTGCGATTGCGCTTCAGCCCCCGCGCGTGGGGGATCAAACACCACTGCATCATATTGATTAAGCTCCATCGGGAGCAGCGGCCGGCGGAATAAATCGCGCTCTTCCGTTGTAATGCGGCGTAGGCCCGGTGCGGCACGAAATGCCCGATCCAGAGCCGCAAGAGCGGCAGCTCCGCTTTCAACTGCATGGACTTCCGCAATCTCTGCAAGGCGCAGCGCGAAAGGGCCACATCCGGCGAAGAGATCAGCTGTGCGGCGAATGCGTGTTGATGCTGCCGCGCATGCTTCCATCACCAGCCGTGCCAACGTTTCCTCGCCTAATGCAGTTGACTGCAGGAAGCCGCCAGGAGGCGGTGTGACACGGCCCCGGCCCATTGCAATAGTTGCTGCGTGGCGTTCTACTATTCGATCTCCATGGAGAGAAAGTCTTGCCAGATCAAGGCGTTCAGCTGCTCCAGTGAGAATGCGCCGCAGAGCCTCCCCCGCAGGACCGTGGCCGCGTATGTCAACATCAAGCCCGGCATCAGTTGCTGTAACCTGAATATCAAGTGGCTTGCCCTTGGGCAGCAGGAGCTTTGCGAGATCGAGTGCCACTTGAGGGGCGCGCGCCAGGTCAGGGTCAAGCACGGGACAGTGGTCGACAGGCACAAGGGCGTGGGTGCGTGCAGCCATAAAGCCGATGGCATCCTCGTCATTTTTGCGACGTCCGTGGAATGTTACGCGTCTGCGGCCTGTGCCGTGGGCATCAATCAGCGCATCTACAGGCGTATTGATGCCTGCACGCGTTAGTGCGGTGACAACGCTTTCGCGTTTCCATTCCCGATAGGTGGTCTCTTCCATGTGTTGTGTGGTGCAGCCGCCACAACGGGTGTAAAGTGCGCATTCGGGCGTTTGGCGTTGCGCAGAGGGCGTTTCAATAGCAATGAGCGTGGCGCGTGCCTCAGCGCGTCCGGTTGAGGAACGCGCAGCGCGGCCTGTGTGAGGATCAGGCGCGGGAATGCTGACGCGTACGACTTCACCGGGAAGGGCATAGGACACGTAGATCGGTCCCTCGGGAGTATCCGCGATGCCATCACCGCGTGCACCAAGACGGTTGATGGTGAGAACCTGGGTTGTATCGCTCACTTGAGGTGGGCTCCGATTAGAAATTCGCGGTTGCCATCGCCGCCGGTGATAGGGGAAGGGATCAAGCCTTCAATCATAAAGCCCAGATGTGTGACATGCGCACTGATTGAATCGCAAACTTGCACGTGCATGGCTTCATCACGCACGATACCCTTATGCAGATTGGCGCGTCCTGCTTCAAACTGCGGCTTGATGAGCGCAACCAGCTTTGCGCCCTGTGCCAATAGCGGCACGACAGGCGGCAGCACGAGTTTGAGCGAAATAAAGCTGACATCAATGGTGAGAATATCGAAGGGGCCCACATCGCTTTCAGCAAGCCGCCGGGCATCAGTGCCCTCAAGCATAGTCACGCGCGGATCATTGGCTATTAATGGATGTAACTGCCCGTGGCCAACATCAACCGCATGAACATGCGCTGCGCCACGTGTCAGTAGCACATGCGTGAAACCACCTGTTGAAGCGCCAAGATCAAGCGCGCGTGCGCCATCTGTTGCAAAACCGAAAGTATCAAGAGCTGCCTCAAGCTTCATTCCACCGCGCGATACCCATGGATGAGGAGCATGCGCTACGATATCGGCATCGGAAGCAATTGCTTGGGAGGCTTTACGCAATACGGTGCCGTTGACGGTTACACCACCAGCTTCAATCGCGGCTTGCGCCTGTGCGCGGCTGTCGAAAAAGCCGCGCTCGACAAGCGCAACATCTGCTCTGCGTTTGCCCGACATCTACGCCCTGAGTGCCGATGCTGCCGTATCACCTAATGCGGCAAATACTGTCGCGATGATACCAGCCGCATCCAGTGCCGCAGCGGCATACATGCGTTCTGGCTTGTCATGCTCAATGAAGGTATCAGGCAAGGTCATGGTGCGGATTTTTAGACCGTGATCCAGTAAGCCCTCTTGCGCCAATGCGTGCAATACAAACGCACCAAAGCCGCCCTGCGAGCCTTCTTCAATAGTGATCAGACACTCGTGATCACGCGCCAGACGACGGACGAGCTCAAGATCGAGCGGCTTGGCGAAGCGGGCATCGGCAACCGTTGTTGACAGGCCACGCGCTTCAAGCTGCTCTGCCGCATCCAGCGCTTCGGCAAGCCGCGTACCTAGCGACAAGATCGCAACGCGCGTGCCCTCACGCAGTACCCGGCCCTTGCCTATAGGCAGCACGTCGCCCTGCTCAGGCATTTCTACGCCAACCCCTTCACCGCGTGGGTAGCGCAAGGCGATGGGGCCATCATTATAAGCAGCTGCGGTGGCCACCATATGCACCAGTTCTGCCTCATCGCTCGCTGCCATCACAACCATATTTGGCAAACAGCCTAGATAGGCAATATCGAACGAACCTGCATGCGTTGGACCATCTGCGCCGACCAAGCCTGCGCGGTCAATTGCAAAGCGGACGGGCAAATTCTGGATCGCCACATCATGCACAATCTGATCATACGCTCGCTGCAGGAACGTTGAGTAGATGGCGCAGAATGGCTTGTAGCCTTCCGTTGCAAGACCTGCTGCAAAGGTAACGGCATGTTGTTCAGCAATGCCGACGTCATATGTGCGTTCTGGAAACGCCTGCCCAAAAAGATCAAGTCCTGTGCCGGATGGCATGGCGGCAGTTACGGCCACGACCTTGTCATCCAACTCAGCAGAACGGATCAACGCATCGGCGAAAACACGGGTATAAGATGGCGCGTTGGCCTTAGGTTTGGATTGAGTCCCGGTAACGACATCAAATGCATTAACGCCATGATACTTATCGGCGGCCGCTTCAGCAGGGGCGTACCCCTTCCCCTTTTGCGTAACCACATGCAGCAGAATAGGGCCATCTTGTGCTGCCTTGGCGTTGCGTAGCACAGGCAGAAGATGGTCAAGGTTATGGCCATCCACCGGACCAACATAGTAGAAACCTAATTCTTCAAAAAGGGTGCCACCTGCCCAGAAGCCGCGGGCGTATTCTTCAGCACGTTGAGCTTTTTCGTAGAAGAAGCGGGGCAGACGGCGCACGATCTGCTTACCAGTTTCCCGAATTGAACGATATGTGCTGCTTGAGACGATCCGTGCCAGATGTGCAGAAAGCGCGCCTACGGGCGGGGCGATCGACATGTCATTGTCGTTGAGAATAACAATGAGTCGTGCGCCAAGAGCGCCAGCATTGTTCATGGCTTCATAGGCCATGCCTGCTGACATCGCGCCATCGCCAATTACACAAATGACATGGTTATCGCCGCCAGCGAGATCGCGTGCAGCAGCCATGCCAAGGCCAGCCGAGATGGAGGTGGAGGAATGGCCAGCGCCAAATGGATCATAGACGCTTTCCGCCCGCCGGGTGAAGCCTGCGAGGCCCTCGCCCTTGCGCAAGGTACGGATGCGGTCACGTCGCCCGGTCAGGATTTTGTGTGGGTAGGCCTGGTGGCCCACATCCCAGATGAGCCGGTCATTGGGGGTGTTAAAGACGTAGTGGATCGCCGCTGTCAGCTCCACAACGCCTAAGCCTGCACCCAGATGTCCACCCGTGACAGAAACCGCATCGATCATCTCGGCGCGTAATTCATTGACAAGCTGCGGCAGCGCGTTTTCGGGCAGCGCGCGCAGGTCATCAGGCGTCACAATAGTATCAAGAAGCGGGGTGGAAATAGCCAACGACAAAAACCTCTACAAAACCGTAGCATCCATTTATAGGAGCCCTGCGCCATACGCTAGCTGTTTCTATAGGATATCATTATCTGTGTATCATGGTGAAACGAAGTTCAGTCCATCCATACGATGCCTGAATATTCGCTTCAAAGAGGCAGCTATGAGCTATGTGGCCTGGAACGATCAGTTTTCAATATCAAGCGGCTCTACAGTAGCTTCGCCTGATGCGGTTATCGTGATTTTGTCGATCCGCGCTTCGGCCTTTTTCAGCAGTGCGTCGCAGTGCTTCTTGAGCTGTTCGCCGCGTTCGAAAATCGCGATCGATTCTTCGAGGGGTACATCCCCACGCTCAAGGCGTGAGACGATTTGTTCGAGTTCAGCCAGTGCCTTTTCAAAGGCCAGGCCATCGAGCGAATTGGGAGTAGTGGTTGTGTTTGTCATGATTATACTTATCGCCCTGGAATGTGGCAATGACAAGGGGGGCTTGGATAAGAGGAGGCGCTAACAAGGTTCCTTGTAGGGCAAAAACTCTGTCGTTATCGACGTATAATATTGTTAGTACATGGTGAGATGGTGGACCCGGGCGCGATCCCCGCGTAATGTGTGCTGTCTTTAGCGCGAGTATCCATTGTGAACAATTCGACCAATGCCCGCCGTCGTATCATGCTGCTCACCGGTGCAAGCCGGGGGATTGGCCATGCTACCGTCAAGCGCTTCTCCGCTGCAGGATGGCGCGTGATTACCAGCTCACGTCACCCGTTTCCGGAAGTGTGTCCATGGGAAATGGGGCCTGAAGATCATATTCAGGTAGACCTTGGTGACATAGGCTCCACGCTTGAGGCTATCGAAGAGATGAAGCGCCGCCTTGCGGATGAAGGGGGCGTGCTGCACGCCCTCGTCAACAATGCAGGTATTTCGCCCAAAGGCGAAGGTGGCAGCCGTTTGAACACCATGGATACGCCTATTGAGGACTGGTTGCGTGTATTCCAGGTTAATTTCTTCTCATCGGCATTGTTAGCGCGCGGGCTTTCCGAAGAGTTGGCGCGCGCTGGCGGTTCTGTTGTTAATGTGACGTCTATCGCGGGTTCGAGGGTGCATCCTTATGCAGGCTCTGCCTACGCCACATCGAAAGCAGCGCTGGCAGCGCTTACCCGTGAAATGGCTGCCGATTTTGGTCCGCTTGGTGTACGGGTGAATGCGATCTCGCCTGGGGAAATTGATACATCCATCCTGTCCCCTGGCACAGCGCAGATGGCTGAAGCCTTTCCATTGCGACGGCTCGGCACGCCGGATGAGGTGGCAAAGGCAATCTATTTCCTATGCACAGAAGCCTCGTCATACGTGACTGGCGCTGAGTTGCACATCAATGGTGGGCAGCACGTGTGAGCGGATCAGCCTCCGCTTCTCAGGCATGCCCTGATGCCGAATATCCGCAACTGGCAGTGAGCATCGTTGTGTTTCGCAATGGTCAGGTACTGCTGGCGCAACGTGTCGATAATGCGTGCTGGAGCTTGCCGGGTGGTCGCGTGGAAGCCGGGGAGACGCTTGCAGCCGCTGCTTTGCGCGAACTAAGTGAAGAAACCGGCGTGCAGGCAATAGATGCTGTCTTTTCTCACCATCATGAAATTATCGCCCGTGATGAAACAGGGAACTTGCGTTGCCATTATGTAATTGCTGTTCATGCAGCGCAATGGGCGGCGGGAGAGGGTGAAATTGGTGTGGAAGCCCGGCAAATAGGTTGGTTTGCACCAGAGGATTTCAGTGCATTGTCTACGACTGACGGTCTTGCTGCCGCTGTTAAGCAGGCGCAAGCTGTGTGGATGAAACATCGTTTGAAAAGAGGGGCGTAACCATGCGCCAGCATCGAACTGCCCGCTTGTTAAAGGGGCATGTAACGCACGGGACAGTTACTGCAACAATCGCAGCATCTCTCTTGCTCATGCAAGGCGTATCTGCGCAGGGAGCTCCCCCACCCCCTGCGCGTGAGCGTCCGCCGGTTGAGGCTGAAGCCTTGCCAAATCGTGCTGCTCCGCCAGGTTATGAGCCCGATTTGCTGCGCCTTTCAGAAGTGATGGGGGCGCTATCCTTCTTGCGTAAGCTCTGCGGGGCTTCGGATGCGCCGCAATGGCATGGCCGCATGTCTGCGCTGATTGACAGCGAGGCGCGAGATGCGCAAACGCGTGCCAGGCTGGCAGGGGCTTTCAACCAGGGCTTCAACGGGTTCGCAATCACCTATCGAACCTGCACACCCGCAGCCCAGATGGCTGTGACCCGCTATCTCGAAGAAGGCGAACGGTTGAGCCGTCTTATTGCTTCTCGCTTTGGTGGATAACAGCGGGAGGCCGGAAACCATAATGTTGATAGCGGGTTGCGCCCTGTTGGTCGTTCCATCAAAATGCAAGGTCATAGGTTCATAAAGCATTGGTCCCCAGAGCCAATCAGCATTGCGAGTCTTAATCCCTAACCTTGAGGAACTTCAGGTATGTTGAAAGAATTTCGGGAGTTTGCCCTGAAAGGCAATGTTGTTGATCTTGCCATTGGTGTGATCATCGGCGCTGCCTTCAGTCAGATTGTGCAGTCCATTGTGAGCGATCTCTTCATGCCAATGATTGCCTGGATTACACGTGGCGGTGTCGATTTTTCGAACTACTTCCTGCCGCTATCAGGTGATGTCACTGCAACTTCGCTGGAGGCCGCGCGGGCACAGGGCGCTGTGATTGCTTATGGCAGCTTCATTACAGCTGCTATCAACTTTCTGATTGTGGCGTGGGTGCTGTTCCTCGTGGTCAAGGGCATCAATGAGGTGAAGCGTAAGGCTGAGAGAAACAAGCCTCCTGAGCCGGCACCAGAGGTTACAGCAGATGTTCAACTGCTTACCGAAATCCGTGATCTGCTGGCTGATCGGGCACGTCCTTCAGTCTGACAAGTTTCAGGGTTTTCCTGAAGCACTATGACTAAAAATACAAAAGGCGCGTCGGACATTGATGCGCCTTTTTATATTCGCAATTGGGAAATGCTTAGCAATTACATGCGTTGCGCTAAAATACCGCGGTTTGGATAATATCAGAACCGTCTTGCGTTCTCATTTACGCCGCTTTGCGCGCTTGTGCATGCGTTGGCAGGCTTATCATCACCACAGTGCCGTTACCGACGCTGGAGCGAATGCGCAGACTGCCGCCGTGTAGTTCTGCAAGTGATCGGGCAATGGCAAGGCCAAGGCCGGAGCCTTTGTAGCTACGCGCAAATTCCGTTTCCACTTGCTCAAATGGTCGGCCAAGCTTCTTCAATGCCTCAGCAGGAATGCCGATGCCGGTATCCTCAATATAAAGATGTACATTCGCGCCTGAAATGCGTGAACGCAGCGTAATACGCCCGCCTTCCGGTGTGAACTTTACCGCGTTGCGCAGAACATGGCCCAGAATCTGATTGACGGCACGGGCATCGGCGTTGATGGCAGCGTCGGGAAGCGTTTCTACGCTTAGCATGAGCCCCTTCTGGTCGGCATCATGGGAAACAGCGCGTGCAGCTTCGCCCATGACGCTATCGACATCCAGCGCTTCGCATTCCAGCTTGATACGGCCAGCTTCGATGCGTGACATATCAAGAATATCGCTGATGACGCCGAGCAGATATTTGCCGCTCTCGCGAATATCCGTGCAGTACTCATGATACTTATCGCTGCCCAAATCACCAAAAATGCCGCTTTCCATCAATTCCGAGAAGCCGATGATAGCATTCAGCGGCGTGCGCAATTCGTGGCTCATATTGGCAAGGAATTCGGCTTTGGCACGATTGGCGCTTTCAGCTTCGGCTTTTTGTTCAAGATAGCGCTCTGCTAGATCAGCAAGTTGACGGGCCTGCGTTTCCAGTTTCTGACGCGAGCGCTTTAGATCAGCAACGGTTGCAATCAACCGTCGTTCGGAGTCCATCAACTTTTCTTCGTGGTTTTTGAGCGCCGTAATATCCGTACCAACCGATACATAACCGCCATCGCGCGTGCGCCGCTCGTTGATTTGTAACCAGCGTCCATCCGTGAGCTGCGCTTCAAAAGTGCGTGTGCCTACTTCGCTTTTCTGTGCATTTGCGATGCCCCGGCGGGACGGCGCCATCAGCTCTGTCTTGACCGGCGGCAATGTGCCAAGCGCCATCAGGTCTTCATAGAGCGTGCCCGGCACCGCGCTTTCAGGTGACAGGCCGTGGAGATGCTGGAACTTCGTGTTGCAGGTGATCAGGCGGTTATTGGCATCCCACAGCACGAAGGCTTCGGAGATGGTTTCAACGGCTTCACGCAGGCGCATATCAGCGGTGGCGGTTTGCTCTGCCAGGCGGCGTTGCTCTGTAACGTCAACCGCGATGCCAACAAGGTGAGGGCCATCACCTGCTTCGTCAACCAGCTGTGCGCGCGCCTTGATCCACACCCACTGGCCCTGCGCATTCAGTATGCGGAACTCATGATCAATTGCCGTGGCGCGATTGCCGGCGACCATGTCTGCCATTGTATAAAGATCAGCATCATCAGGATGCACAAGACGGTTCATTTCGCCGAATGACATGAACTCATCATGGCGCGAGTAGCCGAGGATGTCGTACATCGAATCCGACCAATAGAGCCTGCCGCGCGCGATATCCCAATCCCAGAGGCCGCAACGACCACGGTCCAGCGCGGCATCGACACGTTCACGCACCCTTTCGCACACATCATCGGCGGCGCGTGCGCGCCCCGTCTGTACGAAATAGGCGAGTGCCAGCGCCATCAGCACAAAGGCCGAGGCGCCAAGCAATGTGGTTTGGCCGTTGAAATTTTCACGCCATATTGAAAGAGCTTCTGCTTCCGATTGGACCACCGCTACTTGTCCGCCGCCAGGCAGATTGCGCACAGTCGCGAGTGCCGCCTCGCCCGATGCCAGATTAATCCGCAAAACGCCTGCGCGATCAGCAAAGGTGGTTAGCGGTTGTTTTCCGCCCAGCACTTCACCAAGTTGCGTATCAACCAGATGCACAGGGCGTGCATAGGTGATGCGACCGGTGGAATCTGTAATTGCTACCAGCCTGCCCCGAACAAGTGCGTGTGCCGGAATGGTGCGATCAAGCACGCTCTTTGCTGCTGATTGCAGCGTTAGCTTCTCCTGCTCACTGGTGGCAGTAAGTTTGCGGCTGATTTCACTCGTGGTAAGGGCGGCAATGAGATCAATCTCGGTGATTGCATCTTCAAGTGTTTCCGTGCGGGTGTCGATGCCATGCAAAACCGCGCCAGCGAGCAGCGATATCAGGAAGATCACCAATAGAAAAGGCACAACGCGCCGAAGCCAGGGCTCCATCTTCGCGAGCTGACGATAGCCAGGCTTGCTTGCCGACTTGGTGATTCCCAGAATCGTACCCGCGCGTGCGGGTACGGCCGCCGCTTCCGCGCGCGCCATGCAACGCCCCCTTCGGAGTTTTTTTGAACATTTGATCGGCAACACGCCACGCATCTACCGAATCACTTTCATCTGAATCCCAAATGAATCATTTGTCCAGATGGTTTATGAATCGTTTATGCGGAAACATGTGATGAAAGGGGTGCCGCAAGTGCAAAAGGCGCGGGTGTTGCTCCCGCGCCTCTATTCTGGCCCTCTATGGCCCAGCTTTACCTGTCTGTCACGGTATCAAATTGATGCTGCCAGCCTTAGAAAGTCTGATTGTAAGCTCCGACTTCCGCATTTTCGCGCAGGATGTCATCAACTGCCTTGAACATCTCGCGGGTGCGGGCTTCTGATACTGGGCTCTCGATAACGACAACGAGTTCCGGCTTGTTGGACGAGGCGCGCACGAGGCCCCACGTGCCATCTTCCGCCACAACGCGCACGCCATTGACAGTAATAAGATCACGAATGGCCTGTCCTGCCACCTGTCCGCCATTGGCCTGTAATGCCTGGAAGCGCTTGATGACGCGGTCGACCACGTCATATTTCACCTCATCCGCGCAGTGCGGCGACATGGTTGGCGTGCCCCACGTCTGCGGAAGCGCACGATAAAGATCAGCCATCGACTTGCCAGGATTGCGATCAAGCATATCGCAAACAGCAAGTGCGGTCACGAGACCGTCGTCGTAGCCGCGCCCGATTGGGGCGTTGAAGAAGAAGTGGCCGGACTTCTCAAAGCCTGCCAAAGCATTCAATTCCTTAACGCGGCGCTTGATATAGCTATGGCCGGTTTTCCAGTAATCGGCCTTGATGCCGTTCTGTATCAATACTGGATCGGTGAGGAACAGGCCGGTTGATTTTACATCCACCACGAACGTGGAACCAGGATGTAGCGTCGACAGATCGCGTGCAAGCATGACGCCGATTTTGTCAGCGAAGATTTCTTCACCTTCGTTATCGACAACACCGCAACGATCGCCGTCACCATCGAAGCCAAGGCCCACGTCTGCCCCTGACGAACGCACCGCTTCCGCAATTGCGTGCAGCATCTTCATGTCTTCAGGGTTGGGGTTATAGCGGGGGAAGGTGTGATCGAGATTGGTATCCAATGGCACAACTTCGCAGCCGATTGCTTCCAGCACCTGCGGTGCGAATGCGCCTGCCGTACCATTGCCACATGCAGC
Source organism: Pseudochelatococcus sp. G4_1912 (assembly GCF_047501465.1). Classification (NCBI taxonomy): domain Bacteria; kingdom Pseudomonadati; phylum Pseudomonadota; class Alphaproteobacteria; order Hyphomicrobiales; family Chelatococcaceae; genus Pseudochelatococcus; species Pseudochelatococcus sp. G4_1912. The sequence continues at coordinate 819,679 of NZ_JAZDRL010000002.1, forward strand.
CACCACCTTCAGCTTGCGCTTGAGCTTGGGGCGGTTGGTGAGATCATTGATGTAGCGGGTGGCAAAGCCTTCCACGAATTCATAAGAACCGCCTGCCCGGGCTTCTGATTTGCCGTTGAGGACAATATCTTTCAAACGGCTCATTTCATCGGGGCCGAAAGTGAGAGGGCGTGCGGCACCCATTTTCACACCGGTCCAGCCGTTATCGTTATGCGAGGCCGTAACCATCGCCACCGCTGGCACATCGAGATCAAACTGGGCGAAATAGGCCATGGGAGAAAGCGCCAGGCCGATATCCTTCACCTTGACGCCAGCGGCCATCAGGCCAATGATCAGTGCGTGTTTGATGGAGGAGGAATAGCCGCGGAAATCATGTCCAGTAACGATTTCCGGCTTCACGCCCATTTCGTGCAGCAGTTGTCCGAGGCCAAGCCCCAGGGCCTGCACGCCCATCAGGTTGATTTCCTTCTCGAACAACCAACGCGCATCATACTCGCGAAAGCCGGTGGGCTTTACCAGCGGAAGCGTTTCATACTCATAGGTATTAGGCGTGAGCAGGGGCAGGGGCTTCGGAAACATGGTGTTCCTTTATGCTCTGAGAGGGAAACGAAACAAGGTTTGTAGAAATTACATTCCAGCTTCTAATGTCTTTTCATATTGGCGAGATTATAGCGCTAGCAAAAAAAGTGAGTACCGCACTTTATTGATTTTAAAAATCAGTACCAAACAGGTTGTGCACCAGGGATATGCTGAGCTTCGCGTCAGGTGGTTTGCATATAGCAGTTTTAAACCCGCTCCAACGCGAAGGTAGATGCATGTTAACGAATGCCAAGGTGACGGTTTATGATGTTCCTTGTCAGCAGCTGATCCAGCTTTTGCAGGATTTCCAGTTGCAGTTTATGGCATTCTTCATGCGGGGCCTCCTTGAACATTTTGGGTGGCGCATGCAGGAAAGGTTGCGTGAGGGCAACCACGATATCCTTTAATAGATAAGCTACAGCAACCACACCAAGATATAGACCCAACAGAACTGCTATCTGCACCCAAGGGGTGAGCTGCGCGTAAAGCGTTAGCAGATTTTCGCCAAGATGATATTCAGTCACGGTAATAACTCCCCTTCCAAGCTAAAGAGGCCACCAGAAAGCGCATCCCAGAGGGTTTACACAGCTGGTGGCCGGGAAGGTAGAAAACCGTAAGTACAACGGCTGCGCTGGCCTTTGGGCAGAGCCTTGAACATACGCCAGCGCCTCCCCGGCCGTAGAGCAAGGGAGGCACCATTTCGGTTGATGCCAACCGGTACTTAAGAGGTTTCTACACCTCAGACTCACAAAGCTGCGAATCTATCGCTAGAGATAGCGTCTTGAATGGTGAAGTCAAACGGCAAATAAGCACGCGACGATGAGAACGCTGCAAGAAAAAGACCGCAGGATGTGTTGAGCTTCGTGCCAGGATGAGCTGCAGAAAGAGTGTCTATAGACGCTCTTTCCCATTGTGTTCGCAGGCCACGCTGGTGCGTAGATCAATACATCCTATCGCGTGCCGTACATGCGGTCGCCAGCATCACCCAGGCCAGGGACGATATAGCTGTGCTCGTCCAGTTTTTCGTCGATAGCTGCTGTCCAGATGCGTACTTCCGGATGCGCTTCCTGCAGGCGCCGAATGCCTTCGGGAGCAGCCAGCAGGCACATGAATCGCAGATCGCGTGCGCCGCGCTTTTTCAGCAGATCAATTGCTGCAATCGCTGAGTTCGCTGTGGCCAGCATCGGATCGATCACGATGATCAGACGATCGGTGACGTCAGCAGGGGCCTTGAAATAATATTCCACCGCTTTCAGCGTCTCAGGGTCGCGGTAAAGACCAATGTGCGCGACTCGGGCTGAAGGCACCAGATCAAGCATTGCATCGAGAAAACCCACGCCGGCGCGCAGAATTGGTGCAAATACCAGCTTTTTACCGGCCAGCATTGGTGCGCGCATGGTGGTGATCGGTGTTTCTACATCGACCAGCTCTGTCGGCAGATCACGGGTTACTTCATAGCATAGCAGCATGCCGATTTCATTCAGCAGCTGCCGGAAACCCTTGGTAGAGCGCGTTTTGTCGCGCATCAGGGTAAGCTTGTGCTGCACGAGCGGGTGGTCGACAACGGTAACGCCGTTCATGACAGGTCCTTTAAAGATGATTGCTTGCCCTGCCATACTCTTTTTTGCAGCACATGTCAGGTCGCATGCGTAGACGTGGCAAGATTTCCACGCGCTGATGTGGAGAACGCGGCTTCAAACAGCGCTTTCGTGTAGGCCGCTTGCGGATTTGCGAACAATTCACCAGCCGGCCCTTGCTCTACCACCTTCCCGTTCTGCATCACGAGGACGGAGTTTGAGAGCGCCCGCACCACTTTCAGATCATGGCTGATGAAGAGATAGGCCAGCTTGCGCGTGCGCTGTAAATCGCGCAGCAGATCAACGATTTGCGCCTGCACCGACATATCGAGTGCCGAGGTTGGTTCGTCCAGCACAATGAAGCGTGGCTCCAGCACCATCGCGCGGGCGATAGCGATGCGCTGGCGTTGGCCGCCAGAGAATTCGTGCGGGTAACGGTCCATCGCCGCCGGATCGAGGCCGACATCGACCAACGCCCGTGCAACACGCTCGCGTTTTTGTTGTTCAGAAAGGCCCTTCTGCTGCACGCCAAGACCTTCTGCGACGATCTCCGCCACTGATAGGCGCGGTGACAGGGAGCCGTAGGGGTCCTGAAACACAATCTGCATCGAACGCCGCAAAGGTTTCACGGCCTTGCGTGGCAATCCATCAATGTGCTGGCCCAGAAACACGATCGGCCCTTCAGAGCGGATAAGGCGCAATATCGCAAGGCCAAGCGTTGTCTTGCCCGATCCTGACTCGCCAACGATGCCGACTGTTTCACCCTCTCGCACCATAATGGAGACGCCATCAACCGCCTTCACGTGGCTGACCGTCTTACGGAAGAAGCCGCGTTTGATCGGAAACCATACCTTGATCGGCCCCGCCTTCACCACCACAGGTGCATCATCAGGCACGGGTTGCGGTGTGCCTTTGGGTTCGGCAGCAAGCAGCTTTTGTGTGTAGGCATGCTGGGGATGGTCAAAAACCTGCGCGACGGGACCGGTTTCGACAATCTTGCCGCCCGTCATCACACATACCCGGTCGGCAATCTTGCGCACAATGCCAAGGTCGTGGGTGATGAAGAGCAGCGACATATTGAGACGCGTTTTCAACTCGGCCAGCAGGTCGAGAATCTGCGCCTGCACTGTTACATCGAGTGCGGTGGTGGGTTCGTCCGCGATCAGCAGGTCTGGTTCGTTGGCGAGCGCCATCGCAATCATCACACGCTGGCGCTGCCCGCCGGAGAGCTGATGCGGGTACGCGTCCAGACGGTTTTCAGCATCGCGGATACCGACGAGTTCCAGCAGCTCCAATGTGCGTTTGCGCGCGGGTTCGCCCGTCAGGCCCTTGTGCAGGGCCAGAATTTCACCGATCTGGCGTGAAATAACATGCAGGGGGTTCAGGGATGTCATCGGTTCCTGAAACACCATCGTGATATCATTACCGCGCACCTTGCGCAGCTCATCCTCGGAAACGCGCAGCAGATCGCGCCCCTTAAAGAGCACCTCTCCTGAAGGATGATGCGCTGCCGGATAATTCAGCAGCTTCAGAATGGACAGTGCCGTTACCGATTTTCCGGAACCGGATTCGCCGACAAGCGCGAGCGTTTCACCGGCCGCAAGGTCAAACGAAACGCCATTTACTGCAGGGATTTCACGCCCATCCTGACGGAAGGCGACCGAAAGATCCTTGACGGAAAGCAGGGGAGTGTTCATGGGCATTCCCCTTATGAGAAAGTCTTGCGCGGATCAAACGCATCACGCACCGCCTCGCCGATAAAGATCAGCAATGACAGCATCAGCGCGATGACAAAGAAGCCTGTCAGCCCCAGCCACGGAGCTTGCAGATTGGCTTTGCCTTGCGCCAGCAGTTCACCCAGTGAGGGCGAGCCAGGTGGAAGGCCAAAGCCGAGGAAGTCTAGCGATGTCAGTGTCGTGATCGAACCGTTGAGCACGAAGGGCAGGAACGTCAACGTCGCGACCATAGCGTTGGGCAGCAGATGGCGGAACATGATGGTGGCATCCGATAGCCCCAGGGCGCGCGCGGCGTTCACATATTCAAAGTTGCGTGCTCGCAGGAACTCTGCCCGCACAACACCGACAAGCGAAACCCACGAGAACAGCAGCAGAATGCCAAGCAGCACGAAAAAGCCCGGTGTAATAATCGAGGAGACGATGATCAGCAGATAAAGCGAGGGAATGGAATTCCAGATCTCGATAATTCGCTGCAGGATGAGGTCTGTCCAGCCGCCGAAGTAGCCTTGTATCGCGCCCGTGAAAATACCGATTGCGGATGAAACACCTGCCAGAATAAGCCCGAACAGTACCGACAGGCGAAAGCCGTAGATGAGGCGCGCCAACACATCGCGGCCTTGATCATCCGTGCCAAGCCAGTTCCACTCAATATCCTGGCACGAGCCACCGCATTGCGCATTGGTCAGCATCCACGTGGGTGGTGCGGGGGCGGGCACTGGGATGGCGAGGTTATGGGTGCGATAGGAAAAGCGAATGGGGGGCCAGACAGCCCAGCCATTTGCTTCGATTTCTTTCGCAATAAAGGGATCGCGATAATCCGTTTGAGCCAGAAAGCCGCCGAATTTTTCTTCCGGGTAATTGACGAAAACCGGAAACAGGATCTCGCCCTTATAATACGCAATGATCGGGCGATCGTTGGCGATGAATTCTGCACCCAACGTAACGAAAAACAGCGCGAGAAATATCCATAGCGACCAGAATCCGCGCCGATGCGCGCGGAAATTGCGTAGGCGACGCTGGTTCAAAGGGGATAGCTTCAGCAAGCCTTTGCGAGGCGTGGGAGGCGCGACAAACCCCGGTGTTTCAACAGGTGTTATCTCAGCGTGCGACATCTCAAACCTCCCGCGTCTCAAAATCAATGCGCGGGTCGATCCATGTATAGGTGAGGTCTGATAGCAGGTTCACAGCAAGTCCAAGCAGCGAGAAAATAAACAGATTTGCAAATACCACCGGATAGTCGCGGTTGACGATAGATTCAAACGATAACAGGCCCAATCCATCCAGCGAGAAGATGGTTTCAATCAGCAGCGATCCGGCAAAGAATGCGCCGATGAATGCAGCCGGAAAGCCCGCAATAACGATCAGCATGGCATTGCGGAACACATGTCCATAGAGGACCTGGCGCTCGCTAAGACCCTTCATCCGTGCGGTGAGGACGTATTGTTTACGGATTTCATCCAGGAATGAGTTTTTGGTCAGCAGCGTCGAGGTTGCAAATGCGCCAAGGGTCATCGACAGGATGGGCAGCGTGATGTGCCAAAGATAATCAGTGATTTTGCCGAAGAACGACAGTTCTGCAAAATTCTCCGAGAAGAGGCCACGCAGCGGAAATATCTGCCAGAATGATCCGCCTGCGAAGAAAACAATCAGCAGGATAGCAAACAGGAAGCTCGGGATCGCATAGCCGATAATAATCACGCCGGATGTCCAGATATCGAACTTCGATCCATCGCGCACTGCTTTCGATATGCCAAGCGGGATCGAAATGGCGTAAGAAAGCAGCGTCATCCAGAGGCCAAGCGTGATCGACACCGGCAGCTTTTCGCCGATCAGCGATACCACTGAGACATCGCGAAAATAGCTCTTGCCGAAATCAAAGGTGGCGTAATCCTTGATCATCTTGAAGAAACGCTCTGGCGCTGGCTTGTCGAAGCCAAACTGCTTTTCAAGCTGTGCGATGAATGCCGGATCAAGCCCCTGCGCCCCGCGATAGCGCGAGCCACCGCCATCACCCATGCCGCCCCCGCCGCCAAGATCGCCCCCCACCGCCGCCGATGCGTGAGGTTGCGCCGTTATCAGCGCCTTGCATCTGGGCGATGATGCGCTCAATGGGGCCGCCGGGTGCGAACTGGATAATCACGAATGCAATCAGCATGATGCCGAGGATCGTCGGCACCATCAATGCGATGCGGCGGGCAATATAGGCAAACATTTACTCAGCCCTTCCAGCCGATGCGCTTAGCTTTTTCTGCGTCAAACCACCATGTTCCGGGCGCGCCGGAGCTATAGCGCGGCTGTTTATCAGGGTGTGAGAAGATGTTCCAGTAGGCCAACCATTCATCGGCCCTGTACCACATCGGCACCCAATACCTCCCCGCCCGCAGCACCCGGTCGAGCGCACGCGCACCGATGGTCACCTCATCGCGCGTTTTGGCATTCACGATGTGAGCAATCAACGCATCAATCGCGGGATCGCTGATGCCTGCGACATTTAATGTGCCGGGTGTTTTGGCTGCTTGCGAGCCATAGAAAACCCGCAGCTCCGGCCCCGGAGTCAAGCTTGCGAGGCGCGCGACACTGACGATGTCATAGTCGTAATTCTCCAGCCGCAGCTGATATTGTGATGGATCGACAATGCGCGATGTTGCCTTGATCCCAAGCCGCTTGAGGTTTTCCTGAAATGGCTGTGTATGCGGCTGCAGCCGTGTGCTGCTATCAAGAAACTCAATCTCAAACGGCTTGCCATCTGGCAGGCGCAGCGCATTGCCTTCACGCTTGTATCCAGCATCTGTCAGCAACTTGAAGGCGCGCCGCAATTGTTCGCGATCATTTCCTGAGCCGTCTGATACAGGGGGCATAAAGGGCTCGCCAAAAACCTCATCCGGCACTTTGCCGCGCCATGGCTCAAGCAGCACAAGCTCTTCTGCCGATGGCAAGCCTTCGGCTTCTTGAGGGGTGTTCTCAAAAAAGGAGGTGGTACGCTTGTATGAATCATACATGATCTTGGCATTGGTCCATTCGAAATCGAATGCCAACCCAATGGCTTCGCGTATGCGCGGGTCAGCGAATTTCTCACGGCGCAGGTTGAAGTACCACCCTTGAACACTGGGCGGTGCGCTAATGTCGATCTTCTCGCGCACCACCTGCCCGGAACGAAAAGCTGGAAAGTTGTAGCCATTGGCCCAGATGCTTGCTGTATATTCCTCATGAAAGTTGATGATGCCAGATTTGAAGGCCTCGAACATCACCTGCTCATCGCGGAAATATTCATAACGCACATGCTGGAAGCGGTTCTGGCCGACATTCACGTTGATATCACGTGCCCAGTAATCATCCACACGATCGAACTCGATGAAGCGTCCGACCTCAAACCGTCCCACGCGATAGGCGCCCGAACCAAGTGGCGCTTCCAGTGTAGAGGCGGTGAAGTCTCGCGTGCTCCAGTAGGCCTTTGAGAAAATGGGCAGTGCTGCAATGATCAGATGCAGGTCACGTCCGCGCTCAGCTGATAAATGAAACGTGACGACATCATCCGCTTCAGCGACAGCCTTCTCGGCTTCAGCCAGGAGTGACCGATAGGCGGGCAAGCCTTTTTCTTTCAGAATATCGAAAGAAAATACCACATCGGCAGCAGTGATCTTCGTGCCATCGTGGAACCGCGCTTCTGGCCGCATTTTGAAGCGATAGAGTCTGCGGTCCTCACTCACCCAAACCGATTGCGCTACAAGGCCATAAACCGCATCAGGCTCATCAGCGGAGCCAACCATAAGCGAGTCGAATGTCATGCTCATGCCGGCAGCGGGGTCGCCCTGCAAGACGAAGGTGTTGAGCGTGTTGAAGGTGTCCAAGCTACCCTGTGTTACCCGCATCACGAGCTTGCCGCCGATAGGGGCATCAGGGTTTACGTAGCCAAAATGCTTGAAGTCCGCTGGTAGCTCCAGATCACCAAATGCTGAAAGGCCATGTGCTTCATAGGCGCCCGTGGGGGGCGGTGCTTTTTCCGGTTCCTGCGCGAATGTGGCTTGGGGGAAAAGCCCCGCTGTGAGGGAAGTGCCAATGAACCCGCCTGCAAGACCTAAAAGATCGCGGCGTGTGGCCAGAATGGTTGTATGAGGCATCGCTTCAACGGAAGGCGATATCGGTAAGCGGGGAAAGATACGGCGAACCAAAGCAATCTCCCGGGACAAAAAGCTGTACGAATCAACAGGCAAAAACACTCTAGCGCTTAGAAAGGCGTATGCCTCATTAACATTTCGTCAACCAAGGCAGCCTGATGCATTTTTGGCGCGGGAGTATTTCAGCATTCTCCTTCAGCCCCTGTCTTATTAATCGTTACCCTTAGCTAATACCGCCCGGCCAAGATTTTCGAGGGCATGACGTAATGGATCATCTGTAATCTCACGCACGGATTGCTGAACCATCTGTTCTTGCGCCTCATTGAGATGGCGTTCAGGAATTGCCGTGACAGTGCGGCGGGTAATTGGTCCTTGTCGGAAGGCCAGTTGGCCAATGCATCGCCAGCCGAAATGCGCGTTGACCCGCTCTATCACCACGGGCGCCATATGTTGCAGTTCCAGTGCAAAAGCGCCTGTTACCCGTACGACGAGGGTTGCGGGTTGTTGCGAGCGTGCATCCTTAAATGCTGCAGAACGAGAGCTTGAGGCGCTGCCAGTTCGCTTGCTGTCTGCTTGTTTACCCTCATGGCGCCTGGGCCACAGAACGCGCATCGGCTCTGTGTGTCGTGCCAGCCGTTCGCCTACAATCTCGGGCCAGGCCAGCACAACGTCGGATGCTGCAAAGCCTTGCGCCGCAAGCGCTGGTGCAATGCATTTATCCACCAATTCGGACAGAGGCTTTAATCTGGCCGAATGTTTGATGCTCACGTTGTCTTGTTTACCGGTCTGCATATGAAAAATTCATCAGGATGTCCGTTAGAAGGGGATGTTACTTGAGCATCCCTTACGCTAATACCGATACATGGTATCAACGCGCAGTGCAAAATCCAACATAGTCCAACCCAAGATAACCAATGTCGCTCATTTCTGCTGAGGAAACCGCCTCCGCCAGTTCTTTGCTTGCCTGGTATGATCGCCACCGGCGCGTGCTGCCCTGGCGTGCGTTAGCGGGGGAGGGGGCTGATCCTTATCGCGTATGGCTCTCCGAGATCATGCTGCAACAAACCACTGTGCAGACGGTGAAGGGCTATTTCGAGCGTTTTCTGGTGCGTTTTCCGACCGTTGAAGCACTTGCAGCAGCGCCGGTTGAGGCGGTGATGCAGGCGTGGGCTGGGCTGGGTTATTACTCGCGTGCCCGCAATCTCCATGCCTGTGCGAAGGTTGTTGCGGAAGAGTATGGAGGGCACTTCCCCGCTGATGAGCGCGCTCTGCTGACCCTTCCCGGCATTGGTGCCTACACGGCGGGTGCTGTTGCTTCGATTGCCTTCAATGAGCCTGCGGTTGCCGTCGATGGCAATGTTGAGCGTGTGCTGTCGCGCCTTGTTGCGCTGGAAGAGCCATTACCACGTGCAAAGCCTACAATACGGGCACTGGCGCTCTCGTTGATGCCGCATGATCGTCCCGGTGATTTTGCGCAGGCGATGATGGACCTTGGCGCGACTATCTGTACGCCCAAACGCCCCGCTTGTGCGCTTTGTCCCTGGTCTGGTCCCTGTCAGGCGCGCCGCGATGGTACGGCTGAGACGTTTCCGCGGAAAGAAGCCAAGAAACAGGGCGCACTGCGGTTGGGAGCGGCTTTCGTTGCCGTGCGTGCGGATGGACAAGTATTGTTGCGGGATCGTCCGCCGCGTGGCTTGCTTGGCGGCATGGCGGAGGTGCCGGGGTCGGAGTGGTCGCCGGCATTTGATGTTACGGGCGCTATTGCGCTTGCGCCGTTCCAGGCCGAATGGAAGATTTTACCGGGCATTGTGCGCCATGTATTTACGCATTTCCCGCTAGAGCTTGCGGTTTATCGGGCGGAAATTCCGGCCATTACTGCAGCGCCAGCAGGAAGCCGCTGGCAGAAGCGCGCTCTTCTTCATGAAGAGGCGCTGCCAACGGTGATGCGCAAAGTGTTAGCTCACGCTGCGATTGAATGACGCGTCCTGTAATCGCCGCGCAGATCATCAATGGACACCAACGCGCCTTCGCGGCGCACGTGCCAGAATGTCCAGCCATTGCACGAGGGATGTCCCTGCACAAGTGCGCCGACCTTATGGATGGAGCCAATCGCCGGGCCAACCACAAGCGTGCCATCGGCACGCACGATTGCCTGATGCTTTTCACGCGCATCGACAACCATTTCACCCGCGCTGATCAAACCCGCCTCAATCAGCGAGAGGAAAGGAATGCGTGGCTCGGTGCGCTTGGATGGCGCGGTTGATACCGCCATCGGATCAAGCGGTTGCACCTGATCAATGCGCTCACGCGCAGCCTTGGCATAAACGGGGTCCCGTTCAAGGCCAATGAAATGACGGCCAAGCCTTTTGGCAACAGCACCTGTGGTGCCGGAGCCGAAGAAGGGATCGAGCACCACATCGCCGGGGTTTGTCGCAGCAAGCAGCGCCCGTGCCAATAGCGCCTCAGGCTTTTGCGTGGGATGCACCTTCTGGCCCTGAGCGTCTTTCAGGCGCTCGTCGCCCGTGCAGAGGGGGAAATACCAGTCGGACCGCATTTGCGTATCCTCATTCCCCGCCTTCAAGGCTTCGTAATGAAAGGTGTAACCCTTGGCATCGGCGCTGCGCGAGGCCCAGATGAGAGTTTCGTGCGCATTGGTAAAGCGACGGCCACGGAAATTCGGCATCGGATTGGCTTTGCGCCAGATGATGTCATTAAGGACCCAGAACCCCAGATCCTGCACAGCCGTGCCCACGCGGAAAATGTTGTGGTATGATCCGATGACAAACAGCGTCGCAGTTTTCTTCATCACGCGGCGGCATTCGAAAAGCCATTCGCGGGTGAAGCGATCATAATCGGCGAAGCTGTCGAAACGATCCCACTCATCATCCACGGCATCAACGTGGCTGTGATCGGGGCGTGTCAGCGCGCCTTCAAGCTGAAGATTGTAGGGCGGATCGGCAAAGATCAGATCAACGCTTTCAGACGGCAACTGCCGCAGCGATTCAATGCAATCACCGAGAAGAATCTGATCTATTGGGAGCCTATGCTCCATCCGAGGTGCGGGCGTCTGCCTTCCGGTACGCGGAACCCTGATCCGGGGCAGAACACCAGCAGCTTCGGTATGCGGAATATTCATGACGCCTACCAGTTACGCGACTGACAAGCCTCACTATGCGAATCGACGGTAAAGATGAGGTTGAAGCGATTAACCAAAAACGCGTTATTAACGGTAACGAATGTGCCAAATAGGGACACATGGATTTGGGCATTATAAGAAACCGTTGCAGAATAAGGCCTACAACTACATTAATAATTTGTTATCCATAAAATATAACAGCGAAATTAAGGGTGTTTTGCGATAATTGAACCGCGCGAATTCACTGACTTAATGAAGGTGATGTCCTTTCAAGCCAAAAAGCGGCCCTGTTCCTGCATCCTCCCTGGATGCAAAACAGTGCCGCTTTTTAGGTGATGCGCAGTGAATTTAAGAACGGATACCCAAGTGAAGATTCAGGATGCTCCGGGTAAGCAGGCGATCTAGCTTTTGCAAGATTTTCAATTGTATCTGCTGGCATTCTTCATATGAGGTATCCTTGGGCTCTTTCTGGGAGTGAGAGCGCCGAAACAGTTGCGTGAACGCAACCAAAATCTCTTTTAAGAGATACATCATGCCTAGCAAAACAAAGCTTAGGCTCAAGCCAAGCCATGCTTGCACCCATGGTGTCAGATGCGCGTAAAGTGATAGTAGATTTGTGCCAAAGTGATTATCGGTCACGGTAGTAACTCCCTTCCAAGATGAAAAGGCCACCAGAAAATACACCCATAAAAGCGCAAAGCTGGTGGCCGGGAGAGTTAGCAAACCGCCAAGACACGGCTGCGCTGGCCTTTAGGCAAGCCCTGAACATAGCCAGCGCCTCCCCGGCCATAGAGCAAGGGAGGCACCATCACGGTTGGTACCAACCGATCTTGGAGAGGTTGCTACACCTCAGATTCACAAGATTGCGAATCCACCTTCAGGAATAATGCGTTCGGCGTTGATGTCAAACCGGAAATTATAAACGGTGCAGCAAAAGGACCGTGGAATATATTGCGCTTTGTGTCAGGGGGAGCCGAAACTGATACCTTTTGAGAACCGGAGCGCAGTGGACTAATGTCCATGAGCACCGGAAGCGCAAAAAGGTGCCAGTTGCAGGCCGCCATGGCGCGAAGATCAGTGCATTCCCTTGAAGGGTTCCATGCCGGCACGTGCCAGCGCATCGACGCGCTCGTTTTCGGGGTGGCCATCGTGGCCGCGGACCCAGTGCCATGTTACATTATGACGGTTTGCAGCTTCGTCGAGGCGGCGCCAGAGGTCTTCGTTCTTGACTGGTTTGCGATCAGCCGTTTTCCAGCCGCGTTGCTTCCAGTTTTGCATCCATGAAGTAATGCCAGAACGTACGTATTGTGAATCCGTATACAAATCGACCATGCAGGGGCGTTTCAGCGTTTCAAGCGAAACAATCGCCGCCATGAGCTCCATACGGTTATTGGTTGTGAGCTCTTCGCCGCCCGACAGCTCCTTTTCGACGCCACGAAACATCAGCAGCACCCCCCAGCCACCGGGGCCAGGATTGCCGGAGCAGGCGCCGTCCGTATAGATAGTTACGCGTTCACTCATGCAACGCGTCCGTAGTCTGCTGCTGTGGTGGCGTGGCGATGGAAACCAAGCTTGCGGTCGTATTCCAGCGGATCCAGCGGCTTCACCAATGCACCGGGCGGGACATTCAGCCAGTCGACAAGTCTGGTCAGCAAAAAGCGCAGCGCCGCACCGCGCGCAAGAATAGGCAAGGCTGCGACTTCGCTCGGATCAAGTGGGCGCACGGCCTCGTAGGCGCTGATCATCGCCTGCCCCTTGGTGATGTTGAACGAGCCATCAGCCTCAAAGCACCATGCGTTCAGACAAATGGCGAGGTCGTAGGCCAGCGCATCATTGCAAGCAAAGTAAAAGTCAATCAGGCCAGAGAGCTTCTCGCCGAGGAAAAAGACATTGTTCGGGAAAAGGTCGGCATGGATCACGCCTTCCGGCAATCCTTTTGGCCAAGCATTCTCAAGCAAAGCGAGATCATCACTGATGCGTTGGGCAAGGCCGGGACTGACGCTATCCGCCTGCGCGCGTGCCTGCTCGAAGAGTGGCCGCCAGCCATGAAGATCCAGTGCGTTTTGGCGCGTTAATGTAAAATCTGCACCAGCGGCATGGAGTTCGGCCAATGCCCGGCCCAATTCCCCACAATGCGCCACGCCAGGACGATTGACAGACATGCCAGAAAGAAACGTCACCATTGCCGCAGGTCTGCCCGCAAGCTGTTGCAGGGTATTGCCTTCACGGTCGCGTACAGGCTGCGGGCATGTGATGCCCCGGCCCGCCAGATGCTCCATCAGCCCGATAAAGAAGGGCAGATCAGCCGCATTCACGCGCTTTTCATAGAGCGTTAGAATAAAAAAGCCGGTTTCGGTCTGTAGCAGGAAGTTGGAATTTTCTACCCCTTCCGCAATGCCCTTGGCAGATAGCAGGCGACCGATATCGTAGCGAGCAACAAAAGCGGATAGCTCAGCATCCGATACTTCAGTGTAGACAGCCATCGTCCAATACCTATTCGGCAGCCTGCTCGCGTAGATCGCGCGGCAGTGGGAAGAACACACTTTCATCGGCAGTAGAGACCGTTTCAACCCGCACGTCGAAGCGTTCGGCGAAGGCATCGATAATCTCTTCGACGAGAATTTCGGGTGCTGAAGCACCAGCCGTCAGCCCCAGCTTACGAATGCCGGCAAACAGTGACCAGTCGATATCCTCAGCCCGCAGGATCAACCGCGATACAGGACAGCCCGCCCGCTCTGCAACCTCACGCAGGCGCTGCGAGTTGGATGAATTTGGTGATCCAACCACAATCATCGCATCAACCTGCGGCGCAACCCGCTTAACCGCCTCCTGACGATTGGTTGTGGCGTAGCAGATGTCTTCCTTATGGGGGCTTACAATGGCCGGAAAGCGCGCTTTAAGTGCCGCTACAATCCCGGCCGTATCATCGACAGATAGCGTGGTCTGCGTGACATAGGCAAGTTCTTGCCCCTCAGGCGGGGTGAGATGTGCGACATCCTCAATGGTTTCAATCAGTGTGATCGCGCCTTCGGGCAACTGCCCCATCGTGCCCACAACTTCTGGATGGCCAGCATGCCCCACCAGCACTACGTGGCGGGCGCGCTTGTAATGCACCTCAGCCTCGCGATGCACTTTGGTGACAAGAGGGCAGGTGGCATCAATCGCGAAAAAATGACGCGTTTGCGCATCCAGAGGTACGGACTTCGGCACACCATGAGCCGAGAAAATCACAGGCGCCTTTGTTTCGGGAATCTCATCGAGTTCATCAACGAAGATCGCGCCCTTGCGGCGCAGGCTTTCAACCACGTATTTATTATGCACAATTTCATGGCGCACATAGACCGGCGGGCCATAGATGGCGAGGGCCTTCTCTACCGCATCAATGGCACGCACCACGCCCGCGCAAAAACCGCGCGGCGCGCAGATGAGCACATCCAGCTGTGGTTTGTTCGTTGCGGTGTATGGGGGCGTGGCGATAGGCATCAATCATCTTTCCTCAGGATGGGGATCTGTGCTGCGATCGACGGCATCTGTCAAGGGCGGATTGTGGCATACATATTGTGGCATACATTTAGCATCTATTGCGATCACGGACATTGTTTTTGTTAATTTGATGACGGCATGAAAAGGAAATATATTGACATTTGAGCTGAATAAGTTATATGGCTGCTACCATTATGGGCAAAGTTGTATCATTGTAACTTACCATTTGAATTCAGATAGATTTTTCGCTCACTAAGCGAAAGAAATTTTTAATATTTAATATGGGTTGATGAAATGGCTGGCGAAGAAATTGGACGTGCTATCATATGCTATAATAATGGATTTGTTGCCTACTTTGATGTTGAGCAAAATGGTAATTGCGATTCTGAACTTTCGTTGATTCAGTCGGAAAGCTCAACGCGTGCTTTGATTATAGCCACGGCGCCTCCATCAAGTTCATTTATTTATCGTACAGTTAGCTGGCTGAAGTATATAGCACTTTCTATTCTGACTATTGGCATCTATCCGACTGTGTGTGCTATTCAGAACCAATTTGATAGGCTTCATAGCTCTCTTGCCCTTCAAGAGAGAAATGTACAGATGTTAACATCTGCTATAATTGATCAGAATATAAATAAGGAAAGTGTTTTTCGTCCCCTTGCTGCCCTTACATCCGGTCGGACGACGGCCGGTAATGCTCAAACAACGCCTGGCGCTCAGGGTGTATCTGGTGCTGTAAGTAATCCTGCAAGACCTTCTGTTTCTAAGCCTTTGGCAGACCAACTTAAACAGGCTGCCGCGCAAAGGCAGGCTGTTGCATTCAATAGTGGCGGTGCGCCTCAGTCGCCAAGCAATCCTGCGAAGCCTGGTGCTCAGGATGGATCTGGTGCTGTAAGTAATCCTGCAAAACCTTCTGCTTCTGGGGCAGGCTTGTCTTTCAATGACGAGCTTCAGCAGGCAATCAAGCAAAGGCAGGCTGCTGCATCCAATAGTGGCGGTGCGCCTCAGTCGTCAAATATTTCTGCGACAGATTCTAATCAGGCACCGCCTGTCGTTCAGCAAAAGCAGGGCATCGCAGCCAATCAGCCCGGTAGCAGCGCGCCTCAGTCGTCAAATATTTCTGCGACAGATTCTAATCAGGCACCGCCTGTCGTTCAGCAAAAGCAGGGCATCGCAGCCAATCAGCCCGGTAGCAGCGCGCCTCAGTCGCCAAATATTTCTGCGACAGATTCTAATCAGGCACCGCCTGTCGTTCAGCAAAAGCAGGGCATCGCAGCCAATCAGCCCGGTAGCAGCGCGCCTCAGTCGTTAAATAGTTTTACAACACCGGCTGCGAAGTGTGGAGTTTCCACGACAGTGCTTGACGCTACGAAATCACAACTTAAATCGCAGTCGAAAGCAAATTCAGCTCAGAAGCCAGTGGATATTCTCACCCAGATTAAGCAGTCTAATCCAAACAATAAAAGCAATAGCACCACGGATTCGTCCCAAAATACATCTTCCACCTTACAGGTGAAGGATGGGAAATCTGTAAAAATCCAAACTCATGATGGCCGTGGACCTTTAATACTTAACAAGGATAAAACAAAACGTCCACCTGAGAAACCTATTCCGCTTACTCCAGCTCAGCAAGCAGCACAGGAGGCTGCAGAGGCGCGGCTGGCACAAATAGCTCGGCTTCGTTCGCGGGTGCAGGACGATAAATCAGAACCAGATTCTGATTGGGATGAGTAAACGTCTATTGTGATAGGCGAAAACTCAACATATCAAAGCATGTAAAAATAGTAAGATGAGTGCAAATTACCCTGTCAGCTGTGACAGGGTATTTTGCTATTGCTCGATTACGAGGCGACAGCGCTTTCCATTGTTGCCTTATAGATACGCACGCAATTTCGTCCTGCATGCTTGGCTTCATACAATGCGCTGTCAGCCGCGCGTGTAAGGTCTTCCAGTTCGTATCCAACAGCTTGGGCGGATGCGATGCCGGCGCTGATTGTTACTTCCGGCGCATGAGGGTCCCCGCACGGTCTGTAATCTGTCATGGAAGTGCGGATGCGATCCATCACATGCACAGCATCCTTCTCATTGGCGGAATGAAGGATGCACAAGAACTCTTCACCACCAATGCGGAACAAATAATCAGTCGGACGCAGTTTCATCGACGCGCGTTCGGAAAAAACGCGTAGCACGTCGTCTCCGATAAAATGACCATATGTATCATTGATTTTCTTGAAGTGATCAAGATCAATAATAGCGACGCATAGGGGGCCGCCTGACAAGGCTTGTCGGCGCAGAATCCGATCTGCATAAGCACTCAGTGCCCGCCGGTTCCCCAGGCCTGTCAGGGGATCGACCATGATCTGGGCTGTCTGTTCAGACTCCAGACGCTCCTTGATCAGCGACAACACCAGATAGGCAATCGCTACGTTGGCTGCGATTGCGATTAATGTCAGCAGTGAGATCCAGTTCTGGCCAAAAGCATCGGCAGATAATCCGCCCGCCAAAATGAAAAGGCCGCGCATAACGAACAGCGCGATATCTGCCATTAGCACAATACATAGAGCTGTGCGCGATGGCAAAAACTCGCGCCGACCACGCCACAATTCACGTACTGCCAGCAGGCTGTATATAACAGGTATGCCCGTGATTGCGATAACGCGCACCCAGGTAATGCACTCGCAGTCCGTGAGCTGAGTGGCCAGAAACCAGATGATGCCACCTGCTGCAGCATACCCAACCCGAAGAGGACGCTTCTCAAATACGCGTGCGGCTTGCCAGGCCGCACCATAGGCAAAGAACAGCAGCGAATAGCCAAAATCTTTATAATGTGGAATAATACTGCCAGCTGTATTGCCCATAATCATGCCGCCAAGAGCAGCACCTAAAAAGCAAATGCCGAGAAACAAAAGCTCGCGATTAAGCCTGTTGCTGTTCCATGAGAACAGCAACAGGCCACCCAATTGCAGATTTACAAGAAAGCCAACAATAGTCAGCGTAAACGCATCTAATGGCATTTCGCGAAAGCCTTGCACTCTTTCCAATCGAAATCACAAACTAGCAAGTGGCAGAGCCCAAGCATTGGTTCAAGTCCGCCTAGCATGATTTAGGCCGGAAATGAATCGAAAAAACGCTATGCCCGTAAGCGCGAAGATACTTGTTCATTCACGTCTATAAGCGCTAACTATGCCTAAAGTTCCAATTATTGCACAATTGCATTCTATTAAAGGGCCTTATGCCAGCTTTGGGAGTGCGATATCTAGAAACGGATAGTTTCTGGCGCGAAAAGTGTGGCTGAGAACTGGTTACCCATCCTAACTTTGGGCAGACAGACGCTTTGCATGAAATGCGAGCGTATCAATATCATGCCAGACAAGTGCAAGCCGAGGGCTTCCTGTTAGCAAGTTTCCGCTGGCGATCGCATGGCTAACAGCGGTTTTGCGCTCAACAACAGCGCCAAGCGCGCGAGCAAAGGCAACTGCTGCAACATTGACTGCCGAGATCCATACACCAGCCTGGCGGGCACCGAGCACCATTGCCAGGCGCTGCGCCAGTGCAGCAATGAGCGCTGCTCCAATTCCACGAAAGCGTAAACCGGGGCGAATGCATAATGCCTGGATTTCGGTATCAGCTTTCAATAACGGATCTCTTGCCGGACCACCGATAGCAAAGCCCACAAGTTCCCCGCCGCGTTCTGCAACCATTCTGATGCCGCGGCCATCTTGCGGCCACAGGCTACGCTCGTCCTCTGGGGATCCAGAAATTTGTGCGGGCGAAAGTCCGCGATGTCCTTCATGCCATACCGCATCATGCAAGCGAGCAATTTCAGGATTATCTCTCTGCATGGCAGGGCGAAAAGTGAGGGTAGCTGTTGCCGGGGTGATGAATGACTCGAATGCAACACTTCGCATGAGTGCCTCCCTTTTGTTATGGGATGTGCGTTTTTATCGCACTTCACTTCTGGACGGTGCAGAGACTGCCCGTTGAGAGTGGCCATAAAGGGGCAAAGAAAATTCAGCGTCGTGGCAAATCCTGCCGAAGCGCTGGATATTCTATGCAGTCACACTTGTGTGATGGAGGTGATTTACTCTTCCACCAATGTCTGCATCTGACGGAAAGGATGCGCCGGATAGACGCCAAGAATGCGTGTTTCCTTTGAGAAAAACGCAAGCTCTTCCATAGCAAGCCGCAAAGAGCGATCATCAGGGTGGCCATCTACCTCGGCATAAAACTGCGTTGCAAGAAAGCGTCCTTCGACCATGTAGCTTTCGAGCTTTGTCAGGTTCAGACCATTCGTCGCAAAACCACCCAGCGCTTTATAAAGCGCCGCAGGCACGTTGCGTACACGAAAGATAAAGCTGGTTACTACATTCGGTTCGCTCGCCCGTGTCCATTGAGGTTCGCGAGCCAACACGACAAAACGGGTGGTGTTATTTTTCTCATCTTCAACGTCTTTGGCCAGGGTATTCAGACCGTAGATATCGCCAGCCAGTTGAGGGGCCAGAGCTGCCTGGGTGGGATCATTCCATTCTGCTACCTGACGGGCGGAGCCTGCTGTATCAGAGGCCACCACAGCCTTGAGGCCAAGCTCGCGTATAATACGTCTGCACTGCCCCAACGCATGGACATGACTGTGCACGGTTTTGATGGTGGCGAGCGTTGCCCCCTTCGGTGCCATCAGCTGAAAGCGGATCGGTAGAAAATGCTCGCCAATAATATGCAGGCCAGAGGCGGGCAACAGGTGATGAATATCGGCGACGCGCCCCGCAATCGAGTTCTCAATGGGGATCATGCCGAGCCCCGCCTGGGATTCAGTAATCGCGGATAACGCATCCTCGAATGTTGCACAGGGCAAGGGCTGCCAATCAGGAAACGCCTCATGTGCAGCGATATGGGAATTCGCGCCAGGCTCACCCTGATATGAGATGACTTTCGGCATCTGGCCAAATGGTGCGGTCATGATTGATCCATCCCTGAAAGGAGGCTGCGGGCGCGGGCAAGATCATCAGGTGTATCTACACCTAATGGTACATCGTCAACGATAACAACATCAATACGCATGCCATTCTCCAGCGCGCGCAATTGTTCCAGCTTCTCTCTTTGCTCTAACGGTGAAGGAGCAAGGGTGACAAACCGTGCTAAAGCACTGCGGCGATAAGCATAAAGACCGATGTGATGAAACAGCGGTCCTTCGCCCCACGGTGCGGTGGCGCGTGTGAAATAGAGGGCGCGCAGATGAGCAGGCGCTATCTCACTGCCTACAACCTTCACAACACTTTCAGCTGTGCGCTCCTCATGGCGGGAGATCTCCACGGCAAGGGTGGCAATATCTACTGCCGGATCGTTCAGAAGAGGGGTGAGCGATGCGGCGATAATTGCCGGATTAATAGTCGGCAGATCGCCTTGTACGTTGACGATGACATCGTGATGACCATCCGGATCGACTATTGAGAGCGCTTCAAAGATACGGTCGGAGCCGGAAGGGTGGTCAGCGCGGGTGATAATCGCGCGGCCACCCGCAGATTCGACCGCCTGAGCGATTTCCTGCGAATCAGTGGCCACGATTACCGGTCCGATATTGGCCGCTTCTGCCCGTTGCAGCACATGCACAATCATTGGCAGGCCATTAATATCCGCCAGCGGCTTGTTTGGAAGGCGCGTTGCGGCGAGACGGGCGGGGATAATAACGAGCGGAGAAGGCATATCTGGACTTGAACCAATGCAAAAAGCGTGCGTTTCGATCACGGTTAGCGAAAAAAAGATGAAATGTCACATATCATCTTACGTCATATCTTGCTTATACGAGTTGCAAAGTGCAGAGCAAACCGGGTAATCATCCCGTATTGTGATCGCTCGAACGGACCTGTAGTGTCCTGCCGGGTAAAAATTTAGGTATGGACCGGAGCCGCAGACCGATGGATTCCTTCGAGCTCAACAAAATCGCCGGCGCGGTGCTCGGCACCCTTCTCTTCGTGATGGGTCTTGGCATGCTGTCAGGCATCATCTTTAATCCGAAGACGCCGATCGTCGCTGGCTATGATCTGCCTGGAGCAGCAGAGGCTGGCGCTGGCGCAGCGACCCAGACGGCTGCAGCTGTCGCGCCGATTTCCGTGCGCCTGGCTGCCGGCGACCCCGCGCGCGGCGAAAAGGCCGTGGCCAAGTGTAAGGCTTGCCATAACTTCGCTGAAGGCGCAGGCGCAAAAGTTGGCCCTGATCTTTACAACATTGTTGATCGGACGATTGGTGCGGTTGCAGGCTTTGGCTATTCTGCACCGATGAAGGCGCATAGTGATGCCGGTGACAAGTGGACATATGATAACCTTGACCACTTCATTGCCAACCCCAAGGGCTTCGTGAAGGGCACAATCATGGCGTTCGCAGGCGTTGCAAAGCCTGAAGAGCGCGCTGATATCATCGCTTATCTTCGCACCCTTTCGGCCAATCCTGTGCCGCTGCCTACGCCAGAAGCAGCACCTGCAGATGATGCAGCGCCAGCCGTTCCTGCAAAGCCAGCAGAGGCTGAGCCTGTGCATTAAGCTGCAGCAGCTGGAATACGAGAATGCCCTGGTTCGCCGGGGCATTTTTTTATTCAGCGTGATTGGGATGAGATGGTTTGTTGGTTGATAGCTGAAAATGAATCAGCGTTCTAAAGCAGTTTTCTCTATATTCTGTCGAGCAAACCGAACCCTATCATGGCTGCGGTTAGCAATGGGCGACGCAGGCATCGTCCGCCGGGCAGCGAGGGAACTGGTAGGGACGCCATTTCGCGGAAACGCGTATTATCTCCCAGCATCGCCTGTGCAATGATCCTGCCTGTATAGGGCGCTAGCATCACGCCCTGGCCTGAATAGCCAGAGGCGACATAAAGCCCTGCATTCAACTGGCGCACGAACGGTAGGCGCGTGGCCGTAATGCCGAGTTTTCCACCCCAGCCGTGGGTTATCGGTGCATCAACGAGTTGCGGATAGAGCTCCAGCATGCGCGTGCGTACTCTTTTGGGGAAATTGCGCGGTAAACTGGAGCCATAGCTCTCACCACCGCCAAAAATGATGCGGTTGTCTTCTGTACGGCGGAAATAGTTCACTACAAACCGTGTATCGGATGCCGCAATCATACCCTTCAACACGCTGTCAGCCAGTGCGGGATCAAGTGGGGCGGTAGCGATCATAAAGTTTACCAATGGCATCACATGCGCGGCTGCAACGTCTGACAGGGCATCGAGCGACCCATCGCCGCTGAGTAGAACTGCACGGGCGCGCACGGAGCCGATATTGGTAATTACGCGCCACGCGTTGCCATCGGGCACTACTTTCAGCACCCGCGATTGTTCATAAATCTGTGCTCCTGCTGCTTCTGAAGCTAGCGCAAGGCCGCGCGTCAAAGCCAATGGATCAAGATGGCCGCCGTGGGGGTTGAACACGCCTCCGAAAGCGCCATGCATATGCGTGTACTTTTCAATTTCGCGCGCATCGAGCACTTCAAGTTCGGTTACGCCATAATGACGGGTGAGATGCTCGGCATCCTCGGCTAAGGCATGAAAATGGCGCTTACGATGGGCAATGTGCAGCAGGCCAGGGCGATAGGCACAATCAATGGCGTATTGATTGATCACTTCAGTCAGCCACAGTCTGGCCTCCTCAGCGATATCCCATACAGCCCGCGCGCGCGCCTTACCAATGCGCGCTTCAAGCCATAACTGATCACGCCGCTGGCCCGGATGCACCTGCCCGCCATTAACGCCCGATGCACCACCACCAACGTGCGCTGCTTCAACAACGTATACGTTACTTCCCGCCTTTGCGAGCGTTAACGCTGCACCGAGGCCTGTAAAGCCAGCACCCACAATACAGATGTCAGCGATCTTATCGCCGAACATTGCAGAACGCGCAGCTGCCAAATCGCTGCGTTCCTCATAAAGGTTTGTCAGAGAAGCTTGGACCATCGGCCATTAGTCCGAAAATAAGAGTGCCCACAATGCACTCATCTCGCCAGAATTTTAAGAAGCGAAACAGGGCGCCACAGTATCCCAGCCAGAAAGCCCATAAGCGTTAATCTTTGTGCCAAGGTGAATGGAAAATGGGATCTCTTGAACTGGCACACAGTACGTGAGCACCGGAAGCAATGAGACACCATAGCGGGCCATCATGACACAAAGACCATCGCATTCTAGACGTTAAGGAGAAGGTATTCCCGCTCCCATGGGCTGATAACTTGCATGAAAGTGTCATACTCTGTGCGTTTTACGGCGGAATATGTCTTTACGAAGCTTTCCCCCAACACATCAATCAATGGCTCGCACTCACCCAGTGCAAGCACTGCCTCAAGAATGCCGCTGGGCAGATCGAAGTCGAGATTATAGGCAGAGCCAGTTACCGGTTCGCCCGGTTGCAGTCCTGCCTCGATACCCAAATAGCCGCACGCCAATGTTGCTGCGATGGCCAGATACGGATTGGCGTCTGATGACGGGACGCGGTTTTCCACGCGTCGCGCATCTGCATCAGATGGTGGCACGCGTAAGCCGGTGGTACGGTTATCGTAGCCCCAGCGTACATTAATCGGTGCAGTCGAATTACGGGTCAGGCGGCGATACGAGTTGACATATGGCGCAAGCATGGACATGGCCGCAGGCAGATACGTCTGCAAACCGGCAATGTAGGAAAAGAACGCGCCGGAAGGCGATCCATCTTCATTCGAAAACAGATTCCGCCCGGTTTTTGCATCCACCACTGATGTATGGATATGCATGGCAGACCCAGGCTGGCGCGCAATCGGCTTGGCCATAAACGTGGCGTACATATCATGCTGTAGCGCGGCCTCACGGATAGTGCGCTTGAACAGGAACACCTGATCCGCCAGATCGAGCGGATCGCCGTGGCGCAGATTGATCTCCATCTGCCCCGCGCCCTCTTCATGAATGAGAGCATCAATAGAGAGCCCCTGTGCTTCTGAATAATCGTAGATGTCCTCAAAAAGGTCATCGAACTCATTCACAGCAGAGATGGAGTAAGCTTGACGACCAATTTCAGCGCGTCCAGAGCGACCAATCGGTGGTTCAAGCGGATAATCCGGATCGGTGTTGCGTTTAACGATATAGAACTCGATCTCAGGGGCGATAACCGGCTCCCACCCGTTGCGGCGATAGAGATCAAGCACCCGCTTCAACACTTGCCGCGGTGCGTTCTCCAGCGGTCTTCCATCGCGGTGGAAGGCGTCCAGAATAACCTGTGCAGTGGGGTCAGACGCCCATGGTACGGAGGTGAGCGTGGAAAAATCCGGTCGCAGGACGAGATCGCCATCGGCAGGCATTTCGCGCTGTAGCACTTCCTCCGGATAATCGCCGGCGATGGTCTGGTAGAAAATCGCACCAGGCAGGCTCATCACCGGGTTGCCGAGAAATTTCTGCGCGGGCATAACCTTCCCACGCGCTACGCCAGCCTGATTGGGAACAAAGCATTCAATTTCCTCAATGCCGCCCCGCTTCATAAACTCGCGCGCGCCATCGACATCATCAGCGCCCCGCAGTTTGCGCAAGCTGTCTTTCTGCGAAGTTTTCTTCCTGCTCATCCGTCACCTGATTTATCTGCCGTTCGCAGTAATCGCCGCAAAGTTGTATCTGTCAATGATCAGACATTAAATCATCCGATCATTCTCCTCGAAAATGACTAACAAAGTGGCAAATATTACGGTGGTGCGCTTGCGGCGCAAACGCGGGACCGTTAACGTTTTTTGTATTGTTCATAATGAGCGCGCGGCTGAAGAGGCTGCGCATGAAGAGTAAGGGTTGGCGCGTCTATGACGGAAGCACGCAAACGTGATTCGCTTGCGATTGGCGCTGTGCGCCGCGATTTTGCACCATGGCTGGATCCAAATGCAAAGCCGCTTATCCGCTTTGAGAGCGTTACTAAACGGTACGGTGATTTCGTTGCTGTGGATAACCTGACACTCAATATCTTTGAGCGCGAATTTTTCTGTCTGCTGGGCCCCTCCGGTTGCGGCAAGACGACCCTCATGCGCATGCTTGCAGGTTTCGATGAACCAACAAGCGGTCGCGTTGTACTGGCCGATCAGGTAATCAACGGGATTCCGCCTTACCGACGTCCTGTAAATATGATGTTCCAGTCCTACGCGCTGTTTCCGCATATGAATGTGGAAAAGAACATCGCTTTTGGCCTTGTGCAGGATGGCCTCCCTCGCCAGGAAATCCGCGATCGGGTTGCTGATATTCTGCGCCTTGTGCAGCTAACGCCGTTTGCAGGACGCAAGCCCGATCAATTGTCGGGTGGCCAACGTCAACGTGTGGCGCTGGCGCGTGCGCTCGTTAAACGGCCAAAGGTGTTGCTGCTTGATGAGCCGCTTGGTGCGCTGGATAAAAAGCTGCGTGAGGAAACCCAGTTTGAACTGATGGATCTGCAGGTCAATCTCGGCATGACCTTTCTGGTCGTAACGCACGATCAGGAAGAGGCCATGACCATGGCCGACCGCATTGCAGTGATGGATAAAGGCACGATCAAGCAGATCGCACCTCCAGGACAGGTGTATGAGCAACCTTCCAGTCGCTATGTTGCTGAGTTCATTGGTGATGTGAACATCATTGAAGGCAAGGTGAGCGCTGTCGAGAGCGGCCGCTTGCGCATTGAACGGGCAGATGGTCTTGGCAGCTTATTGATCGAGGCGCCCTCGGAAATCACAACCACGATGGGGCAGTCAATCGCCGTTGCGCTGCGCCCCGAAAAGCTTGTGCTTCACCGCGATGCGCCTGCTGGTGCAACAAACCTGCTGTCTGGCGAGATTTGGGATATCGGCTATCTAGGCGATTGGACGATATATCTGGTGAAGCTTGAAAGTGGAAAGATCATCCGTGTTTCCCGCGCCAATGCAAGTCGCTTCGTTGAACAGCCGCTGACATGGGATGACAAGGTATACCTCACGTTTGCGCCTGAAGCTGGCGTGCTGTTAACGCAATGACAAAGCGGGCGCTAGTATGAGTGACATCAACCACAGCGAGAGCACCAGGGCTGATCATGCAGCGCCTTTCGCACGCGCGTCCCGATTTCTGAGAGGGCTCGTGCCAGCGCTGCCATTTATCTGGCTGCTGATTTTCTTTCTGACGCCAT
Organism: Pseudochelatococcus sp. G4_1912; assembly: GCF_047501465.1. NCBI lineage: Bacteria > Pseudomonadati > Pseudomonadota > Alphaproteobacteria > Hyphomicrobiales > Chelatococcaceae > Pseudochelatococcus > Pseudochelatococcus sp. G4_1912. Next base: position 845,416 of record NZ_JAZDRL010000002.1, read on the forward strand.
TTGCAATTGTATTCAAAATGGCGCTGTCGCAGCCAGCGACGGCGCAACCGCCCTATGTGCCCGTCATCGACTGGTCAGCGGGATGGATTGGTATCCAGAATGCGCTCAGCCAGTTTAATACGGATAATTTCCTGCTTCTGCTTGATGATCCACTTTACATCATTTCTGCTTTTTCATCTCTGCGGGTAGCTGCGCTCTCAACAATGATCTTGCTGTTGATCGGCTTTCCTATGGCCTATGCAATGGCTAAGGCGCCAAAGAACCGTCGCCCTTTTCTGTTGATGCTGGTTATTCTGCCGTTCTGGACAAGCTTTCTGATCCGCGTTTATGCTTGGATTGGCATTCTGAAACCTGAAGGAATGCTCAACACAGTACTGATAGGGTTGGGGATCACAGATCGACCATTGCAGATCCTTAACACTGACACCGCGATCTACATCGGTGTTGTATATTCATATCTGCCATTCATGGTGTTGCCGCTCTATGCCACGCTGGAAAAAATGGATTGGACATTGATTGAGGCTGCGCAAGACCTTGGTTGTCCACCTTGGAAGGCTTTCTGGCGTGTGACAGTGCCGCTCGCTCTTTCCGGTATCGCTGCTGGTTCACTGTTATGTTTCATTCCGATTGTGGGTGAATATGTCATTCCGGAATTGCTCGGCGGCGCTGACTCACTGATGATTGGTAAAACATTGTCAGATGAATTCTTCAAAAACCGCGATTGGCCACTTGCATCTGCGGTGGCGGTTGTGTTGCTGATTATTGTCGTTGGGCCTGTGATGATCTTCCGTGAGCTTGAAACGCGCCGGTTGGAGAAAGCCCGATGACCCGTCGTTTTACACTTTTCGATGCAACTGCGCTCACATTTGGCTTTGCATTTCTCTATCTGCCGCTGCTGGTGTTGGTGGTTTATTCGTTCAATGACTCGCAGCTGTTGAACGTCTGGGGCGGTTTTTCAACGCGCTGGTATGTTGCTGTGTGGAATGATGGCCCGCTATTGATTGCACTGCGTAACTCGCTTGGTATTGCATTGATATCGGCAGCTATAGCAACTTTTTTTGGCACGCTTGCGGCGCTGTCATTAGTGCGTTACGCGCGCTTTTGGGGCAGGCGGTTATTTACGGGTATGGTCTATGCCCCCATGGTTATGCCAGAAGTTGTCACTGGGTTATCGCTGTTATTATTTTTTGTCGCGATCGGTGCGGAGCGTGGCTTCTGGACAGTTGTACTCGCGCATACAAGCTTCACGATGTGCTATGTTGCCGTTGTGGTGCAATCGCGATTGATCTCATTCGATAAAAGCCTTGAAGAGGCCGCACAAGACCTTGGTTGCCCGCCGGTAAAAACCTTTTTTACGATCACTTTGCCGTTGATTGCGCCATCTGTAATGGCAGGATTCTTGCTGGCCTTCACGTTGTCGCTTGATGATGTCGTGATAGCAAGTTTTGTTACCGGTCCAGGTACTTCAACGTTACCCATCGAGATATTCAACAAGGCGCGTCGTGGCCTGTCGCCAGAGATTAATGCATTGTCATCGCTTATGTTACTGGTTGTGACGCTTGTGGTTGTCACCTCATCGTTGATCTCGAAGCGGGCGATGTTGCCGCAAAGATAGCAATTACGTGAGGCGGCAGGATCTTGAAAAGATCAAGGTGTCATTGTGATAAAAGGCACCTTATCTACTGCCACGGCAGTGTAGAATGTTTCTTTTCTTGCCTATTAGGTAATTGTCATTTTCAATGCTACGCTTCATAATATGCAGGAAAGTATTTTTTCAAGGTATCTTGTTGTCTGACAGGAGGCTTTTTATGGCTGTTGATAAAAGTGCATATTCCCTAGGGGCCAATAGACTTTCTATAATAGCAACAGCTTCCTCAAAAGAAGAAGCTCTCAAACTGAATCGTTGGGATAGTATTAAGGATTTTTTTCGCGGCGGCACTAAACGTGAAACGATCGAAAAATTATTTACTGAACTTCATTCATCTGGATCTGGGGAGCCTATCTTAAGTGGAGTTGAGGCCCCAACTAAAAACTTAAAAATTTTCAATGAAATCCGCTCTCACGCTCGGCCAGAAGAGCTGTCAAAGTTCAAGGCCATTATCTCCCACGATGAAGTGAATAAATCGTGGAGTTATAAATTTGAGATAGGGGATAATATTATATATAAAAGTTCGCCTTTAAGTTATCAATCAATATATGATCAGGCGATGTTGGTTGCTTTTGAAAGATCAGAGTTGGCAGAAAGTATGTTGTGTTCTGCTATAGATGCCAGTAAAGATGTTGTGAATTATTCTTCTGGTGATGTTGATGCTGCGCGCGAATCCATCAAAAAGACCCTTGGTAGCTTAGTTAACTCAGATACACTAGTAGATAATAATGTTGGTTCAACTATTCAAGAATTTGAATTAGAAAAAATATATGAAAATATAAAACTATTATCAGAAGACTCCGATAATATGCTTTTGAATAATATGAGACTTGCTTATAAGGCAGATCCATACTCAAGTGTTCGAGAGCTTGCAGTCAACGGTCATGTCTTGGTGTCTCTCCACTCAAAAGACCCGCCGCTTGAGCGCCCTGTGCTTAAATTAGCTGACATGAAGGCTGCGATAGAGAGCGCCCAAAAGGGCCAGGATAGCAGCCCGGTACTCGTATCTCCCGGAAGTCCTGGGGCGTCTGGTCAGAGGCTTCGGCGTGTATGGAATATGCCGCGTACTGAGAATATTCATGCGCAATTTCGTAGGAATTTAAATACTTTCTTCCCATCGGGGGGGACGCAATCTGAGATGAGGTTTAACACAGGGGCGAGCTTTTTGTCCTCAAAGGTAACTGTCATCAAAAGATCAGAGTTATTTAAGCCTCAGGATGCGCAATTATCGCAGCTCCAGAATGAAGGATCGAAACAACCATCCCCCTTGCCGCCTGGTTTTGGTGGGATGGTATCATCTTTGGCCCAGCAGGCGCTGCCGCCCATTCCTCCTCTTCCGCCAGATGATGAAGATGAGGATATTCCGCCGCCGCCGCCACCTCCACGCTCGCCGTTGTTATCGGGTGCTCTCACTGGTCACGCGTCGCGCGCTCAAGATTTTCAGGTGGATATGCAGCTTAAAAGGCCAACAATTCCTTTGCCTCCCATACCGGAGACACCAGAAGATGAATCATGATCGTGAGCCTGGAGAGTAGTTTTTGCAATATGAGAACATTATCCGGGCTTCAGATTTCATTCTTAAGTGCGATGCGGGCAGAAAGCGCCTGCATCGCTGATAGCCGTGAACTACTTGTTTCAAGATGTAGGGGCTAGGCCAAGCCGCAAGCTGTCACGAAATTCTGGGGGCATGCGAGGGTAAGCCTAAGAAGTATGCGGGGCGGAAGTTTCGTCGCTTGATTAATCAGCTGCAGCGCGATGCTGTATTTGGCTTCATGCGTTAAAATTTAGAAATAGTGCCTATTTAGCCTTTTAATCAACAATGCCGCCCCGGTTATGTAATCCGAGGCGGCTTTTTCTGCTGCCGATCTTTTGCGGCAGTTTTTTTACTGAACCACACCACGTTTTGTGCCGAAGCCGGGTAGGTCGCAGCGGCATGGCGAGCCGCTATTAAGCGGACCAGCAGGACATGCGCCGCGTGACGTTACACAAACGCCACCGCCACGCCGCGGAGGTGGGCGATTTCCCCAACCTGGAGGCGGTGCTGGTTGTCCCCAGCCAGGTGGAGGGGGTGGTGGGCGCCTGTCCCAATCACGATCTCGGCGGCGGTTATCCCATCCGTAGCCTGGTCCGCCGCGGCGACCGTCGTCATAATACTGAGCCTGAGCCGTATCCACGATAAATAACGCGGCGGCACCAGCTGCAAACGTCAACAGAGCCGTATAATGTTTCAAGGTATCCCCCTTAAAGCTTACGCTTGGGCCGTATTCCCTCAATCGAAACCATCATGCGTATTTTATCAGTAACGGATGATAATAGTCCACGCAGTCTGCATGCCAAACCACACCTCTTAATATCATTCTTAATGTAAGGCTAATCAATGGCAGGCATTTGGATTCTTATTCAAATAATACCCCGGCAGGAGAAAAGATGCATATTAACAATAATTTAGGTGAGATTTGTACAAGATGAATTCTCATGCATGTATAATTGATGTGCGTTATCAAGGATATTCTGGAGGTCTTTGAGAGAGCGCTTTGCGCTTTCTAGAAGTGCAGGAGCCTCATCAATAACAAAACTTTCACTCCGCATTTTTTCTAACGCGAAAATCGCATCAAGAGCTATTTCTTGCGCTCTTTCTGCATCATCGAGATGCTTTTGGGCTTCAGGGTTTATATTCTGACCCATGTCTAGCGATATAAGGCGCTCATTCGCTGAATGGTAAGCGATATGCAGATCCAGCAATCTTTGATCTATTTCAGAGGGAACGGGAGTTGACAGGGACACATCCCTGAATCGAAGCTCACCAGGAGTGCTCCGGCCATCATCTCCCACGTCTACGTGCTCCCTGTCATTGCGGTTGAGCAGGAGCGAGATGTCCTTCGTGTCCACCTTCAGTGTACTGGCAAGCCGCTCTGATGGTATTGATGAGAGATAATCGAAGAAGCGAGCTAGCAGATGCTGGATATAAGCTGTAAGCAGGTTGCCCTTCTTAAAATTCTGGAGAGCGCTGATCAGCCAGTTGATAGCGCGCGCGGCGAACCATTCACCAACCTCTTCGCTGGTGACAGGCTGGGTAGCGGCAATAATCGCTTCTGCATGTGATAGGTAAGAGGCATGCATTGCAAGTTTATAAAACGATTCTTGCGAGCCTTCGAAACCTGCAAGCAGGTTTGTAATTTGCGGGCAAAGGCTATTATCATTCGAATTTGAGTTTTGATATTGCAAGCGAGAGGAGCAGCTCAAATTGCTATGATCATTACTTAAGAAAGGCATAATTATTTCCTGAGATGCAAAATCATACTTACTTAAAAAAGCGCTTTAAATTAATTTTGATGTTAAAAAACTCAATCTTTAAAATAATAACCCACATTCGGAATTGTTGCAAATTATAAGATTAAAATGCATCGTCAATCCCTTCGAGGTTAGCTATCGTCCGCGATTAAATCGCCATGCTCTGTTGTGTTTTTTGCTATCACTCTTTGCGTGCTTGCCTGTCGCGGCGTGGATCGGTAAATCGTACTTTAGAGTATGCGTGGAAGGATGCCATGGGCGGGGATGATAGTATAAACGCGGAAGGCGGCAGCCACTTGTTGCGGTTGCTGGCGCTTGATGGGCAGGATCTCGATGTGATTTCCGCGCATCTTCAGGACGCAGTCGTGCGGCGCGGGGATTTGCGTTACCTGCCGACTGAGCGGCGCTTTGCGCTGGCGCTCCAGCGTTTCGATTGGGAGCGTGAGGAGGGGAGCGGGCACCAGCGTCGGCTAACCGCGCTGCATTTCGAGCAGGTGCTTGCTGTGCGCCACCGTAAGCTAAATGAACATTCTGACGCACTACATACACTGCTGGCCGTGTATTTCGTTGATAATGAGAAACCGTCAGGCGTTGTGGTGCTGGAGTTCTCCGATGGTGCCGCCATACAGCTTGATGTCGAGTGCGTTGAGGCGCAAATGAAGGACCTGGGCCCGGTGTGGGAAGTGGAGACACGTCCTGTGCACGCAAAGGTGGAGGATGATGATGCCAACAAGGCTTGACGCATGCGATGCTGGTTTCGAGGCGGCCTTCCGGGTGCTGCTATCGGCAAAGCGGGAAGTGTCGGAAGATGTCGATGCGATCGTGCGCGATATTATTGCCGATGTTGTGCGTCGTGGCGATGAAGCTGTTATAGATTATACATCTCGTTTCGATGGGATGACGCTGACGGCCGCAACCCTTCGTGTGACCGAGGCCGAGATTGACGCCGCTTTGGCAGCTTGCCCTCCCGAAGCCTTGGCTGCGCTGGAAGTAGCGCGTGTGCGCATCGAAGCATATCACCGCCGGCAGGTTCCCGCTGATGAGCGGTTTACGGACGAGGCGGGTGTCACCGCTGGATGGCGCTGGACGGCTATTGAATCAGTTGGGCTTTATGTGCCCGGTGGTACGGCGAGCTATCCTTCGTCTGTACTGATGAACGCGATACCAGCGCGCGTGGCCGGTGTGCCGCGTATTGTGATGGTAGTGCCAACGCCTGGCGGTGTTGTTAATCCGCTTGTGCTGGCTGCAGCGCGCCTTGCTGGTGTGGATGAGGTATACCGGGTTGGTGGCGCGCAAGCCGTTGCAGCACTCGCGCACGGTACGGAGACAATCGCGCCTGTTGCCAAGATTGTGGGGCCGGGCAATGCATATGTTGCGGCTGCCAAGCGACGCGTGTTCGGGCTTGTGGGCATTGATATGATTGCGGGACCATCGGAAGTGCTGGTGCTGGCGGATGGTAATGCTAATCCCGAATGGATTGCTGCTGATCTTCTGGCGCAGGCTGAGCATGATACGGCTGCGCAATCCATCCTGATAACTGACAGTGCCGATTTGGCTGATGCGGTTATGGTGGCTGTTGAGGGACAACTTGCTACCTTGCCGCGCGAAAAAATTGCGCGCCAAAGCTGGGATGAATTTGGTGCGGTTATCATTGTGCCATCATTGGCTGAGGCCATTGGCCTTGTTGATCGGATCGCGCCGGAGCATCTGGAAATCGAAGCTGAGAATGCTGAAGAGCTGGCTGCTGCAGTTCGCAATGCGGGTGCGATTTTCCTCGGGCAATACACACCAGAGGCCATTGGTGATTATGTCGGCGGCCCTAACCATGTGTTGCCGACCGCGCGATCTGCACGATTTGCGTCAGGGCTTGGCGTGCTTGATTTTCTAAAACGTACCTCCATTCTGCAGTGTACGGCTGAAGCTTTGCACGCCATCGGCCCCGCCGCCATTCAGCTTGGCGAAACTGAGGGCTTGCAGGCGCACGCGCGTTCAGTCAGCATCCGACTGAACCTTGGATAGATAGAGCATTTTCCCGATTCATTGAATCGCTCAAGATGCTCCAGGTTATTGAGTGGGCGCATTTTCGAACCGAGAAAGCGGTACTCACTTTTTCTGAAAAAGCTATAGAGTCGGGCAAGATGGTGTGGCGAGATAAGCGAAAGGCCGGGATGTGACCAGCGCTGACGATGACAAGCGCCGACGGCTCGTATCGGTCACGCTGGATGAAGCGTCGCTTGGGCGCGGCAATTCAGATCAGGAACACGAACGCGCCATCGCAATTTGGGATATCATTGAGGAAAATACTTTTGCTGTCTGCGGGCATGAGGGTGGCCCTTATGCGTTGCGCATCTCGCTGGTTGATCGCAAATTGGCGCTGGAAATCCGCGAGGCTGAGGGCGAGGCAGTCGTTTCACACTTTCTGTCGCTGACGCCGTTTCGGCGCGTGATCAAGGATTACGAGCTGGTCTGCGAAAGCTATTATGCCGCTATTCGCACCGCTACTCCCTCGCAAATTGAAGCGATTGATATGGGGCGGCGCGGCTTGCACGATGAAGCATCCGAGCTGCTGCGCGAGCGGCTGGCAGGTAAGCTCACTGTGGATTTTGATACCGCACGCAGGCTCTTCACCCTGCTGTATGCGCTGCACTGGAAGGGTTGATATGGTGACCGGCGCGGGGAGGCGTCGCATCCAGTCAGTGTTGTTCATGTGTGCGCTTAACGCTGTACGCTCGCCTATGGCCGAGGGCATTACGCGGCATTATTTTGGCCGCTCGCTCTATGTTGCATCCGCCGGCGTCAGGCCGGATGACATGGATCCGTTTACCATCGCTGTCATGGATGAGATTGGTATCGACCTTAGCCGCCATAAACCTCACTCGCTTGAGGAGCTGGAAGACACTGGCTTTGATTTGATCATTTCCCTTTCACCCGAGGCGCATCATCGTGCGATGGAGCTGACGCGCACGATGGCCGTTGAAGTGGAATATTGGCCCACAGTTGACCCCACAGCCGTTCACGGTTCGCGCGAGCAGCGACTGGAGGCTTACCGTGCTGTGCGAGAGAGCTTGGTGAAGCGCATTACTGAGCGATTTTCTGGCGTATAAAACAACGACATAAACATATCTTTATATTCGTACTTGACCGCTACCTTTTATCTGCCATAGTGCGCGGATCGTGGTTCTTCATACCTTTCGGGGCGATGAAGCCAAGAGGGAATCCGGTGTGATGCCGGAGCTGCACCCCGCAACTGTTAGCGGTGAGCGTTTATCCATTTTATGTCACTGATGGTTTGGGGGTGGAACCAATCACTTGCGATTGGTCTGCACCTGTACATCGGGAAGGCCGGATAAGCGTGTTGACCCGTGAGCCAGGAGACCTGCCACGATCGCATAATCGTCCTCGGGCGGGGTCCCCGGTGGTCGCAGGTCGTGGCCTCTTGGGGAATTCCTATGGAGTGTTCACGTGCGTCCGCTCGGCCTTTTGCCCCCATTGTTAAGGGGTTTAGCCGATGTCTGCATCTGTTTTGGTCGCCACACTTGGTGCGCCACGCATTGGTCCACGTCGTGAATTAAAGGCGGCGCTGGAGAGTTACTGGTCCGGAAAAACCGGCTCTGATGCCTTGTTGGAGGTTGCTGCTGGCCTTCGAGGAGCAAACTGGGCGCGCCAACACGCGGCCGGTATTACGCACATCCCGTCAAATGATTTTTCACTGTATGATCAGGTGCTTGACACAACAGTGACCGTAGGTGCCATTCCTGCTGGCTATGGGTGGAAAGACGGTGCTGTATCGCATGAAACCTACTTCGCCCTTGCGCGTGGTACGCAGGGCGAGCAGACATGTTGTACGCATAAAAGCGCAAACGACCATGCTCATACTAACGGTGCAGCCGGGTTATCTGCGCTGGAAATGACCAAGTGGTTCGATACCAATTACCATTATCTGGTGCCAGAATTTGTGCGTGGGCAGGCATTTGAGTTGGCGTCTACCAAGGTTATTGATGAATTCCGCGAGGCAAAAGCGCTAGGCTATCATACACGTCCTGTGCTGGTGGGGCCTGTGACATTCCTGAAGCTCGGTAAAAGCCGTGACGAGCATTTTGATCCGCTGCTGCTGCTGCCCGGGCTTTTGCCGGTTTACACCGAGATATTGCGTCGGTTGGCGGCACATGGTGCGGATTGGGTGCAGATCGATGAGCCGGTGCTGGCGCTCGATATTGATGATGCAACCCGCGCTGCCTTGAGAGCAGCCTATGAGATGTTTGCGCGTGCTGTGCCGGGGTTGAAAATTCAGCTCACAAGCTATTTTGGTCCACTCGGCGATAACCGCGCGACTGCTTTGGCATTGCCAGTTGCCGGGTTGCATCTTGATTTGACGCGCGCATCCGAACAGCTTGACGGTGTGTTGAAGGAGGCGCCTGCGGGGCTGGTGCTTTCGCTTGGTGTGATTGATGGCCGTAATGTCTGGCGTGCTAATCTACCGGCGATCCTTGATCGGATTGAGCCAGTCATGGCCAAACGCGGCACGGATCATCTCATCGTTTCATCGTCGTGCTCGTTGCTGCACGTGCCGTTTGATCTGGCACTGGAAACGGGGCTTGATGAGGAGCTGAAGGGCTGGTTGGCATTTGCGGCGCAAAAGCTCGATGAACTCTCCATTCTGGGCCGGGCCCTGTCATCTGGGCGTGGTGCGGTGAAGGAAGAGCTTGCGGCATCACAAGCAGCTGTGGATGCGCGTAAGGCTTCGCCTCGCATCCATAATGCGGCGGTAGCCGCGCGGCTTGCGGCGGTGAAGCCCGAGGATGCACGCCGTGCGCACGCTTTCAGTGAGCGGCGGAAAGCGCAGAATGAAGCTCTACGTCTACCCGTTTTTCCCACAACGACGATAGGCTCTTTCCCTCAAACGGGTGAAGTGCGCAAAGCGCGCGCAGCGCACACGCGTGGTGAGTTGGATAATGCGGGATATGATGCTTTTCTACGGCGGGAAACGGCAAATGCTATTCGCTGGCAGGAGGAAATCGGTATCGACGTTCTCGTGCACGGAGAGTTTGAACGCAACGATATGGTGCAGTATTTTGGCGAGCGTTTGGATGGTTACGCTTTCACGCGCACTGGATGGGTGCAGAGCTATGGCTCGCGTTGCGTGCGCCCGCCTGTGATTTATGGCGATGTGTCGCGCCCTGAGGCGATGTCTGTGGCGTGGACAACTTATGCGCAATCGCTCACCGACAAGCCGGTGAAAGGCATGTTGACGGGACCGATCACCATGCTGCAATGGTCGTTCGTGCGGGATGATCTATCGCGCGCCGATGTCTGTCGTCAGATTGCATTGGCACTTCGTGATGAGGTGAGCGATCTGGAGCGCGCTGGTATCAGTGTGATTCAGATAGATGAACCCGCTATCCGGGAAGGACTACCGCTGCGCAAAGCCGATTGGGCGCATTACCTCGATTGGGCCGTGGAGAGTTTTCGGCTGTCGTCGTCTGGCGTGCGGGATGCAACGCAGATCCATACGCACATGTGCTATTCGGAGTTCAACGACATCATCGATGCTATTGGTGCGATGGATGCTGACGTGATTTCCATCGAGACCTCGCGCTCCAAAATGGAACTGCTCGATGCCTTCATCACATATCGTTATCCCAATGAGATTGGCCCCGGCGTATATGATATTCATGCGCCGCGTGTTCCTTCAGTCGCAGAGATGGAGGCGCTGCTGGAAAAGGCGGAGCAAAGATTGGCGGCTGATCAGATTTGGGTCAATCCCGATTGCGGTTTGAAAACGCGCCAATGGGAAGAGGTGCGGCCAGCATTAGTTAATATGGTGGCCGCCGCCCGTGCATTGCGGGCGCGTGTAGAAGGCTGATTATCCGCCAAATAGTAGGCCGGTCAGCCTTGTGCTAATCGGCTTATCATCGGGGAGCACCCTTCCAGCAAGTTTGCAAACTTGACGAATGCCAAGGCTCGACGTGAGGAAAATTTCTTGCGCGCGTTTAAGGTCATCGGCGGTGAGGGAGGCTTCGCGCCCGCCCTCCACGAGAACGCGCGCGCGTGTGATGCCGGGCAGTGCGCCGTCAGAAAGCGGCGGCGTCAGTAGGGCATTATCGATCACGGCGAAGATATTGGCGGCTGTTGCTTCTGCAATTCTGCCAGCGGTATTGATGAGTATCGCATCATCTGCGCCCAGCGTTTGAGCTTCGCGCCTTGCGATGATGTTATCGAGACAATTAATGCTCTTCACGCCAGCGAGGGGCGATTGTTCGTTGCGACACGTGCTGTTGGCGATAATCAGATGGGCGGGTGGTAATGCGGCGCTTGCTGGGAAAGCGGTTATGAGCACAGTTGGCCGCGATTCAGTTGGCGGGGCTAACCCACGTGGACCACTACCGCGCGCGACTGTTAGGCGCAAAGAGCCTTCTTGCAACCGATTGGCTTGCAAAACTGCTGTTATTGCAGCTTCGATATCAGTGTTCAGAGGGGGTAGGCTGATGATGTCTGCCCCAGTCCGCAAGCGCGCTAGATGTTGCGTTAGGCATTGTGCCTGGCCGCTTGAGACGCGGATGGTTTCATAAAGCCCGTCGCCAAGCAGAAACCCACGATCGGTGATGGCAATGTGTGCGTTTTCGGCTTCGAGCAATTGTCCGTTCAGCCAGCAGATCATGATGCGTCACCTGTCACAGCACGCAAGAGGGGGCGCATTTTCAGCTGTGCCTCATCGTATTCAAGTGCAGGGACGGAATCGGCAACGATGCCGCCGCCAGCTTCCGCAATCAGGGTATTATGTTGACGCACAAGCGTGCGGATTGCGATGCTGCTATCCATTGCACCATCTGCGCCGAGCCACACGATGGAGCCGAAGCACACGCCCCGTTGGCGCTGCTCCAGTTCGTTGATAATCTCCATCGCCCGGATTTTGGGCGCACCCGTGATCGAGCCGCCGGGAAAGCAGGCCCGCAACAGGTCAACCACATCGCAATCCGGCTTGAGTTGTCCACTGATGGCGGAAACAAGGTGATGCACCGAGGCAAAAGTTTCCACCTGCATGAGAGCGGGCACCTGCACGCTGCCAGCCTCACAGATCCGCCCCAGATCGTTGCGCATCAGGTCCACGATCATGAGATTTTCGGCCCGGTCTTTGGTGCTGCCGGCAAGTTCTGCGGCGAGGGCGGCATCACGCACAGGATCGGCATCCCGGCGGATGGTGCCTTTGATCGGACGGGTTTCGACATGGCCGGTGCTATCCAGCGCCAGAAAGCGTTCGGGCGAGGCGGAAATCACGCTCATCTCAGCCCCGTAGCGCAAAAAGGCCGCGAAGGGCGCTGGGCTGATTGAACGTAAGCGGCGGTAGAGCATGAAATCGTCAAGGCCAGTGGGCCGCTCTGCCGTCATCCGTTGGGTGAGATTCGCCTGAAAAATATCGCCTGCGTGGATGTAATCGATAACGCGTTGAATGGCCTGCTCCACCATCGCGCGTGGACGCTCGGCATGCCACTCGCTGCGAGGCTGCCAATCAATGGCGGGAAGCGGTTCTGCTTGCTGCAAACGTTTCAGAATGTGCGTTTCGCGCGCCTTGGCACGCTGCTCTCGCGCTGAGCCTTCAGCTTCAGGCAATCCGGTGCTGATTAGGAAGCATGTGTGCTGGGCATGATCGAACGCGATAACGCAATCATACAGCCCCACCACCATTTCCGGCACGGCATGCGGATCTTTGGCGAGTGGAGGGAAGCGGTCTGCGTGGCGGCCCATCTCGTAAGCCAGATAGCCAACAGCTCCGCCGATAAATGGTACAGGAGCGTTCGTTGCGGCCAAATGGCATCCGGTGAGGTGACGTTGCAACACGCTGAAGGGATCGCCCGCTTCAGCTATTCCATCAACGGAAACGCCTGTGTCATCCGATCGGATAACGGCAAATGGCTCTACTGCGATGTAGGAGTAGCGGCTGCGTGTATCGCTGTCGGCATTATGGTGCGCAAAAGTACTTGCGGCCGCACTGTCGAGCAGTGCGGCCACAGCATCATTGGCGAAGGGCTGAAATTTTTCCAGCACATCGCCATAAGGGAGAGTCGTTATCCGCAAGGGATCAATCCAGGCCTAAAATTAATCCCAGCTAAGCGCGCCGCCGTTCTGGTATTCGATCACGCGGGTTTCGAAGAAGTTCTTTTCCTTCTTCAGATCCATTGCTTCCGACATCCATGGGAATGGATTTTCCGTCGCTCCGAACACGGGTGCAAGCCCAAGCTGAGCGCAGCGGCGGTTGGCGATGAAGTGCATGTACTGCTCGCACAGTGCAGCGTTCAGCCCCAGGAAGCCACGCGGCATCGTCTCACGACCATAGGCAGCCTCAAGCTCAGCCGCTTCTGCGATCATGCCACGAATTTCATTCTGGAACTCTTCAGTCCACAGATGCGGATTCTCGGCCTTGATCTGGTTGATGACGTCGATACCGAAGTTCAGATGGATCGATTCATCGCGCAGGATGTACTGATACTGTTCAGCAATACCCACCATCTTGTTGCGGCGGCCCAGCGACAGAATTTGCGCAAAGCCGGTGTAGAACCACATACCTTCGAACACAACATAGAATGCCACGAGATCGCGCAGGAAAGCCCGATCGTTCTCAGGCGTGCCCGTCTTGAACTCAGGATCGTCTAGATGCTGCGTGTAGCGTAGTGCCCATGCCGCCTTATCGGTGATGGAAGGCACTTCACGGTACATGTTGAATAACTCGCCCTCATCAAGGCCGAGGCTCTCTACGATGTACTGGAAGGTGTGTGTGTGCACCGCCTCCTCAAATGCCTGACGCAGCAGATACTGGCGGCATTCTGGGTTGGTCAGATGGCGATAGATCGCCAGCACGATGTTGTTGGCAACAAGGCTCTCTGAGGCTGCAAAGAACCCCAGATTGCGCTTGATTGCATGACGTTCATCATCCGTCAGACCATTAGGCGACTTCCATAGTGCGATATCAGCTTGCATCGCAACTTCGGTCGGCATCCAGTGGTTGTTGCAGCCGGCGAGATATTTCTCCCACGCCCAATGGTATTTGAGTGGTAGCAGCTGGTTCACGTCGGCACGGCAGTTGATCATGGCCTTGTCGTCAACCGAAACGCGTCCTGCGTTTCGTTCAATCGTGCCAAGGCCTGTCGCGTCAGCCGCAACACCTTCAAGATCTGCGACCTCGATACCGGCTGCGGCTTTTTTCTGTGCCGCAGCTGTGGGTTCGGACCAATCGAGCATCTTAATATTCCTTCTCTTTCGATGATTACTGGCAGGCTTCGCAATCGGGATCGTTGATCGAGCAAGCCTTGCCCGCGGTCACGCTGTCGAGGCGGATATCGTCTGCCCGTGCGGGGGCTACCGTCTGTGCAACCTGCGTCTGAGCAGCCGTGGTGGTCGCGACAGAAACTGCGTTCAGCTTACCGTCAGTGCCCTTCAGGGTCGATTTCTCGACGTGGGTCGCGGAAGTGGATCGCAGGTAATAAGTGGTCTTAAGGCCCTTGCGCCATGCCAGACGGTAAAGCTCATCAAGCTTCTTGCCCGATGGATTGGCAAGATAGAGGTTAAGTGACTGCGCCTGATCGATCCACTTCTGACGACGCGAAGCAGCATCAATCAGCCATGCCGAGTCGATCTCGAAAGCGGTTGCGTAGAGCGCCTTCAGATCAGCAGGCACGCGGTCGATCTGGCCGAGCGAACCGTCGAAGTACTTGAGATCCGACACCATCACCTCATCCCAGAGATTACGTTCCTTCAGATCACGCACGAGCTGCGCATTCACCACCGTGAAGTCGCCCGACATGTTCGATTTCACGTAGAGGTTCTGATACGCGGGCTCAATTGACTGTGCCACGCCGCAGATGTTGGAGATGGTAGCGGTTGGTGCAATCGCCATCGTGTTGGAGTTGCGCATACCAACGCTCTTCACTTGCTCGCGCAGGGCGTTCCAGTCGAGCTTCGAGGAGCGGTCCATCTCAAGAGTGCCGCCACGTGAATCGTCCAGGATCTGGATCGAATCGATTGGCAGGATGCCCTTCGACCACAGTGAACCCTCGAACGATGCATAACGGCCACGCTCGATAGCGAGATCGGACGATGCCTTGATCGTGTAGAAGCTGATCGCTTCCATGCTCTCATCGGCGAACTGCACGGCAGCTTCGCTGCTGTAAGGAATGCGCAGTGCCTGCAACGCATCCTGGAAGCCCATCAGGCCAAGACCAACCGGACGGTGGCGCAGGTTGGAATTGCGTGCTTCCGGAATGGTGTAGAAGTTGATGTCGATCACGTTATCAAGCATGCGCATTGCAGTCTTGATGGTGCGTGCCAGACGTTCCTGATCCAGGCCCTTTGGCGTGATGTGGTTCAGCAGGTTGATCGAGCCAAGGTTGCACACGGCCACTTCGGTTGCCGAAGTGTTGAGCGTGATTTCCGTGCACAGGTTCGACGAGTGCACCACACCCGCATGTTGTTGCGGCGAACGCAGGTTGCAAGGATCCTTGAACGTCACCCATGGGTGGCCGGTCTCGAACAGCATGGTCAGCATCTTGCGCCACAGGTCGATCGCACGAATGGTGCGGAACACGCCGAGCTCACCGCGGGCAGCCTTGGCTTCATAGGCCTCGTAAGCCGACTTGAATGCTGGGCCAAAGAGGTCGTGCAGATCCGGTGTTTCATCAGGAGAGAACAGCGTCCACTGGCCATCTGCCGCAACGCGTTCCATGAACATGTCCGGAATCCAGTTGGCGGTGTTCATGTCGTGGGTGCGACGACGATCATCGCCGGTGTTCTTACGCAGGTCGAGGAATTCCTCGATATCGATATGCCACGTTTCGAGATAGGCGCAGACCGCGCCCTTGCGCTTGCCGCCCTGGTTGACAGCAATTGCGGTGTCGTTAGCAACCTTCAGGAACGGTACCACGCCCTGCGACTGGCCATTCGTGCCCTTGATATGAGCGCCGAGACCACGCACCTGCGTCCAGTCATTGCCCAGACCGCCCGAGTACTTGGCGAGAAGTGCATTGTCCTTGATCGCCTTGAAGATACCATCAAGGTCATCCGACACCGTGGTGAGGAAGCACGATGAAAGCTGCGGACGCAACGTGCCAGAGTTGAACAGCGTTGGCGTTGACGCCATGAAGTCAAACGATGACAAGAGGTTGTAGAACTCAATTGCCTTGGCATCGCGGTCAATCTCACGGATCGCAAGACCCATGGCGACGCGCATGAAGAACGCCTGTGGCAGCTCGAAGCGCGTGCCGTGATCGTGCAGGAAGTAGCGGTCATACAGCGTCTGCAGGCCAAGGAACTGGAACTGCAGATCGCGCTCTGGCTTCAACGCAGCGCCGAGGCGTGCAAGATCGAAGCGAGCAAGTTCAGGATCGATCAGCTCGGCCTTGATGCCCTTCTCCACAAAACTGTGGAAGTAAGAAGCATAGTAATCGCCGTTTGCTGCCTCGGATGCAGCACGTGAATTGCCGAGAATGTAGGTAAGCGCCTCATGGCGCAGCTTGTCGAGCAGCAGGCGTGCGCTGACGAAGGCGTAGTTCGGCTCGGTCTCAACGAGGGTGCGTGCGGCCATGATCTGCGCCAGCGCCAGCTCGTCAGACGAAATGCCGTCATAAAGGTTGCGACGCGTCTCTGCGAGCACGGTCTCAGCCGAGGTGCCTGCGAGGCCAGCGCAAGCATCTGTGATGACCCGAGCCAGGCGTGCATCATCAAGTGGTGACAAGCTGCCATCGCTGGAGCGCACATTGAGCTTGATGGCAGGTGCGCCGGTAAGCTTGGCCTTTTCAGCGCGCTCGCGTGCACGATCTTCACGGTAAAGCACGTAAGCGCGCGCAACCTTATGGTGGCCGCCACGCATCAGCGCGAGCTCAACCTGGTCCTGCACATCTTCAATATGGAGTGCGCGCTCGCCTTCGACGCGGCGCGTGAGGGCGGACACGACCTGCTCTGTCAGCTCGGCAACGATCTCGTGCACACGGCGCGAAGCGGCAGCTTGAGTGCCTTCCACGGCCAGAAATGCCTTTGTAACAGCAACGGCGATCTTGGCCGAATCGAAGGGCGACAGCGAACCGTTGCGGCGAATGACGGAAAACGCCAACGCGCCGCTGCTTGCAGCAGGTGTGGCCTGCGATGAGCCAGACAGGGAAGCGCCAGAAAGCGTTTTACCAGTGGGTTGATCAGGTGACAGAGACATTGGCCAGTTCCTGCTAAAGGCTACAAAAAGGGTTTAGAAGATGGGCAGGTTGATGTTCCTAAACCCTGCGATCACTGCGGCTGTTGCGCCATCGCTCAAGTTAAGAGACATCCAAATCCCGCCTAAAATTAGGTCAACTAAAACGCATACCGTCTGGGTTATTACGCTGCGCACTAAAATGGGTGTCAGCGCAGAAGGTTGCGGGAAGATAATAAATGCCTCAATTGCCCCATCTTCCCGGTTGCGATTCTTTATCAGGCCTGTGCTTCCAACAGGCCTGATAAAGAATCGCGTTCAGCAAGGTCATTCCAATGAAAGGGTGCCATTTAGCTCAGAAATCAGAGTTGCTGTCTGGGTTCCGAACATGGGATGATTCCTGCCTCAGTTGCGTATCTTATGTCTACATATAGTAGCACGCCCCGCATGGCTATCCAACAATTTGTGTCTTAACAGATCTTTAACGAGGCTGTGGAAAATTGTAGCCAGATCGAATGCGCTCATGGGCGCTGCTGGTTTTTCCCTGAGGGGGTGTGCAATATTATCAAATAATTACGGATAGAGCGGTGTTGCTAAATGTCCGTTTGTCATCTTTTTCCGATTAAATCTGTCGAAAAACTTACATGCAGGCTAGGACATTGCGTGCCATTTTGATACCACATGCTCGGCGGTCGAGTCTTTCAGCGTCATGGTATTAAGAGGTGGCCTGTGAATAACGGGGGAGGCATGGGGAAGTGGTGCATTTTGTGTTGCATCTCTTTTATGAGCGCTGCGCTCTATGTTATTGCCCATGCAACACCGGCATGGTCTACGGAGACTTTGGGGCGAGCAACAAATAAAACGATTGCTGCGCAATGGAACCTTTGTCGGCAGATAATGCTTGAGCAAGTGGAGCATGTGGTTTGTGAGATTAACCCCAGGCTCTATCGTATCGATTTGCATTGGAAGGATGTTGCTGGAAGTCCTTTGGGGACATTAGGTGCTGTAGAGCGGGAGTTAGAAGCGGCCGGGCGTCAACCGTTAGTCACGATGAACGCTGGCATGTATGAAGCCGATTTATCGCCTGTTGGTTTGTTTATAGCTGGCGGAAAAACTCTACATCCGGCCAATATGCGTGATGGAAAGGGCAATTTTTATCTGAAGCCTAATGGTGTGTTTTATATGAAAGGCCACAAGGCTGGGGTTATGGAGACCCGGACGTTTTTAAAATCTCGATATAAACCTGACATTGCCACCCAGTCAGGTCCGATGTTGGTGATTAAGGGGCGTATTCACCCACGTTTTGAACGGGAGGGGATGTCGCGCAAAATACGTAACGGTGTTGGCGTGCGGCGAGATGGGACTATTGTGCTGGCAATTTCGCGTCAGGGAATCAGTTTTGGGGGATTTGCCCGTTTATTTCGTGACACTTTGAAGTGTCCCGATGCGTTATATCTAGATGGATCCATATCGCGCATCTCTGTTAATGGAGAAGCGAAGAATGCAGGAACAGTGCAGTCATTGCTGGTGTCAGAAAAACGGATTGGAACAGCACTAAGTGTGTCGAAATTGAGATAATTTTATGAGTATTGTTTATTTATAACGAGAGAAATAGCGCGTAAGTAGGGGAATTATTATAAGCCCCTCTGGAATCAAATAAATTAAGTGCGCATTAACCATGACTGATAATCACAAAGATGATTATCAGGATGCGGATACTTGTCTTATTTTTGCCATATACTCATATGGGCACGGTTGCGTTCGCAGCTATATATTTTTGATATTATATAAGATGCACTATATTTAAAAAAATAATTAAATACCCTGTAGTATTATTTGCAATAATATTCTTTGATGTTCTGCTAATAAGTGTCATATGCTTTGGTTAATGTTGCGCTATTGCATAGTAGCGCTGTTTTAGTCTAGGCTGAGGATTCAAATTAAGTAATACGAGAATAAGATAGCGATTGTTACGGCGTTGAGGAACGATTGAGCTGATTTGTCATATCGTGTAGCGATGCGGCGCCAGTTTTTGAGTTTGGCAAAGCATGCCTCCACCCTCCATCTTTTTTTATAAAGCTCTGTATCAATTGTATTTTTGACTTTTGCATTTTTTCGGTCTGGCACACAATATGTGATGTTTGCGGCTTCAACGCAGGCGCGGATGTCTTTGGAAACATAGCCTGTATCCGCCAGTATCTGGCGTAAATTTGGATGATTGCAGGCGTTGATCAGCAGCGGGGCGAGGCAAACATCGTGAATGTTGCCACCCGTGATCAACCATGCGACGGGTTTGCCGCGCCCGTTACAGGCCAGGTGGATTTTACTCGTCCAACCGCCGCAAGATCGACCTGTGGCAGGACATCCTTTTTTTGGGCGCCAAGAGCCGAACGCTGTACCCGTATCGTGGTCGAATCTATCATAAGTGTCTCATCTTGCGCGTCTTTTTCGGATAAAGCCTGAAAAATACGCGTCCAGACGCCCTGAGCGTTCCAGCGTTGATAGCGCGTGTAAAGTGTTTTGTGTGGTCCGTAAATCGCCGGAGCCTGCCGCCACATCACACCCGACTGAAGAACATAAACAATCCCCGATACGACCCGCCGATCATTTACACGCCGCCGTCCCCGCTTCACCTTCGGCAACAAATCCTGCAATTTGGACCAGGCAATGTCATTGATATAAAAAGGATATCCACCCATCAGAAACCTCAAAATTAAAGCGATGATGGGAGTGAATCAAAACACTTATAAATATTCGTTAATTTGAAGGCTTAACCTATGCTATTCTCGTTCTAGTGAGTTGGGTGGCGGTAATGTATGTTGTTGTTGACCAGCGAGAGATCGTAACAGATGGCTATGTCGCAGGTTTTGACCGCGAGGGATTGCCATCTCTAGGCTTTAACGCTGGCGATTTCCGAGAGTGGCTCACAACCACTTCGGAGCCAGATCTTGGATGTGTTCAGGGCTTCCTGTTAGGCGATTTTGAAGATCGGGTCTCATGTGCGGATATGATCCGAACGCATTGTAAGGCGCCGATTATTGCTTTAAACGAAACACGATCCTTGGAGCAAACGCTGCAGCTCTTTATGAGTGGTATTGACGATGTGGTTCGCAAGCCGGTCCATGTGCGTGAAATACTTGCTAGAGTAGATGCGATCTGGCGTCGTATTAATGCGCATGTTGCGGCAGAAACGAACCGTCAAGGTATTCATGTTTACTTTGACGGCCGTGATCCTGAGATAAATGGCGAAAAGTTTATTCTTCCTCGCCGTGAGCGCCATATTCTGGAATATTTGGTGCGCAACCGTGGCCGTCGTGTCAGCAAATCACAAATCTTCAATGCGATTTATGGCATCTTCAACGAAAATGTTGAAGAGAATGTGGTTGAGGGGCATATGAGCAAGCTGCGTAAGAAATTACGGATGCGGCTTGGACATGATCCAATCGAAGCTAAACGGTATCTGGGATACACCTACATCGGTTGAATGACCTTTGTCTCTTGTGAGTTTCTGGTGTATATAAAGTAAGGCCTTGGCGTGTATAATTGTACGCTGAGGCCTTTTGCTATTTATGAGAACATGAGATGTATCTCAAGTGCAGCCGACGCTAAACTTAATAAGGAAATGCTCAGGTTTCTCAATGCTCTGATTATCGTGCCAAGTTTATATCTCTATCTAACCGAATTTGAAATGCATGCATGTCATCTGATCCAGTGAGATATTGGCAAAATATATCATTTACGTAAAAATCTAGCCGTTTCTTCTGATTCTAATCATCAGAGCAAAAGCTGCAGCATAGTTGATCACGAAAAAACCCGCAGCGAATAAGAATGCGCCACGGGCTGAATAATTATAACCAACATCACGCTTTCTGATTAAAAATCTTAATTAGAAAACGCGATAAGGTATTGTGAAGACTGTTGAAAAACGCTTATGCTGCTTCGTCTTCAAGCTCTTCCGAAGCCTCTTCCTCATTCGCAGCCTTTTTGGCCGGACGGCGAGGGGACTGTGCAAGAGCTGTTTCTACGATACGCATAGCTTCAGTATCGGTGCCACCATTAACGGCTGCGATTTCACGCACGATCCGATCAATCGCAGCTTCGTAGAGTTGCCGCTCGCTATATGATTGTTCTGGCTGGGTCTCCGAACGGTGCAAATCGCGAACAACTTCAGCAATCGAGATGAGATCGCCAGAATTGATCTTGGCTTCGTATTCCTGAGCGCGGCGTGACCACATAGTGCGCTTAACGCGAGCACGGCCAGTAAGTGTTTCAAGGGCCTTGTCAACTAGCGTGTCTTCAGCAATTTTGCGCATGCCAACGCTTGCTGCCTTGGCGGTGGGGACGCGAAGCGTCATTTTGTCTTTTTCAAAGGAAATTACAAATAGTTCAAGCGTGCAGCCAGCAACAACCTGCTCTTCGATGGCGACAATCTCGCCAACGCCATGTGCAGGATAAACAATCGATTCACCGGTTTTAAAGCCCAGACGATGAGAAGTCTTCTTGGCGTTGTTCATAGTTGTGATTGCCTCCTGATCGCTCCACGAGGGGATGCGATATGCATATAGCCCGAGCTAAACCCGAACGAAAGGAACCTCGCAGTAGCCGCATAATACGGTTACATGCACTTACAGACATGATCAGCCAAATGCAGTGCCAACATTTAAGTGAAATTCACTCTGGTGATGACAACTAAAAACCGTCGCGTCCTTTATAAACGTACATTGAAGCTGAAATTGCACACTTGAGACAGTGACAAGTTTCGGCGCACGATAGACCATTAGAACGCAGACTAACACAAAAACCAGCAAAAATCAAAATTGTTAACTTTTGCCATGGATTAATTTGATATCAAAAAGTTGCTGCAGCCTGCTATTAAAATAAATAGCGAAGAAGCTAAACAACTAGCGACTTTTATCGCACCTGAGCGTGGCAAAAGTGAGGCATCTGCTTATTACTGCGGTGTGCGACACCAGATATGATAAGTCTGCATAGTAATTTAAAAGAAAATACTATCCGCACTAAAACGCTTGTGAAATTTATTGCAGCTTACTCAACAATACTTGTCGCGGAATTTATTTTAAAAATATTGTATTTCGTTGGTGTTTATAAATGCATGAAATATGATTGCAGTAATCTTATTTTATAGAAGAATGTGTAGGTGACGATATAACGTATAGCATGCAACGTTGAATTTAACCATCCAAGGTCATGATTTCCGTCTATAGTGCATGAATACAATTGCTGTATTCGTCGAAACTTATTAATCGTTGGTTATAGAGTATATTCCATTTGGCCAGCTCACGAATGTCCGGGGCAATGCTGTCTGTAAGAGCGCCGTGATTAGTTTTTGATTCGGCATAACAAAACATACGTTTAGATGGTTAGCATGAACGTAATGGCGTGCTGATGCTAATCCAGTGGCAGTTTAGTCGCCTTCACCAGGCTCCGGAGAGAAGTGGTCTTCAAGTTTGTTTTGCACGCCATCGAATTCAGCTGCTTCGGGCAGGGCGTCGCGTTTTTGTGTTATATTAGGCCAGACTTTTGCATAATCTGCGTTCAACTTAAGCCATTTTTCAAGGCCCGGCTCTGTATCTGCGCTGATGGCCTCTGCAGGGCATTCAGGTTCGCAGACACCGCAATCAATGCACTCGTCTGGGTGAATGACAAGCATATTTTCACCCTCGTAGAAGCAGTCTACAGGGCAAACTTCAACGCAATCAGTATACTTGCACCGAATGCAATTGTCGGTGACGACGTAGGGCATTCACCCCTCCTGCTGTCGGGCATCTACGTCAATTAAGACCCCGACGCCTCGAGTAGACCTAGAGCAATATACGATTATTTGCAGTCGTATATTGTTCTTATTAATGGGTGCGCTAGCTTACGAACCCTAACATCAAACCGCGCCATGCAAACCTTGCTCAACGTCAATCTTGCTTGTAGCGCGCCATATTTGGAGTTTTTCCAATATGAGGCCTTGCTCTAGCGGCAATTGTCGCCAGGTGCAAGCGCTGTGTTATTATCTGTGCTGTCACGTTTTTGCATGACCTTGTCATTCGCGGACTAACGATGTGCTTACAATTTGGTATAATTGTTGCGCTTCAGGGGCGCTGCCGCGATGCTGAGCAAATCCTTGCACTTTGATAACCATTGTTGCATGTGCCAGCGCTAATGTCAGTATGTCTCCCGCATGAACCGGTTTAGCAGGATCCATGATCCGTTGGCCATGAAAGCGAACATGCCCTTCACGCACTAATTTGGCTGCAAGTGTTCGTGTCCGCGCCATGCGCGCGTGCCAGAGCCACTTATCAAGGCGTTGGCGCGTTAGAAACTCCGATTCTGGCACAGCCTGCTTCCCGAGTACAAAAGAGCAGCTCCCAATCAATTATGATCAGAAACTGCTCTCAGGTATTTGCGGTTGAGCGAGCTCTGACCGAGAAGTGCTTTAGTTGTTATTTTTTATCGTTCCCACCTTCAAGGGCTTGCTTAAGCGCTGCGAGCTTGGCGAAAGGCGAATCAGGATCGGGCGCGCGATCTATACGTGATGTCCCCTTACGTTCCTGCCAAGGCTTACCATGCGCACCATGGCCTTTGCCCGCGCCAGGGTGAGTGTTACGGCCGCGGTTGCGGTTGAAGGAGCGATCGTCATTTCCGCCTTCCCGTGAGCCACCCTCTTGCCCACGTGAACGAGGTGCGCCGCCAAAGCGCTCAAGACGCTGGTGGCGCTCCTGACGGCCATGGCCATCACGCGCAGATGCATCACCTGTCTTTTGATCCGTACCCTCACCAGCACCCTGATGATTGCGCTGCTGTCCGCGTGAATTGTCCCCGCGGCCACGGCGATCGTGCTGACGTGGTGTGTGCTGGTGTCGATGTGGACGCCAGATTTCAATCTCTTCCACCGCGGTCTGTGAAGGCGCTTTCTGCTCATCTGCAACTTCTGTGGCATCTTGAGCTGGAGCGGCTTCTGCAGGTGCTGCCTCAGTCGTTACTTCGCTGTCATCTGCGGCCAACTCTGTTGTTTCAACAGAGAGCGTTTCTGGGGAAACAGCATCAGCCATGACGACAGCTTCAGTTTGCGGTGCGAGGTCACCAGCAACTGCAATGGCGTCCACATTGTCAGCACTTGCTGGTGCTGCGATCAGGCGAGGGGCTGCTACCAGCTCAACCGTGATTGCAGGACCCGTGCGTTTTTCAGCGTTGTAGCCTAGTGATTTCAGGATCGAGGCAAAATCCTCACCCGCACAGCCCGCGAGAGACGTCATCGCAACCGTGACCACGAACCCGTCGCCATCCGCCGTACCTGCTGGTGGTTCACCAGGGGTGACGCCAGGCTTATAGGCAATTGCAGGGCGGATCAGATCAGCAAGGCGTTCCAGAATATCAACCCGTAGCACCCGTTCACCGCATACGCGAAAACCGGCGGCACGGTAAAGGCCTTTGGCGACATCCGGCAGCAACTTGAACGAGGTGCGGCCAGAAGATGCAAGATGCGCTATATCATCAAGGCCTGGCTGGTCTGGGCCGCCATTCTTAAGTGCCCACAATTGCGCAGCAAGTGCACGCGGTGCGGGTTTCAGAAGCTGGGGAATATACAGGTGGAAGGCACCAAAACGTACGCCATGGCGGCGCAACGCCGAGCGGCTGTCCTGGTCAAGTGTTTTCACATCCTGTGCCACGCGTGAGCGTTCGAGCACCCCTAATGATTCCACGATCTGGAATGCGATGCCGCGAGCAAGGCCGGTAATTTCTTCGGCGCTCTCAAGCAAATCAAGGGAGCCTAGCAGCTTGGTCACATGCGCTTTGAGCCATGTGGAAAGGCGTGTTTCTACCTTTTCGCGGGCCCCAGCGGCCAGAGAATCATCTGCCAGCAGGCGGAAGCCGGGGCTAAGCAGCTTTTCGCCTTCAATCAGCTTGCCAACACTATCGCCATTCCAGCGGATGATGCCGTCATTGGCGAGCACGAACGTATCGTCGGCACTGTTCGAGAATCGATCAGCGCGCGCTTCGATCTCACTTGCGAGTGCTTTTTGGGCGGCGGCACGCAGTGCGCGTACTTCCTGGCCTCCCACTTGCCCTTCCGCTTCCGCATCCGGCGCAAACTGGAATCCCTGCAAGTGGCCAATGTGTTGGCCTTCAACCAGGACATCGCCTGCGGTGGTAACTTCAGCTTCGAGCATCGTATTCTCTCTCAGGCGTCGCATCAGGACGCTGGTGCGGCGATCCACAAAACGGCTAGCTAGCCGCTCATGTAACGCGTCAGATAGTCTGTCCTCTACCTTACGGGTGACGCTCTGCCAATGGCCTGGATCGCGTAACCAGTCAGGTCTGTTAGCTACAAAGGTCCATGTGCGCACCTGCGCAATGCGCCCTGATAGCGTATCGATATCACCGTCAGTCCGATCCACATGGCGAATTTGCCTAGCAAACCAATCATCCGCGATGGTGCCAGAGCGCATCAACGATTGATAGATGGTGCCGACAAGATCAGCATGGGCTGCTGCAGCAACCTTCCGATAATCGGGAACCTGACAGACCTCCCACAGTCTTTCAACTGCGCTTTTGCTCTGGGCAAGATCGCGGATCATAGAATCTCGCGCCAGAACATCAAGTGCTGCCAAATCCTCGGCAATCGGAGCGCGCGTCAGCCCCGGTTCTGAAGGGGTTGCAGCAAGACTTGTCTGTAGATGGGAAATCGTTCGAAAATCAAGCTCTGGATTGCGCCATTGCAGAATCCGCACTGGCTCAAACCTGTGATCTTCCACCGCTTCCACGATTTCTGGATCAAAAGCCTTGGCCCGACCGGTTGTCCCGAACGTGCCATCCTGCAGATGTCGGCCTGCACGCCCTGCAATCTGGCCGATTTCTGCGGAGTTGAGAGGGCGAAAACCATAGCCATCAAACTTGCGATTCGCGGCAAAAGCGACGTGATCAACATCGAGATTGAGGCCCATACCAATAGCATCAGTCGCGACGATATAATCCACATCACCTGACTGATAGAGCTCTACCTGTGCATTACGCGTGCGTGGGGATAACGCGCCAAGCACCACCGCTGCTCCGCCATGTTGGCGGCGAATCAGTTCGGCAATGGCGTAAACTTCTTCTGCGGAGAACGCCACAATGGCGGAGCGGCGTGGTAGCCGGGTAATTTTTTTCTCGCCGGCAAATGAGAGTGTGGACAATCGCGGTCGTGAAATAATATTCGCGCCGGGAAGCAGCTGTTCAACGAGCGGCCGCATGGTGGATGCACCGATAATGAGCGTTTCTGCGCTTCCGCGCATATTCAGCAGTCTGTCAGTGAACACATGGCCGCGATCAAAATGACTTGCGAGCTGGATTTCGTCGATAGCGCAGAATGCGACATTAACATCGCGCGGCATCGCTTCAATGGTGGCGATCCAGTAGCGGGCATTCGGAGGTTTAATCTTTTCCTCACCCGTGATGAGGGCGACAGCATCAACGCCTGCTCGCTCGACAACGCGATTATAAATCTCACGCGCCAGCAAACGCAGCGGCAGACCAATCATGCCGCTTTCGTAGCCCAGCAATCTCTCGATAGCGAGATGTGTCTTGCCGGTGTTCGTTGGACCAAGAACGGCAGTCACGCCACGTGCGCGGATACGCAAGGGTAACGAACGGGGCAGGGGATTTATGGCCATAAAATCTTTATATTCTCGCGAACCTGGCATCGGACATGCGCGGGAAGATAGTGCGTGTTTACATAAAGCGTCATCCGGACTGCGCTTTGATGTTTTTACTGATACGTCATCCCGGCATCAGGAGAAAGAGGTTGAGGGTAAATTACCATTCTAAACAGGCTTCAGCCTAGTCTGAAGGAAATATTGGGTGCGCAGGCGATTCGATCAACCAAGCATAGCAATAATTTATGAGTTACCCTTGTCATTGATGTCCTGAGCAGATTCGATTACGGGTGAAATCACAGCTGTTCCGGGCCACCATAATTTATGCCGAGGCTGGCATTCATTCTTAACGAGGCATCTATGACGGCGATTAGCCAGGTGCAATTTGAATATGATTAGTTGCTGGCTCGGATGGTCGGTATCGATGAAGGAGCGCTACGGCCTCCCGGAAAGCGGGATGCTTCAATTATCACAAGGCCAACGGGTGAGCGCACTGAAATACGGTAAGGAATAAACAGGCGTCCGTCGGGGGAGGGCGCGAGCCATACCTCTATGTCCTTGTTATTCTCCATGAACGCCGTTTCTGGCCGGTTGGCTACGTGTCCTGCTATGGGGCGGTAGCGACCTGCACAAATTGCGACCGTACCAGAAAAAGCGCGGCCGTTGATTTTCTGGGCGCGCGTGAAAGACAGCGGCACATCAAACCGGGCAGAACCATCGAAAAGTGGCAGTGTACGGTTGCATGCTGCTGGATCGCCCGCTACGGCCTTGCCGGCCACCGGCATAAGCAGGGCGCTAACCGGGTCGATAATATTGCGTGTGTCTTCGTCGCGCAAAGCGATACGCTGTTTACGTTCGGGAATAGGCGGTGTGATCTTGAGTGCTTGCACACCACCATTCGCAAGCGCCATGCGCACGCTAACAGATTTATCACCAGATGCTGTCGTCACCGCGAATTTGGTCGGATATACGGCTGCATCGGAGAGTATGCCAGATGCGCTTGCTGCACCTTTGCCGCCCGTCATGACGCCTGCAAGGCCGGTCAAACGTGTCCAGACATCGATTTTATAGTCATCACCATTCACGATGGCTTTCAGTTGCGCAACGCCAATCTGCATGCCCATGAGCGTGATATCATAGCGACCTTCGAGGCCACCAAAATCGTTTTGCGCTTCAGCACTGTGCGCGATGGCGCCAAAGGCAGCCATTGTTGCAAAACTCGCAGCTGCAATGATCGCAAAGGGTCGCCGTTTCATAACGCTGATTACTCCGTACCCGACGATTCTTATGGAATGTGCATGCTCAATCGCCTGCCATCCCTGGTTTAGAGAATCATCTCACTCAGTCACGCTCCCAGAATCACCCTACTATGGATAATGATTTGTAAACGCTCGCCATAAAAATGCGCCCAAATACCAGGATAACGTAATTCGTGGTGCCATACATGTCTTAATATAGGTTATTGGTAGACGCTGCCGTGCTCTTAAGTGCTTGTAGCCTCTCAAAACCATGAGAGATTGCGCCATGTCGATGACAAAGCGCGGGTTGCGCCTTGACGTTAGGTTGCATTTTACATTATACAGCCGCATCTTTCATGGGACATGAGGTGTCCAGAGTCCCGGCGGAAACGTCGGGCTTTCGCTGTTATAGTAATAGCAGGGTGCCTCGTTAGCGAAAAACAAGGATAGAGCGTCATGGCACGCCGCTGCGAACTGACGGGCAAGGCCGTCCTGACTGGCCACCTCGTGAGCCACTCGAACCACAAGACCAAGCGTCGGTTCCTCCCTAACCTCGTCAAGGTGACGTTGCAGTCGGAGGCTCTGGAGCGTTCTGTGCGTCTGCGCATCAGTGCACATGCTCTTCGCTCGGTTGAGCACCGCGGTGGTCTGGATGCATTCCTGATCAAGGCTGGTGAAGATACGCTGTCGCAGGGTGCACGCCTCCTGAAGCGCGAAATCACCAAGAAGCACGTGGAAGCTGTTGCTGGCTGAGCCAACAATGGGTCGGTTGCGGATGGATTTTAAGCGGCTATGGTGGCCTGTAGCCGCCATGGCTGCTATTGTTGTTTTATCTAACATTGCCGTCCAATATCCATTCACACCTTGGGGCTTGCAGGATTACCTCACCTGGGGTGCGTTTACTTATCCTGTTGCATTTCTTGTCACTGATCTGACAAATCGTCGTTTCGGCGTTAGTGCTGCTCGGCGACTTGTTGGGGTTGGCTTTGTGCTGGCGGTAGTTGTGTCAGCCATAGTCTCTGAACCGCGCATTGCTGCGGCCTCTGGGATTGCCTTTCTGTTTGGGCAATTACTGGATGTGTCGGTATTTAATCGGTTGCGTCAGCTATCCTGGTGGTGTGCGCCTTTAGCGTCTGGCCTTATCGGTTCTGCTATTGATACAGCCTTGTTTTTCTCGCTCGCTTTTGCCGGTGCTGTGACGGATGTTGCTGCATATAGCTTTATGGGGCTAAGCGTAACGGCACCTGTGTGGATGGCGTGGGCAGTGAGTGACTTTTTGGTTAAGGTGGCAATGGCACTATTGATGCTCGTACCATACGGCGCGCTGTTGCGCGCGGTGGTGCCGGTGGACGCAGCCCGCAATGCAGGCTAGGTGCTGAGATTTTGCTATTTATCTCTATAGATTATTAAAAACCCCGGCATAGATTTTATGTCCGGGGTTTTTGTTGTTGTTTTAATCTATAGTTTTAACTGGGGCGGAGGCCAGCTCTGATTAAGCGCTGCACGCTTTGGCCAATAGATGCCGCAGATTTAACGTAGACTCGCCATTCCTTGGTGCAGGAAGCCAGTTTGCTTCTTTATCTGTGCCGGGTGATCTGCGTTGAAGACAAGAGCCGGCTTCATTGCGGGCTATTTGCACGTCTTGATTCTAAGCCTCGCAATCAAGCGATTTACCGGGCCATAGCCCAATCCGAAGTATCATTAAGCTTGATGTCATGCGGATACAGCAGTGCAGAGTTCGACGAGAATGCCATCCGGGCAACGCACATATGAGACAATCTGTCCCCAAGGCTTCTCTGTAGGAAGAGAAAGCTCCTCCGCACCTGCAGTGATTGCTTGCAAGTGAGCCGCGCTAACATCCGCTGTTATAAACGCCACCTCCATGCCTAGAGGCGCTTTTGACGTATGTGCTGATACATGGCCAGTTGAAAAATTTGATTCTGCTAGTTCATCAGCTGCAAAAGCTAGAGTTGTTTCTCCCGTTTCCAGCTCTCCATATGTTCCTGATTCATGGAGAAACCGTACTGGAAAACCGAATGCCTGCGTGAAAAATGCTAAAGATGCAGCCACATCAGGAACATATGCAATCGTGTAACCGAATTTCACTACGAGGCCCTCCAGTTTTGGTTCTGGATAGATAGCAAGTGTGAAGCTGCATGTATGTAAGCAGGTGCAGCGACTTCGTGCCTATCTTAAGACGATCACAGACCATCAATATAGCGAAGGGCATCATCTGTTTTAGGTTTGATATAGTCGGGGGATAAAAAAGGGGTGGTGTGCTGGGTGGGAGTGCAGAAAGTTTTATGCATCAATTAGTTAAGTGATGGTTGGACATAAATTTCACTTACTGTTTTTCTTTGTGATTTTATAACAGTGTCCAACCTATTTGCGATCCTTGTCTGCCTTTGTCAGCAGTGGAATTGCACTTTTAGCCAAAACCTTTTGCTGGGCTGCTCGCACGTAACGGTCTACCTCCTTAGAGGTTTTATGTCCCGTTACGGCCATAATCTGTCGATCCGATGCGCCGCTCTCCGCCAAACGTGTAGACATGGCTTTTCTTAATCCGTGGGCAGAGCATTGCGAAAGGCCAGCTTCATCGCACCATTTACGAAAACGGTTGCCAAATCCATTGGACGTAAATGGTTGCCCATAATCTGTAACCAGAAATGTTAAATCACCAACAGGACTTGCCTCAATGATATTTGAAAGATCAGGGTGGACTGGAATTTCGAGTGTAACAGGGTTTTTGTTGCGGTTCTTGTGTTGTGTAAACTTCAGCCATCCATCTCGAATATGTTGTCGGCCAAATTGTACAATATCCGAACGACGCTGCCCCGTATAAAGCAGGAGAGCAAGTGCCAGGCGTGCTTTGGTGCCTATTGGGTGATGTTCTTCAAATTGCTCAACTTCGCTGATTTCCCAGGAATGAAATCCATTGCCGCTAATACGAAGCTTGGGCACGTCTCTTACTGGATTTATTTTGACGAGGTCAGGCTCTGCTTGAAGGCCATAAGAGAAAACCTGACGAATGGCTTTCAAACGGTTATTAGCTGCAGCAGGGTAGTCAGCTTTACGATCTCTCAATACCCTGATCGCCTTTGTTGTCATGCGCTGAAGGGGAAAATCCGCAAATAGTGTTTTTGATTCGGGCTCAATTGGTTCATCCCAAGTCAGCTCTAGTATTCTGCGGCGTGTTTTACGCGTTTGAGGGGCCAGCTGCCGATACTCTCCAGAGCTGAAATACAGCATGCACAGCCAGCGATAGGTGCCAAATTTAGGAGCTATTGGGCCAGTGATATCATTTGCTTTACGATCAGCTATCGCACCATCCAGAGCGAGACGATACTGTTCCATGAATGGTTCGCTCCACGGTATACCCGTGAGCAAAATTTTCCTTTGGCCTTTTCGGCGGAAATAGCATCGGACCTTGCCATGCCGATCTACATCCTCAATGCAATACTTTGGCAAACGCTTGACCATCTCGCCCTCACACAGATACGCGGCTCCACGGATCATCGTCTTCATGTCCACTGTCGCCCTCAATGGGAAGGCCGCGGAACGCGGCATCAAGATCATCTACGTCCCAGATTCGTCGACTATCGATCAGACGTGGACGGGGCATTCTTCCTTCGTTGACCAGTTGCCGAAATTTTGATGAACCAAGTCCCAGATAAAGCGCTGCTTCTGGTTCGCCCAATCCGCGGCGCAACTGGAAACGGGTTGCTACGGCAGATTTTGTTGCCATTTAAATGCCTCCTTCCTTCTCCAACCATGCGTCACGTTTCTTGCGCTCAGCGTCTAGGGCTTCTGCAAGGTCAAATGCGTGCTTTGCGAATTGGTCATATGCATCGAAGGCGGTTTTACCATCGAGGCAGAACGACGATAGAGCAGTCTGAAATGAGGATGGTGTGACTAAGGATTGCAAAGCCGCAATCGCGGTCTGATCGCGGAAGGTGGCATCTTCTTCCGTGTGTACTGAGCTAGCACTAGCACGATTCAACTCTTTTTCTGTGATGAATGTAGTCCCGGACGGGTTTCCATCAATAAGTACTAAAGCTCCGTCCACTATGACCTCTTTTAAGATACCACTGAAATTCACCCGATCGCCAACATTGAATTTAGGTGTCATTTGCTCGTCACTCATCCTCAAACCCTCATTGGCATGAGCACGATCAAGGCGTCGGTGTCGCCTGGATCGCGCAATGTTGCAGGTCCACCGGCGCTGGTCAGGCCTATTTGCAAGGTCTCACCAGCCAGAACACCAAGGGCTTCGGCCATGTATTTGCCGTTGAAGCCAATATCGATTTCCCCTGATGCTTCTGCATCAACCTCATCGCGTGCCTCTCCCACCTCCGGGTTTAGCGCCGAGAGCGTGAGCCCATCCGGTGAAAAGCTGAACTTCACTGCCCGGCCGCGCTCGTTGCTGACACTGGTAACGCGACTAACCGCGACAGAAAGAACTTCCCGTTCTACAGATGCCTCGATATCGGCCTTTTCAGGAATCACGCGCTGATAATCAGGGTAGGTGCCATTAATCAGTTTGGTCGTGAGGGCGGTGTTTCCCGCTTCAATCCGTAAGCGGTTATTCGAGGCTGCAATTTCCACGTAATCCGCGCCTTCACAGATTTTCGCGATTTCCATCACAGCTTTTCGGGGCACAATAATACCAGGAAGCTCAGCTGCACCTTCAGGGAGCGTTATGTCAGCAAGTGCCAACCGATGCCCATCGGTTGCGACCGCGCGCAGGAATGTTTTGTCATCCCGATCAGCAGGGTGAAGGTAGATGCCATTCAGATAATAGCGCGTCTCTTCTGTTGAGATCGCGAATTTCGTCTTGCTGATCAGCTGCGTCAGGCCACTGCCAGGCAGGCGGAACCCATAGGGCAAAGGGGCAAGATCTTCGCCGGGATAATCATCGGGCGGTAGCATTTGAAGCAGGAATCGGCTGCGCCCGGATTGCACCCGCAGCTGTGATCCAGTGGCATCGAGAGTAATCTGCCCGCCTGCTGATAGCTTGCGGACTATATCATGCAGCGGGCCACCTGGCGCGGTAATGCGACCATCCATTTCAATATCTGCAGGTGTGCTGTCCGATATCCAGATATCGAGGTCGGTTGCAGTAATGTTCAAGCGGCCATCATGAGCGGATAACAGCACGTTGCCGAGAACAGGTATGGTGGTTCGTGATGGTACGATGCGTGTTGTTCTGCCAAGTGCCCGCATCAAAGCATCACGTTCAATCGTGAGCTTCATGTGTTGTTTTCCTTTTTAGATGCTTATTCTATCGTGGAGAGCCGCGCTAACTCTCAAAGGCGCTGCATATTTCCGTGGTTGGCCTTATGCATTGCGAGCAATGTTTGCTTTCACTTGATCTTGCGCGTCTCTAATCTCTTTCATGCTATGAATAAGCGCATCAAAGGTGGTCCGTAGCCCGTCAAGTATCTTCGATGCCGCGTCTCTTGTTGTCTGCTCAGCCTGCGCATTTGCCGCATGCACCTTCGCTTCTGCATCGTCATCTTTG
This sequence comes from Pseudochelatococcus sp. G4_1912, assembly GCF_047501465.1. NCBI lineage: Bacteria > Pseudomonadati > Pseudomonadota > Alphaproteobacteria > Hyphomicrobiales > Chelatococcaceae > Pseudochelatococcus > Pseudochelatococcus sp. G4_1912. Next base: position 878,927 of record NZ_JAZDRL010000002.1, read on the forward strand.
GCTCTGGCGCTCATCGTGGCTTCTAGTGCGTGACCGGATGCATTACCGATGGCTGTAAGCGAAGATGCCGATGCGGCGAGCGCGCTTGAGCGGGAGGTATGAGTTTCAGCAATTCTGCCAAGCTCCTTATTGTGCTTCAGCAGATCGGCTTTCTCATTCCGCAAGGCCGTGAGCTGCTCTGTCGTCCCTTCATTCTTTTTGATCGTGCCAGTAATAGTCTCGCAGCGCTTCCTATTCGCCTGCATTTGCTCAACTTTTGGCGCGGCATCCTTTGTTTCTTTTGTGGCTCCGCGTAAACTCTTCGTTGATAGAGCTATACAGGCAGCGCTCATACCAAAGCCAAGCCAGGCACCGATCATCATATCTTTAGCGCTATCTCTCATGCGCTGGGCTTCGGCCAGAAGCTCGGCACGTTGGCCAAGTGAACATGCTACAAACATCTGATGTGCGATTGCACGCTCTGTGTTAAGCGCCTTGGCAATAAGATCCAGGATAAGGGTTCTGGCAGGCGGGAAACCAACATTGATCCTGTGTTCCAATTCGTCTACTTGATAGTTTTTGAAGTCATCATCCGCACCCATGTAGGAATCGAATTTAAACTCGGGTGCACTTGAGTTAACTTGATAATAGCCAACACTTGCAGTTGATGATGCCGATCCTTTGCCGACAGTGCCAGTATGCGCGCCGCTTAAGGTTGTATTGATTATATTTGAATTGCCGATGCGAGATATTTTTTCAGTCATTTCTATCTCCCGTCATTCAATTTCTAAAGACAACTTCAAATGCTTTTCTTATATTCGAGTGAATACTGATTGTTTTTATATGATCGCCTCAAGTCATCATCCCTAGCGCCTGGAGATACAGCTCAAGAATGGCTTCCTCTTCCGCCCGTTCTTCCAGTGCCTTCTTGCGCAACGAAATGATTTTGCGAATGGCTTTGGCATCGAATCCACGGCCTTTCAGCTCCGTGTAAACTTCCTTGATGTCGGCAACGAGAGCCGACTTTTCTTCTTCGAGGCGCTCAATGCGCTCAACGAATTGCTTCAGTTCTTCAGCTGCTACGCCAGAGTCTGCGACATCTGTAGTCATGTCAGTTTTCCTTTCAGGCTGCCCGCAAGAAGGCGGTTGGGCAGTATTGTTTGAGGCGGGCTAGCCAGAGGTCAGCGGCTTTAGGCCACGGCCATGGGCGGATGCGTCCACCACGGATTGGTGAGGCTGGTTCAAAGGTTTTGCCTGTAACCGGGCGCAGCAGGTCGCGCCTTTCGGTGGCCAGCATGCGCAGGTCCATTTCGCGGATGTGGGCGCGGATATTGGCATCAGGAGCCGAAAGCCCGGCCGCTGCATGAATGGCGCTATCGAGGCGACTTTTCAGTTCGGCAAAGATATGGCTGATGTCATCGCCTTCACTGCCAATGCCTGCGATGCGGCCGATCTCAGCTAGCGCTGCCACAACCGGTGTGGGTGTATCGCCAATGTAGGCTTCGTGAGCGTCATGCAGCAGGAAATATGCAGCAAGCTCCACCCGTCGCGTCTCGACCATGAGAGCATCAGCACCCATCACACAATGCTGCGCTACGGAATAGAAAGCGCCATCGGTTGCGCCATTAAAGCGGGCAAGCTTGGCAAGTTGCGGCGCAATATCCTGTACGAAATCCACGCTAGATTGAGCTGGCACCATTAATGACATGGCTTTGCCCGAAGCGGTCTGCACCCAGGTGGATGGGGCAGCTGGTAATGGGTGTCGTCCGCTATTCGTCAAAGCTCTATTGGCCACAATCATTGTGTTTTTCCATCATCAAGGGCTGAAAATGATGGCCCATGCGCCTACGGCTGCGATGACCGTGACTGCGGCTAGGCCGTCGATAAGATCGTGAATGAGGCCGGTCATCGGACGTTGTCCTTGCTGGCTTCACGGCTTGCAGCGACAGTCCGGGCATCATTGATGTGCTCAATGATTTCGGCGCTGGTGAAGCCGGCATTAATGAGGTCCGTCACCGTGCATGCGCCCTGGACTGCTGTCGTCTCAAACAGGACATTGCCCATGCGGTTGATGATGGCTGTGACGGTTTGGCTGGCATCCTCGCCCGGTGATTGCCCATAAACGTTCTGTGCCATGGTGATTTCTCCCTGGCTGGTTTATGCGGCTTGTGAAGAGGATGGCTTTGCGAGGCAGGCTTCCAGCGCCTGCTCAACGTTGGCATTGGCTAATGCTATGCAGAAACAGGCAAAGCCTGCTTGCTCGCGCACTGCCTTATCGGCGGATTTTTTGGCGATGATTTCAGCCAAACGTGCCGAGTGAGCGATATTGATTTGTATGGCTTCGAAGGCCTTGGCTGCATCCCGATCCGGAATCTGCGAGTGGCTCTTGAAGCGCTCAATCAGCGTTAGGGCAGGGGAGGTATAAGGGCTGGGCATTGCATCGGTTCCATCGAGTTGATGGAAATAACTCTGCATAATGCAGAATTAAATGTCAATGCATAATGCAGAGAAATGTGATCCTCTATCTCTGCGTATTGGTTGTGATATCAAAGCAGCTACATTGTTGTGGTGAAAGCATGGGCATGAAGGAGGCAACTAGCGAATTAAAAAGGGAGCTTGTAGGCTCCCTTTTTAAGTTTTCTTTTCGAAGTTATGGTTATCTTGTTGAAATATTCTATTGCATTTAATTGCTGTTATCTTTCTTTTCAGAGGCATGGGAAGAGCTTGAAGAAAGATTGCAGCCTTTTATTAGGGTATTCATAGCTGCTGTGGAGCCTTTGGAATTAAATTTAGGTTAAGCCTTCAAATTAACGAATATTTATAAGTGTTTTGATTCACTCCCATCATCGCTTTAATTTTGAGGTTTCTGATGGGTGGATATCCTTTTTATATCAATGACATTGCCTGGTCCAAATTGCAGGATTTGTTGCCGAAGGTGAAGCGGGGACGGCGGCGTGTAAATGATCGGCGGGTCGTATCGGGGATTGTTTATGTTCTTCAGTCGGGTGTGATGTGGCGGCAGGCTCCGGCGATTTACGGACCACACAAAACACTTTACACGCGCTATCAACGCTGGAACGCTCAGGGCGTCTGGACGCGTATTTTTCAGGCTTTATCCGAAAAAGACGCGCAAGATGAGACACTTATGATAGATTCGACCACGATACGGGTACAGCGTTCGGCTCTTGGCGCCCAAAAAAAGGATGTCCTGCCACAGGTCGATCTTGCGGCGGTTGGACGAGTAAAATCCACCTGGCCTGTAACGGGCGCGGCAAACCCGTCGCATGGTTGATCACGGGTGGCAACATTCACGATGTTTGCCTCGCCCCGCTGCTGATCAACGCCTGCAATCATCCAAATTTACGCCAGATACTGGCGGATACAGGCTATGTTTCCAAAGACATCCGCGCCTGCGTTGAAGCCGCAAACATCACATATTGTGTGCCAGACCGAAAAAATGCAAAAGTCAAAAATACAATTGATACAGAGCTTTATAAAAAAAGATGGAGGGTGGAGGCATGCTTTGCCAAACTCAAAAACTGGCGCCGCATCGCTACACGATATGACAAATCAGCTCAATCGTTCCTCAACGCCGTAACAATCGCTATCTTATTCTCGTATTACTTAATTTGAATCCTCAGCCTAGTTTCGTGAAAATTTTGATCCAGAATTGTTAAAACGACAGATATTGAAGATTTTGCGCCTTTAATTTGATTGAGAAATTCAAGATCAGTTTCTGCTATAGCTCGTGCACCTTTATCGGTATTTGATATTTTGGCATCAAGAGAGTGTACATTACCCTTATCGATCCGGATTCTAATTTTAGGATCTGTAGAGTTGACAGTTTCAAGGCTATCTGCGGTTTCAAACGATTTGTCAGGGGTAACGAATACTATTTCTATTCCTTGCCCGTTGCACCTTACTCCGAAAAAATGTGTAAAGTTAGCATTGGCTGTAATGGCACTGTATTGAAGGATGTCTTCAAAGTCGCTGCTAGTTTTGTTGGTGAGCCATGTTGCTGATGCTGGCGTAACTAAAGTTGAGAGTATTGCTGCTACCGTCAGTGTTGCTCGGAACATGTTGCCCCCTATTGCTAAATGCCAATATACTCAAGCTTAAATCATGAGGGATTATATTTTTGAGTCAACTTCAGGTTGCGTAAGTCATGCTGAAAGAGGGATAAAATATTGATGGGGTTTGCTAGATTAACCACAATTCGTACGAATTTTCTAAATATCAAAATTATCTGTTTTTGATATGTTCCATACCTGTTAGTGTTCCGTTAACGTTCTTAAAACGATGGCAGGGGCTATGGTATGGGTAGCAGTGTAGATTTAAAACTTAATTCGGGATGCGACATTCTCACATCATTAGAGGTGCAAGAAATGTCTATCAAAATAATGCTGATGTTACTGGAAAGACCTGATATTGCAGGACTGGTAGTTGATGAAGTGGCGCGGTTCATTGAAAAAGATGCCGGCAGAAGTCTTGGTGCAAAGCAAATGCTTAATTAATTTTATAAGTTGCGTCTTGTCGTAGGCGATATTTGTTTTTTTGGTGAGGGAAGTGAGCTCTCTTGCAGTGTCGGAGTTGTCGGTAAAGCCATGCTGTTATCTTGAAGGCCTTTGACCATCAAGATTAATTCCGCTGCTTTAGTGAGGTATGGCCCTTCCAAGTTTCTAAGGGCTTCCAGGATGTTTCCTGGAAGCATTAGTTCCATCTCTCCTTCCCCATAATCTAGCCATCCTGGTGAGACTCGAAAAAAAGACGCGTATCGTAATATCTCATCGCGCGGGATACCTCGCAGGCCATTCTCATGCCCTGAATAGGTACCGTAAGCAGCTCCCATAGCTTCTGCAGCTTGAGCGGCAGATTTGAAGTGCCTTGCTTTGCGTGCAATGCGCAGTCGTTCATTCGGATTCATTGCTAAAAACTCATAATAAACTCATGAGCTGCATAATGCAGAGATTGTCTCTGCATGTATGATAGATGTTGCTTGACAAGTTTCTCTGCATTATGCAGATTAACTGTGCCATGCAGACATTTTCTTCAATCATTGATGCCTTTGGTGGGTATACGAAGTTTGCGCAGGCTGTCGGTATCGACAAGCTCGGTACTGTCAGCGCATGGAAAACGCGTGACAGCATTCCGTCATCATATTGGCAGCGTGTTGTAGATGCGGCATCTGAAGCGGGAATTGATGGTGTCTCGCTTGAGGCGTTAGCAATGGCAGCAGCAAACAAGAGGACTTCTAATTTTCCACTTGAGCAATCCATCTCTTCGGAGCCTGTCTGATGTCTCATTGTTTTTGTGTCCGTATCCATCATGGTTCAGATGCTCCTATGCCCGGCTGATCTGACCTTCTGACTACACCACACCGTTTCCATTCCCGGAACGGGAAAGCGTTATGCGTTTTCCCGTTGACAGCGGAGCTTTGTCATGAATCGCCCCATATCCGATGTGTGGTTTCACCGCGTGAAATCTGCAACGCGGGATCTGGTCAAAATGGCCGGTGGCGTTGTGCGCGCCGGTGAAATCGCCGGTGTCAGCAAAAGCGAGGTCTCGCGCTGGCAAGCTGCGACAGATGCCGACATCATTTCGCTACCTGCCGCGCTGGCGCTTGAAGCTGAATGCGGTGTGCCCATGGTGACGACTGCCATGGCTGAATTGAATGGCCGGCGGCTTACCGATCCCCAAACTGATAATGTTGCCAGTTGCCTGTTGGGTGCTTTCACCGGTTACACACGTGAATCGGCTGAATTGCTTGGCTCCATGTCGCAGGCGCTGGCTGATGGCAAGGTAACACCTGCAGAGGCAGAGCTAATCAGTCGTTCCATCGCTGATACGGAACAAACACTTACGCGTCTCAAGATGGTCATGGCCGGGATCAAGGTTGCTGGTTCGGCAACACTTCGCGTGGTGGTGTGACATGGGTGGCATCACTGAGCTTTCATTTCTTATCAAAGTGCTGGAGCGGCGCGGCTATCGCCATAGCGTCGCGAAGCATCTGCATGCGCTGTCTCGCGCGCATAAGGCTGCGGCAGTCGGTTTGAGCATTGGGCATCCCAGGCGCGATTATCATGCGCAGGCAGCAGATGACTGTTTGGCGTTGGCGGATCTCTACAAGAACGCCGAGCATCCATATATCGACCGTGAGGAAAGCTGGCATGACATGGTCCCATGGCATTCGCCAATGCGCGGTGGTGATGTATCGATTTCATCGCCAGCTGGCCTGTGTTCGGAGTTTTGATCATGGCGCGGATATCTGACTCTGCGCTCGATGATCTACGCGCTCGCAATCCTGTGCATGAGGTGGCCAGCCGTTGGGTGACCCTTCGGGCGCGACCTGGTGGGCGATATGCTGGGCCATGTCCCATTTGCTCTGCAAACACTGCATCGCGCACGGCTGGTCGCTTTGAAGTGACGGCTGATAAATGGGTGTGTGCGGTTTGCTTTGATGGTGGTGATGTTATCCGGCTTGTTGAACGTGTCGAGGGCAAAAGCTTTCGTGAGGCGGTAGAATCGCTTGGCGGGGCAGGTGAACCAGAGCCGGAACTGATGGCCAAGCGTGAGGCAGAGCGGGAAGAGCGCCGTCGCCGCGCAGCTGCTGTTGAAGCTGAACGGCGGAATCAGGAGCGGGCTCGTTGTTGGGACATCTGGGGCAGTGCCCAGGCGCGCTCTCCTGGTGCATTGGTTGCTGCTTATCTACACTTACGCGGCCTTGAAATGCCGGAAACGCGGGCTCTGCGCTCGGCGCTAGACGTGCCGTACTTCCACCCAGGGCCAGATGGCAAGCCAAAACTACTTTATCGCGGCCACGCAATGCTGGCAGCTATTCAGGATACAGCGGGTACATTCCGAGGTCTGCATATCACCTGGATTGACCTCGATCAGCCAGATGGCAAGGCATGGATTGCAGATCCTGAAACGGGTGAGCGATTGCCATCCAAAAAGGTGCGAGGCGTCAAGCAGGGGAATGCCATCAGATTGGTGCCCAGTCTGCATGCGCCTAGCCGTCTGGTGATGGGTGAGGGGATAGAGACGGTGTTGTCGCCCTGGAGCGTCATGCGCCGTGCAGGGCGTGATTTATCGCAGACGGCATTCTGGTCATCGGTTGATCTGGGCAATCTTGGCGGGCGTGCGCTGGAGACGGTGCCGCATCCGACAGAGACGGGGCCAAATGGTGCGCCGAGAAGGGTGCCGGGTGTGATGCCGGATATGTCAGTGGCTGGGATCGTGATCCCTGACAGTGTGACAGATGTCGTGTTGCTGGGGGATGGCGACAGTGATCGCTGCTTGACCGAAAACACTCTGCGCCGTGCCGCACAAAGGTTTGCAGCCCCAGGTCGCACCATTCGCCTGGCATGGGCACGCGACGGGCTTGATTTCAATGACATGTTGAGGGGGCGCGTATGAAACAGGGTGCGTCACGTCACGCTCTAGTAGATAGGGCAAACGATTTTTATGAAACGCCGCGTGAGGCTACTTTAGCTCTGCTTAGGAATGAGCCATTTTCTGGGGTTATCTGGGAACCGTGCGCAGGCCGGGGGGCCATCTCGCGTGAGCTTGAGGCTGCTGGCCATACAGTTGTTAAGCAGGATCTGGTTTCTTGGCCAGAAGCAGATAATGAAATTAAGACGCCGATTGATTTTCTTATGGAGCAAGTAGCGCCCTCAGGTTGCAGCTGCATAGTGACAAACCCGCCATATAAATTAAGTGATGAGTTTATCAGGCACGGCCTTTCATTGGTCGGCAAGGTCGTAGTTCTTTTACGTCTTATGGCTCTTGAAGGAGCTAAAAGGTCTGATTTGATTGATAGTCATCTTGTACGTGTTTGGGCTGGTATAGAGCGTCTTCCTATGATGCATAGATATGGCTGGGAAGGGCGCAAAAATGGCAATTCGGGCGCACCATTTGCTTGGTTTGTTTTTGAAGCTGCTCCACGTGGTGTAAGGCCAATAGAGCTGCGGCGCATTTCTTGGAGAAATGGCGCATGAATAATGAAGCAAGCCATGCTATCGCGGCCGCCATTGATGATGCTGAGGTAATCCTTGCCGGGGCAGCCAATCCTCCGCAGCCACCTGAAGATGAGCATCCAGTTTCTACTTATTCGCCACCTTCACTGGAGATCATACGGACCTGCGCCAAGCTGGACCAGAATGACACGGATAATGGCAAGCGTCTGATTGCTCATTTCGGGGCTGATATCCTGTTCGTGCGGGAAATTGGCGCGCATATCTGGAATGGCACCCATTGGGATCCCGATGGCGGGCAGGATGCTATCGAGCGTTATGCGCAGGAGGTTGCACGGCGCATCAAGCTTGAAAGCGGGGCTATCATGCCATCGGAGGCTGATGCTAAAGCAATCGAGGCATTCGAAAAGCTTAGAGGCCTGCCTGAGGATGGTCTCAGTGATGGTGATCGTGCTGTTATCAAACGGGGCGCGGATTGCGCTGCGAGATTGGCAAAAAAAAGGGCTGACAGGTACAAGTTTGCCGTCTCCTGCGGAAACAGAGCGCGGACTGTTGCCATGATTGCGCAGGCCCAGCCGCATCGGTCTGTGGCTCCCGCAGCCCTCGATTCCGATCCGATGGCTTTCAACGTTCAAAACGGGACGCTTATTTTCCGGCGATGGATGGAAGAGGTGGAGGATCTGGAATGTCCTGATCCGTCAGAACGGCGCTTGAGTAAGCGTGTCCGTGTGTCAGCCTCGCTAATTCCGCATGATCGTGAGCGGCTAATCGCAAAGATCGCGCCTTTTGTGTATGACAAGCGTGCCAGATGTCCGCATTTTTTCAAGTTCTTGCGGCGCATGCAACCCGATCGAACGCAAAGGCGATTTTTGCAGACAGCTGTCGGCCGGGCCATGATCGGTGGCGCTACAACTCAAGCTCTGATTTTTCTTTATGGTGATGGTGCAAACGGCAAATCCGTCTTCATGGAAGTGATTGCGGAATTGCTGGGCGCTTATGCCGGTCGCCTCAAGCCAGAAACAATTACTGGCTCGCTTGAGGGGCGGGGCGATCAGGCAACGCCAGATATCGCACGTCTGGCTGGCAAGCGCTTTGTTGCCATCGCTGAGCTGGGGCGTGGTGCGCCATTGCGCGAAAGTCTTGTCAAAACCATGACAGGTGGCGAGCCCATGCCTGCACGCCATCTCAACAAGGGCTTTTTTGACCTTGTGCCAGAGTTTATTCCCTTCATGTCCGGCAATGACTTGCCTGAAGTCGGTGGACTTGACCATGGTATCTGGCGACGCCTGAAGTTTGTCCATTGGCCAGTGAAAATTCCGCCAGAAGAACAAAGGCCTTTGCGTGAAATGGTGGATGGTATGCTGGCGGAAGCGCCGGGCATCCTCAACTGGGCCATTGAAGGGGCCTTGAGATTTCTGCGTGATGGTTTGCGTGATCCGCCGAATGTCACTGCACTGACGGCAGCGCACAGGGAGGACCTTGATCCCGTGGGGGCATTCCTCACTGCCTGTGTGCGAACCCGTGAGGGTAGCGAGGTGCAGGCTCGGTCCATGTTTGAGGCGTTTGTCAGCTATTGCGAAGCGAATGCCATTCGTGCCTGGAAGGAAACAGCCTTTGGCCGTGCGCTGAAAAAGAAGGGGCTGGTGCGTGATGACAAGCGTATTCGGCGCTGGGTGGATGTCGAGTTGTTTGACGTGCCGCATCGGCCTGAGCCCCGCAGCCCCTACGACTAAGGCATCAAGCAGGCAAAAACCCTCGCAAAAGCGCGATAGTTGCGATGGTTTTGCGAGGGTTTTCAAGGAACTATCGCAGTCGAATTAATTAGCGGTGTCAGCCACTTAATGGCGCTCCGCGATAGTTGCGATAGTTTTCTCGCGTGTGTGTATGTGAATAGGGCTCCGGGTATAGAGAGAATATATTTTCTATACACGTTACGGGAATAACTATCGCAACTATCGCGATAACTAAATAACATATTGAAAAACAAAATAAAAATAGCTGCGATAGTTTGTCGCTAACTATCGAAAAACTATCGCAACTATCGCAGACAACCATAAACTAGCAAAACAGGGGCAGGCAATGCGGACCATCACCATCGAGCAGGCGTTGCGTTGGGCTTACGTGGATGAGTTGCCAAAAGCGCCATCCTTGGGCAATCGGCTTACCCCAGCGAGCTTTCCGCGCGGCTGGGAGAGCGTGGAGCATTTTGGCGATTACCTGGCGATTGTTGATGTCTCGCCTCGGCCGGAAAACGCTTTTGGGCTTGTGCCTGACTTTTCCGCAGCTGATGTGCCGCATGAAGATGCAGTGCGTATTCATGAGGCAGTGATGGAGCTCAATCGCTGCCCGGTGGTGGTGCCGCAGGATTGGTACCCGTTGGCTGATATGGATGGTCTTGATGGATTGGGATATCTGGCGGTTGAGCATGCGCTTGAGCGGATTGCGCCTGTTGGTGCTGATGGTGAGCGCTGGATGAAAGCGCGCCCTGCTGCCCTCATTCAGCGCCATGCCATTTTGGGTGGTTCGCCGGACTGGGAGAGTGAACCGATTGAAAGGCGGTTTGTTAGTGAGTTTGGTAAGCCGCTGTGGTTCCGCCTTGAGCAAGTGGAAATAACGCCAACGGATAAAAAGCTGGGTATTGCTGCTGAGGTGATCACTGTTGAGGTGGATGGGAGAAACGAACGCACACGTCGTCCCTATGCTGATGCTTATCGCAAAGAGGAGCTACATCCTGATCCACTGCACCTGATCATGCACCGTGCGGAATATGAGGTCTGGCATCAGGGGCTGGAAAGGCTTGTGGATGCTCTGTCAGGTCATTTGATGTCATTCAACGTAATCCCAACAAATCGCCACCAGCGGCCATGGGAGGCGATTCACGGGGATAATTTGCGCGATGCCAAAAACAGAAATGTAGAAATCTCTTGACTTGCGCCAGCTGCTTGACATAGGGTTGTCCACGGTGAAAAGCCACAAAGAAGATATGACCTCGCAACCTGATTGGCGGCGGGGTTTTTTGTTGTCTGTTTGGGCGAGGTGACCGATGGCAGGTGTAGTCAAGGTTGCATGGGCCGATGATACTCTTAAGCGCTACGCCAATCGGCTTAAGACGTTGAATGACCGCTTCCCGGTTATTTTGCCACGTATAATTAATCAGGTTGGTAATAAGGCCAAAACCCAGGTCATCCGCAAGCTAACAGGCCAGACAGGGTTGCCTCGGAAAACCATCGTCAAAGCCATTGGTAATCCAGCAACTGCAAGATCAAATGCCCGTCTTTCCTATGAGATGGTTACGCGGGGTGGTTATGTTCGTCTGAAATATCTGAAGCCTCGGGAAATGATGCCAGGTGTTATTGCCAGGCCTTTTGGCAAGGCTACACTCTATCCGGGTGCATTTATGAAAGGCGGTGCCTTTCCTAAGCGCAAATTCGTTGATGAGTTTGGTGGGCATATCTATCGACGCCTTGGCTATGACAACCGCCGTGACGGTTCAAGAGGCGATCGTATTACTCAAGTACGATCTGAAATGGCAATCCCGAATGAAATGACAACGGGTGCAACCAAAGCGGCTTTCGAAAAGACGGCGGGGCCATTGCTTCAGGAGCGGGTTGAGAAAGTGCTGGCCACCTATACGCTGAAGGGGCTGATATGAGACGTGCCGGAGCCAAGCCCAGATGCCCGATCGATCCCCCCGGTTTGGGTCCTTCCCAGAGGGGTACAAATAGCGGGGGTACATACCTGCGGGATTTCGCCAGACATCCATTAAAATCAAGCCTAAAAATGGGCTAAAATTAAAGATTGGGTTTTTTAGCGATGACAGAAATACCTGATGTCGTTTCAAGATCCCAATTTGCTGCTTTATGTGGCGTTTCACCTGGGCGGGTTACACAGTGGGTGAAAGCACGTCAAATTGATGATGCTGCGCTTGACGGCTCTGGGCGTGGCTCAAAGATCCGTGTGAAAATTGCTGCTGAACAATTAGGTATAAGGCTCAATGTTAATCAGCGGTTTGGGTTGAATGGTATTGGTACTCGATTGCCGCTTGAAGAGGATGAAGCGCCTGAGCTCAAGCATGTTCCTCTCATTCCCGTAGAGGCACCAAAGTCAACTGCTAGCACGATCGAGTCCAGGATTGCTGCCGAGAAGTTGGCGCAAGCTGAAATGACCACCGCACGTATGCAGCGCGAGGAAATGGCAGCGCGAGGGGTCTATGCGGTCTCAAAAGTTGCTGAAGCGGAAATGGTGCGATTGGCGGCATCAATGCTGACGGTCTTTGAAGGCGCATTATCGGATTTTGCGTCAGCGATTGCAGGTCAGTTTGAGCTACCGTCTCGCGATGTGCTGCATTTGCTACGCCAGCAATTCAGAGAGGTGCGCGAGCGGGCCGCTGCAACTTGCCAACTTGAGATGGAAGGTTTGCCCGAATTTATCGAAGCGCCTGACTCTGACGACACAAGCGTGGTGGAATAAAGATCGTGCCAGTTATCCTTGCGAATGCGGCTTATTTAGCAAGCCGTGCGATGGCGCTTGTTCTGAAGCCGCCGCCGCCTGTCGATTTTGAAGATTGGGCGATTAACAATGTCGTCTTTGATGAGCGTGAGTCCTCATTTGCAGGGCCATATAATCCTAATGCATTCCCTTATTTCTCGGAAATTCTGCGGGCATTGGGACCGGATGATCCATGCAGGTTTGTGACCTTTGCCAAGTCAGCGCAGTGCGGCGGCACGGTTCTGGCCAATATCTTTGTGCTGGGTGCTAGCCATCTGGCGCCAAGCAACGTTTTGTATGTTCATCCGACAGAGGATAACGCTCGTCGCTGGAGCCGGATGAAGTTGGCTCCGATGCTTTCCAATACGCGTGTGCTGCGCGAAATCTTTTCGTCCAAGTCACGTGATGGAGCAGATAGCGTCTTCTATAAGGAGAGGATGGATGGTCGCGGTGCTATCCTGATCTCAGGGGCAAACTCACCAGCATCGCTATCGATGATATCGATCAGAAGACAGGTGCAGGATGACTTGTCCAAGTGGGATATCAATGTGGCTGGTGATCCAGAACAGCAGGCAGACAGTCGCTCGCGCGCAGAAGAGTTTGCGAAGATATTCAAGATCTCGACACCGATGGTTGCGCCTGGTTGCCGCATTACTCGTAACTTTCAGGCAGGGTCGCAGGAATATTTCGAAGTTCCATGCCCTCACTGCGGTCATTACCAAACGCTGGAATGGGAGAATTTTCAGGACACCATTGATGAAGAGCACCCTGAAAAGGCGTGTTTTACCTGCACGGACTGTGGAGCTCTTATCATGGAGCATCACCGCCCAGGTATGTTGAAGCAGGGCAAGTGGGTTGCTCTTAATCCGCAAGCTGCTCGTGAACATCGCTCATTCTATCTTTGGTCAGCTTATTCACCGCTGCAAAGCTTTGAACGTATTGCGCGGGAATACCTAAAGTCAAAAGGCGATCCTGCGGCTGAGCAGGTGTTTCTGAACGACACAGTAGGCAAGGCTTATCAAGCACAAGGTGAAGCGCCTCCATGGGAGATGCTGCGCCAGCGTGCAGAAGAGACTGGTTATCGACGTGGCACCATTCCTGCTGGCGGCCTTGTAGTCACCGTTGGTGTGGACTGCAATAAGGATTTTATTGCATGGCAAGCCGTTGCCTGGTCGCGGGATGGGCGGCGCTTTGTGATTGATGCTGGTACGATCAACGGTCACATCAGTGAGCAAAGATGTCATGATGGGCTTGATGATCTGCTGAAATCCACCTGGGTAAATTCGGTGGGTAGGAAGATCGGCATCGACCTTATGGCGATAGACGGTAACGACTCTACTGAAGATGTTTTTGGTTGGGTCGGCCGTCATCCCATCTCAAAAGTTATCATGATCCGAGGCATTCCTAACGAAAATGTCCCTTTGGTCGCACTGGTCAAGAAGCAGAGAAGTAACACTAACGGTAAAGTGCTCAAGCGATCCCGCCGCTTCTACAACATCAATCAGGCGGTGTTTAAAATGGGATTGTACCGCAATCTCATGCGGGAAGATCCGTTGGCAAAAGGTTATGTGGGGTTTCCGGCTGGGCTCGAAGATTCCTACTTTCATGAACTGACGGCAGAGCGGCGTAAGCCCATTCGTCAACGGGATGGTTTCATCAAATACCTTTGGACGAAAGTCGATCCAAACCAGAGAAATGAGATGCTCGATACCATGGTGCAGGCTGAGGCTGCTGCAACCAAGTTCGGCATCCGCGATATGCTGGATACGCGTTGGGACAGGTTAGAGGCAGAAAGAGAAGCGCCATTACAGGAGGCGCAACTTGATCTTGAAGATCAGCTATTCCTGCCGTCACAACAGCCGCGTACTGCTCATGTGCCGAAAATCAAGAAATCAGATTGGCTTTAAGGAGGCAATGATGTCGAGCATTGATGATCGTATCGCTGCCCTTACAGAAGCGATCGCCATGGGTGCAAAGCGTGTGACGTTCCATTCAGGAGGCACGCGCCGAGAAGTGGAGTATCATTCGCTTAAGGAAATGCAGGATCTTCTCGATCGCTTGAAAGCAGAGCAGGCTTTAGCGCAAAGACGAAAATCTCCGATCATTCTGGTGGCGAACTAGCTCATGAAAAGTAACTTTCTTGACCGGGCGATTGGTTGGATCGCGCCGGAGGCAGGCGCTCGCCGGATACGCAATCGTGCTGCTATGGATATCATGATGCGTGGCTATGATGGAGCTCAGCGCTCCAGAGCAATGCATTCATGGAAAACGCGTTCTACATCAGCGGATGCCGAAATTGCCAAGGCAGCTTCATTGTTACGGGATCGTATGCGCGATCTGGTACGTAACAATCCATATGCTGCAAATGCGTTGTCCGTTCTGGTCACGCATACGATTGGTGATGGGATTACACCGCGCGCCAAGGATCCAAAGATCAATGAGCTTTTCCAGCAGTGGTGTATCCGTTGTGATGCTGACGGTCATCTGGATTTCTATGGTCTCCAAGCCCTTGTATTTCGAGAAATGCTGGAGTCTGGTGACGGCATAGTGCGTCGTAGACGACGGCAGTTATCTGATGGTTTGCCAGTGCCTCTGCAGTTGCAGGTCATCGAAACAGACCAGATCGACAGCTCCCGTGATGGCCGATTCAGCGGCAAAGATATTATTCAAGGGATTGAGTTTGACGATATTGGGCGTCGCCGTGCTTACTGGATGTATCCTAACCATCCTGGTGGTGCGTTTATTGGCTTGCCAGGCTCCCTGTCGTCGCGGCCGATACCTGCTGAAGATATAGCGCATTTGTTTGAAAAGCAGAGAACGCAAGTGCGGGGCGTGCCTTGGGGGTCGCCAGTCATCAGTTCTTTGCAGGCGCTTGCCGGATATGAGGAAGCGGAACTTGTTCGTAAGCGAATAGAGGCCTGCATGGTTGGCATCATGACAGGTGCCGATATTGATGATGGTATTGGTATTTCCATGGATGGGCCAGACGGAAAGCCTTTGCCGCCTGGAGTGTACGATGCCAATGGCGAGCGGATAGAAAAGTTTGCTCCTGGCATGATCTATAACGCTGTTGGTGGGCGGGATGTAAAATTCACACAGCCAGCGAGCACTGGTAGTTACGATGCTTACAAAACAAGCATGTTGCATACTGTCGCCGCTGGTTTTCGTGTGCCACATGCGTTGTTGTCAGGTCGCCTAGACAAGGTGAACTACAGTTCGTCCAAGGTTGGGCTTGAGGGCTTTAAGCTCACCATCAGCGCTCTGCAGTGGCATATTGTCATTCCGATGTTGTGCCAACCCGTATGGGATTGGTTTTGCGAGGCGGCTTATCTCGCCGGAAAAATCTCCAGCCCTGTAGTACCTGTCGAATGGTCGCCACCGCGATTGTATTCGGCTGATCCAAATCGGGACGTAACTGCACGGGTTGCAGAAGTCAGGGCAGGATTCAAGTCGCTGTCATCAGCCATTTCCGAGACGGGCTACAACCCGGATGACGTTCTGTCAGAGATAGCTGCTGACAACGCAAAGCTCGATGCTCTGGGACTTGTCTTCGACAGTGATCCACGCCGCATTTCGCAAGCTGGGCAAACACAGCAAGCACAGTCAGACATTACACAAGAGGATGATCAGGATGCATAATGGCGCTTATAGCCATCCGGCAACGTTGCCGATGCAGACAAGGGAATCGCCTATTGCGGACACATCTATTGATGTGAATGCACGCACTGTAAACGTGGTCTTTACCACAGGAGCAGCAGTGCGACGCACACGGTGGGCAGGATGGGACTCTGCTGTGCCATTCGATGAGGTGCTTGAGGTTAGTAGTGAGGCGATTGACCTCACGCGGTTGAATGCAGGCGCTCCAGCTCTCGATAGTCACAGTATTTGGTCATCGCATTCGCAAGTTGGTGTCGTCGAACGGGCCTGGATCGAAGGTACAGAAGGCCGCGCCACAATCCGCTTCCCCTCAGTTGGTGTCGATGCAGCTGCAGACAGGATGTTCAGCCTCGTATCAGAAGGCATCGTTCGCAATATCTCAGTTGGTTACAGCATCAATCGTACGAAGGTCATCGAGCCCGAAAACAAGAATGAAGTCGAGCGCCGGATTGTCGAGCGCTGGACACCTATGGAAATCAGCTTTGTGACAGTGCCAGCCGATCCCGGCGCGCAGGTTCGTTCGCAAGATGTAACGAGCTACCCAGTCATGATCACTACCACCCGCTCAAAAATGGAGGCAGAAATGTCAGAGAGCACTATTGCAGCGGGCACTTCCGCTGTTGGTTCCACCATCAGTTCTGAAGTTCAGGGTACACGCGCTGCCGTTAATAGCGTTGATGCTTCCCGCTCTGTTGCAGAGGCTGCTGAGCATGCGGTTCGTGCCGAGCGCGATCGTGTAGCCACAATCTCTGGCTATGCAGAAACAGCTAATGTGCGCCATCTTGCTGATGAGCACATTCGTTCGGGTTCAAGCGTTGAAGCATTCCGCGCCGCCTTACTTGATCACTTAGTTGCCAAGGAACAAGAAGCACCTACAAATAACACTGTACGCGCTCAGGTCGGCACCGATGAAATTGAGAAACGCCGTGCCTCCATGACAGAAGCGCTCTCCTATGGTTTGGGTGCACCAGTTCCACATGCTGGGCCCAGTGAAGGTGCACGTCAGTATATGGCGCGAGGTCTGGTTGATCTTGCAGCTGATACTGTGGGCTTCCGTGGTGGCCGCATGCTTAATGCGCGTCAAATTGATGATATTTTCACCCGCGCCTCGCACACAACCTCTGACTTCCCGATCATTTTCGAAGGGGCCATCAATCGCGCTCTTGAACAGCGTTATGCTTTGGCCCAGCCAACATTCCGCCGTTTCGCCAAGAAGCGCAATTTCAGGGATTTCCGTCCTGACACGACTGTGAAGCTGGGCGATTTCCCGCTCTTAAAGAAGGTGATGGAAGGCGGTGAGATCAAATACGGTACCTTTAATGAGGGCAAGGAGCAGGTTCAGGCTTTCAGTTATGCGATTGCTCTGCGCGTTACCCGCCAGATGTTGATCAACGATGATCTGGGCGCTATCTCGGAGCTTCTGGCAAGCTATGGTGCTTCGGTAGCTCTGTTTGAGGAAATGACATTCTATTCGACGGCGTTTAACAGCAAGTTGGCTGATGGCAAGGATGTATTCCATGCTGATCATAACAACCTCGCTTCAGCAGGAACAGTGATCGACGTTGACAACGTGGGTAAGGCCCGCGCTGCTATGTCGAAGCAGAAAAGCACTGAAGGTAACCCCTTGCTTGCTAATCCGCCAAAGATCTTGCTGACCGGGCCGGATAAGCTGACAGAAGCAGAAAAGCTTCTTGCCTCAATCACACCGGCTACAGTCTCCAACGTCAACATGTTCTCAGGACGACTTGAGCCGCTGGAAAGTTCTCAGCTGTTAGGCAATGCCTGGTACCTTCTGGCAGATCCAGCTTTCGGTTCCAACTACCGCTGGGGTTATCTTGAAGGATACGAAGCCCCCCGCGTGCGGATGGATGAGCCATTTGGTCAGCAAGGATTTGCGATGTCGGTCGAGCATGACTTCGGCTGCGGCGCGACCGATTTCCGCTTCGCTTACAAAAACCCTGGCGCGTGATCCAGCATGCTGCGGCCGGAATTGTTTCCGGCTGCTTTATTCATTCAATCATTGGAGGCCATTATGGCTAAGAATTTTATTCAGCCCGGCAATGTAATCACTGTCACAGCGACTGCTGATGTGAAGTCTGGTGATGTGGTCGTGGTTGGCTCACTTGTAGGTGTTGCAAACGGAAAAGCGGCATCAGGCGAGCAGGTCGAGATCTCGCGTCATGGAGTTTATGAAGTACCAAAGGTCAGTGCCCAGGCATGGACGCAAGGTGCGGAGATCTATCTCGTTGCAGCATCCGGATTGGCAACAACAAGTGCAGGATCATCGCCTGCTAATACGCTCATAGGGGTAGCAGCCGATGCAGCGGCTAACCCATCTGCGACCGGTCTTGTTCTGTTGAACGCCTGATATGGACTGGCGCAAACTTGAGGCGGCGGTTGATTCCAAGATCAACGCCTCCTTTGGCGAAGAGATCAGGTTGTCATTCATCAAGAATGGAAATGCTGATCCTTCTCGTCCGATGGTCACGGTGCGGGCTGTTCTGCATACGGGTGGCGATGAAGATAATGGCATCGCTAACAAATTTTACACGCACCTGTCAGCCGGGCAGGCTGAGCTTGTTCTGTCGCGCGCAGAATATGCGGGCCCTGCTCCCAAACAAGGAGATCGGGTGCGTGCAAACGATCGCGCAGGTAAGCCCTGGTGGGAAGTGAAATCGGTGTCTGATCGTTACAGCAATCTTTGGGTTTTGCTGCTCAATCAAATATAGAATGAATGCTTGGAAGGGCTGCCAAGACAAGCATGACGATGGTTGATACAGTCATTATGCATGTGTAGCAAAGTATGCTCTTTGTCATTCTCTCCATCTGCTTATTCTGCTGATGCATTTCTTTCCGATGTATTATATCAAGTATACGCACCATATTAGCATCATTCCCGCTATATTTCTCTCGCAATTTATATAGCTCATCCAGATCCTTATTGAGCAACTCCCCATAACCAAAAAGCATATGGGGAACCTTTAATGGTTCTGCCTTACGTGTGGTCATGTTTATTCTTCCGTAATAAGCAATGACTGGCTTTCTCATAATAGTATAGCTTAAGGTAAAAGCAATGTCATTGGTTCGAATAGCTTTGCGCATGGCAGTCATTGAAGCTCTGAAGAATCGTACCCTTGCCGGTGCGAATGTTAGTGACAGCAATATTGGTGCTCTGGATGTAAGCGCGGATGGATCGTTGCGGACTGATGAAGATCGGCCCTGGCTGGCTGTTTATACGGATTCTTCATCCACCAAAGAGACATTCCCGAATGCAACAATGCGGTCATTTGCTGCTAATGGCCAAACCATATTGGTTTTTGAGTTCGGGATAGCATCATCACAGATCGTAGTTGATCCTGAGACTGGATTGTCCAATGTCGTGACAGGCATTCCGGCAACTGATGATGCCTTTGAGATGCATGCAGATATTGTTGCTCGCCAAATTGGTGATGCTCTGTTAGATCCAGATAACCAATGGGCAGAGATATTCCGGCTGCTGGTACAATCCTTCAAGAATGTTGAGCGTCTGAGAACATCAAGCGACACGAATGGCGTTCGTCTTGCTGCACAGCAAATCAGGATAACAGCAGACCTTGTGGCCGATCCCGTGCGTGGCCAGCCCTTAAAGGATGCAAGCCCACTCAAACTCTTCTTCGATAAATGCGAGACTGATCTGCGCTTACCTAATCCTGCGTATCCAGATGAGAGTGACGAGCCAACCATTGTTGATCCGGTCATCGCAGCAAAAATCGAGCTGATGCGAGCTCAGATCGGAACCGATGCCGCGCCTTTTGACTGGCAGACGATCCAGCGCCGCTTTGGCTTAACCGGCTATGAAGCAGATGCTCTCATGATCAAGCCTCCAGCAGGTGTACCAGGTGATGCAACGATCACGGATATTACGCCACCGGATGCGCAACCTGTGACGCATGATTACGAATGGCATTCAGATGAAGGCTCTCCGCTATGAGTGATCTGGCAGCGCATATTGCAAGGCTTAATTATCGGATTGCTGAGCTTGAGCGCCGTGACCGTAATCGCTCGCGCATAGGTACTGTGAAAGAGGTTGATCCCGAAAAGGGAAAAGCCCGTATTGAGCTGGCAAGCGGTTTTGTGACGGGTTGGATACCTTGGCAGGAGCAGGCTGCAGGAGCGGCGAGAACGCACTTTCCACTCTCAATCGGACAGCAGGTGCGTGTCAGCTCACAGAACGGCGATCTGACAGATGCCGAAATCCAGGCATCATTGCCTTCAGATACCAACACGCGCCCTTCTCAAAAAGGCGATGAATATGTGCTGCTCGAAGTCGGAGCCTCTCGGATTGCCGTGAGTGATGGAGGGGCGACAACGACTATTACTGTTGGCAGCAGCACCATCACAGCGACTGATGGCGCTGTTACACTTGAAGCCGCTGGCATCACTCTCAAGGGTGCAGTTACGATTGAGGGCGCATCTGTCACGCATAATGGCAAAAACATTGGTGACACGCATATCCATGGCGGTGTCATGGCAGGTCCGGCAAATACTGGCGTTCCAGCTAACTGATCATTCAAAATTCAAGGGAGGCATTCATGCCAAAGTTTCGTGTCAAACGCGAGGGCTGGCTTGCGGGCGTTTATCGCCAGACTGGAGACATTATCGATGCAAACGAGGCCGAGGTACGCGCCTTCCTGCCGCCTCATGACAACCGGCTTGAAGAGGTTCTGCCGCCTATCATCAAGGCCGATGAAAAGGGGGCGTCTGTATCTGACAAGAAGCCTGCGAAGGTTTGAACGTGCCCGATTCCGTAGGCTTTGATCGCATGACCGGCGCTGTCATCACGGACTGGGATCACGTCGCGCAATCAATTGGCGTGATTCTGACCACGCCGCGCTTCACGCGTGTCATGCGCCGGTTGTTCGGTTCTGATCTGCCCTCGCTGATTGATGCGCCAATGAACGATCAAAACCGTTTGCGGCTGTTTCGTGCCACGGCTGAGGCGCTTCGTCCGCGCCTTGTTGAGGGGCGTCAATATGGTGAACCACGGTTCGCACTTGAACGTGTGATGGTGTCTAACGCTCAAGCCAACGGGCGGATCGTGATTGTGGTGTCGGGTCGTTATGTGCCGCGTGGCCATGTAGGAGATGCAACGCCTGCAGGTCAGAAAACACTTGAGGTAGCGCTATGAGCCGATTTGAAGATATCGACCTGGCGCGCCTTGGTGATGTGCCGGACCTGTTTCCACCTGATTACGAGGCGGAAGTCGCAGCCATCACACAGAATATTATTGCCCGCTGGGAAGCCATGCGGTTGAAAAAGCCTTCACTGCCATCTGTCGATACACTGTTTCTTGAGGGCACCTCGACCGTTGCCCTGATTGAAGAGGTTGCCTATCGGATGACGCTGGTGAAGCAGCATTACAACGATGCCGTTCGCGCAGTGATGCTTGCCTCGACCTGGGGAGCGTATCTTGAACAACGTGCTGCAGAGTTCGGACTAACCCGGCGGGTGATCACGCCTGGCAATCCGCAGGCTGTTCCACCTGTGCCGGATGTCATGGAAACAGATGAAGACTTACGCCGCCGTCGCCAGATGGCGGTTGAGGCTATTAGCACGGCCGGGCCTTACGGGGCCTATATCTGGTGGGCTTTGGAAGCGCATCCGCAGATCAAATCAGTGGCGGTATATGGCCCTGAAAGCGGGCTGGTTGATCCGGGTGAGGTGCTCGTCATGGTGCTGGATAAGCGTGGTGATGGTGTCGCCCCTCAACCAGTGCTTGATGCGGTTACGAGCAAGCTCTCTGCGGCCACTGTTCGCCCGCTGACAGATCGTCCGGTGTTTGTCGAGAGCGCTGCAATTATTGCCTATGATGTCGTAGTTACGCTGACGGTGTTGCCGGGGCCGGATAATGAACTTGTTCGCCAGCGTGCCCTGGCACGCATTACTGCTCACGTCGCAGACAGGCATAAGGTTGGTGCGGCGGTAACCGTATCCGGGATTGCAGCTGCTGCCAGCGTGGTGGACGAACAGGGTCGGGCGCTGGTTGAGGCGGTCGCTATTACGTCGCCTTTGGCAAATGTTGTGCCTGGTCCCAAGGAAGCAGCCTTTGCGCAGTCCGTCACCGTGACAACGGAAATCCTCGATGACATTGTCATATGATACGGGTCCGCAGCGATCGTTCGTCCCAGCCGCCTCCGACTATGAGCAAGTGCTGTCAGAGGCCTTTGCTGCAGCATTCGCAGGTCAGCCTGATGGCTGGGGTATAACGGATGTTCTTAGTCCTGCCCGCTGTCCTCCAGTTTTGCTGCCCTGGCTGGCATGGGAGTGGTCGGTTGATGAATGGCAGCGTGACTGGTCAGAGGCGGTGCAGCGCGCTGTCATTGCTGGATCATGGGATCTTCACAGCATCAAGGGCAGTGCTGGTGCCATGCAACGCGCCGTCAATGCTCTAGGATTCTCGCTTAACGTTGTGGAATGGTGGCAGGCAACCCCGGAGCGGGATCCATACACTTATCGCTATTCGCTGACATCGCCCTTTGGACGCTCGTGGACTGAAGCAGAAATCGTCAGCATGGAGCGTGTCTCCAGAAGAGCCAAGAATGTCCGCTCATGGCTTGAAGCAATTGAGCTCAAGGTGTCGGGCGCGAAGGTTCCTGTTTATGCGGGGGCCGTCATTCATACCAGGCTTCGTGTCGCTCCAGGCACTGAGCCCGTAACACAGCTGACTGGCACTGCCTCAGCCTTCTCAGGGGCGGTCATCGCCAGCCGTTTGCGCGTCAGCATTACAGTTTCGTGATCCCTCGCGAGGAATATTATGGCATCAAATGATTATCTTGGCGTGCTCACCTTGGTGGGCCAGCAGAAGCTTGCTGCTGCAATTGGCGGAGCGCCGCTGGTATTGCAAACCATTCGCGTGGGAGATGGCAACGGCGCACAGATTACGCCCAATGAGGCAATGATCGACCTCGTGCACCGGGTGGGCAATGGTTATGGCATTCTGTCGAGCGGTGTAGATCCGGTCAATGCCCAGATGTGGCGGGTATCTGCGCTTGTGCCAGCTACAGATGGCCCATTCGATATCCGTGAGATCGGTGTTTTCGATGCCGATGGCGATATGATCGCAATCGCGCGTCATCCGCTTGTTGAGAAGCGAGCGCCAGGGCAGGGGGTATCAGTTGAGCTGACAACTGATATCGTATTTCCGGTATCGTCCACGGCGCAGATCACGGTCAATCTGAGCACTGATGTTGCTGTCGATCTGGCTCGCCTGATGCGCACACCGTTTATTGCGGTTAACAGCATCAGCGTGCAAACACCGCCGGTCTCGCCGGTGCAGGGCGATACTTACCTTGTCCCCACCGCTCCCACAGGTGCCTGGAATGGCGCTGTCGGTAAACTGGCGATGTGGAACGGCATTGTCTGGCGGATTGTCAGTGCTCCTGTCGGCACCATCATCGCCGCTTCGGATACAGGTAGATACTGGCGACGAACGGCAACAGAATGGGAAGAATGGGTTGCTACCACCACCCGGAGAGGCATTGTTGAGCTTGCGACCGATGCCGAGACACAGGCTGGTACCGATGCCGAGCGTGCTGTAACGCCTGCTGGTTTGACAGCTCGTGTTAATGCGCTTCCCCGTCCTCCCGTTGGCATTCAGGTGATGACAGCATCGGGCAACTTTACGGTGCCGACCGGTGTCACCTTGATTGATGTTCAAATGTGGGGCGGCGGCGGTGGAGGCGGTGGTGTTGGCACAGGCGGTTCAGCAGGTGGAGGCGGTGGGGGTGGTTATACACGCAAGCTCATGACCGTTACGCCGGGACAGGTAATTGCAGGTGTTGTAGGTGCGGGTGGCACGGCAGGTGGCCAAGGTGGTGCTGGCGGAACGGGTGGAGCTAGTGCCTTCAGCACGTTGAATGCATATGGCGGCACGGGTGGAGGTCCCAATCCATCTGGTAACGGCGGCGCTGGGGGCGGATCTTCTGGCGGTGACGTTAACTTTCCCGGTGGAAGCGGAACCGCTGGTGGTACGGGATCGAGTGTTCCAGGTGGGCCTGGCGGCGGATCGCCTTTTGGCGGTGTTGGTGGTGGTGCTGGCCATGGCATTGCAGGTGGAGGTGCCGGCCCTGGCGGTGGTGGTGGAGGCGGCGGTAGCGCCGGTAACATCTCAGGCGGCGCAGGCACACCCGGCCTGATCATCATCCGGTATTAAGGAGGAAAACATGCCAGTGGCAGCCATTCTTGACGGCAGCATTGTCAGCAACATCATAATCGTGGACAGCCCGGAAGATGCGGTCAGTGTCAATGCCATCATTTGCCCGGATAACGTTTCAATCGGTTGGGCTTATACCAATGGTGCGTTTGCACCGCCCGCGTTGTCGCCAAATGATCTGGCGAAGCTGAAGATCACGCTCAAGGCGCAGGTTGATGCTGCGGCAGAGATTGAGCGTTATCGCTACATCACACCAGGTGCTGGCCAGGCAATGACCTACCAGGCCAAGGCAGCAGAGGCAATCACGGTGCTGGGGCTTGATCCTGCAGTAATTCCTGATGCGGATGACTATCCGTTGCTTGCTGCCGAAATCGGCATAACAGGTGCAACCATTCGGGAAGTAGCAGGCGTGGTGCTCGACCTTCATCGGCAGTGGCTGCAGGTGGGGGCCGCGATTGAGCGGGTCAGGCTGACAGCCAAAGCGCAGATTGATGCTGCAGAGGATGAAGCAACAGCGCGGACAATTGAGCCAACATGGCCGAGCGCAACATAAACACCTGATCACAATCAACAATTCATGTCCGCTTCGTGCGGCTTTTTTTATGCCTGGAGGCCATTATGGCAGATGTTTCCTTTCATCACGGCACGCGCGTTTCTGAAAGCAATGAGAATCCGGTTCTCATCAGAACCGATCAATCAGCCGTTGTTTTTCTGATCGGGACTGCACCCGATGCAGATCCTGCAGATTGGCCGGTTGGCAAGACGGTTTTACTTAAGGGTAATCCTTCAAAGGCGCGTAGCCTTGGGAATACCGGCACGCTCAAGGCTGCCATTGATGATATCTTCGATCAGCATGGACCGTTGGTGCTTGTGCATCGGGTGGCGGAAGGCGCGGATGCTGCCGCGACCTTGTCCAATATCCTTGGCAGCAGCACGGCGTTGACGGGCGTTCATGCGGCTCTAGCCTGCGAAAGCCAGTTTGGTCTGAAGCCGCGCATTCTGCTTGAACCTGGCTTTACTGCCTCGACGCCTACCGATGGTATTGCCTCGATCAACGTGACGGCACAAGGTACGGGTTATACCTCTACCCCAGCTGTAACTATCACGGGACAGGGTGGAACGGGTGCAACCGCAACGGCAACTCTGGCGGGTGACGCGGTTGCGTCAGTTGCTGTCACAGCAGGTGGTTCGGGCTATGTCACGCCTCCAGATGTGGTGTTCGCAGGTTTAGGGTCCGGTGCTTCTGCAACCGCAACGGTGGTTGGCGGTGTCGTGACCGCGATTACCGTGACCAATGGCGGCGCGGGCTATTCGGCTGCTCCGACCATCACCTTTACGGGCGGTGGCGGAATTGGTGCCAAGGCTGAAGCGATTGTTGAGGCCGGGAAGGTGACAGGCTTTATCATTCGTAATGCAGGCTTTGGCTATGCCAGCCCTACGGTCACCATTACTGATGGCGGTGGAACGGGCGCAACAGCTACGGCTAATGTAGGCACGGTCATCAACCCTGTTGTGGCTGAGTCGATGGGTGTTGCCGAGAAGCTGCGCGCGATTTCCTTCGTGGATGGTCCTGATACCACCGATGAAGATGCTGTTGCCTATCGCAGTTTGATCAATAGTCAGCGCATTTACATCGTTGATCCGAAGGTGACAGTTTGGGATACAACCTTAAATGCGCATGTGCCGCGTCCGGCTTCAGCACGTTTTGCGGGCGTGCAATGCCGGGTGGATCGGCAGAATGGTTTCTGGTGGTCGCTGTCCAATAAACCAATCAATGGCATTACGGGTGTAACCCGCCCGGTGACCTATGGTGAGCAGGCGAACTACCTCAACGAACGGGCCGTCGCGACGATCATCAACCTGAATGGTGAGGGATATCGCACCTGGGGCAATCGTGTTGCGACCGGTGATGACCTTTGGAAGTTCTTATCTGTGCGGCGCACGGCAGACTTCATCAATGATGCGCTCGAAAAGTCATACCTGGAGTTCGTCGACAAGCCGTTCTCGCTTGCCAACCTCAAGTTCATGATCGAGAGCGGTAATGCATTCATGAAGACATTGCGGGCGGAAGGCGCGATCCTCGGCGGGCGTGTCTGGCTTGATCAGGAGCGTAACACCGATGAGGAAATGGCGCAGGGCCGTGTGACGCTTGGGGTGGATTTCGAGCCACCAGCGCCGATGGAAGACATCCGTCTCATCGCCCACCGCAATATCACCTACTACGCTGAGTTGCGTGACCGGGTGCTGACTGAGGTCAGCGGCGGCACGCTGAACGTAGCAGTATAAATTCACCGATACAGGAGTGAGACAACATGGCCTCGGAAAAGCCGCGCCTTATCTTGCGCAATGCCACGATATTCGTGGATCGAAACTCCCGCGTCGGTCAGGCGCGGGAGGTCACCTTGCCCACGCCTGAAGTGGCGGTGGAGGAATTCCGTAACGCTGGCATGGTCAAGGCCCGTGATGTGAATATGGGCTATTCCAAGCTGGAAGCATCCTTCGTGGAGACAGCGTTTGATCCGGTTGTGATTGGACTGTTTGGTCTCGCGCCGGGGGTGACGAAAGAGTTCATGGCGACAGGCGCGCTGGTGGATGAGGACGGGACTGTCAGCAACGCCACGGCTTTCATGATCGGCTTTCTGCGCCAGTTCGATCCGGGTGCCTGGGAGCCGGGCAGCAAGGCAGAGACCACATTCAATCTGTCGGTGCACGAATTCAAGCTGGAAGTGGCTGGTCAAACCATCATCGAGATGGATGACTTTGATGTGAAGATCAATGGTGCCAGCCAGTATCAAGGCATCAGATCAGCGCTGCTTCTCTAGGCCCTAACCATACATTGCAAACCAGCGCCCGCCTCGATGCGGGCTTTTCTTTGGAGTTTTTTCATGTCTGAGAAAATTACCATGCTGCTTGACTCTCCTGTCGAGTACCAGGGCAAGACCTACACCAGCCTGACGTTCCGCAAGATCAAGGCCAAAGATCTTGTTGCTTCTGATCTGGTTGATGGTGAAGTGCGCAAGAGCATCGCCATTTTCGCTTCCAGTGCAGGCGTGCCAATGGGTGTCATTGAAGAGATGGATCTTGCCGATTTTGAGAGGATCGGTGAGGAAATCCGTCCTCTTTTGGGAAAGTTGGCGAGCCGTCTGGCTGGGCAGGCGGCAGGCGAAAACGAGGCTATCCCCACATCGACGCTGTAGCAGCGTTGGCTCGCCACCTGCACACCTCAATAGAGCAGGTCGAGAATATGGAGATTGGCCGGTTTGATGCATATCTCGCAGCGGCCGGTCGCATCCTGAAAGCTGAAAACAGCGCTTCATCATAAGAGATCAATCATGGCCGTACTCACCTCCAAACTGATCGTCTCATTGGTAGATCAAGTTACAGCCCCGATGCGCGGCATTAATGCTGCGCTCAAGGGTGTGCAAGATCGTATCAAGGCGAATAATGCCCAGATGGATGCCATACGCGGGCGCATGGTGGAGGCGGCAGCTGTTAGCTATGCACTGGCACGTGCTATCTCGGCCCCGGTCAAGTCGGCGATGGAATTTGAATCCGCCATGGCGGACGTCAAGAAGGTGGTGAACTTCGACACGCCTGCCGAGTTCAAGCAGTTCTCGAAGGATGTGACGGACTTGTCCGAGCGCATCCCGATGGCATCAAAAGAATTGACACAGATCGTTGCCGCTGCCGGTCAATCGGGTATCCCGAAAGATCAGTTGCTTGAGTTTACGGAAATGGCTGCGAAGGTTGGGGTGGCTTTCGAGATTAGCGCAAGCGAGGCTGGCGAGTCTTTGGCCAAGATGATGACAGGTCTCAATCTGTCGATCGCTGGCGTTTCTGCGCTATCAGACAGCATGAACCATTTATCGGACAAAGGGCCTGCAGCTGCGAAGGATGTTCTGGATGTTGTGCGCCGTGTGGGTGCGCAGGGTAAGCAGTTTGGGTTTACAGCCACACAGGTTGCGGCGTTCGGTGCTGCAATGCTTGGTGCGGGTGCGAAGTCGGATGTTGCGGCGACCTCGTTCAACAACATGGGCCGAGCGCTTGTGCGCGGTGGTAATGCCACAAAGGCACAGCGGCAAGCGCTTGGCACTTTAGGAATTGATAGCGTCAAGCTTGCTAAAGCTATGCAAAAGGATGCTGTCAAATCCACGGTTACGGTTCTTGAACGGATCAATAAGTTACCAGCATACATGCGTGGATCAATTGTTTCACAGCTGTTTGGTGATGAGGCGCATGCGCTTGGGCCAATCATTACTAATCTCGACTTGCTTAAGGAAAATCTTGGCTATGTAGCAAATGAAACAAATTATATTGGTTCAGCAGAAAGAGAATATCAGTCGCGGGCCGAGACAACAGAAAATGCTTTGCAGAGACTTATCAATACCTTTGGCAATCTCAGTAAGGCTATTGGTGATACTCTTCTGCCTATCATCAACAACACGTCAAAAGGTCTTATTCCGCTCATTCATCAAGTGCGTGAGTTTGTTGAAGCCAATGGCAAGCTCGTTCGCAGTGTTATTTTTGGCGTTGGTGGGCTGGTCGCCTTTCGTGTGGCTGCAATCGCGGCACAGTGGGGACTGTTGTTCCTCAAGGGTGGTTTGTTGCAGGTTGCTTCAATTGGTCTCATGGCCTCTCGGGGTATTCTGGCTATAGGCGGGGCTGTTGTTTCCCTTGGACGAATGTTGCTGGCCGTAACATTCGGACCAATTATTGCCGGTTTCCGGGGGCTTGCTCTGGCAGCGGCTTCATTCAGCTTTGTTGCGTCAGGACTTGGTACAGGCACGGCGCTTTCAATGCTTGGCCGAAACCTGCTGGCACTTTTAAATCCCATGGCATTGGTACGCGGGGCATTGATTGCGATGCGGGTTGCGCTGATCTCAACCGGTATCGGTGCAATTGCGGCGGCGGTCGCGGCGGCTGGTGTCTGGATTTACAATAACTGGTCAGGCTTGGTGACCTTCTTTGAGGGTTTTGGCACTGGTCTAAAAGCTGCGCTTACCCCGGTTATGCCAGCGATTCAGCCCATTATCGATGGTGTTTCATGGTTATGGGACAAGTTTTCAGGGCTGACCGGTGAGGTGCGGGCCAATGGTGACCAATGGCGCAGTTGGGGCGAAAACATTGGCACCGTCGTTGGTGGTGCTATCATGGGCGTGATTGAAAAGTTCCAGACACTTGTCGGCTGGATCAGCAAAGCCTTGGAAGGAGCCAGGGGTATCGGTAGCGCTGTCAGTTCTTGGTTCAGTGGATCAGGACAAGCTGCTGCCGTTCCTGGTGTTACACCACAAGGTGAGCAGGCCATCAGTGGTGCGCGTGCCAGTGGCGGCCCTGTTGCGGCAGGCGGCACCTATCTGGTGGGAGAGCGTGGGCCGGAACTGTTTGCGCCAGAGCGTGATGGCTTCATTCTGCCAGCCCGCATCACCAGATTGTTGAAGTCCACGGCAGCATTGGGGGCAGCGGCTTACGCGGTACCCGCTGCTGCAACGCCTAATCTTGACGCATACACGCTTCCAGAACCTGTTGTGCAAGCCATCATGCAGTCTGGTTATCAAACACCAACTGCCGGGGCGTCAGCACCTCAGACAACCAGGCCGTCAGTCAACCAGACCAACCACATTCAGATCACCATATCTGGTGCGAATGGCATCGATCCAGAATCGATTGCGCGTGAGATTGGTAACAAGGTCTCGCAGCGGCTGGAAGGGGCTTTGTTCGACTACGATTGATCGGTCAGGCCTTCAGGGCTCGTCGTGTTGTGATTTCCAATATCGAAAATGAAAGGCAATCACATGGCCGGACCGGTTTCCATGTCGCTTGGCCCATATGCGTTTGAAGCACACGGATTTGGCTACACCGATGTCACGCGCAACCTCGATACTTCCTGGGCATCCATTGAAGTGGTGGATCGTTTCGAAGCACTGCAATGGACTGGCCCCAAAAGTGAAGGCATGAGCATTCGTGGCGTGTTGTTTCCGCATGAATTTGGCGGCGATGCTTCACTTGAAGGCTTACGCGCAGCTGCGATATCCGGCGAGCCTTTGATGCTGGTGTCGCTTGATGGCGGCATCTTCGGGATGCAGGTGATCAATGGCATCAGCGAAGATCGGGCTTTCATGGATCACCTCGGCCGGCCGCGCAAAAACGCCTGGAGTATTGATCTGCGCCGTTATGAAGAGGCGGGATCGCTTGCGCAATCGAGTTCGCAGCCAGGTTCGCAAAGCACGGGGCTCTTCTGATGGCAACCTCGATCACTACTATCGATGGCGATATTCTGGACCTGATTTGCTGGCGCCAGTATGGCCAGCACAAAGGCACAGCGGAAGCGGTTCTTGCGGCCAATCCCGGACTGGCCGCGATCCCCCAGCCCTATAAAGCCGGTGTGATCATCATCTTGCCAGATATCCTGCCGCCGGATCGTCAGCAGCAAACCATCAGCCTTTGGGATTGAGGTGGCATAATGCACCATCCAAGTGCGACTATCGAGGTCAATGGCAAACAGGTGACGGGTGCTTTCTGGGCGCGGCTTATCCGTCTATCCGTCACTGACAAGGCTGGGAATGAGTCTGATGAGGTGAGTGTTGAGCTGCTCGACGGTGATCCTTTTCTGGAGATACCCAAGACGGGAGCCAAAATCCGTGTGTGGCTTGGCTATCGGGAGACTGGTGAGCGTTACCATGGCGCATTCGTAGTCGATTCCGTGCAGCTGGATATTGCGCCGTATCGCATGACTATTACGGGCAAATCGGCTGATATGCGGGATACGCTGAAGCAGCAAAAAACCCGTCACTGGGAAAACAAGACACTGGGCGAAATCGTGCAGGGGGTTGCTGCCGATCATGGTATGACGCCAAGCGTTTCTGATGAGGTCTCAAGCATTCGTTATGAATGGCTGGGGCAGATGGATGAATCTGATATGCACCTGCTAACGCGCCTTGGTGAGCGGCATGGAGCATTGGTGTCATTTAAGGATGGCAAGCTGGTATTTGCTGAACGAGGCGCAGGAAACTCTGGCTCTGGTAAGGCAATGACGGTTCTTGTCATCAACCGGTCTGATCTGGTGACAGGTTCATGCCGTGTGCGTTTTGCTGATCGTGGCAAGCATAAGCGCGTGGTGGCGCGTTATCAGGACAAGGGCCAGCAAAAGCGCAAAGAGGTCGAGATCGAGTCTGATGAAGACGCATCAGCGTCTTACAGCTTGCCCGAAACCTACGCTTCTGAAGATGAGGCGAAAAAGGCTGCCAAAGCCAAGGCGCGTGAGCAACAGGCTGGCTCTGATACGATTGAGTTTTCCGTGATCGGTAATCCGGATCTGAAAGCTGGCGTGCCCTGTCGATTGTTAGGTGTGCGCCCTGGTGTTGATGATCTGGAATGGACCGTTGATACCGTCACGCACGAATTCAGCAAGTCTGGCTACACCACACGGGTGTCGGGCAAGCGCGGTGTGGAGAGCGGTAAAACCAAAAAGAAGTCGGTCAAGAAATCCGTGAAGCCTGAAGCGCAGTTTCCTTACGATCCAGACTTGTCGCTGGATTAATCGTTTCCCTCAAAAATCTGGAGATGATCATGATCCGCTTGACCATTGCGGCAGTGCTTGCGCTTGCCCTTTGCGCCTGTTCGCTGCCACGCGACGATGGGTGGGGTGATATTGCACGTGGTGTTGGCGATGTGATCGGCCGATAGCGTGACTGGTATTCCTGATCTGTTGATAAAAATTCCATTTAATCAAATGAGTGAGTTTCCAAAAATTTGATGATGCATTTTGATAGTTTAGCCAATGATGCGCCACGTCGTGAGGGAGCCAATCTGCCTGTTGGCGAACAAGGTATGGCTAGGACGCATGAATTAAGAACCGGGGTTATGCGGGGCATTGGCGCTGGTATTGCCAATGAAGGAACGGCTTCGGGTAATTATTCACGGGTTGTAAGGTGGATCGCTGAAATACCTGTCACGCTGAAGCGATTATGGGATTCGTTGTGTCGTCTTATTGCCAGAGTTTTTACGGGGCAATTATCCGCCGCATTTCCTCTGGCGGATATGCCTGTCGATGCTTTTATCATGGATAGGGTGAATAGCTTAAATCGGCTTTCTCCTGATGCAATTCTCAATCTGGATATTTCAGAATTACTGGCCGTTCCGAGTGGTGCCGTAAAGCTGCTTTCCCTTGATTTACTTTGGGGGCTTTCGGAGGCTACTCAAAATGAGCTTGGCTTTGGGAGACTGAATTCACTTTCACACGACGTACTAAGTAGCCTTCAGCCAGATGAGCTAAATAAGCTTCAGCCAATATCCATCAGAGGACTGTCGTGGGATGTCCTGAATTCTCTTTCCGATGCGACGCTAAACGGATTATCTGCTGACGTGATCAATGGTCTCTCACTCGAAACGCTAATTCAGATTACTCCTAATATCCTGAACAAGCTTTCACCTATTGCCTTGTCGCAGCTTGAACCCCGTGTGTTCAATTCACTGCCTTTAGATCCGCTGCCCATGCTGAGGAATGAAGTAAAGAAACATCTCACAGTTAAGCCTGTGCGATGGAGTCGGGGGCTTTCGTTGGATGATGTTATCACGCCGGCAATTCAGGCGAATATCCGTAACGGAAACAGGCCCTATTGGGTCAGGAAATAGCCCCTGAATTGGCGGCTCTGACTGGCATTTCCAAGCAACGATAAATTTCTTTACCCGCCACAGTGCGGGTTTTTTCATAACTGGAGGCCGCCATGGCTCGCAAAGTCACGCCTTACGTCATTGGAAAGCTGAAACAATGGGAGGGGTGCCGGTTGAACGCTTATCGCGATTCCGCCGGTGTCTGGACCATTGGTTATGGTCATACAGGGCCGGATGTAAAACCGGGCATGCAGATCACGCAAGCGCAAGCCGATAAGTTGCTGATGGATGACCTTGCCCGATTTGAGCGCGCCGTTGATCAAGGCGTGAAGGTTCCGCTCACGGATAACCAGTTTGGTACGTTGGTGTCGTTCGCCTTCAATATTGGCGTAGCTGCATTCGAGAAGTCCACGCTGCTGCGAAAGCTTAACGCGGGTGATTATAATTCAGTGCCGTCCGAGCTCGCGCGCTGGGTCAATGCAGGGGGCAGGCGATTACAGGGGCTGGTTAATCGTCGCGCTGCTGAAGCTGGCCTTTGGGTAACAGGTGCATTCGTTTCTTCTGCTCCTGTTGTTGCCGCGCCTTTGAAGTCCCCACTTGTGACAGGCGAGAACTTGGCTGCTGTTGGTAGCGTGCTGTCATCTGTTGCCGTTGCATCAAGCTCTTCTGGCCCATTGCAATGGGCATTAGCTGCAGCTTTGGTGGCCGCTGTTGGAGCAGGGCTGTATTTCCTTGCGCGTCGCCACATGGAGGAACGTGCATGATGACCGCTATTTCCACCATTTGGGCTGTTCTTTCATCGCGGGTTGGTCTGGCTGCGATTGTCGCTATTGGCGTGTGGCATATCGCAACTAACCAGGCCGAAGAACGCTGCGATGTTGCCACTGTTCGCGCTGAACTGGCCATTGCGCAGGCTGATCTTGTGGCTGCCTATAAGGCTGAGAATAAAGCCAATAAGCAGGCTGAAAGCCTCTCCATTACAACCAATCGTTATCGGGAGACAGTTGATGAGCTGGAAGCCAAGCTTTCACAGCGGTCGGATCGTGCTGCTTGTCGTATGTCTGATGCCGATGTTCGCAGCCTGCTCGACATCGATGCCGGCGAGCACTGAACGTGCCCTACCGCCTGTGCCCGTTTGGGCCAGTCCGGTGAAGGTGAGAGCACCCCAAACCGGTGACGATCCTTTGGCGATTGCAGCTCGGGAACGGGCGGGCAGGGGTGATGCCAACCGTCGCATCACAGCGATGGTCGATTGGTATGGATGTATCAGGCGTCAATATGCCGGGGACGGCTGCAAGTGATTGTAAATATTCTGGATAGTCAGGCTTGATCTCATGCATAAGCCGGAGAGTGAATTGATGAATTACCTTCATAGCAACCCGGAGGCCGCCGCTTTTGGCGTCAAGCTGGTGCATCTGATCGCTGGCGTTGCCGGGGGCATTGTCCGGTCATTCGTCGTGGGCCGGTATGGAATCATCGAGGCGACAAGCGCCGTCATCGTCGGTGGCCTGACGGCCGGATATGGCACGCCTACAGCTACTTCAATCGTATGCAAATGGCTTTCCGTTGCTGGCTATTCGGCGGCGGGGCTTGATGGCGCTGTTGGCTTCCTGCTGGGGCTTTGCGGCATGACCTTCGCAGAGGTTGCCATACGGTGGGCCAAACAGTGGAGAGGGCTTCCTGTGCCGAAAGAGTAGGTGTGCGCATTGAGTTGCTACTGCTCACTGGAATGAACAAATCATCGTTATGGGAGAGAGAAAACATGGCTGAATACCACTTCCAGCCTCTTTCACCGGAAGCAATCGCCAAAACACGTGACGCCATGAAACGCCATGCCTTTGATAATGGTCGTTATAACGCCAAGGCCATTGCGCATGAGTTGGGTATTTCTGTCAGTACAGCCCACCGTCGCATCAAAAGACTCAAAGGCAATAAAAGTAAGGTTATGAACGCGCCTATTCCGGATTCGCCTGAAGCCCGGCGTGAGCTTCGGGACGCTGAATTCTGGCGCAAGCGGGCGACAGTTCTGCAATCATCCCTGGCAGATGCAGAAGCATTAGTGGGTGAGCTTGCGGGTATTCGTGATGTTCCTGTGAGCACCCCGGAATGGATGATGTCCAAAACAACAGGAAAGAAGGCGCGCTCTGTTGTCGGATTACTGCTGACCGACGTACATGCCGGTGAAGTGATTGATGCCGATGAGCTGATGGGTATCAATGGTTATAACGTTGACATCTGCCGCCGCAGACTGCGCCGTCTGTTCGCGGCTGCTTGCGAAGTCCCGCAACGCTGGATCTCGGATACGGATAATCAGGGTGTGTTAGTGGCTTTGGGGGGCGATCTGGTTTCTGGCGATATCCACGATGAGCTACGCATTACCAATGCGCTGACAGCGCATGAGCAGGTGCGGTTTGTGGTGGAGGAAATCACGGCAGGCATCCGTCATTTGCTCGATACCTATGGTGCAGTGCATGTCGTTTCTGTGCCGGGCAATCATGGTCGTACAACGCTCAAGCCCACAGCCAAGCTCTATAGCCGCTTGAGCTACGACACGATGGCAGCGACGATGATTGAAGATCGTTTCCGTGGCGATAAGCGCGTGACCTTCCAAATTACAACAGCGACCGATGCGGTTGTGCCGATCTTTGGTCGCACTGTGTTTCTAACGCATGGTGACAAGATGGGCACAGGAGGTGGGCAGGGCTTTGCCGGGCCGGTTCTGCCGATCGTGCGTGGCACGAAAAAAGTAGAAGCGCAGCAGGCTCAAGCAGGGCGTCGGCCGGATCTAATTTTGCATGGCCATTTCCATACCTCGGCCAATCCCGGTGCTGTGTTATCGAATGGGTCTGTGCCTGGTTATTCGGAATATGCGGCGGGTCTCCGCGCGACGATTGAGCCGCCAAAGCAATGGCTGTTCCTGCTGCATCAGAAGTGGGGCTTGCGCGAGCGCCTTGATGTGCAGTTGGAGGATCCATCAACGCCTGAACGTTCACGCATCAGGGTGCCTGCAGGCTGGAGTAAGGCAGCATGATTATCGGACTTACGGGCTTGGCTGGCTCAGGCAAGACAACGGCAGCAAATTACCTGGTGGAGCATTATGGCTTCACCCGGCATCGCATGGCGGGGCCGATCAAGGCCATGCTGCATTGTCTTGGTCTGAACGAGCGCCATACGGATGGGGATCTAAAAGAGGTCCCCTGTGATCTACTTGGAGGCAAGACGCCACGACACGCTATGCAGACACTTGGTACAGAATGGGGCAGAGATCTGATATCCCCCGATCTATGGTTGAGTGCTTGGCAGGCAACGCTTCCTGATGGTGATGTGGTCGTTGACGATGTGCGATTTGCGAATGAAGCTGATGCGATCAAGGAATTGGGAGGCGTTATGGTGAGAGTTGATCGGTTAGGAATTATTGCGGCAGTGCATGATCATGTTTCTGAGCAAATAGATTTTGCGGTAAACGCTGTTATTTCGAATAATAATACCTTTGAAGAGCTATATCATGCAATTTTATCTGAATCATAAAGAAATGCGCTTGAGCTGACAATGTAATTCATTAAGAAGATTTTTCTTCATAGCCTTTATTACGTTTATTGTGACCAATAAGGTTATTAGAAAATAATGATTGATGAGATTGAAAGGTAATTGTGGTTGTATAGGGTAATATTGAAATTAGGTTAAATGATTCGCGTTAAATATAATCATCTTAGAATAGCTCATGAGTATGCAATGCATGCGCATTGATATAAAGGGGGTGGGGGAGGCCGAACTTTCTCATAACTGGGAAAGGGGCGAAACGATACGTGCCAAGCAAGCATCTAAAAAGAAGGGTTCAGCGTTTCCATAATGCACCTGAACGGCTTTGTCAGTAAGATTCTAGCCTATGAGGACTCTCGGTCCTGGGAGAGGTTGGCTTGAAGATATCATTTGGAAGCAACGATCTTAGAGACTGCTGCTGTATTGCCGAGGTCGCAGAAAAAAAATTAGGTCCGCATCTAGCTATGGATCTATTCAACTTGCTTGCTGAGGCTGAAGCTTTCGATAATGTGGCCCAGTGGCATGAGATTCTTGATACTCATCTGAGCTTTGCAAAAGATGACACATTTGTAGTTCAAATCGGAGTAGGGCTAGTAGCGGTCTTTATCCCAGTTGGCGAGTCTTACCTCATCGACGATAAGAGAATGATCGTCTGGGCGAGCGTTAAGCGTTTGAAACTTACTGAAATTAAGAGGAAAGAATGATGGAAGAGCAGTACACGGCAAACTGGTTTTCCAAACCTGGTGACTCTATTCGTGCTATTATGCATCGAAAGCAGATAACAGCTCAGCAAGTTGCAGAGGAGTTAGACGGCGGCATTCTATTGCTCCGCTCCCTATTGGACGGATCTAAAGAGATCGACGAACCTGTTGCAAAAAATCTTTCTTTGGTCCTTGGCGCTACTCCACACTTTTGGCTTACACGACAAAAAAACTTTGAGAAGGCTATCGCTAGAAGCATTGCGAGTATCCGACCAGAGGATACACATGATTTGATTACTAAAATTCCCGTTCCTGGCGCTAAGATTTCCTTTAAGATGACAGATGCGCGTCGTGCAGAAGAAATCCGGCGTCGGCTTGTCTATTTCGGTGTTTCTAATTTTAAAGTTTGGCAACAGCGTTACGGTGGTCTAATTGATAGTACTGCATTTAGAAGTACTCAAGCATACGAAATGCGTGAGGAAGCAGTTCTTATGTGGCTTCGCCGAGGAGAGATTGAAGCAGACTTGATCGATACAAAGCCTTGGGAGCCAGGCAATTTACTTGATCGGCTAGAAGCCATAAAAAAATTATCGCTCCAGAAGCTACCAAAGCTATTTCTTCCCAAGTTGCGGACGTTGCTTGCTGAAGCTGGAGTGGCGCTCGTTGTGGTTAAGTCACCCCAGGGGTGCCGTGCAAGCGGTGCTACCCGTTTGATAGCTCCCGACAAAGCGATGTTGTTGATGAGCTTCCGACATAGGTCCGATGATCATTTCTGGTTTACTATGTTTCATGAGATTGGCCATTTGGTGCTGCACCAGGCCCATACATTTGTCGAAGGAGAAATGGCTGCTTATGACCATCGCGAGGATGAGGCCAATGACTTTGCTCGCAGGTGCATAATTCCCGATGACAGGACTTCGGAGTTTGAGGAGTTACTTCCGGAAAAGATGCCTGTTTTACGTTTCAGCGCATCTCTCCGAATCGCTCCGGGGTTGACTGTGGGACAGATGCAGAAATGGCGTAAAATTGGCCCCGAAAAGCTTAATTACCTAAAGAGACGCTGGACTTGGGATCAGATCGATGCTGTATCTGTTTAGCCTTTAAAATGGACAAATTTTGTTGGACTTTTCTGCCAGTTACAAAGTGCATCTTCCATGACTTGCATTCCGACGTCGATATCCAAATTCAAAGCGTCAAGCCAACTCTGTAGGGAAGATATAGGCGCTGCCGCTTTTGTAGAGTTGAGAAAGAGAAGACGCGCGCCACTTGCAGGTCCGGTTGCTCCTGATAGATAAGCGGAACCTGGGTATATAGGCGCAATTCCATATCGTCCGATTAAGGCAAGATAGTCGAATCTTGCCAATCTCCCAAAAGTCACGACACTGTTCATCTTATGATATAGGTGATCAAAGATAATTGTCGGGTTATTGCCTGCTTCATGTACTGCATTTGCGAAGAAAGTGGTATGGTCTATTCCAATAAGTTCTATATATGACTTAAGAACGTGGCCAATATTTCGGTTTGAATCCGGACGGAGGCTTTCATATTTACGATGATTTCCAAATTTCCCCCTGATACATGTCCACTTCTCCGTCAGCCATTGCACAAACACCTCAGGAGTATTGCTGACAATTTGCCATGACCAAATACTTTCTCCCAGTTTCCCATAGACATCACGCAACCGGAGCCAGCCCGTATCCGCAGGGCGTGCAAAGTGTGTCATCAGGAAAATTAGCCAACAAGCCTCCTCTAAATTGCCTTTCTGTAGGTGATAGGCGACTGCGCGTTCAGCATCGAACATCGAATTGTTGGGGTCAGCTCTGTAAGTGGATATAGACCTCTCTTTTATTATGCGATAATAATCCTCACGCCGGATACTGGCTATTAGCTGCATGGCAAAGGTTTCGAGAGCATTCTCATTTACAATACCGGGTAGCGCGCGAACTTCAATAGCATGCAGCTGAATAGCAGATTTAAGGCGGTTCTTCTCATTAAGTCTCGATGGCCACATAGTTGTCAAAACCTTACCCTGAATTGTCATCCAGCCGCTGTTTCATATGACGCCGCGTTTCAAGATATGTACGGTAATCCTTGTTCTTGAATTCAGGCTTCAATTTATTTAACAGTTCATCGTTGCCAGACGCCCAGAACACTTGTACTAGGCGTAGAAGATCTGCCCAATACGCTGCCTTCATCTCGTTGTCTGCCTGCATGGACTTGCCGTTGCGCACCCCCGCCTCAGCTTTGATTAGTTTTTTAATTTTTGGCCATGGATCGACAGGTGGCATGCTGGGCATAATTGAGGTTCGCTGCCACCCTTCATTGATGTAGGATTGTATTTGATCGATGTACTTGGTGTAGATGTGCATACTACCAACGTAGTGATAGTACTCTCCGAGTTCATAGCCAAGTTGACGGGCAACAATCTCCTGCATCATAGTGAAACAAAATACATCATGTGGGAGTCCCCAATATGCATCGTTCGATCTCATCGTAATGGATAAATAGAGTCTTTTTTGTCGCACGAAAAACTGCATCGTTGTTGTGCATGGTATTTCTTTAAAGTTTCCAGTGATATCTTCTGCGTTGAATATCTGTATTACGGCACGCTTAGAATCTGGATGCCTCTTCAGAAGATTAATAACATTTTTGAGCTGATTGATCTTGCCTCGCATCTTATAGAGGCGTGGGCCATAAGCGCCATGCAGGGTGCCGTTTTTTTCGGCGTCATCCTTGTACTTATCTATGTAGGCTTGAATGAAGTCTAACCTATTAGAGCCACTGAGATACCAGATTAGCTCTCCCAAAGCGCTGAAAGGTTTGCCTCGGTTCTCTGAGCAACTAATACGCGCGCAGGGGTTACGAATTGTTACTAGTACCCCAAGAATCTCTTTTATTTCGCCTCTCGTTCCTGAGCTGACCTTCCCATGCTCGATTAACGCTTGGTAGAGCTCGATCAGAATGTCGTCGATTCCTTCCTTGACGATCTCCATTCGAACTCCTTCGAATCAATAAACTAGCACCATGTTATGTGACTTTTTTCTATTATGCATGAATATTTTGATTGTTTTAAATTATCGTCATAACTCCTGATGAATACAAAAAATGTGAGCCGTGATTTTGCCATTTTTCTTCATCTATATTGAGTTGTTTCGGATATACTGTAAGCTACTTAGCTTCTAAGTAGGTAGAGTATCATAATAAAAAACAATGAGTAAGTTTTTCCATGGGCAAGCGATGCGAGTGATCTTAGTCGGTGAGCGTCAGCATTTATCTTGCTGGCAGGAAGTTATTTGATTTCTGTTTAGATTGGCTATTCAGTGCATATCATGAAAGAAGAGGTCAAGAAGGCCAGATCGACAGTAGAAGACGCATGCGTATTTCGATCGATATGTCAAGATACTGTTGGTGACGGTATGGATCATGCCTGAGGAAGAAAACGCTTAAAGGTTATGTGGCAGTTGATTATATCCGATTTGTTTACTCGGTGCTGTGATATAACGCTTTCATAGAATTTCAGGTCACACTGCCAATAAATCGAGTCATTTTTCTGATGGTTGATTGCAAGTCGCGCCTGACTGCCGCATCTGCGCTGGGCAGCGGCTTTTTTGCTCTAGCTTATCTAGAATAGAAATTTAGCGCCCAGATCGGCAGCTGCCTACTCTACCCCCATGTAATGGGTATGACCGCATTTTTGCAGATTGATTCTAGTTTCTGAGCGCAGCCCTAATATTGCCGGATTAACTTGTAGCAATAGGGATTAAAGTGGTTCAGCGAGGTAGGAATTGCTTACCGGTTGCTGTTTCCATGACGCTTGCAAGCTGCTTCGCCAGCATACTCTCTATTAGCTCTTCCATTTGTGAAAGGTCATGGGGGCCATCTTTGGTTGATTTGTCAGCAGCCTCCAGCGCATCAAAATAAGGAATCCGGTTATCAACAATCTGTTCAGGAATTGTGTTGTGGCCAGGTGGGGCGAGGCCAAGCTTTACGCAAAGCACAACGTAGGAAACCATACGTGAGGTGCGGCCATTGCCATCGCTAAATGGATGTATCCAATTTAAGCGCCACATTACATATGATGCTAAATGAATAGCTGTTTTGTTTTCCCAATTTTCATTAACGTAGTCGCAGAGTTCTTCGATCAACTCTGGAACACGATGCGCATCAACAGGTTTATGATTGCTGCCTTCAATCATAACCGCTGCAGGGCGAAAGTTCCCCGCGTAGCTACTGATACCCTGTAGGGCTTCACGATGCAGTGCGAGAAGTGCAGAAGTGCGCAGCTTCCATGCGCTGCCCTTCTCAATGGCATCCATTATCATGCGTAAGGCATAGTCATACTGTAGGAGGCCATTGCGGGCTTCTGCTTCGGCCCGTGCTTGGTCATCTTTAATAAGATATGCTTCTGTTGCAACGCTATGACGACGGAGCTTGTCAGCCATTTTTCTTTTTCTCTGCCATCTGCTTAGCTATGCGATTAACCATCTCGCGCGTGATCATATCATTTTCGAAATGGGTATTCCCATACGCGAAACTGCGCCGCTGCTTTTCTCGGTCGCTATCTGTTTGGGGCACCTTTTTTGCTGCCTCTATGAGGCTTATTAACGCTTCATTCATTATCAGATTCCTTTTAGACGTGCCTGTAAGATTGCTATCCTAGTCCATCATTGCCGCGGTTTCTAACGCATTCAGCATTTTATCAGCATCATGCAGGCATACATCTGATGAGTGCGAAATTGTGTCAGATGCAGTCGTGGAGATCAATCTAATTGTAAATTTAGAGGAGACGTTTCGGAGCGAATCGAAGATCAGAGAACGTCCAACCTAATTTTGAGGCGGCAGAAAAGTTGGACTTTAATCCGAAATAATCAAAAAAAACAATACAATAAAAAAGGAGTGGTGTGCTGGGTGGGACTCGAACCCACGACCATTCGATTAAAAGTCGAATGCTCTACCGACTGAGCTACCAGCACATTTTTATGGTGAGAGATTTAGAGCAATTGTTCTAAAGAGTGAGCTAACGCTCGGTCACCAAAGCCTTGCCAGCTACTATGTATCAGTATCATTTTCACGACATGACACTAGATTCGCTAGCTGAGTATCAAATACGGATTTGAGGCGCGCGGGTCAATATCCAAAGCGGCATCTTATGGCGAAAGGAGCACTTTACACACAAAAGGTATTCGCATTTCTATCTG
This sequence comes from Pseudochelatococcus sp. G4_1912, assembly GCF_047501465.1. Classification (NCBI taxonomy): domain Bacteria; kingdom Pseudomonadati; phylum Pseudomonadota; class Alphaproteobacteria; order Hyphomicrobiales; family Chelatococcaceae; genus Pseudochelatococcus; species Pseudochelatococcus sp. G4_1912. The sequence continues at coordinate 921,264 of NZ_JAZDRL010000002.1, forward strand.
ACCCACGCGAAAATTGGCATATGGCTGCTGTTTAGCCAGCCGCGCCCTCGCGGATGGGTGGCTGGAATGTCAGCCCCATATCCCATGGGAAGTAAATCCATGTATCCTGCGATACCTCAGTGATAAACGTATTCACCAATGGGCGCCCTTGGGGTTTGGCGTACATTGCAGCGTAATGCGCTTCAGGAAGAAATGTGTGAACGAGTGCCAAAGTTTTGCCAGTGTCAACGAGGTCGTCAATTACAAGCACGCCCTTGCCTTTGGTCTCACGAATAGATGGCGCAATATCCTTGATCAGCTTCAGCTCGCCCTGGTTCGAGTAATCGTGATAACTCGCAATACCGACACTTTCGACTACCCGGATTTCAAGCTCACGTGCAATGACTGCGGCCGGCACAAGGCCACCACGCGTGATGCAGACGATCGTATGGAAAGGGCCGGCTTCATGCAGCCGCCATGCAAGTGCGCGCGCATCACGATGAAACTGATCCCACGATACCGGAAATGCCTTTTGAGAAGCCGACGTCATTTGCGTAAACTGCCTTACGTTGAAAATTCAAAAAACGCAGTTACTCCCCATTCGGGTCATTGTCTATAGGCCGAAACTGATAGCGCCACGAAACCAAACCTGTGCTGCATGAGCGCAACGCCTTAAGGAGAAGCCATACAAGTGGCAAAAATGCATGCGCTAAAAGCGGTTGTCTTTATGCGAAGCCGTTCTCGTTACAAGACCGATGACATCATCATGCGCGGCTGCCAGTGTAAGGGTATCGCGCGAACGTAGAACCAGATTTGTGCCTGTAATTCCATTTTCCATAAATGGATAGCTGCCTATGGATACCGTAGGGTATGCAAGCGCAATCTCTTTAAGTCCTGCCGCGACATCACCTTCCTTGCATTCTGCGCGGACTGTATATGATTGCGGAGGTACGCCCGTTGTCAGTTCTGGTGCCACATTATCCAGCATTGCATGCATGACTGCTGGAATACCTGCCATCACTATAACATTCTCAATCCAGAAGCCTGGTGCTTTGGAGACTGGATTGGCAACAAGTCGTGCACCTACGGGGATCCGCGCCATACGCTTGCGTGCTTCATTCATATCTTCCGGCCGGATGTATTCAAGCAGTAATGCTATTGCCTGCTGATTTTCCACGATAGGCACACCAAAGGCCCGTGCCACAGCATCAGCCGTGATATCGTCGTGCGTGGGGCCGATGCCGCCGGTTGTAAATACATAAGTATAGCGGGTGCGTAATGCATTAATGGCATTGATGATTTCGTCTTCAACGTCTGGTACGGTGCGTGCTTCACGCAAATCAATGCCAAGTGCAGTAAGGTATTGTGCGATGTAACTTGTGTTGCGATCCTGTGTTCGGCCCGATAAAATCTCATCGCCGATAATCAGCACTGCAGCGGTTATTGCCGGCTGAGGATCTGTCAAAACATCATTTGTCATCGCGCTGCATCCTTGAATATCAAGACACACCATACGCCGAAGCGGACTGTTACTCAACCGGACGCAAGCGCTATAGAGATATATTGATCAGCTCTTTGCAGGCGCCGACATGTCGAAGCTGACAATCATCGGCACGGTCTCATGCTCTACTAATCCTGCAAACCAACGTGTTGGAATGTTCGTGACCAGCCGGTTGTAAGTTTTTGCCGCGCGTATGTAATCACTGCGCGCCATAACAATGCGAATTTCGCTTTGTGCCAAGCGCGCCAGCACTGAGCTGATGGGCGGCTGGGCGCGTCGCTCAGGGTATAGCTGCATTAGATCAAGCACCTTGCCAAGCTCAACCGACAACGCATCCTGCGTTGCCATAAAAGCCCGGAACTGCTCATCACGATGTGGAGCGCGTGCATCAAAAGGATAGCGGATTACTTGCTGGCGCTTCTCTTCGAGAGCCGTCACCAGATCAACCTGCGCCGGATTTACCGCGCGAACCGCATCAATGACGTCTTGCGTTAGATACGCGCGCAGTTGGTATTGGCGTTCAACCTCGCCCCAGGCATTTGCGGCACGGCTTTCAGCCTGAGGAACATTCATGAAGCGCGCACCAGCAAAAGCAAGTGCAAGGACAAGAATGACGCCGATAACAATGAATAGACGGTTTCGTGAAGATACCGCCATTCCTGAAATCCTCTGAGTTTGGCTTATCAAATCTGATCTTCCGTTTTCTTCGCAAGGTAGCATTGCGTGTAATGCGCTCTGCCCTTGCCAGGAAACTAAGTTGCGGAGTAACCCGCTCTCATTCTGATTATTTGGGGTAGTCAGCGTTCAATTCAAATCAAACGCCATCCACCCTGACGGCCATGGTTAATCAAAGCTGAATTTTTATGAAAAACAATGGCCGTATGATTAATTGTCAGCGTTTTCCTCAGCGTTCGCATTTTCACTCTCTGCTTCGAGCATGAGGCGGGCGCGCGCACGCATTTTTTCTGTTTCGCTCTTTAGCTGGCCACAGGCAGCCAGAATATCACGCCCGCGTGGTGTGCGGACAGGGCTGGCATAGCCAGCACGGAACACAATGTCCGAAAAACGCTCAATCGTTTCCCAGTCCGAGCATTCATACTTGGTGCCGGGCCAGGGGTTGAACGGGATCAGGTTAATCTTCGCCGGAATGCCCTTGAGCAGGCGGACTAGTTCGCGTGCATCAGCGGGTGAGTCATTGACACCCTTCAGCATTACATACTCAAACGTAATGCGCTTGGCATTGGATACGCCTGGATAGTTGCGGCAGGCGTCTAGTAACTGCGCGATGGGGTATTTTTTGTTGAGTGGTACCAGCTCGTTGCGCAGATCATCGCGCACAGCATGCAGTGAGATCGCCAGCATGGAGCCGATTTCCTCACCCGCGCGCTCAATCATCGGCACAACACCAGATGTTGATAGCGTGATACGGCGCCGCCCGATGGATAAGCCTTCACCATCGCTAACGACATCCATCGCATCTTTAACGTTGTCGAAATTGTAAAGCGGCTCGCCCATGCCCATAAGCACGATGTTGGAGACGTAGCGCCCACCATCGGTTGGCACGAAGCCGTTTTCTGGTGGTGATGCATCCGGCCAGTCCCCCAGACAGTCGCGCGCAACAACAACTTGCGCAACAATTTCGGCCACTGTCAGATTACGAACCAGCTTTTGGGTTCCCGTGTGGCAGAAGGTGCAATTCAGCGTGCAACCAACCTGGCTGGATACACACAAAGTGCCGCGATCAACTTCCGGTATGTAAACGCACTCAATCTCTGCTCCACGGTCATGTGGACCGGTGGCGGGCATCCGTATGAGCCATTTGCGGGTGCCATCGGTGGATACTTGTTCCGTGACAACGCTGGGACGCGCAAGTGTAAAATTTTCAGCGAGTGTGGTGCGCAGGCCCTTGGCGATGTTGGTCATCGCTTCAAACTCGGTCACGCCGCGCATGTAAATCCAGTGCCACAATTGCGTGACGCGCATCTTCAACTCGCGCTCAGGTACACCAATGGAGGCGAGCGCGTCATGAAGGCCGTGCCGCGTAAGCCCTAAAAGAGAAGGGCGCATGGCAGATGCCACAGCAGCAGGTATATCCGAGGCTTGTGCGCCTACAGATAAGTTGTTTGCCGCCAGATTATTATTTGTGATGTCCAGCGCAACCGCTGTCATTGTCTATAGACCCCAACTGCCGAACCTGATGCTCGGACTACCCTATAAAAATGGGCAGCCTTAATCATTCTGGCAGCCCTGCTCACTCAGGAAAGCGCGCCTATAGCACACCCCCACAAAAATGAACAGGGGATACGTTGATCTTCGTGTCAGGGTGAGCCGAAAATGGTGATCCTTTGAAAGCCGGAGCGCAGTTTACGTCAACGTGAGCACTGGAAGTTCAAAGGATTGCCATATGCAGGCCACCCTGGCGCGCAGATCGGCGCATCCTAGGGGCATTCGCGAGCGAGTTGCTGCAAAGCCGCGCTGACGCCTGAGAGCGAGTATTCGTCTGTAAGGTTGGAGCCACGTGCTGAAGTTGATTTAATAATCACTTTCGAGCCAGAGCGGAAGGCTGCCAGCACGGTAGCTTCCTGGCTTGGATCTTTGATCCAGGCATTCGCATCCTTGGTAACAATAGCAAATTTCCGGCTATCGACAGTTGCCTCGGCATCCTGACCCGGACGGGTAGGGAAGCCCATCACAAAGCTGATTTCATTGCGCACGCGCTCAGCAGGGCGCGATGACACGAACAGGTAAGCCGGATCGCGGTTGAGGCCAGCAGGCAGGCGTACCTTGGGCTGAGTTACGGCGTAGCAAACCTTATTGCCGCCCTGCTGTGAGGTGTAGACGCTCCAATCCGAGAACGTGCCTGCCAATCGTGAACCTGCCGGCGCCTGCGCCTGTGCCGCTGCACCTGGCAGTACGAAGGCGAGGATCGTGGCTGCGAGAAGACCCGCGAGGGGGCGTGCCGAAGTCATTCGAATCATTGTCGCTTCATACCCTTTCAGCCGGCGAGCGCCGCCGGACATAATCATCAATTTTGTGCCACCCTCATGGATATCTGGAGTTTATCAGAGTGGCTCCCTTCAACCCATGACATGGGATGGTAAACTTTCTGTCACCAACATTTCCGTTCATGGGGATTAGCCGCCAAATACATGAGATTTTTGGCCTTAATTGCCGATGGTTAGGCGGGCTTCCCCAGATAAATACGAGAAAACCGCCCAATCACATTTTGGGGAGCGCTCCATAAATCACTTAAAGTGAATTGTTTTGATCAAGCTGAAGTTTTGCGCGTGCATCGTGGATGGCGTCTTCGATGGTGGCTTTGAAGTGCACCATCGGATGGTGAACGCCATGCAGGAGAAGTGTGCGCCGAACGCCTGGGCGGGCACCGGTAATCGAAATGATTGCACCGCGCGCATGCCCTTTACGTACAAAGCCCTCGATCGTCGCGGCGGCGGTTGAATCCAGAAAAGGGACTGCCGAAAAATCGATTACATAAGCCTTGGGCTCACGGGCAATCTGATCAAGCATAGTTGCCACGCTTGCTGCTGCGCCAAAAAAGAATGCACCCGATATGCGCGAAACCACAACATCCGGATCGCTCGCCTGCGTGGCGTCATAAGGAGTGCGTGCACCATTCGCATCTGTATCAGCCTGATCTTCAGGGATATTCAGCAGGGAAGGGACGTTCTCTACCTCCACCGATTGTGCCATCCGATGCAAAAATAGCAGCGCGCTGAGCGAGAAGCCGACAACGATGCCTTCAGTCAGATCACGGAAAATGGTGAGCAACAACGTCGCGAGTAATACCACCGCTTCGCCACGAGAAGTCCGCAAGAGCACTATGACAGCATGTTTTTCCACCATGTTCCAGGCGACGGTGGCAAGCACACCCGCCAACGCTGCCAACGGAATGAAAGAGGCCAAAGGCGCAGCCAGCAACATGAAGAACAAAAGAAATAATGCATGCAGCATCCCCGAAACGGGGCCATGTGCGCCTGCGCGAACATTCGTTGCTGTGCGGGCAATGGTGCCTGTCACGCAAAACCCGCCGAATAATGCTGAGCCGATATTTGCTGCCCCCTGCGCAACAAGCTCACAATTGGAACGATGTCGGCGGCCAGTCATACTGTCAGCAACGACGGCTGATAGCAGACTCTCGATGCTGCCGAGCAAGGCAAACGCTATCGCGGCGGGGAGTGCAGCGATAATTTTTTCCAGTGATAGTGCCGGCATTTGCGGCATAGGTAGCGCTTGTGGAAGACCGCCAAAGCGCGTGCCGATTGTATCGACAGGCATATTGAATGCCCACGTTAGCAAAGCTGCTGTCGCTACGGCTATGAGCAGTCCTGGCCAGCGAGGACGGAAATGGCGCAAGCCAACAATGATGGCAATCGTGCCAATGGATAGCCCCAATGCTGTCACGCTGAAAGTGGGCCAGGCATTGGTGAGCGCTGTCAGCTTGGCAATGATAGGTGCGGGCTCCGGCCCGGAGAGCGTGAGACCGAACAGGTCTTTGATCTGACTTGCAAAGATAATCACCGCGATACCTGCGGAAAACCCAACTGTAACGGGATAGGGAATGTATTTGATGAATGTTCCTAATCGCAGGAAACCAATCAGCAGCAGAAAAACGCCAGATAAGAGTGTTGCGAGTATGAGGCCCTCAATACCTTGAGTGGCCACAGTTGTAGCCACAAGAACGATAAATGCTCCCGCAGGGCCGCCGATCTGAAAACGGCTGCCGCCTAGCAACGACACCAGAAACCCGCCGATGATTGCCGTATAGAGTCCTCGCTCTGGCCCGACGCCTGAAGCAATCGCAATGGCCATCGACAAAGGGAGCGCAACAATTGCGACAGTCAGGCCAGCGATGGCATCGGCCTTGAGGTGCCCAAGTGTATAGCCCTCTCGCAGCACCGTGATAAGCTTGGGCGTAAACAGCTCAATAAATGATGGCCGTGCCTGGGCTTGGTGCTTACTGGAAGATGACGACAAGGGATGTGGCACCATTGCTAGCGACCTAACGTGTGATATCTATCTGAAAAGTAATAATTTCGCGCTTTTCGGGGCTTATGTATTGTGGCCTTTCGCGATGTTTGAGCGATGGATAGCAGGCTCATTGCATCCTGTTTTCTAAGACCGCCTCTTTGGCGCTGTCTTTCTTGAAACTCCATGCTCCTAAATCCAGACTTTCATATTGCGCTGTGCTCCATGAAGGAAAGCAATGAACAGTTTGTTTTAGTTAGCTGTTTGAAGATGTTCAGTCGTTCTCGAGTTGGGGCGTCATTGCCTGTTCTTTCATGCGTACGCCACGGCCACCGCCTGAGCTTGGCTCGTTTTCACCCAGCATCACCACGCCGGCACGATCAAATGCATCAATAATCTTGGTGAGAGTATCAATGACGCCGCGCACATTGCCGCTGCTTGCTTCCATCCGCTGCACGGTTGGCAAAGATACACCGGAAAGCTCCGCAAGCTGACGCTGATCCATCCCCAGCAACGCTCGCGCGGCGCGCATCTGAGCAGCAGTAATCACGCAAAATCTCCTCTTTTAGAACCTTCAGGCTTTATAATATCCTTTATAAATGATGTCAAAAACATTACTATAAATGTCAAATTCATAACCATGTCTGCCGAAGCTTCCGGGTGGTGATTGTATGTGCATAGCGACATGCGTGGTGAGTGTTGTTATAGTGCGCTGTAGAGTGATTTAATCGTGAGATGTGGTTGCAACTACGTTTTCGTGATTGCAATCAAAAACAGGTAAGGGGGGATGGCATGACGAAAACAAAAGCCGGATCATCCGAGAAGACGTCTTCGAATGCTGAAATGCGCCGAAAGGCAGCGATGGAAGATCGCCTTGATGAGGAGCTAGCCGAGACATTCCCTGCTAGCGATGCGCCTACTGTAACCCGCGCAGGTGCGGGGCAGGATCCAGATGCTGAACAGAAACAGGATAAAAAACCGGCTAAGTCGCGCGGATAAACGATATCCTTCGCACATCGCACTGACCCATAATCTGCGTAGTCAAGCCGTTTGACCGGGGAATAACCCCGCTCTTTGTAAGTTCCTTGCATGTCTTGGTTATGACGACGCCCTTGCACGAGGATTAATAGGTCCTGAGTCTAGAGGGCGGGTGTAATTATCAGCAAACATTCCAGCGGCAAATCGGGTGGCCGGAAATAATGAATTTCATGCTGTTATGTTTATAGATTTTCTATTGGTTGATAATTTGAATGCAAAATAAGCTCGCTCCGATCATATTGGATCAGCGCGAGCTTTCGTTTTTGCGGTTTAAGCGGCTTGCGTTGCTTTAACGCCGCCGCCAACCGCCGGACTCGAATACCCATTCATTGCCACGACGAACCCAGCGTGGATCGTGATGCCGCCAACCTGGGCGTGCACGTGCCCAGCCACCGCCAACCCACACATAGTCACGTCGCCGCCAATCCCATTGCCAATAACCTGGCACCCAAATGTAACCATTCCTTGGTGGCGGACGGCGCTCATGACGTGGACCGGGGGGCGGGCGATTGGGGTGCCGAGAAGGGCCATGCAGTGGCCGATCGTTCGGCGGTGGCCTGTTGCCTGGCGGTCGATTATCCGGTGGAGGGCGGTCCGGACGTTGTTGCGCCTGTGCCTCGTTCAGGAGGCCCATGCCTGCCAGCGGTGCAATTGCGCCAAAGGCTAGCAGGCTATTGAGAAAATGCCGTCTTGAAACCATGCTGCACTCCTTACAGGCTGTCCGCATCATGGTCTGCATGTTGCGGATCAATTCCAGAAAAATTGCATTCTAAACGTGCCGCTGAATTGTTGCATAACCAAGGCAAGATATGTCATTACGCCGGAATATTTATCGTTAACTTGCAACATTAAATTATGTTCATGATTTTGTTTCTCTCTCTCGTGAGAAAAACTTAATATAGTAAAATCGATGAGCCATAAGGCATTCATAGCAGAGCGATCAATGAAAGTGATTTGCCAAGCCCGAAATTGGTAATGGCTGCAAACAAGCTATGCACGTTTAAGAGCTTAATATTGCGGTGTCTGTACCGGATTTCAGCGGTAGAGAACAGTATAATGCATGAAAAATGATGCATCCATTTGATGCTGCGCATGCGCGAACGTTTTAAATGTCACAGCGTTTTGCACCCAGGTCTATTGCTGGGCGATGCAATGCCGTTCAATAGCATGAACGGCGCTGCTTATCTGCCAGTTGTAGAGGTTGGTGTTGGGATAAGATATGGGGCAACAACCCGTACGCGACGTTGAGAGCCATCTGCGGCGGAGGAAATAATTGTTGGACCATCCTTGCGCGAGATTGTGTGTTCGTCGCTGACAATCCCGGGGCCAATACCGGCAGACTCGCCGCCCGCTGTCGGCACAGAGGCTGGATCAGCAATGTCTTCTGCATCACCGGGCGCAAGAGCTGGTACAGCTGCACGCTTTGCCTCTGCCCTGGAAGCGGTCTTGCTGGATGTTTTAGGACGCGACAGCTCATCAGCCTTTTCAGCGGTGACGACGATATCGTTTTCGTGCCGGCCTATAAGCATTTCTGCCCCTTGCAGTGCCTGTTCCCAGCTTTGGCCTGCTGGCACGCATGCTGCCTCAGCAATGCGCTTTTTCTGATAGACGAGTGCATTTGGCAGTGTGCTATAGGGCACGCCATAAGCGCTCTGCGCCCGCTCGATCGTGCCGCCCTGGCGCATAAAGAAAAGCTCAGTCTGCGTCGCAGGGCATTGCGCCTGGCAGACCTGCTGCGCATGCTCCCGACCTCTGAATTGTGCACCGAGCGGAAAGAAGTAACCATCTGCCATTCGCACACAAACGGGTTGAGAGCCGCCCAGAGATTGATCTTCGGCCAGATCTGTCATGGGTGCCGTACCACCGTCAGGATATGCCGGAGCGGCTTCATTCGATGCATTGCCGCCGAACAGGCGCTCAAAAAAGCCCTGTGGTGGTGCCGGCTCATTTGCACAATTCTGATCAAGGGCAGCTTGCAGCTGCCGTCTGCGTGCCTGACTTCTGGGCCCGCCGCCAAGCTTGTCTGCAAATGAAAGCATTTCATTCAAATTGGCCTGCATTTGTCGCATGCTGTCACGCAGCGGGGCGCACTCGCCCGGCGTTCGGTACATGTCAGAACGCGTGCAGCCAATTTGATTGAAGTACTCGCGGGTTCGTTCCAGCTCCGCGCGTTGGCGCTGGGCTGCAACGAGGTATTCCTGCGCTCTGGGGTCAGCCGAACGTGAGATGCTGGAAAGTTCTGCGCGATAGCCCGCGCAATCAAAAGCCTGTGCCATAGCGCTGGACATGCCGACACCGGCGAAGCCAATCCCCGTGATAATGCTGAAGCCGGTTAGGGCAAGAGAAGCCCAGAATGTTTTTTTCATCGGTTGCATGATCACTTTAATCATTCGTCGTCCGGCTTTTGGTGTGTTGCAGCAGTGCAGGGATTGTCTGTCACCCATGTAATTGTTTAGCATTATCAGTATGCTCACCGCCAGCTTTTCCGTAGCTTGCTTGCGGGATAATTCATCATGAAGCTGGCTCTACAGGCAAGGCTGTAGCCTAAGATGGAATGGCAGAAGCTTCAATCGTCCAGCAGGTCTTCGTTGATGGCATCTATGCCGGAGCGTTCCATGAGGTGGGCGATGATTCGTTCAAATGCAGCCAAGTCGGCCTCGGGCAGATCAGCGGTCAGTTGCTGTGAATATTCCAGCGCTGTCGGCACAATCATGGCGTAGGTGCTTGCGCCCTTTTCTGTCAGCGATAAAAATGCCTCGCGTCGATCACGCTCGTTTGCGCGGCGTACAAGCAAGCCTCGCTCCTCAAGCGTTGCAACAGCGCGCGAAACCTTGGTTTTATGCATCTGACTATGGGCGCCGATGTCCCGCGCAGTCATGGGGCCGAATTCGCCCAAGGTCGCAATCAGCCGCCATTCCGGAATGCCAAAGCCGAAGCGCTCTGTGTAGATACGATCGAGCCCGCCCGCCACAACATGGGCAAGTACGTTCAGGCGATAAGGCAGAAAGCGGCTAAGGGCCAACGGTTCTGCTGGATTGTCCGTCATTATGCCTGTCTCGTCCTAAGAAAATAAAGGTCTCACCTCTTTAATCAGAGTGAGCGTATGCTTAAAGAAATACAGGTATCATTGGCCGGCGGCAATCCCATACGCGACAAATCTGTATCTTGACTAATACCCCCTGATCCACATGAAAAGCGGGTATAATACGCGAAAATGCGTTATGCCAATTGTCGTTGTGCATGATCTAGTCAGCGAAGTATCGTATTAAGCATCGCATGGCGCCATTCGCTGGTTGCATGCCATGAGGTGAGTTTGGAGGACTATGATGCCCGGAATTAAGTTGCTCCGTCTGCTTGTCTTAGCCTTATTGGTTGGCGGGGCGGCGTTGTCATCTGCTCGTGCGGATGGCCCAGATCTTATTTTCAAAAAATCGACAGTCTGGAAAATGCTGACGCCAGACGATAAACTTGCTGTCTATGGTATTGATGATCCTGTCGTTTCTGGCGTTTCTTGTCATTATACCACGCCTGAGAGGGGCGGTGTGAAGGGCATGTTCGGTGTTGCAGAGGAGCTTTCGGACATCTCACTATCCTGCCATCAAGTAGGGCCGATCACCTTTAATGAGAAGTTTGCGCAGGGCGAGGAAGTATTCAGCGAACGACGCTCGTTGATTTTTAAGCGCATGCAGATCGTTCGTGGATGCGATGAAAAGCGGAATGTATTGGTTTATTTGGTTTATTCCGACAAAATCATCGAAGGTTCACCCAAAAATGCGACATCAGGCGTGCCAATTATGCCATGGGGCGAAGCCAATGCACCGCGTTGTGCTGACTGGCTAAAGCGATAATTGTCGCGAGCGTTGAAGTGCAGGTATCTTTGAAGTGTCGCAGACTTGCCATGCCCGTTTGCAGTTGTTACAAAGTGACGTCGTCAGGCGCAATGCTTGACCTTTTGGAGGACGTGAGCGTGGGCCATTCCCGCTCTACAGGTGCGAAGACAAGCTTGGTCGCGGACAATATCCGCGCCGCTGCTGCATTTATGCGTCCTTCTTTTTACCTATCGTTTCTTGCTAGCCTCCTGCTTAGCTGCCCCTGAGGCCGACTGGGCTTTGCCTGGGCCTTGAGGGGAGCATCTGCCAGTCAGACGCGATAAATCTTTATCGCGCATTGGCCCAGCAAATTGATTTTGCATCAAAATTATCCAATAAAACGGTATGCTTTCTTGGAATTGATGCTGTAGCAAGATGATTGAATTCAGCTCAGGAGATCTGGCCTATGAATCCCGCAGAAAACAGCAGCACGGCAGCAAACGGCGCCTCTGCGCGCGGCGCGAAAGACCACATCGTTATTTTTGACACCACCTTGCGTGACGGTGAGCAATGTCCAGGCGCATCGATGACCTTCGAGGAAAAGTTGCAGGTTGCGACACTCCTTGACGATATGGGCGTTGATGTTATCGAAGCAGGTTTTCCCATTGCTTCTGATGGCGACTTTGAATCAGTGCGCGAGATTGCCAAAACGGTGAAACGTTCGGTTATCTGTGGTTTGGCGCGTGCAAATCCGGGAGATATTGATCGCGCTGGTGAGGCAATTAAGCCGGCTGCTCGTGGACGTATTCATACTTTTATCGGCACCTCGCCCTTGCATCGCCAGTTCCAGTTACAGCTTGATCAGGAACAGGTATACGAGCGGGTTATTTCATCAGTAACGCGTGCGCGCAATTACACCGATGATGTGGAATGGTCGCCGATGGATGCGACCCGCACCGAGCATGATTTTCTCTGCAGGGTTATAGAAGCCGCCATCAAAGCTGGCGCGACCACGATCAATGTGCCAGACACCGTCGGTTATGCGACACCGGAAGAGTATTTCGAGCTCATTCGCATGCTGATTGAGCGCGTGCCGAATTCCGATAAAGCGATTTTCTCGACCCATTGTCATGATGATCTGGGCTTGGCGGTTGCTAACTCACTTGCCGGTGTGCGTGCGGGTGCGCGCCAGATCGAGTGCACCATCAATGGCTTGGGTGAACGGGCTGGCAATGCAGCGCTGGAAGAGGTGGTGATGGCCATTCGAACGCGCGGCGACATCATGCCGTTTGAAACGGGCATCGACTCGACGCATCTCATGCGTGCTTCGAAGCTGATTTCGACCGTCACGTCATTTCCCGTACAATACAATAAAGCCATCATAGGTCGGAATGCTTTTGCGCATGAAAGCGGCATTCACCAGGATGGTGTACTGAAGAATGCTGAGACATATGAAATCATGACTCCGGAATCTGTGGGCGTTACCAAGAACGCGCTTGTTATGGGCAAGCACTCTGGCCGCCATGCGTTCCGCGAAAAGTTGAAGGATTTGGGCTTCAGTTTGGGCGAGAATGCGCTTGAAGAAGTATTCAAGCGCTTCAAAGATTTGGCTGATCGTAAGAAGGATGTCTACGATGAGGATATTGAGGCGCTGGTCGGTGATGAAATTCTGACAGCCCATGATCGTGTGAAGCTGGTGTCATTATCGATTGTTGCTGGCACGCGCGGGCCACAGCGCGCGACGATCCGGCTTGATATCGATGGCACGGAGCGCATGGAAGAGGCGGAAGGTAACGGGCCCGTTGATGCGGTGTTCAACGTTATCAAGAAACTGGTGCCGCATGAAGCCACGCTTGAGCTCTATCAGGTGCATGCCGTGACAGGCGGTACTGATGCGCAGGCTGAAGTCTCAATACGATTGAAGGCAGATAATGGAGAGGTTACGGGGCGCGGTGCGGACCCGGATACATTGGTGGCATCAGCGCGTGCATACCTGTCAGCACTCAATCGGCTTCGCGCTCGAGTAGCAAGAACGCACGCTCATGCTGCAACGCCTTGATATATAGTGTGCTTCTAGGAGCGCCGCATAATAAGCTGCGGCGCTCCATTTATAGTATGCTATAATTGATAAGATTTTAGATTGTTTTCTTGAAAGTATAATTGAGATGTCAGATGTTTCTTTTTCCGGATTTTTAACAAATCTGCAATATCGTTTAGAATGCGTGCAGGATTCCATTCCACCTTTACCTGAGTTGGTAGCTGAAATTGCTGCTACAACAACCGGTAATGATAGTGTTGGTTTGTCTCGTGATGGACGAACAGTGCGGTGGATGCGGAGTGTTCAGAATGTATTCATTCAGCTCGGCGCTGTGCCAGTTGCTATTTTGGGCGTGCTTCCAGGTTATTTCGCTGGCACTTTCGCAGTGGCGTACACTGCGGGCCCTTTGAGCTCAATGGCTTCTTCGCCACGAACAGAAGATGCATTTTATCGTGCGTTTAGAGGCACGGTTGAGTATTGCGCGGTGTTCGGTGGTGCTGTGGGGGCCGTTGTTGGTAGCATTATTGTCAGTGTTGTGGTTCCGCCAATATCCGGTGCTGTTAATCTAATAGATAACTTGCGCCAGCGATACCACGGGTGAGCTATTGCTGCTGATTAATGCCAGGCCTTTCTTTGCGTTATGAGATCATTCACTTATTCCCGCCATCGTGAAAGGCAGGAAAGGGGTTGATCGTTATGGGATTTTTCGCGCGTTGTATAATTGCGGTTGGCATTATCTATTGGCTCTCACCTGAGCCTGTGGACTACGGCTCGCATTATCATATCGGCCTTGAGGCAGATCTCGCGAAAGACCATGCAGCCAAGGTTCTGGCCGCGCTTGTAAATACGGATATGCAGGCAGGTGCTTCGCGGGATGATATTGAGGAACTTGCCGTCAAAGCCGGGAAAGCGCTTGCGGCACTCGACCCAGAAACACGCAAGGCTTTAATCGACCAATATTTTGCGCAACGCCAAAGCAATCACTCGGTTCTGCGTGGTATTCTCAATTGAAAAGGGCCAGTTTGTGACTGGCCCTATTGCTTATTCAGCTGCTTCTGCAGGCGATTGGCGCGCGCGCAATAAACGCTCCTGCTTCAAACGCTCTGCCACCAGGAAGGTAACATCAAGCGCTTGCTCCGCATTCAACCGCGGATCGCAATGTGTGTGGTAGCGATCGGAAAGCTGATCAGCTGTTAGCGGGCGTCCGCCGCCCGTGCACTCGGTTACATTGCGGCCTGTCATCTCAAGATGAATGCCGCCCGCATGCGTGCCCTCAGCATGATGCACGTTGAAGAAGCTATCGATCTCACCTACGATCCGCTCAAACGGCCGTGTCTTGTAGCCATTGGCGGTAACAGTGTTGCCGTGCATTGGATCGCATGACCAGACGACGCTGCGCCCTTCTGCCTTAACTGCGCGTACAAGTGGCGGCAGGCCGTCCAGCACTTTGTCCGAACCAAACCGCGCGATCAGCGTCAAACGGCCCGGCTCATTCTCTGGATTGAGCGCGTCGATCAGGCGCAGCAGTTCATCCGGAGACAGTGAGGGGCCGCATTTCAGGCCAATCGGGTTCTTGATGCCGCGGAAAAACTCGACATGGGCATGGTCTAGCTGGCGTGTGCGGTCGCCAATCCAGAGCATATGGCCAGATGTTGCATACCAATCGCCAGAGGTGGAATCGACACGCGTCATCGCTTCTTCATAACCAAGCAGCAGCGCTTCATGGCTGGTGTAAAGCTGTGTGGCGCGCATTTCCGGGTTCAATTCGGGGTCGATGCCACATGCGCGCATGAAGTCGAGCGCTTCCGTGATGCGGTCCGCAATTTCCTGATAGCGGTTTGACAGCGGGCTGTCCTGCACGAAGCTCAGCATCCAGCGGTGGGCATTATCGAGATTGGCGTAGCCACCGTTGGTAAATGCACGCAACAGATTCAACGTTGCAGCCGATTGGCGGAACGCCTTCAACTGGCGGTGAGGGTCCGGCGTACGCGCTTCTTCGGTGAAGTCAATGCCATTGACGATATCGCCCCGGTAGCTTGGATGTGAAACACCTTCCACAGTTTCGGTCGCTGAAGAACGCGGCTTGGCGAACTGGCCTGCAACGCGACCAACTTTAACGACAGGCAGACCGCCAGCGTAAGTCAGCACCACGGCCATTTGCAGGAACAGGCGCAGAAAATCGCGGATGTTATCGGCTGAATGTTCTGCAAAGCTTTCAGCGCAATCGCCGCCCTGTAAAAGAAAAGCCTTACCCTCAGCCACACGTGCCAATTGGCGTTTTAGCTGGCGGGCTTCACCAGCAAAGACAAGTGGAGGGAATGAGGCAAGCTGTTTTTCAACGGCTGCCAACGCCTCCTGATCAGGATAGAAGGGCACCTGCTGGACAGGTTTTGATCTCCAGCTTGATGGCGTCCAACGCTCCGTCATAACATGCTCTCCTGCTCGCGAAATCACCCGCATTCCGGTCTATAACGCATAAAGCGCGCCCCGAAACAAGAGCGAATGCTGATACCCTGTCACACGCTGCCTTCATGCGACAGGCTTGCGCATTGTCACCAGTTCTTCAGCAGCAGATGGATGCACGGCGATGGTGCGATCGAAATCAGCTTTCGTGGCGCCCATGGTGACAGCAATGCCCGCAAGCTGGATCATCTCGCCAGCAACATCGCCCATGATATGCACACCGAGCACCTTATCAGTAGCCTTGTCGACCACAATCTTCATCAGCACGCGCTCGTTAGAGCCTGAAAGGGTTGCTTTCATTGCGCGGAAGGAGGTGCGGAAGATCAGCACATCTCCATATTGTGCGCGTGCCTGCGTCTCTGACAGGCCAACGGTGCCGATTTCAGGTGTTGAGAACACAGCTGTCGGAATGATGGAATGATCTACCTGCCAACTTTTACCACCAAATAGGGTATCGGCAAAAGCATGTCCTTCGCGGATGGCGATGGGGGTTAAATTCACACGATCCGTAACATCGCCGACGGCATAAATAGAGGGCACATTGGTGCATGAATCAGCATTGACAATGATTGCGCCATTGGCCCTCTGCGCCACGCCCAAAGCTTTCAGACCAAGGCCTGATACATTCGGGCGACGCCCCAGCGCAGACATGACCGCATCAACAGTGATCTGTGTGCCGTCAGACAAGCTGACTACGAGCTCTTGATCATTAGCCCCGCGCGCAATGCTGGTGATTGTTCGCAATGGCAGCAGCTTGATGCCGCGTGCTGTGTAGGCTGCACCCAACGCGTAACGGAGGTCATCATCGAAGCCACGCAGCAATGCATCGCCACGGTAGATCATTGCAGTTTCAGCGCCAAGACCAGCGAATATCCCTGCAAATTCAACCGCAATATAACCAGCGCCTGCCACGAGCACGCGCTTCGGCATGGCGGGCAGGTAAAATACCTCATTCGAGGTCATCATAAGCTCAGCGCCGGGAAAGGTTGCTTCTAATGAAGGCGTTCCACCGGTTGCGATCAGGATGGTTCTTGCGCGAACACGTGCACCCGTTGCCAGCACGTGCACCGTGTGCGCATCCTCAATCTCTGCACGGGATTTGATAATGGTGACGCCCGCAGCTTCAAGCGTATTGGCGTAGATTGCCTCCAGCCGGTTAATCTCGGCGTCTTTGTTGCGGATCAGCGTGGGCCAATCAAAAGATGCTTCACCCACGGTCCAGCCGAAACCGGCTGAATCAGCGAACGCATCAGGAAAGCGGCTGGCGTAGACGAGAAGTTTTTTGGGCACGCAGCCGCGGATAACACAAGTGCCACCGTAGCGGAATTCTTCCGCCAGCATGACTTTCGCGCCATAACCTGCAGCAATCCGCGCCGCACGCACGCCGCCTGAACCTCCGCCGATAACGAAAAGATCAACATCAAACGATCCCATCGATATCTCCTTGAGGGGGGCAGGTAAACCATATCAGGTTGTCTGATACGGCGCGGTGTTCGCGTAGCCCCGATATAGGTTTCAGACCTGACGATTGCCAGATCTGAGCCGTTCCGGGTCTTATCGATCTCAGATCTCGTGACCCTTTTTACGCATTTCTTCGCGGACGCGGTTGATCAGGAAGCCTGATACATCGCCAACCCATGTATTGAGTGCTGCAAAGAGATCATCCAGCACCAGCGGCTGCGTCGCTACATATTGCTGGCCGGCTGTTGATTGGAAGAATGTGCGGATCTGCACAAGGTTCTCTTCATTGATACGGTTGGCGAGGATCTTCGCTGCCGTGTCGAGCATCTCATTTTTACGCTGCTCAAGCTCGGGTTTCAGTTGATCCAGAACTGCATTGAGATCGTTGGAAATCTCAGGGCGTGTGATGAAGTTCTGTCGTACCTGATCACCAAAAGTAGGCAGCATGCCTTCAAATGTGCGCCCCATGCCTGACAGTACAACAACCTCACGTGCAGCAGCAAGATGGCTCTGCGTATGCGTTGCTGCGGCAGCCTGCGGCGCTGCTGGTTGCTGCGCATGCGCTATTGAGCTTAGGGATAAGCAACCAATGGCAATAGACAAAGTCGCCGCGAGACCGAGAGCAGTACCCGAAACGGAAAAACGATTGAATGAAAAACTTTTCATCGAAGATCTCCTGAGTTGATGAGGGTTTATCAGAATTTTTCAGGGTCTGTAAGCCCCGCTCAACTCATGTTTATGTTCATAAGGCACTTCAGGCGCTTTGGCTCTCAACTGCTTCTACGCCACGATCTGTGGCAAGAAACGCAGTCTGACACAAGCCGATAAACAACCCATGCTCCACAACGCCGGGGATCATATTGAGCGCAGCAGCAAGGGCTTCGGGATTTTCGATTGCGCCAAATGCGATATCAAGGATGTAATGGCCGCCATCTGTGACGAATGGTGCATCGCCCTTTTTACGCAGCGTTACGGCGCCCGTATTGCCAAAGCGTGCCGCTAATTCCGTTACTGCAGCTTGTGTTGCGGCAAGGCCGAAAGGCATGACTTCAACGGGAAGCGGAAAGCGGCCAAGCTTGGCAACGCGCTTTGATGCATCCGCAATTACCACCATGCGCTTGCTGGCTGCAGCTACGATCTTCTCACGTAGCAACGCACCGCCGCCGCCTTTTACGAGGCGCAGCTGTGCGTCGAATTCGTCGGCACCATCAACAGTTAGATCCAGCTCAGGTGTTTCATCGAGTGTGGTGAGGCGAATGCCCTCCTGCTCGGCCTGTATGCGTGTTGCTTCCGATGTTGGTACGCCAATGACATCAAGTCCTGCGCGCACACGCTCGCCCAGCAACTCCACAAAATGGCGAGCGGTAGAGCCGGTGCCGAGGCCCAGGCGCATGCCGGGTTGTACCAGTGCAACGGCGCGGGCGGCAGCCTCACGCTTCAAGATCTCACTCACGTTACTTAAACTCCTCAACGGCGCTTTATTGAGCCGGGGTGGCAGGGGGATTGGTATCGGTCTGTGGCGTTATCTGCGTTTGCGCGGGCGCTGCTTTGGAAGAGGGTGTGGTTGTCTCGGCCGCGCTGAGTTGCGGTGTGCAGACAACGTGGGTATTAAAGACATAGCAGCTGCTGATTTCCCCAGTGCGATAGTTCACACGGAACACACCACTCTCACGGGTATGGCTTGAGCTAACCAGTCCATATTCCCCAAGAGCTTGCGCGCCCGCGCCTTCGCCTGCAGGAAAGCAGAAGGTCACACCAATAGTGCCTTCCTTCAAACCATATTGGCATGCGCCTACTTCACCAGTTGTGGTGTTGACACGGTAAATACGGTTGAGATCCAACTGCGGTGCCGGCGCAAAAGAAAAAGGTGATGCCGCGCTCAATAAAACAAGCGCTGAGCCGCCAACTGCGATCCGTCCGCGCAATGAGACAAGCTGAGATGCAGCCATGCGCGTGAAAATGGCATGTATGCGATTCGGCAAAGTTGGCTTAAGTCTCATGGGCGTGGTCCGTGTCATTATCATGCGCGGTACATCGGGTTGCATTTACATAGCATCCCTGCAGCGATCCGTCAGCCGTTTGCCGTTGTTTTAGTGCCTTGGGATGGATTGCTGCCAGCCTTTCCCCAGCCTATAGTCATGCCCGATTATTCCTTACCCTTGAAACAGCATTGAAGCAGGATCATGACTGACAAACGCGTGAGCTTGGAGCGCCCGATCGCCGTTTTCGATCTCGATGGCACGCTGGCCGATACAGCGCCAGATTTGATCGCGGCGTTGAATGCTGCGCTGGCAACCGAAAAACTGCCGCCGCTTGCATTTGATCAGGCGCGTGATCTCATTGGTGCGGGGGCGCGTGCATTGATCTTGCGTGGCCTGCATGAGGCTGGCTATACAACCGTGGATGATGCGCAACTTGATCGGATGTTCCGCCAGTTTCTTGATTATTATGGCACGCACATCAACGACTACACCACGCTGTTTCCCGGCGTGCCGGAGGCTCTCGACAGATTGCGCGATGAAGGGTGGTTGCTGGCGGTGTGCACCAATAAATATGAGAAGCATTCCATCCAATTGCTTGAGATGCTGGGTATCGAGAATTGCTTCAATGCCATTTGTGGGCGCGATACATTTCCGTTCTTCAAACCCGATCCGCGCCACCTTACGCTGACCATTGACCGTGCAGGCGGCGCGCATAATCGGGCGATTATGGTGGGCGATTCGCAGACAGACATCAAAACCGCACGTGCAGCAGGTATTCCCGTTGTGGCGGTGCCGTTTGGCTATTCCGATATTCCTGTAGCAGATCTTGGGCCGGATCGTCTGATCCAGCATTTCGATGAGCTGTGGACGGCGGCAGTGGAGCTCACGGGATTTACCAGCATGCGTGCAAAAATATCGGTTTCGTGAGCGAGGGCGCTTGACGAGAAGCTTGGAGCTTTCTAGAAGGCTGACATACGCTTCCCAGTGCGGGGTGATGTGTTTGGTGATTTTTTCCAAACCATGGGATGGGCGGTTAGCTCAGCGGTAGAGCACTGCTTTCACACGGCAGGGGTCACAGGTTCAATCCCTGTACCGCCCACCATCCAGCTTCACGAAAACCAGAAACTGTCGTATGGCACCCGCAGCGTGCGCAATTGCGCATGAATGGTGCTGAGTTCTTGTTGGAAGTTCAATGATGACCTTTAGAGCGATTTCTGAAGCTGACATTCATATAGACAATTCTGGCGCCACTCTAAAGCGTGCACGATATGATAAAGCGTTGGCATGTTTCTTCTATGCTATCGTGTTTTGTATTGTTGGGACGCTTTTCTATCAGAACTTCCTTATTTCGAGCTCTCTTGGCCTGAGTGGGCTGCGCGATATCGATGATTTGGCATTTCAGTATGTGCTCAGAAAAGTGCACCTTCTGTTGCTGAATGGTGATTTCACAGGCATCTGGCAGATAAATGATTATGCCTATGGATGGATTTACTGGTTCTCTGCCGGGGTTGTGACTTTTCCATTCTATCTGCTGAGCCAGTATGCGCAGATTGACTGGCCGCTTGTTGTTTTCCCGCGGCAGATATCACTTCTGTTTGCTGTGCTTAGTTTGCTTGTCATGCGCAGGCTTTTAAAGCGGTCAGGGGTGCCGGAAACAGGCGCTGCGGCTGCATTAGCGATCTTCAGTCTATTTCCTACTTTTGGCTATTTCTCCATGCGGTTTGGCACGGTGAATGCCGTAATGTTTTTTTCAATGCTGAGTTTTTACTTCGCCTGGAATGACAAGCCCTCTACAGAAAGGGGGCGTTTGCTCGCGCTGCTGTCACTTGCATTTGCGGGCGCGATTAAACTAAGTGGCTTGTTAATTGCACCTTTGATCGGCGGTTTGATCTTGGTGCATCTTTCTGACAGGTCACTTGTAGGCGTTATACGGGCGATGCTTGTGCCGTCACTGGTATTTTTGCTGGCGCTTGTGGTTTTTACCAACCCCGCCTTTTTGTATGTTCCATTTGATGAAGGCATTTTGACAAGCTATGTGTTGACGCTGAAAACCTTTCTTGAGATTGCAAAAAGATCACCTGAGGCATTAAGTCCAGGAATGCTTTTCTATCATGGCATTTTCGGCACAGCTGTAAGCGCCATTGCCATTTGCATTCTCTCGATAGGTATTTTTATTGCTGGCATTAAAGAAAAAGCCTTACGGGCTGAAATTTTTGTATTGCTTGTCAGTATTGCCCTCATATTTTCATACATTGTGCTTTCAATCCACTCCCGCGCCAGCGTTGGATCTTATGCGACGGCAATTTCATTCTTGCTGATTCTGGGGGCTATAGGGTGGAGCAGGCTTCGCATTGGTATAGGGGTTTTAACGTTGATTGCGCTGCTGATGGCGGGAGACGCAGCTTTACGTGCGCAGGTTCCGCATGCTCCAAGGCCAGATCGATGGGGGCATTTTAGCTATTTCGACAAGATGCAGCAAATGGATGCTGTTTTGGAGAGTGCGACATTTATTAATGCGTGCATTGTCGATCTTGCTGGTAAACAGTGGGGTGGCCATCTTTTTACGGATTATACATTGTCTTTGACAGTCAATAATCTGACCAATCCGAATGTTTGCTTCTCAACTGCATGGTATAATTTATCTCCTTCTGGGAAATATTGCGATCGTCCTTTGGACTATCTCGTGATGGATAAACTTGCTCCTGGCGCGTTGCCTTCTCTCAAATTTGAGAAGTATATCTCTCAGGTGGATGAAAAAATCGCAGCAAATTTGCGCATGGATCGTGCTTCGCGCGAAGGCATTGAACGGGATGGTTCTTTTAATGGCCAGCACTTTGAAGTTGTATGCGAGACTGCTCGGTTGAAAGTTTTTAAGGCAGCCAAGTAACGAGCAGACAACATTTGTTTCTAATATTGATTGACTATACCTTCCAGCAAGTTATGACCGCCTATAACGGCTGATAGCTCTGCCACCAGGCTTGTTACAAGCATGATCGGGATGGGTATGTCATTTCAGCCAGATTACGTATGGGCTTTTAATAAGGCGCTTGGTTCATGGATATCCAGAGAATTCAACCGGATGTAGTTGCGTTTGACGATGTGTCACTTGCTGGCATTCGTGGGGTTTTGATTGATCTGGATGGTACGCTTTATGATTATGAACCCTGCCATCAGCATGCCTTGGCGGCGGCGTTTGCGTTGCATTCATTCGGGTTGGCGCGTGATGCATTTTTCAATAGCTATCGCATTGCGCGTGATCGTGTAACGTCGCGTCTGAACGGACAGGGGGCAGGTCGCTCGCGGCTTTTTGCTTTCCAGATTATGGGCGAAGAGGCCGGCATATCAATGCCCTTTATAGCCGCTTATGCGCTCGATCGGGCTTATTGGGGCGCGTTCATTGATTTCATGAAAGTCGATGATGGAGCCATGCGGTTCCTTAAGCGTTGCCACGATACTTCGGTGCCCGTGTGTGTCGTCACGGATATGACGGCGCATATCCAGATCGAAAAGCTGATGCGTCTTGGTGTAGAGGGATTGATCACGCGTCTTGTGACTTCAGAAGAGGTTGGCGTTGAAAAGCCTGATGTCCGAATGTTCGAAGCAGGATTACAAAAGCTCGGCGTTCGCGCTGATGAGGCGATTATGTTTGGTGACGATCTGCGTAAGGACATTGGTGGCGCGCTGGCGGCCGGTTTGCAGGCAGGTCTGATCCGACTGGGTGATGCCTGAGCCATGATGATCCAGCGCGTTATGGCGGCTCCCTTGCCGCGCTTTCTGATCGTTGGTGGCCTCTCCACGGTCATCAATTATCTGGTCTTTCTAGCCCTGTTTTCTAATGGCTGGCTGGATTATGTTCCTGCATCTGCTGTTGGCTTTCTCTCAGGCGTCGCTTTTGGTTATGTATTGAACAAGCGTTGGACATTTGGTGTCACGGCGCGGTCAACACTTGGCGTTGTGGCGCGCTATCTCGCAGTTTATCTTGCCTCGCTGGGCATGGGGCTGATGCTGATTCATGGGCTTGTGGAATATGCGGATATCGACCCCCTGATCGCCAATGCCATTTCTATTGTTTTCACAACCTGCACCAATTTCATTGGTACGCGATACATGGTGTTTCGGGCATGAACAGCATCACCTTGCATGACCGTCATCGGTTCAGGGCGCGCATCTTGGCTTGGACGGAACGTATTGCACGCTCAAAGGCTTTCTGGATTGTCCTCTTACTGAAGCTCGTTGCATCGGTAAGTTTCGGCTCGACGTATATGACGGAACTGTTCATTCCGTTTCTTGAGCAATTTGTGGCTCATCCACTTGCTAACCCCTATGAGCTATTCTCCCAAACGGGGCATGAGACGAGTTTTCCGTATCCCGCCGTCATGCTGTATTTGATGGCGATGCCGCGTTTTCTGACGCTTGGGCTTGGCTTTGAGCATTTGGGGCAGCATGCCTTGCTGCTGATATACCGACTGCCGTTGCTGGCGGCAGACCTTGTGATTTTTTTGCTCTTGTGCCGATGGATGCGACAGCGGGTTGATTATCTGCTTTGGCTGTATTGGGCATCCCCGGTTCTGTTTTACATCAGCTATATGCATGGGCAGCTTGATGTTATTCCGGTTGCGTTGCAGTTTTTATGTGTGCACTGCATATTTTCCGGTCGCTCGACGCTGGCTGCCGTTGTGCTGGGCCTTGCGCTGGCTGCAAAAACACAAACGCTGCTGGTGCTACCCTTCGCGCTGGTTTTTATCTGGCAAGATCAGCTGAGTTTGCGTGCGGTTGCGCGCTTTATGGTTGTGACGCTGGCGGTGTTCGTCGCTGTTAACCTACCATTTATGGCGGGGGCTGGCCTTGCAAACATGGTGTTTCTCAATGCACAGCAGGCGAAGATAGGGCTGGCTGCGATCAGCTTGGCGGATCAGGAATTGGTGTTTTACATCATCCCGGCGCTGTACCTGACGCTGGTTGCCTATTCGCTACATATACGGATTCATAATCGCGAGCTTTTCCTGACATTCACAGGATTTGCCTTTGGTCTTATCCTGCTTTTTGTGGCGCCGTCGCAGGGGTGGTATTTCTGGGTTGTGCCATTCTTCGTCTACTTCTTTGTACGGCTGAATCTGTCATATCTGATATTGTTTGCGGCCTTTCAGCTTTGTTATTTCGCCTATTTCGCATTAACGCCAACTTCCGATTTCACAACGGTTTGGCAATGGTCAGCTCAGGGTGAAGAGGGGGCTCTCTTTGCGTATTTGCAAAGCCTGGGTCTGCCTGCTGATGTACTGCTCAATCTGGTGTTCACGGCATTGCAGACGCTGCTCTTTCTGTGTTGCTGCGTGATGTACTATCGGGGCATCTACCTTCCGCGTCAGCATAAATTGACAGCGCGGCCCTTTATGTTCGGAGTTGCAGGGGATTCGGGTGCGGGAAAATCCACTGTATCAGGGGCTGTCGCCGATCTTTTTGGCCCGCGCCATGCTGGGGTGATCTGTGGCGATGATATGCATAAGTGGCAGCGCGGGCACGATCGCTGGAGCGAGCTGACGCATCTCGATCCGCGCGCCAATGAACTGCATATCGAGTTGCAATACGTTAAAGCCCTGCGGCAGAACCGGCTTATCTGGCGACGTCATTACGATCATAACTCGGGCCAGTTTACGGAAGAGATGAAGATCCGTCCCAAGCCCATCACAGTGCTTGAAGGGCTGCACACGTTTTATCTGCGCCCTGCGCGTAAACTTTTCGATCTGCGTGTGTTTGTGAAGCCGGACCCGACATTGCTGCTGCATCGCAAGGTTGTGCGGGATATGCAGAAGCGTAATTACACCAAGGAAACGGTGATTGCCTCGGTAAAACGCCGACAGGCGGATTCCGCAAAATACATTACCGCGCAGGAAAAGCATGCCGATATCGTGGTATCGTTCATGCTGCGCGATCCCGTGCCAGATGACAGGATCGGTGATGCCGATATCGTCACGCATGAGTGGCTGCGTATCACGCTTTCAAACGCTTTCTTTCTCGATCCGTTGATCGATGATTTACACGCGGTTATGCCAACGGGCGTGCACCATTATTACGACGATCACGATAGGCAAGTGCTCGATTTTGACCAGCCGTTCGATATCGAAGATATATGGGCGCTTGGCGAAAAGCATGTCGCTGGCTTAGAGGAATTTGGCGTCTACAGTCCGCATTGGCATGCAGACTGGATGGGAATTGTTCAGCTCATTATGGGGTACTGCGTCTTCCATGGATGGAAATATCACGATGATCAGTGAGCTTTCTGAACTCGCCGCTGTATCACGGCGGCTTGGCGCGAACGCAGGTTATGTGCAAGGCGGTGGTGGCAATACATCGATCAAGATTGATGGCGGTGATGTCATGTACATCAAGGCATCGGGCATTGATCTTGCAACGATTTCAGCGGAAACGGGCTTTCTGCCGCTCAATAGCGCGCGCCTGAAAAGTGAGATTGGTGCTTGCAAAAGTGAGGCCGATTACAGTGCGTTGATGGCTGCGTGCTTGCTGCGGGAGCGCATGGTAGATGATTGCGGCAACCATCTACCATCCATCGAATCCGGGTTTCATGCGCTGCTGGGGCGGTGTGTGCTGCACTCGCATTCGGTATGGGCCAATCTGCTGACCTGCGCGCAAGGGGGGCGTGCCTTATTGGCCAAGGCGTTGCCCGATGCATTGTGGGTCGATTATTGCACCCCCGGTTTGACGTTGACGCTTGCTATTGCGGAGCGGATTCAGGATACGAAAGCAAGCGTGATATTCCTGCAAAATCATGGGCTTATTGTTTCTGCGGAAACGCCGGATGCAGCCTATGCCTTGCATTCGGCAGTCAACCAGCGGGTGCGGGGGCTCTTTGCCTCTGTGCCGACTTTTCCGCGGCCGACTCAGGATGCGTTTCAGGATGAGGGGCTACTGTTTCCGGATCAGGCGGTTTATCAGTGTAATCCCGCACTGGCTGCTTCGCTTGCAGGGCAGCAGACGGCGCAGGCTTATGCTTATTTGCTGGGAACCATTCCCGAGCTCGGGCTGACGCTTAATTTTATCAACGATGCGGAAAAAGCGGTGTTGCTGAACATGGAATCGGAAAAGCACCGGCAGAAAGTGGCGCAGGCATGACAGTGCAACTCATCATTCCCATGTCAGGTCTGGGCTCGCGTTTCGCGCGCGTGGGCTATACCGATCCCAAACCATTGATCAGGGTGAACGATCGTCCAATGATCGAATGGGTATTGAATATGTTTCCCGGGGAGGAGGAGCCACTCTTCATCTGTCGCCGAGAGCATATCGAAACCACTTCTATGGAGAAGATTCTTAAGGAGCTGCGTCCCAAAGGCAGGATTGCGGTGATTGAAGGCGCAAAGCTTGGGCCTGTCGCGGCACTGATGGCGGTTGAAGCTGAAATCAGCGATGATCGTCCTGCCCTCATAAGCTACTGCGATTACTACATGCGTTGGGACTATTCCGCATTTCTGGCACAGATGGCGGGCGGTGAATATGCGGGTGCGGTGCCATGCTATACAGGTTTCCATCCGCATCTATTGCCGGAAAAGAACCTCTATGCCTCTTGCCGCGTTGATGCGCAGGGCGATCTTGGTGAGATCCGCGAAAAATACAGCTTCGAGGCAGATAAGACCAGGGCGCTACACTCGCCTGGCGTTTACTATTTTCACACCGGTGAAGTGATGAAAAAGTATTGTAACCGCTTGATGGCGGAGGGCGATGCGCTCAACGGTGAGTACTACGTCAGCATGGTTTATAACCATCTGGTACGTGATGGGCTGCGGGTTGCGGTGCCCGGTGGGATTGAACACTTCTGCCAGTGGGGCACACCCGAGGATCTGGACGAATACCGCTATTGGACCAAAATTGTGCGAGAGCGCCAATCATGAATATCCTGATTCCTATGGCGGGAGCTGGCTCGCGTTTTTCTGCTGCGGGCTATTCTGCCCATAAGCCTGTTATTCCGGTATCGAGCCGCCATCGTAGTGAGCGGGTGCCGATGGTGGTCGCTGCTGTTGAAGATTTGCCGGTGAATGTCGATGCGCCCGATACGCGTATCATCTTTGTTGTGCGTGATTTTCATGTGCGCGATGGTGTTTGCGACACTCTCAAGAGCCGCTTTGCGCAGGCGCAGTTTGTTACCGTCAACGCGCTGACGGAAGGGCAGGCGAGCACGTGTCTTTTGACGCGCAATCTGATTGATAACGAGCAGCCCTTGCTGATTGCCGCCTGTGATAACGGCATGGATATCGCGCAGACGGATTTTGCGCAGCATGCCGGTACAGCTGATGCGGTGATTTTCACCTTCCGCAATAACGAATCCGTGCTCGAGAAGCCGCAAGCTTATGGCTGGATTAAAACTGACGGTGACAAGGCAACAGGCGTATCCATCAAAACGCCCATAAGCCAGACGCCTATGAACGATCACGCCGTCGTTGGTACGTTCTGGTTTCGCCGTGGCGCTGATTTTGTGGCGGCTGCGGATCGGATGATTGCTGCGAACGACCGCATCAACAACGAATTTTATGTCGATCAGGTCTTTAAATATTTGATCGATGAAGGGCGGGACGTGCGGGTCGCCGAAGTTGCGCGCTACCACTGCTGGGGAACGCCCGAAGACTACGAAGCTTACGAGAATACACTGGCGTACTGGACTGCTTTTGTCGCCAATGAACCTTTGGCATAATCAGATTTGGACATCATGAAATTATCGATCGTCATTCCCTGCTACAATGAAGCACTGAATATCCCGCTGATTGTCGCGCGTTTGCGTGAAATCACTGTTGGGCGGAGTGATGTCGAGGTGCTGTTGGTTGATAATGGCTCGCGAGATGACTCGGCTGCCGTTCTCCAGCGTGAGTTGCAGGGCGATAGCGTGGTGCGTGCGGTGACGGTGCCGGTGAATCAGGGCTATGGTTATGGTATTCTGCAGGGGCTTGAAGCTGCAACCGGGGATGTATTGGCGTGGACGCATGCCGACATGCAGACCGATCCACGCGATGTGCTGGTTGCGTTTGATCTCTACAAGCAGCATGCGGGTGAAAAAATTATCGTTAAGGGCAATCGCCGCAACCGTCGTTTGCTGGAGGCGTTTTTCACGTTTGGCATGCAGCTAGTGGCATCTGCAGCGCTTGGCGTGCGGCTTGATGATGTGAATGCCCAGCCTAAGTTGTTTTCGCGCGCATTTTATCAGGAATTCATGACAGCACGCGCCCCGCACGATTTCTCGCTGGACCTGTATATGCTGTATCAGGCGCGTACACACGGCTATCGTATTCTTGAGGTTCCGGTGTTTTTCGCCAAGCGTTTACACGGCGAGGCCAAGGGTGGCGGCAACTGGAAAACGCGCATCAAGCTGATCCGGCGCACCTTTGCCTATATCTTTGAACTGCGCCGCACGCTGGCCAATGAAAACCTGCAAGCGAAAAAGGCCAGCTGATATGATCGTTATCCATCATCGCCGCAATACTTTAGCCGAACTCTCTGAAACCCTGCCGCAGCATGGGGCGGAGATCGATTTGCGCAATCATGGCAATGATATTTTGGTGACACATGACCCCTTTATCACCGATGCGGTGCGGCTTCAGGATTGGTTGGCGCAGTATCGCCACCGCTTTCTGATCGCCAATGTGAAAGAAGAAGGGCTTGAACCCCGCTTGACCGCAATGCTCGCGGAGCATGGTGTTGAGGATTTTTTCATTCTGGATGAGAGCTTTCCCTTCATTCGCAAATACGCGCTTGAGGGCTTATCGAAATTCGCCGTACGTGTCTCGGAGTTTGAAAGCATTGAAACCGCGCTGCGGCTGGCTGATCACCTGCGTGTGCAGGGGCGTAGTATTGACTGGATCTGGGCGGACAGCTTCACTGGCCAGCCGCTACCTGCTGAAGATGCGGCAGCATTAAGGGCTGCCGGATATCGCATTTGTCTGGTGTCACCAGAGCTGCATCATGTCAACGATCCCAGTTCGTGGGAAGGGCGCGTGATGCACCATATCGATGCACTGAAGCAACCGGGCATGGAAGCATCCATTCCCGATATGGTTTGCACCAAGTGCCCGCATCTGTGGGAACAGCTGTAACTCGTGCTTACTGCTTCTTACCGTCTGGCCCGAATTGCTTCAAATAGGCGATGACGTTGACGATATCAGCGTCTTTCTTAAGGCCGGGGAACATCATGCTATTACGTGGGATAAATTCGCGTGGATTATGCAGGTAAGCAGTGAGCGTTTCCTCATTCCACGTTACAGCTTTTTCTTTCATGGGTGCTGAAAAGTTTTTGTAGTCCGGAAACGTGCCAGACACGCGGCCGATAATGCCGTTTAGATTTGGCGCGATGGTGCTTTTGGCCTCTTCACCCACCTGATGGCATACACGGCACTTAATGAATACGCGCTCACCAGCCGCAGCATCCTGAGCATGGCTTGGCGTTACGAAAGCAGTAAGCGATGCAGCGAGGGCGAATATCGCCCATGAAACGCGATTTTTCATAAACTTGATGCCTGATTCAAAATCGTTCCAGAAAACTTCTAACGCTCATTTATGCCAAATAATATGCGCATGCCAGCAGACTAATGAGCGCACCCGTGGATGGCCGCCAATTAATCGTATGGAATGATGGCTGGATCAGCGAGTGCGTGTGCGGTGGCAGTGACACTTCGACCGGATATCATGAGGTCACTAGCGATTTCAGCCAGCGGAATCAACACGAAAGCGCGTTCCATTAGGTGAGGATGCGGCAAGGTTAGGTCATTGCTGATGAGCGTTAACCCGTCATAATCCAGCAGGTCGATATCGATCACGCGCGGTCCCCATTTGCGGGTGCGGATACGTCCCATCCTGGTCTCGATTGCAAGGCAAGCAACCAGCAATGCCTCGGGCGTAAGCGAGGTATCAAGTGCGGCGCAGGCATTAATGAACCAATCCTGATCGGTGTCGCCCCACGGGGGCGTGCGATAATCATGCGATCGGGCCGCAACATGGATGCCCGTTATCGCATCAAGGTGCTCAAGGGCGAGCGCAATGTTGCCGCGCTTATCGCCCATATTACTGCCGAGGCTGATGTAGGCGCGTCGGATCATGGCTCAGATATCAGCACGTGTACGCGTGATCTCGACAGCAATGCCATCAATTATCGCAGGCACAGGCGCTGCAGGTTTTTCAACCAGAATTGTCGCGCGCGTGATTCGCTCGTCCTTGAGGAGAATTGCCGCCGCGATGGCCTCAGCCAACCCCTCAATCGTACGGAATCGCTGGCCAACACCAACTTCCTGCACAAGTTGTGTCAGCTCACCATAACAGGCGGTGCGGCTGTAATCATCATTGCGGCCGGCTTCGCGCAGGTCTAGCCCGATATCAAGCGAGATAAAAAATCGCTGTCCCAGTTTCGCTTCTTCCGCATGCAGTCCATGATACGCAAACAGTGCAATCCGGCTGATAAGGATGCGATCCGTTGGCTTTGGGGAGAGGTCAATCATGGGGAAACCGTCAAACTTTCCTGACCGGATAAATATGTCCGGATATGAAGCGATGATAAAACAAGGCTGCTAACACGATGGTTACTGCGCCTATGAACACCGGGGTTAAGAGATACCATAACGGATAACCGCCGCCGATAATCAGAATGGGGTTGCCCGCGCCTGGTGGATGCAGCGTTGCCGTTATTGCCATGGCGATAATAGCAAGTCCAACACCCAGTCCCATAGAAAATGGTGTTTGGCCAAATAAAAACAAAGCAGCAAAGCCGGCAATTGCCGATAGCACATGTCCGCCAATAACATTTGAGGGTTGCGCTAACGGACTTTGAGGCAATGTAAAGACAATCACACAGGACGCCCCGAATGAGGCCATGACAAGCAGTGTGTTTGTATATTCGGAAAGGCTACATAACGTGAATATTACCAGCGCACTGACACAGCCGATTAAGATGCCTTGCTCAGTTCGCCGCGCAATAGGATAGGCGCGCACCCTGACCACCTTGTCGATCATTGAGCGGTGCCATGCCACAGCATGTTTGCCTTTTCGGTTATGAAAAATCAGTTCACGCGATTTTGCGTAAGCGCGCAACTTTGAAGAAGCCCATCGGAAATGCTGGCCGCACATCAATAACAGACGCATTTCCACGTTGCTCAGCCCATGCTTCCACGCGCGTTGTCTTAAATGCCGAGCTCCAGCCAAGCTTGGCCATGGCAGGAGCTATAGCTTCCTCGCAGCGGGCGATAGGACCGTCGGCGGCACCAAAGTGGTTGGCCAGAATGATTTCCCCACCCGGACGTAAAACACGCAGGAATTCATCAAGCGCCCGTTCAGGATGTGGCACCAAGGTAATGACAAATTGCGCCACAACGGCATCAAACGATGCATCGGGAAAGCCCAGATTGCATGCATCCATCACTGTGAGCATTTGCACGTGATCAAGCTTATGCTTGCGAACCTTTTTCGCTGCCCTTTTCAACATATGTTCTGAGAGATCGAATCCAGTCACTTTTGCCGTTGCGGGGTAATCCCCCAATGACAAACCTGTACCAACACCCGCTTCCAGAATGTTGTTGCCGCAGGCAATTGCTGCTTCCACTGCAGTTTGTCGGGCTGAGGCCGTCAAACCATCATAGACGAAGTCATAGATCGGAGCCCAACGTGCATAAGCCTTGCGCATGAGGGTCGTATCGGAGCTGTCGGCCAACGTATTCATTCAGGTGTTTTCCGTACCGGTTGCTGACTTGGCGTCTGCCGTGTTGGTTGGTTCTTGCTGGGACTTGGGCGCTGGAGGCACAATGAGCGGCATGACGGAAGTCGTGCGTCGAATCGTACCACCACCGAGCACGCGCGCACGGGATTCGGCGTTTTCATAGATTACACAGGCTTGTCCCGGTGCCACGCCTTGTTCTGCAACTGGTAAATCGATGACAGCACCATCTGCTGTCATGCGCAGGAATGCAGGATGAGGCGGGCGCGTTGAACGCACCCGCACAGCAACCTCAATCGGTGCATCGCCAGGTTGCGGCGTCGCGTCCCCAATCCAATTCAGATCGCCGAGAGTTATTGCGCTGGTTGCCAACATATCGCGTGGACCAACGATAACGCGGGCGTTTTCAGCATCGAGTTTGACGACATAAAGCGGTTCGCCTGTGGATAACCCAAGCCCTTTTCGCTGGCCGACAGTGAAGTGAATGATGCCATTATGTTGCCCCAGCACACGACCGTCAGCATGCACGATATCGCCCGGCAATACGGATTTCGGCCGCAAGCGCTCAATGATATCGGCATAGCGACCGTTAGGCACGAAACATATATCTTGACTATCGTGCTTATCAGCAATCTCAAGGCCAAATTCGCGCGCCAGCGCCCGCGTTTCCGGTTTTGTCAAATCCCCCAAGGGAAAGCGCACAATCGAGAGTTGCTCATCAGTTGTGGCATATAAGAAGTAGCTCTGATCTCGATCAGGATCGGCAGCGCGGAAAAGACCGCGTCGTCCATCACTGCGATCAGCAAGCAGGCGGCTTGCTACATAATGGCCGGTGGCCAATACATCCGCACCCAGATCGCGTGCAGTGTCGAGCAGTTCCGTGAATTTGATGGACCGGTTGCATTCCACACAGGGAATCGGTGTTTCCCCGTTGAGATAACTATCGGCGAAACGCTCGATCACCGCATCGCGAAAACGTGATTCGTAGTCGAGTACATAATGAGGAATGCCGATTCGCTCAGCTACGCGTCGCGCGTCGTGGATATCTTGACCCGCGCAGCATGCGCCTTTGCGATGGATGGCAGCGCCGTGGTCATAAAGCTGGAGCGTAATGCCGATTACTTCATAGCCTTCTCGCGCCAGCATGGCCGCGACCACCGACGAATCGACACCACCAGACATGGCGACAACGACGCGTGTATCCCGCGGATCTTTTGGCAAACCCAGACTATTCAACATTTCTTCCGTCTTTCGTACGCGCAGAATTGGTGCCCGCGCGTCTTGTAATCACCCGCTTGTATACCCGTCTCGGATGTATCGTGCCAGCCCTGCAGTGCAATACTGAAGCGTGCTTTTGGCCTGCCGTAACGGTTCGTCCGCAGTAATGCACTATTATCCTTCTTTTACAGTTATGAGCGCAAGTGCAAGCGCTGATGAAGGCTTTAGGCAATTCTTAAATCTGAGCGGTTAGCCTCCCAATAGCTAGAGTTCGGTTGGGCTGTTTTTTTTCGGGAAACTCCGAAGGATCGGATCAATCGAGCGATTGAGTTGGGCCGGTTCCATGGACACGGTTCTGTCGAATTGGGTCAGTCAAGAATTGTGAGCGTATCAATGACCGAACTTTTTCGCCCGCGTGTAAAATACGTCATCGGACCAGATGGCAGTCCTTTGACGGTGGCAGATCTTCCACCAACAACAACCAAGCGCTGGGTTATCCGGCGTAAGGCCGAAGTGGTTGCCGCTGTACGCGGCGGGCTGCTGAGTCTGGATGAGGCATGCCAACGCTATACGCTGACCGTGGAGGAGTTCCTCAGCTGGCAGCAGTCAATCGATGAGCATGGCCTTGCTGGCTTGCGTACCACGCGGATCCAGCATTATCGGCAGTAATTACTGCATCTGATCTTGTCAGAATCACTAAAGGCCAGCTGGGCGAAACCCCGCTGGCCTTTATTGTTTCAGTCTTGCAGCCGGGGCATCGCTCATATGCTGCTTGCAAATTTATACCGTGCGACCGAACCAGCGGACTCGCCCTTCAATAATGAGACGGCTGGCATCAACGGCAGAGACGGTTTCAATCTCATACGCCGGGTTATCATTACGCAGCACTAATGAACCGTCATGGCGAAGTTGCACGCGTTTCACGAGCATCCGCCCGCCAACGAGCAGGACGTAAATTCCGTGATCGACGATCTGTTGTACGGATCTATCCACCAGTAACAGATCACTATCGCGGATAGTTGGCTCCATACTGTCGCCGCTAAAAGCGAGCAGGCAGGCGTGCTTCGGGTCTGTGCCGATACCCCGCAGCCAGCTTTCACGCATCGCAATTGCTGAGGATTGGCTATTATCATTGCCAATGCCTCTATGCGCATCAACAGCATCGAATTTTGGCACATAGACAAACTGATTACTGCCATTGCCTGACGGCTGAAGAGTTGGCTCATCGCCACCGAATAAAATCCAGTCAGCAGAAACGCCAGTTGCTTTAGCAAGTGCCTTGACAACACTAGCCGGCGGCTCTGCGCCTGAAAAATAACGTTGCAGTGAGCGGATGGATTTATCCGTTGCGACTGCAGCTTTTTGTCCTCCAAGGCGTTCGAAAAGGAAGCGGATTCGGCGGCCGACATCGGGATCATTGTCAGCGTGGAACCCATCGTTTCTAACAATTGCGGTGTTAGTCAGGGTGCTTGATTTGCCATTCATGGTGGGCTTCAACCATTCGCAAGGGGTGGATGGAGGTCAGGCGCCGTGTAGAAGCCAGACCGGTACAGTATTGCTGCGCAAGGTTCTTTCGCTTGGATCGATCACGGTCTTTCATTAATATTTATCAGTAGCGTGCAAGGTTAAATATTGACGCGTTTTTCCGTTGTCGGTCAAAGCAAAAGAAAGTTTAAATTCGCCAGAATGCAATCTATAAGATTGCGACAAATCCTGCTTTCACAGATCCATTTATTACGCTCTGACTAATTATTTGAGCAAATATGCAGGAGAAATGTTGGCTAAAAACCGAATCTTGTTATTCACTTTTCTGCCTCCTCTTACTGCAAACTTTTCCGATCATTGTGTCATTATCAACCTTAATGTACACATATGTCAAATTCAATGTACGGTTTATATCAGTAGACATTGATTCCATGCTGCCTGGTTCTTGTTTGTTATAGTAAATCTGTCATTCTTAATGTCATTTATGAAGCGTGAGCTTATTGATAATGGATGTTCGTGCTACTGATAATGGTATTGCAATGCGCGCAGTGTTGGCGCATCGCGCGCGGATGTGTCGCGATCTCTGCCAAGATTCAATGCGTGAGGCGCTTTAGCGGTTCCGCATCGGTTCAGTAATGGCATCTATGATGCTTCCAATATGGTTACCTGCTGGGGAAGGGAAGTTAAGGTGACTACCGTTAGAGGGTAGAAACAGGGTATGGATAGGGCATGAGCGCATCTGACACCCCCATCATCGCCCCCGTTCCTGCATTCGCCTCTCGCGTGCCAGGGCCGGGAGATCGTGTATTCCTCGTTGACGGATCGTCCTTTGTTTTTAGGGCGTATTTCCAGTCGATGAATCAGGATCGAAAGTACAACTATCGATCAGACGGCTTGCCGACAGGCGCTGTCAGGCTTTTCTGCACGAAGCTGTTCCAGTTTATTCGTGAGGGAGCGGCTGGCATCACCCCGACGCATCTGGGCATTATTTTCGATAAATCTGAGAACTCATTTCGTAAAGCGCTGTACCCAGCCTATAAAGCCAACCGTCCACCGCCGCCTGAAGATCTGGTGCCGCAATTTCCCTTAATGCGTGAAGCTGTGCGTGCATTTGGGCTTTCGCCTGTTGAACAGGACAAGTACGAGGCGGATGATTTGATTGCGACCTACGCTCGTGAGGCATGTGCGGCAGGAGCGGAAGTGCTGATCATTTCTGCAGATAAAGATCTGATGCAGCTGATTCGCCCTGGTGTCGCGATGTATGATCCGGCTTCTGGCACGCAATCAAAAGGCAGTTATCGGCCTGAGCGTTTGATCGGTGAAGAGGAAGTCGTTGCCTATTTTGGCGTGCCACCGCACCAGGTGGTGGATGTACAAGCCCTTGCTGGCGATTCGACTGATAACGTGCCTGGCGTTCCCGGCATTGGCATTAAAACCGCAGCACAACTCATCAACGAATATGGCGACCTCAATGCGTTGCTCGATCGAGCTCCGGAGATCAAGCAGCCCAAGCGGCGAGAAGCGTTGATCGCAAATGCTGAAATGGCTCGCATCTCGCGCCAACTCGTACAGCTGGTTGATGAAGTTGAACTCGCGACGCCGATTGAGACATTCGCGCTTCACCAGCCGGATCCGCAGCAGTTAGTGGCATTTCTGAAGGCGATGGAGTTCACGACTATTACCCGTCGTGCGGCTGACATATATAATGTAGATCTTGATGAAGTTGCCCCAGCAGCAATTATAAGTGCAGCGCAGGCAAAAACACCTTCCATTGCAGCTCATGCAGACAGCGGTTCAGTTTCAACCAGCGTAGAGGCGGAGCAAGGCGAGGGCCCCGCACGTGTTGCCGCGCGGGCAAGTGCGCGACAACTGACCAGTCCTGTCGATACTACGACCTATGAAACAGTAACGACCCTTGAGGCCCTTGATCGCTGGATTGCAGATGCATACGCGCGCGGCATTGTTGCCGTTGATACGGAAACGGATGCTCTTGATGCTATGGGCGCGGGGCTGGTTGGTGTTTCGCTTGCCACTGATATGGGACGTGCGTGCTACATTCCCTTGGCGCACCGGGAGCATGAGACGCAAGCGGGTCTTTTTGCGGAAGCGCCCGTTCCCTCTGCAGCGAATCATCTTCAACAGATCCCCCTCCAAGCTGCGTTGGAGCGCCTGAGACCCCTCCTTACTGATCCGGACGTGCTGAAGATTGGCCAGAACTTTAAATATGACTGGCTGGTCTTTGCGCGTCACGGCATCGAGGTTGCTCCTTATGACGACACGATGTTGCTTTCTTATGTGTTAGATGCAGGACGTGGCACTCATGGTATGGACGCACTTTCCGAGAAGCATCTTGGTCATACGCCGATTAGTTTTACAGATGTAGCGGGCAAGGGTCGCAATGCGATCAGCTTTGATAAAGTAGCGATCGACAAGGCCACGGCCTATGCTGCCGAAGACGCTGATGTCACGTTGCGTTTATGGGAGGCGCTCAAGCCACGCATCGTTTCAGAGGCTAAGGCGACAGTCTATGAAACGCTTGAGCGACCGCTGGTTGGCGTGCTGGCGCGCATGGAGCAGCGCGGCATTATGATTGATTCTGCTTTACTTGCCCGTCTGTCGGGCGAGTTTGCGCAGCGACTAGGTAGCCTTGAGGCTGAAATTCATAGCCTTGCAGGCGAAGAGTTTAATGTTGGATCGCCCAAGCAGCTGGGTGAGATCCTTTTCGGCCGTCTCGGACTTCCGGGTGCAAAGAAAACTGCCACCGGTCAATGGGCGACGGGTGCAGGCGTGCTGGAGGACCTGGCAGAGCAGGGGCACGAGTTGCCATCGCGTATTCTGGATTGGCGGCAGTTATCGAAGTTGCGCTCTACATATACAGATGCGCTACCTGGTTTCATCAATCCGCAGACGCGGCGGGTGCATACGTCCTTTTCTCTGGCGGCAACAACGACAGGCCGCCTCTCATCGTCGGACCCGAATCTGCAAAACATTCCGATTCGCACGGAAGAGGGCCGCAAGATTCGCAAGGCTTTTGTGTCTGAGCCCGGTTGGAAGCTGGTTTCCGCCGATTATTCGCAAATCGAGCTACGGCTACTGGCCCATGTTGCAGACATTCCGCAGCTGCAGAATGCGTTTGAGAGTGGCATAGACATTCATGCGATGACGGCATCGGAGATGTTTGGGGTGCCGGTTGAGGGCATGGATCCCTCCATTCGCCGCCGTGCTAAGGCAATTAACTTCGGCATTATCTATGGAATCTCAGCATTTGGGCTGGCGAACCAGCTTGGAATCAGTCGCGAAGAATCAGGTGCTTATATCCGTAAGTATTTTGAGCGCTTCCCTCGGATTCGCGACTATATGGAAGACATGAAGCAGTTCGTGCGTACACATGGTTATGTAACAACGGCATTTGGGCGCGTCTGCCACTACCCCCAGATTCAGTCCAAGAACGCGTCGGAGCGAGCTTTTGTTGAGCGGCAGGCAATTAATGCTCCTCTACAGGGCGCAGCTGCAGACATTATCCGCCGCGCAATGGTCAGAATGGAGCCTGCACTCGTAGAATCGGGGCTTTCCGCACGAATGTTGCTGCAGGTGCACGACGAACTGGTGTTTGAAGTGCGTGATGAGGAGATTGAGGCTACGATTCCTGTCATCCGCAATATAATGGAGCACGCGCCGCTTCCGGCTGTGAAACTCAAGGTGCCGCTTAGTGTTGAGGCCCGTGCCGCCTCAAATTGGGATGATGCGCACTAAGCATTTTTGACCACCTCTCTGTATATGTCTCGAACCCTTGCTCGTGTCTCTCAGAGGCTGAGCGAGGGTTTTTTGATTTTTTGGGATCTTTTTTTGGTTTTGCTGAAGGGTTTTTCAGCGATTCTTGAGATTTTTGCCTGGATTTAGGGTCGTTTGTGTTGCTTTGATTGGGTGTGGGTTTGTTTTGGTTTGTTTGTAAAGTTTTGATATTATTGTATTTTTGATTTTTCTGGTTTGTTTTGGGTGTGGATGTTTGTGGATAATAATTTTAGATATTGACGACTTGGGGGTGTTGTCCTAGAAGAGCGTCACACCGGCGCTGCGGCCGAC
>NZ_JAZDRL010000002.1:967500-1295427 GCF_047501465.1 Pseudochelatococcus sp. G4_1912
GGGTGCAGGTGTTATATGAGAGAGTTTGCGTATAATTTGTTATGCGCAATCAACCCAAGCCACGGAACACTTTAGTAATAACAGCGGTTTCCATTCCAGCTCCCCAGATTCTGACAAAGGTTGGTCCGCCTTAAACATAGATGAAAGCAAGTGAGATGATGACTCTGCCTGCCGATACTGCAGCAAATCATGAACTTGAGAAGGTTATTGCGCAGCCCTCGCGTTTCGCATTGTTTTTCGATGTTGATGGAACCCTGATTGAACTTGCTCCCACACCTGAAAGTGTCGTTGTGCCAAGTGATCTGCCATTGGCAATAGCGCGTGCCAGCAATCGTTATGGGGGCGCTGTGGCATTGCTTAGTGGCAGGAGCATCGCTTGGCTGGATCAGCGTTTTGAGGGTAAGGTAGGCGCTATTGGTGGATTGCATGGCCTTGAAAGACGAGGCAGAACTGGCCTTATTGAGGCGCTGGTGCCGCCCCCATACCTGGAAGTTGCTCGGCTGATGATCGATGAATTCGCGCGTCAGGATGAGGCGATTCTGGTTGAAGACAAGGGACTTGCCATTGCTGTGCATTATCGCGCAGCACAGGATCGTCGTGAGGCTATTGAAACGCTTTTGGCTGATATCGCCATTCAGAGTGAGGGAGCGTTGGAGGCGATTGGCGGCAAGGCGCTCGTCGAATTGCGCACCGCTGGGGCGGATAAGGGCTCTGCTTTAGAGGCCTTTATGCATGAATCTCCCTTTAATGGTCGCATTCCTGTGTTCTTTGGCGATGATCGTACAGATGAAGATGGATTTCGTGCGGTACGCCAACTAGGCGGTATCGCGGTTGCAGTGGGGCGACCTGCGGAAGAAGTAGGCGCTATGGTTTCTTTGTCCGAACCAGCCTCTGTTCGCGCATTTCTGATGAGAGCGGCGGGGGTTGATGAGGGCGTGGCATAACGAGGCATCCTGCATGAATAATCTGGATCTTGGCGTTATCGGCAATGGTACAATTGCAGCGCTCGTTGATGAGCGGGCAAGCATCGTATGGATGTGTTATCCGCGGCTGGATGGGGATCCGGTTTTCCACTCTTTGCTTGGTCACACACAGCAAGGGGCTGGCGGTTTCGATATTGTGCTCGACGGGTTCAAGTCCAGCAAGCGCATCTACAGGCATAACACGGCCATTCTGGAGACTGAGCTGGAAGCCGAAGATGGTTCTCGTATTCGCGTGACTGATACTGTGCCGCGCTTCAAGCGTCGCGGGCGCCTGTTCAGGCCAGCAATGGTGATGCGGCAGATTGAGCTATTGGCAGGATCGCCCCGGATAACCTTGCGTATACGGCCATCCGGTAATTATGGTCGCGTACCAGCAGAGATCACGCGCGGTTCAAACCACATTCGTTATATCGTCGACAATCAGGTGATGCGCCTGACGACTGATGCTCCGCCAGGGCTGATCATTGATGAAATTCCTTTCATCCTTGAGCGTACGCTGACCTGTATGCTGGGGCCGGATGAAACTGTGCAGGAAGCCCCTGGCCTCGTGGCCTTGCAATTTGCTGATGAGACGACACGCTATTGGCGTGACTGGGTGAGATATCTCGCCATTCCATTTGAGTGGCAGGATGTTGTTATCAGGTCTGCAATAACGCTGCGTATGTGCGCTTATGAAGAGACCGGGGGCATTGTTGCAGCATTGACAACATCCATCCCTGAATTTGGCGCATCCGGGCGCACCTGGGACTATCGCTATTGCTGGCTGCGGGATTCATTCTTCACCGTTCGCGCCTTAAACAGGCTGGGCGCCACGCTGACGATGGAAGATTACATCAGTTATGTAACCAATGTCGTGATGCAAAATGGCTCCAAGGAGCTGCAGCCGTTATTCGGTTTACAATTCGAGGCCAGGATTACGGAAGAGACTGTCGATTCATTGCCGGGGTATCGTGGTTTTGGGCCGGTGCGCCGGGGCAATGCAGCTTACAATCAGCGTCAGAATGATGGCTATGGTTCAGTCATTCTGGCGATAGCGCAGTGCTTCTTTGATGAACGACTGGAACGGCGTGGCGATAAAGCGCTGTTTGAACGGCTTGAGGAGCTGGGCGACAAGGCTGTAGCCTTGTGGGATCAGCCAGATGCTGGGCTATGGGAATTTCGCACACTCTCTTACATTCATACGCACTCAGCGGCAATGTGTTGGGCAGCATGTGATCGGCTGGCACGCATAGCGATGCGCCTGAATCTTGCAGATCGTGCGGCCTATTGGCGGGAGCATGCAGATACCATCCGCGATGCAATATTCGAAAAAGGCTGGAACAATAACCTGCGATCGTTCGTTTCTCATTTTGACGGCAACGATGTTGACGCAAGTCTTCTGCTTTTAGCTGATATTGGATTGGTTCGTCCTGATAGTGATCAGTTCCGTTCAACGGTTGATTACATAGGCCATAGGCTGAAACGGGGATCGCATCTTTTCCGTTATGCAGGGGAGGATGATTTCGGGGTTCCTGAAACAGCGTTTACGATCTGCACTCTCTGGTACATCGAGGCTTTGGCCAAGATTGGGAGAGAGGGGGAAGCGCGGGCGTTGTTTAATGAGGTTCTTGGACGACGAAACAGTCTGGGGATTTTATCAGAAGGCATTCATATCGAATCCGGAGAGCTGTGGGGCAACTTTCCGCAGACGTATTCCATGGTTGGCCTTATTCATACTGCGTTATCACTATCGCGCGGATGGGAGGAGGCATTTTAGGAGGGCACTTTGAAGCTTATCATTGCTTCGAACAGAGTGACTATCTCTGGTAACAAGAACCAGACCGCCGGGGGGCTGGCGGTTGCACTCAACGATGTTCTAGCAAAGCGCCGCGGTATGTGGTTCGGTTGGAGTGGCAAGATAGGTCCCGAGCAGAAAGAAGCCACGATATCCGAACGTGCAGGCGTTACATATGGTTTGTGCGATCTTTCGAAAGAGGATTACGAAGAGTACTACAATGGCTTTGCCAATCGCGCTTTGTGGCCGCTTTTGCATTACCGTCTTGATCTGACTGAGTTTGATCGCAAGGATCTCAATGGATATCGGCGGGTGAATAGCTATTTTGCTGATTTGCTATTGCAACATATCGAACCTGATGATGTCATCTGGATACACGATTATCATCTCATCCCTCTTGCTGAAGCGTTACGTGCGCGTGGGGTTCATAATCGGATTGGTTATTTTCAGCATATTCCATGGCCGCCGGTTGATATCTTTCTTGCTCTTCCCAATCATACCGAGATTGCAAGGGCACTGAAATCCTGCGATCTGGTCGGATTCCAGACGCAACGCGATGCGAAAAATTTTGGCGACTATCTGCTTTCTGAATGCAAGGCGTTTACGCGCGATCATAAGCATTTTGTTATCGGCAGCCGAAGCCTTCAAGTAGGCGTCTACCCGGTTGGCATCAACCGTAATGAGTTTGCGCGTGCTGCAGCGCGGGCGTCTTCCAGCAAATTTGTGAGTGATGTCGAGGAAAGCCTATCAGGTCGTGCGATGCTGATTGGTGTAGATCGGCTGGATTATTCCAAGGGTCTGACCCACCGGCTGGATGCTTTTGAGCGTATGCTGGAGGGGCATCCAGGATGGCGGGATAAAGTGACATTCTTGCAAATTACGCCTAAAAGCCGGGGTGATATTCCCGAATATGCAGCAATGCAGCGTGCTTTGGGTGAGGCCGCGGGTCGCATCAATGGTCTTTATGGAAGAGCCTCATGGACGCCTATTCGCTACATCAACCACGCGCATTCCCGCAAGGAACTGGCAGGGTTGTATCGATTGGCAAAAGTGGGCGTGGTGACGCCACTGCGTGATGGTATGAATCTCGTCGCGAAGGAGTTCGTCGCTGCGCAGGATCCGGATAACCCTGGGGTGCTCGTACTTTCCCGCTTTGCAGGCGCTGCGTCAGTGCTGAAGGGGGCGCTGCTGGTTAATCCCTATGATCTGGACGGTGTGGCAAAAGCCATGGATCAAGCACTTAAAATGGAGCGTGAAGAACGCATTGCCCGATGGAAAACTATGTGGGCGGGCGTAGATGAAACGGATATTTCTGGGTGGGCAACGCGTTTTCTGCGGGATCTGGAAATGCGCCCGCAAGAAATATTGCTTGCTGCCCAGTAAATTAATCAATTATCAGTGTAAATATTATCAATCATTGAGATTTATTGATCTTAATGATTGATAATTCACGTGCGTAAAATTTATAATGTTTTTATTGTCAGTATTTATGTGTATTTTAAATGCTGATTATTATTTTATTACTGGAACAAGGTGCGTGTTTTCCCGTTAATGGTTATCTGTCTCATTTCAATACGAGATCAGAAAACAGGGAGAACTTGATCATGGCAGGAAAAACCTTGGATGCGCTATTTTATGAGACGCTTAAAGACATCTACTATGCAGAACGTAAAATTCTTAAAGCGTTACCGAAGATGAAGCGCGCTGCCCATTCAGAGCAATTAAAGGCTGCATTCGACAAGCACCTACATGAAACAGAAGGGCATGTAGAGCGCCTGCAACAGGTTTTCGAGATCATTGGAAAACGTGCGCAGGGCAAGACTTGTGATGCAATAGAAGGCATTGTTGCAGAGGGTGAGGAGATCATGGAGGAATTCAAGGGCGAGCCCGCACTTGATGCCGGTCTTCTCGCTGCCGCGCAAGCGGTTGAGCACTATGAAATCACCCGCTATGGCACGTTAAAACGCTGGGCTGAGGTGCTGGGTATGAAAGATGCGGCCAAGCTGCTTGATGCCACGCTGCAGGAAGAATCCATGACCGACAGCGCATTGACGAAGATTGCCGATCAGGTCGTTAATTCCAAGGCATTAAAGGCTGCTTAAGCCGATTGATCTTTTCGCTGATCCACTCCAAGGGGCGGATCAGCGATATTGTTTTTATTCATGTCTAAGAGCATTTGCCCTCATGCACGATGGATACCCGTATGTTTCCGCATGCATTCAGGATCTGGACTGAAACTTCTTCCTGATGCCTGCGAATAAGCAAGTCCACCGTATCATCGCCTAATGTTAGGTTAGAAAGCGTAAGCTCATTGAGGAATGCAGGAAGTCTTGGCTCATATAAGCGAATTTCCTGGCGTTGAGGATCAAAGGCAAGACCCAGACATGATTGTAAAAACGCAAAAGGCGCTCCGCTTGCCCATGCCTGTGGGGAGCATGCAACGGGATATAGAGTAGGCCCACGGCGCGAGCGGCGTCGGAACCCGCAGTAAAGCTCTGGCAACCTACGGAGATCCATATAGATGGCAGCCTCAAAAATAGCGTCAAACAGGTGTCTAAGCTCTTGTTTGAAGCCATATTGCGCCAGTCCTATCCCAATCAGCGCATTATCGTGAGGCCAGACCGAGCCGTTATGATACGACATCGGATTGAAACGGGCTTCACCAGAGGCAACAGTGCGAATGCCCCAGCCCGTAAAGAATGAGCGCTTCATAAGGTTGGAGACAATTTTTTCTGCACGTTCGGGTGGAGCAATACCTGCAAACAGAGTGTGCCCGGCGTTGGAGGTCTGCACGCTGCATGGCCGTTTGTTGCCATCAAGGGCGAGTGCATACGTGCCCATGTCCGGCAGCCAAAAGGTATCATTGACGCGTTTTGCGAGTAATCTTGCCTCCTGGTCCAGCGCATCTGCACGTGCGTGCAGCCCTAGTAGGCGTGCGCAATGCGCCGCTTTTTGCTTGGCTGCAAAAACATAAGCCTGCACTTCAATGAGCGCGATAGCGCCTTCAGCAAGTTGGCCATCAGCATGGAAGACGGCATCAAAGGAATCCTTCCATCCTTGATTGCTCAACCCCCTATCCGTCGCGCGCTGATATTCGACAAACCCGTCACCATCAGCATCGCCGGGGCCATCGATCCATGCAAGGGCTGCTTCGATGTTGGGCCATATCGATTGCAGAAAATCCTTGTCTCCTGTTCGCTCTATGTAAAGCCCTGCCAGCAAT
Source organism: Pseudochelatococcus sp. G4_1912 (assembly GCF_047501465.1). Classification (NCBI taxonomy): domain Bacteria; kingdom Pseudomonadati; phylum Pseudomonadota; class Alphaproteobacteria; order Hyphomicrobiales; family Chelatococcaceae; genus Pseudochelatococcus; species Pseudochelatococcus sp. G4_1912. The sequence continues at coordinate 973,481 of NZ_JAZDRL010000002.1, forward strand.
ACAAAGAGAGGCGTGGAGTCAACGCTGCCGTAATATTGGCGAAACGGCACTTCTCCCAAGCGCGCCATCTCGCCCCCCCGCATTTCATGCAGGATTTTTCCAGGCTCGGCGTCAGCTATGGGATCGTATTGTGTTGACTGAAACAGCGCCAGACGTTGCAACACGCCTCGTGACATGCCGGGATCGAATGGCAGCATTTCAATAGCGGTGATCAGGCCATCACGGCCGAAGGTTGTGGAATACCACGGAATGCCGGCATAGGGATAAGATCCCTCAGGTTCACTGGTCTTCAGCATGGCCAGGTCGGCTGCGGCACGGCCGATGACTTCATTAAACAATTCGTTGGATGAGGAAACTATACAACCGCCAGTTAGCGCTGCACGTGTTGCGCGGTGGGATGACAACATGGCACTCAGAAAATGCCTTTTGGGCGCGTCTGGCGGGGTGTTGCAGGCAATTTGTAAAAATAGAGAGACTGTATCTTTCCCGGGAACCGCCAGATGATAGCGCACGCTATTTTCTGTAACGGCTGCAGGTGCAGGATCGAAACGCAGTGTTGTTGCGTGGTTTATGTTATCAAGCCCGCGATAATTTAATGTGACGCTGTCATTGTCGATTACGGTTGGCAGGCGCACTCCACGTCGCGCGCGCTTGACGCCGCGCACCTCAAACAGGTCAGCAAAGTCTGCAGAAAAGTCGATCGAGAGATCGGCATAAATAGTATGGTTGCTGAAGTTCTGGACGCCAAAGCGCACATATGCCACCCCCTTCCATAAAAATACCGAGCGTACGACATGTAATGTCTCACGGGGCATCATCAGCTGTTCATCGCGGAAGATATCAGGGTTTGTCAGATCCACCACAAGCATGGCGTTGTCATCGCGAATGTTGGATCCTAGCAATAGAAGCTGCTCGTCAAAGATGCGCAGTTCCAACCGCGAAAGGTAGCGTGTGTCCTCAAAGAACAACCCATCCACGCCATCTGTTGAGATACCAATATCGCCATGGCTATCCAGAACAGCAAAGGCATCGTCATGCTTGAGGGTGCGCCTGGCCCTTGTAAGAGCTCCTGTTGCAGGAATGTAAAAGGGGATTTCTTGCGGTACTTCTGGTTGATGCGAGTCCAGCGGCAGCGAGGGGGCGGTTGTAACACCACCCCCATTCGCCGTCCGCAAGACTGTATGCTGCTTGTCTCCGTCAACTGACATGAAGACCTCCAAGAGATGTTCGGGCTGGTAATATCTCACGAACTGTTTCCGGTGATGTTCCTATCGCTGGCACGTTGATGCGCAGACTGCGATAGAGCGCAAGGTAATCCTCAGCCATTCGGGTAACAGAAAACCGCTGTTCGAATTGACGACGCACAGTTGCGCGATCAAGGGCCAGCACTTGCGGTAAGGCGATATCGGCTTCTTCCATAGTGTTGACGATACGTCCTGAAATACCATCGTCGATAACTTCTGGTACCGAGCCGCAATTGAACGCGAGAACCGGTGTGCCACATGCCATGGCCTCGATCATCACAAGGCCGAATGGCTCTGGCCAATCAATGGGGAACAGAAGCGCGCGCGCATTGCCCAGAAACTCTTCCTTCTGATGCTCATTGATCTCGCCAATGAACTCAACGTCACCGTCACTCAGCAACGGCTTTATGCAGGCCTCAAAATATTGGGAATCCGCTGTATCCACCTTGGCTGCTATTTTGAGGGGAATGCCCGCACGGCGCGCAATCTGAATGGCACGATCAGGGCGTTTCTCCGGTGATATCCGCCCCAGAAATGCAAGGTAGTTCTGGGTTTCGCCCGTATTGGCCCGATATAGATCAAGCGGCAATCCATGATGGATTACCGAAGCGCAGTGAGCCGAAGGAATGGGTAAGCGTTGGGCATGAGAGATTGCCACAAGGGGCATCTGCGGAAAATAACGATAAAGAAAAGGCAGGTCGGGTAAATCCTGGCGGCCGTGAAGAGTGGTAGCTGTGGCATGGTGAGAGCGTGCAAATAATGGAAAGTGCAGGCCATCAATATGAAAATGTAGAATATCAAACTGGTCGGCCATTAAGCGTAACCTATCCAACATCACCATATAATGCGGGATAGGATCCACATTGTGATCGCTCAGACGTAAAGCCATGGGAGCGCAGGGCACGAGATTTGCAGCTGTCACTGAATCGCGGCTAGCAAAAAGTGTGACATCATGTCCAAGTCGCACAAGCTCTTCTGTCAGATACGACACGATGCGTTCTGTTCCGCCATAAAGTCTTGGTGGAACGCTCTCTATCAAAGGTGAAATCTGCGCAATTCTCACAGCACGCCTCCCTGCGTCTTTATGCGCACGCAAAACAGGCGCGCGCCTGTGGGGCCGTAATGGAAAAAGCAGTACAAGAACTGTTCAGATCAGGATTTGTTCCGCTTTCGATGGTGGCAGCCTGAGAGGACAGGCAATGCCAAGTTTTGGGCAGGCCATGCTGCTACAGTTGTTTTACAGGCAGCAAATGGCAATTTTGATTCAGAGTAAGTAAGAGCCGCATCCGCAATGGTGCATGGGGAAGTGCGTGCTTAAAGGGATGCGGGCCGCTTGAACGCGCATGTTATTATTTCGAAACGTGCTCAGGTTTACCCTGATGTTTTGTAGAGGCAAGATCGTGCAATTCTTTCTCAGACATGCTTTCGAGCATTTCCTGAGATGCCCCCTTCAACGTGCGTTTTTTCTTAGGATCACGCTTTGCTGCCAAAGCAGCTCCTGCTGCTTTCTGCTGTGCTTTTGATTTTGCTGGCATGATTGATACCTCTACTCTGCCAGTGCATGGATGCATGATGGCTGACAGGGTCTATTGTCGGCATTAAATACTATAATCGCCGGCAGACTTATGCTTTGGCTTGCCATCTTTCTTCGGTGGCGGATATTTCGTTTCGCGTTTATCAGCAGGTGCACGCGTGAGTGTTGGTGGATCGCTTGCTGGAAAACTCTCTTCAAGGCTCTCATCCAGCAAATCTTCAGTTTTCTTCAGGGACTTTGTGTTATCTTTCTTCATCATGTCTTTTTTGCTCATTGCCAGTTCCTTTCGGGAATGCTTGATTTGGGGGCTGTTTACAGTCCGCTTTCAAAGTAGGCGGCCCATATAGCCAGCCCCAGCCATGCTATAAGAACAAGCGCCAGGCTGAAGAAGAGAATGTATGCGACAGTTCTACCGATACCGCCGGGACGCATCCTGCGCGCTGGTACGATGATTTCCTCATCCTCCCCCTCTGGGGACGTCGGTCGACCATGATGGCGTGGCATAAAAACACCTCCCCCTACCTCATGATGAAAAATTAACGTTTCAGACAAGAGATGGTTCCGGTAGCGGGGCTTCTTAGCCAGGGCTCTCTTCAGGCTCTTTTACGCCTGTCACGTACTCGGCTTTCCGCAGTATCCAAAGGATGATAATGCCTATAATGGTAGCGACGATTGCCAGTGGCCACATTCCTAGCCCGGCGGAGACGCCAATTGCAGCTGAAACCCACATGCTGGCGCCGGTTGTCAGACCTTTTGCGTCACCTCTCGTGTAGACGACAACACCCGCAGCGAGAAACGCAACACCAGCTGTCACCGCTTCAACGAGACGAAGTGGATCAAAACCCATTGAGCCACCTTTAACGTCAAATGTTTCAATCAGATGCAGAGTAATGATTGAGAACATGACGGCGGCAAGGCCGATAAGCATATTGGTTCGCACGCCAGCTGTATTATTATGCAAGCGCCGCTCGAAACCTATCATTCCGCAAAGGAACACTGCTCCAATTATTCTGATGAGCATGATGTCCATGGGTACCACAGTGGAGAACGAAAATTCGGTTATAATTCTTTCCAGCATGAATTCGTTTCTCTTCGCATCATTTCATCAGGTATGTATTCGCTGAAATGCCTCGTGTGTTTGTCATGAAAAGCGCAGCGCAGTTCTGGCACTGCGCTACGCAAGGTGATTAAATCAAGGAAGTGGGCGGTAGTCATCCTTTCGTGGTGGTTCGCCCTTATAGGTTGGCGCTGCTGGATCAAAACCGGTCCAGCCGGTGCTTGTGTAAGCCTCTCGCCTCTGCTTGGTATCGATGGTGCTGGTGCGCGCCAGTACTTCTTCTGCGCGTCGCACTGCTTCATCAGGAACACGCAATGAGACAACGGCTCCACCACGGCGCACCACTTCAGCATAAACGTGAGCGTCATGTTCTTCGACCCCTGATGAGGTCAGAGCGCCGATTATGCCACCGGCGGCACCACCAATAGCTGCGCCACCTACTGCGCCCACTGCTGTTGCAGCAAGCCATCCAGCGGCAACCACAGGGCCCAGACCAGGGATTGCCATTAATCCAAGGCCCGTCAGAGCTCCTACGCCTGCGCCCAATACGCCCCCAACGCCTGCCCCTGTGCCTGCGCCATCAGCTGCGCCACTGGAGCTAATGTTGCTGTCTTCATCAAACCAGCCTTCTTCATTGTTCGCTATCAAGCTTACGTCACTGACAGGAATACCGGCGTCGGTGAGCGCTGTAACAGCTCGTTGAGCGAGGACTGGATCATCAAAAGCGCGTGTGATTGTCGTGGTCATTAGTTATTCTCCTTGTTATTTGCTGACAACATTGCCTTTGTAGTCAAGTGAAACAGGCACCGTCTGCCCGCCCTTCATGGCGTGTCCGTGCCAAATGCCTTTTTCGTCTTTTTTAAGATCTGTCACATTTGTGTAGCCCATCTTTTCGATGTGCGACTTGGCCTGATCTTCTGTAAATGAATTAGCGCCAGCGATAGGTGGCGTGGGTGTTGTGGGTTGTGCGCCAGCGGGAGGCATCGTTGTGTCTCTGGGCATCATAGTATCAGCGGGGGGCGCGATCGGCGGTTGCGTTCCTGGGTCGGCTGTCTGTGCGCTTGCGCCGGCAGCAAGCAACGAGAAAGCGCTGACAAGGACGAGTTTTTTCATAATTTTCCTCCTAAAGTTTGTTAAAGCATCAATCGTTTGTAGAATTGGCTTGATGATGCCGTAACGGATTTAGACAACGAAAGAATTACCCCTTTGTCCGCTTAGGCTATGGGCTTCTGCAACTATTGAAGATCAAGCAAGTCATCAAAAAACAGATCAGATGCATTGCTCAAAGCTATTTGAGCATCAATCAAATCTGAATGATCATGATGCCTGATCAATCAAGAACACGATTTATACATTCGCGACGTGTTTACGTCTTCTATAACCGTTATTGAGAAGTAAGGTTCCCAATGAGCGTAAAATCGCTAACGCAGGTATGCGAGCGTGCATGCTGCAGATTGCGGATGGAACCTTGGAGGAGAGTGTGGAGCTCAATGTTCTGGAATGCGCGAGTCTATCCAATCGCTGATGTCATCCAATATTTTTTCTTTACCCAGATCATTTAGCAGATCATGAGCACGATCCTGATATAGCCACAGTGCTTTATCGGGAGAACCAACCGTGTCGTAAAATCGTTGACTGCCGCTGGGAAGCGTCGCTTTGTCGGCAGTACCGTGCAAGATCAGTACTGGCAAGGTGATGCGTTGAAACTCCTTACGAAGACGATCGCCCGCACGTATCAATGCAGCAATCGTTTGCGAGGGCTGCATTTCGTTGGCAATCAAGGGGTCTTTATTCATTGCATGTACTGCTGCGGGATCGCGTGAGAAGTCTGCGTTTTTGAGGCGTAGTACCGGCAGATGTGGTGCAATTAGACTGAGGCCCTTGATGAGGGACAACACCAGGGTTGAAGCAGAAATTTGAAAGGCAAAGCTTTCACAAATAAAACCATTTATCTCGTGCTGATTATCGAGCACATAAATACAGGATACAATGCCGCCTGCACTGTGCCCCAGCAGAAATATTGATAACTCAGGTTCTTGCGTCTTGGCATGGCTAATTGCTGCAGCAAGATCTTCAACATATTGGTCTATCGTTTCAACAAAGTAGCGCTCGCCGCTGGAATTTCCGCGTCCGCGCAGATCCAGTGCGTAAACAGCATAGCCTTCACAGGCAAGCCGGTTGGCAACCCAGAAATATTGTCCGCTATGAGAATTGATACCGTGGCAAATCATGATGATCGCACGCGGATTTCCGACCGGGTGCCAGGACCGCATAAATAGTCGCCCGCCGTCTGTTCTCTCAATGAAAACTTCTTTATCGGCCTGGCTTGCCATTTCACTCTCCTCATAGTCGTAGAGAATGTCTCCGCATCCATTAATTGGATCGGTCAGAATAGGCGATGACGTGGTTAATTTTTATCACTGATGGGTGAATATGAACAGATATCAATATTTATATTTTTATGTTTTTTGAATTAAATGGATCAAGGTTTTTTACATAATTTAGCAGGAGCTTGGCAGTAGAAGAGTAGGCGTGAATACAGTTGTAATCAATATTGGGGTCCAGAAGATAGTGCATCACCAGCCAGTCTTTTCCTGAGGGTTGAGGGAAGATGCCGCTGAAGAAAAATCCGATCTTTTCGACCTCTATCAAATGGCTAGCGCAGGCAGGCTGCCAGAGTGGTAACAGCAATTGTACAACTGCATAGCGTTCATGGTGCAATTGTAGCAAATGTTGCCGAAGGATGTCTGTACAGTCCTTCCCCCATGTTGCAACCTTCATTATACCAAGCCCAAGGCTACTCGATGCATTGACACTCATTTCGGTATGGTCAGGCATCGCATCATCTGAAGCGGGCGGCTTTTGCCATAGTGGTTCAATACCAAGATTGAGATAAAGTCTTTCGATCAAAGGTTGATGGGCCTCTGGTGCATAAACCAGAGGACGTTGCTGTTTTGTCGATAAAAACCTCACAGCCAGAATGCAGCTTTCGCGTTGCTGCAAATGATCAGCAATATTGCGAAACTGCATGGAAGCGGGTGCATGCCCAGGCAGAAGCGCGCACTCGCTGAAGCCTAATGCATTGCAGAACTGCTGGGTGTAGGTGTGGCTTGTTACTGCTTGTGTAAAGACAGTTTGCAAGCCTATTGCCCGCGCTTCTTGTAGAAGAAAGTCGCCTAACTGCTGTGCTATACCCTGTCCACGAAAGGTTGGGCGGGTGACAACAATGGCCAGCTCAGCGCCATCATTTGCATCCTTTACCAGTGCAGCATGGCCAGCAATGCGTCCGCTTGGTGTTACAGCGACAGCTGAGACGATTTCGCCGCTTTCATTTAACGCGGTGATGCGCTCGGGATAGTAGATGTGTTCATAAGGGTAGGAATAGCCATAGGCTTCATAAACACAGCGCGAAACCTCAATCGCCTCGGAAGGCTTTATGCGCCGTACACTTGAGACAATTTCTCTGGAGGCATCAAGCGGTGTGGGGGGCGGGGTAGTGTATTCACCAATCGGCGCATGGTTGCGATATTTAATCAGGCAGGTTTCTTTGCCGTTGCGCCCCAGATTGCGAAATATGACGACGTCGAAAACCTGCCGCATCAGGAAGATGCCCAGCCCGCCGCCCGATCCGTTATTATGCGCGCTGTTATCATCCAATGAGAGCAGGCCATCGGGGCTGAATGCTGGCAACTGCCCGGGATCGAATGGGACGCCCTGATCACAGATGCGGATTTCAAGTCCTAGCGCGGTTGGCATGCAAATGATGTCAAAGCTGCCCAACTCTCCCGGTGCGAAAGCGTGACGCACCACGTTTGCTGTAGCCTCCTCAACTCCAAGCTCAATTGCTGCCAGTTCTTCATCCGAAGAACCAAGATTGCGCGCCACCTGCACCACGTGGGCGCAAGCCAATGCGGGTGCATGCGTTTCGTTGGTTAAGGTCAGGCGGCTATAACCAGGGGTGAGGGCTGGTTGGCTCATGATGGTTTCGTGGGCGATTGTGTTGCGTCTGTCCAGCGCAAATCCAGCACGCGTTTCAACTTACCCGTGCGCGGGTTGATTGCGAGGTCGGCGGTATGAACCCATTCCACTTGTGGCGGATGGATGAGATCACGCTCCACAAACTCCAGCAGCAGCGGGCGGGCCGTGAACAGCATAGAGAGTATCTCTGCGCTTGCGGTATCATGAAGCTTAGGTGCACTGTGTGAAGCAAGCTTGAGCGTTAGCCGGTCCTTTTGATCATGATGTGTGATGATCATCTGAAAACCCGTAATTTGTAACGCTTCATTAAAAGGCTTTAACACCAACGCGACGTCTTCCACATACAGCGTGACGGGGCCGATACGGGCACCTTCTTCCGAGCGGCCAGCAATTTTGAATTTGCGGTTTGGAGCGCCTTCCTCTTCCAGCCACATGCCGCGATCACCAACTGGGTAACGGATGATTGGCATCAGCAATCGGGTGAGATTGGTTACAACTATGCGTCCCAGCCTCCCCGTTTCGCGGATTGGTTCATTTGTTTCCTCGTCAAGTATTTCGAGGATCGTATAATGGTCAAACACGCGATGTTCGTCTGGTGCACAGGCCGTATCCGCATAACCGAGCAGGCCAGCATCGACGCTTGCATAGCCGATTGAGGCTGCGTGCGCATTCGGGAAAGCGCGTGCCAACATTTTGCGCTGATCCGGGTAGAGCGACTCTCCACCAAACAGCAAGCGTCGGATTCCGGGCAGGGTGACATTGGTTTGCAGCAGATGATCGGCAAGGCCGATGAGCGTTGTGGACGTTCCCGCAATCCCGTCGATATCAAAATCGATCATGGTTTGGATGGTTGTGGGAATATCTGCTTTCCCGGAAAGAGGGAATTGTAGCACTGGCGCATGCGCATCCGTCAGCGAGTTCATAATAAAAATGAATGAAGCATAGAGCTCGCCCGCATAGAACATGTTGGCTATACGCTCACCATTGCGAAGGCCGCCAGCATCCAGCCCCTCGCCAAAAACCTGCGTGAATATGCGCCATTCAGATTGGCTGAACACCGAGAATTTAGGTGCACCCGTCGTGCCGCCACTCTTGAAGACCATCCCGTTTTCTAGGGGGCCGGTGAGCAGTTTGTTGTTGCGAATGGTATTGGCGGCCCAATAGGCTTTTTGGTCGGTTAGCGGAAGATCAGTCAATGCGGGCGCATCGCCCACCCCCTCATAAAGTTGGCGATAGAAAGGGGATAGCGTTCGCGCTACAGCGATTAATGTCGCTAGGGGGTAAGCATTCATGTTGCGCTCCGCAGATCGACGATGGCCTTCAGTTTGCCGGTGCTGGGGGTTGTTGCGAATGCTGAGAGCGATATTTGCTCGACAGTTAAAGTAACAAAACCATATTCTTCAACGAAATCGCGCAAATCAGGATAGTGAGTGAGCAAAAGAGAGCGGGCTTGAGCTGAGGCTAGATTATGGCCATCCTCTAGCCACACCTTGATGTTGTGACGAATACCATCGTGATTGAGTACGAGCTGTACATTACCGGTATAATGGCCATGCTCCGCCAATACGCGGCAAAATATGCGGTAGTTGAAGAAATAGGGCGCGCGGAACATGTCGCCATAGCGTCCCATTAGTTCGAAGCGCGGTGCGCTGCGTCCGCATGAACAGGGCGTTGTAAGCCAACGCCCCATATCGCCGATCTCATAGCGCTCCACCTTCTGTCCGCGACGCGCCAGAGAGGTGAAGGCAAGCCTCCCTGGCTCACCTGCGGTTGCGGGACGATCGGCCTCGGTGTCGAGAATTTCCAGATACTGTGTCTGCGTCAGAACATGATATTCCGAGTCATCGCATCCCTCGCATTGATAGCCGAGAGGCCCGGCGTCATTGCTGCCGTAGGCGGCTGCCCGGATGATTTCAACGCCGAACTCCCGCTGCAGATGCTTGCGCTGCACGCTGTTGAAATGCTCCCCGCCGAAGAAGATTTTTTTCACGCCGCCATAAGTACGCAGCATATCGCCCTGTGTGGAAAAGAGCTTATGGATGTAGAAAGGCATGCCAAGGAGCGTATCAACCTTTTGATTGATGATGGTATTGGCTACCTCTTCCATATCATCAATGCCGGTTATCGGGAATTGCACCGCGCCCAGGTTCTCAAGGACGCTCCAGAAGCTGATGAAGCTGCCATAGAGATGGCCCGAGAAGAACAGGTTCATCGTCCGGTCTTTTGTTGGATCAAGCCCTGCGGCATAGAGGCCATCGGCGGCCGCCTGCATCTGGCTGTGGTAATCAGTCCACGAATACACTGCCAACTTCGGCGCCCCCGAACTGCCGCCGCTTTTGAAATAGAGATGCGCGTGGTTCTCATTCTCCTCCAGCGCCAGAAAGCCTGCCTTGTCGAGTAACGGCGTATCTGGTGCGAGAGGAGGGATTGGCTCAGTCAACTCATGAAAACTCGCAATCCCTTTTGCATTTGCCGGTAATTCGCAGCTGATGCGACGACAATAGCGTTGCAGCGCATAAACACCATCGTGCGGTGCGCCGACATATCCGCCCAGCTGCTCACCCACCTGTGTAACGCGGCTGATCCCGGCTGCGATCAGGCGGTTGGAGAGGTCAGCATATCGTTCCAGATTGCAAGCAAGCCCAGCAGTTTGCAGCCATGGGCGCATGGGCCGTAAGGTTGCGGTAAAGGCTGAAGGTGCCAGCGGTTTGACCCAAAGCGTTCGGTATAACGGCGATGCTCGCAGTGCCGGATTATCCTCAGCCAATACTCGCCAGCTGTTATCCGGGGCGGCGAATACACGTGTGGAACCGGAATAGACCGCCTCCATCCGTGCCGCTTCCGTAACCGTGGTGATCTCTGCGCGCTCCTGCAGGCCTGGATGCGTCACGGGGATTACTTCAGAAACTCCCCCCAGGATGCCGGAAAATTTTTCTGCGAAAGCAAACAGGTCTTCTCGATCCGCTGCCTCGATGAAAAGGCATTGCGGACTTGAGCATGCCTGCTGCTCGATAAAGCAGACATCCCGCGCCAAGGCTTGCAGGCTTGCGATGTCTTCGAGCTTTTCCTTGGCCAGATATGCAAAGGAGATCTTATGCCCCCAATCGATAACCCGGCATCCTTGCGGCGCCATATCCCGCACTGCAGCAATGGCTGCTTCGCCTCCCCATGCAGCAATACCATCTGCCAACGAGAACAGGTTGCGCAGGCGGTCAGTTTCGCGGGAAGAAATTTCGGCTGCATAGACAAAAGGTGCGAGTGCGCCCGATGGATCGCGTTCCACAAGGGTTGCAAGAAGGTGCTGGGCAAAGGCCGAGCCGCCGCTGCTGGTTTTGAGGAAGTTGATGTTGCCGGATAGCATTCCCTCAATCACCGATAGCGGCGCGACTGAGGATACATTGCCGGGTGCAACATGCACTAGAAAACCAAGCGGCGCCCATGATTCAAAGCGATTGCCAGTGAAGGAAATTCGCCTGGGAGTGAAGGGATCTGTTGAGCCAAGCTCCCGCTTAAGCTTGTACTCAAGCTGCTCCCTGTCCAAAAATGATGCCACGGAGTCAAGCGTCATAGCGACGTCCTGCTCGCGGGCATCGGGGGCTGCCATCAATACGCCATGCAACTGATCTCGCACTGTGCCGGATGTACGCAATTCCTGCCCCAGATCATGCGCTGCCGTTAGCAGTTGTCTTAGCGGGAATGTGCATTCAAGATCTTCCGCCAATGTGGCGCCAAGCATCGGCAGCCGTACTGCCAGCTCTGCATCATCCACCCATTGGCCGCGCCATAGATGTTTTGTCACGCTGTTTTTCCCTTTAACAATTCTGCGGCCGCAATTGCACAGCTCTTGTTTTTGGAAATACCTGCCCGGCCCAGGGGCTCGAAATACGGCGATTTAAGACCGCAGCCGCAACCGTCACCCGGATGCCATGCAGCGAGATCACCCATCAGCACACTTTGTACTGGCGTCGAGGTGACGTAAGGCGAGATGAAATTGAGGAAGCCAGGCTCGCCGGGGCCTAGCGGTTTGAGCGTCTCCACATCGCGAATAGCAATGCGCGACCACACCGGCACGTGGAAGCGATGATTTGCGCACTCAACATAGGGCACGCTGTGCTCCACCGAGCCATAGCCATCGCGGATGTTCGCATCAGGCAGGCCCAGTTGTTCGGAGATGGTGGCATAAAAGTCAGGTTTCGGAATTGCTTTGTCAGCCTGGCCTTTCCAGCCCCCACCAAAAAACGCCATTGAGCCATGGGGCAGTGAAAGGGGCGGCATTCCTAAAGCTTGCATACGCAGCAAGGTGGCGTGCAGAAATGCAGGGAAGCCGAATATACGCACTGGAAGCCCGTCTTGCGCATAATCTTGCAGGGTGCGTATGGCGCCGTAAATATCAAACTCATGACCGCCGCAACCTGTACGTTTTAACGCATAGGATATGCGATTAACCGGGGCGAAGCGTGTGAGAAAGTTTGCTGTATAGGAGGTGCCGACTTTCCAGTCCTGAAGCGGTTCATAATTAAACAGCAGATAATTGGCCGGTTCTCCTGGCTGATACCAATTGTAATGCTGGAAAATACGTTGCACCATCTGTTGGCCAGCACCGATCGACCATTCGTCGAAGAATATCTGTGACTTCTGTCCCGTGGTGCCAGAAGATGTCAGATGAAGCGTGACCTGCTCCGGCTGGATAGATAAAATCTCATGTGTTTTGAAGAAATTCGCATGGATGAATGGCAATGCGATGCAGTCATCGATGGTGCTGAGGGAGGCCGATGAAGCGCCTCTTTCCTTGAGTAAACGGCCATAAAATGCATTTTCAGCGGCGTGCCAGTCAATGCATTCGCGCATTGCCGCTACAAATAGCTGGTCTGCTTCTCCTCCGATCTGATAAGGCTTTTGCAAATCGCCCAGCGCCTGAATTGCACTGAGCCGTTCTTTATTAGAAACAATTGGCACTTTAGAATGAGTCATCTTTTGTACCGCCTTTGCAGCCAGATGATATCTTAATAAAGCTATCGCCAAGCTTGCTTGCTGAATTGCGGTCAAACAGTCCAGGTGGAACAGGGGCGGTTGTTATCTAATTGATATATCTTGTCTTATTTTAAGAAATGCTATGGTGGGTATGTTTTTATGATGCTCTATCATGCAGAAAAAGAATTAATTGGCAGTCTTGAACTGGTATTTGTGTAATATCTGAAAATGCCATTAAAGGCGTTTTTGAAGTGTCTGGCACAATTCAATTGCTGGTTGTATGGGGATTTTTACTATTTCCATGATAAGGCATAATAGTATACAATTTTAAATATGCATCCTGCTGTTTAATTTTGTTGGATTTGGTGTAAATTTATTTATAATGGCGTGAAATATGCGTTTTTCAAATTTCTTCAAGACACTTCACTTCAGATTAATCATTGCCATTTGTATTCCTTTGATGTTGGTGCAAACGGGGATGATGATTTATGAATATAATACTCAGCGCGCAGTAGATATTACTGATTTGCAGAATTACATGCGGGAGTCAGCGCTGTATCAGGCCGCTGCTTTGGATTCCCGCTTTACCGCTATTGCTCAAGTTGCGCGCTCAACTGCCAGTTTGCTTAAAGAGATTGATGCGTATGATGATGACGCGCTAAAGAAAGTAATTTCAAATAGCTTAACTCAAAATCCGCTCATTTATAGCGCATCAATTTTCTACGTTTCTTCTGTGCGGACAGATGAAATCTATGTGGACCTTAGCATTGGCGAGGCAAGAATTCGGTCGCCAGCTGAAGCGAAAATTAACTACACAACCCAACGTTGGTTTGGGGAAGTTATCAAACGAAACAGGCCAAGGTGGAGCGGCCCGTATATCGATGCGTATTTTCATAATGCAAAAGCAGTGACTTACAGCGTTCCTTTCCAGGGGCCAGATAATGCTCAAGGGGTCGTTTCTGTCGATGTGCTACTTGAGAATGTTAACCCCAATCCTCAATGGGAAGGTCTTTGGGGCGGTTATGCGCGGTTGATTGATGAGAAAGGCAACTATCTTTCACCACTTCCGCCAGTTGAGCGCACACCTGTGAATTTGCGCAATAATGTGAATCTCTTTCGCGCGGCGGAGGCGCTCAATTTACCGGAGCTGATTGAAGCTGGTCTCAGTATGGTGGGGGGCGAAAGCGGTGTCGTGCGTATGCGTGATCCTCTGGATGGTAAGGGGATGTTCTGGCTTGCGTATGCGCCCGTTTCCAGTACCGGATGGAGCCTTGTCGCGTTGGTGGATGAGGGCAAGGTGCTGCATGATGTTTATGATCATTTGCAATGGCATTTGCTCATCGCGTTGGTCATCCTGTGCTTGATCTTGATCGCTATAATCCTGATCACCCGGCATCTGACGCAGCCGCTGGTACGCCTTAATCAAGTGGCGCATGCGGTAGGGCAGGGCAATCTCGCACTGCGTGTGGGTGAAATTGGCGCAAAGGATGAAATCGGAAACTTTGCTCAGGTCTTTGACCGAATGCTGGATGATCTTCAGGTTGCCATGGCCGATCGCATGCATGAGGCTGAGGCAAGACAGGCTATCTTGAAGGAAATGACGCTGGCGCGTGATATCCAGCGTAATCTACTGCCCTCTTCACGGCCTGTTTTCGGATCCTCTGTCGATGATGCGCTTTATGCATTATGCAAACCAGCCGCAATGATGAGCGGTGATTTCTATGATTACTTCATGCTGGATGGTGACACGCTGGTACTGGTCATTGCGGATGTGTGTGGCAAGGGCATGTCGGCTGCGCTTTATATGGCGCTTATTCGTACGACCTTGCGCAACTTCAGCGTAGCCGGACAATCACCTGGGAAAACGGTCCATGCAGCTAATAAAGCATTAGCCCAGCAGAACCCTGATGCTATGTTCGCCAGCCTATTCCTTGCTCATTATGACTTGCCGACAGGACTGTTAAGGTATGTCTGTGCAGGCCATCCGTCGCCATTCTTGAGACGTAGAAACGGTGATATTCAAAAGCTCAATAGCAGCGGTGCATTGCTGGGTGTGTTTGCGGATGAGCAATACATTGAACAAGGCATCGTGCTGCAACCTGGGGATGCGTTATTACTATATACCGATGGGGTGACAGAGGCTGGGACGTGTAAAAATGATCCTTATGAAGAGGAGCGGTTGAAAACGCTTATGCATGCCTTGGCTAACAAACCAGTTGATGAAGCCGCTGAAGATATTGCCGCAACCGTAATGAAGCATGCCGATGGTGAACAGGAAGACGATATCACACTGATGATTTTACGCCGTCAGTCGCTAACGGCAGCTTGAAAGATAACCTGATGTGATTTGTGCTGTTTTCACGCACGTATTGAATATTGGCTGTGAAGGCTTGCACGAGTAGAAGCCCCCAGCCACCTATTGGAATATCACTTATCGGGCCGTTAGAGGCGGCGGCGGAATGTGCTGCTTTTGCAGCGTCAAAAGGAGGGCCGGGATCGCAAATGTCAATGCTAACACCATCCTTGTCGGGCGAGAGTGTGAATTGAATCACATCTGAACTCGCATCCAGCTGTCCGTGAAGGATGATATTGCTGAACACTTCATCAATCGACAGCAGAATAGTGGCGCAACTTTCATCATCAATGCCATAGCCATGTAACGCCGAGTCGGCGCTATCCAGCAGCATAGGCAAGGCATCGAGAGAGGCGCGCAGTGTTAGCTTCATGTGATTTTTAAGTGTTTGTCGAGGCCGGCGATGCTAAATACCCGGCCAACGGCTGGATTAACATTTGTTAGAAGAAAACGTTCCATACCCACCTTCCGTGCACTGAGAATGCAGAGGCGGAGAAAAGCAGAGGCTACGAAGTCGACCTTCGCTAAATCAAAAACAAGGGAATGGGGGGTATTTTCAATGATCGACATCACCTCATTCTGTATCTGCATGCTTGTGGCTGTATCCAGTCGTCCATTAAATGCAATGCGAAGCATATCATTGTGAACTTCTGCGTGAATAGTATTAGCGTGAATCAATGATAGTCTCCAAATATATACGTTACCCAAGCAAAAACGCTGCCATGATGTGGAGCGATATATAAAAGGGAAAGGCTCCATGCGCAGCAAAAATTATAGATCAGCTATTGCTGCCATGAAACAATGTTTGTTTAGGCCGCGAATGGATGGCGGATATGACTTATGGTGATGCAGGCAAGGGCAAGACGGTAGCTAAAGTACCGCGCTTCGCCATATTGTTCAGTGCGCTTCGCGGGCGTTCGGGCGGCTCTTTCGGGCGCGATGTTCTTGCGGGTGTAACGCTTGCAGCCATCACTATTCCCGAACAGATAGCAACTGCACGATTGGGCGGCTTTGAGCCGCAGGTGGGGTTTTATGCCTTTATAGCCGCAACGCTTGGCTTCGCCGCTTTCGGTGCAAGCCGTGTGCTGACGGCGGGGGCGGATTCAACCATCACACCTTTGTTTGCAGGTTTGCTCGCTGCACTTGTGGCTGCGGGCACGGCTTCGCTGGAATCTGCGGCGGTGGCGCTGGCGCTTCTGGTGGGGGTGATGCTCGTTGTATGTGGCGCGCTGAAGCTTGGCTGGATTGCTCACCTGTTATCGACCCCGGTGATTACCGGTTTCATCGCGGGCATCGCTGTTCATATCGTGGTGTCCCAACTGCCGGGGTTGTTGGGCATCGTGGAAACGGAAGGTAGCTTGATCCAACGCGTTGTCGGTATCATTCATCATCTACCTGCAATCAATCCATGGTCGGCCGGGATTGGAGGTGGTGTGCTGGCGCTCATGCTGATCTCGGAAAAGATAAGCCCGCGTATTCCTGGTGCTTTGATTGGCTTGATCGCTGCAATATTGCTGTCGCTGGTCTTGGGGCTTGAGCAGCGCGGGGTTGGTGTGCTCGGCACTTTGCCGCGGGGGTTACCGCAGTTTGCATTCCCCGCCATGAATGACTGGGCGCAGCTTGTTCCCGTTAGCTTGATTGTTACGTTGATTATTATGATGCAGACGGCGGCTGTCAGCCATTCGTTTCGTACGGAGGGCGCTGCGCCTGACGTTAACCGGGATTTTATTGGCATTGGTGCGGGCAATCTTCTGGCGAGCGTTTTTGGGGCATTTCCGGTAAATGCCAGTCCGCCACGAACGGGCGTTGTTGTTTCTGCTGGCGGTACGTCACAATGGGTAGCGCTCACGGCGGCGGGGTTTATTCTAATGCTTGCGTTATGGGGCGGTGCGTTATTGGCGCACGTGCCGCAGGCGGCGCTTGCGGGCGTTTTGATGTTCGTGGCAAAGCGCATTTTTCAGTATGAAACGATCGTCAAAATCGCACGAGAGTCACCGGTTGAAGGCGGACTTGTGCTGTTGACGATTATCGCGATTGTGCTGCTC
Source organism: Pseudochelatococcus sp. G4_1912 (assembly GCF_047501465.1). Taxonomy (NCBI): domain Bacteria; kingdom Pseudomonadati; phylum Pseudomonadota; class Alphaproteobacteria; order Hyphomicrobiales; family Chelatococcaceae; genus Pseudochelatococcus; species Pseudochelatococcus sp. G4_1912. The sequence continues at coordinate 990,663 of NZ_JAZDRL010000002.1, forward strand.
CCCATCCAGACCGGGGCTGCAATCGGTATTGGGCTTTCGCTATTGCATGGTGTTGCGGTGTATACGCGCACGAGCCCCATTGTGTTGCATCGCTTGCCGGGCACAACCATCTGGTGGCCTCCAGGCCGCGCAGGAATAGGTGAGACTGTGGAAGGCATCACGGTCATCGCATTTCAGGCGCCGTTGCTTTTTGCCAATGCTGAGGCATTCAAGGCGGGCGTGCTGCGCATCATTGAAGCAGCGGAGGTGCGACCTTCACTCGTCGTGATCGAAGCAAGCAGTATCGTGGATATTGATTACACCGCCGCTCAGGCTTTGCTTGAGGTTGTTGACTACTGCCATGAACATCAAGTTCAACTCGCTATCTCGCGGCTGGAATCCGTGCGTGCGCAAGAGGCGATTCAGCGCTTTGGTGTGTTGGCTAAACTGGGGCCGGATCGTCTGTTTCATAGCGTCAATGAAGCGCTGATCGCTTTGGCACCTGATGCGGCAGCAGAAAGTTAAATATGCTGCTAGCGATGCATCTCAACTTCGGCTAGTCATGCCGCATGGCACGTAATTCACAAAACTTTGACACTGTTATTCTTGGCGCTGGCGCGGCTGGCATGATGTGCGCTGCGCAAGCGGGCGTTGGTGGCGCGCGTGTGCTGGTGATCGATCACGCAAGAGCGCCGGGCGAGAAGATCCGTATTTCAGGTGGGGGGCGCTGCAACTTCACCAATCTGCATGCGAAGCCGCAGTGTTTTATCTCGTCCAATCGCCATTTCGCGAAGTCTGCACTCAGCCGCTACACTCAGCATGATTTTATCGCGCTGGTCGAGCGCTACGGCATTGCCTATCATGAAAAGACATTGGGGCAGTTGTTTTGCGATGGCAGCGCAAAATCAATCATCGAGATGCTGCTTGAGGAAATGCAGAAGGTAAGCGCTGAGCTGCGCCTTGAAACCCATATCCGAGCGCTATCTGGCACGGAAGGTGGCTTTACGCTGCAGCTTGAGGAACAGGGGAGCATTTATAATGTAACCTGTCGCAATCTCGTTGTGGCCTGCGGCGGTAAGTCGATTCCTAAGATGGGCGCATCCGGCCTCGGTTATCAGATTGCTGAGCAGTTCGGGCTTGCCTTGACCGAGACACGGCCCGCACTTGTGCCGCTAACCTTTGGCGAGGATGTGCTGGCTGATTTCCAATCGCTGGCGGGTGTTGCCATTGATGCGCGTATTTCATGCGGCAAAATTACCTTTGAGGAGGCGATGCTGTTTACGCATCGTGGGCTTTCGGGGCCTGCGATCTTGCAGATTTCATCCTACTGGAGGGAGAAAACGCCGATAACAGTGTCGTTGCTGCCAAGTGTGGATGTATACCAAGTGCTGCGTGAACGGCGGCAGCAGGATGGCCGCAAGAACATTGCGACTATTATGGCAGAGCTATTCCCGAAGCGTCTCGCCGCTTATCTGGCTGATATCTTTGAGGCGGATGGCAATATTGGCGACATGAGTGACAAAAGGCTTATGGCGCTCGCCGATGCTATCAAGAACTGGACATTGAATCCGATTGGCTCGGAAGGATACCGCACTGCTGAAGTGACGCTGGGTGGTGTCGATACAGCAGGCCTCAATTCGCGAACGATGCAGGCAGCGGCAGTGCCAGGGCTTTATTTCATTGGCGAAGTTGTTGATGTTACGGGATGGCTGGGCGGTTACAATTTTCAGTGGGCGTGGTCATCCGGCTGGGCGGCCGGACAGGCGATTGCGGAAAGCTAACGGATTTCCTGCCAAGCCTCCAAGGCACGATTTCGGGCGAAGGTGTGATCGACAATCGGGTGAGGCCATGTTTTGCCGAGGGTAACGCCTGCGTGCCTCAGCACCTGCGCTGATGCCTCCCATGGGCTGTGGATGTGCTTATCGGGCATGTTTGCGAGTTCTGGCAACCATTGGCGTAGATAGTGACCTAAGGGGTCAAATTTGCGGCTTTGCAGTACCGGGTTGAAGATGCGGAAATAGGGGGCAGCATCTGCGCCCGATCCCGCAACCCACTGCCAGCTGGCGGGGTTACTGGCCGGGTCGGCATCGACGAGAGTGTCGTTGAACCACGCCTCACCGGCTCGCCAGTCGATCAGCAAATGCTTTGTCAGGAACGAGGCAACGATCATTCGCACGCGGTTATGCATCCAGCCCGTGTGCCAGAGCTCGCGCATCCCCGCATCAACAATTGGATAACCAGTCTGACCACGCTGCCAGGCACGCAGACCGGCTGGGTCATCATGCCAGGGGAAGGTGTTGAAGGCGGGATTGTAATTGGTCTTTACGAGGTCAGGATAGTGGAAGAGCAGATGGTAGCAGAATTCTCTCCAGATGATCTCATTGCGGAATGTTGCACTGTCATTGTCTGGCTTGGCCTGTGCCAGGGCATCCAGGATTTGGTAAGGCGTGATCTCGCCATGCGCGAGATGCGGTGACAGACGCGAGGTGCCTACAATGCCTGGGATGTCGCGGCGCGTGGCGTAGCCGCTTATTGTGCTCTCCAGAAAATCATCAAGCGCTTTCTGCGCGCCCGCTTCACCGGGGGTCCAGTTGTCACGCAATCCGCCTGCCCAATCTGGAGTTTGCGGCAGCGGGATAAGCGTATCGAGCGGTACTGAAGCGATATCGCCAATGCATGGTTTTAACGAGGCGGGAGCATCGACTGGTGACCGTGGCTCAGGTCCGCGCATCAGTGCGTTGCGGAATGGCGTATAAACCTTATACGCGCCCCCTGCGCCGGTCTTCATCAGCGATGGCTCGTGGAGCAAATGCCCCTCGAAGCTTTTCGCCAATATGCCACGTGCGCGCAATGTTGCTTTGAGGTGGCTATCCGCTGCAATGGCATCGGGGCTGTAGCGGCGGTTCCAGAATACACCACATGTGCCGTGTGCAATCAGTTCTTCCGCGATTGCGGCACCATCGCCCGCCCTCAGTATGAGCGGTATGCCTTGGCGTGCGAGGTCTTCTGCAAGACGTTTGAGCGAATAATGCCGCCACCAGAGTGATGCACCGCCCCGTTTTGCTTCAGCAGCATCGTGGATATAGACAGCCAAAATCGGCCCGCCTGCCGCTGCGGCGGCAGCGAGTGCGCGATTGTCGGAAAGGCGCAGGTCGCTGCGAAACAGCACTAGCGCGGGTAATTCGTTATCTGGATGCTTCATGAGGCTCATACATTACGTTGCTGAGTGCCTATCATGCGAACCGTACCAGCGCTATGGGCGCGCAGAGGGAGACTTCGACCAATACACATCATGATAATAAATATGTATCAGCTATTATCTCATCAAAATATTCAGGGCAGCGGTTGTTCTTGCGGCTGCTCTGACTGATAAAATATATAGCTAAGGCAACCATGCGCCCATGCTCTGCATTGAGTGGAGGAAAGGAAATCTGGCGATGCTCGTTGACGGTAAATGGACGACCGATTGGCAGCCCGTACAGGCAACTGACAATAAGGGTGGTTTCGTAAGGCAGATTTCTGGTTTCAGAAACTGGGTAACGCCAGATGGCAGCGCGGGCCCTACAGGTGATGCAGGGTTTAAGGCCGAAAGCGGTCGCTATCATCTTTATGTCGCGCTGGTTTGCCCATGGGCCTCTCGCACACTTATGGCGCGCAAGCTGAAAGGTCTGGATGAAGTTGTCTCTGTCAGTATCGTTGAGCCTGCATTGACTGAGCAGGGGTGGCGTTTCGGGAGTTATCCGGGTGCTGATCGCGATACGCTTAACAGTGCAACCTATATGCATGAGATTTATACGCTGGCTGATCCGCATTATACGGGGCGTGCGACCGTACCTGTGCTGTGGGATAAGCAACGCAAGACAATCGTAAACAATGAATCCGCTGATATCTTGCGCATGTTTAACGCAGGTTTTGGCGCGTTGGCGAGTGGTCAGTTTGATCTCTATCCTGCTGATCTGCAGGATGACATCGATGCATTGAATGATGCGATCTATACGAAGCTCAACAACGGGGTCTATCGGGCTGGCTTTGCGACCACGCAAGAAGCTTACGAAGAAGCCTTTGCGGACGTATTTGACATGCTTGATGCGCTGGAAAGCCGCCTTGCCGAAAAAGGGCCATATCTATTCGGGGCGCGACTGACTGAAGCCGATGTCAGGCTATTTGTTACCCTTGTGCGCTTTGATGCAGCTTATCATGGGCTATTTAAATGCAATTTGCGCCCTCTTGCTGATTATCCGTTATTAAGCGCCTATCTTCTGCGCCTGCTTGCCATGCCAGGTGTGCGGGAAACAGTGAGCATTGATCATATCAAGCAGGGGTACTACTCAATCAAAACTCTCAATCCGAATGGCATTGTGCCCGTGGGGCCGGAGCTGCCGGGCATTCAGGAGGTGGCTTTAGCTGATACATGAGCCTCTGCTCAGCTTGCCTGCGATAGCTGGAATTCAACGCATTTTCGTTATGCTGGAAGCCACTAAGCGTGGCTATAGCTGGTTTAAGCTGGTTATGGCGCCGCTGTCTGGCTTCTCCTGTCATCGACTTGCGCCGGATTGGCACAAGTTTGTCGCTTTCGCTGCGTGCCATAGCGAACATTTCTATGGTTTTCATGGGCTGCGTGCCTATAAGGAAAAATATAATCCAGTCTGGGTTTCGCCCCATCTCGCTAACCCGGGCGGTCTTGTGTTGCCATAGATTTGATCGCTGCGACGACCCTTGTGTCCACACGACCGGCTCGTCTTACCAGTACAGAGAATAATGAATAAGGATTGCAGGAAATGAAAACGGGGCTGGTGTTCCGGATTGTAGCAGGGGTGGTGGCGATTGGTGCGCTGGGGATAGGCACATTTTTGTTCGGCAACATAATCTTGACCTTCCTCATTGGGCCCAAGGTGACGTTGATGCAAATGGACACCGAGATTTTCGGCAAGGTCGAAGTCTCACGGGCAGCAGTGCCGGTGCGCGGTATCTCCATCGTCATGATGGATGCAGACAATGCGGAAGCGCAGGTTGATGACATAAAAGCGCTTGCACGTGCGGGTATCATCACGATCGCGCTTGATATGGATCGCGTGCGTGCGCAATTGGCTGCAAGTCCAGCTTCGACAGAATGTCACTACGTTTCTGATGACCTTAAGGATCTGGCTCGTGAGGTAGAGAATGGCCTGCAGCTGAAGCGCTATTTTTATCCGATTGTAATTGGCCGGGGTGAAAGCGCAGCGTTTGCTTATGCGGTGGTTGCGCAGGCGCCGGTTAATACGCTGGGCGGTGCGATCAGTGTGGATTTCCAGCCGGTACTGCGGACGGATCGTACATATTGCTTCGACACACCACAGGTATCAACCGGGGAAGGACTGTTCGCGCTCTCAATTCCAACTGAGGCGCTGTCGGATCCGTGGCGTGTCATCGCTCCTGAAAGCGAAATGGCGCGCATAACCACGTTCCAGTCGGCGCTTGATGAAGCCCAGTTCGTGAGCGCAGAGAGCGATGATGCAGTTCGTTCGGCGATAATCGAGGGAGCCGTTAAAATGGGCGGCGGCGGTGATCATGGCGTGTCCGATCTGCCGGTTGCTGTCATTGAACCTAAGGAGGCAGTGTAGGCATTGGCGCTTATTGTTTTCGGGTGATGGTGGCTGACGCGATATCGACAGATCAATCGGTGAATGGCTTTTACAGTGAGGTGTCGCGGTGCTGGGGGCTTTTTGCGCTGCAGCCAGATCGCACACAGTGCATTTATGGCAAGAGAGTTGCCGAAAAAAGATACCCAGCATCTCAGTTAGGGCAAGCTCAACGGGTGCCGCTTGAGAGAGGGCATTATTTTGATGGCGATTACACACGTATTGCAGCAGTGGGTAGACAAATCCGCAATCAAGACAAATGCAAATCTCTGTCGTTATTTTTCTCTAAGTTATTTGTTTATGCACCAAGTCCAAAAACGATGTTCGCTTTTAATAGCATGTGATTGAATCGCCGCGGAGGGTGCCTCTGACAGTGCATGATGCTATACCTTGTGTAGGGAGATAGTACGCCATGTCATGGATAAGCCCGCATGCGACATCACTTGAAGTCGTTTCCGCTGTTCGCTGTTTCGGCGGCACACAATATATTTATCGACATCAATCACTGGCAACCGGCACTGCGATGCGCTTTGCGGCTTTCGTGCCGCCACAGGCCGAGCATGAGGCCGCACCCGTTGTGTGGTTCCTTTCCGGATTAACGTGCACTGAAGAAAATTTCACAGTCAAAGCCGGCGCTCAGCGCGTAGCGGCTGAGTTGGGGCTTGTCTTGATTGCCCCTGATACCAGCCCGCGCGGTGAAGGTGTGCCGGACGATCCTGAAGGCGCATATGATTGCGGTCTTGGGGCGGGGTTTTATGTTGATGCAACTGAAGCGCCCTGGAATACGCATTATCAGATGTCGACCTATATCGTTGAAGAATTGCCTGCGCTGATTGCGGGGCGGCTGCCGGTTGATGTCAGTCGGCAAGGTATTGCTGGACATTCTATGGGTGGGCATGGTGCGCTGACAATGGCACTTAAGAACCCTGATCGATACCAGTCAGTATCCGCATTTGCACCCATCGTTTCGCCCATGAACTGTCCATGGGGTGAGAAGGCGCTGAGGAATTATCTGGGGCAGGACCGCGCCCGCTGGCGGGCCTATGACGCCTGCGCGCTGATCGAGGATGGTGCGCGCGTGCCGGATATTCTCGTCGATCAGGGGCTTGCCGATAATTTTCTGGATGTGCAACTGAAGCCGCACCTGCTGGAGCAGGCCTGCGCGAGCGCACAGCAAAAGCTGACTTTGCGTCGCCATGATGGTTATGATCACTCCTACTTTTTCATCGCCACCTTTATCGAAGATCATTTGCGCTGGCATGCCGCGCGTTTGATGGGTTGAGGGTAATCTCACCAGCTATTCAAGGGAACGAGATCAATGAAAACACGTGCCGCTGTTGCAGTTGCTGCAGGTAAGCCGCTGGAGATCATGGAAGTTGATCTTGAGGGCCCAAGCGTTGGTGAAGTGCTGGTTGAGATCAAGGCGACCGGCATTTGCCACACAGATGAGTTCACGCTCTCAGGTGCTGATCCTGAAGGTTTGTTCCCGGCCATTTTAGGGCACGAGGGAGCGGGTGTTGTCGTGGATGTCGGCCCCGGTGTTACTACCCTGAAAAAGGGTGATCATGTCATCCCGCTCTATACGCCGGAATGTCGCCAGTGCCCTTCGTGCCTGTCGCGCAAGACGAACCTGTGCACGGCCATCCGCAGCACGCAGGGGCAGGGGCTGATGCCCGATGGTACATCGCGGTTCTCTATCGGCAAGGATCGGATTTATCACTACATGGGCTGCTCGACCTTCGCGAACCATACCGTTGTACCGGAGATCGCGCTGGCTAAAGTGAACCCGGAAGCGCCATTCGACAAGATCTGTTACATCGGCTGCGGTGTTACCACGGGCATTGGTGCGGTGCTGAATACAGCGCAGGTGGAAGAAGGGGCGACCGCTATCGTGTTTGGCCTTGGTGGCATTGGTCTCAATGTCATTCAAGGTTTGCGGCTTGCAGGCGCTGATATGATCATCGGTGTTGATCTCAACAACAGCAAAAAGGCCTGGGGCGAGCGCTTCGGCATGACGCACTTTGTCAATCCTGCAGAGGTTGAGGGGGACATCGTGCCCTATTTGATCAACCTCACCAAGCGTGGTGCTGACCAGATTGGCGGGGCGGATTACACCTTCGATTGTACGGGCAATACCAAGGTGATGCGTCAGGCGCTGGAGGCGTCGCATCGTGGTTGGGGCGAGTCCATTGTGATCGGTGTTGCCGGTGCAGGGCAGGAAATCTCGACGCGTCCTTTCCAGCTTGTGACTGGACGTACGTGGAAGGGCACGGCATTCGGCGGTGCGCGTGGGCGTACGGATGTGCCGAAGATCGTGGACTGGTACATGAACGGAAAAATCGAGATCGATCCGATGATCACCCACATTCTGACCCTTGATGAAATCAACAAGGGGTTTGATCTCATGCGCTCAGGCGAGAGCATCCGCAGCGTGGTTATGTACTGAGCAGACGGGATGACTGCAAAAAAAGACGACAGTGCCGATATGGGTTTAAGGCCCGCGCGGCGCTGTCGTTCAGTTGGGGAAGAGAAGGTGTATAAAAGTTGGGCGCACCTCAATCTGTGCGCATGATTTGTGCCGGGTTGGCGCGTGGGTCTCTGGGCTTCCATTGGCCTAGCTCAACCTGCGCCAGAAACTCGCTGACTGTGCTATTGAAGAGCGCTGGCTCTTCCAGATTGAGCGTGTGACCAGCCTTTGGGAAAACCGATAGGCCACAGCTCGGAATGGTGCGTTTGAGGAAGAAGCCGGGCTGCAAGCAGTGATCGTCCTCATCGCCGACAATTACAAGCGTGGGGGCTTGTAATGCAGAGAGCTCTGTTTCCAGATCGTAAAGAGAGGGGCGGCGCATCTGCACGCCTCTCATGGTGTTGGCCGCGCCAATCGATGAGTGCTGCCCCAGGCGCTCGGCAAACAGTGCCCATCCGCGCGGATCTTTATTCTGAAACTGAACCCGTGAGGCACCTGAGGCATAGACCGGCGCAAAGTCTTTTGCGCCACGCTCTGCGAAGTTCTTTGCGACCTGTTCTGACACGCCCTTAAAGTATGCCTCATGTGCCTTTTCAGCGCCGTATCCGGCGCCTGCTGCGACAACTGACTGGATATGATCAGGATGTCGCAACGCTGCGTGCAGGCAAGCGAAGCCGCCCATTGAGAGACCCACGATGTGAGCCTTTTCAACGCCAAGAGCCTTAATCACATCCACGATATCATCGGCAGCACGCGCCTGTGAGTAGCGCTCCACATCCTCCGGAATGTCAGAGGGAGCATAACCGCGCGCTGCAAACGTGATGCAACGATAACGGCGCGAGAAATAATTGAGCTGAGGCTCCCAGCTCCAGTAATTCCCGCCGAACTCGTGCACAAACACGATCACCGGTCCGGAGCCTGCCTCTTCGTAGTAAAGTTGCAGGCCATCGCTCGTTGTGACGAAACCCATTGTGTGTCTCCCGAACCGGTCTTTTTCGTTTAAATAACCGAACGGCGTGAGGTAATGCCGCCGTCAACTGTGAAAATCGCACCCGAAGTATAGCCCGAACGGAAGGATGCGAGGAACACGATCAGATCGGTAATTTCGTGAATATGCGCAGGGCGTTTCAGCGGGTAGCGGTTCTGCAGTTCCGTGTAGCGGCTTTCATCATCATGCCATTCCTTGGCGCGCTTCTTGAGCATGTTGTAGATACGGTCCGTATCGACAGGCCCAGGGTTCACGCCGACGATGCGGATGTTATCATCAAGACTGCAGCCGCCCATCGCACGGGTGAATGCCATCAGGCTGGCGTTGCCGGCGGTGCCTGCGACGTAGTTAGGATCAAAGACCTCGCCACCATTGCCGATATTGTTGATGATGACGCCGCCGCCCTGCTCCTTCATACGCGGATAGATCGCGCGGGTGAGGTTGATGTAACCGAAAACCTTCAAATCCCAGCCGTCACGCCATTTTTTCTCGTCGATATCCCATAAGCTACCGCTTGGAATAACGCCCGCGTTATTGATCAGGATATCGACGTTACCTGCAGCCTCCAGCACCTTCTCAATCGCGCCTTCCGAGGTAAGATCGAGTGCCTGAATGGTGACTTGGACGTCGTGGTTTTTCAGGATGTCATCCCTGATTGCCTCTAGCTTGTCTTTGGAGCGTGCGACAAGGTGAACATCGCAACCTTCTTCAGCAAAAGCCTTGCTCAAGCCCGCACCGATGCCTTGTGACGCGCCTGTAATCAATACCTTTTTGCCGTTGAGAGCCAGATCCATAGTATCCCTCCTGAGATATTCGATATTGTGTTTTGCTTTTCAGGCGCAGCTCAGAAGAGCTTCACAGCTTCATTACGGCCACGGGCACGCTCGATCAGCGTTGGCAGCAGATCAACAAACTCCTGCACCCACTCCTGGGGCACGCTGACGCTGACCTTTACGAACCGATCGCCGAAAGTGGGTGTGTGATAGGCTCCTTGACGGATCATGATTTTGTGCTTTTGATATTCCGCTACCAACGCTTCTGGCGATACGCCGGCGCCCAGTGTTTCAAGCACTATGAAGTTGCCGTTGGATGGGTAGACGGGCATCCTCAGGCCCTCAATCTTCTCGGATGCGTCCTTGATGAGCCGCTGGTTATCGCGTTGTTGTGCGAGTACAGCCGGGAACCACTCCGCCTTCGTCCGCAGGCCGGCTGCTGCCGCGCGCTGGGCGAAGATGCTGGAACCAAGATTGTTCGGGGGCGAACTCGCAAGCTGCTCAACAACGTTGCCATGCGCAACGACAGCACCAATGCGTAATCCCGCAAGGCCAAGCCATTTGGAGAAGCTATAGACCGTAATCGTTTTTTCAGGATATAGCGTCGCGGCAAGTGTGTGGTGATAGGCGAAATGGCGATAGGTGCAATCGTGGATCAGATAAGCACCAGCATCACGCACAATCTTGACGATCGCCTTGATCTCTTCCGGTGTGCAGGCTGTGCCTAGCGGGTTGTTGGGGTCGACGAGATACACCATTTTGGTTTTAGGCGTAATTGCAGCCGCAAGACGCTCTGGAGCGAGGCGATAACCGTATTCGTCGCCATAAATTGGTATCTGTTTCACCGTCGCGCCGACAGACCGCGCAAATGCCATTGGCCAGTTCCATGTCGGATCGGTGGTGATGAACTCATCGCCCGGCTGCAGGAACGTGTGGCAGACGTGGTAAAGCGACGCGACCGCACCATCAGAAACCAGCGTTGAAAGCCCCTGCAGGCCTAGATCATCCAGAATGCCAGCGCGCAGTTCTTCAAGGCCAGCTGGTGGGGCGTAGATGTGAAATTCCTCATCTTGGATGCAACGCTCCATCGCCTCAATAACCGCAGGATGCAGCTTGGCGTGATTGGTGTTCTGTCCAAGCCATTTCAAATCCGGCGTATTAACGAGCCTGTCGAAATGGGCGTTTCTGAGCTCAAAGCTCCTCATATCCAATACCCCTTGGCTGGTTCCCTTGGTCGTTGCTTTCGGCGTTCGTCAGGATCGTTGCGCCTGATGAACTATGCGCAATGCATGCACGCGTGTCAATTGTGTATACCAAAAATAACGAACGGCATGGAAAATTATTGAAGGACGAACGCATAGAATCGGGGTGTCAGCGTGATCCAGAACAATGGAGTGACAATTAGGAGAGGAGCTACCGCTATACTGTGACGGGTTTTATCCCATCGGCTGATGGTTCTTGCTTATAGTTGTGCACCAAAGTTTTATTATCGCATGCCGGATAAGGCTGGAGACGCAATGATTATGTGTGTATGTTTTTCAAAGCATTGTCGTTGGCATTATGTATGGCAACATCTCCAGGTTGGCGTTAGGAATAGGGCATGTCTCAAGCGGAAACTCTTTCTCTCTCGGAGGAGGTGGCCACACGGCTGGAAGAAGAAATTCTGCACGGCAGGAGAAAACCTGGAGACAGGCTGGATGAGCGTCAGCTTGCGGAGCAATATGGTGTATCACGCACACCGGTGCGGGAAGCGTTGCAGCGGTTGGCGGCCAGTGGGCTTGTTGTGTCGCGTGGCAAGCAGGGTTTGCAAGTAGCAAAGCTTGCGGTTGCTGATCTGCTCGATGCGTTCAGTGTTGTTGCTGAGCTTGAGGCGCTGGCTGCCGGGCAAGCCGCGCGCAGAATAACCCCCGCGCAGAAAGAAGAGATGATCAAGGCGCACGCTGCATGCGAAGAAGCAGTGCTTAGGGGCGATGCCGACGCCTTCTTTTCCGCTAACATTGCGTTTCATCAAGTGATTGCGGCTGCTAGCCATAACCGGGTGTTGCAGGATCAGCTGCGCCGGCTGACTGTCAAAACCTCACCTTACCGGCGGATCATCACCTTTCAGGCGGATCGGATGAGCAAATCCATCCCCGAGCATAATGAGGTGATGGATGCTATCTTCCGCGGCGATAGTCTGGGCGCAAGCCAGGCATTGCGTGGGCATGTTACATTGCTGGGTGAAGGGCTTTCGGATCTTATTCATTTTCTGAGCATGGATGTAGATCTGATCCAGACTTGATGTTTTGGTATTGTTGCATCCGATGTTTTATCATCTAAAGCGCATCGAAGGCTTTTGCTGAGCTAAAAATTCCTGGCCATATTTGGGTAATCTGATGGCTGGCGATAACGGCCAGCCTGCCATCATGCGCGTTATGTCAGCGTCACGACAGTTATTTGAGGTATATGTTGGATTGTGATGGGTGAATAAATGGATGTAGCATGACATACAAAAATCTCAGATACGGAATTAAAAAAAATTTTTTATATGTAGATAGGGTGCTATCAAAGAAATTATCTGCATATAATACAAGATTAAATTTAACAGTAGTATCTCAGGGGTTTACAGAGCTGGGTAAGACACCCGGGTTTATATTTCTATTGTTGGGTGTATGCAGTGTTGACTTAACCCTGGGCGGCGGTCTCTTTGTGCTGTTGCTTGTATCTGAGGTCGTTAACGCAGTTCTCAAGAGTATCATAAAAAGACCGCGACCAGTTGCTGAACATATTGATGCGAAAGCTGAGCACGGATGGAGCTTTCCGTCTGCTCATGCTCAGAATTCTGCGGCCATTTTGCTTTCCTTGGCATATTTTTCGCCCGGAATAATATCGGTGTTTTGGGTATTAATTATAATTTGCATTGGATTATCACGAGTCCTTCTCGAAAAACATTATATAATAGATGTGTTAAGCGGATATTTAATCGGAGGATTTCTCTGTTTTCTGTTCATTTCAAATTTATATTTGCTTATTTAAAAAATTTACTAAATTATACTTTATATATCATTTTTGTAATTTTATTTACAGATTATGTTGACATGGGCGTTAAATTCTCTGACTATGATGCTTGCACTATAGTGTTAGTAAAGTCGGAGACGCTAGATGGTTGGTGACTCTCGTTTGGGGATTTCTGCAAGAATTATTGCTGAGACACCTCGTCTTTTACTTACTGAGTGGAATAAAGCGGACGTTCATGATTATGCTCAACTTATAGGCGATGAGCGTGTCATGCGCTATATTGGCAATGGTGAGGCGCGAAATATCAGTAAAGCCGAAGCTGAGATAAATGGGTTTATAGCTCATGAAGCGGAGCATGGCTTCTCTCGCTGGGTTGTGCGCGAGCAAAGTCATGGTCGGTTCGTCGGCATGGTTGGCTTTATGGTTCGTGATGGAGAGGTTGATTTTGGTGGAAGAGTAAACCGTGCTTTCTGGGGTAGTGGATATGCTCCGGAAGCCCTTGTTTATGCTCTGAAAGAAGGGCTTGCCAAGAGAGGAATTGGACGAGCCATCGCGCTTACCGTTGAGAAGAATGAGCGAGCATGGAAGCTGAATGAAAAGTTCGGTCTGAAATACGAAAACACGCTAGAAATCTCAGGGGTTAAGCATGTTAAGCAATCAATCGACGCAAATAAGTACTGGGGTGAGCGGGTTTTTGAAAAGGGCTTATCTATACTTGAGCCCATTACGAAACGTGATGAGCTTAGGAAAGCACGCCTCCACGAATAGTAATGAGTATACGGGCATGAATTCAGGTCTACCATGCTCCTTGAACAGGTTCGCAGGCCAGAAAGGATTGCCATGGTGGGCCATCCTTTATCTGCCGTTTGGTCTACTTCTTGTGCTTTTCCGCGTGCTGATGGCCGGTATTTTCGCCCTTTTGGCGGCGGCTGTCCCACTACCATCCTGGAAAAACCGTATCTATAAACTAACGCTCCTTACAAGTGGCTTGCGTGTTAAGAAAACGGGAGAAGTAAAAAATACGGGGTTACCTTCTGTTCTGGTTTACAATCATGTATCACTCGCTGATGCTCTTGTAATTGCCTCTATTGAAAATACAACAATCATTGCAGCTGATCCATCTGCGAATGAGAGCAGCTTCAATAAGCATTTCTTCGGCGCTGTTATAAAATCTTTTGATCGACATATACTTATTATAAATAATCTCCGTACTTTATTGCGTGATATTCAAGAGTGGAAAAAATCGCCATCTCCAAGAATACTATGTGTTGCGCCTGAAGGCACCATCGCGGATGGAAGGGGATTGTTCCGATTTGAGAAGTTCTTCTTCTCTTTTGACACAGATGTCATACCTGTAGCGCTTCGCGTTAATCCGGCGTTTTCTTTCAATATCCATCCTTTAGGCGCGTCTCACGCAGTCAATATGTTCTGGGTTTTTGCAATGCCTTATGTAACGGTAGAAATGGATATAATGGAGACAGCCAGAAGACACGATAATGAGACACCAAGCGAATTTGCAGAGCGGGTAAGAGTATCGATTGCCAATCACGTGGGGGCAGCTCCCACAGAGTTTAGCCATGCAGATAAGGTCAGAGGCAAATTTGCCTTAAAGTTATATAAGCTTTCTTCCCGTAAGACATAGCCTGTATTATTAGATGGTAATAGGATATATGTTATATATGGCGATGTATAATGAGAATACATCGCCATTACTTTTGAAGCTTAGGCATAGGCTTGTATCGGTGTGGTGATCTAAGCGGTTCGTGTCCATTGAATATATTTGCGCTGTGTCAGACTTCCATAATTCGCAACTATATCAATCTTGTGTGAGATGATGGGCAGGCTGCATCAAATCAGGGTGAGAGCGGTTTCTTTATATAGTGTCGCTACCAAGGCCAATGACCCAGGCGATACTTTGATTGTACCGGTGAATATTACTTTGCCGGTTTCAGGCCGCTCAGCTGGCGTTGCCGGATAACTTGCCCGAACAATGCCATTATAACCAACGCCGCTACAATCAGGAATGTCGAGACGGCGGCAATCGTTGGATCGGCATTGTGCTGAATGTGCTGCATCAGACGCAACGGCAGTGTATCGCCGGCCGCCGTGAACAGTGACAGCGAGACGTTGTCGAGGGACATCAGAAACGCAAACACACCGCCCGCAACAACCCCCGGTTTGATCAGAGGGAAGGTGACCTTTATGAAGGTACGCAAGCCCGATGCGCCGAGGTTTCGCGAGGCTTGTTCAAGCGTTAAGTCGTAGTTGGCTAATGTTGCAAGCACAAGATAGGCGACATACGGAATGCCCAGCACGCAGTGTGCGAAGACAGTTGCCAGAACTCCCTGTGACAGACCATAGGAGGGCAGCACGAACATGATGCCCAACCCTTTCACCACAGCCGGCAGGGCAAGCGGCATCATCAAAACAAGCTGCGCCGAAGTTCTGCCAATAAATTTGTAGTGGTTGAGGGCAATCGCCGCTGCTGTGCCTGCAATTGTAGAAAGCAGTGCGCATGCAAAGGCGATGATGAGGCTGTTCAGTAAGCCGCGCCGGAAATGTTCATTGCTGAGCGCTGCCTCATACCATTGCAGGCTGAAACCCGGTGGCGGGAACTCGATGCGCGCGCTGCTGGAAAAGGAAATCACCATCGGCAGCAGGATCGGGACGATCAGAAATATGCAGACTCCGCCTACGTAGATAGCGAGCATGCGGCGCGCAAAACGGTCTTCTGATTGGCGATGGTTTGTCACGTCAGAGTGTCCTTGCCCAGGGCGCCAGACGGCGGAATGTATAGTTTGAGATGAACAGCATTGCTGTGACAACAACGAGCATCACGATAGCAAGTGCTGCCGCAGTTGCCCACGCAACATGCACTGCGGCTTCCTCATAGATCACCGGCGCAAGCATACGAAAGCGCGTGGATCCAAGCAGGTTCGGAATGACGAAATCACTCAGGACATTCGCGAATACAAGCTGACTGCCCGCAACAATTCCCGGTGCACTCAAGGGCAGGATCACCCGCCGGAAGGTGCGTGCGCGGCCCGCGCCGAGATTGGAAGAGGCGGAATAGAGCGTATCGTCGATCTTGCCGATGGAATTGATCAGCGGTAGTACCATCAGCGGTAGATACCGATGGATCATCGCAGGCACCATGCTCTCCAGTTCGAACAGCATGATCAGCGGCTTGTGGAGTATGCCTGTTGCCATAAGAATTGAATTGATCAGACCCGTGTCGGCGGTGATTACAATCCAGCCGAATGCCCGCACAATCACGCTGACCATCAACGGCAGATAGACTGCCCACAAGAGGAAACCGCGCGAGGACCTGGCGTATCGCACCAGGAAGTAGGCGAAGGGATAGCCCAGTATCAGCGTGCCAAGCGTAACCCCCAGCGAGACGGCGATGCTGTTGGAAAACACCGTCAGATAATATGGATCTGTCAGAATGCTGGTATAGTTCTCCAGCGTGACGTCGCTGACCATCAGCGCCAGTGGATCATCGCGGTTGAGGCTGTTGCGGAACACAACCGCCATCGGCACGATGAAAAATGGCACGAATAACGCAATCGCCGGAGCAAGCCATAGCCATGGTGCCGCCCCCGCCATCCGGCGTCGCCATCTCATGCCTAGAGATGGCGACGGTTGGGTTGGGGCTGTAAGGGCTGTAGTCATGCGGCTGTCCCCGTCTGCATTACACGGATGTGCTCGCGTGCAACATCAAGGTACACTTCATCGCCAACCGTTAGTGCTTTGAAATCAGCAGGATAATCGGCAACGATTTGTAAGCCGTCGAGATCAATCACATAGCGTGAGATGGAACCAAGGAATGTCACAAGAGTGATTTTGCCCGGCTTTTCGGGATGGGCGAGGGTGGGGCGCGGCGATAATCTGATATCCTCACTACGAATAAAGATACTGGCTTTAGTGCCATGATTTCCTGCATCGATATTGGAAGCTCGCACCCCACTTTGCGCAACCGCGTCTGTTGTGCCGGAGGGTGTTTTTTTGAGGGTTGCCGGCAGTTCATTGGCAGAGCCAAGAAAGCGCAATGCGAAACTTGAAACCGGATTGCGGTAGACGTCCTCTGGCGTGCCAACCTGTACGATGTGGCCAGCCTCCATAATAGCGATGCGATCGCTGATGGCGAAGGCTTCAGCTTGATCATGCGTAACCATGATGGTGGTGATCTGCAGGCGGCGTAACAGCAGTGATAGCTCGATCTGCATTTCCTCGCGCAGATTTTTATCCAGCGCGCTCAACGCCTCATCGAGCAGCAGCACTTTGGGCTGGGGAGCGAGGGCGCGTGCGACCGCTACACGTTGACGCTGGCCACCGCTGAGCTCTGCCGGATAGCGATCACCGAAGCTGTCGAGCTTAAGCAGTGATAGCATGGTGTGCACACGCTCCTTGATCAGCGCTGCAGGCTGGCGCCGTGCTTCCAGGCCGTAAGCGATGTTGTCCTTCACTGTCATGTGCGGAAACAGCGCATAGTGCTGAAAAACCATCCCGGTTTCGCGCCGATGGGGCGGCAGATCGATGAGCGATTGCCCGGCGAGCCGGATGTCGCCTGCATCAGGGGTAACGAACCCGGCTATCATATTCAGCAGCGTGGATTTTCCGCAGCCGCTGGGGCCCAGAAATGAAATGATCTCGCCTTTACGGATTGAGAGGCTGCTGTTATTGACCGCGTGGAGAGACTCGTAACGTTTGCTGACGTTCCGGATCTCGAGGTCGAACTCCGGCCCGAAGCTGGCAAGCCCTTGATGATCTGCGTTCGATTGAGTGTTTCGATTCAAAATCGTCATGGGTATAAGAGCTCGCTTTTAATGTCCGAACCGGCTGGTGGTGCTCTTCAGGATTTTAGCCCGATTGAACGTTTCTCTCCCAACGGGTCCGCCAATCACGCTCTACGCTAGCCATGTAGATATCATCCCAGAAAATCAGCTTGCTGAAATCAGTGACGACTTTGTCTTTCAGATCATCGGGAACGACAACGTTGCGATTGACAGTGGTCGCCCAGAGATCACGCATCAGGTTTTCCTGCGCCTGCTTGCCGATAACGAAATTGATGTACTCGTATGCCAGTTCCTTTGCAGGCGTTTCGGCCGGTATAGCAAGATCATAAGGACGGGCAGCCACACCTTCTGTGGGGAAGGATCTTGCAACATCGGGATTGTTCTTGATTACGCTGCTGATGCGCACCCCAAATTGTGGTGAAGCTGCAATTTCACCGCGTTCCATCAAGGCAGATGCCTGTTCAGGATTGGTGGTGAATGTGCGCACGTGGCTCTTCAGTTCCATGATCTTTTTAAAAGCTTCATCGACCGCTTTCGGATCTTTCTCATCGCCGCCAAGTGAGCGCGCAATGAGGGCGACAAAGTCTGGTGCGAAGACGACGCTGGTAGAGGGTAGGGCAATCTTGCCCTTTAGCTCGGGGCGCCATAAATCAAGCCATGAGGTGATGGGCGAGCTAACCATCTTCGTATTGTACATAATCTCGATTGTATCGAGCACGAAGGGGATGCCAAAACCCTCCGGGCTTAGCGCACCGGGTTCAACCTCTGCCAGGTTGGGAATCTTTGAAATATCGATCTTTTCAACCAGTCCGGCACGTCCTGCACGCACACCGGCTGGACGCGACACCATCACGACATCAAAGGGTGGGTTGGATTTGCTAGCCTGAAGCTGCCCCATTGTCGCGGGGGTTAGGCTGGCGATGTACTCGACACGTCCAAGGCCCGCTGCCTCAAATGGTTTGCCGACAGCCTGATCGAGGATCTGATAGGGGCCACCGAAATGGGTTACGCGAACGGTTGGTGTCTGCGCCTGGGCTATTGTGGGTAGTAAGGCTGTGCCCGCAGCGCCGGAAACCAGTGCCGCTGCGGCTGATACTTCGAAAAGGAAATCCCGTCTGCTGATTTTTGTTGTCATTCCTCACCCTCCCTGACCGAAGATGCTGATTAGAGCGCCAGACGTTCTGATAGGATCAGAGCTGCGCTCTAATTTTATATTTTACCGCAACTTGCGTTCAATTTGGCAAACCAACTTGCACGCAAACTATTCTAGTCGGTTACATAAGCATTTATCACCACACTTGTTCCTGCGCGCACTTTAGCTAATCCTTCTGTGATGGCTGCTTTTGCTTCTTCTGGGGTGTTCACCGTCAGGCCAATACCGCCTGCGGCTTCGATCGTGCGCGCCAGATCCAATGGGGCAGCAAAACGACCTTCCGGGAACCCGGCCTGGGCCGAATGTCCATCAGGATGCATCAAAGCGGTCGACCGTGCTACCGCTCGCCAGCCACCATTGTTCAAAATTACCGTTAGAAATGGCGCATCATAGGCTCTTGCACTCCAGTGAACGGCAGAGGGGGAGCCGAAAATGTAGCACCCGTCGCCTTGCAAGCAGACAACATCGGCATCAGGGCGCGCCAGCTTTGCGCCGAGCGCGGCAGAAAGGCCAAGTCCTAGCCCGCTTCCGGCCTCGCCCATGAGCGTACCCGGTTTGCGCTTGCGCAGTTGACGCAATACGCGGGTGTCGTTGGTGACGGTTTCGTTGATCACAAGCGCGTCGTTGCCGCAGATTTCTGCAACCAGTTTGGCCAAATGCGCAACTGTCAGTGTATCCGTGCTGGCTTCCTTGTCCCACGTTTCATGGAGCGCCTTGTGGGACGCGGCGAGTTTATCCCAGCGCTCACGGAGGCCAACTTCATTGATAGCGGGCGTTGAGCGGCCAAGGCGGGTAAGGGCGTTCAGGGTTTCGCGCGAATTCGCCTGAATGAACATATCGCCACGCAGGCTGCGCATGGGAATGCGACCATCAACCGGATCAATGCCGATCCATACGACCTGTGCATCGTCCGCTGGTGCTTGAATGACAGGCACCCACGGAATGGGACAATCCAGTGAGATCACCAGATCGGCTTGTTCCAGCAGGTCGGTTTTGGCATCGGTAATATAGCCTTGATGCAAGGTGTGATCTGAAGGCATGTTGACGTGGAACGGGCGGATTTCGATGACCGGAACCACGAATGTTTCCGCGAAGGCGACAAGCGCTTCCACTGCGCCGGGTTCTGCGCCGCCTGATGTTGTGACGAGAAGTGGCGCCTTGGCCTGCCGCAAACGCGTGACAAGATCCTGCAGGATGTGGTCTGGTGGCACTGTAGGTGCCGGGGCTGGCATGGTGGGGTAGGTGTATTCTGCAACCGCTTCCTCCAGCGGTTCACGCGCGGCGGTCATGTAGACGGCGCCTGGTGGGTTGGAGTGGGCGATCTGCAATGAGCGCGATACTGCTGCCGGGAAGGATGCGCCCGTGCGCACCTCATACTCCCACTTGACATATTGGCGCACGCTGCCGCGTTGATCGTAGACATCCTGCATCCAGTGGACATAGTGATCGCGACCGCCGAAGCGATCGCCTTCCGTCCACGGTGAGATGCCTGCAAATATCAGTACTGGCAAACGGTTGCGCATGGAGTTGTGCAGGCCGGCGCCCAGATTGAGCGTGCCGACATCGACGTGGGCGATCACGGCCTGCGCGCGTCCTGAAAAGTGCGCGAAGCCGAGCGCACCGTTCATTGCCACGGCCTCATGTTGGCACAGGACGAGCCTTGGCACCTTGGGCATGTCGCCCGTGGCCTCGTGCTTGGCCCAGCTTTCAATCAACCCCGCGTGATCCGTACCAAAGACGGAAAATGCGACATCAACGCCACCAAGGCTGAGTGACTCGAGAAAAACGTCGCTTGCTGTCCGCGTGAATGAAGTCGACATAAGGTGTTCCCTGCAGTTTAATTTGCATCAAACGGGTGGTGCATCCGCGTCTAGCTGTAGCGGTCGCTGCCGCCATACCAATCTGGGAAATCAGGCGCCAAACGCACGACGACGTTCTGCTCTTTCGAGTACTCGTGCAGCGCGTTCCAGCCGTTTTCCTTGCCATATCCACTTGATCCGAAGCCGCCCCAGATCGAGGCCGGATCGTTTTTATGGTGGTCGTTAATCCAGACAATGCCGGCGTTGAGCTTCTTCACCACCCGGTGGGCGCGGGTAACGTCCCGCGTCCAGACAGAGGCGCCGAGGCCAAACTCGTGGTCGTTCGCTAATTGTAGCGCGTGCTGTTCGTCGGTGAAGGGCATCACGCAAATGACGGGGCCGAAAATCTCTTCCCGCACAATTCGGTGATTAGGCGTAACATCTGCGAAAATCGTTGGTTGGATGAAGTACCCATCAGTGAGAGGAGCAGGAAGATTGGCCAGCTCACCACCAGTGACAAGGCGCGCGCCTTCACTTTTTCCAGATTCAATGTATTCCAGCGTCGTCTCCATCTGCTTGCGCGAGATGACGGGGCCCATATCGGTTGTGCGTTCAATCGGATCGCCGAGCCGGAAGGCAGCCACCTTGGCGACGAGCTTTTCAACGAAGGCATCATAGATCGTTTGTTGCACAATGAAGCGTGTGCCTGCAACGCAGGTCTGCCCCGAGGCGATGAAGCCTGCGAAGGCTGCGCCGTTTACGGCTTCATCAAGCGGTGTATCGTCAAATACGAGAACGGGAGCCTTGCCGCCGAGTTCCATCGTGGCGGGGATTAGCCGTTCGGCTGCCATGCCTGCAACGCGCCGCCCGGTATCTGTGCCGCCTGTGAGGTCGAGCTTGGCCATACGAGGGGCAGCGCACATCGCCGGGCCAATCTGTGAGCCTTCGCCGGTAACAATGTTCAGAACGCCGGGAGGAAGACCTGCATGAGTGGCGAGATCAGCAAATAGCAGGGGGGTGAGGGGTGCAATCTCGGAGGGTTTGACGACAACTGTATTGCCGGCAGCAAGGGCGGGGGCGAGCTTTTTCAGGAATATCAGCAGGGGATGGTTCCACGAAGTGATCAACCCCACAACGCCTAAGGGGCTGAACTGCGTGTAGTTGAGATATTCCCCCTTGAATGGTTTGACGTGCCCCTCAAGACCGCGCGCGATGCCGCCAAAATAATAGAACCATTCTGGCAGGCGGCTGAGCTGTGCCGTCATTTCGCGGATCGGTCTGCCGGTTACGCGCGTTTCCAACTCGGCAAATTCTGGCAGACGGGTTTTCAACGCATCGCCGATGGCATGGAGGATGTGGCCGCGATCAAGTGCATCAAGGTTGGACCACGCTCCGCTGTCGAAGGCCTTTGCCGCAATATCGACGGCAGCCAGCATATCCTCACGCGTGCCCTTGGCTGCGCTGCCAATCAGCGCGCCTGTGGCGGGGTTACGGATTTCGGTGCGGTTGGATGAGGATGCCTCGCGAAATGCGCCGCCGATATAAAGGTCAAGATGGATCTCTTCGGCATTTCCCGCAGTCCGTGATGGTGTGGCCGTCATTGTTGTTTCCTTTATGCCGCGTTAGCGAGATGCCATAAGGCATCGGCCAGAATTTGTGTTCCCTTGAGCAGGTGTTCAGGCTCCGCCCACTCTTTCGGATTGTGGCTGATGCCCTCACGGCATGGCACGAAGATCATGCCCGTGGGGCATACGTAGTGCAATTGACGGGCATCGTGTCCGGCTGCGGAGTAAATGTCCATCGCCGGAATGCCTAAAGCACTCGCAGCCGTGTGGATCGTCTGCCGGATATGGGCATTGAAAGTTAGGGATGGTGCGTGCGCAATTTGTGTCAATGAGACAGTGCACGGACCCTTTTCCGCTTCCACCACTTCATGAATAAGCGCGTCGATGCGATCGACTTCGGCATTATCAGGATGGCGGACATCGATTGAGAAAAAAACCTCCGATGGCACAACGGAGGGAGCATTGGGGGTGACGGTAAACATTCCGACCGTCACCTTGAGATCGTCGGGCTGGAGCGCGCCCCGGTCAATCGCTGCTACCATGCGGACGGCTGCCATAAGAGCATCCTTGCGCTCGCTCCGGTTGGCGGTGCCCGCATGGGCGGCTTCGCCTTTCACACGTACCCGATAACGCCGCGTGCCCTGAATGCCCGAAACGACACCAACCGGTATACCAAAACGTTCCAGCAGTGGGCCCTGTTCAATGTGCGCCTCAATACAGGCCGCAACCGGCCTGCCGAAGGGCCGCAAAGGGATATTTTCATCTTTACTGAGAACCTGCGCTACAGCCTCGCCGACGGTTATACTGTTGGAATCCGTTACCGCATGCAGTTCCTCGATGGATTTGACGCCCGTAAATGCTTCTGAGCCAGCCATGCCTGGTGAAAAACGGGAGCCTTCCTCGTTCATCCAGGCAACGATTTCGATAGGGTGCTTTGGGGTTCTGCCGGAAGCGACGATTGCCTCAACGGCTTCGAGTGCTGACAAGACACCAAAAACGCCATCGAACTTGCCGCCGGTTGGTTGGGAATCGATATGAGAGCCCGACAGAACTGGCGCGACTGTGGTGTCTGTGCCTTCAAGACGTAGGAAAAGGTTTGCGGCTTTGTCCGTAAACGCTTGCAGGCCAATTTGACGCCCCCATTGCACCAATTGTGCGCGGGCCTCGCTTTCTTGTGGCGAGAGGGCAGGGCGATCAACGCCGCCATCTGCGCGTGCGCCGAATTGGGCAAGCGTCAAGTGGCGGTGCCAGAGGCGTTCACCGTCAACGAAATGCGAAGGTCGAACGTATGCTTGATTCATGAATCAATCCGTTCTTTTTATTTCAGGCAATATGCTGCTTGGAGCTTTTAGGCCTGTGCGTTCCTCGTTGGTTGGAGTATAGGCAGTATCCTGGCATGCATGCAATACAAATTTGTATATTTGATTTACAATCTGGCGTACACCGTGTTACGAATGAGTGATGAAAACGGTGCATGACATGAATCTCTTATCGGCATCTTATCAGGCTGCGGATAGCGCTGATCCCGCTGCTGACGGCTCGCTTTCAAGCTATGTCGTGAGTCGTCTTGAGGGCGAGATCCTTATGGGAGTGCGCCGTCCCGGGGATCATCTGGATGAGCGCCAGCTTGCAGAGCGGTTTGGTGTTTCGCGCACCCCTGTGCGGGAATCCTTACAGCGACTTGTTGCCAGCGGGCTTGTTGTATCGCGCGGCAGACAGGGGCTGCAGGTTGCGCAGCTGTCTGTAGCTGAAATTCTCGATGCCTTTAGTATTGTGGCGCAACTTGAAGGGCTTGCTGCACGGCAGGCCGCACGGCGCGCCCGTACAGAACAGATTGGGCGTCTGGAAGAGGCGCATCAGGCGTGTGAGCGCGCGATGAAGGCTGATGATGATGCGGGCTTTTACATTGCTAATCTCACCTTCCACGAAGCAATTGCGGCAGCAAGCCAAAACCGCATTCTGCAAGATGAAATCCGCCGTCTTACTCTGAAGGTTGCGCCCTATCGGCGCACGATCACGGCGCAGGCGGGTAGAATGCACGTGTCGGTGGATCAGCATGCCGAAGTGTTGAAAGCAATTATGCAGCGTGAGGGCGATAAAGCCTCTGCTGCCATGAGCCGACATGTCAACATTCTTGGCGAGGGGCTGGCAGAGTTTCTGCACCTTTTGCGCGCCGCGGGCGAGGCTTTCGCAGCAGATGCACCCTTGGCACAGCGTTCATAAAAAGACACACTTCATAATAATTCAGACGGGGTTGATCGGATGAAGGCCCACACAATTGGTGATTTGCGTAATCTGGCAAAGCGGCGCATTCCGCGCGTGATCTTTGATTTTCTCGATGGCGGTGCCGGCAATGAATATGGCTTGAGGCATAATACCGAGGCGCTGGACAAAGTGCGTTTGCGGCCACGCGCGCTGGTCAACACCGAAGAGATCAGCCTGGAGACCGATTTTCTCGGTAAGCGCTGGCAAGCACCGTTTGGTATTGCGCCCATTGGGCTGACCAATCTCATTTGGCCAGGTGGTGATGAAATTGTGGCTATCACTGCCGCCGAAAATGGCATTCCCTATACATTGTCCACGGCTGGCACGACATCCATAGAGCGCATTGGCGCGGTGGCGCCTGGCAGCTGGTTTCAGCTCTACGTGGCGAAGTCGGAGGAGATTGTTGATGATCTCGTGCGTCGTGCTGATGTTGCGGGCTTCGATGCCCTCGTGGTGACGGTGGATGTGCCGCGCCCATCACGGCGGTTGCGGGATTTGCAGAATGGTTTCCAGCTTCCGCTAAAACCAAGCTTGCCGTTGATGGCAGACATAGCCTCACGTCCCTTGTGGGGCATTGAGACATTGCGCAAAGGGGTGCCCCGGTTCGCAACCATTGAGCAATACGCGCCGCCCAAAAGCAGCGTACAATCGCTGGCGGCTTATATGTCTTCGCAATCATCTGGGCGGCTCAACTGGGAGGTTGTTGAAAAGCTGCGCCAGCAATGGCCGCGGAAGCTCATTTTGAAAGGCGTGCAATCGGCTGAGGATGCTGCGCGTGCCGTGGCTTTGGGCATTGATGCCATCGTTATCTCCAACCATGGCGGGCGACAGCTGGAAGGCGCCATGGCGACCATAGAGAGCTTGCCGGAAATCAGGCGGGCAGTGGGGCCGGATTATCCCGTCATATTCGATAGTGGCATCCGTTCAGGTGAGCATGTCGCCAAAGCAATTGCTTATGGAGCAAGCTTCGTTCTGATAGGGCGTGCGGCGATGTATGGACTTGCAGCCGGCGGCAAAGCCGGTGTGGAGCAGGTCATCTCGCTGATGCGCGAAGAACTGACAATCACCATGGCGCATCTGGGCGTTACTGCGATCGATCAGCTGTCTAGCGAACATATCTTTATTCCTATCTGATATTTTGTGCATGCATAATGATTGACTTGTGCATGCAAAAAGACATAACCTGAATAAATCAATGACAGTCCCACAAAGGGACGCGGAGAGGAACAATGAGAAAGATTTTGCTGAGGACGGTCGCGGCCGCCGCTATTGGCGTTCTTGCGAGTCAGACACTTGCTGGTTCCGCGTTTGCGCAGACATTTCGATGGGCGTTCCAGGGTGAGAACATCACCATGGACCCCCACAGTACAACGGAATACACCACCGTTGGCTTTCTATCGAACATCTATGAGGGACTGGTTCGGCGCGATCGCAATATGCAGATCGAGCCAGCGCTCGCAGAAGAGTGGAAGCTTGAAAGCCCGACGGTATGGCGCTTCAAATTGCGCGATAACGTCAAGTTTCACGATGGCTCTCCCTTTACGGCTGATGACGTGATTTTCAGCTATGAGCGGTCGATGAAAGATGGCTCGGACGTGAAGCCGCGTGTGCAGAGCATCAAGGAAATCCGCAAGATTGGCGATCACGAGATCGAAATCGAGACAAAATCGCCTAATCCGATTTTGCTTGCCGAGCTTGCTGACTGGTTCATTGTCAGTAAAGCCTGGAGCGAGGCCAATAATGCGCAGGCACCAGCCGATGTGCGTAAAGGTGGCGAAAATGCTGCAACCCACCGTGCAAACGGCACTGGCCCATTCAAGCTGACCCTTCGCCAGCGGGATGAAAAGACGGTTCTCAACGCGAATGAAGAATGGTGGGATAAGCCTGAGTTCAATATCAAGGAAGCCATTTTCTCGCCCGTATCCAATAACTCGACACGTGTTGCGGCACTGCTCTCGGGCAATGTCGATATGATCTATCCCGTGCCGTCGCAAGACATGCCACGGCTTGAGCAAACATCGGATATTGAGCTGCTCAAAGGCCCTGAAAGCCGCGTTGTTTTCCTGGGCTTCGATGTTGCGCGTGATGAATTGCTGCATAGCAGTGTAAAGGGCAAAAATCCATTTAAAGACGAGCGCGTGCGGCAAGCTGTTTACCATGCAGTTGATGTTGAGGCGATCAAAAGCCGGATCATGCGTAATGCCTCCTTCCCCACAGGCACGCTGATTGCACCGAGTGTAACGGGCTTCGATGAACGGCTGAATGGGCGTTTGCCATACGATCTCGAAAAAGCAAAAGCGTTGATGAAAGACGCCGGTTATGCTGATGGCTTCACCCTCACGATGGATTGCCCCAACGATCGTTACGTCAACGATGAGGCGATCTGTCAGGCAGTGGCAGCCATGCTGGCGCGGATTAACATCAAGGTTGATCTACAGGCTCAGACCCGCTCGCTGTTCTTCAAGAAAGTGCTCGCGCGCGATACCAGTTTCTATCTGCACGCATGGGCGACATCGACCAATGATGGCCATAACATCCTGTATGATCTGCTCAATACGCCAACACCACAAACCGGTACGTGGAACCTGAATGGCTATTCAAACCCCAAGGTGGATGAGCTAACGCAGCAGATTGGTGCCGAGATGGATGCCGACAAGCGTAAGGAACTGCTGTTTGAGGCGTTCAGCATTGTACGTGATGATAATGCGCACGTGCCATTGCATCAGCAGATGCTGGTCTGGGCCAAGCGCAAAAATGTCGATGTGCACCAGCGTCCCGATGATCGGCTGGAGCTACGCTTCACACGCGTAAACTGACGCTGTTCAAACACACTACCTTACGGATATCATACTGGGGCAATGTCCCGTCCAATTGAAGTGGACGTTGCCCCGGAATGACTTGACCCTCGCGCCCGCTAGATGTGGCGTGACCCAGCCATGTCGAATTTGCAGGAGGGGTTGATTGATTAACTTGCTCTTGAAACGTGTCGGGCATTCAATCTTTGTCCTTCTTGCGGTTGCATTCCTCTCATTCCTGATCTTCCAGTTTGTGGGCGATCCTGTCTCCAACATGGTTGGGCAGGATACGTCGATGGCGGAACGGGAGCGGTTGCGGACAGAGTTGGGTCTTGATCGCCCCATCATCATCCAGTTCGCTGATTTTGTGACGCGCATTGCGTCTGGGGATCTCGGTGTTTCCTATCGAGATGGGCATCGCGTTTCTGAACTCATCGCACAGCGCCTGCCCGCGACTTTTGAGCTCGCCGCCGTTGCCGCTTTCTTTGCCCTGGCTGTTGGTATCCCCATGGGCATCTACTGTGGCATCCACCCCCATAATGCCTTCAGCCGGTTGTTTCAGGCGGTGTCACTGTTCGGCGTTTCCCTGCCGCCTTTTGTGATAGGCATTGTGCTTATCCTTATCTTTGGCGTCACGCTGCGTATATTGCCGACATTCGGACGTGGGGAGGTGGTTGATCTTGGCTTTTGGCAAACCGGGTTTTTAACGGTTTCAGGGTGGAAGTCGCTGATCATGCCGGCGATTACGCTGGGGATGTTTCAGATGACATTGATCATGCGGCTCGTGCGGGCCGGAATGATCGATGTGCTGGGGACCGACTTTATCAAGTTCGCCCGTGCACGGGGGCTAAGTGACCGGGCGATCTACTTCCGACATGCGCTCAAGAACACGCTTGTGCCGGTGATTACGGTGGTAGGGCTGCAGCTTGGTTCGCTGATTGCGTTCTCCATCATTGTGGAAACGGTGTTTCA
The DNA here is from genome assembly GCF_047501465.1 of Pseudochelatococcus sp. G4_1912. Lineage (NCBI taxonomy): Bacteria > Pseudomonadati > Pseudomonadota > Alphaproteobacteria > Hyphomicrobiales > Chelatococcaceae > Pseudochelatococcus > Pseudochelatococcus sp. G4_1912. Next base: position 1,018,833 of record NZ_JAZDRL010000002.1, read on the forward strand.
ATGGCCGGGGCTTGGGCTGCTGTTTATCCGATCTGTGCAGTTTTCTGATGTGCCGGTGATGTCAGCGTATCTGTTGTTTGTCGGGGTTGTGTTCGTCACAATCAACTTCATTGTCGACATGCTTTATCTTGCAGTCGATCCCCGTCTGAGAACGAGTTCGTAGGGGGAAGATCATGAGTGCGTACATGGAGCGCATGCGGGGTTTTCTGGCTAGCGACCTCGTTTATAGTTTTAAAAAATCGAAGATGACGGTCGTCGCGGCTGTGCTTACACTGATCTTCGTTGTTGGAGCATTCGGCGCGCCGTTTCTGGCGCCACATAATCCGTATGATCTGAATTCGCTCAGCCTGATGGATGCGCTTTTGCCGCCAGCATGGATTGAAGGCGGAAACTGGTCGTATCCGCTTGGCACCGATAATCAGGGCCGTGATATCCTCTCAACCATCATGTACGGCACGCGCCTCTCTCTGATTGTGGGAATGTGCTCGGTGCTGCTGGCGATGGTCATCGGGATTATGCTTGGGCTGATCAGCGGTTATTTCGGCGGAATGATCGATAACATCATCATGCGTATTGCTGATGTACAGCTCACATTTCCGGCTATTCTGGTTGCACTGCTGGTTGATGGTGTGATCAAGGCAGCGGCCAAGGGCACCAGCGATAATCTTGCGATGGCGGCGGTGGTGTTTGCGATCGGGCTTTCGTTCTGGGTGCAGTATGCGCGCACGGTGCGCGGTTCGACATTGATTGAGCGCGGCAAGGAATATGTCATGGCGGCGCGCGTGCTGGGGTTGAGCGCACCGTTGATCATGTGGCGGCATTTGCTACGCAATATCATGACGCCGGTGCTTGTGATCGGCACGATCAATCTGGCCCTGGCGATCATTGCGGAAGCAACACTTAGCTTCCTTGGCGTTGGCATTCCCAGCACGCAACCTTCGTTAGGCACGCTTATCCGCACGGGCAATGATTATCTGTTCTCGGGCGAGTGGTGGATCACGCTGTTTCCGGCGGCGGTTCTGGGTGTGCTTGTTTTGTCAGTAAACCTTCTCGGAGATTGGTTACGCGATGCTCTCAATCCTCGGCTCAAATAAAATGAGCGCCGAAGACAGCGCCGTATCGGTCGATCCGCTGTTGGAGGTGCGCAATATCCGCATCGAATTCGCAACGCGACATGGCCCGTTGCTTGCCATTGATGATGTCTCGCTTTCGATTGAAGCGGGTGAGATCGTAGGCGTCGTGGGGGAATCCGGTGCAGGTAAATCGTTGACGGGGTCGGCCATTATCGGTTTGCTTGATCCGCCGGGCTATCTAGCTGCAGGTGAGATTGTGCTCGATGGCAAGCGCATCGATAACCTTCCGTCTAAAGACATGCGCCGCATCCGCGGGCGACACATTAGTATGATTTTTCAGGATCCGCTAACCAGCCTGGATCCGTTGTATAGCGTGGGTGATCAGCTGATCGAGACCATCCGCACCCATCTTCCGCTCTCGAAGCAGCAAGCGCGAGCCAAGGCAATTGCGCTGTTGGATTCTGTTGGTGTGCCGGCGGCTAAAGAGCGGATTGATCATTATCCGCATCAGTTCTCGGGCGGTATGCGCCAGCGTGTTGTGATCGCTCTTGCACTATGCACGGAGCCACGCCTGATCATTGCTGATGAGCCGACAACCGCGCTTGATGTGTCGGTGCAGGCGCAGATCATCACGCTGTTGAAAAACCTCTGCCACGAGCGCGGCACGGCGGTAATGCTCGTGACCCACGATATGGGCGTGATCGCTGAGGCGGCTGATCGGGTTGTTGTGATGTACGCCGGGCGCATTGTTGAGGTGGGGCCAGTTGCCGAGGTGGTGCATGATGCACAACATCCTTATACCAAGGGGTTGATGGGGGCCATTCCCGAAATTGGCGATGATGTAGAACGGTTGGCGCAAATTGATGGCTCCATGCCGCGCCTATCGGAACGGACCAAGGCTTGCGCTTTCAACCCACGCTGCCCCCACGCAATGGATGTGTGTCGACAGTCGCAACCGCCCCTCGTGAATGTGGGCGAACGGAAGGTCGCGTGCTTTCTTTTCAGCGATGAAATTGGGGAGGCTCCATGAGCATTCAGGTAGCCGATACAAGCACAGCCGACGCTGGCAAAGTCATGCTGAGCGCTAATAATCTGCAGCGCTACTTCAATATGTCGCCTGGCTTGATCGGGCGGGTGACTGGCAAGAAGGCCGTCAGCGTGCATGCGGTGGAGAATGTCAGTTTTGATATTCGTCAGGGCGAGACATTCAGCCTTGTAGGCGAGTCCGGCTGCGGGAAATCAACCGTCGCGCGTTTGATTGTGGGGCTCTATCCGCTCTCCAATGGTAAGCTGACGGTGCATGGAAAAGACCTCAGCACCCCGCGTGCGCGCAAAGAGAATGCGCATGAGCAAACCCAGCTGCAGATGATCTTTCAGGACCCATATGCATCGCTTAATCCACGGATGCGTGTGCATAATATCATTGCTGAGCCAATCCGGTTTCTGCGGCTGGAGAGCGATGAGCGCAAGATCAGACAGCGGGTTGATGAGCTGTTGCGGCAGGTGGGGTTGGCGCCATCGGATGGTAACCGCTTTCCGCATGAATTCTCAGGTGGGCAGCGTCAGCGTCTTTCGATCGCACGGGCATTGGCGGGTAAGCCGAGCTTTCTGATCTGCGATGAGCCCACTTCAGCGCTCGATGTATCAGTGCAGGCGCAGATCCTTAATCTAATGAAGGATTTGCAGCAGGAACTTGGTCTGACTTATCTCTTCATTAGCCACAATCTGGCGGTTGTGTATCACATGTCGGCGCGGGTCGGCGTAATGTATCTGGGGCGTATCGTCGAGCAGGCGGAGACGAAGCAACTCTTTAATGCACCACGCCATCCCTATACGCGCATGCTACTGGATGCCGTGCCGGATCTCGCGATGACGGGGCGGGAGCGGATACCGATTGCTGGCGATGTGCCAAGTCCGCTTAACCCACCATCAGGATGCACATTCCATCCCCGCTGCCCCTTCGCCAACGCCCGATGCAAGGCAGAAGTGCCGGAGCCGGTTACGGTCAATGGGGCCATGGTTGCGTGCCATGGCGTAGAAGAGGGCCGGATTTGATGGGGCGTAAATTCTGGTAAGCTTTAAGCGACATTCTTATTTTCTGAACACCGTTCAATATACTTCTATCTATAAGAATAAAATTTATTGATGTAATTTTTCATAAAGATACTCCATCGGAACATTTTATTGGGTTGCAAGAGCGAACAACGATGCAATCAGGTAATCGTTTGTTAATAAAGTATTTACTCTTTTTTCGGGGAAAAGGAGTTAAACCTTAATTGCACCTATTTATCACCAAGGAGACGACAAATATTAACCATAATTCACTTATACCAGTCACATTTGTAAGATAATTGACGTTTTTGCCTTTTCTTACAGACGCGCAGTTTTATCGCAATGACTATCTTGTTATTACTCAGCAAGATAATATTTATTTTGGATGCAGGTAATGTCAGATCCTTATTCTACGCCTCCTCTTCGGCCTATTAACAATACACAGCTCCTACAGAGAGTTGAGAATGAATTATCCCGCCAAAGACAGCAGCTTATTATATCGGAGTTAGGAAGAAATAGTAATACAGATCCTGGAAGGGGGGGGGATGAGAGGCATATTCAGTTTGGTGCACAAGCAAATAATCCTGCATCACCAAACCATGTATTCTCGAATATATTTCGTCAGGCGTTGAACAGTGAGGCGTCTCCGGAAATGACCACTGCAATGTTTCCACCTCTACTATTGCCTCATTTACAGTTTCAATTACGGCCTCTAGTTCTTGCGTTTGGCCAAGTCTTTATTCGCGAAGATAGCTTCATAACTCCTGAAGATAATTATGACGATCTTCTGCGCAGTAATAATGGTCCAGAGTGATAAACATATTAGTATAAAACTCAACAAGTTGTGAAATTATCGTAATATGCAGTAAGAAGCAAAATTTCTGCTTATGTTATATTGCAACGTATGTTTAATTCGATTATTTTTTAGGCATGCGTTGTTATATTTAAATCTTGCGCATAATAAAGTTGCATTGGAAGTGTTGTTTGCGATATAAGCTGGCAACGCTTCCAAGGTGTGCTATAACTATTTGGTGGCTATATGTCGCTAAATATTAATCGTGGTTTATTTGTATGCTGAGGTGTAAAGTAATTGACACTTGTCTATCCCTTCTCCGTGCAATTATGTCATAATAACGATCTTGCTATCATACAATATTTATTTCGGATGCAAAAATGTCAAATTCTTTTACTACACCTCCTTCTAGTCCTATAAAGAATAATCAAGAACTATTTCGGGGAGGTAGGTATAATGATCATCATCAGCTACGGCCTCAATTGTACTTACAACATCCTCCTTCCCAACGAAACCACGGTCCACCATCGACGGTGTTGCGACTAGCGGTGAATAGTCCTGCAACTCTACCAAGGCCCGTTGAACAGCGGCCATATCGCCCACTGGAGCCACGATGCTTATTTCCAGCGGAGGAAAATATACCCTCTTCGGCAATTCAAGACGATAGGCCCGATATGGATAACTTACTTGTATTGAGTGCTCTTGTGCCGGATTATAATGCCTCGACAAGCGATGCATCTACACTTATGCCTGAATAAATTACAGCTGAAAAACGGCATCTCTATCATGAATGCATGACGGTAAGTACAGGATAAATATAACTTATATATAATATGCAACGTACGTTTAACTCGATCTCCGATTTAAACGTACGTTTGTATATTTCAGGCCTCAGCGTGGTAAACGTCGGATGGCGGTAATGCCGTTGCCGGTAAGTGTCATGATGCGCTCCACCGCTTCTATCAAAGGCTCGCTAACAACGAGCATATGGGTGCCATTCGCGTGAAGCAGGGTGTTGGCATCTCGCAGAATGCCTACGTGTCCTGGCCAAAAAATCAGATCACCACGTTGCAAGTCTGTCAGGCTAAGGGCCTGTTCGTCAGGGAGTTTATCGCCCAGCCTTTCGCACTGAGGTCCGCTGTCACGGGGGGCTCTCGTGCCAGTTGTGGCAAGCGATAATTGTGTTAATCCCGAACAATCTATGCCCAGTGCTGACTTTCCGCCCCATAAATAAGGCACCCCGATGAAGCGTTCGGCAACACTCACGAAATCAGATTCCCACAGCGCGCTTAATGGCACGAGATGTGCAGCATAAACGAAGCCTTCGCCAAAATCGCCACTAATGCGTGCGAAATCACCTTGTGCGGCGATCACCCGTACTTGCCCGGTTAGCGGCAGCGCTGCAAGGGGAGGGAGTTTGATGGAAGGGCCGGGATAAACAAAACTGCGCAGAACATTAACGCGATGCGTTGGTGTGGTTGGTTCTCCCAATGCGGAAGTTGGCATATAGCCTTCGTAGTCATCCTGCAGAAGCATGACATGCGACCAGCCTTCCCGCTCATCCTTCACATGGACATGCTCGCCCATCAACGCTTCGGTGTCGAGCGCGCCATTGGATACGGGGATGCGCCGCAAAGGAGCAATTGGCGCAATGATCTGGCGAAGGTGTGGCGCGTTCATGCGGTCATACCGTATCGCTGTTTGAGCCATTCATAAACAAGGCGCGCGCCTTGCACCTCGCCCCCTTCTGGCCGGCCTGGTCTTGCCGTAGGCGTCCAGCCGTAGATGTCGAAATGTACATGTGGTACACCTTGCGTAAAACGACGCAAGAACAACGCTGCCGTGATTGAGCCTGAGAAGCCACCGCCCGAAATATGATTCACGTCTGCAATCTTGGAGGCTAGCAGTTTGTCATAAGGCGGCCATAGTGGAAGCCGCCAAACGGGGTCGTTGACCTGCTCACCTATACGACCAATATCTGCCGCTATTGCATCATCATCGGTGTAGAAGGGGGGCAGCTCAGGTCCAAGTGCGACGCGGGCAGCGCCTGTCAGCGTTGCGAAGTCGATAATGAGTTCGGGTTTATCTTCACATGCAAGTGCGAGTGCATCTGCCAGCACCAGCCGGCCTTCGGCATCGGTGTCACCGATCTCGACCGTCAATCCTTTACGGCTGGGGATGACATCGCCAGGGCGGAATGAGTCGCCGGATATGGCATTTTCCACCGCTGGAATAAGCACACGAAGGCGCACCTTCACCTTGGCATCAAGCAGCATCTGCGCCGTAGCCAATGCCGCTGCGGCTCCGCCCATATCCTTTTTCATCAGAAGCATTGCACTGGATGGCTTGATATCAAGGCCACCAGTATCGAATGTTACGCCCTTGCCAACCAGTGTGACCTTCGGCCAGCTTTCATCGCCTGCAGTGATGTCGATAAGGCGCGGCGCTTTTACCGACGCACGCCCAACGGCATGCACAAGAGGAAAGTTCGCAGCCAGAAGATCATCCCCTACAGTGACAGCAAACCGCGCGCTAAAGCGCGTTGCGAGAGCATGCGCCGCATGGGCAAGCTCTACTGGTCCCAGGTCGTTGGCAGGCGTATTGATAAGATTGCGTCCGAGCGCCACAGCCTCCGCCAGTCGGCTTGCCTCGGCTCCATCCACCCCTTCCGGCAACACAAGACGTACTTTACGCACATCGTTCTTACGATATTTCTGAAAACGGTAGGAGCCAATCAGCCATGCCAGCGTGGCAGCTGCACGGGCTTCTTGCGGCACGCCTTCCAGCCGATAGTCCCCTTCTGGCAAAAGCTCTGGCAGTTTGCCATACAGAAATGGATCAGGGCGAGGAACGCTTGCACTTTCAACGCCAAATAGCACTGATGCGATGGCTCCATGCGCGTTTGGCAACAGTATTACTTTGCCGGATTCAGGCCCGCTGGTGGTAGCATCATGCCCTTGGGCTGTAGCAAAGCTACGCGCGAGAGGATCCAGTGCCTGGGCCGTTTCTGGCCAATTTTCAGGTGAAACAGCATACACATGAATGGCGGGGGACTTCGGGTCAGTAATAAGCAGCGGATGCATGACAACCTTCAGCGGCTATTGCATCAAACCGGAAAGTGCGAACACTTTTCAAATTTGACACTTAAACAACAAGCTAGAGCAAAGTTATAGTCGGACTATTACATCTCAATTTAAAGCTGTAACGCGTCCAGTTTACAACATTTTGTGGCATGCGTAGCTTTTCTGGCGTGATTTGCACCGAATTTGAGTTTCTGCAAACCATTTTTACGCTTGCTGTTATAACAGCACCTATTAGTCTCTAAGAGGCAATTAATGTGCCTGTTCAGTTACGGTTCAAAAGGGGGTACCTATGACCGAAGCTTCATTTTCTCTTCCGCCAGCAACTGAGTTCGCGCATAAGGCTGCAGAAAAACGTGCTGCCGAGGAGGAGCGGCGGCGTCAAATGCATGAAATTGGTGATACGCACCGCGCCGAGCTTATTGAAACACTGCTTGGCCCGCAGGAAATCAATGTTGATGAGGTATTGCGGCGCGCGGCTACGCTTATCCGTTCGGCGAGTGATCAGGGGCTTAATGAGGTGCTGGCGTTCCGGTATCCATGCGAAATACTGGCAGATCATGGTCGTGCAATTGTTGGGAACGATCCCGACTGGCCAAGTTCATTACGGGGGCGTCCGCTGGTGCTATTCAATATCTGGCGTGAGCACCTTAGGCCGCTAGGCTATGGTCTGCGGGCAGAGATTCTTGACTACCGCAATGATGTGCCTGGTGATGCTGGCTCATTCCTTTTCTGGGGGAATAGTGGCGACTGATTTCGCGGCACACAGCGCACATTGAAGAATAGGGCGCCAAACTTACCAAAGCGTATTCACTTTTGGTTTGGTGTAAAAGCGGTGTGTGCTGATTGTTTTTGTGAAAATGATATTGCACATCACCCTTGGTAATTGCCTCAGTCAGCGATTCTGCGATGCTATATAGAGCGATCATGACGAGGCTATCGGGAGATGCAAAATGTTACCTTTTAGAGCTGTCCAGATGGTGGGGGCGGGGGTGTTTGTTGTATGCGCATTGATGCTCGGAGGTTGCCTATCGAGTGCTGAAATCGCACGTATGAATGCCGAAAATGACCGCAATCGCTGTGAGGGGTATGGCTTTAAGGCAGGTTCGGAAGCGTTTGCCAAATGTCGGTTTGATCTTGATCAGCGTCGTGACGAAGAGCAAAATGCCATGATGGCCGCCCCTATAGGCCCGCCGGTTGTCTATATGCCGCCGCCTGGCCCTTGCTGGAATACGCCGTGGGGTATGCGCTGTGATGCTTGGTAAGAATTGGGTTTAGTCAACATGATTGGCCGCCAAGTTTAGAGCGTCGCGATCAGTTAGAAGTGACGCTTTATCTCTCGGCCGGCCCATCAAGTTCATCCAAAAGTGGTGCCCGCTTTTGGGTTTGATGTATTAGCTGGCATTCACGGCATTTGCTTGTGAGACGGCTGCCTGTTGAAACGTGGCCATGCCTGAATGGCAAGCGGCAGCTGCCTTTACAATGCCTGCTGCAAGGGCAGCGCCCGTACCTTCTCCCAAATGAAGGCCTAATGCCAGCAATGGTTTCTTGCCAAGGCGCTCCAATACCTCGCTATGAGCGCCTTCGGTTGAGAGGTGCCCGGCAATGCAATGATCGATCGAGGATGGATCAACCGCATGCAGGATTGCTGCTGCAGCAGCAATGACATAGCCATCCAGCAGCACAGGGATGTGCTCAAGACGGGCAGCAAGAATGGCGCCTGCAGCGGCGGCTATCTCACGGCCACCAAGGCGGCGCAGCACCTCTAGCGGATCAGACAAATGCCCTTCATGAACAGCCAGGGCAGCTTCAACAGCTGCGATTTTGCGAGCGATTCCCTCTGCATTGCCATTCGTGGGCTTTGCCCCCCAGGTGCCGCGGCCAACCCAATGGCTTGCGGGGCCACCATAAAGGGCGGCAAATATCGCTGCTGCGACAGTGGTATTGCCTATGCCCATCTCACCGATGCTTAACAGGTCTGTGCCGCCAGCAATGGCTTCCATGCCGAATGCCATTGTTGCAACGCAGGATTTCTCATCCAGCGCTGCTTCCGTGGTGATGTCGCCAGTTGGCAGGTCCAGGGCAAGATCAAAAACCTTGAAGCCGAGATCATATGCCGCACAAATCTGGTTGATCGCTCCGCCGCCAGCTGCAAAATTTTCCAGCATCTGCCGTGTTACCGCTTGCGGATAGGCCGATACGTCATGAGCTGCAACGCCATGATTGGCTGCAAATACAACAACCAGTGGACGACGCACAGCAGGCTTGGGGCTGCCCTGCCAGGCGGCAAGCCACTCAACGATGGTTTCAAGCTGACCTAGTGATCCGACAGGTTTTGTCAGCTCCCGATTGTGCGCTCGCACAGCAGCGACGGCAAATTCATCCGGGCCGGGCAATGTTTTGAAAAGTCTGCGAACATCGTCAAAAGGCATTCCGGTAGCGTTATTCGGTTGCATCCTTGTATCCTGCAAAGGGCATCATGATCTGTTTGAAGCGCATGCATATCAGGCTAGCGATCTAAGTGCGAGCCATAACATCGAAGGACCCGGACGGTGCCTGAATATATATCAGAAGTGTTGATGATGTATGTGTAGGGGGGCAGATTCCCGTTTATTCCTCAGGGCTAGGGATAGATTGTATGTGAACTATGCTTTTTCCCACAGGGGATTTTGTAGCCAGATATGAGGAATTAACATGGAATTACGTTGTTAATATATTGATTTTATTGTTGAATTATAAAAATAAGGCGTAATTTTATAGTTTGATGTTGCGAGGCAATTGTCAGCCGCTAATTGCAGAATTATAGTCCAGCATCCTCGACAGATTCGGCATCATATGGAGCTGGGGGAATCGTGGATTTTAGGCTGGACAGATAGACTACGGCATTGTAGTTGAAACGCTATCTGTTAGAGATTGCTTGGTCGGCTATTAACGGCAGAGCAGGTATTGGGGCGTCGCCAAGCGGTAAGGCAGCGGATTTTGATTCCGCCATGCGGAGGTTCGAATCCTCCCGCCCCAGCCATCACTTTTTCACACCCTTGGCGCCTTTAAAATCAATGACTTAGCGTAGGTCATTCCTGCTCTGGTATCCCAGCGGTAGCCCAAAACGGTATCCCAAATTTTTCTTCATCCATCTCACCTGTCGCCACCTTCTCTTCGCCCATAACGTAGCCACCATCCTTGCGGATAGCTGGGAGGACATGGCGGGTGACCCAATCTTGGAAGGCGCGGGCTTCGGGTTTGTCAGAGCGCATGATGAGTTTGTAGAGGCCAGACTCTGAGATGAGGGTGGCTTGGTTCATTCCTTTACCCCCGATCTGACCGGGGGTAGCCTGTCTGCGTTCATCGGCTGCGAGGTTGTTAAGGTATTTTGAAACACCCTTTTCGAGTGCCATCCCAAGAACCCGGCAAACGTCCGCAGCAACAAACCAAGGTGCCCCTTCAATGGACACTACGCGGATCGTGGAGGTGTTGAAGGTGAAGGCCGAGCGTCGTGGACGGGCACGAAGCTCTCAAGCTACCTTTCTACCTAAGACCCATCCAATCGCCGTCTACGGATTTACCAGTTGGGGCTGCGGGGCCATCTGATGCGGACGGGTATGGTTGATAGTCACGTACTTTAAGACCGTCCCTGTCACCCTCCACAATGGCACACTTCGCGGCTGTACTGAGGAGTGCCCGCAGGGCGATTGTATCGGACCCCGCATGCTGCATTGTGATCTGTGCGTGCGGGTTATATCCAGCGTCTAGCAGGACACGTGCAGCGTCAAGGAATGGTGTGCGGCTGCTTTTCACGACTACGGTCTCACCGATGCGAGCTTCGTACAGACCCCGCCCGAGTGGGTGGATAATGATTGCTAGGTTGTTCATGATGTTGTTTGGCTTTCTGAAATGAGAAAGGCCCCGGAGGTGTTCCCCCGAGGCCTTGGCAAACGATAAGTGCAGTCCACTGCACCGATGTTCAATGTGTGGATGGTTAGTGTCGCAGGTGCAGTCACTGCACTTATGCTGCGGGTAATCTGCAGTGGAGTTTTACGCGGCCTGCGGTGGTAGCTTGCGGCGCACGAATGGACGCAGTTCAAGGTTGGCTGAACGTAAGTCGAGAGCGTCTCCATTCTTGATATGAACGCGGTAGCCTTCAGGCGGGTTCATGATGAGACGTGCGGCGCGTAAAGACCCCTTGCGGTAATGAGGGACACGCACTGCTTTGGTGTTGAAGATCCACTGCGGGGTGAACGCGGTAGCCACGCGGTGGTAGTCAGCTATATCCACCTTTGCCTTGAGGTCGGAGTTAGCGAGCGGAACGAGGTAGTACTTATGGGTGCCTTCAGTGGCTTCGATGGGGTGTCTGCGGGTTTTGATGGTCATTAAACTGAACCTCTGCTGATAAAAGAGACAGCAAGGCAGCTAATAAAACTGAACCTTTGCTATGAAGAACGGATATTAAGACACGAAGACAAGGATATTTCCTTGCCCACGGCTTCTGCCAATCCTCTCCCAGTCACAGGTCACCGCTGGCGCAAGAGCGCGTACGACGGCTAGCACTCCGAGACCTACTCGCTGTGTGGGATGAGGATTGGCAGAAAGAATTAGGTGTTGCAGTGGTTGGTGCAGTCACTGCACTCACACTCATGGACACCAATGGTTTGCCGTCACGGTTCACTTAGGCGTTCCCTGATCGGGAAGACCCCCAACAACACTTCCCCAAAGCAAGGAAATAGGGCGGTGTTGTTGAGGTCTATCCAATCACAGAAAGCCTCAACTCCATGACAAGCTGAGATATGGTACACATAAGGAAACCTATAGGGTCTCTACTTAAGTGTTAGATAAGGTAATTTGTTTAAGGGTTATTTCTTAGGGGTAGTTACCAATAGTAAACAGTTAGGTAAAAACTTAAGTGTCCCTTATATAACACTTTAGTTTCCTCCCCCTTACCCCCTCCGGTCATCAACATTCCATGCCCCCTTATCAGGGAATGTCTCGCGGTTCTGCCGGGGGATCGTAGGTGCAATCACTGCACTTGTGATGTCCTCGGCATGGGTCTTGGGAACCCGATCGGTTGGCCGTCTCTGGCTAGAGGGGGCAGTTTTTATCCCGAAGCCTTCTATGGCTAGAGGGGCTGTTTTTTAATCTGATGCCTTCTATGGCTAGAGGTGAGGGTTTTTATCTCGGCGTCTCTGGGACTAGAGGTGCGAGGTAATTATTTAGCGGCCATCTATGGCTAGAGGTGCAACCTTTTATCCAGATGCGCCCTATTGGCTAGAGGGGATAGTTTTTAATCCAGTGTCTGCGTACTCATCAGAGGAACCTGCGTTGTTCCTCTGATGCCCTTTAAGCTACAACTATAGGCTCACCAGCCGGCCTTTGTTGCTATAAGGCTAAAAACTCTCCCACAGGAACTTTATCCGGTCCTTCTTGCCGCGTACTTCCCGCACCAAGGTCCTGCGGGATATCAGGACGATGGATAGCCTACCAAAGATTAGAAACACCTCATTGTCTTCCTTCCAGTATCCCCAAGCCTTGTATTCAGGGTGTATCCACGGGCGAAGCTTGCCCTTGCCTGACCATTGAATTTGGACTGCGCCGATAGGTGTCTTGATATACTGCATTTCCATGCTCCTAAGGGTGCCCCGGCAGAGGGCGTGTGAATAATATGCACAAGATTAAGTAAATTATCAATATAAAATTATGTAAATTTCATAAATTAAATGGTTACGGTGTCGTTTCTATTATTAATTGCTTGAATTTTTATATGATATTTAATTTTAAAGTTTGATTTTATTGGTGTTTATGCTGTTAATTGTTTAACTGCAATTTCGCTTCTGAGATAATTCTATGTACGGAACCTTTTCCGATACCAAGGCGCTGTGCAATTTGCCCCATACTGAGGCCTTCATTCTTAAGGCTCATAACGTCTTCTGCTTTAGCCCGTGCAGTTGGCTTGCGGCCCTTGTACTTTCCGTCTGCCTTCGCCTTTGCAATGCCTTCACGTTGCCGCTCAAGCATCATCTCACGTTCAAACTGAGCCACGCCTCCAAGCACATTCAGCATCAGCTTGCCTGTTGGTGTCGAGGTATCCACGCCCATATTGATGATGCGCAGGTCAACACCCTTCTCCTGTAGCCTGCTCATGATTTCCCACATATGCGGCACTGAACGGGCCAGCCTGTCGAGCTTAGTCACAACAATGGTGTCACCAGTACGGGCAAACTCAAGGAGGCCTTCAAGTGCCCTGCGAGGCCCCACTGAGGAGGTCTGCTCACTGATGACCTTCTCGCAGCCTAATGCCTGAAGGTCCCGTATCTGAGCCTCAAGCCCTGCTTCTTGTTCGAGGGTGGATGTACGAGCGTATCCGATGAGCATGGCTGAGGCCTCATTCGTTCCATTGAAGTTATAGACATGAGAGTCTATATCGTTCCGAATGTCAATATGCATTCTATTGGGACGGATGAGGCGCGATGATGGAACGTCCCGCATAAGCCTGCCCTGTGGGACGCTTAAGGATTTCATCAGCATGGCGTTGTGGTGGAGTGAAGAAGGGACGCCTATAGGCACTATCAATATGCACCTTAGTTGGTGCGGAGGTGAGTGTGCGGTGCGGCCGCAGGGTAACGGGGGGATTCGGGACAGCGTCCCCGTTAATAAGAGCTTTCAGATTTTTGGCCAAATAACTTTTGGGTCGAAAGTCGGGCCTCAACGTAGTTTGAAGTCGGCGATAAGGGCCGGGCGAGAAGCAAGAAGATGCTCTAAGTGGCTTTCGGCCCACATTTCAATACGAGGCACTGTACCCTCTGAGTTGTGACGCTCAACCCATTGGACTGCGTCTGTTGTGAACCTTCCGCTTGTTGCGAGCACAAGCACGTCCACCTTTGGGGCGCCCCAGAGCTTCGTTTGTTCGGCTGCGACTGTAGCATCTGGAAGACTGACGCTCCTTGATAGCCAATGCTTACACTGGATAATCACGCGTTCGCGCCGAGTGCCAGCCAAAGGGTCTTGTATTACCCGTGTTACCGAGAGATCGCGACCTCTATCCGGGGCTTTAGTTTGCATAAGCCATTCAGGGTTCTCATAACCTGCCTGATTGGTAATTAGCGTGAACAATAGTCGCTCAAAACCATCGGCAGTTAGATTGCTCCATTGCAATTGAACGGTAACAGGGCCTCGTGGCTTTGCTGCAACGAGGTCTGCTAAATCAATAGCCGAAACCGGAAGCGGTTCATTTTCACCATAAAGCCCTTGCTCTAAGCCTCTTTTCACATTCGGCCAGTCAAACTGCTCGATATCGTGTAAGTCTTGGCATTCAGCGAATTTCAGATGACGCTTGAGATTGCTCCATGAATTGGGCTTCTGCATGCTGCTACCAAGTAGAACTTCAATTTGATCAAGGCAATTGCACAGGGTATCCCAAAGACTACCAGATAGTTTTTGACCACGTTGCGGCTCCCCGAATGTATGGCGTACTTCGCGAAGCGCCGTGTCAAACTGTGCTATAAGGTTAATCAGTTCATCTCTAATGAGTGCGCGGCGCTTTTGATCGAACCGAAAGCGATACTCGCTTATTTGGTCACCACCTGCCCATAGGCTATTCTCTAACTGCATCTCTGCGAGAGGATCTCCAAGTTCCATTAAATCAAATCGAATTGCTCCAATGCTTTCCGCATCTGGAGGAGTTACGTCGGGTTTCCAGCCATCAATTGCAGGGAGAGCGCGTAGCACTTGTAGGAACGACCGGCAGCGATCTTGATATTCTGGCTGCGCTCCGAAAGAGAGACCGCGCGGGAACAGGTCCTGCAACTCGCTCCAGAGTCTTTCGAGTTTGGCGAGGTTCGCCTCAGTGGCCTCAAACTGCTTCAAGGCCTCCATTATCGCACTCATTCGCTCTGATCCTCACAATAGCTAGAACAGTGAGACGAATCCTCTATAGTCGCCAGCTTGACTGAGTGTTTGTTAGTCAATTGTTGCATCATGCAAGCTTCCTCTTGACTTCAACGGCATACCAATAAGGTGAAGACCGATCTGCCTTGAGTTTTGCGTTTACGCCATTTGTAATGGAAATGAAAGCGCCCACGCCACCGACAATGCTGGTCGATGCTCCCATAGCAGTTGACAGACCAAAAAATTGACCGGCGGCAGCAGCTCCCAAGCTAACAAGAGTCTTCACATCAGCGAGATTAATATACTTCCACCACTCTCGCGATGTCTTTAGTAGATCAGCGATGGCCTGATCAACCTCACTTTCAATGACTCTAATCGCCATATCTTTGTCGTCACTCTGTGTGATAGTGACATATAATTTGTCTAACTTAGATCGGAGTTTCTCTAGCTCGGAGCGGCGATTCAACTTAAATTCTAGAATACTCTCCATTCTGGTGCCGGGCGGGGGTAACGGAAGGCCACCTACAAGTTGTACCAAGGCTGAGCGACCCGCCTCGAATTGCGAAGTATGCGCCAACTCTTCGGGAGGTGCGGCTGTGAGGCACCAATAACCCGGCCGCTCCTTTTCAAGCATCGCAAAGCTCCTCACCTGGGTTTCGGTGGCAAGGTGCAGAATTTGAGGTATGTCGAAGCTTCCGACACCAATACTACGTGGGCGAATGAGTACCTCTTCTCGCATGAGCAGTTCCTCTTCTGGAAGAGCAACATGCACGAGGTTATTGGTGGGGCACGCAATTTTATCCCAATAAAGGACCCCAGACTGAAGCTCCTCTTCAGGGATTTTCGTTGTGGTAAGGCCACTTAGCCCCTTTGGTTGAAGGAGACTAGGAAACAACAAACCACGCCCGATTAGTTTAGGAGCAGTCCCCCTGAAAGCGACTCGACGCTTTGCTTCGCCCATAGTTCCTCCAGCTTAGTATACATATCATCCTGCAGATATATCATAGCAAGATAATAGGGCTTGAACTATCTGCTGAAATTTTGTCATCTAAGCCGCTGAAGGGTAACCTTACGGACTCCACAACAGCTCTTAACTGCTCCTTTAGTGGCCCTGCAGAATACTTTCCAAGCGACATGCCAAGCCGTTTATGGCCCACCAGCGCCTCTATAAAATGCGGTTGTTGCCCTGCCTGCTCAGCTTTTGTGATGAACCAACGGCGAAGACTGTGAAAGTCTACGCGGCTCTGTCGGGCACCTTTGGGCACGTCATCTACGCCGATCTTGCGCCTGTAGTTGGTGAACTGCTTCACAACCTTTTGGGAGCGCTCAACTGCGCTGCCCTCTTGTGGGACTGGTAATTCAGGGAATAGGGGGCTGGTTGGCTCCTTGCCCTTTGTTCGTCTATCAATGATTTCCTGCAAGGCTGAGTGAATGGGCACCTTGCGGATACCGGCAGAAGTCTTTGCAATGGTAATGTCAAACCACCCGCCAGCTACCTCCTCAACAGTCAACCGCGCAATCTCCTCAATACGCATTCCAGAGAGAGCAGCAATAGCCATGAAGTCCCTCAGCAAAGGGCTGGGGTTGCCCTTGAATAGAGCTTCAATCTCACTCTCGGTGTAGGGGCGCTTGGCCGTTGCCTTAGTTGGCTCTGGCTCCTCAAGAGACTGTCTGGTCCAGATGTTGGCGGAAACGTATTCCTTGATTTCCAGCCACTTCCAGAGTGACGAAAGACAAGAGATGTCTTTGTTTGCAGTTCTTGGGTTTGCCTCAGTCTCAACGAAAGCCGCTGTAACGTACCGTCCTGCTATCCTGCGTGTGATCTTTTCTACTGTGACGGGTAGCTTGGACTCCGCCAGCCATCTGTCAAATTTGGAGACAGCTCGGCGATAGTCGATCATCTGTCGTGGCTTCATAACCTTCTCGGCGAGCCATTTATCGACAACAGCTATAAGCGGAGTTGCGCTCCCAGTAGCAATATTGACAAAAGCTTTGGCCTTGTCTTCTCCGTCCCGACGCTCAATCTCCTCTGCCCTGTCAGCCAAAAGGTCACGGGATAGGTTAAGAGGAATCTCAATATCATTCCCACCTTCATCTTGAAATGTCTCAAAGCTTGTAGGGTCTTCGTCTTCGGCAGAAATATGTTGCCGCCAGTCGAGGGCTTCTTGAATCAGTGGAGGTACGGAGTTGCGAGATTTGGATCGCAAGTTTTTCTCTGCCTTGGCTAGCTGATCCTTCATATCCGCTACAATACGATGCTTTTGATGGTTTGCTAGCGCAAGGCTGTCAGTGTGCAGTGGGTGCTTTAGATGCGCCTTGCCGACAACCTGTCGGAGACGATCAGGAACCTTGACGACAACAACCCACTGATTGCCGTGCTTCTTGAGGTATCGCGTGTCATGATAAGCCATGCAGTGGGATGCCTTCTAATTTTCCCAGTAGCCCACTGGTAGCCCAAACTGGTAGCCCACGTCAACGCCTTAAAACCCTTAAATATAAGGGCTTCATGGGCTTAAGAGGAGGTCGGATTAGTGTCCTCCCGCCCCAGCCATCACTTTTTTCACAGTCTTGATACATTTAAAATCAGCGATTTAGAGAATGCTATTCTCGTGCTGGTATCTCAGCAGCATTCGGCGAGAGTCTTCCCCAACGATATCAGCGATACGGTCTACGTTCTGGGGTACGTGACAAATGGCAGGCGCTAAAGCATTACAAGTCCAGTAGCATTCAAGAGTGGGATGAAGTCAGGCTGGACTAACCTGCAGAAGTAATGTCATGGAAGTGCATTGGGCGTCAGGCGGTCAGTCCTCTATATAAGAGGGCGCTAATAAGGTTTTATGTTACTCAAATTTTTGCCTGCTGACAGACGGTTTGAGGCGTGCCCTTACCCTATTTAATATTATAATACTTTTGGGGCGCTCATTATATTGTTGTATATTGTTGTCGTATATCTCTAGAGTGCGTTTGGGCAAGCTGGAGAATCTTCCAAGGCTTTTAAGGATATGGCAGGTGATTAATTTTATTACGTTAATTTAAAAAATTGAAATGGCGAATTTTATACATATGCTTAAATTATTAAATATTTCTGCATACAATGATGAAAAGTTATATCACGTTGATCTATGTGCGAGGAGAATGATATTTGTGATGCATCAGGTCGTTTTCTCTCGATGGTTCGCTGTGTTTTCTTCGCTCGCAGTTGCTGGTTGTTCTTCTCAACCAAGCCCTTCTTTCCCTCTATTCGGCGCGTATTTCCCTTCGTGGTTAGCTTACCTTGCCGTGGGGATTGTTGGTGCTCTCGTTGTACGTCTTATTTTTGTGCGCACAGGTGTTGATGACCAGATGCCATTCCGACTTGTGGTTTACATCAGCTTGGCGGCAGGAATTGCCTTTGCTCTCGCGCTTTTGATTTATGGACGATAAACATGAGCGGCTCTGCTTATGCAAGAAAAAGACCCGGCTTGTTTGCCTCACTATTGGGGATTGGTATTATAGCTGCGGCGATCGTTCTCGGGCTAGCTTATATGCGGAAAGCTCGGAATAATCCGCTGTCGGAAGATGCAGTGATTATGGCCAATACTGTCAATATCGCATCTACGGTGCCGGGCCGTATCGTTGAGATCAATGTTAAGGAAAACGGTCGTGTTAAGCGGGGCGATTTGCTGTTTAAGGTGGATCCAGAGCCCTTCCGTTTGCTTGTGGAGCAAACGGCGGCAGATTTAAAAATTGCGGAAGCCGCCCGCGAGACCCAGCAGCGGACCATCGCTGCCGAACAAAGTAATGCACAAATCGCCAACCAGCAGATACAGCGCGCAAAATCCAACCTGGCCCTTGCTGAGGAAACGCTGAAACGTCTTACGGCGCTGCTACCCAAGGGTTATGTCACGCGGCAGCAAGTGGATGATGCCAGAACCTTGCGTGATGATGCACAGGTCAGCCTAAATCAGGCATTCAAGCAAGCAAAGGCTGCTGATTCTTTGGTGAATACGATTGATGGAGCACAGGCACTGGTTGAGGCGCGCCAAGCGGCGTTGGCGTTGGCGCAACGCAATCTGGACAACACCGACGTGCTGGCGCCCCATGATGGTTTGGTTGTTGGACTAACGATTGCTACGGGACAAATCATCATACCAGGGCAATCGGTATTCACGCTGATCGATACAGAAAACTGGTATGCTTCTGCAAGTTTTATGGAGACGGAGCTGGACAGGATTGCGATTGGCGATTGCGCGACAGTTCATATACTCGCTAACCGCTCTATCCCTATTCAGGGGCGTGTTGAAAGTATCGGCTGGGGGGTAACATCTGAAGAGTTGATCAACATTCCGCGCAATCTGCCCTATGTCCCCAAATCGCTCAACTGGGTGCGGATCGAGCAGCGCTTTCCGGTGCGGATCAAACTGAATAACCCGCCTGAGGATCTCACCCGTGTGGGAGGTTCGGCAGTGGTAATGGTCAAGCATGGCAAGCAATGCTGATATCCCAAACATGAGCATGCTGCGGCAGATCGTGTTGGACCTTGCGCCATTCCCTGGGCGCGCGGGCACCACATGGCGCACTGCGGCTATCTGCACGCTGGCGGTAACAATCGCCATGATGTTTCAGATCCCGGAATCGGCTATCAGTTGCTACCTGATTATCTTTCTTATGAAGGCTGATGGTTCAGAAAACACCATCATTCCCATTGCGGCGGCCTTTGCGATCACGCTGCTTGTCGCCATGATTGTGCCAATCCTGCAGTGGAGCGTGGAATCGCCATTGCTGCGTCTGCTTGTGATGACGGGCGTTTCAATTGTCTTTCTGTTCATTGGTGCTGCCAGCAAGCTTGGCGAAGCGGGGGGCATTGTTGCGCTGATCATTGCTTTCGTGCTCTCGCTGGTGAACCAGGTGCCGATTGGCGGTGTGATCTCTACCGGCCTGCGATATGCATGGGAAATGGCCATCATGCCCATGATTGTGATGGCGGCTTTCAACCTCTGCTTTGGGCGATCGACTGTGTCCCTGCTAAGGGAGGGGATGCGTCAGAGGCTCGTGGCTGCGCGCGATGTGGTGCTTGCCAATTCGCAAGATGCTCAAGAGCGGGTACGGGAGCTTTTGCATCAGGGAAATGATGAGGCAAATAAGCGCATTATGTTTGTGCGCCTATTGCATCTGACATCTCGCGATGCGTTGCGGCAGATAGAGGTTGATGTTCTGGCCTCTTACCAGCTTTTGCTTGCTGCGCGGGCACTGCCTGCGGAAATATCCGATGCTACGCGTGCCGTACTGGGGGCGGAGATTTCAGCCGCTATCGATGCACTGGATGCTGGCAACGCGATGCCACAGCCACAGGCTATGCGTGAAGGTTCAAGCGCTACCGAGCGGGGTATTCACCATGCGTTGGCGACGATGGCTGGCAATGTTGAGGCTGACTTTGCTGCTGCCCCCAAGGATACCTTCTTTGCGCCTGATGCCCTGACAAACCCCAGATATCAAGGCTTTGCCCTTAAAACGACGCTGGCAGCCATGCTGTGTTACGTTTTCTATGCGGGGATTAACTGGCAGGGTATCCATACAGCGATGATCACCTGTTATGTCGCCTCATTGGGGACAGCGGGAGAGACCATTCACAAGCTATGCCTGCGCATTGGCGGCTGTCTGATTGGCGCTGCACTTGGCATAAGTTCAATTATGTTTCTGATGCCGCATATGGATTCTATCGGGCATCTCATGCTGCTGCTGTTTGCAGTGACGTGCATTGCGGCGTGGGTTTCCAGTGGCGATGAGCGGATTGCCTATGCGGGCGTGCAGATAGGTCTGGCGTTTTATCTCACTATTTTGCAGGGCTTTGCTCCAACCATTGATACGGATACAGCGCGTGATCGTATCATCGGCATTCTCGTGGGTAATCTGGCGATTTATTTCGTCTCCACGATGATCTGGCCGGTAACTGTGGAGAGCTCCATCCGCACCAGTTTGTCGAAGGCGCTGAAGGGACTTGCTGTGCTTGCATCAACACGTCCTGATAAGCGTGGTGCAATGGTGGCGCAGGTGGCTGATATTGAAACACAGCTTGATGCAGTCAGCCGGAATTTCCAACTGATGTCATTTGAGCCTAAAGCCTTGCAGCCTGCAAAAACTATAGGAAACAATCTGCAGGAAATTGCCGAACAGGTGGCTTCTCTGGATAAGGAAATATACTTCTCGCAAGAAGACCTGTCATATCTGTCATTGCCCTTGACTCGACTGGCCGAAAAAGTCACAGCCTCAGATGCTTGTGGTACCGATGTGCCTGAAGCCTCACCAGAATCACACACCATGAGCCTGGAGCGCATGGAGCAGCTAATAGCAGGGAAAGAGGCATGAAATATGCACTCGGATCAGGGCTGCGCAGGCTGCGCCTTTCAACGATGGCTGTGCTTGCCTGCCTTGCGCTGACAGCCTGCGCAACCGATGCCATGAAGCTTGCGCCCACAGCTCCGGATCAGCCGTGGAAGCCCGGCAATCAGCAGACGACAGGTGGCGCGGTTGACTTCAGCTTACCTGCTGATCCGGCTCTTTCGCAGCTACATGATAATGTAACAATCGATACCAAGCGTTCTTATGGACTGGCGGAACTGATTGATATTGCCCAGCGCGGCAATCCTGCAACCCGCATTGCGTGGGAGCATGCGCGGCAGGCTGCGCTGGCTGTGGGAATGGTGGAGGCAACCTATCTGCCGATGATTACAGCCAATGTAATCGGAGGGCGGCAAAAGGCCTCGACACCTGTTGATTTGCCCATAGCTGGAGAGCGTCAGCTCAATGCAACATTAAGCGGGGTTTCTCCCTCTCTCGCGCTGCAATGGTTGCTGTTTGATTTTGGCCAGCGGCAGGCCGTTGCAGGTGCGGCGCGCGAGGTATCTTATGCTGCGAATGTGATGTTCAATGCATCACATCAGAAGCTTATTTTTGATGTTGCCAATGCGTATTACCTCTATGGTGCAGCAACATCTGCGCTGGATATTGCCCATCATACTTTGCGAAATTCTCGTGAGATCAGAAGTGCAGTCGAGGCGCGGCTTGCAAATGGGCGCGCAACAACTGTTGAAGTTGCGCAAGCGCGTCAGTTGGTTGCGCAATCCGAGTTGCGGCTCGTGAAAGCCGAAGGGCAAGCGCGTGATGCATATCAGGCTGTGCTGGCCGCGATGGGCATCAATGCCACCGTAAAGATAAAGATTAATGGCGCCACAAAGCGCAATTTACCAGCCAAGGTTGATGCAACAACCGACAACATGATCAAAGCCGCATTGTCGCGCCGTCCGGATGTGATTGCGAGCTATGCAGCGCTGAAAGCAAGCCAGTCTGGCATTGCAGCCGCAGAGGCTGAGTTCATGCCAAAAGTATTTGTTGCGGGCGGGGTGACAAAATCCTCAACCGGCTTCAATGCCAGCGGTCTTCCGACTATTGGCAATCAGGCGACCGGCATGGGCTTTCTGGTGGGGGCCACCATGCCGATTTATGATAGCGGGTTAAGAGCTGCCCAATTGAAGAATGCGCAAGCACAAGCCTCAGCAAGCGAGCAGGTTTTCCGCAAGACGCAATTGGCCGCTGTGACTGAAATTGTGGTTGCCTCAAACGCTCTGCGCACAGCGCTTGAGTCTCACAAAGCGGCGACTGCTTTATTGAAGGCTGCAGCCATCACCTACGATGCTGCTATTGATGCCTATAAAAACGGTGTTGGAACCTTAACAGTGGTAACCGAAGCCAATAGCGGGCTTCTCGACGCGCGTTTGGCACAGGCCGATGCACACGCAGCATCGCTGATCACTGCTGCCAATCTGGCATTCATGACAGGTAGCCTTACTTCAACCAACAGCCTGCCGTTTCTACCTGTGCAGTGAAAATATCCATGCTTCGGCAAGTGATTAAGCTTGAGTATTTATCGTTGATCGGCAGATGGGTTTTGGCTAGCATCTCAGCCACGGTTTCAATCATCTTAGGGATACACACGCCATGTCTATGACCTCAACATTGCTCCCGATGGTTGCTGATGGTCTGGGAAACTTTTTCGGCGACAGCCTCATGCTGGCGTGCACCTCCCTGATGTTTCGTGACACATCCGGTGGGGCCTATGCCGGGCGTACGCTCGAACTGTCGATTGAATTGCCCTATCTTGTGTCATTCCTGCCCAGGGGGCGCGCCTTCACATCAGCTATTGAGGGGCATGCGCCGCTTAATGTGCAGTCAAAGTATGATATTCTGGCAGTCACAGTGCCAAATGGATCGGTCAACGATCTTAAGATCGTCGAGGGGTTGAATGGGGCCGGGTTGACGTTCAGTGTGCTGGCTTATGCGGGCGCAAATGGTCCTGCAGATAACTTTGCCAAGACCAAAGCCGCGCTCGCAGCTATTGATCTTGGTGCATGGGTGCTATCGCAGTTCGATACAGCGAGTGCGGTTAAAACTGCGCTGGAACAGCAACCTGTTTTGCTCACACCATTAGCCGCATTGCACGGCGCGCAGACGCCCTTCCATTTTGTCGTGCATGATCGATCCGGTGCATCGATCGTGATCGAGTTCTCCAATGGCAAGCTGAACATCTATGATAACCCCGTAGGGGTGATGACGAATGGGCCGGAATTTTCCTGGCACATCACCAATCTGAACAATTATACTTTCCTGACGAATATCGATAAGTCAGTTGGTAAATTTGGCAATCTGACTGTTTCGCAACCCGATTCAGGTATTGCGACAGCAGGTCTGCCCGCTTCCAACACCTCGGTTGGACGCTTTGTGCGCGCTGTTTACTACTCGAACTTTGCTCAAGCTGTTACGCCGGATAAAGCCATTGTCGGGCTTGGTCACATCCTGAATAACTTTGATCGTCCCAAAGGCATTACGATTGATGCGCGCAATGGTGGCGGGCTGGAGTTTGATGGTATTGAGGAAGAAAACCCCAGCGAGTTCAGCACTGAATATACGTCCTGGACGTCGCTGACGGATCTTGGTCTCAATCAGCTGTTTATTCGCTCGTATGACAATATCAACTTCATCAAGTTTGATCTTGGCCGCCTTGCGGGCATGAAGGATGTCAAACTGGTGCCATTGGCTGAGGTGGCAAAGCTTAACATGCTGGATGCGACTGATGTGCTGCTGAACGCCAAGGCTCCCTGAGGCAAAGCCTCCCTGACACATTTTCAAGGAGGCACCATTGCGCGCTCTTCCCAGCAAGTATCAGTATTTGATGCATGGCTTTGGCTGTGTTTGTCATAGCGCAGAGGTCACCGCTATCTGCGACCGCGTGAACAAGGCTGTCTCTAGACGTTCGGTATTGGGCGGGATTGCTGCAACGTTTGCCTCAGCGGGGCTGGCAGCGGCAGCCACACCTGCAACACAAGCGCCTGATAAAAAAGTGCTTTTGAAAAACGCCCGTATCTTTGATGGTAAATCCGGCAAGCTTGTCGAGGGGCAGAACGTCCTGATTGAGGGCAACCGCATCAAGGCTCTGATACAGGCAGCAGAAAATGTAACGGATGCTGAAGCCATTGATTGTCGCGGTGGCACGGTTATGCCTGGGCTGATTGATGCCCATTGGCACTCGATCCTTGCAGCTATTCCGCAGGCTGTCGCGATGACGGCGGATGTACCTTATATCCATCTTGTGGCGGCTGAGGAGGCCGAGCGCACGCTGATGCGGGGCTTTACCACGATCCGCGATACGGGCGGGCCCTCATTTTCACTCAAGCGGGCGATTGACGAGAACCGTCTGCCTGGACCACGTATTTTCCCTTCTGGCGCCATGATCTCCCAGACTTCGGGACATGGCGATTTTCGTTTTCGCAATGAGCTGCCCCATTCAATGGAAATGGGCCTGAGTGCATCTGAAAAAGCGGGAATTTCTGCCATTGCAGATGGCGCTGATTCTGTCTTGCGCAGCACGCGTGAGCAGCTGATGCTGGGTGCGAGCCAAGTCAAGATTATGGTAGGTGGTGGCGTCGCTTCGCTTTACGACCCTCTCTATAGCATCCAGTTCACGCCCGCCGAAATCCGCGCAGCCGTGCAAGCGGCCTCTGACTGGGGCACTTATGTCTGCGCGCATGTATACACGTCTGCTGGTATTCAGCGGGCGCTCGATGGCGGCGTGCAGTGCATTGAACATGGCCAGCTTGCCGATGAGGAAACGGTTGTCCGTATGGTCGATGCCGATGCGTGGTGGAGCATTCAGCCGTTTCTGGCAGATGAGGATTCAAACCCGCTAAACTTGCCTGAGCAAAGAGCCATGCAAAAGGAAATAGCGGAAGGAACCGTGCGTTCATTTGGTTTGGCGCAGAAGCACAAAGCCAAAATGGCCTGGGGCACGGATATTCTGTTCAACCCGCAGGGCACGAAATCGCAAGGGCGACAGCTGGCAAAAACGGCTAAGTGGCTTGGCAATGACGGCGCGCTGATGATGGCAACCCGCAACAACGGTGAGTTGCTTGCCATGTCCGGATTGCGCTCTCCCTATAAAGGGCCGATCGGCGTAATCGAGCCGGGCGCACTTGCGGATATCCTTGTGATTGATGGCAATCCTCTTGAGGATGTTTTCCTGATTGCCGATCCAGACAAAAACATGAAGCTCATCATGAAGGATGGGCAGGTGTACAAGAACACTCTTACAGTCTGACGAAGATGATTGGCATGAGATGTGTTTTCAATCCCACGAGGGCTGCACGTTGCTTATGATGCCAGTGGTCACATATTTGACGCTACTCTGGAAGTGTCGATGCTCGGTTTAGCCTGGTACTTTTAAAGTAGGGCCGCTCCTTTCAAAGCGGCCCCACCGATTTTTAGTTACGAGGCGCCACTATCCGGAATGATATGATGCGTAGCACGCGCCACTGGACGGATGGAAAAGTGGCCAGCCGGCGCATTCTCGGAAGTGATCGGAATGAGCGTTGCATTCATCTTCTTGCCGCGCTTGTCATGCAAGGCGTAGATGATAAACGGAATCGAAAGCACGATTACAAAGCTCACCACCAGCAGCATCACGTAGGCTTCGTTGCTTTCGCCACCAGGCAGGCCGCTTGGCGGAAAGAATGAAATGACAAATGCAAGCAGTGAGATGATAAAGCCAACCATTGGCACGAGAATACGGAAGCCCGTACCGCCCGGTATCCGGAATGAGCGCTTCTTATCCTGATGCTTCAGCACAAGGTTGATGTAGCCAAGGAACAGCAGGAAGTAGGTGATCAGATAGAGCACCACTGTCAGCGCCATTGCGATCAGAAACGACATATTACCGCCGCCGCTGGAGTTGGTGAACACAACCAACGCCACCGAGGTGATGATCAACTGGAAAATCACCATTGAAACAGGCACACCAGCCTTGTTCACCTTGGCGGCAACAGCCGGCAGAATGCCATTGCGTGCGGTGACGTACATTCCGCGCGATGGCCCCGTGATCCAGGAGGCAATCTCCGCCAATACACCCAGCGCCAGCAATGCCGCGATGAGGCGCACAGCCCATTCAAGATCTGCACCATGGCTCATGATGAGAACCTGGAAGGTCTGCACAACACCGGCACTCAGGTTGATCTCGCTGTGCGGAATGACTGATGCGACCGAAAGCCCCCCAATGGAGCTTAAACCAATCGCAGCAATCATCAGCAGGAACATGGCCATTGGATAATCGCGGCCAGGGTTTTTCATCTCGTTGACGTGGGTCGCAGAAGCTTCAACGCCCATGTAGCTCAGGATGAAAGCCACGAAAACAACCATCGTGCCGATCTTGGTAAAATCAGGGAAGAAGGTCTCTGCATTGAAGGCGATCTGCAACTCCGCGCCGCTTACCACATGAATGACAGCAAGTGCCATCAAAATGAGTGCTGGCAAGAGAATGCCGAAGAAGAAGCCGAGCTTTGCAATCTGCGCCGTATATTTCGTACCGCCAAACTGCGTGAAAGCTAGCACCCACAAAACAACCAGCGCGCCAATCGTCTTGGTCATGGGGTCATTGTTAAGTGCGGGCCACGACAGGATGTATGACAGTGATCCCAGCACGAAATACAGCATCGGAATAAAGCCGATAGCGATCTGCAGGTATGCAAACGAGATTGCCGCGAACCCCCAGCGCTCACCAAGTGTATTCGAAACCCAGGCGAAGACACCGCCTTCTTCCCAACCCTCAACAGTTGCCATTTCTGCCGCGCACAGGCCGACAGGGATGAACCAGAGCAAGCCGCCCAGCAGTAGGAAGAATACAAGACTAAAGCCGGAAGTGGCGAATGTGGGATATTCATAAACGGCCATCACCATTGAAGCGGTAATGGCAAAAAAACCTAGCAATGTTAGCTGCTTGGCTGATGGAGTTGCATTGCTGCTTGCCACAGAGATTCTCCTGTCTGCTTATGCGGCGACATGTTTAAGCGCCCCTGCGAGAGCGCGACGTATCACGCTCTCAAGGTTTTGAAGCCTTATTTTACGAGGGAAATCAGGCGTGGTTGAAACCGCCAGCTTCCTCGTCCGTCAGGGGATTAACGACTGGATGCTTCTCGAAGAATTCAAGCGACCGCTTGATGTCATCCATCAGCAGGCATGCAAGATCCCGGCTCACGCCGTGGCGCACCAGAATACGCTGCACAACGAGATCCTCGCGGTTTGCAGGCATGGAATATGCCGGCACTTGCCAGCCGCGGCTGCGCAGCCTGTCCGCCAGATCATAAAGCGTATAACCGCCGATGCCCTTGGCATCCTTCAGCTTCCAGCACATGGCCGGAATGCCTTCCTTGCTGTTGCCATCAAAGATGATCTCGAAAGGACCGAGCTTGCCGATTTCTTTTGAGAGATACAGTGCTGTATCATAGCAGGCGTTCTGGATCTTTGCGTATCCCTCGCGCCCAAGACGCAGGAAGTTATAGTATTGCGCAATCACCTGTCCGCCGGGACGTGAGAAATTTAGCGCGAACGTTGGCATGTTGCCGCCAAGATAATTGACGTTGAAAATCAAATCTTCTGGCAGATCCTTTGCCTCACGCCAAACAACCCAGCCCACGCCCAGAGGCGCCAAACCAAACTTGTGGCCGGAAGAGTTGATTGACTTCACACGTGGCAGACGGAAATCCCACGGAAGGTCTGGTGCACAGAATGGGGCAAGGAATCCGCCACTGGCGCCATCGACGTGGATTGGAATGTCGAGGCCTTTTTCTTTCTGCAGCTTGTCGAGAGCATCGTGCACAGCCTTCACCGGCTCATATTGTCCCGTGAAGGTAACGCCCAGGGTAGGCACAACGCCGATGGTATTTTCGTCCACGCGCTTGATGACTTCTTCCGCATTCATGATGTAGCGGTCACCATCAAGTGGGATCTCGCGCAGTTCCACATCGAAATAGCGGGCGAATTTGTGCCAGCATATCTGCACGGGACCGCAGATGAGGTTGGGTTTATCAGTTGGCAGGCCTGCAGCCTGACGCTTTTTGCGCCACTGCCACTTCAGGGCCAAACCGCCAAGCATTGCAGCTTCTGACGATCCCACGGTTGAACAACCCAGCGTATTTTCCGCATCTGGCGAGTTCCACAGATCCGCAATCATGCGCACGCACCGTGCTTCGATCTCGGCTGTTTGCGGATATTCGTCCTTGTCGATCATGTTCTTATCGATGGACAGCTCCATCAGATCATGAATCTCTTCATCGACCCATGTCTGACAGAAGGTAGCAAGGTTCTGCCGCGAATTGCCATCGAGCATCAACTCATCACGTACCGCTGCAAACACATTGTGTGGGTCTCTTTCCTTTACAGGAAATTTCGACTTCTCCAATGATGTCCCTAAATCACCTGAAGCATAGATATCATCGAGTGGACTGAGTTTTGGGGGCTTAGAAGATGCTGATGTCACTGTTTCACTCCCATCAAGATGAAGCACCAAAAGCGATGCCTTCACTGATATTCATAAGTATACAACTAGCGATGGCATTATCTGCGCTGATCCAGGCTTTCACTTGTGCTGCAAATGAATGATCGATTGGCAAGGACAACTTGGCCTCTCTTGCGCAGGTATGGCGTTCTCTATGTTGATGATTGCAGTATTCTCTTATTATACCGCTATCAATCAACAGGTGTCACATCTGTCATCGCATTGGCATATTTTACAGCATTTCCAATACATTATAGACCGCATCGGAAGCTGAAGCATTAAGCCTTCACTTGCAGCAAGCGTCAAGCCATAAAATTATAATATTTTGTTGAGTGATATTTTGTGCGTTTCATGAATTTAAAATAATTCAATGAAATATTTAAATGTAGCATGTTGTATTTTAAAGTTTATGGGATTGTTTTCTAATAAATGCGCGACCCGCTGCAGTATGCTGCAACCTATGGTTGGTTATTGTTTGATGTTGATGCCTTTCTGAAGTCTTTTTCATTCCAGCTTATCGCGCTGGTAGACCAAGTTCATGCATTATGTTAGCGAGCTTAGCACTAGTCAGCTGCATTCCTCGCCAAATTGGGCTCACGGCCTCGCATCCGATTGGAGAAGACATTTGTTTATATGGGATTGGTTTGTCACGACGCTGCGGGAGAATCCCGAGATTGCGCTATTTCTCGCTGTCGCGATTGGCTATCCGCTTGGCATTCTGCAGTTTAAAAGCTTCAGCCTGGGTACTGTTACAACCACGCTTCTGGTGGGCATCCTGATTGGGCAGCTTGATATTCCAATTGCGCGCGATATTGCGAATGTCTTCTTTCTTTTGTTTCTTTTTGCGGTGGGCTACAGCGTCGGCCCGCAATTTGTGCGTGGTATTGCGCGCGATGGCATTCCGCAAGCTTTGTTTGCAACGGTTGTCAGCCTGCTGTTTCTCAGCACAGCCTGGTTGGTAACGCGCATCGCCGGATATAACATTGGCTATGGTGCGGGGCTTTTTGCCGGAGGGGCGACTATTTCGTCAGCGCTGGGGCTTGCGACGAACGCTATTGGCCGACTGAATCTTTCAGCAAATGAAATACATGGGCTGGTTGCTGCCGTATCAACGGCCTTTGCCATGACGTACATCTACGGCACGGTTGGCTCTACGCTCATCGTGGGGCAGCTGGGACGCAGGCTACTGGGCATCGATCTGCCAGTTGCCTGCAAGCAATATGCGATCAAGATGGGCGGTGTGGATGATGACCGGGGCACGTTCTGGCATCATTACATCATCCGTGCCTATGAATTATCGAAAGTCGCCCCGCAAGTTGGCAAAACGGTTGCCGAGGTTGAGGCCAGCATCCCGCATTTGCGCGTTTTCATAGATCGTATTCGCCGCAATGGGCAAATCATCAATGCAGATGAAACCACCGTGCTGCAAGAAGGCGATATTATCGGCGCGGCAGGTGCACGCGGTGCGCTCCATAACCTGTTTGCGATTGGCGTTGAGGAGAAGGATGACGCAGACCTGCTTGATGTACCCGATCAGGGCATGGATGTTCTGGTCACCAAGCGCGCTTTTGATGGCAAGACTTTGGGTGAGCTGGCGCATCTCGACATCACACGCGGCATTTTTCTAAACCGCATTCGCCGAGGCGCGACAGGATCTGAAATTCCGATACTGGCGCAAACAGTTCTGCATCGGGGCGACGTACTGACAGTATCGGGCAGACCGCAGCGCATACGTGAGGCGCTGGATGCTGTTGGGCGTGCGGATTTCTCCACCAAGCAAACTGATATAACATTTCTGTTCATCGCCATTGTGCTTGGTGCAATCTTCGGCGCACCCTTGATTACCATTGGCTCAATGCCGCTGACCTTATCAATTGCTGGTGGTGTATTGGTTGCCGGTATTGTAGCAGGCTGGTTGCGATCCGTGCATCCTACCTTCGGCAATATTCCACCCTCGGTGGTCTGGTTTATGAATGTGGTGGGACTGAACACCTTTATTGGCGTCATCGGCATTGCATCTGGCCCCAGCTTTGTTGCTGGTGTTCAGGAGGTCGGCATGAGTCTGTTTCTGTGGGGAATTGTCGTTACCAGTGTGCCTGTAATCCTGGCGCTTTACATCGGCAAGTACATCTTCCGCTTCGATAACGCGCTTGTATTGGGATGTTGCGCCGGTGCGTGTATTGCAACGCCAGCTCTCACTATGATTACGGATGAAGCAGGTAGTCAGGTGCCAGTGTTGGGCTATACCGTCACTTACGCGGTTTCCAACACGCTGCTGACTGTTGGCGGCATTCTCATTGTTATGCTGCTCTCCTGAATATTGGCTTGAAAGGTAATTAATGTCTGCGAATAATGCGGCTCCATTGGCGCGCCGTCTGAAGAACCGCCATATCCAGATGATTGCGCTGGGTGGTGCAATTGGAACTGGCTTGTTCTACGGTTCAGCTGCATCAATCCAGTTGGTGGGGCCGGGTATTATTCTGTCCTATCTGATGGGCGGAGCAGTTATTTATCTGATCATGCGAATGCTTGGCGAGATGTCTGCGCAAGAGCCTGTCTCAGGTGCTTTCAGCTATTTCGCATTCAAATACTGGGGCGAGTTTCCCGGCTTTCTTGCTGGCTGGAACTATTGGATGCTCTACGTTCTGGTTTCGATGGCAGAACTTACCGTCGTTGGTATTTACGTGGCCTATTGGTTTCCCGATATTCCATCCTGGATGACATCGCTGGCGGTTCTCATGATTGTCACCGTCATAAACCTGAAGAACGTTCGTTTTTTTGGCGAGATGGAGTTCTGGTTCGCGATTATCAAGGTCGCTGCTGTTATCGGCATGATTGTGCTCGGTATTGTTCTGATCGTGCTTGATCTTGGAGGCCCTACTGTCAGCGTGAGCAATCTATGGGAATATGGTGGTTTCCTGCCCCATGGA
This sequence comes from Pseudochelatococcus sp. G4_1912, assembly GCF_047501465.1. Taxonomy (NCBI): domain Bacteria; kingdom Pseudomonadati; phylum Pseudomonadota; class Alphaproteobacteria; order Hyphomicrobiales; family Chelatococcaceae; genus Pseudochelatococcus; species Pseudochelatococcus sp. G4_1912. The sequence continues at coordinate 1,050,491 of NZ_JAZDRL010000002.1, forward strand.
GCATGGGGGCTTGTTCTGTCGCTTGCTGTTGTAATGTTTTCATTTGGTGGGACTGAATTGATCGGCATCACGGCTGGCGAAGCTGAAGAGCCGCGCAAGAGCATTCCCCGTGCCATCAAGCAGGTCATGTGGCGCATACTGCTTTTCTATATTGGCTCGCTTGCTGTTCTCATGATCATTTTTCCATGGAACAAGATTGGTATGGAGGGCAGTCCATTTGTCACGATATTTTCGAAACTCGGTATAGGGTCGGCGGCGAACATCCTCAATTTCGTTGTCCTGTCAGCCGCTATCTCAGTCTACAACAGCGCTATTTACAGCAATGGCAGAATGCTTTTTAGCCTTGCAGAGCAGGGAAATGCCCCACGTATATTCATGAAGGTCAGCACTAATCAGGTGCCTTATGTGGCCATTCTCTTCTCTTCAGCCTGCACGCTGGGTGCGGTTGTGCTAAATTATTTAATTCCGGGGTCTGCCTTCATGCAGGTGATGGCAATTGCTATTGCCGCAGCTGTGATTACCTGGGGGCTGATCATCCTGATGCATCTGCGGTTTCGCCGTATGCATGCGGCCAGGATAGGAGAGCTTATCTTTCCAGCGCTCTTCTACCCATTTGCTAATTACTTCTGCATTGGCTTCATGATGGTGGTCATGGTTGCGATGACGCAGTTGCCAGATATGAAGATGGCCGTGTTCGCTTTGCCTATCTGGATTGGCGTGCTTTTCGTAAGCTACAAGCTTAAAACCAGAACGGCTGCTTTGCAGCGGGAGGCGTTATAAGCCAAGTGGCCAATCAGTTCGATGGTTTCTGCTCTTCTGCCTCGATTGCAAGGGTGCGCTCAAGCAGCACCTCATAGATCGGCCGCCCGCCTAACCATTGCGCTGCCATATTGGCAAATATGGTTGTCAGCATAATGGGGATCAAAATCTCATAGGCACCCGTTAGCTCAATGACAAGCACCATACCCACCATTGGCGCGCCGATGGTGGCGGCAAATAACCCTCCCATCGCCGAGATGGCGAGTGCAACATGAACGCTGTCTGGCAGGCTGATAAATAGGGATAAGACTGCAGCGAAACATAAGCCAACCGATGCTGCCAATGCCAGAATGGGGGCAAAAATACCGCCTGCGACACCCGTTGAATAGCTCGTCAGGGTCATAATGAAACGCAATAGCGCAATGATTGCCAGAACTCCCAACGGCAGGGAGGCTTTTGCAAGATGGACCGCCAGCAGCTCTCCACCTAAAGTTGCTTCTGGTCGGGCAAACATCAGAACGCCAATGACAAGGCCGATGCAAAGCGGGAAAATGTAAAAAGAAGTGCGTATTCCCAGCTGGCGCACGCTGTCCAGAGACCATACCAGAGATCGATTAAACGCAACACCCAGCACGCCAAGAAGCAAGCCCAACACAATAAATGCGGGGTAGGTAATATAGGGCATAGCCGGAACGGCGAGCTCCATATAGGGCACTTTGCCGGTTAAATATTGTGTCACAATAGCGCTGCTTATTGCGGCGAGGGCCACCGCAATATAGGAACGCGGGCTATAGGGGAATTGCTTTCTTGTCTCCTCAATGATGAAGAGCAGTGCGGCAAGGGGAGCATTAAACGCAGCAGCTAGCCCTGCCGCGCCACCCGCTGCCAGCATGGCGCGCATATCCTTGTCCGGCCAGCGCATAATATCTGATGCTGCCTTGGCAACTGCGGCTCCCATATGAATGGTTGGCCCTTCGCGCCCCAGAACCATTCCTGATCCCAGAGACAGCAGACCACCAAAGAATTTGACCGGTAGAACGCGATACCAGCGCAAGGTGCGCACACCCTCCATGGCGCCTTCGATCTCCTGAACGCCTGATCCGCCAGCTTCTGGCGCAAAACGACGTATAAGCCAAAGGGAGCATACAGCCATAATGGCAGCGATCAGTGCTGCCGAAATGTATAGAGGGGCGCCTGAAAGCTGTAGAGAGTCCTGCAGAAAAACGGGCCAGGTAGTCGTGAGTTTATCGACACTCATATGAAACACAGCACCAATTGCGCCTGCAATCATACCTACGAGTACAGCTATGATATAGTAAATGCCGCTGCTCATCGTGTCCCCTGATTTGGATGCATATCAATTCCAAAGCAACGTTACACAATAATATTTCGATTGGAGAAATGCAGAATACCATTCTGCATGTTCCTCACATGAAAATGCATAAGATGAACATCAGAGGGCTATAGAATGCGATTGAGTGAAACCTGGCGAGGCTCAAACATCACGCCAGGTAACAGTATCATCAGGCTTTTTTATTATTCTGCTACGGCTTCCTGTGCCGGGCTTTTTTCCCTGCGACCAATGCCCAGAAGCTGATAAAGAACAAGTGCGGCAAGGGTCGACGTGCCGATGCCGCCAAGGGAGAAATCACCGATTGTCAGTGTAAAGTCTCCAGCTCCAAAGATTAGCGCTACACCAACGGTGAAGAGATTGCGTGGATCTGCAAAGTCGACTTTGTTTCCAACCCAGATCCGCGTCATCGCAGAGGCAATCAGACCGAAAACCGAGACTGCAAGCCCCGCCAGCACAGGGGCTGGAATGGTTTGCAGGATGGCACCGAACTTGGGCGACATGCCGAGCATAAGTGCAACCATGGCTGCAATCACGAAGACCAGCGTTGAATAAACTTTGGTCATGGCCATAACGCCAATATTTTCGGCATAGGTTGTTACACCAGTGCCACCGCCAGCGCCGGAAATCATTGTAGCCAGACCATCACCAAGAAAGCTACGGCCGATGTAACGGTCCATATTCTGGCCGGTGATCGCACCTAGTGCTTTTATGTGGCCTAGATTTTCAGCAACCAATACGATGGCGACAGGTGCGATCAATGTCATCGCGGGCCAGCTGAACTCAGGCGCGGAGAATTGTGGCAAACCAAACCAGGTCGCTTGGCTAACCGCTGTAAAGTTTATGCCAGGCACCATGCCAAAGCCGTTACCGAAGATGAGTACCAGCAGATAACCAGCAAGCAATGCCAGCAATACCGCTACACGTCTGGTGGCACGTGGGCCGTAGGCTGAGATAACAGCCATGAAAAGTACCGTTAGTAGCGCGATGGTAATGTGCGTGCCCGTACCCTTCAACTGCCCCACAGCCACGGGTGCAAGGTTAAGGCCAATGGCAACGCCTATCGCACCCGTAACTGCAGGCGGCATAAGCTTTTCAACCCACCCCGTGCCAAGGGCCATGACAATCAGGCCTATTACCGAGTAAAGCGCGCCACAAGCAATGATGCCACCGAGGGCAAGGCCGATATTAGGGTTTGGACCGCTGCCCGAATAGCCAGTGGCGGCAATAACTACCGCGATGAAAGCGAAAGATGAGCCAAGATAACTTGGCACCCGACCCGCCGTGAGCAAAAAGAATAAGAGTGTGCCGATGCCAGAGAAAAACACGGCGACATTGGGGTCAAACCCCATGATCAGCGGTGCTACGATGGTGGAGCCGGACATCGCCAGCACATGCTGGATGCCCATCGGCACTGCAGCTGTTATAGGCAGGCGCTCATCAGGCAACACAGTGGCGTTCTTTGTGAGACGCCAGGTTGGGAAATAGGCCATAGATTCTCTCTGGATAACTTACTCGCTAGTAGCCCTTATCCATATTCAGGAATAATTTCCAGTGGCTCTTGGCATTCAAGATGCATTTGTCGAGCGAGAAGGCATTCCTCTCCGTTTCGTCCAGAGTGAAGAGAGATCTAAGCTATAAATATTACATGCTGCTAATAAAGGGAATGTGCATTAATGTTTCTTTCAAGCAGTCTGCGTTGATCAGGCTCCTTGTTCATTTGCGATTGCTTGCAAAATATCTTTAGCCAGTGTGCTGGCCTCTGTATTCTCTCCAATAGAAATTGCATCGTTCAAGACCTTGACAGCCTTGGCAGTTTCGCCTTTTCGAAAGAAGGCCAAACCTAGAAATGTCAGCGCCTTTTCACTGGAACTGAATTTTTTCAGGCGATCAATGGCAGAATCAATATTATTCGTTTTCAGGTCAAGCATTGCTAACCCAATGGCTGCAGCTTCCTGCTCAGGACGTGCAGCTTCAACGCCTTTGAAAATCTTTCGCGCGTTGTCGTCCATATTGCGCATAAGTGCAATAAATCCCAACTCAGCCAGTAATTTGACTTGGTCTGTACGCAACATACGTTGCTCCCTACACTTTAAAACCCTTTTCCTGGATCAATCTCCGAGGTGCGGTGTTCATACCTGAAAATTGTATCATAGCATAACGATTATGCTTACCGATTTTTGGCGACAGCTATTTGCTGTCGCCAAGTATGTCCGTTCTTAAGGCTTTGATGCAAAGAGGTTCTTAGACCACTATACCCTTTGCCAATTCGCTAACCTGGCGTTCGAATAAGGCCCGATAGGTACCGTTGTCACGGGTGAGAAGCGCTTGGTGATTTCCTTCTTCAACCACGTTGCCACGATCGAACACCAGAATGCGATCCATCGCCCGCACCGTTGATAGGCGGTGGGCAATCACGATGGTGGTTCGGCCCTGCATCAGGCGCTCCATCGCTTCTTGAATCAGGGCTTCTGATTCAGAGTCCAGGCTGGATGTTGCTTCGTCCAGAATAAGGATTGGTGCATCAGCCAGAAAGGCTCGCGCAAGAGCAACCCGTTGGCGTTCGCCGCCAGAAAGCTTGATGCCACGTTCGCCCACCAGGGTGCCGTAGCCTTTAGGAAGATGTGCGATAAAATCATGCGCATTGGCAAGCCGTGCAGCATGTTCGATCTCCGCCATTGAAGCGTTTGGCCGGCCATAGGCGATGTTTTCCTCCAATGAACGGTGGAACAGCACGGGTTCCTGCTGCACGATGGCGATTTGTGCGCGTAGGCTTACCTGTGTTGCTTTGGCGATATCCTGCCCATCAATGGTAATGCACCCTTCCGTCACATCATAAAGCCGCTGTATCAATTTGACGAACGTCGTTTTCCCTGAGCCTGAATGACCAACAAGGCCAACCTTTTCTCCCGCAGCGATGGTCAGCGAGAAATCGCGATAAAGCGGCTTCTCATGGCCATGGTAATGGAAGGTGACATCCTCAAACGCGATTGCCCCATCGGTGACATGTATAGGAATAGCGCCGTCATGATCAGCCACGCCAAAGGGGAGGGCGTGCATGGCAACCAGCTCTTCCATGTCATTGACGGAGCGCTGCAAGTTCTGCAGGTAAAAACCCACATCACGCAGATAACCATGCACGATGGCATAGCTGGTGAGCACAAATGTGACATCGCCCGCTGTTGCCTGACCGCGGGACCACAACCAGATCACCAGGCCAATAACGGCAGCTTGCAACGTAATCAGAATGCTTTCTTGCGTTGTGCCGGATATCGTACCGCGTATCCAGGTGCGACGCGTGCGCATGCGCCATTTGCTTATGGTGCGCGTTAAACGTTCGTCCTCCCGTGCCTCTGCGCCGAAAGCCTTAACCACGGGATTGCACGAGATAGCATCCGCCAGCACTCCACCAAGCTTTGTATCCCAACTGTTGGCCAACCGCGCTGCTGGTGCAACAAACCGCAGTGAGAGTGTTGCAGCTACCGCAACATAAATCATACCGCCAATGAGCACGATAGCGCCCATCACTGGCCAGCGCCATGCAAGCAGTGCCGTGGCGCCGATAAGCACAACAAGAGAAGGCAGCAATGCAATCAGCAATGTATCCGTCAGTGCATCAAGCGCCCACATGCCGCGTGTAATCTTGCGTACGGTTGAGCCCGCGAAGTTATTGGCATGCCAATCCGTGGAGAAACGCTGCAGGCGCGCAAATGCATCGCTTGCAACATTCGCCATGGTTCGCAGTGTCAGGCGGGTAATGCCGAGAAAGCCGAAGAATCGGAGCGCTGTAGTGAACGCGCCAAGCGCTGCGATTGCTACCAGTGCTGTCCATGCAATGTGTGAGGTAGCGGAGTTTGCTTCTGCAATTGCATCAACAAGCTGACCGGCAAACACGGGCACAAAAAGGCTGGCGATTGTGCCGCCCATCATGGTCGCTAATACAATGCATAGCGTTAGAGGTTGATGCCTCCAAAGACGGAAGGTGAAGGTGAGAACAGCCCGGAACGGCTCTGGCCGTCCAGTTGAGTGATGAGCAGACATGAAAACACTTCGGCTCCAAAGCAGCCGATCCCAAATTGAGCGAAGTCAGCGCATACGTGGCGCGTTCGCATAAACCGTGATGAAGAAGGAAAAATCTGAACCTGCAAGAAGCAGGGAGCCAGCCAATCCGCGCTACAGCGGAAACGGCTCGGAGAGAGCGACGGTAATCATGTATTTCATCCAGCCCTCCCTATCTTGAGCAGCACTTATAATAATATGCCATATTGCACTGCAACACGCAAGAGTTAGCCGGATCTTTCGTTTCGTAAATATTGAGTAATTATTATAAGATATTGATATAAAAGAAAAATTAAAAATACTTATGCCTTCGGACGGCTAATGTCATTTATTAGTATCGCAGTGTCTCAAAGCGCATCGTCAGTGTGTCGATCACAAGAAGTTTGCCGACGAGGCTATCACCAAAGCCTACGATAGCGCGAATGACCTCCAGCGCCATCATGCTGCCGACGATACCGGGAAGCGCGCCTAGCACTCCTGCTTCTTCGCATGTCGGTGTCGTACCGGGCGCGGGAGGTTCGGGAAATAGTGTGCGGTAGGATGGGTAGGGACGGCCATCTGGTGCTGTCTCGAAGGGGCGCAGCGTGGTGAGCGATGCATCAAACTGTCCCATTGCACCAGCAATCAGCGGCTTTTTCTCAGCGTGACAGATGTCTGCCACAAGATAGCGGGTGGCGAAGTTATCCGAGCCATCGGCAATAACGTCATAAGCCCGGATGATGTCCGGCGCGTTGCTGGCATCAAGACGCAGGGTGTGACAGGCCACTTCAACATGGGGGTTAAGATGGTGGATCGCAGCTTTGGCGCTTTCTGTTTTCAGGCGGCCGATATCGGATGTGCCGTGGATTATCTGCCGCTGCAAGTTGGAGAGAGAGACCATGTCATCATCGACAATGCCGAGTTTGCCAACGCCCGCTGCCGCTAGATACGACAGAACAGGTGCACCAAGACCGCCCGCGCCGATGACGAGCACGCGCGCGCGCTTTAATTTTGTCTGTCCTGGTCCACCAATATCGCGCATGACGATATGGCGGGCATAGCGTTCTATTTCATCGTCAGAGAAGCTCATTTTGGCTTTATAGTCTCATAACGTTTGACTTGCCAGTCTTGCCACTAAAGCGCAGCCAGCTTAAATATTTTTCCGGCTAAGCCGGGCGCTTACCAGTCCGTAGCAGAGGCCGAAGCTGGCTGCGAGAACTGATGCAATCAGCACGCCCAGCTTTGCCGCGCCAAGCAGATTGGGGTCGGTAAAAGCGAGATTGGCGACGAAGATTGACATCGTGAAGCCAATGCCACCTAACAAGCCAATTAACAATATGCCCCGCCAGTTGGTCTGCGCTGGCAGTTTGCAAAAGCCTGTGCGTACGGCAATCCAGCTAGCAAGCATCACACCTAATGGTTTGCCAACGACTAGCCCCGCAATGACACCCAGCATTATGCTGGTGCCGCCGGGAATTGTGAGATTGATATCCTGCAGGGTGATGCCAGCATTCGCGAGCGCGAACAGGGGCATAATGCCGAAGGCCACCCATGGGTGCAGCGCCTGAACAACGCGTGTAACAGGTGAGACCAGTTCGCGTTGTGCAAGCCGTAATTCTTTTAATGGTTGCGCTAGCTCGGCTTCGGTTCTTTGGTTCCCCGGGGTGCCATGGATGCGTTTTGCCACCTCGCTGATGGCGCGGATAGCGGTGTCGATCGGCCGATCGATACTGCGTCCTGGCAGCACAGGCGTCATCATACCCAGCACGACACCTGCCAGGGTAGGGTGAGCACCACTCTCCATCAAGCCCAGCCAAATTGCAAAGCCCGGCGCGACATAAGCCCATGCATTGCCGATGCCGACCATTTGCAGACTTAGAACGGCCGCAACACCCGTGAAGGCAACAAACAGCCCGTATGTATCAATGCCACCCGAATAAAACAGCGCAATGATCAGAATGGCGATGACATCATCGATAATCGCCAATGCCAGCAGCAGGATGCGAATGTTGTTAGGTACTGATTTTCCCAACAACGCCAGAACACCTACTGCAAAAGCGATATCGGTTGCTGCAGGCACGGCCCAGCCATTGCGCACCACGGGTTCATGGTTGAAGGAAAGAAAGATAAGCGCCGGCACAATGACACCGCCAATTGCCGCGAAGATGGGCAGAGTGGCTTGTCGTACATTTGATAAAGCGCCGTCATATAATTCGCGACGGATCTCCATGCCTACGACCAGGAAGAATACCGTCATCAGCGCATCATTGACCCAGAAATGCAGACTGCGCGAAAATGTGAATTCGCCAATGCCGATGCTGATCGGCGTGTGCCATAAGGCGTGGTAGCTAGGGGCGAAAGACGAATTAGCCCAAATTAATGCGATAGCAGCTGCAAATAGCAGGATAATGCCGCTGATGGCTTCAATATGGAAAAACGATTCCAATGCCCGGAAGGCGCGTCGTGTCGCGTATTGAATCCGGGTTGGTGATCGATTTTGGCGGGGTTGTGTCATCTCAAGAAACTCCCCGCTAGCGGCCCGACCAGCGTGACAACCTGTTCGATTACCCTACGTAACCGTAACACCCACGCAGGATTGTAATCGGCGCGCTCCCGATTCGGCAATGCAGGCAATATGTTGCCTCAGCAAAAGCTGCCGGTGCATGATAATTTAAGGTCATGACTTATGGTTTGCGCCAATATTGAGCACAGGCGAGGCATCTTTGTCCGAGACAAGGACAGTGAGGATGTTGCTGATCATGCGGGCTTTTTCCAGATCATCGTAGAGCACGCCTTGTTCGGCGAGTGTCTTTGCTGCTTCAACAGCAATACTGACGGCGCCTTGAGCAATGATTTCGCGGGCTGCAATCACGGCTGATGCCTGCTGTGGGCGCAGCATCGCCTGTGCAATTTCCGGCGCATACGCAAGATGCGTAAACCGGGCCTCGTCAACCACGATGCCAGCTGGTGCAAGGCGTTGCGCTACTTGATGGGTTAGCTCGCTGACAAGGAGGTCGCCACCATCACGTAATGAAACGACCGCTGCAGGTTCGGGGGTGGGAGTGGCTGCTGGTTGTGCCAGGTGCGCCGACCAGTTGTCATAGGGATAGCTCCCGGCCAGATGACGTAGACCCGTCTCAGCCTGCGAGCTGACAAACTGCCGGTAATTGTTGACCTGTAACGCAGCGCGGGCAGCATCAAAAACACGCCACACAACCACAGCTCCAACCTCAATGGGGTTGCCGGAGCGGTCATTCACCTTGAGTGGGCCTACTTCCTCTGTTTGGAGGCGTCGTGAAAGAATAGCGCGGGAAAACAGGGGGATTGTCCAGCGAAGACCGGGGGTGTCGTCTGTGCCGATGTAGGCGCCAAACAATTGCAATACCGCAGCTTCATTGGGCTGCAGCGAATAGGTACCGGATAAGGCATAAAGCGCCAATACAGCCAGCACCGCATAAATGCCAATCGTGCTGAAATTCGGCCCGCCAGATGAGAATGGCCGAGCCAGCTCCAGAAGCCCCAAAGCAACCGCTCCGATCAGAAGCGCGAGGCTCACAATCATTGCAAGATAACCATTGAAGGCCAGTGCAGGACGATCGGTGATGGCTGGCTTGGTCATGAAGGCTTCCCCGCTTTTTATGGCGAATTATAACATTTTATATTTGAGGCTAGCATAAATAGCTTTTTTAGCTGGCGGGAAAATGGGAGTGAAAAACAGCTCTCAAAACCTGAAGGGTAAGCTCGTCTGGCGTTTCTGATGGGTGACGGCTAGCGCATAGTTGAGGTGAGCTAGACCGATGAGACCTTCAGGCTGTTTTTGATTGGTGTATTTGCTGGCGGGAGGCGCATTAATCAGCGCTGTTGAAGCGGTTTGGTCGATCATTAAAAAAACGATCGCACCAGTCCGCTTGTTAGCAAGTTCCAGCCATCAATAAGGATGAAGAACAGCACCTTGAACGGCAGCGCCAGTACTGTGGGAGGCATCATCATCATACCCATCGACATCACCAGCGTGGCGACAATCATATCGATAACGAGGAATGGCAACGCGATCAGAAAGCCAATTTCAAAGCCTCGCCGCAGTTCTGAAATAAGAAACGCAGGGATCAGTACACGTAACTCAACCTGCTCGACATTGGGGTCTTGCTGGTTGGGTGTGGCACCCTGTTGAGGCGTTTGCGCAGGGGGTGGGAAGTTGATTTCTGCTAGATCAGCAAACAGACGCAAATCCTTGTTGCGTACCTGTGATAGCATGAACTCGCGAAATGGCTCGGTGATTTCCGTGAATGCCTGCTCTTCAGTGATGCGGTTTTCCATCAACGGCACCACACCACCCTGCCAGGCACGATCAAACGTTGGAGACATGATATAGAACGTCATGAACATTGCGAGTGTGGTCATCACAATGTTGGAAGGCGTGCTCTGCATGCCAAGGCCAGAGCGCAAGAATGATAATGCAATGATCAAGCGTGTAAAGCTTGTCACCATAATCAACAGACCTGGTGCTACCGACAATACGGTCAGCAGTGCAGCAATCTGGATAATCCGGCCCGCAGCAGAAGCATCTCCCTGTGGGATGAGTGCTGAAAGATCGGGAATCTGCGCAAACGCAGGAAGCGTCAGCACAGGGAGTAGCAGCGCTGACAAAGCAAAAGCTGGCCAGGAAAGGCCCATCAAACGGCGAGGATTCACTGAACAACTACCGTTTCAAGAATGAGCTCGCGCACTTTGCCTTCCGAGCGAATGGCCACCCGGTCGCTAAGATCCTCACGGAGGTTCTGCAAGCCTGAGGGACCTTGAAGTTGGGCGAGGGTTACGGTGCGCATGAAGGTTAGAAGATCCTGCGAAATTTCAGCAGTGAGTATGGCTATCAGATTCTTGTCTTCGCCTACTTCTTTGGGAACTACAAGCGAAGATTCAATTTTAATGAACACTGAATCTGGAGACATCAGATTGGTGGTGATGGGTTCAAGCTGCACTAACGTGATGTCGTCGGTGTAATGTTTAGGTGCAGGCCCGCTATGGGAAGAAGCTGCCTGCTCCTCTTTCCGTGCGATATTCTTCTCGATGCTGCTCGACATAAGAAAACCGATGCCGCCGCCTAAAAGAATAGCGAGCAATGTCAGCACGACGATCGCCATGATGATGGTGCGCGCGCCCCCCTCTTGTGGTGGAGCAGGTGGGTTTTCGACAACGGTTACGTCAGACATGTTCCCATCACACGAATTCGAGCAAAGAGTATTAGAATGGTGTCAGGTTATCATAAAGCTGCTGGCCAATAGCTGGCTGCTGAACTTCATTCAAGCGGCCGCGTCCACCGTAAGAGATGCGGGCTTCTGCGATTTTCTCATAGGCAATCGTGTTATTCCGTGAGATATCGCGAGGCCGAACGATGCCGGCGATGTTTAGTAGCCGCACCTCATAATTCACACGTACCTCTTGCGACCCACTGACTAGAAGATTGCCGTTCGGCAGCACTTCCGTCACGACGCCTGCAACCGAAAGTCTGAGTTTTTCAGAGCGATCGATGGTGCCTTCACCCTTGGAGCGCGAATTTGATGTGATACTGCCGTCACCTGATAAGCTGGTGGTGTGGCTGGGAGTGCTGAAACCCAGATCTAGCCCAAGGTTTGCACTTGAGGCACGCTTGCGCTCAGAGGTGTTGTCAAACGATGCCTTGTCGTCAATGGCAATAATAACCGTGACGATATCACCGACATTGGTAGCTCGCGGATCCTGGAAAAGTGATTTACCCTGCTGCCCCCATAGCGAATGATATGCGTGGCCATTCCACGTGGGAAAGTTGCCTGGCAGGGGGGCGCGTTCTACTGAAAGACCAGTGCCGACTGGTGTCATTGGTGGCTCACGGCCAACATCTTGCATGGCCGTACATCCGCCCATCAGAGCAGTTCCTATGGTAAGGACAATGCCGAGTGGCCAGCGTACGCGTGTTGCAAAAGGGGAGGGCAATTGCGATGTCATTTTGGCCTCGCCTTGGTTTGGGCTGTCCGCTTAAGGACACCGGTGATGACGCTTGTTAGATGGGCTGCGCGTCCTGGTTCCATCTCGTTGAAGATGGCGCTGGCAGCGCGGGCATCGATTTTTGAAAGCAATGCGACAGCTGCATCGTCCTGCATTGCAGCTATCTGGGCTGCTGCTGCGTCAGCGCGCATACGTGAGTATATGGAAACAATCCGCCCCTCTGTCCGATCAAGAAATTCTTGTCGGCGCTTAAGCCAGAGCTCTGTCTCAGCACGTTTTTCTTCAAGCTTGGCTGCGCGGTCTTCCAGGTCCAGGCGCATGGCTTCAAGGGTTTTTGCCTGCCATGCAAAGCGTGCATCCGCTGCGACATCAACCACTGCTTCGCAATACGGATTGGGCTGAGGCGCTTCTGTGCCAGTTACCCCCTCCGTGTTTGCAACAGTAGGGGGCTGCGCAGGAGCTGTTGGGGCAGGGGTGGCCCTACCTGTCGCAGCAGCGCCTGCAGCTGGAGCTGTCCGCGATCCTGTTGCTTGTGCAATGACAAGAGGCTTTTCATTTGCCGACGCAGCCTCTGCCGCCAGGGGAAACATTATCCCCAGCGCCACAGTAAAGGCTTTGATTGCATCCGTTGATATCATTGAACGATAAGATCCGCTTGTAGGGCGCCTGCTGTTTTGATCGTTTGTAGAATAGAAATGATATCTGTTGGCTTAAGACCAATCTGATTAAGCCCGCGCACCAGTGATTGCAGGCTTGTACCTGAGACGATGGAGAGATGGCCATTCTGCTCATCTGCAGAAACCATTGTGCGTGGCTCAATGACCGTCTCGCCATCGGAGAATGGTGCGGGCTGTGAGGTCTGCGGCAGTTCTGTTACGCGCACGGTCAGGTTGCCATGCGTGAGAGCGACAGTGGAAATCGTAACATCCCTGCCGATGACAACCGTGCCCGTTCGCTGATCTACGACCACCTTTGCGGAGGTATCCGGCGTTATCATCAAATTGCCAATGGCAGCCATGAAGCGCGCTGTGTTGACTTTAGCTGGGCGCTGAACCACCACGCTGCGCTGATCCCGAACCTGTGCAGTTGGCGCTTTGAAATGCTGACGTGTGTAACGATTGATTGCATCAGCAATGCGCGTTGCGGTGTTGAAATCCGGGTTACGCAGCTCAAGCACAAGGACGCCAATATCATTGAAACGCCCCGGCAACGGACGTTCAATCAGCGCACCATTAGGAATTCTGCCAGCTGTTGGAACGCCCTGGGTTAGGCTTTCAGCCTGTCCGGCGACAGTAAAACCCGAAACTGCAATTGGACCTTGTGCTACGGCATAGTTCTCCCCATCGCCTCCCATGAGGGGGGTAATCAACAGGGTGCCGCCTTTCAGTGATTGTGCGTCGCCTAAAGATGATACGCTAACGTCGATGCGTGTACCTGTGCCCGTAAATGCCGGAATATCAGCTGTGACCATGACGGCCGCTGTATTGCGTGTGCGCAGTGTTGAGTTGCGCACGTTGATGCCCATGCGCTCCAACATTGATTGCAGGGCTTGCTCCGTGAAGGGTGAATTACGCAATGAGTCGCCAGTACCTTGCAGGCCGATGACAAGGCCATAGCCGATAAGCTGATTATCGCGAACCCCTTGCAAGGTAACAATATCTTTGATGCGCGTATTAGCCAGTGCAAAGCCGGCGTTAAGAACGAACAGTGCTGCGAGAAGTATTCTCAGCATCAATGGCTCTCCCCGGCGCGCAAGCTGCCATCTGATTGTACTGTGCCGTAAACGACGAGGCCGCTATCGACATTTCGGGCTTTGATGACTTCGTTTAGCTCGCCAGCTTGCAGAGGGGAAACAAGTGTTACCATTGACAGCCCTCCGTCCTCAAAAATGAGCTTCGTTGGCACGCCTTTCTGCACGAGCTTGGCATTTTCGACAGCATTCTGGGGAATGGCCAGGCCGGGTATGAGTGAGCGACGTGCAACCTTGCCGATCAGCGCTTCAGCGGAAGTGGCGTATCCACCGCGTACGGGGCGTAGTTGCGCAAATTCGCGCTCATCTACCATGTCGTTCTCAATCACATCCCCCGCGTAAATGGTGACCGTGGGCGTTGCATACGTGCCCTTTTCTTGCGCCTGTCCCGGATGGGAAACCGCGAGAACCGCTCCTAAGCAAAGAAGGATTCTGCAAAAAGCAGATACGCGAAGCATGGCAACATCCAGACACAAAGAAACCAGAACACATGGTAATGAGATCGACACATGGTGCCACCGCATAACCGTGAAGCACTCAAGGCTCAGGAACGATGTCCCGATTTAGAGCTTTTATCCCCGAAGGTTTAAGTACCCTTGCTTGATGCTAAAAACCTAGTAGAAAAACCGCATGAAGTTCCTAACCTATTTACAAGTGAAGCGCATGGCATTCAGCTAGTAAAATTCGCCAGATCAACATGTTAAATCGCGGTTCAGTCAGACAAGACCAAACCGCGATGACTTAGCGGATACCCTTGGAGATGGTTGCCAACATTTCATCGCCAGCCTGGATCACTTTCGAATTCATCTCGTATGCACGTTGAGCGCTGATGAGTTCTGTGATTTCCTTTACCGGATCAACGTTTGAGGCTTCAAGGTAACCTTGTTTGATTGTGCCAACACCGGGATCCCCTGGAACAACAACGATAGGAGCGCCCGAAGCTAGCGTTTCGCGAAACAGGTTGCTCCCCACAGGTGCAAGACCAACATCATTAGGGAAGGTTACGAGATTGAGTTGACCTAGTTCTTCAGGCGCAGCATTATTTCCACGCAGCGCATGAACCTGTCCTGCATCGTTGATTGTGACCTGAACAGTATCCTCAGGTATTTCACCGATAGGTGACTCGATTTGATACCCATCCAAGGTTACCAGCTGTCCATTTTCGTTTTTGTTAAACGCACCAGCGCGGGTGTAGAGAATTTCATCATTCGGGCCCTGGATCTGAAACCAGCCACGCCCCACAATTGCCACATCAAAATCGTTACCGGTCTGCGTTAGCGATCCCTGCTTATGGACATTACGGATAGCGCTTATGCGTGTACCAACGCCAAGCCGTGAGCCTTCAGGAATTGTACCTTCAGTTGTTTGATTGGGTACGCCTGGCACTCTGAGGTTTTGGTAGAGCAGATCAGAAAACTCAGCCCGTGAGCGTTTAAAACCAGTTGTGTTGATGTTCGCGATGTTATTCGCAATCACCTCGACATTGGTTTGCTGCGCTTCGGCACCCGTTGCGGCAATTGCCAAAATGCCCATGAGAAACTCTCCCAACAAAGCTTCTATCAAGCGGATCCAGAAGCCGGACCCATGATTAAAATGAAGCTGTAATCATCAAACTCAGCAGGTAAACGCTTCTCAAGAATGAGTTGAGGTACCCGTCAGAGTGAGCCCAAATAGTATCTCTTGCGAACCGATATTCCGGTGTGAGAAGAGCTACCGTTTGCGGGCCACTATGGCGCGAAATCAATGCATTCTAGATCGCCATTCGGCTGATTTCCTGATAAGCGGCCACGACTTTGTCGCGTACAGCCATCGTTGTCTGTAATGATCGCTCGGCAGTCATAATGGATTCTACCACCGCCTGCGTTGACATACGGCCTTCAATACCAGCAGCTGACGCTGCTTCACTGGCACGCAGTTTGTGCGCCGTATCTGTCACCAATGAACCAAGTACTGAGGCGAAATCAACAGCAGCTGAAGCGGCTGTTACAGCGGCGTGGGTTTTTCCCGTAGGCGCAAGCCCCGTGACGTTACCCACAACGTCAATAGCATTGATAGCTCCAACCATTGTTAAGTCCTTAGAAGGTCAATCGTCATGGACGACAAGGTGCGGGTAAATTTGATCATCTGTACATTTGCGCTAAATGAGCGGTTGGCTTCCTGCATGTCGGCCAACTCAACCATCACGTTGACGTTTGGCGTTTTTACAAAGCCCTTCTCATTCGCGGCAGGATGTCCTGGCTCATAGCGGATATTAAATGGTGTGCGGTCCACACCGATGTTCCGTACGCTGACAAGCTCAGCATCCAGATTACGATCCATCTCTTGCTTGAAAGTTACGGTCTTGCGAGCATATGGATCGCCATCTGGAATTGAGGCAGTGGCATCAGCGTTAGCGATGTTCTGGGCAACCACCTGCATTCGTGCAGACTGCGCCCGCATAGCAGAGCCGGCGATTTTCGTTGAAATCTCAAGCGCGTCTCTATTCTCAAGAGGGGAAATGATCATCCGGGTCCTCTAGCGCTGGTGAGAATGAACTTGTGAAAGCTTTTCACGATGGATGTGTTGAGGCTGTATTGCCGCGAAACCTCGCCGGCCTTCAGCATCTCTTCCTCGATGTTTACCGAGTTGCCTGAGTGGAACACGCCCCAATTATTCTTGGTGTCGTTCCGCGGGCGAGCCGTGCGTAAATTATCCGAACTCGTACCGAGATGACTGCTTGATGTTGCGGTCATTTCGAGTGCGGTTTTGTCCATTGTTGCTGAAAAGGGCTCAATGTCCTGCGCGCGAAACCCTGGTGTGTTCGCGTTAGCAACGTTCCTCGATAATACCGCCTGGCGTGAAGTAAGCCAGTTGGCTTGCTTTGATGCCAAATCGAACAGGAATATCGGATCCATGCCTAGCTCCTGATACAAGAGCCTGTTTTCCAAATGTTTTAGGGAAAACATCTCTGTCATTTCGGGACTGGGGCACGTTCAGGGGCGCGGAATAACCACTAACTGAAAGTACACCACCATCCACTTTCAGACAGTAGGTGCATAACCTTGTCTGAACCTGTCGCATTCGCGCGTGCTTGTTCAGATTGTGGGCGTTAGGAGTGGGACATCATACCGGGTCGCAATGACTGAGCAAATTCAAGCAAGGAAGAGTATATGGCCAGAGGCCTCTTACAGTGCATCATTTGAAAAGCTGAAGGGGTATAATTATAAAGCTGCGTACCAAAAAACGGATACCGTTTTCCGGGTAAATTAATGAAAAACAGCGAGATAAGCCGCCCGGTGTTCTAATGACAGAAAGGGGGCTGAGGAGAGATAGTATCTTGGGGAGATGAGCTGTTAAAGCGATCATAAATCCGGGCCTCATATAAGGCATCGGATAATTGGCTTAGTGCTATCGACGGTGATTTATTTTCTAACTTGGTACCCGCCAGTGAAACGCCAACAAAGTCATCTTCAATGTGCAGCAAAAAAGGCACAAGCACGTGCTTATGGGAGAAACGCATATCAAGCGAGATCGCTGGCACGGTATTGTAACGCTCTGTCAAGCGCGAGCTAAAAGCATAACAAAGTGTGCCCGGTTTAAAAAACATCTCTGATGACGATTCAATGACGTCGTTAATATTATTGTGATTTGCGTTGATGACGTTTTCAATCAAAAATGATTTATCGATCAGACACAGGTCAGCAATGAACGACTTAATATTTATACATATTAAGCGTTCTGCCTCACGAATGTTGCTTGCCAATCGCCTATTCATTGTTTGACGGTGTCCTGTTGACCGATGGAGTGGCACCATTCCGCTGATACAGGTAGTAGAAAAGTTGCGCTACAGCCTTGTAAAACTCGGGCGGAATAGATTTGTCGATCTCAACATGATCATACATGGACCTTGCCAGAGCCTTGTCTTCAATGAGTGGTATATCGTGCTTTTGTGCAATTTCACGGATTGAGAGCGCAATCAGGTCCTTGCCCTTGGCCAAAACAACAGGCGCGCCACCTTCTTCCGGCAGATAACGCAGCGCAATCGCAAAATGTGTGGGGTTGGTGACAACCAGTGAAGCATTCGGAACTTGATTCATCATGCGCTTTCTCACACGGTCCATTGCGATAGCGCGCATGCGTGCCTTCACCAACGGATCGCCGTCTGATTGACGCATCTCGTCCTTGATTTCCTGACGTGACATCTTCAGATCGCGCCGCCATTTAAATCGCGACCACACAAGATCAGCAGCCACAAGCAGCACAGTTGCGACGCAGATTGCCGATACAAGGCGCATCGCTAGTCCAAGCATGATCTCGGGCACACGGCTCGGATCGCTGAACAGTGCATTCACAACCTCATGCTGCTCAGAGTTCAGCAGGATAGTGCAGACAATGGTGATAATGAGCAGCTTTGTGACTGATTTTGCAAACTCAACCTGGCCTTGCAGGCCGAAAATGCGCTTGAAACCACCCAGAAGCGAAATGCGTGACCATTTAGGTTCAATGCGATCAGGTGTTATACGGGGAACGTTCTGCAGCACCGAAGCGAGAATACCGCCAACCATCAAGATGCAGACGATAGGAAATAGAAAGCCCCCCACACTGATTGCAACAAGCTGCAAGAGCGAAACAGCATCCGGACCGCTGTTCAATCTTATGGATTCTGGCGCATCGATAAAAAAAGTCAGGAAGCTGTTAAGGACCGCAACCGAGTTATATAGAAATAGGTAGAGGATGACGCAAATGCATCCAATAGAGAAAAAAACAGCCATCTCCCGCGACTGAGGTACGTTACCTTTCTCAAGCGCGTCGTGTATCTTTTTCTCGGTAGGTTCTTCGGTTTTGCTGTCAGGATCGGTTGAATCTGACATCTGTGTATCCAGTCCCCAATCCGTTATTCCTTATTATAGCATTTCCGCTTTCATGATGCGGTGGAATAAGAAGCTCTGTAAATGCTTGCACAAGAACGCAAGAAAACAGATCCAAGAATTGCATGATAGCAGATATCGTGCACCCTCATGCGCTATTGCATGAAGGTATCCTGATCATTGTCGGATGCCAGATCGATTTCTCCGCGACCTGCCATATCAAGGGCGAGATCGGTAATCGCACGCCGGGCTTCCAGAACTTCACGCTGCGGAACAGGTTGGCCACTTGCCAGCTCGCTTTCGACAGAACGACGTGAACGTGCAGGGAGGGCGCTGAGTACAATTTCGCGATACTCCGCATCAGTACCACGTAGCGCGATGATGATCTTGTCGCCCGGAACAGCATCGAAAAGCGCCGAACGTGCCGCTGGTGTAAGCTTGACAATATCGTCGAAGGTGAACAGAAGCCCTTTAAGGATTTCTGCCGACTTTGGACGATCATTGGCCAAGCTCTGCAGCATATCTTCCATATTATCGCGGTCCATCTTGTTAATGATGTCCGCCATCTTTGCGTGTGTATCAGAGCCCATGTTGCGGGAGAAGTTCGTCATGAAGTCTTCATGCAACGTACTCTCGATCAAGCGCATGACTTCATCGACGATCGGTTTGCAAGCCAACATCCGTCGGGTCACATCATTGCGCAGCTTGTGCGGAAAATGGGTCATAACCTTTGCGGCGCAGGCCGGTTTTACGCGTGAGAGGATAAGCGCAATCGTTTGCGGATGCTCTCGAAGCAAATAGCTCGATAGAATATTTTCCGAGACACCGGAAATACGTTCCCAGATAGACTGGCTGGAGTTACCCAGAACGTCTGCCATGATGTCGGCGATTTGCTCTGCCGGCAACACACCGGTGAGCAATTTTTCGACTTCGTGCGCGGTGCCGAATAGTTGCGCTCCGGCCTGGAACTGCGCTGAAAATTCCTCAACCAGACGTGTTTGTTGGGCAGGCGGTATCGAGCCAAGTGCCGCCGCTGAACGGGTGATCAGCTTGATTTCTTCAGAAGTGAAATGTTGAAGAAGGCGTCCCGCTGTCGGATTACCAACCGTCAAAAGAAGAGCCGCAACCCGATCCACGCCCGTGGTCAGGGTCATCGTTTTGCGGGTTGGCTGTCCTGGGACGCTCATTATGCTTCACCGATCTATCGCTTCAGGTTGTTTAGTAGAATGCTGATTACAAATCTGAAGGTTCAATAAGGGCTAGAATAGCTCACCTGCTCAGTGCGCTATCCACTCTCATTCTTGTAAACCCCCGTTATCCGGGAGATGCTTTATTTCGCAGTATCTATCAACCGCCGAGATCATCGGTCGAGGGGCCAACAATTTCTGTCAGCTGCACGCCAAAGCGTGAGTTGTCATCTTCTACAACAACAACCTCTCCGCGTGCGATAACACGGCCGTTGACGACGACGTCTACAGGCTCGCCAACGCGATGATCGAGGGGTACGACTGCACCTCTGCCTAGCTTCATCAGTGCAGCAACTGGCATTGTAGCCGAACCAAGCACGACCTGAACGAGAACAGGAATGCGCTTGATCGTATCGAAATTGCGTGCCTCGCTGCTGGCACTTGGCTGATGATCATCTTCTTCGAGAGGTGAAAAACGATGCTGGGAATAGACCTGCGCATCTGCGCCATCGTCACCCAGGTTCTGATCGTCTGCATCGTTGGACATCGTGTCGTATTTCCATTCAAACGAAGTGGTTGCGGATTCTCGTAAGCACTGCCGAAAAGGTATAATGCGATGCCTGATTTGACTGTGGTCTCATCCGTCATGCGCGTTTACCAACCGTAGTTTCTAAAAGCTCACTGCTTGAGGATATCTTGAATGATATCCTTCTTATTATCGATGATTTCTTCGATGCGCAGGCTATAGGCCCCTTCGGATTTCCCCAGAAAACATTTGAAAAGTGGCTCATCCTCACTTTCCAGGGTAACCAGGGTCTTTGGGCTCGCCTGCAGATGAATTGTTTGCCCTACTTCGAGGCTGGCGATCTCTTCAAGTGTGAGGTAACGCTTCTCAAGGACTGCCTTGAGCGAAACCTCTGCGCGCTGCACTTCGGACTCAATCTGTTTGCTCCAGCGCGGGTCACGTACCGTGGGCTCGCTAGCAATGACGCGCGATAGATTTTGACGCATTGGCGTCAGCGCGGATTGCGGAATGAGTACAAATATCTCACCACCGCGGTTCAGCGACTGCACCAGAAACTTCGCAACAACAGACTGGCTGTTGCGACGGCCGATAACCGCGAAGTCCATGCGCGTTTCACACCGTTCAAGCTTGAACTGTGTATCAGTCGCCAAGGCAAATGCCGTGCGCATGGCTTTGCCAATTTGCTCGAACATCATGCTAGCGATCTTCAACTCAATCGTTGAGAATGCGCGCTCATCGTCAACCGGAGGTTCTGTGCCGTCTGCTCCAAGCAGAACTTCCATCATCGTGAAAATGAAATCACGATCGAAGCCCACAAGCACCTGGTTGTCCCATTGGACAGCCTGGAACACGCCAGCGATAGCATTTGATTCGTAAAGCTCGAGAATCTCGTTGATGCGTCCGCTTTCGATTGCGCTTAGCGAGCAATATGCGGGAGAGGCCGCCAAGTGGCGAAAACCATCAACCCATATGGTGGCCATACGATCAAAAATGACATGAAGCATCGGTAGCCTGTCCAGAGACAGACCAGCAGAATCCAGGAGGCGGTCTCGCGTCTTGCCATCGGGCGCAGAGTTCATTGTTAAGCGGCCTCTTGCTGCTGATCACCGCCTGCTGAACGGCCACCCGAATTCAACATTTCATTTTCCACGTCATCAATCGAAGGACGTTCATACGAACTGATCGATTTACGACCATGTTCGAGCGCCACTTGAGGCATTGCACCATTCATGAAAGCAAGCAAGGTTTGTTTCACAATCAAGTACGGTTGGCACTGCTTTTCACGTGTAGATTTAATTTTGGCCGCCAAGGGCGCAAAAATACCATAGGAGGCAAAGATGCCCGTAAAGGTGCCCACTAGCGCTGCTCCTAAAAGACCTGCGAGCAATGAAGGCGCCTGATCAATTGCCCCCATGGCCTTGATGATGCCCAGCACGGCAGCCACAATACCAAGCGCGGGAAGGCCCTCCGCAATGCTCGTCATACTGTGGTAAGCCTTCAGCTTATTGCGGCGGATGGTGGCAATTTCCTCATCCATCAACGCGTCGATTTCATGCGGCTTTGCATTACCGATGATAATGAGACGAACGTAGTCACAAATATAATTCGTCAGTTCTTTATTGGCGAGGACGGTTGGGAAATTCGTAAAAATTGGAGAGTTGTAAGGATCGTCAACGTGGGTTTCGATCTCATTACGAGGGCGTGTGCGCACCATACGGGTAATGGCAAACAACAAACCCAGCAACGCAAGATGGTCTTTTTCTTTCGGCACCTTGCCAAGCAAGGCTTCCATGGTGGCGCGTCCGGTATCTTTTTGAACGCTCAGCGGATGAGCAACAATAAATGCGCCTGCAGCCATGCCAAAAATGATGACGAATTCCCACGGTTGCCAGATAACGCCAACATGACCGCCCATGGCCATGAAACCACCGAGCATCGAGCCTATGGCCACGAGCAGACCAATAATAAAACCCATAGACTATACTCCTTGCCCAATGCTTTCACAGTCAAAGCATTCCGTCGCCCAAATTATCGCGAACGACCTGATGGATCCTCTTTAACTATTTTATGCAGCCATTTGAACAGAAAGGGATGCGTAAAATTGTAGATAAACCGAGCATTTCCGGCACAGCAGAATAGGCACGCAAGCTTGCGTGAGGCTAGGCATCTTTTGTATTGCAATAACAAAAAGGCTGGGCAGCTACGGGAAAGCTTGGTAGTTTAAATCAGGAAGACGTAATTGGTAATGTGAGGAAACTGGTAAGTTTTCTCGCCCCTGCAGGCAGTATGTAGTGTGGAGGCTGATTGTGGTTGGATTGCAGTCTTCATTTTTAAACTATCAGCTCGTTGTGCGAGACCTTCCGAAGGCATTGGAGCGTAAGGCTGCAGAGCCAATTGTTGCGCGCGATATCTCTCGCTTTACAGAGGTTGCCTCAGGAATCCACACTGTTGATGATCTGTTTGAGGATGACCGGACATACGGTTTTGCCGTGAAGGCCTATGGCATGGATGAGCTTGCCTATGCCCGCGCGTTAATACGAAAAGTTATTAGCGAAGGCACTGGCGAGAGCAGCTATGCGGGGAGATTGCAGGACAATCGATACCTTGCACTTGCAGGCGCGTTTCAACTCACTGAGGGTGGCGGAGCGGTAACTGTTATCGAAGCTAAGGGCGATGTCGTGGCTCAGCGCTATCGTGAGAACTACTCTCAAGTGGCGACGAGAGCTGTGGCGCGCATCGAAGATGATGTCGTTGCCTATAAAGCCGCAGTCAAGAACATCACAAATTTTGATGATCTTGTGAACAACGATACGGCGCTTATCTTCAGCTTGCGTGCAAACGGTCTTGATCGTTTTGTAGGGCAGCTGGATGAGGTGCGTAAGGTTGTTTTGGGTGCCGCAAACAAGTTTGAGTTTGATGATTCAACTGAGGCATGGCATTTCGACGAGTTCCGTGCGACATTTGGTATTAAAGATGGCGCTGTGAACTATCAGGATATTGTGGTCGATCGCTTCCGTCAGGCTGTGCCTAAATTCGGCGAGACCTTGACAGCTAAGCTCGATGAACATCTTGCAGCCTTTAATAATGGATTGGCGAAAATTGAGACCGTCGATCAGCTTATGAAGAATTGGGATGTTCTCTCAATCGGATTGCGGGCTTATGGGCTTGAAGGATTGATGGGTAATAAAACTGCCCTGGCAGCAGCCTTAAAGGGCGATAGCAACGCCCTGCGGTTCACGAATGCCGATGAAAAGGCGCGCTTTGCGCTACTCCAGGCAGCTTTTTCTTTTGATGCCAAGGGAAATGCAACGACGGCCAGCGTCGTAAAAGACATTGATGCGACTGTTAAGAATTATCTGCAGCAGACGCTGGAGCTTGATCTTGGCGCAGAGGACAACAATGTCCGCCTTGCACTTAACTTCCGGCGCCGCGCTTCAGAAATTAAGTCGGTTTATGACATTCTGGCCGATGGTGCGTTGGCAGAGGTTATGCGTACGGCGTTTGGTATACCGGCTGAGTCAGCCGCCGCTGATATCGATGCACAGGCGCGCATGATCAAGAGCAAGATCAATATCGAAGACTTCCAGGATCCCGAGAAAGTTGAGAAATTGATTTCCCGCTTCCTTCTGTTGGTTGATGCGCAGGCAGGTGCAGCTGGCTCGCCTCTTCTGTCGTTATTCGACGGCAGTGCCGATAACGGCGACAATATCTATGACCTGCTGCAAGCGCGCGCGAATTTACGGTGATGAGGGTAGTATGCAATCAGCACTTTATGTGATGCTGTCCGGCCAGGTATCGCTTGAGCGCAGCCTGAAGTCGGTTGCTAATAATATTGCAAACGTTAACACGGCCGGCTTTCGCGCCGAGGGAACAACGTTTGAAAGCGTGCTCTCCATGACGGGGCGAGTGCCGACAGAATTTGCGGGCAGCGGTAAGGAATTTTTGACGCGCACTCCCGGCCCTATGACACCAACCGGCAATCCGCTTGATGTGGCTGTTAAAGGTGATGGCTGGCTCGCGATCCAGACGCCGTCAGGCGTGCGCTATAGTCGTGATGGCCGCATGATGATGAATGACATGGGTGATATAACATCAATCAACGGCCTTCCTGTGCTTGATCAGGGCGGTGCGCCGCTTGTTGTTAACCCGGCAGCAGGTGAAATTGCCGTTGCTGCAGATGGATCTGTCTCGCAAGGCGGCGCTCTCGTTGGCACAATTGGCCTATTCCAGATTGCTCCGGGCGCTGATCTGCAACGTGGGAATGATGGTTCGGTATCAGTGGATGTAGCCTTGGTTGCACCAGTTGATGACTTTGTCACCTCTGGTGTGGTGCAGGGATATGTGGAAGGCTCAAATATTAGCCCTGTGGTTGAGATGACGCGCCTTATCGATGGTCAGCGCCGCTTTGAAAATACATCTGCCGCCAGCAACGCTATTGGCGATACTTTTAGTAGCGCCATTCGCGACCTCGGACCGGCATCCTGATTATTACAATCATTGATTGAAAACGCATGAGCACCATTGCCGAGACCCCGTCTTCCAGCCCACCAGTTTCCGGGGCGGGTGATGTCAATAACCCAGATCTCGACAGCTCTCCTGCCATTCAGGATTTAGCGGAGCAGATATCTGGTCACGCCAATCCGAGTGATGAAGGGGGCGCTGCAAGTGCCGCCTCTGCTGATGTGGCGCCTGCTTCAGGAAGGCATCGCTCCGGGAAAGCCGCAGCTGCGAATAAGCGCCAGCGTAGTTCACTTGCGAAACTGGAAGAGGCAGTTCTTGCGTGCGAACAGCAGACCCCATTAGTGCGGCAGGGGGGGGCGATTAATGAAATCACCACCAGCTATTGCCGTGTTGTTGGTCTCTCCAAGCAGATTCGACTTGGTGATCGCGTCGTGTTCGAGGAGGGCGGATTACCGGGCGAGGTCGTGCGTATAGATGAGTCGGGCGCGACCATTAAGCCGTTTGGCAATCAGATTGAAGCTAATTTAGGCTCAGGTGTTTTCCGTCAGGGTGCAATGACAGTACGGCCTGACTACAGTTGGAAAGGTCGCGTGCTCAATGCATTTTGCGAGCCGCTTGATGCTGTTGGCACGCTTGGACTTGGGCCACGTGAGATGCCTGTCGATGCGCCACCGCCATCAGCCTTGACCCGTGCGCGCGTTGATATGCCGTTACGCACAGGCGTGCGGATGATCGATCTGTTTACCCCTCTTTGTTTTGGGCAGCGCATCGGGATTTTTGCGGGTTCAGGTGTGGGTAAGTCTACCTTGCTCGGTATGCTGGCGCGCGCTACCGGGTTCGATACTATCGTGGTGGCGCTTGTCGGTGAGCGTGGGCGTGAAGTCAGGGAATTTCTGGAAGGGCCTCTGGCGGGTAATCGTACAAGATCGATTGTCGTCGTTTCTACGGGTGATGAGAGTCCGATGATGCGTCGGATGGCGCCGCGCACGGCAACTGCGATTGCGGAATATTTTCGTGATTGTGGCGAATCCGTTTTGTTGATCATCGACTCCGTTACGCGCTATGCGCATGCGGCGCGTGACGTTGCGCTAGCTGCTGGAGAGCCGGCGGTGGCGCGTGGATATGCGCCAAGCGTTTTCAGCGATCTGCCGCGTCTACTGGAACGTGCGGGGCCTGGTGCAGAAGGTACAGGTACAATTACTGGCATATTCTCCGTGCTGGTGGATGGCGATGATCATAACGATCCGGTCGCAGATAATATTCGCGGCACGCTGGATGGCCACATCGTGCTTGAAAGAAGCATTGCAGAGCAAGGGCGCTATCCTGCTGGCAACGTGCTGAGTTCGATTTCGCGTTTGGCTACGCTATCGTGGACTAACGAGCAGCGAAATCTGCTACGCCGAATGCGGGCCATGATTGCGCGTTTTGAAGATACGCGCGACCTGCGTCTTATAGGCGGATATCAGCCGGGGCTGGATGCTGAACTGGATCAAGCGGTAGCGCTTGTGCCACGTATTTATGAAGCATTGCGGCAGGATATGGATGCGCCGCAGAGTGAAGATCCATTCCAGGAATTAGCGAATGCTTTGCGCCCGAGCTGATCGGAGCAGTTAAATAAAGCATCGCTAATTGCTAATCTTGCTGGATGGTGAGCCTCGCGCAAGGCAGCTGGTGTTTATTCGTTGTGCATGAGAGATCGGCAACGGAGATTACAATGGGCATAATGCAGACCAGTGTATCGGGAATGAAGGCTCAGGCTAACCGGCTGAGCGCGGTTTCCGAGAATATCGCTAACGTATCTACCGTCGGCTACAAAAAATCCTCGACTGAATTTTCAACGCTGGTGCTGGCGTCAAACAAGAACAGCCACAATGCTGGCGGTGTTGAGACGCATGTCCGCCGCTCTATTGCGCTTTCTGGCGGCACGATGGGCACCAACTCAGCAACAGACCTTGCCATCAACGGTAATGGCTTCTTTGTGGTTGAGGATGCCCGCGGGAATACATTCCTGACGCGTGCAGGATCATTTGTGCCTGATAGCGAAGGTAATCTGGTCAACAGCGCTGGCTTTTACCTGTTGGGCTACAGCATGGCGAATGGCGATCCCAGTGTGACGCTGAACAGCCTTCAGGGGCAGGAGCGTATTAACGTCAATAGTGTGAGCATGCGGGCAACGCCATCTACAGAAGGCACGTTCTCTGCAAACTTCGATGCACGTGCCCCTGCCGTTGTGCCTACAGCTGGTCCACCACCAGTGGATCTACCGTCTGCTAACCTGGCGAGTTCAGCGTACACGTCTAAATCCTCCCTGGTTGTCTATGATAACCTTGGCGGCGCAGTGAAGCTTGACCTTTACCTTACCAAGACTGCCGATAATAACTGGGAAATCGCGGTTTTTGATCAGGCAGATGCAACGGCTGGCGGTTTTCCGTATGGCGGGGCGGGTTTGTTAGGTAGCCAGGCGCTGGCGTTTGATCCAACGAATGGCAGTATCCTTGCCGCTCCTGCAACGTCCATCAATATAACCGTGCCAGGTGGTCAGCCTCTAACCATTGATCTGAAAGGGCTTACACAGCTCAAGGCTGACTTTACGCCGTTGGTTGCAACCGCAAACGGTAACGCTCCTGGTGCCGTTTCCGGCGTTTCGATCGGTGCGAATGGTATTGTCGCGCTCACGATGGAAGACGGTAGCATGAAAAATGCCTACCGAATCGCACTCGCGAACGTTCCAAGTCCTGATCTTCTAACGCCGCTATCTGGCAACGTGTATTCGGCCAATCTTGAGTCAGGCTCGGTATTCGTTGGCTTCCCCGGAACAGGAAGTCTGGGCACCATTGCTGGATCAACGCTTGAGCAATCAAACGTCGATCTTGCTGAAGAGCTGTCGACCATGATCGAGTCCCAGCGCAACTACACCGCTAACTCGAAGGTATTCCAGACAGGCTCGGATATCCTCGACGTGCTGGTAAATCTCAAGCGCTGATATGACCGCGAGATAATTGGAGCCTTGAAGCCATGAGTTTGAACACCGCCCTCAATACGGCGCAGATGTCTCTCGGTGCGACCGCGAAGCAGATCTCTGTTTCCGCACGCAACGTGGCGGGTGCGGATGATCCAAACTATTCACGTAAACTGGCGCCGTTGGTTACTACCAATGGCGTCGGGCGTGTATCGGGCCCAATTCGTGCGTCTGACCCGCGGTTGTTCGAGCGCTATCTCGATGCAACCTCGGCATCAGCACGGGATCAAGCGATGCTGGATGGTTTCACGCGTCTTGCATCTACAGTGGGCGATACAGCCGCTGGCACGTCGCTGGTTGCGCGTTCGGGGCGTATGATTGATGCGCTGCAAGAATATGCAAACGCTCCTAACGATGCCAATTTAGGACGCGCGCTGGTCAGCGAGGCCAAGGATCTCTCACGCGCGTTGAATGATGCCGCTCGCTCAGTCGAAGGGCTTCGGATTGAGACAGAATCTGAGATCCACTCCTCTGCTGACCGTGTGAATAAGCTGCTGGCAGATTTTGAGAAACTGAACACCCGCATCACGCAGGGCACGTCGATTGGCCGTGATGTGACGGATGATCTGGATCAGCGCGATAGCGTGCTGGCACAGATTGCATCCGAAATCGGCGTCTCAACGGTTGCTCGTGCCAATAATGATCTGGTGCTCTACACCGACGGTGGCGTGACGTTGTTCGAAAAAACAGCGCGCACAGTTGAAGTGGTGGAAACGACGCCTGGCGAATTACACGTGTCCATAGATGGCGTGCGTGTGACGGGTGACGCTTCTCCAATGCCATCCAAGAATGGACGACTGGTTGGTCTTGCTAACCTGCATAGTGAAGTGCTGCCGGAGTATGCAAGGCAGCTCGATAATGTTGCTTTTGGGCTGATTAGCGCTTTCAAGGAGGTTGATCCTGCGGCTGTAGGTCCCGATCTTGCGGGCGTATTTACGAATGCTGGTAGCGCAACGCTTCCCACAAGCGCGACCCCTGCTCCAGGTGACAGGCCAGGGTGGCTTGCTGCTTCTATCGCAGTCAATACAGCTGTTGATCCTGCTGCGGGTGGTGATGTTCAGAAATTGCGTGATGGTATCAATTATACCTTCAATACAGATAGCAGCGCCTCATTCTCCGGCCGTCTCTTCGGTATGCTGACGGAGGTTAGCGGTAAACAGGCGGCGTTGGGCAATAAGACGCTACTTGAATATGGCGCTTCAACAGTAAGCTGGCTGGAAGGTGAGCGCCAGTCAACGGATAGTGCGAGTAAGGCCAATACGGCTGTATTGCAACGTGTGAGCACATCTCTGTCGAATGCGCGCGGTGTCGATGTGAACGATGAAGCTGCAGTGCAGCTGCAACTGGAGCGGTCATTCGCTGCTTCGGCACAATTGATCTCCGTCATCGATAATTTGTTCAAGACCCTTCTGGCGATTGTGAGGTGATGTCATGAGCAGTAATTTCGTGTCGACCTTCAATCTGCTTAATGGGCCACGTTTGTTTGCTAAAACTGCACAGGCGCAGGTTGCGCGATTGCAGCAGGAGTTGGTTACCGAACGCCATAGCGATGTGGGCCTTGTTCTTGGTAATCGTACTGGACGCTCAACGCTTCTATACCAAGAGATGAACCGTATCGATTCAATGGTGACATCCAATGGGATGACATTGGGCCGGTTGGGTGCAACCCAGACGGTTATTTCAGATTTGCGAACGGCGGCAGATACCTTCATGGCAACACTTGTCGGTTTGCCGGGGAATGCCACGAGTGCTGAAACAGTCCGCGGCGATGCGCAGCGTAATCTTCAGATGTTGGTCGACAAGCTGAATTCTGCCTTTGCCGGATCACAACTTTTCGGCGGTGAGAGGACGGATACACCACCTGCGACGAATGCAACGGGTGTTGTAACAACAGCGTTTGAAGCTTATCGGCTGACGCTGCCACCGATACCTCCGGCCGTAACACCGCCAAGTGTGGAAGAAGTGACAGCTGCACAGACAGAAGCCTTCCTCGCCGGCGATTTCGCTGCCGAGTTTGACGATGCTAACTGGACTACGAATTGGTCCTCAGCTTCAAGTACGAATATTCGCAGCCAAATTTCGTCGACCGAGACGTTAACCACGTCTGCGAACGCAAATGATGAGGCGTTCCGGTATATGGCGCGTGCTTTCAGTGCAATTGGCAGTTTGCCTGCTGATAAAATCAACGAGAACGCTTTCAAGGCGGTTGTTGATTATGCCATGCGGCAGCTGGGTGAGGCAGTTAATGGTTTGACTGTGATGGAGGCCGATTTTGGCTCAACGCAAGGGCGGGTCAAAACTGTCAATGAGCAGCTGACTGTGCAGCGCACGTTCCTGAATAACAGTCTTGTCTCTATGGAGGGTGTGGATCCATACGAAGCTAAGGTCAAGATGGACGCTTTGGAATTGCAGATAAGCTTGTCATTCTCGCTAACCTCGCGTCTGCAGAAACTGAACCTTCTGAACTTTCTTTAAATATATTCAGTGATGTGAGTAACGCATCACTGAAAGTTAGGCATCAAGCACGTGAATTGAGCGTCTTTAGCCACAAGGCAAGGCAAGCTCTGGATAGGGTGAGAAACAATGTACATGCTTTCATATGGTGAGATGCTGGAGAATGACCCTCAAGAGGTGCGCTCGAATGAGAAGCAGGCTTTTGATATCGTCATTGATCTGCTGGAAGAGGGCGCTGAAAAGGGCGTTGAATCTCCGGAAGCCAAGCTTGCTATCACCCGTGTTACGGAGCTTTGGCAGTTTCTGATAGATGATCTGATCCACCCTGATAATGCTTTGGCTGATGATTTGCGTGGCTCTCTGATTTCAATCGGAGGCTGGATCCTGCAGGAAGCGCAGCGAGTACAACACGGTGAGTCCGAAGATATTTCGGGCATTATCAGCGTGAACAAGCTCGTGCGCGATGGATTAAAGTGAGGTCCCATGCGCCTGAGCTTGAAAGCCGGTGAACGAATTTTCGTCAATGGTGCGGTCCTTCGGTCTGAACGCCGCGTGACGATTGAGCTGCTGAATGATGCGACCTTTCTTCTTGAATCGCATGTCATGCAGCTGGAGGAGGCTAAAACGCCTCTTCGACAGCTTTATTTCATTATTCAGTCGATGCTTATCAACCCAGCGGCAAGCGCAACGACCAAGGAAACGGTCCTGACGCTCATCCCGCCGATGTTGGCAACCTATCGGGACGAGGATGCCTTGAAGGGGCTCGTGCAGATTCGTGAGTTGGTGGAAGAAGACCGCCCATTCGATGCACTGCGCATTCTGCGCGGGTTGTTTTATCTGGAAAGTGATAGCAGCCAACTGGAAATCAGCAAGGTTGCGTGACGATATTAGCTGTTATGAAGGAGACTGACGATGGGAGCTGCGATCGAGGGTATTGGCTATACACCCACGGCAAGAACGACCGAGCCAGCGTCAAAGACCTCACTCGATTACACGGCGTTTTTGAGGCTCTTCACTGAGCAGCTCAAGAACCAGGACCCAACTGCACCGATGGAAGCTACGGATTCATTAGCGCAGTTGGCGACATTCTCGCAGGTTGAGCAAAGTGTAATGACGAACAAGAAGCTGGACTCGATCCTGTCTTCGCAGTCGTTGTCGCAGGCCAGCAGTGTGATTGGTCGCACTGTAACCTCTGGCGATGGAACGGTTTCCGGCAAGGTTTCCTCAGTTTTCCTTGGTGATACTGGCCCGGTAGCAGTGCTTGAAGGTGGCAATACAGTGCCGCTTGGATCCGGTATTTCGATTTCGTAAAGAAGAGAGTCTGTTGAGAACGCCAGTAAGGGACTTGTGCTGGTCGGGGGGATAGTGTGCTGTCCTTTGAGGCGGGCTTGCCCGGAGTTAATGGTGTGTATGGATATGACGGGGGCAAACAAGTATGAATGAGGCCGACGCTCTCGATCTCGTTCAATCTGCCATCTGGACAATTCTGATGGGCGCAGGCCCTGCAGTAGGGGCTGCCATGATTGTTGGCCTCGTTATCGCATTGTTTCAGGCGTTGACCCAGATCCAGGAAATGACGCTGACCTTCATTCCGAAGATCGTCGTTATTTTAGCTGTTTGTGCTCTAACGGGTTCTTTCGTTGGCTCCCGGATTTATATGTTTACCGAGCAGGTTTACGGAAGGATTGTTACAGGGTTTGAATGAGCAGTTAATGCCTGATATGCCCCTGTTGCGTTGTTCAACCTCACATGCCCCGGTCGCCACTGGTGGAATGATGGAATTTAATGGCTGATCTTTTTGTAAACAGCTTGAATGCGACACAGGGCAAAAAAGGGCGCGATGTTTCATTCGCGATCGGCATTGTCGCGATCCTGCTCATTCTATTCCTGCCAGTACCGCCGTTCCTGATTGATATCGGATTAGCGCTTTCCATAGCCTTGGCTGTGCTTATTCTGATGGTGGCGCTCTGGATTCAGAAGCCTCTCGAATTTTCAGCTTTTCCCACCGTGCTGCTAATCGCCACAATCCTGCGTCTTGCGTTGGGTATTGCGACCACGCGTCTTATTCTGGCTGATGGTGACAAGGGCGTTCTGGCCGCCGGCCATATCATTCATGGCTTTTCGCAATTTGTCATGAGCGGTGACTTCGTCATCGGACTCGTGGTTTTTGCCATTCTGCTCACTGTTAACTTCCTTGTGATCACCAAAGGTGCAACTCGTATCGCAGAAGTAGGCGCTCGCTTTACTCTGGACGCTATCCCCGGCAAGCAGATGGCGATCGACGCTGATCTTTCAGCTGGTATGATCGATGATAAGGAAGCGCAACAGCGCCGGCGTGAGCTTGAAGAGGAGAGCTCGTTCTTCGGTTCGATGGACGGTGCTTCAAAGTTCGTGCGTGGTGAGGCTGTCGCCAGTTTGATCATCACTGCGGTCAACATTTTTGGCGGGATCATCATCGGTGTTACCCGTCATGACATGCCCTTGTCGAAGGCAGCGGATGTCTACACCAAGCTGACGGTTGGTGACGGTCTTGTATCGCAGATTCCTGCGCTGATCGTGTCGCTTGCTGCTGGTCTGCTGGTATCGAAGGGGGGCACGCAAGGTTCTGCCGAGCAGGCTGTGCTTGGGCAGTTAAGTGCCTATCCCAAGGCGCTGTTTGTGGCTGCGGGTCTGATGATACTGATGGGGATAACGCCCGGTCTGCCAATCGTGCCCTTTGTCGCGCTTGGCGGTATATTGGCTTTCGTGGGCTACATCATCCCTAAACGCAAGGCTGAGCAGGCGGCGCGCGATGAGATCGAGGCGCAGAACAAGCAGGCTCTCCAGCAAGTTGATACGCGCGAAGCTATTCGCGAAACGATGAAGACAGCTGAAATCGAGCTCTGCATGGGCCGTCAGCTTTCGGTACGGCTGAAGGCCAATCAGGGCGAGCTGATGCATCGTGTTTCAAAGATGCGTCGTAAGTTTGCGCAGCAGTATGGCTTTATTGTTCCTGAGATTAAACTGACGGATAGCTTGGCGACGCCGCCGAAGTCATATCAAATCAAGATCCATGGCACGATCGTAACGTCGCAGGAGCTACGGCTGAACGATTTTCTGGTCATTATTGGAGATGGGCGCAAGCCCGATATTGAAGGTGATGAGGTTCGTGAGCCCGCGTTTGGTATGAAAGCGCTATGGGTGAACGAGGTCTATGCCAATGATGCAAAGCGGCTTGGGCTTGCACCTATCGATAGTCTGTCGGTTCTACTGACGCATCTTGGTGAGATTATCCGGAATAACCTGCCGCTTCTTCTCTCTTATAAAGACATGCGTATGCTATTTGCGCAGATGGATTCCGAATATAAGCGTTTGATCGATGATATTTGTCCTTCGCAAATTTCCTATTCAGGACTTCAGGCTGTTCTGAAGCTCTTGTTGGCGGAGCGTATATCCATCAGAAACCTGAATCTGATCCTTGAAGCGATTGCAGAAATTATTCCACACGTTCGCAAGACAGAGCAAATCGTTGAACATGTCCGGCTAAGGATTGCGCAACAGATTTGCGGTGATTTGGCGGATGAGGGCGTGTTACGGGTGTTGCGTCTGGGCAATCGGTGGGATCTGGCGTTTCATCAGAGCATCAAACGCGATGCAAGGGGCGATGTGATCGAGCTGGACATTGAACCGCGCCTTGTTGAAGAGTTCAGTAATGAGGCATCGGCTGCCATTCGCAAACATCTTGGTACAGGTAAGGCGTTTGTGCTTGTTGCAGCTCCCGATGCACGCCCGTATGTACGTATGATTATTGAGCGTATGTTCCCGGCGCTTGCCGTGCTGTCGCATGTTGAAATCGCACGCGGTACCGAGTTGGAGAACCTTGGGGCGATATCTTGACGTCTATCGCGCTTTCGGACGCGGTTATTGGCGCTATGCTGCTGATGTGTCGTATTGGCGGTTGCTTCATGCTTATGCCGGGTTTCTCAAGCGCGAGTATTCCGGTTCGTATCAGGCTCTATGTTGCATTTGCGGTAACGCTGACATTATACCCGCTGCTGTTCAGCAAGGTAGGGCCGGTGTTTCAGGGGCAGCCATTCTCATTTCTGTTGCTGCTGCTGATATCGGAAACGCTATCCGGCATATGGATTGGTTTTTTAGCACGTTTGTTGTTTCTTGCGCTTGAAACACTGAGTGTAGCGATTGCTATGGCTCTCAGCTTAAGTAGCCCTGCCGGTATATCCTTTGACCAGATGGAGGCTCTGCCGCCAGTCAGCAACATCCTGGGATTGACTGCAGCATTGCTGGTGTTCGCTGCGGATTTGCACTGGGAGCTGTTACGGGCAATCAAAGCTTCATATGATAATCTGCCGCCTGGGATGCTATTTCAGGCCAGACTTTCACTTGTAGGCATAACAGATCAGCTAAGTTATTCCTTTATGCTGGCGCTGCAGATTAGCGCACCGGTGCTGATTTATTCGGTAATAGTCAATTTTACCATCGGTCTGGTGAATAAGTTCACGCCACAGATCCAAGTTTACTTCATCTCCTTGCCTTTTGTTATCGTCGGGGGGCTCTTGCTGCTCTATAATCTCATTCAGGAGATGATGTCAGAGTTTATGAAGGGTGTTTCCCGCTGGGTGCTTTTCGGGTGAGGGGTCATGAAAGATCGGCTTAAGAAGATTGATCGTGTGATTGAGGTGCAGCATCAGCTGAAGCGCTTAACCGAATGGAAACTAGCCATTATTCATCGGGATCAGGATGGGTTGCGGCGCGCGCAAGAGCAGCTGATAGGTCGTTTGAATGATGAATCAATACACCATGGCCTCTTTGTCGGCTCTATGGCACGCCGTCTCGCCCGGTTAGCGCAGGAAGAAGAGGGGCTGCGTGAAACAGCTAAGGAATTGCAAGACAAGATGGTTGATGAGGCCATGCGCCTGAAGCGTACTGAGCGGCTTGCCGACAATATGGCGCGAGAAGCTGAAGCCGAGGCCGAAAAAGTTAGCCTTGAGCGTATTGTAGAGTCCCGCGCATCTGGCAAAAACGACAGCCTCGCGTAAGGTTTGCATCATAGGATGCAAGACAGGGATCCAGCCAGATAAAGCCAATTAATGCTTGGTGTTTATCCTATCTGCTGATCATCCGCGGTCTAAAAGGGCGTGTTTGATCATTTTGAATACATGATGTCAGTGCCATTCGATTAATCGCTATCGTATGGCGTTCCAGCCGCGAGGGGTGCCATGGCCGTCAGCTTGCCTGCCGATATCGTGATGGATGTGGCCCGTGCCGCAGATCCTGCCCGTTTTCGTGTTGCGGTTAACAAGCTGGATAGCGGCAGCGATTATGCCGCTGTAGCAAACGATGTAGCTTTGGCGTTTGCTGCTCCAGATGTTGAAGGGAAAACGATTGGTTCGCAATTGCCCTTCGATGTTGAGCGTGCGCGATTGCGTCTTGCTGGTCGTGATGGTTTCTCGCCCTTGGAAAGTCGCGAGATCGGAACCACTGGTGGTTTGATGAATGCAAACCGTCTGCGAGATGGCACGCCCTATCAGCAATTCGAAGCGCTGACTTTACAGAAATTCGTTGAGGCGATGCTACCGAAAGAATCCTCCTCCTGGTATGGTGATGGGTTTGCTGGTGACACATGGAAATCCATGTTAGCCCAACAAGTTGCAGCAGAGCTGGCCCGGGGTGGTGGCATTGGCATTGCGCGTATGCTTGAACATGCGCATCCTGCAAAAGAGGGGGCCAATAACACCCACGCAGAGGTGCGGCGCGCGCTGAATGAAAGTAAAGATATTCAAGATAAAGTAACAGCATCGGATATAATGGCATGAGCGAGAAGATCAAAGACGCCACGCTCAATAGTCAGGACGATTCTATGGAAGAAGTTTCATTCGCAGCAGGGCTCGCTGCTGCAGGCGCTGTTTCAACTGCAAATCAGGATACCGACGAAGATCTATCATCTGTTGCCGAGCTGGTCGGAGGGCGTGGTGAAGTTGGTCGCCGGGCGTTGCGGCAAGTTTTCAGTCGGCTTGAAAAGGTGCTTGGTGATGAGATGTCGCAACTCCATGAGGGGCGCACAGATGGCTTGGATGAGATAGCGCAACGCAAAAGCCAATGCTTGTTGGATCTGGCCCGTTTATCACGCGCATTGAACATCGATGCATTGGCCGCTGATAACGAGGGAGAGTCGTTTAAGGAGGAGGTTGCGCGCATCAAGGCAAAGCTTTCAGAAAACGAGGCGACTCTGAAGTTTTATCTTGAAGCGGCGCGTGAAGTAGCAACCATGGTTGCTGAAAGCGTACGTATGGCTGATTCTGATGGCACTTATTCTGAGTCCGGCCCATTTGGAAGATATGGCCGATGATACGCTTTGTGCTGATTGGCGTATGGGTTTGTGCGGTTACGTTGATTTCAACTTACAGCACGGCATATTGGTCATCCAACCGCGTCGAGCCACCACCAGAGTCCGGTTATCTTGTTGGTCTTGAGTATCGCAAGCTGCGGATGATGAACGTTCCCATCGTGGCTGATAACGAGGTCAAAGGGTATGTGCTGGCACAGTTTATCTACACGGCAGATGCACGCACTTTGCGAGAAATTTCCATTCCGCCAGAACCGTTGATTATCGATCGTGCCTTCAGGCTCATCTACGATGACACCACTCGTAAGTTCGAGGGCGTGAATAAAAAAGACGTCGATAAGCTGACGAATGATATCAAAGTTGCGGTCAATAAAGTGTTCGGGGCAGAGATCATTAATGATGTTCTCATTGAGGAGTTTAATTACCTCGATAAAAAGGACATTATGAAATGAGGGAAGTGTTAAAGCGCCTTTGATGCAGAAAGTGATACTTCAAGGGATGCAATAAATAGCTTCTAAAGGTAACGTTTATTTGTTCGTGGTTGTTTGAAGAAAACAATACCAGTGTTTCAAGAGTTGCGTTCTGACAAGGGGCTATCATGGATGACCTGCTGCGTGAATTTCTCACAGAAGCAAACGAAAGCCTTGACCTGGTAGATGTCGAACTGGTCAAGTTTGAGCGTGAACCGAATAACGCCGATATACTTGGTAACATTTTCCGACTTGTGCATACAATTAAGGGCACCTGCGGTTTTCTTGGTTTGCCGCGGCTGGGCTCGCTAGCGCATGCAGCGGAGACGCTCATGGGGCGTTTTCGTGATGGTGCGCAGGTTCAACCAGAAGCAGTTGATCTCGTGATGCGCTCCATCGATCGCATCAAGCAGATAGTCAGTGATCTCGAAAACAATGATGGCAATGAACCAGAAGGCGATGATGCTGATCTGATTGATGCGCTGGAGATCATGGCAGAGCAGGCCCAAATGGGTGCCCAGTCAGAGCCCAAGCCAGAGCCCAAGCCAGAGCCTCGTGTGATTGAAGAGGTTGCTGCTGTAGGGACGGTTGATCTTGATGAACTGGAGCGCCTGTTCCGGGAGACGCCCGTTGATCTTGCATCTGCAGCCAAGTCAGCAAAAGAGATAGCTCCTGATCTTGATACCGATAGCGTGGATAGGAATGTTGCGGGCGTCCCTGCACGTCATGCAGCGCAGATAAAAGAACCCTCATTATCATCCCGCGAAACAGCCGCTCCTGCAGGCGATGATGGTCATGCTGGCGCACGCGCAGGTGGGCCGGGACAATCTATCCGCGTTAATGTCGAGACGCTTGAGCAACTGATGACCATGGTGTCAGAGTTGGTGCTTACCCGCAATCAGCTGCTTGATTTGATGCGTCGACAAGAGGAGTCTGAATTCAAGGTACCATTGCAGCGTTTGTCACAAGTTACGGCAGAGCTGCAAGAAGCCGTCATGAAGACGCGCATGCAGCCAATCGGTAATGCGTGGCAAAAGCTGCCACGTATTGTCCGTGATCTGTCGAGGGATCTGGGCAAACCTATTGATCTGCAAATGCTTGGTGCCGATACGGAGTTGGACCGGCAAGTTCTTGAGATGATCAAGGACCCACTGACTCATATGATCCGGAACTCGGCAGATCATGGGCTGGAAAGTCCTGCTGAACGTGTGAAGGCTGGCAAGCGCGAAGTTGGAACTATCCGCCTTGCCGCTTACCACGAGGGTGGGCACATCATCATTGAAGTAGGTGATGACGGCAAGGGTCTTGATACAGCCCGGATTCGACAAAAAGCTGTCAAAAACGGGTTAGTATCTGAGATTGAAGCGGAAAAGTTGCCGGAATCTCAGATACATGCTTACATTTTCCACCCCGGTTTTTCGACAGCAGAGGTCGTCACCAATGTCTCAGGACGTGGGGTGGGCATGGATGTCGTGCGCACGAATATCGAGCTGATTGGTGGATCGGTAAATGTCGTGTCGCGTCGTGGACAGGGATCAACATTCCTGATCAAAATTCCACTAACGTTGGCCATTGTGTCTGCCCTGATCGTGGTATCGGGTGAAGAGCGTTTTGCTATTCCGCAGCTTGCGGTTGTTGAGCTGGTGCGTGTCCAGAAGGGCAGTGAGCATCGCATAGAGCGCTTCAAGGATGCGCCTGTACTGCGGTTGCGCGACAAGCTTTTACCAATCATCTATCTTGATCAATTGCTTGGTATTAAATCTGCCCGCCCGCATGGCGTGCCAGGCGAGGCAGAAGACAGCTTTGTCGTGGTGATGCAGGTTGGTAATCGCGCCTTTGGTATTGGCGTCGATAACGTGCTGCATACTGAAGAAATTGTGGTGAAGCCGGTATCATCCATTCTGCGACACGTTTCAATGTTCTCAGGCACAACCATCCTGGGGGATGGAAGTGTCATCATGATCATTGATCCCAATAGTATGGCGCAGGCTATGGCTGCGAGCGTTGTACCAAGTGTCGCTGCGCAAGATGAAGTTCAAGCAGCTATTGCTTCCACGACTTCTCATGAAAGGATGTCGTTGATCTTGTTCCTTGCGGGCAGCAACGAACCCAAAGCTGTGCCGCTGTCGCTTGTGACGCGTCTTGAGGTATTTGAATCTACCCGTATTGAGCATCTGACTGGGCAAGATATGGTGCAGTATCGCGGTTCGTTAATGCCGCTAGTCTATCTGGATGAGAGTTCTCGCAATGATGATCAGCGAGAGCGCTCGATGTTGGTATTTACGGATCATGGACGGGCGATCGGTCTTGTCGTAGATGAAATTATCGATATCGTTGATGAAAGCTTCACCATTGAGTTCAATTCCGAAATGCCAGGCATTGTCGGCACGGCAGTGGTGAAGGGGAGAGCGACGGAAATTCTGGATATCGGCCACTTCTTGCCACCAACATTCCGTGCGATTGCAGGGCCGCAAGGTAATAAGGTTGATGTACGGCCCCATATCCTGTTTGTCGATGACAGCACATTTTTCCGCAACATGCTCGCGCCGGTTCTACGGGCGGCGGGATATGACGTGACTGTATGCGGTGGCGTTACAGAAGCCTTCACCCATATCGATGGCGGGGAAATATTTGATGTTGTGGTGAGCGATATCGATATGCCTGAGGTTGATGGCTTCACCTTTGTGAAAAAGCTGCGTGCCAATCCACAAACGATCGATCTTCCCGTCGTTGCTTTATCAGGACTGAATACACCTGAAGCTATCGAACGAGGGCGCCAGGTAGGCTTCACCGATTATATCGCCAAATTCGATAAGGTGGGCTTGCTTGCATCGTTGGAAGAATTCACCATCGGTCGTCATGGAGTTGATCTATGAGCATCCAGCTTGCCCCCGTTAAGGAAGACAGTCACAGTCAGTTTGTGACAGTGCGTATCGCCGGGCAGTTGTTCGGCTTGCCCATATGGGCGGTGCATGATGTTTTCGTGCCTCAACGCATTACGCCCGTGCCGCTTGCGCCAAATGAAGTGGATGGGGTGCTTAATCTGCGAGGGCGCATCGTAACCGCAATCAACATGCGCCGACGTCTTGGTTTCCCATTGCGCGGTGATGGTGAATCCATTGTGGCGGTAGGCATTGATTATCAAGGCGAGGTCTATGGCCTTCTTGTCGATGAGGTCGGGGAAGTATTGACATTGGAAAAAGCGCAACTCACAGAAAAGCCTCCTAATCTCGATCAGCGCTGGAGCGCTATGACGGATGGTGTTTTTCGGCTGGAAGCAGAACTTTTAGCGGTGCTGGATGTTGAAAGCGTTCTTGCCAGCATTCGGGAAGATCATGTTGCATCATAATTTTATGATCTTTTCATCTCCGATGATGATGGAGGCTTGTTGTAATATCGTAAGCTGTACAGGGATGCTGCGGCGGTCTTTAAATTTGGCAGTCTTTGTATGCTAACACCTAATGTATGCGAAGGCGCGGGCAGCTTGTCCGGGTATCAGGGGATATAAATGTCGGGGAAACCGGACGATGTTCGCGTTATGGTTGTTGATGATTCAGCAGTTATTCGTGGCCTTACAGCGCGCTGGATTGAAGAAACGCCTGGCGTACAGATCGTTGCCGTTCATCCTAACGGAAAAAAGCCGTTGATGATATAGCGATATCACGCCCAGACGTTGTCATTCTCGATATTGAAATGCCTGAGATGGATGGCCTGACAGCCTTGCCGATCTTGCTGGAGCGTTGTCCCGGTGTTGTTGTGCTCATATCATCAACCTTGTCGCGTCGGGGAGCTGAAACCAGCATGCGCGCCTTGTCGCTGGGGGCTGCTGAATGCATCGCCAAGCCAGATGGCAGTGGACGCATTGCCAGTGCCGCAGAGTATCGGCGTGAATTGCTGGAGTTAGTCATTCAATTGGGAGGGCGGGCGAGGCGTAGATCTGCTGCATCAACGACGCTTGCACCCCTATTGAGCCAGGCACAATCAACAGTTTCATCTATTGCTGCGATGCGTGATACGCGCATTGACACCGGGCGTCCATCTGAGGCTCGTCAGCCTATACCTGCAGTTGCACGTCCAGCCATTGTGCGTAAGGCGCCCCAGGATGCTCCAAAAGCGTTACGTCCATTCTCGACAGTACCACCCCGCGTTCTGGTGTTGGGAAGCTCGACCGGTGGACCGCAGGCGCTGGTAGAAGTTCTTACTTCAGCCAAAGAGGCATTGTTAAAAGTGCCTGTTCTTATCGTTCAGCATATGCCACCCACCTTTACAGCGCTTTTGGCTGAACAATTGGGGCGCGCAACATCATTGCCATCTGCTGAAGCGCAGGATGGCGAGGTGATTGTCGCGGGGCGTATCTATGTTGCACCGGGGGGCATGCACTTACAGGTCTCGCGGGATGATAGCAATGTGATTGCGCGTTTGCGTGATACGCCGCCAGAGCACTTCTGCAAGCCAGCGGTGGACCCTCTGTTTCGATCTGCTGCGCAAGTATATGGGGCGTCCTGCCTTGGAGTTGTGCTCACGGGCATGGGGAGCGATGGCGGTTTAGGGGCTGTTGCGGTTTCCGATGCTGGCGGCAGCGTTGTTATTCAGGATGAAGAATCCAGTGTTGTCTGGGGTATGCCTGGTGCAGTTGCAGCTGCTGGAGGGTGCGCTGCCATTCTACCGTTGACACAAATTGGCAGTAAACTCAAAGACCTGCTACGTGGGAATATCCGATGAGAGAAGATGATTATCTCTTCATATCCCGTCTGGTGAAGGAAAAATCCGGACTCGCTCTTGCCGGGGACAAGCAATACCTTGTCGAAAGCAGGCTATTGCCTCTGGCACGTGAGGCGGGGATTGATGATTTGGGGGCTTTTGTAACCCAGTTACGCCGTCCAGATGCCGCTTCATTACGTAATTCTGTCGTTGAGGCGATGACGACAAATGAATCCTTTTTCTTTCGTGATAAAGTACCTTTCGAGCATTTCACGAATGTGATGATGCCATATTTCATTAATGCGCGCGCCTCCAAGCGGCATCTGCGTATTTGGTGTGCTGCATCTTCCACGGGGCAGGAGCCTTATTCGCTGGCGATGTGCCTACAGGAGATGGGCTCGAAAATTGCGGGATGGCGTATTGAGATTTTAGGTACCGACATTTCCTCCCAGGCGCTGGAGCGCGCCAAGGCTGCGCGTTATACTCAGTTTGAGGTTCAGCGAGGATTGCCGTTGCATATGCTTGCAAAGTACTTCATCCAGAAGTCTGAAGGTGCAGGTGAGGTGTGGGAAGTTGTGCCGTCCATACGTTCAATGGTGACGTATCAAAAATTTAATTTGCTGGATCGGTTTAGCGCTCTTGGCGTTTTCGATATCGTTTTCTGTCGCAACGTTCTGATATACTTTGATCCGCCAACCAAGGCTGATGTGCTGGATCGGATTTCCCGTGTATTGTCCCCTGATGGCTTTATGATGCTGGGGGCGGCCGAGACCGTTGTTGGCTTGACGGAGGCATTTCAGCCTATGGCCGGTAGGCGCGGGCTTTATTGCCCGACCATTAATAAAGTTCCGATCGCGGCGTCATAGGCGTAAAGCTGTGCTTTAAGTATTATAAGCGCTAAATCTCGGTTTCATCGCACAATATAGCACGAGGGATTAAGCCTGTTTTTATACGGGCATTTACAGTATTGCGGCATATATGTATATGCTGCCAGGCTTATGCTTTTCTCCAACGCAGGGGCGTTCGGAGGCTCAATCGGTATTCTGGGGGGAATTTCGGTTATGATCGCTAATGTCGCGCATCGCATTGCGGTGGTTGGAACTGCAGTGTTGGCTGTATTTAGCTTTGCGGCAGGGCATGAAAGTGCATGGGCGCAAGCTCCGGCAGGGCCTCCGGCTGTGGGCGTTGTGGAAGCAACCATGCGCACCATGAATGAAAGCACCGAAATTTCAGGGCGCGTGCAGGCGCGTGATCAGGTTAATTTTGTAGCCCGCGTGACAGGCTTTCTTGAGCAACAGGCGTTCATAGAGGGCGCTGAAGTGAAGGCTGGTGATCTTCTTTATCAGATCGAGCAGGGGCCATATGAAGCTGTGCGTGACGCGCAGGCTGCGTTACTTGCACAAGCAAAGGCACAGCTGGTAAATGCAAACCTGACGTTGAACCGCGCACAAGAGCTGCTTGCGCGTAATGCGGGGCCGCAGAGCACGGTTGATAACGCTCTTGCTGCACAACAAAGCGCCCAGGCGCAGGTGAGCCTGGCTGAAGCACAATTGCGTTCAGCGCAGATCAATCTCGATTATACCAAGATCACCTCTCCAATAGATGGCCGTATTGGTCGCACATCGGTGACGCCGGGCAACGTTGTTACGCCAAATTCTGGCGTTCTGGCGACAGTGGTTAGTCAGGATCCGATGTATGTTCTTTTTCCAATTTCTTCCCGGCAGATTCTGGAAATTGGTGAAGAGCAAAGAGCACGTGGCAATGAAGGCCTCAATGTCCGTTTAAAATTAGCCAATGGCGAAATGTACAATCAGGTTGGCAAACTTGATTTTATCGACATTTCTGTTGCGCAGAATACAGACACGATCATGCTCCGTGGCGTCATTGCCAATCCGCCAGTTCCGACAGCAAGCTCCAAAGTTGGCACTGTCAGAACGCTGACAAACGATGCCTTTGTTACCGTAGTGCTGGAATCGGTAGAGCCGACATCATATCTGGCAGTGCCACGTGCGGCTATTTTGTCTGATCAGCTTGGGGATTATGTTTTCATCGTTGATGCCGAAAACAAAGCGCAGCAGAAACGTGTGAAGCTTGGTCAATCCACACCAGTTATTGCGGCAGTGGTTGAGGGGCTGAGTGTTGGCGATAAGGTGATTGTCGAAGGCATTCAAAATGTCCGTCCCGGCGCGCTAGTTTCGCCCGGCCCTGCAAGCCGTTCTGCGGCTACCGCAGCTGAGCAGGG
Organism: Pseudochelatococcus sp. G4_1912; assembly: GCF_047501465.1. Taxonomy (NCBI): domain Bacteria; kingdom Pseudomonadati; phylum Pseudomonadota; class Alphaproteobacteria; order Hyphomicrobiales; family Chelatococcaceae; genus Pseudochelatococcus; species Pseudochelatococcus sp. G4_1912. The sequence continues at coordinate 1,094,621 of NZ_JAZDRL010000002.1, forward strand.
GTAAGACAGTGATTTCATCCGTCTTTATTCGCCGGCCGCGTCTTGCGATCGTTATCGCTATCGTTATTTCGATTGCCGGTATTCTGGCGCTTATGCGCATTCCTGTAGCCCAGCTGCCCGATATCGTGCCACCGCAGGTGCAGGTTAGCGCATTTTATCCTGGAGCTTCGGCGGGTGTTGTTGAATCCGCAGTCGCGCAGCCGCTCGAGTCGAACGTCATCGGCGTCGATCAGATGCTCTATATGAAGAGCACGAGCGGTGCGGATGGATCATATAACCTTACAGTGAGTTTTGCGCTCGGGTCTGATCCCGATATGAACACGGTGAACGTGAACAACCGTGTGCAGACAGCGCTCGCCAGCCTTCCTCAGGAAGTGCAGGTGCAGGGGCTGACGGTTGAAAAGAAGTCATCGTCGATCCTGCAATTTGTCATGTTGTCGAGCACCAATCCGCAACACGACATGCTGTTTCTGACCAACTATGCCACGATCAATATCATGGATAGTCTGGCGCGCACGCCAGGCGTTGGGTCAGCGTCCTTGTTTGGCCGCATGAACTACTCGATGCGGATCTGGTTCGATATTGATAGGCTAACGAGCCTCAGCATGATGCCATCAGACATCATGCGCGCTATTGCCGGGCAGAATGTGCAGGCGCCTGTGGGGCGTATTGGTTCACAGCCAATGCCGGCAGATCAGCAGTTTCAGTTCAATGTCACCACGCAAGGTCGCTTGACGACTCCGGAAGAGTTCGGCGCTATTGTTCTGCGTGCTAATCCTGATGGATCGATATTGCGTGTGCGCGATGTCGCGCGCGTGGAGCTTGGAGCGCAGAATGAGGACACGACCAGCCGTCTTGATGGCAAGCAGGCCGTGGCGATCGGTATCTATCAGGCGCCCGGCGCAAATGCGATTGATGCCGCACGTGCTATTGCATCAACGTTGAATGAACTGAGCACGCGCTTTCCCGAGGGGATGCGTACAGATATCGTTTTCGATACCACCACCTTCGTGACGGATACGATTGATGAGGTCATCAAGACGCTCATCGAGGCCTTTGTGCTGGTCGCGATTGTTGTGTTTCTCTTCCTTGGCAGTTTCCGGGCGACACTTGTTCCGATTATCGCAGTGCCAGTCAGTTTGGTGGGCACATTTGCGGTGTTGCTGGCATTGGGCTATTCGGCCAATACGGTCTCGTTGTTGGCGTTGGTGCTGGCGATTGGTATCGTGGTCGATGATGCCATTGTCGTGGTGGAAAACGTTGAACGTGTGATGGAGGAGAAGCCGGATCTTACTCCCGCGCAGGCCACCGAAAAGGCGATGAGCGAGGTTACGGCTCCAATTATCGCGATCACGCTCGTGCTGTTGTCTGTGTTCGTGCCGATTGGCTTCATGCCAGGCATCTCGGGTGAGCTGTTCCGTCAGTTTGCTGTAACGATCAGCGTGGCGATGTTTATCTCGGCGATTAACGCGCTTTCGCTATCGCCTGCATTATGCTCGGTGTTGCTGCGTCATAGCGGTCCGCGTAAGGGCGTAATGGGATGGATCAGCACACGTATTGACACGGTGCGTGATGGCTATGCCGGAATTGTGCGCCGCATTTTGCGTTACTCCATGCTGTCTCTGGTATTGGTGGGGGTATTGGGGCTTGGCATATTCTCGCTCTCCAGAATTACGCCCACTGGCTTCTTGCCGGAAGAGGATCAGGGCGCGTTCTTCATTAACGTGCAGCTGCCCGACGGTGCTTCCGTAAGTCGCACCATGGATGCGGTGAAGCTGGTTGAGCAGATCGTGCGGCCAATGCCGCAGGTGGAGCATGTAACGTCGATTATTGGATATTCATTCCTCGACAGTTACTCGGCCAGCAACATGGCGTTCATGGTTATCTCGCTGAAGCCGTTTGCGGATCGAGAGGGGGCTGCGAATTCTGCGCAAGCGCTTATCCGCAAGATTTTCGGTGCTGCGATGCAGATCCGTACTGCGAGCATTCTGCCGTTTAATCTGCCGCCGGTAGTGGGTCTTTCTACCAGTGGTGGTTTTGAGTATCAGCTTGAAAATCTTGAGGGTGCTGATCCTGCATCTATGGCAAGCGTTGTACAGGCGCTGGTTGCGGCTGCAAATCAGGATCCGCGCCTGGCTCGTGTATTCTCGACTTATAGTGCATCCGCGCCGTCAATATTCCTTGATATCGATCGGGAGAAAGCGCAGGCACTTGGCGTCGATATTGCGGATATTTTCTCAACGTTGCAGGCGACGCTTGGTGGCTCGTTCATCAATAACTTCAATCTCTACGGGCGTACGTGGCAGGTGAATATCCAAGGCAATGCCGGAGATCGTCGTGATGTTGCGGACCTCTGGAATATCTATGTTCGTAACGACAAAGGCACGATGGTGCCGCTTCGATCCATCGCAACAGCGCGTACGGTTGTGGGGCCGCAGGTTATCGGGCGTTATAACAATTACCGCTCAGTAACGATCAACGGCAATCCAGCTCCCGGTATCTCATCTGGTGAAGCGATGGCAGCGATGGCGGAGGTATCAGCCAAGACGTTGCCTTCCGGCTATGCCTTTGAGTGGACGGGTACCGCCTATCAGGAGCAGGGAACCAGCGGGCAAACACCAATTATCATGGCGCTGGCACTGTTGTTTGCGTATCTGTTCCTCGTCGCGCTGTATGAAAGCTGGATGGTGCCTGTGCCAGTGTTGCTATCAGTAACAGTGGGTATTACCGGAGCATTTATTGGACTGTTAGCGTTCGGCCTACCGCTTGATCTGTATGCACAGATTGGTCTTGTGGTGCTGATTGCTCTTGCGGCAAAGAACGGCATTCTGATTGTAGAGTTCGCCAAGGATCAGCGTGAGGCTGGCATGAGTATCGTGGACGCGGCCGAGCATGGTGCGCGGTTGCGTTTCCGCGCTGTGATCATGACGTCAATTGCGTTCATTCTTGGTCTTGTGCCGTTAGTGCGGGCACAAGGGGCTTCAGAGATGGCGCGGCATGACGTTTCAACGCCGGTTTTCGCGGGCATGATTGCTGCGAGTGTGTTCGGTATCTTCGTTATTCCGATGCTGTATGTCACCTTCCAGACCATTCGGGAGAAGTTCAAGGGTGGTTCGCCTGCGCCTGCAGAGACGCATGAGGCCTGATGCTTGATAGATAAAATAGGGCACTGCAGGGGTATGCAGCCTTTGCGGTGCTTTTGTTTGGATAGGGGCTTTATTTTAATGGGCTTATCGCCTAAAGCATCAAACACATCTGAAAAGTATACGCTTTGCAGAGAGAATTTGATTTTAGAAACAAATAGATAGGTGGAAATTGCGATTCTTGGGGTCGCATTTTTATCATGCGCTGCTTTTGTGAGCCCTTTGGAACCAGTTTTCGAGCATGCTATTTAACTCTTTCGCCTTCCTACTCGTTTTCTTGCCCGCGGCGCTAATTCTGCATTGGTTGGCTGAACGTTATTCGCCGCAATGGCGGTTGCCGTTGTTGGCAGTTCTCTCCTTGATGTTCTATGGCTATTGGGATTGGCGGTTTCTACCGCTATTGATGATCTCGATCCTGTTTAACTGGATTGTTGCGCGCGTATTTGGCCATTGGTCTCAGCGGGCGCTGATATGGTGCGCGATTATCGTCAATTTGCTGGTGCTTGGCGTATTCAAATACGCTGACTTTGCCATGGGGATTGCTGGCAACTTCCTGCAGCAGACATTTGATCCGCTCGCGCTTGCCCTGCCACTTGGCATATCGTTCTTTACGTTTCACCACATCATGTATCTGACGGACCTCAAGGCTGGACGTGCGCCGCAGTTCGGTCTTATCCGCTATACGCTTTACATCGCTTTCTTTCCGCAAGTTCTTGCTGGTCCGCTCGTGCGCTGGACCGAAATCATGCATCAGTTCGACGAGCGTCCTTATTTACGCTCTGACGCTGCGGAGCGTTTTGCGCGTGGCCTGGTGCTACTTGCCATTGGTTTGGGCAAGAAGGTATTTATCGGTGATCCGCTATCGCTCTACGTCAATCCTGCCTATGAGGCTGCGGCAGCGGCGGGGGCGGTAAGTGTTCAGGCCGCCTGGCAGGCGCTTCTTGCGTTTCCGCTACAGATTTATTTCGACTTCTCCGGCTATACCGATATGGCGCTGGGCATAGCGCTGATGTTCGGCATTGTGCTGCCGCAGAACTTCGAAAGGCCATATCGCGCCACATCTTTGCAGGATTTCTGGCGGCGTTGGCACATGACGTTGTCGCGGTTCTTGCGCGATTATCTATATATCGGGCTTGGGGGTAACCGTCATGGATTGGCACTGCAACTGTTTGCGCTGTTCATGACCATGACCCTCGGTGGTCTGTGGCACGGTGCTGGTTTGACCTACGTTGTGTGGGGCATGATGCACGGCGCTGGTCTCGCTATCGGGGTTGCATGGCATAAAGCGGGCATGCGTATGCCGCCACTTGCAGGCTGGGTGCTGACAACGGTCTTTATTGCGCTGACATTCGTGCTATTCCGCTCGCCGAATTTCGACACGGCGTGGACGATGTATGACGCATTGATAGGGCATGGGCTGGATGGCGAGCGCATCAGGTGGCGCACGATTCTGCTTGCGGCGGTTGTCGCATTGGCAGGGCCTACTGCTTGGGCATTCACGAACCGGGTGCCGCCCTGGCGATCGGTGGCGGCGCTATTAGCCGTTATGTTCGTAGTCATCCTGTTCAAAATTGGCGATGACGCCAATTATGAGTTCATCTACTTCCAATTCTGACGGGATATTGGGTCGTGCAAACTGGTGAGCAGAAGCAGTGGCGAGTTTTCGCTACGACGTTTATCGTGACGATAGCGGTGCTTTTTCCGACATTAATGATCGGGCTATTCGTGCTCGATCCCTATGGCACGAGGCGCGTTACGCTGATTGATCCGCCAGGCGTGCGCGCACAGGGCACGCGGACTGAGCATGCCAGCCGGGCGCGCGATCATTCGTTCGATTCCGTCATTATCGGCAATTCGCGCATGCAGGCGCTGCACCCTGAGCGGCTGACGCAGCTGACAGGTGCCAATTTTGCCTCACTGACAATTCCGGGTACGCGGCCCAAAGAGCAGCTGACGATGCTCGATTGGTATCTGCGCCACCGTGAAGCGTCGCCGCGGGTTATCCTGCTTGGTACCGATATTTTCTGGTGCTATGGCGATAAAACTTTGAAAACTGTAAACCCTTTTCCTTTCTGGCTTTATGAAGAGGACACGCTTGCATATGCACGCGGTCTTGTGCGCTTCAATGCATTGGAGGAGGGGGTTCGCCGCATTGAGTATGCAATAGGCGGACGTGATCGTGCACGGCCAGATGGCTATTGGGATTATGACCCGATCTATGTTGCCCATGGCCATGAAGAGGCTGAAAAACAGCACTTGCTGCTACAATATAAACCCGAAGATGTTGTAAACCTCACAGGGCAATTCCCGGCGCTGGAAATGTTGCGCGACATGCTACCCAGAGTGCCGAGTGATACTTTGGTTGTATTCATGGTGCCGCCAACTTTTGTTTCCGGCCAACCGCGGGAGGGCACACCAGAGCATGCTACAGAACAGGCCTGCTATTCCGCACTGACCGAAATCGCCCAGTCTCGTCCGCGCACTATCGTGATCGACTGGAACGGCGTGCGCCCGGAAACGGAAGATCCGGCATTTTATTTCGATCAGATCCATTACAAAGGCAAACTCGCCCGTGTGCTTGAAGAGACGTTGGCCGCGCGTATCAACGCAGATCTAGAGCTGATCCCAGCTAAATTGATGGCAAAACCTTATAGAAAATTGCGCACCGATATGGTGAATTAGGCGTGTGGTGTCGGGATGTCCTTGCTTGTTAGCAGCATTTCGGGTATCTCCTTCAGCGGGACACTTCCCCCCAACGGGAAGCGCCCATCTGTGAGGATGGATACAAATGACAGACGTTGTGAAACCCGTTGCGCGGCCAGTAAATCCCGCGTTCTCTTCCGGCCCCTGCGCAAAGCGCCCCGGCTGGAGCGTTGAGGTGCTCAAGGATGCAGCGGTTGGCCGCTCGCATCGCGCCAAGATCGGCAAAAACAAGCTCAAGCTTGCCATCGATCTTACCCGTGAAGTTCTTCAAGTTCCAGATGATTATCGCATTGGCATTCTGCCTGCATCAGACACTGGTGCGGTTGAGGCTGTGCTGTGGTCAACCCTCGGTGCGCGTGGCGTTGACATGCTCGCTTGGGAATCTTTCGGTGAAGGTTGGGTGACGGACGTCGTCAAACAGCTGAAACTGCCAGATGTGCGCGTGTTCAAGGCGCCCTATGGCGAGTTGCCCGATTTGACGCAAGTGGATACCAAAACCCGCGATGTTGTGCTGGCATGGAATGGCACAACTTCTGGTGTGCGCGTGCCGAATGCTGACTGGATTGCCGATGATCGCGAAGGCTTGATCATCAACGATGCGACATCAGCAGCATTTGCTCAGCCGCTCGAATGGAAGAAGTTCGACGTTGTCACCTTCTCCTGGCAAAAGGTACTTGGCGGAGAGGGGGCGCACGGCATCGTGATCCTTTCGCCGCGTGCTGTTGAACGGCTGGAGACCTATAAGCCAGCCTGGCCGCTGCCAAAGATTTTCCGCCTTACCTCAGGTGGCAAGCTGATCGAAGGCATTTTCGTTGGTGAGACGATCAACACGCCTTCGTTGCTCGCGACTGAAGATTATATTGATGCGCTCCAGTGGGCTAAATCCGTTGGCGGCCTTGATGGCTTGATCGCGCGCGCCGATGGCAATGCCACTGTGCTGAACGATTGGGTGGCGCGCACCGCTTGGGTCGCAAATCTTGCTAAAGACGAGGCCATACGGTCCAACACGTCCGTGTGCTTGTCGATCGCTGATCCAGAAGTTATCGCCAAGGGGCCTGACGCTGTCGCGGCTGTGGCAAAAGGCATCGTTGCGCTGCTTGATAAGGAAGGCGTGGCGTATGATATCGGCGCCTACCGCGATGCGCCAGCTGGCTTGCGGATTTGGGCGGGTGCCACTATCGAACGCGCTGATCTTGAAGCACTAACCGCATGGCTGGACTGGGCTTTCGCTGTTGAAAAAGCCAAGCTGGCAGCCTGAGTTTCCAACTGATTGATGAGCCCGGATTGCGCCGGGCTTTTCCTTTCTCTCATTTACCATTGATTTCGGGCAAGTTGAGTATTCCTTGCCCCGCCTCAGAGGTCTACTGATATGACTGCTCCTAAGGTACTGATTTCCGACCAGCTTTCGGAAGCCGCAGTTCAGATTTTTAGAGACAACGGTGTTGATGTCGATTTCCGCCCCGGTCTCGATAAGGATGAGCTTGAGAAGATCATTGGCGATTATGATGGTCTGGCTATCCGTTCGGCCACCAAGGTCACGGCGAAGCTGCTTGAAAAGGCAACGCGTCTGAAGGTGATTGGTCGCGCAGGTATTGGCGTTGATAACGTTGATGTTCCTGCTGCTACCGCACGCGGCATCATCGTGATGAATACGCCTTTCGGCAACTCGATCACCACGGCTGAGCATGCGATTGCCCTTACATTTGCGCTGGCACGCGAGATCCCGGCTGCGGATGCTTCGACGCAGGCTGGTAAGTGGGAAAAGAACCGCTTCATGGGCGTTGAGCTCACGGGCAAAGTGTTCGGCATTATCGGTTGCGGCAATATCGGTTCGATCGTTGCTGAGCGCGCAGTTGGGTTGCGCATGCGCGTCATCGCTTTCGATCCCTTCCTGTCACCAGATCGCGCGAAGGATCTGGGCGTTGAGAAGGTTGAGCTTGAGGACCTGCTGGCACGCGCTGATTTTATCACGCTGCATACACCACTGACGGAAAAGACGAAGAACATTCTCTCAGCTGAGAACATCGCCAAGACGAAAAAGGGCGTACGCATCATTAATTGCGCACGTGGCGGGCTAGTAGATGAAGTGGCGTTGCGAGCAGCGCTCGATTCCGGCCATGTTGCCGGTGCAGCTTTTGACGTGTTCGTGACTGAACCTGCGAAGGAAAACCCGTTGTTTGGCCTTTCCAATGTTGTAGCAACGCCTCATCTGGGCGCTGCGACGTCGGAAGCGCAGGAGAACGTGGCGTTGCAGGTTGCAGAGCAGATTTCGGATTATCTGCTGCGTGGCGCTATTACCAACGCTATCAACTTCCCTTCGATCACGGCTGAGGAAGCGCCCAAGCTGCGCCCGTTCATTGAACTGGCCGAAAAGCTTGGCTCATTTGCTGGCCAGCTGACCGAGACTGGGATCAAGACCGTTCGTATCACTTATGAGGGATCGGTTGCGCATCTGAAGGTGAAGGCGCTGACGTCAGCGGCAGTCGCCGGGCTTCTGCGTCCTATGTTGCAGGATGTGAATGTGGTTTCAGCCCCAACTGTTGCGCGCGAGCGTGGCATTGTGATTGAGGAAACGACACGCGAAGCGCAAAGCGATTATGATGCCCTCATTACGCTTACCATCGTAACCGAAGAGGTGGAGCGCTCTGTGGTGGGTACGGTATTTGCGGATGGTAAGCCCCGGATTGTCGGCATTAAGGGCATCAAGGTTGATGCCGAGTTTGCACCTTCGATGATTTACGTCTCGAATGAAGACAAGCCTGGCTTTATTGGCCGGTTTGCCAGTGTGCTTGGTGATGCAGGTATCAACATTGCAACATTTGCATTGGGCCGTGATGCTGAGGGTGGCTCGGCAGTGGCGCTTGTGCAGGTTGATGGCAAGGTGCCGCAGACGGTGCTTGATTCGGTTCAGGCCATTTCTGGCGTGAAACACGCGCATCAACTGTCGTTCTAATCGCGGAAGATTGCTGCTAGTATCGGGCATCATATGGTTGAATGCCCTAAGTTGCCATTCAATATGCACTTGGGGGTTGACCCCGCTGGCGTGATCTTTCATGAAACCATCGAGAGCCCTGGCCCTTGAGCCGGGGTTTGCTTTGCCGGAAGGTTATGTCTTTCGGATGATGAATATGAGGCTGAAATGGCAAACGTCGTCGTAGTCGGTGCCCAGTGGGGCGACGAAGGCAAAGGCAAGATAGTTGATTGGCTGTCGGAGCAGGCTGATGTGGTTGTGCGCTTTCAGGGCGGGCACAATGCAGGGCATACGCTCGTAATTGGCGACAAGATATACAAACTGTCGCTGCTGCCGTCCGGCGTCGTGCGTCCTGGCAAGCGTGGCATCATCGGTAACGGCGTTGTGCTGGATCCGCAGGCGCTGGTCGATGAGATCGAGCGATTGGCTCTTCAGGATGTCATCATCACGGCTGATAACCTGCGTATTGCCGAGAATGTCTCGCTCATACTGCCGCTGCATCGTGAGCTGGATGCGTTGCGTGAGAATTCCAACGCAGGCACCCGTATTGGCACCACTCGCCGCGGTATTGGTCCTGCCTATGAAGATAAGGCTGGGCGCCGCGCTATTCGTCTCGCTGACTTGGCCGATCCTGAATCACTGCCTGGCAAGGTGGAGCGGCTGCTGTCGCACCATAATGCCTTGCGTCGCGGTTTCCAGCTGCCTGAGTATGAAGCTGATATCATCATCAGCGAACTGCTGGCGATCGCACCGAAGGTGCTGCCGTTCATGGATACGACCTGGCGCACGCTCGACAGCGACCGTCGTGCAGGCAAGCGCATTTTGTTTGAAGGTGCACAAGGCGCGCTGCTTGATGTTGATCATGGCACGTACCCATTTGTTACCTCTTCGCACACAGTTGCGGGGCAGGCGGCAGCAGGCTCTGGCCTTGGGCCAGGCGCTATCGGGTTTGTGTTGGGCATTGCCAAGGCTTACACCACACGCGTAGGTGAGGGGCCATTCCCGACAGAGCTGTTCGATGAAACGGGTGAGCTGATTGGCCAGAAAGGCCGTGAGTTCGGTGTTGTTACAGGCCGTAAGCGTCGTTGCGGTTGGTTTGACTCGGTGCTTGTTCGCCAGACGGTCAGCACATCTGGCATCACCGGTATCGCACTGACCAAGCTTGATATTCTCGATGGTTTTGAGGAAATCAAGATCGGCGTTGGCTATGAACTGGATGGTCAGGTTATCGATTATCTGCCCGCAAATCAGGCGCTACAGGCACGTGTGAAGCCAGTCTATGAGACGATCAAGGGTTGGTCTGGCTCAACAGCTGGTGCACGTTCATGGGCTGATTTGCCAGCAGAAGCGATTAAATATGTGCGTCGCATTGAGGAATTGATTGGCGCTCCCGTTGCACTGCTTTCAACTAGCCCTGAACGGGATGATACAATTCTCGTGCAAAACCCTTTTGAGGGTTGAGCACAATAATTGCGACAGGATAAAATGGATAAATGAGCCCAGCTCTGGGCGGTGAGTGTTTTAATGACAGATCTCTATGCCTTGTTAACCCGTGCAATTGAGAGCCAGCCGGATAATTCGGCTGAAACGCGGCATGCTGTCTATAATCACATTCGCGGCCTTTATGATCGTCAGCGCCAGGAAATTGATTCCACGCTGTCACAAGAGGAAATCCAGGCTGAACGTGCGCGGCTTGTGCGTGAGCAGGCATCGCTTGAAACGGTAATTGCTCGTATCGAGGCTGAGCGTTCCGGCGTCCCTGTTGCTTCAGAAGATGTGTTGGCATTTGATCGTTACGCGACTTCAAAAGAGCCTCAGGAAGATACGGCGCGTATTGAGTCTGTCGCGGTTGCTGGTGGCGATACAGGACGAGAACGTCCGCGTATCGCTGCACGCCGCGAGCTGCGTGAACGGCCTTCTTTGCGTCGTAGTGGCGCGTTTGTTGTTATTGCGCTCGTGCTTGCAGGTATTGGCGGTGCGGCTTGGTGGCTCCGCAATGATGATACGCCAGCTCAAACCCAAGCTGACGCCGGTGCAACTGTTACAGCGGGTTCAGACAAGATAGTTGATCGCGTTAACGGGGTGCCGCCGGATGATTTAACGTCACAGGCGCAGGTGCCTCAGAGCGCACAGCAACCAGCGCCTGCAATCCCTGCAGCTGCGGGGCAGTCAGATCATTTAGCGCAACGTGCTTTTCTCTTTGAGATGAGCGCGAATAACAACCAACCTAAGATTACGGCAGGGCAGGTTGTGTGGCGGCTCGAAGGGCAGGGTAATCGCAATGCTGTACTCCAGGCAGATGTCTCACTAGAAGAAGCTGGGCTAAAATTCACACTCGTTATGCGCCCGAATGAGGATACCGCGCTACCGGCATCACATACGATGGAAATTACCTTCATCAATGATGCCAACTCGCCTGATCGTGCTGTACGGGACATCGCCGTGCCGCAGCTGCGCGCTGATAAGGAGCCTCGTGGCGTGCCGTTAATCGGCTTGCCAATTCCGGTTGCTGATAACATCTTCCTGGTTGGGTTATCCAATCTGCCTGCCGATGTTTCCCGGAATTATAGTCTTTTACGCGAGCGTGACTGGATGGATGTGCCCGTTCGTTTTGCAAATGGTGAAACGGGAACCATAACCTTTGCGAAGGGGTCTGTGGGCCAGCAAATAATTACTGATGCATTGGATAGCTGGCAGTAGGCACTCTCGGATTTAATAAAAATAGAGCGGAATGCGCGCTTAATGATCCGCCTTCCGCTCTATGAGCTTTAGCCCTTAGATGGCTTGAGATTATACAACAGTATCCAGAGCCTGGGGGCTTTCAATTTGCGCAAGGCCTTTTTTGACGGCCTCTTGCACCTTCTCAAATGCACGTACCTCAATTTGGCGCACCCGCTCGCGAGAGACGCCAAATTCTGATGACAACTCCTCTAGCGTTATCGGGTCGTCTTGCAAACGGCGGGCTTCAAAAATGCGGCGTTCACGGTCATTGAGAACGCTGAGCGCTTCGCGCAGTGCCGATAAGCGGTTATTACCTTCCTCTTCAATAACCAGGTTAGTTTCCTGATCAGTGCCATTATCCACCAACCAGTCCTGCCACTCCCCTTCGCCATCTTGGCGTACAGGCGAGTTTAGAGACGAGTCGCCGGTAAGACGGCGGTTCATGTCGATAACTTCCTGCTCCGGCACACCAAGCTTGGTCGCAATTGTTGTCACGTGCTCAGGCAGCAGATCGCCTTCTTCATAGGCCGAAATTTGTCCCTTGGCCTTCCGCAGATTGAAGAACAGTTTTTTCTGGTTTGCAGTCGTGCCCATTTTGACAAGCGACCATGAACGCAAGATGTACTCTTGAATGGCGGCCTTGATCCACCACATCGCATAGGTAGCAAGGCGGAAGCCTTTTTCAGGCTCAAACCGCTTTACAGCCTGCATAAGGCCGACATTGCCTTCGGATACAACTTCTGCAATAGGCAAGCCATAGCCGCGGTATCCCATCGCGATTTTGGCGACAAGACGTAAGTGCGAGGTGACAAGTTTGTGTGCAGCCTGCCGATCGCCGTGCTCTTTCCACCGCTTCGCGAGCATGTACTCTTCCTGCGGTTCGAGCATGGGAAAGCGGCGAATTTCACTGAGATAACGGCTGAGACCGCCCTCGCTTGCCATTGTTGGCAAAGCTGATGAAGTGCTCATAGTGTCTCCCTTCAGACCCCCTTCTTAGGCAGATCATGTGTGGTTGCCGGATAGCCAACCAGCAACACTATAACGCATCAGGCCACTCAAGTGGAAGACGTCAAAGATGACATTATCTTCATCTTTCAAAAGCATCCATGTTCGTGAACGCTTTCATAACTAACGCTCATAGGCGAGTATGGTTTCATATCGAGCAATGGAGAGTGTATTACGGAAAAAATATACAAATAGATTCAATTGCATAGCAATGCCACTTGATGCTGACGGATTGTCAATTCTGATGGCGCCATTTATCTGTTCTTCCAGAAATAAAGTGTCGTGAAGTATGTGTGTTGTCACACACGCAAATTGATTTATGGGGCTCAATAGAGCCCCAACAAAACTATCGTCAAGAAGAATGGTTTACGAGCATTCTTTATCCGCTCGTTGAAGCTCTAGGCCGACCTCGCTCTTTCCAGGATGCGGAGAATATTTCTAATCGATTGAAAATTCTCGCTTGTGAGGTCTTCATTCAGGAACATCACTTTAAAGTGCGCTTCCAGATTGGAAAACAGGTTAATAATTGCCATGGAATCTAACCCATGGTTGCGAAGCAGAACGTCTTCGTTCAGTTCATCAGTGACGCCGATTACAGATTGCACGATAGGCATGACATCAAGTCGGGTATATTTCATCATGCTACTCCCCTGATGCTGCAAGATAGCTAAGTAGTGGCTCTGGCCACTTAGCGGGATCTTCTCCGTGTCTGTAGAATAAGCTGAGAGCCAGACGCTCTATTCCAAAAGCAACGCATCCCGAGTGAGGGAATTGTCCATTGGCATCTTGAATATTGAAGCTTTTACAAAGGGAATCGCCAACGTAATTGAAAGAGCCTACTGCGAAGCGTTCAGACGCGCGCTGACCTTGTGCGATAAGCTCAAATTTGGTTTCTGCCAGTAGTTGATACTGAACTTTTAACCCATCCTGCGGGAAGTAAAATGGATCAGCCGCTGACTCAATCAGGCCCTTCAAGCCCAGATCGATAAAGAAGTCCCAGACATGTTCTATCAAACGGCTTCGCATTCCGATCGCATAATCTTTGTCGCCAACAAAGATGAGTTCCATCATATTGAATTCGGTCAAACGATGGGGAGCAACACGGCGTGTTGATTCATGTCTGAAACAGCGGCTTCTGGCGAGTATTGCTACATTCCCATCAATAATCTCATCTGACAGTTCTTCATAGCAATGAAAACATGTTGCTGGAGATAGCATTTTACCTGACGGTTCTTGCAAGGGACGCAGATCCGTTTCATCAGAAAGGTTTTTTAATACGCTATAATCGTGCGGAAATTGTTCAACAACATATGCATTTTGGGGGAATTTATGAAGATATTTGCATTTATCCATTGCCGATAATGAGATGAGTGATGGGTAAATTTTCGTGTCAGAAATATAATCACTGCATAACTTGATGATTTGCGTTTCTAAAAGCTTGGCAATGTAGTCAATAGCCTCTGTGGAGGGCTTCATATATTCCGTAGATGGTGTTTCTACTTCCTGGACTTCTGACAGGTTGTTATGCGTTGTTTTTTTGGGAAGATATCGGATGGCGCTTATCTCGGCAGCGATTTCAGCAATCGTTTGTCTGATTGTATCAATTTTTGCCGAATCTACCTTCAGTAATATTTCAGACGTCTCGCTGTTGTATTGATATTCAGCGTCATTTCCAAGGCTGTAGTTCAGCCTGGAAAGAAAAACATCAAGAGCTGTTCCATTCAGAGGCATATCAAGCTTATGAACGATGTAAGTCATTATACCGCTCTTTGAATAACAGAACTCATAATGCCAAACTTGCGGAGATCATTTGATCTATCATATTTGACATCATATTTGTCTGATAATGGACAGGGGTTATCTTGAGCCTTATGGCCGCTGATTAGAAATTAGCGTACCTTTTTTTGCATGCAACCACAAGATGTGAAGCGATTTCGCCTTATCTATCTCAAATGCGTTGATGGGAGTGTTTGTTGTGGATGTTTTTATATTTGTATTTGATGTCAAATATGATTGATCTTTATTGGTTTATCGCTGAATTCAAGCGTGCATGTTCACGCCCTTGATGGCAGCCGATGTTTATATGCGGAGCGTGCGAAATGCATATATTATGGCGTTCAAGGGATGAGGTTTGAGATCAATTTATTGTTATTTGGTTCTATGGGGTAGGGAGAATCAGATTAAATATGCTGATAAATTAGGGTTCTCTGCACAGCTATGCTTATTTCCAAAGGAGCTGTAATTCTTTAAGTGCAAGACCATTGAAATCTATCAGGTGTTCACCAACGATTTCTGCGCCCATATGACGGTAGAAGCCTAATGCAGGAGTATCAACCAGAACGTGAGTTATGAATGGAAAAAGACCATCATTCAGTAAATTTGATTTAGCGGTCATAAAAAGGTTTTTACCAATACCAATTTTATGCGCCGATTTTAAGACGTAAAGCGTATATAGCTCTCCCGGATATGGGGTGTTATTATCATTGTTTTTGCCGGCGTTTGCAAAGCCGATCGCTTGTCCGTTTATTTCGGCAATAAATACTGTCTGGTTAGCGTTTAATATCTTATTCCACATAATTTGTTTTTGGATTATGTCCAGCTGCGCCAAATACGATTCTGGAATGATACCCGTATAGGTTTCATGCCAGCACGTGACATGAATTCGGGCGATTGCCGATACATCATTTAGTGTTGCATGACGTATTTGCATAATCTTACATGAGAAGTTTGGGGGAATAGCTTTTATTATTAAAGGGCTTATAGCATTGGTCCAAGAATCGCTATGGTAAGTTATCTGAGAAAATAGCGGTTCTTGAGATTTTATTTGCAGCTTCAGTTAAATTTAAAAAATTTCTGAAGCTCTGGTGCTCCCAAGGGGAATCGAACCCCTGTTTTCGCCGTGAGAGGGCGACGTCCTGACCGCTAGACGATGGGAGCTTTGCCAGCAGAAGGTTCGTATATCGGCTACTTACTGGTAACGCAAGTGCGAACTTAAACAATCTACGACATCGTGTGGACGGAGGTTCATTCTTTGATATAAGGAGAGGGAATGGCTGCGCATGAGGATCTCCAACTTTTGTGCTAAACCATTTTATCTCATTGCTTTGTAAGCGCTTTTTTCAAGCGAGTACTAAAATTACCCAAGACGAGGTTCGCTTGAGCGTAACTGATGATGACCGGCCAGCCGGCGAATGTGTGGAAATTATTTGGCCGGAAGGTGTAGCCAGCACTCGCTTCGATAAGGCATTGAGTGAACAGCATTCCTTATTGTCGCGCAGTCGTGTGCAGCAGCTGATTCGTGATGGACATGCCAAGATTAATGACCGCACGGTTACAGATCCGGGTGCCAAGGTTTTAGCAGGAGCACGACTTGGCCTTTTCGTGCCACCACCGGAGCCTGCCGAGCCAGAGCCTGAAGCAATTCCGCTCTCTATTGTCTATGAAGACGATGCGCTCATTGTGATCAATAAACCCGCTGGTCTCGTGGTGCATCCCGCTCCGGGTAGCCCAAATGGCACCCTCGTCAATGCTTTACTGGCGCATTGTGGTGATAGCCTTTCTGGAATAGGCGGTGTGCGTCGCCCGGGCATCGTGCATCGGTTGGATAAAGACACATCCGGCATCATGGTGGTGGCGAAGACGGATCGAGCCCACAAGGCGCTGGCGGCGCAATTTGCCGATCATGGTCGCACTGGTCCGCTGCAGCGGGCGTACCTTGCGATTTGTTGGGGCGCTCCCTTGCCGCGGGCAGGCACCATTGATGCGCCGCTTGAGCGTATGGTTCACAACCGGGAGAAAATCGCTGTTGTGGCGCGTGGGCGAGGTCGCGAAGCCATTACGCATTATCGTGTGGAGCAAAATTTTATGCATCCGGATGGGGCAGCACTCGCGAGTCTCGTGCGTTGCGAGCTGGAAACCGGACGAACCCATCAAATCCGCGTTCATATGACCTATACAGGCCATCCATTGCTTGGAGATTCGCTATATGGCAGCGGGTTCCGTAGTAAGGAAGCACGTTTGGGAGAAGATGCGCAGGTGGCGCTGGGAAGGTTGGGGCGGCAGGCCCTGCATGCAACCTTGCTTGGCTTTGCGCATCCTGATAGCGGCGAGGAAATGGTGTTTGAAAGCCCGCTTCCAGACGCAATGCAGGATTTACTCATGGCGCTCGCAAAAGCTAAGTGAAATTTTGAGGTGCTGGCTTGGGAAAGGTCAGCATCTGATACAGCGAGCCATTTCAAGTAACTACGTCAGTTGGGCGATTTTACGCGCTGATAGCCTCGGTATTGTCAGTCGCTCCAGCCAGCCCGATTCCTGCGCTTATAGGTGGCGTCACCCTGATCGTTAGATAGTATGAGCAGTTAACACCCTAAAGTACTCACACCATATCTGCATGATCTGAAAAACATCATCGTTTTCCAGATCATGATTTATTGTGCCTCAGCGGGAAGAGCTGGCCGACTTAATGGTGCGATATGCGCTTAACGAGAGAGGTTTCGTGCTGAACGATTGCGCGCGCGACAAAGCCTCATCAACCGGTGCAGTAAACGAAACCCGCGTGGCAGGGGTGCTCTGTGCTGGTACTGCAGCTGTTACAATGGCAGCGGAGACAGTTGGATCGTTTGCAGCCTCTTGAGCTTTAGGCTTGGCAGTCGTTTCTGGCTGATTGCTAATGGGAGCTGTTGGTGCCATGGCCGTCTTGATGGCAGTAGTGGCGTTGGTATCGTCAGCTGATGCTGGTGCTGCTGCTACGACCTGGTTCGCTACATTAGCCGTGTTGGCATATGCAAGCGCTGAGCCTTCTACGACGCGCGGGGCGTTGCGGCCAACTTTAGTGTAAAAAATATTACCGCCTGCGACCTTAAGATAGCGCATATTGGGATATTTATAGCGACGTGATGCGACATGGAAGAACATGGCATCGCCAATTCCATCATGACGCTTGCCTGCCAGCACTTCGTCAGCGGCTGTATCCGCATGCTTGCGCTCACGTGGTGACATCGAACGTGATAGCACGCCCGGAGCAAACTGACGGTTCTGTCCAACGACGCCGCATATCGTGCTTGGATAGCTTGGCGAGTTCACGCGGTTCATCACCACTGTGCCCACGGCCATCAAACCATCACGGCTGGAGCGCTGAGACTCGAAATACATGGCACGAACCAGACATTCACGCTCGCTAATGCTGGCGGCAATCTGCCGACGTGAAGTGGTGCCTTCAGCCTTACCCGAGCGCGTCCGGGATTTGGCGTTTGCCTTTGCTTTTGGTGCGGCTTTTGCATTGTCAGCCGCTGTCTGCTGTGCAGACGTCGATGCGGATAACGTGCGTTCAGGGGAGTACCCACACCCGCCAAGACCAAGAGCAGTCAGGAGGGCAGCGGCAGCCAATAGGGGACGGCAACGCCGGCTGAGGATCATTCGGTAGCCTCTCGTGTTTCCGTCGCGACTTGAGCGACACAAAGCTGTTAACGAAACTTAAAGGCTCTGGCAACCCTGCTACGTTCGTTTTAACGGTTGTTTTTGTGGAGATGACACTGGACAAGTGTGATCAAAATCGCAGCAAAAGCCCTTGAACTGGTACGGTATATGACCTCCATAAACCATAAAATCGCGGAAGAACTTGGTGTGCGCGGCCAGCAGATAGATGCAGCTGTAGCCCTTCTCGACGAAGGCGCGACAGTTCCTTTTATCGCCCGATACCGCAAGGAAGCCACTGGTGCACTTGATGATAATCAGTTGCGCACGCTGGAAGAGCGCTTGCGATATTTGCGTGAATTGGAAGATCGTCGTACGGCGGTTCTTGCCAGCATTGATGAGCAGGGCAAGCTGACGGAAGCGCTGCGCACAAGCATCCTTGCCGCTGATACAAAAGCACGCATTGAGGACATTTATCTACCATTCAAGCCAAAACGTCGCACTAAAGCGCAAATTGCACGCGAAGCCGGCTTAGAGCCTTTGGCCAATATGCTGTTTAGTGATCCAACCAAGGTGCCTGAGCAACAAGCCGCCGCTTTCGTGAATGAATCGAAGGGCGTTGCAACCATGCAGGCCGCACTGGAGGGCGCGCGGTCTATTCTGGTTGAGCGTTTTTCCGAAGATGCAGATCTGATCGGCTCATTGCGTGAAGAAATGTGGAAACGCGGGCGGTTGGCTTCCAAAGTGCGGGACGGCAAAGCAACAGAAGGGGCGAAGTTCTCAGACTATTTTGATTTCTCCGAACCTTTTATCAAAATGCCTTCCCACCGTATTCTGGCGATGTTCCGGGGTGAGAAGGAAGAGGTGCTTACGCTTTCATTCGAGCCGGAACCTGTTTCGGAAGTGCCTGTGACGGGGCCTGGGGCCTATGAACTGCGGATTGGCCAGCGTTTTGGCATTGCAGATCGCGGGCGTGCAGGTGATACGTGGTTGCGTGAATGTGTGCGTTGGGCCTGGCGCACGCGCATTCTGGTATCGTTGTCTCTCGATATGCGCACGCGGCTTTGGCAAGCAGCAGAAGATGAAGGTGTGCGCGTATTTGCGAGCAATCTGCGCGATCTTCTGTTGGCAGCACCTGCGGGAATGCGGGCAACGATGGGTCTCGATCCCGGCTTTCGCACTGGCGTGAAGGTTGCGGTTGTCGATAGTACGGGCAAGGTGGTTGCTACTAGCACGATCTATCCGCATGAACCGCAACGTCGATGGGATGAAGCATTGGCGACATTGGCGGCACTTGCCAGTCGGCATAAGGTTGAACTCATCGCGATTGGTAACGGCACTGCCTCGCGGGAAACCGACAAACTGGCGGCTGAGCTCATCAAGCAATATCCGCAATTGGCGCTGACCAAGATTGTGGTGTCGGAAGCAGGGGCTTCGGTCTATTCGGCCTCGGCCTATGCCTCGCAGGAATTGCCTGAACTGGATGTCACATTACGTGGCGCAGTTTCAATTGCGCGTCGTTTGCAGGATCCACTGGCAGAACTCGTCAAGATTGATCCGAAGTCCATCGGTGTGGGGCAGTATCAGCACGATCTGGCGGAGGTGAAACTGTCGCGCTCACTTGATGCGGTGGTGGAAGACTGCGTGAATGGTGTGGGTGTGGATCTCAATACGGCCTCGATTCCGCTGCTTGCACGGGTGTCTGGTGTTGGTGAGGGGCTGGCGCGCAATATCGTGGCGCATCGCGATGAAAACGGGCCTTTCCGTAAGCGTAGTGAGCTGAAAAAAGTTGCGCGCCTTGGCCCTAAGGCGTTTGAGCAATGTGCAGGCTTTTTACGTATCCGCAATGGTGATGATCCACTTGATGCTTCTGGCGTGCACCCGGAAGCTTATCCTGTTGTGCGGCGTATTCTGGCGGCGACGAAAAGCGATATCCGCGCTTTGATCGGTGACGCTGCTACGCTGCGCGGCGTGTCGCCTGGGCAGTTTACGGATGAAACGTTCGGGGTGCTCACGGTTACCGATATTCTGCGTGAGCTTGAAAAGCCCGGTCGCGATCCTCGTCCCGCTTTCAAGACGGCGACGTTTAAGGAAGGCGTTGAGAAAATCAGCGATCTTGAACCGGGCATGCTGATGGAAGGTGTTGTCACTAACGTTGCCGCCTTCGGCGCCTTCGTTGACATTGGTGTGCATCAGGATGGACTGGTGCACATCTCCGCCATGTCGAACACTTTCGTGAAGGACCCGCGCTCTGTGGCCAAACCTGGTGATGTTGTGCGGGTTAAGGTGCTTGAGGTTGATCCGGCGCGTAAGCGCATCGCGCTTACCATGCGCCTTGATGATGAAGTGGGTGCCGTGCGTGCACCGGCTCAGCAGTCTCGGCCGCAAAAGTTTGATGATCGTCGTAGCGATCAACGCTCTGGCAAGTCAACGAGCAGCGCGGCGCCTGTTAAAGCTGTGCCCGGAAAATCCGCCTCTGATTCCGCCTTGGCAGATGCCTTGCGCCGTGCGGGTCTTTCATCCGGCCCTTCGGGAAATGGTGCTGACACTCACGGCTCATTTAAAAGAAAGTAGCTCTCATGCTCTCCTTCCTGCGTCGTTTTGTGAAGCGCATCCTTATCCTCGCTGTGGTGGTGTTTGCGGTTGCGTTCGTTGGGCGCGGGTTCGACATGCGACGGGGCTTGCCGCTTGAGGCCTGGCATACGTATGAACTTGAGGAGCCAAGTGTTGCCGAGATCGATCGTGCGGATTGGTCTCATTATATGCGCGTGGAAAATGCACTTTTTGAGCGGGTGGAGCGTGAGATCGTACGGGCAATCCTTCCGGAAGATCGCACGCATTACAACCGCTATTCCAGCACCAGTCCGGTTTATCCATGGCGGTTTGCGAAGGATTGGAATCGCTCTTCAATAATGATGCCAGAAGGAACGCCGGTAGGCGTAGTGGTGTTGTTGCATGGGTTGACGGATTCTCCTTATAGTCTGCGTCATGTCGGTAAACTGTATCTTGATAAGGGCTTTGCGGTTGTTTCCATCCGTTTGCCTGGACACGGCACTGTGCCGGGAGCGCTGAGAATCGCTAAACTTGAGCAATGGGCTGCAGCCACACGCCTTGCGATGCGTGAGGCGCGTCGGATTGCGGGTGACGGTGTGCCATTGCATCTTGTTGGCTACTCAAACGGCGGTGCATTGGCGCTGGATTATACTGTCAGCGCGCTTTCTGATGACACGTTGACGCGTCCTGATCGTGTCGTTCTGCTATCGCCTATGGTGGGTATCACGCCATTTGCGCGCTTCACCTGGGTGGCGGGGCTGCCAGCGCTAATTCCGGCATTTGCGCAATCGGGGTGGCTTTCGATTTTGCCGGAGTTTAATCCTTTCAAGTATAACTCCATGCCGGTTAATGCCGCGCAGCAATCTTTCGACATGACGCAGAAGGTGCAAGCTGGCCTGAAGCGGTTGCAAGATGAAGGACGGCTTGGCGATCTGCCGCCTGTCCTGACCTTCCAGTCCGTATTTGATTTCACAGTGAGCACGCCGGCTGTGATCACGGAACTCTATGCACGGTTGCCTGAAAACGGTTCGGAGTTGGTGCTGTTTGATCCTAATCTCAACCTGAACAACCGTTTTGGGCCTTTGGTCGATGATTCTACACGTGAGGAAGTGCTGGCTGAGCTGCCCGCGCTACCACGGTCATTCCGCACCGCGCTCATTACAAACGCGAGTGATGCAACCAATGAGGTAATCGTTCGCAATGTCGAGGCTGGGGCGACGGTTCAGAACGATATGCTTTTAGGGCTGAAATATCCGGCGGACGTGTATTCGCTATCGCATGTAGCAATCCCTTTTCCGCTGACGGACGGGCTTTATGGCCTCACGCCTGATCCGGAGGATAATTTCGGTATTCAGACAGGAGCTGTTAATTCCTGGGGGGAGGTAACCACTTTCGTCATAACGGTTGATCCCATCCTGCGGTTAACGTCGCGTATGCAGTCCAATCCGTTCTTTCCTTTCATGATGAGCCGGATAGAGGCGGGCATCGCAGCGCCAAAGCCGTAAGCGTTGCTAAATATAGAGGGGTTTGAATAACGGGCAGGGCATACCAATATTCATGCGAGCCAACCCCGCATGATCTGTCCCTGCCGCAAGTTTAATCACGCCATCACGCGCTGCAGCTCATGCCAGAAGGAGGGATAATATGTCGCTTAACCTCACAGGCATTCACCATTTAACGGCGATCACCGCCGATGCTCCCGCAAACCTGCGTTTCTATACGCAGACACTGGGCCTGCGGCTCGTGAAAAAAACCGTTAATCAGGATGACACCAGCGCGTATCACCTCTTCTACGCCGATGGCCTGGCTTCGCCAGGCACGGACCTGACCTTTTTTGATTGGCCCGTTGAGCGGGAGCGGCGCGGTACGCATGCAATTACGCAGACAGGCCTACGTGTAGCCGGTGCGCAGAGCCTCACTTATTGGCGCGAGCGGCTGGCAAATGTTGGGGGTCTTGTGGTTGGCGATATCGCGGATATTGACGGGCGGGCATCACTTGCCTTTGAGGATCCTGAAGGCCAGCGCTTTCGTCTTATCGATGATGGCGGGGTGGGGCCTGCGCATGCATGGGTAAACAGCCCTGTATCGCCAGATTATCAAATCCGCGGTTTGGGGCCGATTACCATCAGCGTGCCGGATATTCGGCGCACGGAGCAAGTGCTTACGGATGTATTGAACTTCCGTCAAGTGCGAGATTATCCATCGCCCGATGGCAGCGGCCATGTGCATGTGTTTGCGATTGGTGACGGTGGCGCTGCGGCAGAGCTGCATGTGGCGGTGCAGCCAGATTTGCCAACTGCACGGCAAGGGGCGGGGGCGGTGCATCATGTTGCATTCCGCACGCCCAATGTTGAAGAGCTGCATGCATGGACCAGCCGGTTAACTGATGCTGGCCTGCGTTCAAGTGGCGAGGTGGAGCGTTATTATTTCCGCTCGCTTTACTTCCGTGAACCCGGTGGAAACCTGTTCGAGATTGCTACCGATGGACCGGGTTTTGCTGTTGATGAACCGCTTGAAACATTGGGTGAGAGTTTGTCCCTGCCGCCATTTCTGGAGAACAAACGTGCGGCGATTGAGGCAGGCCTTAAACCGCTGAAGTAATCCAGGCTTTGGCAATATCGATATCCTGATCCGAAAGTTCATGCCCGGCATTGATTTGCCGGGTATCGAGCTTTGCACCGCCCTTAATCAGTGTTCTTTCAAGCGCTGGTGCAAATTTGGCGTAGGGATCGTGGTCTCCCGAAAGAAGCAGCACGGAAACGTCTGAAAGATCGGCCGTCGGCGGTTCGTCAAGCACTGCAATGCCGCGCAGCAGAATGGCATGATGCACAAGGTGTGGGTGCAATGAGAGCAGAGCGCCAAGCAGATTGGCACCATTTGAATAGCCTAGATAGATTGTCTTTGCCGGATCAAGACCGTAAGCGGCATTCGCCCCGGTTATAAATGCGGCAAAGGCCTCGGCTTCGTTGCGGATATCTGCCTGATCGAAGCTTGTCGCTGAAGTGCGGCGGAACCAGCGTTGTACGCCTTCTTCATTGCTACGACCACGTACGCCTAGCAATCGTGCATGGGGCGCAAGACGATGGGCAAGCGGCATCAGATCAGCCTCATTACCCCCCGTGCCATGCAGCAGCACGATGGTTGTATCGCCTGCATTATCAGGCGTATGAAAGCGGTGCATGAATGGCAATTCATGGTGGTGCATGCGATATTCTCCCGGGCGCGAGAATTGAGGCAGCATGATACGGATATCTGCTGCATCTTCCTCTGTCATCGGCGGTGTCATCAGAGTGGCACCAAGCATTTCTATCGACTCGTCGATTGTGAAACCCGGTTCATCGGTAGCGAGTTCCAACAGCACACCGCCCGGTTCGCGCACATAGAGTGACGTAAAATACCGCCGGTCGTGCACGTTGGTATCGCTGTTGTTCAGGCGTTTCAGTTCAGCTTCCATCTGCATCACGTGCTCGGTATCGGGCGCGCGGAAGGCGAGGTGGTCGATAGTTCCGGTGCCGGGCCCCTGTGGCCAGAAGCCTTGGGCGTTGCGAATATCGATGACATCGCCACTGGAGGAAACGAGGCGTTGTGTATCCCCCTCTGTGGCAAGTGCCTGATAGCCGAAATGATGGGTGATGAAGCGCGCGGTCTGCTCAGGCATTTCGCTGAGAATCTGCGCACCACGAATGCGCGTAATGGCGTGTTCTGCAGGGATATCATCTGCTGTCCACGGAAGTGCAGAGGGGAGGGAGCAGCCCGTGAGTGTAATTGCAATGCCATCGGGATCCCTGAAGCGCAAAACAGTTTCGTTGAAGACGCGGCTTGGCCCTTCTGGTCGCAGATTGTGCGCAAGTGCGCGGGTGAGCCAGAAGCCAATACTTGTGGGCGCGATAGCGAGTGCAATTTCGTTGGTTTGTCCGTGGCCTACACGTCCGCGTGAACCGCCTTCCCAAACGAGGAATGTCAGTAGTGAGCCTGGCGAGCCAGCGCGATCGCCATAAAACAGATGCAGCTGCCGCGCATCCTCAAAGCCGCCTGTCTGCTTAACAAGCCGCAAGCCAAGAAACCCGGCATAAAAATCAATGTTCGCCTGCACCCGGCTTGTTATCGCCGTAATATGATGGAGGCCGTCGCCCATATCATCCCCCAAGGACGTGCTGATTTTTATGCTGGAGCGTTGCTCGATTAATCAGGCGCAGCTGCGACGCTCTATCTCTTTGTTGATGCAATAGGGCAGTATGCACCTGATAATTCAATATGCCGCCTTCTGTCCGCGCTGATTATAGTCCGTTATCAATTCAGTGGAAGTCTGCTATCTGGAGCGTACTTTTAATTACTCGCAAAACTTCTTTGCTTGCGGTGTCCAGTTGCCGAATCCGGTGGCTACCATGTTGGTGATGACGCGGCATATATAGCGCTTCTGGGCCGGATTGTTGTTGGGGCCTGCATGATATCGCGCAACAGCCATGGTCCAGGTACCCTCACGTTTGCGAAGCTCTTTCAGGAATTTCGCAGCGTAATCGACGTTATGTCGCGGGTTAATCATCTCTTCCAACGATGAGAACCTCTCACGGTGAAAATGGTGATTGATCTGCATGCACCCAAGATCAATCAGCTTGACGCCATTTGCGCGCTCGGCATTAAGACGGCGGATGGCATCTTGCGGGCTGGTGGCAAAGTAAGCTTTGCCTGCGATGTTCATCGCATAAGGTTGCAGCGATCCACGACGACCGGTTTCTGTTAGCCCGACAGCATAGAGAATGTTAACCGGTACATTGAACTCGCGCGCGGCACGGATCATCTCACGTTCGCAGGCATTCATGGGTGGTGGTGCAGCCTGCCGACTGATTGTACGAGCGCTGGCTGCGCTGGCTCCAACCAGTACCATCACCAAAACCAGAAAAGCGCAGGTATAATCTACGACGGAACGCATACCAAAGAAACTGGATACGTTAAAAGGCGTGCACCATTTTAATGCGGCGCACGCAGGTCTCTGGCTTAAGCCAGTGCTAGAGATAGACTGCTTGGGGGTCGCGCGTAGGTCGGCCCGAACCATCGCTTTGTCCTTCTACCGATCGCTCATCCGCAAATCGCCTTTCGGCGGGTTCCTGATGTTTTGCATGCCCTTCGCTAGCGGGTCTGCCTGAGTCACCGCCAAAGCCGCCAGTTCCACTATTGGAGCCTTGCGCAAATGATTGGCTGGCACCGTTACCTGTCTGCTGCTGCCCTGTCATTTGCTGTCCAGCGTTGGGGCGTGCAAAATCAATTGATGCGATTTCCGCCTTATATCCTGAGCGGCGCAACACTTCGAGCAGCCCTTCCTGATCACGTTGCAGGATTTCTACGGATTGCTGACGATCTGCGGTCAAGCGTAATTCAAGCACGCCGCCGACTATGCGCAATCGTGCCGTAACAAGGCCAAGCTCTTCAGGCTGCAGCTGGAGACGCAGAATGCGCACAGGCCCCCCTGAATGCTCGGCGGGCTGTGATGCGGGGCCATGCGTACTTGCCGATTGGCCGGTTGCTGTTGTGAGATCACGTGCGTGTGAAATAAGTTGATCAACAACCTGTGTGAGCACGCCAGTGGTTGCTATGGGCGCCGTACTGTCAGCTGCGACAGCGACCGTGGATGATTTAGCTGCTATTGAGGAAGAAGGTGTATTATTACGAGTGTCCGCAGCCAAGGCCCGCGTTGCGACGCTACTGTTCAGTGAAGCCTCCAATGCACCAGGACGCGAGCTGGTATTTGGTTTGCTATCAACAATTGGCATGTTTTTGTCAGGGCCATTCCTGGGCGCAGTATCTGATTTATCAGTCGCATTAGTTGGGCGCTCTTTAAAAGCAAGGACAGAAGCGATGGGCTTTAATGCGGCCTCATTAGTTTGTGCAGGGGCCTTCTCGTGCTGAGGCAAGCCAACGGGTGCAAAATGAGTTTCACGGCCAATAATTGTCAGACGCGCCGTTTTGGGGTCTGACTTGGGATTATTCTCTACGTTATCATCTTTAGTGAGGCGGGGCAGAGCATCGCGGCGCAGGGCTGTTGACGATTGCTGGTCTGCGGCTGCTTTCTCATTTGAAGTGGCCATAGCAGCAATATTGGCGCTGCCACCTAAAAGACGCACAAGATCAGCAGATAAGTCAGGCGTTTCGCTGACTGGTGTATCTGGAGTAGCTGGAAGCGGCATGTCCTCATCGGTGGCAGAGGCATTCTTTTCCACGCTGTCTTTTTTCGGAGCTGAACGTTCTATCTTCTCAGGCGCATGTTTGTTGCCTGAAGGTTTCTGCCCAACAGATTCAAAGACGCGATCAAATGCGCCATCATCAGCTTTATCCGCGCCGGATTTTGATTTTCCAGCGGCATGTTGAGGAGAGTTTGCGGCAGAAGCTACGTCAATGGCGCTCATGTACCCAAGTCCTCATCAAGAATTTTATCGCTGTCGCCGAGCAGTTGCTGAATACGACTAACAGTAGCGCCTAATGCTGGTGTTGATTCAAAACCTGAAGTGGTTTTTGAGGGAGCTACAGGAGTGGATGCTGTAGCAGGCACTGTCGGAACTTGTGTCGTGGCCAGAGCTGATGCACCCGGCAGTTCGCGAATGCGGGTGGCAATATATAGTGCAGATTCTAGCAAGCTGATATCATCAGGTGGAAGAAGCTTGCGGTTCAGAGTAAGCAGGGTCTTCTTGCTTTCAACGAAGTCTGCTTCATTTGTAACTGTTGAGGCAGCATAATACAGTTTTGCTCGCTCCAATGCCGTTGTGCCGGCCGGCGCAATTTCCAGTACGCGCTTGGCACTTAAAATGGCCATCCTCGTCTTGCCCTGAGCAATAGCCTGCTTGGCGAGGATCAAGTTGATGTTTACTTGCGATGGCACATCAAGTGCTGCCAGCATGTCCGTAAGCCATAGCTCTTCTTCCGGCGTTCCGGTCATATCAAGTCGGATCAGGGCGGCAGAAAATCGCTGATGAAAATCGCCTGCGTATACCGAGTTAGGATAACGCTGCAGATAGTGCTTCGCGAGCGATTTGAATTTTTGATTTAGCCCCAGCTGACCTGCCAGAAATACCTGACGGCGCAATGCACCTTCATCCACCAACGTGCCGGGAAGCATGAGGCGGCTGAGATCAAGGTTTTTCATGGCTCTTTCAGGCTCACTGCGTGCATACAGGGCTGATTGTACCAGAGCTATACGGCCATCAATTCCAGGAGGTAGTTTGCGCGGATCAACATTTTCAAGATATTTACGCGCGTCTTCCTCGTCGCCCTCGACATAGGCCAATACGCCCTTCAGCAGTTCTGGGGCAATTGCTGGCGGTGGGTCCATGCGAACAAGCTTACGCAAAATAGCTGGTGAGCCACCGCTTAGCGAAAATGTAACAGCGGCGCGTGCATTGCGAGGTTCTTGCCAGATATCAGCAGGCGCAACCAACAATTGTTGCTCAATTTGGGAGAGCAATGGTGATTGCAGCGTCAGCGCTTCGCGTGAACCGTGCGCTGTACGATCCTGAATAGCTTGCAGCGTACGTACCAGTCGATATGGCTCATTCGCAGGGCGCTTATCAGGTGTAGCTGTTGAATCATCATTTTGTGCGAAAGCTGGCAAAGGCCCAAGCAGTAAAAGTGCGGCGCTTGGCGCACCGCATAAAGCAAAGCTCATCAGCACAGCAAGCGACATCCGCGTCCGACATGGCGGTCTATAGGGATGGGCAGCTGGTGATGGCAGTATTGTCATGCACGCTTCTCCCGCAGCAAAATTTCGATGCGGCGGTTTTCTGGTGCGCGGGTATTTTTCTCATTAAGCGGCATACGATCAGCGTAGCCTTCAATGCGCTCAATCCGACTCTGATCCAAACCGCCCCGGATCAACATGTACGACGCCATATGTGCGCGTGCAGAAGAGAGACGCCAGTTATCATACGTATCAGATTTGAACGGTAACGAATCTGTATGTCCGCGAAGAATGATTGTGCCAGGCTTATCGGCCAATGTGGTGGCTATGCGGGCAATTGCGCGGACAACGGCAGGATTAGGTTCTGCCGAACCAACAGCAAACATGCTGAAAGCCTCGGCATCAGTCAAGCTGATGAGAATACCTTCATCAGTTGCTTTAACATCAACTACAGGAGCGCCTGGTGTCCGGCTTTCCTCTTTCAGCGCGTTAGAAACATCTTCTTTAATTGTAGATACTTCGCGAGCCAGCTCCTGTTGAGCTGCGTCCATCGTTTTATCTAACACCGGGCTGGCTGGTGCAGGCGAGGTATCGGACTCCAGTAGCACCGTGCCACCGGCAGTTCCGGCTTTGGGTTGACCATCTTGCGAAATAGCCGAAGGCTGCCCTTCTGGTGCCAGGCGCCAATAAGCTGGATCAAATGGATCTCGCACAGCATCTACCCGCGGGGCAGATTTGGCTGTGGCTTCAGAGCCGTTGCTGCCCGTCGCCGTAGTGGTTGGCTTTTCATCACCAGCTAGCTTGGCAAGGATTGCATACGGATCCATAAATAGCGCGCTTTCCGGATAGCGTGGCTTGGCGGCATGCGCTGCATCGCCGGTCATTTTCTCGCTGGCACCCGTATTGGCACTCTCAGGCTGCGATGGATTAACGGCCTTATCTGCCTCGTTCTGATCTTGAGGAGGAGTTTCCTGCGGATTCTCAACACCCTTGCGGGTGGGGGAGATGTCCGCAAGCTTGATCGGATTGAAATAGTTGGCAACAGAGGTGCGCTGATCTTTACTGGTCACATTAAGCAGCCACATGATCAGAAAGAACGCCATCAACGCTGTCATGAAGTCAGCGTAGGCGATCTTCCAGATACCATGAGCGCCGTGTTCCTCGGGCTCCTGGTTGCGCCGCTGGATAAGGATCAGTTCCTGTTCGATCTTGTCCATTCCGACTACTTATTCCTGATGTCACTGCCCACTTAGCGCATTTGCAATACGATCGTTCCAGACATCAAGCTGGGTTGCACAAACCGTATTGCCTGTAATTACACGTACGTCTGTCGAGTTTGTTATGGTGAAAGTGATTTGCTCGACGCGGTTAGCCTCACTTCTGGAAAGAGAATCGCGGATGGCGTTAACGAGATCAGCCGGACCACAGACTTCAAGTTTAGCTTGGCCTGCATCGTTCAGTAACTCTTGTATCGTAGCGCGCAATTCGCCGAAAGCTCTGTCGCGCACCGCGTTTTTTAGAAAAGGAGTGAAGATTCGCGCAACTGAATCTGACAGCTCTTTCTCTAACTCTGCAAGAGAATATGAAATTTGTTGCGCGAGTTGAGCCGATTCTGCCTCAACCCACTTTGTCCGCTCTTTCGCACGCGCTTCTTCATGTGCCTTCCGCTCCGCAGCAATTGCGAGTGCCAAAGCCTCCTTTGCCTTCTCGGCTTCTTCCACGCGCACCTTGTCGCTGTGCTCTTTCAGTAAAGCGTCGATATCGACCGGGGGAGGCGTCTCGATAAGAGGCGTAATGAATTCAGGTTCTTCCACCAGTTTGATGTGACGCACGACCGATTTCAAGGCATTTCCGGCGGCGCTCATCTTAGTGTCAGATGCAGCATTTGTCTGCGCTGGAATTGTCTTCGTTGTCTTGGCCTGGGCATTAGGCTTGGGGGCACCTGGAATTGATTTAAACGTTGCTGAGCGAACCTCGGAGTGGTCTTCAATGTGCTTTGGAGTGTCGTCAGTGCCGAAATCAGGAAGGCAAGAAGCAAGGGGCATGGTCATGTGGCGGCACTCTCACGGTTAAGCCATTCGCGCAGAATGGAGGCGGCTCTTTCTTCATCCAGCGCAATCACCTGTTCCAGGCGTTTTTGCGCTGTGTGCTCAATCTTGCCGGTGATATCGGCAATCAGATTAGGCTCTTCATCGCTGCTTACTCCCAGTGCTGCAAAGTCAGATGTCAGTAGAGCTTCGGTTGCAGGCCCGCTATCTTCAAGGGCCAGTATGGTTTCAGCAGGGGTCTCCTCTTCAGGACGCACCAGGATAGCATTCACAGCAGGGCGAAGGCCGAACCAGATCAGCAGTAAGGATACAACAAGGATTGTTGTTGCGTTGATGACATTGCCCATCTGGCGCAGCAACAGCTCTGTGATGGACAGTGGGGGGATTGGCTCAAGATGACGTCCATCTTCGGGGAAGTCGACGGCAAGAACCTTGATGCTATCACCGCGACTTTCTGAATAACCAGCAGCAGAACGGGTCAATTCCTCGATCTCGGCTACCTGCTTGTTAATAGCCTCTTCGGTGGCATCCTGGCCGATCAGTTGCTTGATACGGGCACGGTTGATCAAAACAGCGACAGACATGTTTTCGACAGAAAACCCATCACGCACTGTCTGCACGGTCTTGGTCGAGATCTCGTAGTTGGTGATGTCCTCGCGCCGGTTTGATTCCGTGCTGGCGGTATCACCTCCGGTTGCGTTCGGCCCTTCCTGAGGGATGTTCTGCTGAACAGTTGTCGGTGTTTGCTGGTTGGTGTTTTGCGAATTTTCGCTTTCACGCACAGCACGCGTGGACCGTTCAACACGCGATTCAGGATCGTAGATGGTTTCCTGAGTGCTCGATTTGTCCGTGTTCAGACGTACCGCAATGCTGACTTCAAAGTTATCGATTCCCAGGAATGGCGTAAGCGAGCGCCGGACATTTTCCTGCAGGTCGCGTGAGATTACCTTTTCCATTGCATTAGCTTGACCAGTCACAATACCAGTCCGGCTATCGCCAGCTGCAAGCAGAACACCTTCTGTATTGAGCACGGAAACGCGATCAACAGTCATGCCAGGGATTGCAGATGCAACAAGGTTGCGGATCGCTTGTGCCGAGCTTGTATCATCTGCTGGTTCGGTGCGGATCACAACTGATGCTGAAGCCGGCTGCTGGTCACGACGAAAAGACCCGCGATCTGGCAGCACAATGTGAACGCGCGCGGCCTTTACGCCTTTGATTGATTGTACAGTGCGGGCAATCTCGCCTTCAAGCGCGCGTACCCGTGTCACTTCCTGCATAAAGGAGGTGAGACCAAGAGAGCCAAGATCGTTGAAAAGCTCATATCCTGAGCTTGCGCTCTGAGGCAGCCCCTTACCGGCAAGCAACATACGGGCGGTTGCTGTGTTGCCATGGCTGACGAAAACGCTCGTGCCGTCAGCGCTGACATCGAAAGCAATATCGCCGTCGCGTAGTGCAGCGCCAATACGCGATACGTCATCGCGGCTCAGGCCAGTGTACAACACTTCCATTTCGGGGCGGCTGAGATAATAAGCACCCAGACCTACAGCAAAGAAGACTGTCAACCCTACAACGGCAAGCGCCGCAAGGCGACGCGCCCCCAGGTCTCTAATGTTGCCCCAAAGCTTTTCAGCGTGCTCACGTCCGGTCATTAGCAACCCATACTGACAATATGCATGAACTCAGGAAACGCGATGTTAACCATTGGTTAACCAAAACCTTGTTTAGTGGAACGCTACGTGACCATGCGGCATGGCCCTGTTCAGCAATCTGCCACGACAATCTTGTCTGGGGATTGCATCTTTGCATTTTGTTCCCCGTGACTTGACTTTATTTGTGAGCATGATCCGCTGCATTCCCAGTGATTCCATTTAAGCGGAAAAATTTCCTTAACGATGGTTTTTACGGAGGGGTTTTTCACAGGTGAATTTTTGCTGGGCCATTGAAATCAAAATAAAATCACCCAGTTTCAGGCGCCTGACAATGAGGAAATTAATTTGTTTCTAAGGGGTGGCGCGAGTTGTGGTGGGCAGCTTTTATTTTGAGGGTGCCAAGGTGGTACCAAATGGTTATCATCAGCCTATGAACAGGCAGCGCTTTCTTTTTCAACAATACGGCAGGGTTAAACGTGCCATATCTGGCGTGGCGGATGCCGTTTGTCGGCATTCCGGTGTGCGTGTAATTGCGATTGTTCTTCCATCTTCTTTGGCAATTGTTTCGATGGTTGCTTCCAGTTCGGCGATGGCTAGTTCCACTCTGCTAAAGCAGGCTGATGGTGCATCTTTAGGCAAGCTTTATGAACGCCTTGGTGAGGCAAAGAGCGACGAGGAGGCTCGACAAATCGAGGCGGCAATAGCACGAAATTGGCTACGCTCTGGCAGTGCTACAGCCGATCTTTTGTTTACGCGTGCTTATGTCGCGTTGGGCATTGATGATCCTGCGTTGGCAGTGGAGTTGCTCGACAGAGTCATTGCCTTAACGCCAGATTGGGCTGAAGCTTACGCGCGGCGAGGGGAGATTCTGGCAGCGCTTGGTGATCATGACAGGGCGGTTGCGGATTTTAACCAGGTGCTTATTCGTGATGATCGTCACTATCTCGTATTGCAAGCGCTTGCCAGGGTATTTGCGCAGGCGGGGGCAAAACGGGGCGCTTTGACGCTCTATGAGCGCGCGCTAGCTATCAATCCCCGTCTGGAAGGGGGCGGGAAAGCGCTTGAGAAGCTGCGCCTGGCTGTAGATGGGCAACCTCTTTGAGGAATGCGAG
This sequence comes from Pseudochelatococcus sp. G4_1912, assembly GCF_047501465.1. Lineage (NCBI taxonomy): Bacteria > Pseudomonadati > Pseudomonadota > Alphaproteobacteria > Hyphomicrobiales > Chelatococcaceae > Pseudochelatococcus > Pseudochelatococcus sp. G4_1912. Next base: position 1,127,607 of record NZ_JAZDRL010000002.1, read on the forward strand.
GTGCATAGTTTTAAGTGCATTGTTCGTGAGGGTACTAAAAAGATCGCGTAAAGCCGTTACAAATATATCTTTCGTTGAATGTGAGGGATTAAGGAAGGAAGATCAAAGTATAATCTTATGGCCTCTTCAAAACCATATTTCAAATGCAGATAGATGTTTTTTTACCAACAACCTTACCGCCGCGATAGTATACCGCGACGGGAAAAGGTATGTAAATGAATTAGAAAGTCTAGTTAATCTTCCTGTTCGCCCTATCGCGTTGAATTCGCGTAATCTCGTCTTTTAACTGAAGTTTTCGGCGCTTGAGCTCTGAAACTTCTTCGCTGCTCGTGGCTGGGCTTGCGAGATACGATTTGATTTCGCGTTCAATGGCCTCGTGACGACGTTCCAATTCGACGAGGTGACCTTCAATGGACATCCATTAACCTCCATGTCGATGTGCGACTTCATTAGTTTGACATAAAACAATAGAAGGTCAAACGCCATTCTGCTGCTGAGAGCGGAAAAATTGTCGCCTGTCCAAATAACCTTTGTCACACAAACTGTTATTACTGCCAGACATGTCGTTTTTTGCCATTAAGTTGACACAAGCAGATGTTTTTGTGGTTTAGATTAAGAGAGGGCTTGCAGGCAAGCTTTCTACCTCGCATACTAGTCTATAGTGTAATTTCCGGGCAGTGCCGGAGTGGTGATGGCATTCGATCTGGATACTGAAGAACACTTAATGTTGATTGCAGAGCTTGAGCGTATGCGCTCGGAGCATCGCGATCTGGACGCGCAAATTTCCGCGTTAGAGGCTGAGGGCGGCATGCTTCAGCTGCAAGTTCAGCGCCTGAAAAAACGCAAGCTTTTCCTCAAGGATCGTATCGCGCACCTTGATGACCAAATTACTCCCGATATCATCGCCTGATTGAAGCGTTTCTGTAAGATATGGGCAATGCGCTGACAAAAGCATTGCGCATTGCAAACGATGTGATAGGAGCGCTTCCTTCGTGAAGAAGCAGCAAAGTGTTAGTGCGCACTTTTCCAGTCAAGATATTTGAATTATCGGATGTTGTGTAGCCAGCTCAAATTTTATAGTTTCTGCAAATTGCTAATATGCTGGTCGCACTATGTGAATTTCTTTAACCGCCCGTGCTTCTAATGGGAGTTTCCATGGCGTTAATTGATGGACCACGATTGCCAGCGCGTTCGGGCAAGACCCGGCAGTTGGTTGTTTTCTTGCATGGGTATGGCGCGAACGGTGATGATCTGATCAGCATCGGGCGTGAATGGCAGTATTGGCTTCCCGATACCGCCTTCGTTGCGCCGCATGCGCCAGAAATCTGCCCGGCATCTGGCTTGGGACGACAATGGTTTGCGCTAACCTTTCGGGATCCGGGTGAGCGTTGGCGTGGCGTGAACCATGCTATGCCTGCACTCAATGACTTTCTTGATGCTGAATTAGCGCGTCATGATTTGGGGGCAGACCGTCTGGCACTGGTTGGATTTAGTCAGGGCACGATGATGGCGTTGCACGTTGGGCTTAGGCGCAAGACGGTGCCTGCGGCCATCTTGGGCTACTCGGGCATTCTGGTTTCTCCACCTGCTGGCGTGGCAGATCCATCTCCGCGTGCTCCCGAAGCTGCTGCTCCGCCGATTCTCTTGGTGCACGGGGAGGCAGATGAAGTGATTCCAGTCGAAGGCATGTTCATGACTGCAGATCAGCTGGCTAAGGATGGGATAGCCTCGCAGTGGCATCTCTCGCCGCGCATCGGGCATGGAATTGATGGTGGTGGCTTGCGTCACGGCGGCTTGTTTCTGGCCTCATCATTCGGAATGCCTTATCCGATTGAATAATGGGCACTGATTATGTGCGAGATCGCCTGCGATAAGTAGCGACACACAGATAGAAAAACGCCGCGCATTAATTAAAATGCACGGCGTTCTAGCTCTTTAATGATGAACGTAATCACTAAGGATCAGGTGCCGCTGCGCACCTCAGCATGGGCGCGGACGAGCAGGGCTTCCATTTCGCGACGGATCTGATGATCGGATTGATCAATGCCTGCTTGATCGAAGTCCTGACGAATCTTGCGAAATACGTCCTCATCGCCAGGCTCTTCGAAGTCTGATAGCACAACTGAACGTGCGTATTCATCAGCTTCAGCCGCCGTCTTGCCGAGTTTGTCTGCGGCCCAAAGACCAAGTAATTTATTGCGGCGAGCGAAAGCCTTGAAGCGCAGTTCCTCGTCGATAGCGAACTTGGCTTCTTCTGCCTTATGGCGATCATTAAAAGTCGTCATCAGTCATGCTCCCGTGCCAACTGCACCCTTAAACGAATATAAAACCGATATAATGCGCTAGGCCACCTAAGGCTAGTGCCGATACCGTTTGCCCCGTTTCATCATTAGATAATAATGGGGCAAAACTGCAGATCATTTAGCATAAAATACCATATGAAGCATTCTAGCCAAACGACAATAGTTGTTTTCTAAGCTTTCATCGTTAAAATCTCACTGATAAAAAATTATGGTAGCCCTTCATTAAGAGCGCTTAATTAAGGGTAGAATCTTATTGTAATCAAGCTGGCGCTTGCCGCTAACCCTTAGACGATATAATGATGCGGCTCGGATGCACTGGGTGCAAGGGGCTCGTCGCTAAATGCGTACGGGCTATCGTTGTGCTTTTGTATCCGATCAGATAAGTTGATGCATGGGCGAGGTGATGTCTGTTCGACATCAGCAATCCTTGAACCGGTCCCTTACCCGATTCGAGCCGCGGATCGATAATTTTTCGGAGCCACGGCACCCAAATGGATTTCCTCAAGACACGGTACACGCCGATGAATCGCCGCCGTCGTATTTACGAGGGAAAGGCAAAGGTCCTTTACGAAGGCCCGGAACCTGGAACCCTTATTCAACACTTCAAGGACGACGCGACCGCCTTCAATGCGAAAAAGCACGAGGTGATCGATGGCAAGGGAGTGCTCAATAATCGCATTTCCGAATACATCTTCCAGAATCTCAATGACATCGGTGTGCCGACGCACTTTATCAAGCGTCTGAACATGCGCGAGCAGTTGATCCGCGAAGTCGAGATCATTCCGCTTGAAGTTGTGGTGCGGAACGTTGCTGCTGGCTCACTGGCCACCCGGCTTGGGATTGAAGAAGGCACGCAGCTGCCGCGTTCAATCATTGAGTTCTATTATAAAAATGACGCGCTCAACGACCCGATGGTGTCGGAAGAGCATATCACGGCATTTGGCTGGGCCAATCCGCAGGAGATCGATGACATTATGGCGCTCGCCATTCGTGTCAATGACTTCCTTTCCGGGCTGTTTCTCGGCATTGGCATCCGGCTGGTCGACTTCAAAATGGAGACGGGCAGGTTATGGGAAGGCGAGATGATGCGCATCGTCGTTGCCGACGAAATCTCTCCCGATTCATGCCGGCTGTGGGATGTGAAGTCTTCTGACAAGCTCGATAAAGATCGTTTCCGCCGCGATATGGGTGGACTTGTCGAAGCTTATTCGGAAGTAGCGCGGCGTCTGGGTATTCTAGGCGAAAGCGACAACCCGGTACTAAGCGACACTCCGCGCATCGTCGAATAGGATGTGTTGATCCTCGCATTATGGTGGCCTGCAAATGGCACCTTTCTGTACTTCCGGTGCTCACGTACTTATGTAAGCTGCGCGCCGGCTCTCGAAAGGCGCCATGCATCAAACGCAAAAGTGGCACCACTTTTGGGGGTATTTTGATGCATTTATAGTGGGAATGAGCGTCTATAAGATGCTCATTCTGCGGCTCGCGTTGACGCGAACCTCAACGCATCTTGCGGCCCTTTTTCTGCGCTGTTCTGAAGAGATAGGGCATGGCAGGTTCGTTTGATCATGCATTTCGTGAAGGTGAGACCGATGCATAATGATTGCGGATGGCGTCAATTTTAATTACAGCGGGGGCTTGTGGCCCCCGTTTGTGTTTCTATCTGACATTCAGTATGGCCCAGACGGCCGCCAGCTTTTTGCGACAGGGAGTATCCGGCGTGACGAAGCCAAACGTAACGAAAGCCCGTGTGACTGTTACTCTCAAGAATGGTGTGCTTGATCCGCAGGGTAAGGCCATTGAAGGGGCATTGGCATCTCTTGGCGTTGCTGGCGTCGCGGGTGTGCGTCAGGGCAAGGTGTTCGATATCGATCTCTCTGAGCGCGATGGCGAGCGGGCGAAGGCGCTGCTGGGCGAGGCATGCGAGAAGCTGCTGGCCAATACCGTGATCGAGAATTACCGGATTGAGCTGGTGGAGGCCTGATATGAAGGCTGCTGTCATAGTTTTTCCTGGCTCCAACCGCGATGGTGATGTTGCCCGTGCGTTGATGCAGGCGGGTGCGAGCGTCTCCAAAATATGGCATGCGGACCATGCATTGCCCGCGGGCACGGACCTTGTCGTTGTTCCCGGTGGATTTTCGTATGGCGATTATCTGCGCTGTGGCGCTATTGCCGCGCGTGCGCCGGTGATGGAGGCCGTGCAGACACATGCGGAGGCGGGCGGCTTGGTGCTTGGCATTTGCAATGGATTTCAGATCCTGTGTGAAACGGGCCTGCTGCCTGGCGTGCTGATGCGGAATGCCGGTCTCAATTTCATCTGTCGTCGCCAGCATTTGCGTGTTGAGCGCAATGATACTGCTTTCACGCGTTGCTATGCGCAAGGGCAGGCCATTGATGTCGCTATCGCTCATGGCGAAGGTAATTATGTAGCTGATGCCGAGACCTTGGCACGCCTTGAAGGCGAGGGCCGGGTGGCTTTCCGCTATGCTGATGCAGCGGGTGTTGTCACGCCAGCGGCGAACCCGAATGGCTCGCTCAATAACATCGCCGGGATTTATTCGGACAAGCTCAACGTGCTTGGGCTAATGCCGCATCCGGAAAATTTGATTGATGATCTTGTCGGCGGGACGGACGGGCGCGGCTTGTTCGAGAGCCTTCTGGCTGCCTGATGGCATTCTGATGCTTGGATTCTAATCGAGAAATCAGGCGTAACCTTTTGCATAGCCGTGACTATTGCGGCGTCAATCTGTGAGCTATCCGATGACCGCCAAAGAGCCGACCATCACCCCGGAACTCGTCGCCGGCCATGGCCTGACGCCCGAAGAATATAACCGTTTCACCGATTTGATCGGCCGCGAGCCGACCTTTACCGAACTTGGTATCGTCTCCGCGATGTGGAATGAGCATTGCTCGTACAAGTCATCGCGCTTGCACCTGAAAGGCTTGCCGACAAAGGCGCCGTGGGTGATCCAGGGGCCGGGCGAAAACGCTGGTGTTATCGATATCGGTGATGGATTGGCGTGTGTGTTCAAGATGGAGAGCCACAACCACCCGTCATTCATTGAGCCTTATCAGGGCGCGACCACGGGTGTTGGTGGCATTCTGCGAGACGTGTTCACCATGGGCGCACGGCCAGTAGCAGCGCTGAACTCATTGCGCTTTGGCGCGCCGGAGCATCCACGCACACGGCATCTGGTTGCGGGCGTTGTGGCCGGCGTGGGGGGCTATGGCAATTCGTTTGGTGTGCCAACAGTTGCGGGATCCGTGGGGTTCCATACGCGTTATGACGGCAACATCCTTGTTAACGCGATGGCGGTTGGCATTGCGCGCACGGATAGCATTTTCTATGCAGCTGCAGCGGGTGTGGGCAATCCTATTGTTTACCTTGGCTCCAAGACGGGGCGTGATGGTATTCATGGTTCAACTATGGCTTCGGCGGAGTTTGATGAGAACTCTGGCGAAAAGCGGCCAACGGTGCAGGTTGGCGATCCTTTTGCGGAAAAGCTTTTGCTGGAAGCATGCCTTGAGCTGATGCAAACTGGCAGTGTCATCGCCATTCAGGATATGGGGGCGGCTGGCCTTACGTGTTCCGCAGTGGAGATGGGTGCGAAGGGTGGCCTTGGTGTCGAGCTTGATCTCGATGCTGTGCCTTGCCGTGAAGAGGGCATGACTGCTTACGAGATGATGCTCTCTGAAAGCCAGGAACGCATGCTGATGGTGCTTGATCCCGCCAAGCAGGCTGAGGCCGAGGCGATATTCCGCAAGTGGGGGCTCGATTTTGCTGTTGTCGGCCACACTACGGATACGCTGCGGTTTGTTGTGCGCCATCAAGGCGAGGTGAAGGCTGATCTGCCAATTCGTGAGCTTGGTGATGAAGCGCCACTCTATGATCGCCCCTGGAATGAACCAAAGGGGCAAGCTGTACTGAATGCCGCGTCTGTTGCGGCACCAGTTTCCAATGGCGAGGCGCTGCGTCGTGTGCTTGCCACTCCGGATATGGCTTCAAAACGTTGGGTTTGGGAGCAGTATGACCATTTGATCCTTGGCAATACCGTGCAGATGCCAGGGGGCGATGCTGCTATTGTGCGCATTGAAGATGGGCCGAAAGGTCTTGCACTTACCACGGACGTAACGCCTCGCTACTGCGAGGCCGATCCGGTTGAGGGTGGTCGGCAGGCTGTTGCCGAGACATGGCGTAATATTACAGCTGTTGGCGGTAAGCCATTGGCTATTACAGATAATCTTAACTTCGGTAATCCTGAGAAGCCCGATGTTATGGGTCAGTTTGTTGGCTGTCTGCGGGGGATTTCAGAGGCTTGCATCGCGCTTGATTTCCCGATCGTCTCGGGCAACGTGTCACTTTATAATGAAACGCAGGGCCGTTCCATTCTGCCGACGCCGACAATTGGTGGCGTGGGGTTGGTGGATGATGTTAATGTCCATGCTACGCTTGCCTTTAAAAATGCAGGTGAGGTAATTTTGCTTGTTGGCGAGACAGCTGGCTGGCTTGGGCAGTCGATTTATCTGCGCGATATCGTGGGGCGCGAAGAGGGCGCACCGCCGCCGGTCGATCTTGCGGTTGAGAAGCGCAATGGCGATTTCGTGCGAGGGCTGATCCTTGATCAACGTGTCACAGCTGTGCATGACTTGTCGGATGGCGGCTTGCTGGTTGGTATTGCCGAGATGGCTATGGCCTCAGGTATCGGCGCTGCATTGAAGGCTGCACCTGCTGATGTTGCTGCACATGCCTACTGGTTCGGTGAGGATCAGGCGCGTTACCTGATGACAGCGACTGAGACCGAAGCTGCAGCTATTGAAATACAGGCCCAGAAGGCTGGCGTTCCAGTTGCGCGCTTGGGCACAACGGGTGGTGCTGTATTGCAGCTTGCGGGCGAAGAGGCCATATCAGTGCAAGATCTGCGCAGCCAACACGAATCATGGCTGCCGAACTACATGAGCAAAGCTAAATAACATTCTGAAAAGAGGGTGAAATCGAATATGGCAATGGAAGCGGCAGAGATTGAGGCGCTTATCAAAGCAGCGATTCCGGATGCCGAAGTCGAGATCAGCGATCTTGCGGGCGATGGTGATCATTACGCGGCGACTGTGATTGCGCCGTCTTTTGCAGGCAAAAGCCGCGTTCAGCAGCATCAGCTCGTCTATGCAGCGCTGCAAGGCCGGATGGGCGGTGAATTGCATGCGCTGGCTTTAACCACAGCGGCGCAGCAAGATTAAGATGATGCGCTGATCTAGGCGTTATAGCGGCTCACCTAAACGCATTCTTTGCGCCTGATAGCCAAGCGAATTACTGCATTAAAACAAGGAAAGTTTACTATGTCTGACGTGCTTGCATTGATCGACAACGAGGTCAAATCCAACGATGTCGTGCTTTTCATGAAGGGCACGCCGGATTTTCCCATGTGCGGCTTCTCCGGACAAGTGGTGAAGATCCTTGATTATGTTGGCGTGCCTTATAAAAGCATCAATGTGCTGGAGAACGACGAGATTCGTCAGGGCATCAAGGACTACGCAAATTGGCCGACGATTCCGCAGCTTTACATCAAAGGCGAATTTATCGGCGGTTGCGATATCGTGCGTGAGCTTTTCCAGGAAGGCGAGCTGAAGAAGATTATTGCTAATCACGGTATTGAGATGGCCGCTGAGTAACCATTCCATCAAATCCAAAAGCGAATATCGCTTTTGGGTTACATGTGATGTGCAAACAAAAGTTAAAGTAAAATAGCAATTCAGACTGAATGCATTTTGCTTTAGCCACCAATCGCCGCACGTACTAGTGCTACGGCGTCATCAGAAGACCATTCGGCTGCGCCGGCAAGATGCCCCAAAGCGCAGCCGTTGTTGTCTATAAGGATGGTTGTGGGCATGCCGAAGGCTTTACCGTCTGAACGCAGCGTCTGAAAAATCCTGGCTTTTGGATCGCTATACGGTGTGAGACGGTCGATGCCGTTATCCTTAAGCCATTGCATGGCTTTCTCTGGATCCCGCGTATCGATATTGACAGCAACCACCTCAAAAGCATCACTCCCGAGCTTTTCTTGCAGCGCATTGAGTGCGGGCATTTCTGCCCGACAAGGCACGCACCACGTCGCCCACAGGTTAAGCAATACCGTGCGCCCCTTGAAATCCGCCAACGAGAGGGGCTTGCCGTCTGATGACAGGAAGGCGAGTTCCGAAAGCGGGGTTGCGCGCGGCTCAATCTGCATAGCAGCGACCTCGCCGGTGGCGAGGGGCTTAATCGCTGCCAGAGTTTCCGCAGACATCTGGCATGCCCCCGTGTCGGTGTCCGCGCTCCATTGGGTGCGAAGCGCGATCACGCTACCGAGAATGCCAATTGCAAGTGCACCGAGAATAGCCACGCGACGGGACGGAAAAACCATTTTCATCCTGAACCAAGTTTAGGCATCAGTCGGAAAAGCCGTTCCGTCGTGATGCTCATTAAATTTGAAGCGTTACAGCGTGTTTTGATTTGCACGTCAAGGAACCCCTGGTTACATGGCGACGCTGTCTTGTCGGCAAAATAAGCATTTATGCGCTAATCTCAACCAGTCATGGCGTCGCGGTGGAAAGCGCGTGAATGAGAATGCCGGGTTGTATAAAAGGGGCTCGAATTGTTGCGGTAATTCGTTATAGTGCCCTCGCTTTCTGGAGGTATGCCCTTGTCCTGTTCTCATTCTCAGTCTTTCCCGCAATTATTTCGCTCTGCGCTTGTCCGCGTGGTCCTTATCGCGACCGTCTGCGTCACGGTGGCAGGGTGTGGGCGACGGGGGGCGCTGGAATATCCCGTTGATCCGAACGATCAACAGGTTCGTGATTCGGGTCTGCGCTTACATTCATCTGGCCGCGAGGGCCAGAAAGTGATCCGCGGCTATGTGACCCCGGATACGAAATTCGTCCTTGATCCGCTGCTCTGACCGGTATCGCCAGTATGCACCACTTTTCTTACGTTGACGGTCTAATGCAGGCCGAGGATGTCGATCTTACGGCGCTTGCCGAGAAGGTTGGCACACCATTCTATTGCTATTCAAGCGCAACGATCGCGCGCCATTATCGCGTTTTCGCCGATGCCTTTGCCGATGTTCCATCGTTGGTATGCTTTGCGGTAAAAGCCAACTCCAACCAGGCGGTCATTGCGACGCTCGCACGTCAAGGGGCGGGGGTTGATATCGTTTCCGAGGGCGAGTTGCGTCGTGCGCTTGCTGCTGGCGTGCCCGGCGAGCGGATCGTGTTTTCCGGTGTGGCGAAGACGCGCGAGGAAATGGCGGCCGGCCTTCGCGCGGGCATTCTATGCTTCAATGTTGAATCCGAGCCCGAGCTTGATGCGCTTTCTGAAGTAGCGGTATCGCTGGGCGTCACAGCGCCAATTTCTGTGCGTGTGAACCCGGATGTTGATGCGCGCACACACGCCAAGATTTCGACCGGTAAGTCCGAAAACAAGTTCGGCATTCCGCTGTCGCTCGCCCGCAGCGTCTATGCGCATGCGGCGAAATTGCCGGGAATTGCGATCACTGGCGTCGATATGCACATCGGCAGCCAGATTACGGATCTTGCTCCTTTCGATAACGCGACCGCTCTGATTGTCGAGCTGGCGCGCGATTTGATGGCGCAGGGGCATAAGCTCAAGCATATCGATTTAGGTGGCGGGTTGGGCATTCCCTATCACGAGGATGCCGAACCACCACCGCTTCCGTCTGCTTATGCCGAGATTGTGAAGGGGCACACGCGCGGGCTGGGGCTCAAACTTGTATTTGAAGTTGGCCGCATGATCGTTGGTAACGCTGGCGTTATGGTGACAAAGGTCATCTACGTGAAGCGAGGCGAGGGCCGGAATTTCATCATCGTCGATGCTGGCATGAATGATCTGATACGCCCCACACTTTATGAGGCCTATCATGCGGTAAAGCCTGTGCGTGAGGCGGCACCGGATGCGCCGCGTATTGTTGCTGATGTGGTGGGGCCGGTATGTGAAAGCGGCGATTACCTGGCGCTGCAACGTTCGCTGCCTGAGGTGAAAGCTGGCGATCTGCTGGCTGTGATGACGGCTGGTGCTTATGGCGCGACGCAGTCCAACACCTATAATAGTCGGCTGCTCATCCCTGAAGTGCTGGTAAAAGGCGCAGACGCTGCTGTGGTGCGTCCACGCCCAAGCTATGAAGACTTAATTGGTCTTGATCGAGTGCCAAACTGGCTTGATTAAGGCCAGCGAACCCTTGGTGGCAACGATGAGAGGATTGATTTCACGTTGCCGCCCGTCTTGAGGCCAAAGATCGTGCCGCGATCGTGGAGCAGGTTGAACTCGGCATAGCGTCCGCGCCGTACTTCCTGTTCGATTACGTCAGCTTCTGTCCACGGCTTGGCGACGTTAGCACGCACAATGGCCGGGTAGATGGCACGGAAGGCCTCGCCTACGTCCTGTGTAAAGGTAAAATCGGCCTCGAAATCATCCGTCCAGTGGTGATCATAGAAAATGCCGCCAATGCCCCGTGGCTCGTTACGGTGGGGAAGGTGGAAGTAGGTGTCGCACCATTCCTTGTATTTATCATAAGGCGCAACCGCAGCGTGATTGTCGCAAGCCTTTCGCATGGCGGCGTGGAAGTTGATTGAGTCGGCATCGGTCTGGTTGCGTCGACGATCGAGCACCGGCGTTAGGTCTGCGCCACCTCCGAACCATGCTCGCGTGGTGACAACCATGCGCGTATTCATGTGGACGGTGGGAACGTTTGGATTCCATGGATGCGCAATCAGTGAAATACCTGATGCCCAAAAGCGGGGATCTTCTGATGCGCCCGGTATTTGCGAGCGAAACTCAGGCGAGAACTCGCCGTGAACTGTCGAGACATGTACGCCGACTTTTTCCAGTACGCGCCCATGCATCATCGACATCATGCCGCCGCCGCCCGAGGTGCCATCTGCGTTTGTGCGCTCCCATGGCTCACGAACAAAGCGGCCCGGTTTGTCATTATCCGCGAAGAATGGCCCCGTCGCCTCATCCTCCAACGCCTCGAAATCAGCCAGAATCCGGTCACGCAGGGTTGAGAACCACAGCGAGGCGCGCGTTTTCAGGTCGTCAAGGTTTTCGGGAAGGGCCATGGGGAAATATCCTTTAATGCAGAAAACAATAGAGGCGTTGACGTATTCGTGATTAAGCGATCATTTGCATTGCGTACAGGCGCAATCTGACGCACCCGGATGTGGCGATCTTTACGCCATAATGGCCTGCAAATGGCAGTGCTCTCCGCTTCCAATGCTCACGTACATTTAATACGCTCCATGCCGGTTCTTGAGCGTTACCATTTTCGGCTCGTCCTGACATGAATCTTAATGCATCCTTTTGAGACCCCAAATTCGATGTTACAAAAATAAAGTGTGTGTTCTTGTCTGCGCGATTTGATGCGCAAATATTTACAGACGCAACCCGATGCAAATTGCGATATAGGGCGTGTCGTGGCTCTTTCGACGGTTGTAAGTATCTAGTGGTGAGTGAATGAGTAGCGATAGTCCTTTGTTGCGGTTGGCGCTTTATCAGCCGGATATTCCGCAAAACACTGGCACCATGCTGCGGTTATGTGCATGTCTTGGTATCGCGGCTGAAATTATTGAGCCTGCCGGTTTTCCGGTATCGGATCGTGCGTTTCGGCGGGCGGGTATGGACTATCTTGATGATGTTTCAATCAGCCGTCATGATTCCTGGCGTAAGTTTGAGGAATGGCGTGCGTCCGTGGGTAGCCCGAGACTGGTGCTGACCTCAACGCGAGCGCCGGTTGCGCATACCAGTTTCAATTTTCAGCCCGGTGATATCATTATGGTTGGGCGTGAATCGGCAGGTGTGCCGGAAGAAGTGCACGCCAAGGCTGATGCTCGGGTGATCGTGCCTTTAAGGCCTGGAATGCGCTCCATCAATGTAGCTGTGACGGCAGCCATGGTGCTGGGTGAGGCGCTGCGCCAGCTTGATGGCTTCCCGATCACATCTGTTGTGAACGGCTAAATCCGTAACTATGCGTGCGCTTGCCAAACCAGCGTGCTAGCGTTCTTGATCGGACAGAGCGTAAGCACCAATTCGATTAACGTAACAAGGTGAGGTTCACCCCCGTGGGCGGGACAAACCGCGAGCAACAGATCAGTACGAAGCTTGAGCAGGCCGTTCGGCGCGCCCGTATCATGCTGTATTGGGAACGCCTGTGGCCACGCATCTGGCTGCCGCTGGGCGTTGCTGGTGCCTTTGTTGTGCTCTCTTGGCTTGGTTTGTGGACATTGCTACCCGCAGGTGGGCGTATGGCGGGCGTGCTGCTGTCCGCGCTGCTGCTCGTGGCGTCTGTCGTTCCCGCAATTGCCGTTCGTTATCCAACGCGCCGAGATGCCTTGCGGGCGCTTGATCTGGATGCAAACAGCGATTATGCGCCCGATCCCGCCAGCGTTTTGACGGATAAGCAGGCGCTTGGGCAGGCCGATCCTGCCAGCCGCGCATTGTGGGCCTTGCATAGACGCCGGGCAGAGGCTGCGGTTGAGCATTTACGAGTACGATTGCCACGTCCGGCGACTGCCCAGTTCGACCTTTATGGTCTGCGTGGAGCGTTGATTGTTGCGCTTGTTGCCGCAGGGTTCATCGCTGGTGGAGAGCGTAGCTGGCGCTTTGGGCTTGCTTTCGATTGGCGCTCCGGCGCAACCGGCGAGCAGGTAGCATCACGGACAGACGGATGGATTGATCCACCTGCATACACGCGGTTACCACCTGTGATGCTTGATCTGACACGCGCTGGTCAGCGGGAAGTTTCTGTGCCGGTGGGCAGCACGCTTGTGCTTCGCTTCGCAGGCCAGCGCAGCGCCCATCGCGAAGGTGAAGTTGAGGCATCAGGTGGCTTGAAGGCGCAGCCTCTTGCGCAAGCAGGAAGCGATGGGATCATTGAGCGCCGCTATACGATCATTGGTCCTGCGGATATCTCGCTCAGGACTGAGGGAGGACAGGCGCGGCTGACCATTGCTGCAATTCCTGATAATCCGCCGAATATCGCCTTCGTTGATGCGCCTGAGGCAACGCGACGCGGTGGGCTGACGATCACCTTCAAAGCGGGCGATGATTATGGCGTGACAGAAGCGCAGGGCGTGATTGCATTGCCGGGCGAAGAGGTGAATCAAACGCTTGTGCCCGCACCTGTCATCGCACTGCCATTGCCGCGCACAAGCGGGGAGACGCAGGAGCTGCGCACCACTGCTGATCTTGCTGCCCATCCTTGGGCTGGCGCCCTTGTGGATTTGACGCTTGTTGCACGCGATGGCGCAGGCCAGGAAGGGCACAGCGAGACCATAAAGCTAACGCTGCCGCAGCGCCCGTTTAATAATCCGCTTGCCAAGGCATTGATAGAGCAGCGCCGCAATCTTGTGTTTCACCCTCAGGATTGGCGCGACGTGCGGCTCGCACTGCGGGCGCTCAAGATCGAACCTGATTTATTTACGCCACAAGCCTCGATTTATCTGGGGCTGGTGACGGCGGAGAAGATGCTCTCGCGGGCGCGCAAGCAAGCTGAGTTTGTGGCCGTAGTTGACTATTTATGGGGCATGGCGCTTGCCATTGAAGATGGCGATGCTGCCGGTACGGAAGCTGCTCTTCAAGCAGCACAAAAAGCGCTGCAGGATGCGATAGACCGCAATGCCCCCGAGCAGGAAATTGCGCGATTAGCGCAGGAGTTGCGAGAGGCACTGAATCGGCATCTGTCCGAAATGGCACGCAATCAGACGCGTAATCGCGATTCCGCGCAAAGAGACAATACGCCTACGCGCACCATTACGCCGGAAGAATTGGCGAAAATGATTGATCGTATGGAGCAAATGGCGCGCGATGGCGACGTAGCTGGCGCACAGCGATTGATGGAGCAGCTGCGCGACATTCTCGATAATCTGCAGACAGCACAAGGTGGTGAGCCTTCACAAGGATCGCAAACAGGTGAAGCTGGACGTGCCCTGCGTTCGCTCGACAATATGATCCGCAACCAGCAACGCTTGCGTGATGATACATATCAGCAGAATGGCGCAGCGGCTGAAGGCGAAGCGTCGCAATCCGGCCAGCCATCACAGCAGGGTGAGGGCGGTCAGGATCTTTCTGGGCGTCAGGAGACGTTGCGTCGTCAGCTGGAGCGGTTGCAGCGTGGCTTGGCTGATCAAGGAATGTCTACCGAACCCGGTCTGGATGCCGCAGAACGTGCAATGCGCGAAGCTGAGGAGAATCTTGCCCAGGGCGATGGTGAGGGGGCGGTCGATGCCCAAGGGCGCGCGCTTGAAGCGCTGCTCAATGGTGCTCAGGGGCTTGCGCAGCAGATGCGGCAGGCACAGTCCGGCGAAAATGGCGAGCAGGGCTCACAGCAACAGCAGGCCGGTGAGGGCGAGAAAGATCCCTTAGGGCGCAGCACTGGCAAACGTTGGTCGGATGGTGACACCCGTGTGCCAGGCGCTGATGAATCTGCAATCGTTCGTGCACGGCGCATTCTGGATGAACTGCGTCGTCGTCTGGGTGATCCAAACCGTTCCGTGGAAGAACGGGATTATCTGGAGCGCCTGTTGCGTCGCCAATAAGAGCGGGCTACAGCAATTGTTTAATGTATAAATAAAAATCAGCGTTAAGTGAGGGAATATGGGAACGCTCGGTAATATTCTAGTGCCGATTGCTGTTGGAGCGGTCTCGGTCGTTCTGGCGCTTGGCCTGATTAACATGATGCGCGGCGGTAGCCCTGAGCGCTCGCAAAAGCTGATGCAGCTTCGTGTGCTATTCCAGTTCATCGCAATTGCAGTTGTACTGCTGGTCGTTTGGTTGAGCGCCTCCTAGGATGCACTGATCTGCGCGCCATGGGGCCTGCAAACGGCTTTTGTTAGCTCATCCTGACGTGAAGCTCAGCGCATCCTGTAGTCGTGCGATTGCATGAGAGCGCTCTATTTTGTGAGATTTTGCCATGGTTCGTCTCAATCGTATTTACACCCGCACCGGAGATGATGGCACCACTGGCCTCACCGGCGGAGAGCGGCGTAAAAAGCATGATTTGCGCATTGAGGCCTTTGGCACAGTCGATGAGACAAATGCGGCTATTGGTTTGGCGCGCCTTTATACGACAGGCGATGTGGATGAGGCTTTGGCACGGGTGCAGAACGATCTGTTCGATCTGGGTGCCGATCTTTCCACGCCGGAAAGCGACCAACCGCAACAATTTGAGGCTCTGCGCATTGTCGAGGCACAGGTTGAGCGGCTGGAGGGCGAGATTGATACCTTCAACGTGCAACTTGCCCCGCTGCGCTCATTTGTATTGCCGGGGGGGACGCCCGCTGCTGCCACGCTACACATCGCCCGCACTGTTTGCCGACGTGCTGAACGGTTTACGGTAGCTTTGATGGAGCATGAGCCCGGCAAAGTTTCGCCTGTGACAGTGCGTTATCTTAATCGCTTATCGGATTTGCTATTCGTTGCAGCGCGCGTTGCCAATGAGAATGGTGCGCGCGATGTGTTATGGCGACCCGGACAGAACCGTTGATCACACCACGATAAAGACCGGGAAAGCCGCGCGATGTTCGTTCCATTATATGACGGTCTGGCATATCGCTCCATCCGCATGGCGGGGGTAACCTATTCCATACTGGCGCTTTCTTGCGCCTTATATGCCGCTTATGCGATGCAATGGTTACCGGGGGATCTGAATAATGAAACGTGGATTTCTGCAGCTTTTGGTGTGATCCCCACCGTTTTGTTTGGCTCTGCTGTGCTGCCTGATGGTCTGCCCTTGGTGCCAGAGGCGATGACTTTGCTTACCAGCCAGTTCATCCATCTCAGTTTCTTGCATCTTGCTGGTAATATGCTGTTTTTGCTTGTGTTTGGCGATAACGTTGAAGACGCCATGGGGCATTTGCGTTTTGCCGTGTTCTATGGCGCATGTGGTGCAGTGGGGGCGCTGGCGTATGCTGCGGCCAATCCCGATTCGTTACGTCCCTTGGTTGGCGCTTCAGGGTCAGTGTCGGGGATTATAGCGGCTTATCTTATTTTACATCCGCGTGTACGGTTATGGGGGCTGTTTCTCAGCCGTATTCCACTGCATCTGCCAGCGTTCTGGGCCATTGGCTTTTGGGTTGTCTTTCAGATATTTCAAGCATGGTTCGGTAGTGATGATGTTGGCTGGGTCGCGCATTTAGGTGGCTTCGCCTGTGGTGCCGTGCTCGTTTTCGTCTTACGCAAGCCTGATCAGCCGCTTTTCGGTCGTGAGGATGATATTGAAACTGGTAACGTCAAAGCCATTACGGACGAAGAGGGGGCTGGCGCACAGGCCTTTTCCAATGGATATCCACCCTCGGCGGGGATGAAAACCGTAAGTAGCGCAATCATGATTGACAAGCCCAAGTGAGCCTCGTTACGGTCTCGTAACCAGATCAAACGGTCGTTAGATGCGTTTTAGATTGCGAGGTTCATCCGATGCTATCCTTAAAGTATGTAATGACTGGTGGGGCTAATCGAGCGGCTATTCAGAGTGGTAATCGGTCAGTATAAAAACAAGATCGTGAGATGATCGATATAGTAATCTTTCGATTTTATGGGAACTCCAAGGAGGTCGTCAATGAAGTTGCTTGTGCCCGTTAAACGGGTGGTTGACTATAACGTCAAGATCCGCGTGAAGCCTGATGGCTCTGGTGTTGAGCTTGCGAATGTTAAGCAATCAATGAACCCCTTCGACGAGATTGCCGTGGAAGAGGCGCTTCGCCTTAAGGAAGCCGGTAAAGCGACGGAAGTGATCGTCGTGTCCATTGGGCCAACACAGGCAACCGAGACCATCCGTACCGGTCTTGCTATGGGTGCCGATCGCGGCATTCTGGTCAAGGCTGAGGGGCGCGTAGAGCCGCTCGCTGTTGCCAAAGTGCTGGCCAAGATCGTTGAGCAGGAAAAGCCTG
Source organism: Pseudochelatococcus sp. G4_1912 (assembly GCF_047501465.1). NCBI lineage: Bacteria > Pseudomonadati > Pseudomonadota > Alphaproteobacteria > Hyphomicrobiales > Chelatococcaceae > Pseudochelatococcus > Pseudochelatococcus sp. G4_1912. The sequence goes on from NZ_JAZDRL010000002.1 coordinate 1,144,841, forward strand.
ACCTTGTGATCCTCGGCAAGCAGGCGATTGATGACGATTCAAACCAGACCGGCCAGATGCTCGGTGCATTGCTGGGTTGGGCACAGGGTACCTTCGCATCGAAGGTTGAGCTGGGTTCTAACGCCGTGGATGTAACCCGTGAGGTTGATGGCGGTTTGCAGACTGTGTCGCTTAAACTGCCTGCGATTGTCACGACGGACCTTCGTTTGAACGAGCCGCGTTATGCTTCGCTGCCTAACATCATGAAGGCAAAGAAGAAGCCAATTGCTGAAACCACGCCTGAAGAGTTGGGCGTTGACGTTTCCCCGCGCCTCAAGGTGCTCAAGACGACAGAGCCGGCCAAGCGCCAGGCTGGTATTAAGGTCGCTGATGCGGCCGAACTGGTGTCGAAGCTGAAGGAAGTGGGAGCGCTTTGATCATGACAACGTTGCTTATTGCTGATCACGATAATGCCGCGCTTAAGGACGGTACTGCAAAGGCGTTGACCGCAGCGCGTGAACTCGGTGCGCCTGTGCATGTTCTCGTTGCTGGCCAGGGCGCGCGTAGCGCTGCTGACGCTGCTGCGAAGCTGGAAGGCGTTGAGAAGGTGCTGCTGGCTGATAACGCAGCCTATGCGCATGGCCTTGCGGAGCCGTTGACGGCTCTCATTAATGGGCTTGCTGGCAACTACAAGGCGATTGTTGCGCCTTCATCATCAAACGGCAAAAACGTGCTACCGCGCGTAGCTGCGTTACTCGATGTGGCACAGGTGTCGGACGTTACCAAGGTGATCTCACCTGATACGTTCGAGCATCCGATCTATGCCGGTAACGCGATTGAGACCGTGCAGACCACAGATGCCAAGCAGGTACTGACCATCCGCACGACTGCCTTCAAGGCTGCGGGTGAGGGTGGTTCTGCAGCTGTTGAGACGGTGGAGGCTGCGGCTGATCCCGCTCTTTCGCAGTTCAAGGGCGAGGAAGTTGCGAAGTCTGAACGACCTGAATTGACGGCAGCGAAGATCATTGTTTCTGGTGGTCGGGCGCTTGGTTCTGCTGAGAAATTCCAGGAAATCATCGCTCCGCTTGCTGATCGTCTCGGTGCTGCAATTGGTGCAAGCCGTGCAGCAGTTGATGCAGGATATGCGGCGAACGATCTGCAGGTAGGGCAAACGGGCAAGGTGGTTGCGCCAGATCTTTATGTCGCCATCGGTATCTCGGGTGCGATCCAGCATCTGGCCGGCATGAAAGACAGCAAGGTCATTGTCGCCATCAACAAAGACGAGGAAGCGCCGATTTTCCAGGTAGCCGATTTTGGCCTCGTGGGCGATCTCTTCAAGGTATTGCCTGACCTAGAAAAAGCCCTGGGCTGAGGATGTGCTGATCTTCGCATCATGGTGGTCTGCAAATGGCAGTGCTCTACGCTTCCGGTGCTGATGTACCAACGTACGTTCCGGTTCTTGAGCGCTACCATTTTCGGCTCACCATGACGCGAACCTCAGTGCATTCTGTGGTCCTTTTCGTGCTGCACCTTCTTTTCGCTGCATGAAAACTTTAGGCAGATGTGTTATGTTTGTTTGAAGATTTGTCGTTTAAGTGAGTATATAAGGTGTCATCTGGTCAAGAGTGTCGGCTGCTGGATTGACTCTTGTTTCAGATTCCTCTGCCATAATCTTCAGCTAAAACATTCAGCAACGGTTTAACGGACAGGCAACATGACGATCGAAATTCGTAAGGTAGGCGTCATCGGGGCTGGCCAGATGGGTAGCGGGATCGCTCAGGTGGCTGCTGCGTCGGGCTATCAGGTCTTGCTCAATGATATCAGTGAAGAACGCATCAACGCTGGTCTCGCCACAATCAATGGCAATCTGTCGCGCCAGGTGTCTAAAGGCCATCTTGCCGATGGTGAACGCACAGAGATTTTGTCGCGTATTGTGCCAGCCGCAAGCTATGAAGATTTTGCTGACTCCGACCTCGTAATCGAGGCTGCAGTTGAGAATGAAGACACCAAGCGCAAGATTTTTCAGGCATTATGCCCTTTCTTGAAACCCACTGCTATTCTTGGCACCAATACGTCGTCGATTTCGGTTACGCGTCTTGCTTCGATTACAGATCGCCCCGAACAGTTCATTGGCATTCACTTCATGAATCCAGTGCCTGTTATGCAGTTGGTGGAACTTATTCGCGGTATCGCGACGGCTGAGGGCACGTTTGAGGCCACTCGTGATTTTGTTGATAAGCTTGGCAAGAACTTCACCGTTGCAGAAGATTTTCCGGGCTTTATCGTCAACCGCATTTTGCTTCCCATGATCAATGAGGCGATCTATACGCTTTATGAAGGTGTGGGATCGGTTGAATCTATCGATAGCGCAATGCGGCTTGGTGCTAATCACCCTATGGGTCCGTTGCAATTGGCCGATTTTATTGGTCTCGATACCTGTCTCTCGATCATGCAGGTGCTTTATGAAGGCCTGGCGGATTCCAAGTATCGTCCTTGTCCGTTGCTGGTGAAATATGTAGAAGCGGGCTGGCTTGGACGTAAAACCCGCCGTGGTTTTTATGATTATCGTGGCGAGAAACCAGTGCCCACCCGGTAAGATATTTGGCATGGCGCTTACATGATGCACTCTCTGAGTTTGCATGTTTCTTTTCACTCATAAACGTGTGTGCATTGTAATCCGGCTTGCGAACATTTCCTGCATCAAGACCAAAAATGGTTATCGCTTTTTGGTCTGATGCATAAACCAAGAGATAGAGCAGGGCTTTGAGCCAGGGGGGTAGATGCCCTGGAGGCCTTATCCTGATGAGCTTTCTTGCTGGGATAGGAAAGTAAGCTGCGAATGCATTATTGTGTGGCAACCCAGTTTCTGATGCCCTTGCTATGACTGGGGCCGCTTGCCTCCTTGTTGAGTCCATAGTGCGTTGCAAGACGCTGGAGGGCGAGCTTTAGCACTACCTTGCCTGAACGCGGTGGCCAATGGCGTTCTCTTTCAACCTGTTCAATTCCTTTGAGGAAGCCACAAACATCAAGCAAAATGCCTGCATAGTTGCCATCAACCGCGTCCAGAGCGCGATGCAGTCTTTGCCGAGCAGAAACCATTGTATCCGTGGCAATGGCGGGGCCACCGGCTGCGCTACCGCCTCTGGTTGGTGACCAGTTACTTGTTACCTGCGGCATAATCTGTGCCATGGTCACATCTCGGCGCAGTCGTTCGCCAGCTTCGAAACAGGCATCATCGATAAAAGGAGTGCCATTGCGATCCCGGCGCTTGTGCAACCATGCGAGAGGACTTTCAGCCTCGTTTATTTGTACGATGAGCGTCTCGCTTCCGTCCTGTATAGTTGTTTCGCGAACAGCACATCGCTTTTCTGCTTCGATTTTGTTTTCAATTACGTGAGGGCTTATAGTCTTTGCTTTGCCCTCCAAAGGCATGCAGATAGTGCTTGTAAGCATTTGCGAACTCAGTCGTGATCTGGATTTTCTGGGTGCACGGCTTTCGCTATTTATTGTTTGGTTGTAGCGGGATAATGCCATTTGACCTGCAGCGGTTATCATAAAAGCTTTTTGTGGTGTGAGGTGGATGTATCCGCATTTAAGCAGTAATTGAGCGATGTCGGCAGGAAGTAGGCCGCGGCTGAGCGAAACGTTATTGTAAGAGCTTGATAAAATTACATGATCGCGATTTTTGCTGCAGATAAGTGCAGTGTTTCCAACAACGCTGAGATGGCGTAACAACTGCATTGCTTGACGAAGACGTTGCTGTGTTTCAGTGGCGAGGGGATTTCTGGTCATTGCTCGGTCTCCGATGAGGCTGAGGTCGATATTTTTCGATCAAATATGGGTGATAAATCAGCATCTTCGGCGTTCTCACAGCAGGATGATATATCCTGGAGAATGCGACGGACATGCGATGTCAGTGCATATTCGAGACAAGCCAGTGCGCGGCTATAGCCGCTATCATTGCTTCGCTTTGCTTCCACGCGTCGGCAGGCATGATCGATAGTGGAGTGATGACGACCAAACGATCGCCCCGTCGTTGATCCAGAAAGGTTGAATGCGACCCGTGCAAGATAGATTGCCCCGGCACGGGCAAAAGCCGCCTCGGCACGATTTCTGCTAGCGCTGCGTACAGCTGCCAGCGGCACCCGAAATGCAGACGCAACTGCTGCCTCACATTGGCGGCAAATCATGGCTTCGTGTAAAAGACGATGACCATTGCCACTGGTGCGAACGGAACTGGTCCAGGACATTACAGCCTCCATATCCATTGATGTAAAAGGAAATTATCCCTACATGCGCTTCATAGCGCGCAGTTATAGGATTATCATCCTATAATACCAAAGCAATAGGCCTGGATCGGTTATTGACAGCTCTGTTCGCATGTTTGCGGATAACTTCGCTTTGCTGTTTGCGTTATCCGCACGCAGCTATGCGCCCCCATTTCCAGCAATACTGGTGGCTAACGTGTTCAGCGTTCGCGCCATGACGTTGGGGGAAGGTGAGAAGACTTGCCTGAAGATTCCGACGGGTAATCAGCGTGTTGGAGAAGGTGCATATGGCTGAAAACTGCATCGCACTGAAAGTGATCACTGTCGTTTAGTGTGTGATCTGATCAGCCAAATAGAAAAGCTGCAACTTTTACTCGCTGCGCTTTTTAATATGCTCAACATCCACCGCGCCTGTTAGGGGGCACAGATGATTGGTATGGATGGTCGTGGCAAGGTCGGTGGCAAATATGGATTTGTAGATTGTAAAGCGCGTAATAATCCGCAACATCAACATTCTCAATATGATATGGGCGCTTCATTGGCCGATTGTTCGGCGCGCCAGGGGCGGATTGTAGCTTGGCGAGCTGTTGAAACGGTGATTGATGCCGGGGCTGCCTGGTTGTTGCAGGATAAGGTTTTCGCCACTTCTCAAGATGAGGAGGATAAGCGCCACGTCCAGATACTACGCTTAAAGCGAGCAATCAGACGCGAGCGAGCGTTGGGATATCAAGGGCACTGGAGTTACAATCCCTCACGCCATCTCGCGCTCTTGCAAGCGTTGCGGACGGAGAAATTACGAAACCCGTTGGTTAATTACAAACGATGAGAATTTATAAAGCGATTTTCCTATCAGCTTGAAATAGTAAGCAGGAGCATCGCTTTATTCGTTTTCCACTTTGGTTGGAGCGCGTTCAATGCGTTCTCCGGCCATGGCGGGGTCTTCGCCTGAAGCTATATAGCGTTTGAGACCATCTAGAGAATCGAAGCGAAAAATACCTTGCGGAGTCTCAGCTTCGATAGTTCCGTTTTCGTACATTACATAAACGTTTTTACCAGCACGATATGACCCTACGACTTGGTTTGGAGACGTATCTTGTTTTGCGTCAGGGGCGGAATTGGAGCTGGTGTCGTCTGCTGCCGGAACGGTATTAAGCGGTGGGGCGTTCTTGGAAACTAGAGCATCAGATGTTTGCTGATTTGAGGTCTCAGATGCTGATTCTTTTGCGCCTTTTACCTCTATTCCAGGGACAGGTGCAGAATCTGTTGCGGGTGTATCGGTCGTATTGACATCTGCAATATGATCCGCGGCCTCCTCATGACCTACCGGTTTAATGTCAACCACAGGCGTAATTGATGCAGGCACAGACTCTATTGACGCTGGCTTAACCTCGTCGATAGAATCGGAAAGCGTTGGCGCTGAGAACCGCTCTTCCTCCCCAGCTTTTTTAAAAGGGGTATCTGCCAGCGATAAGCGTTCCCGTGCACGCTCTGCAGCAGAAGGGCCAGGCGGTGGCAATGAGGTGGTTTTGCTCGGTTTCCCAGTCTTTCCAAGCCGTGTCCAGAAGGAGCCGCTTTCGCGTTCCGTGCGCTCGGGGTGAACAACAGGAATAGGCGGAGAAGCAAAATCAGCTGTATCTTCCTTTGACCTGTTATGTAGCGAAACTTGGATTCGGAGAGCTGATCGAGCATCGTCCGCAACTGTATGCTGCGTGCTTATTTCATTTGGCTCTGCTGTCGGTGATGGCATTGAGGGCGCAATTGATGGGGCAGGGCCATCAAGAGGCGTGATATCGTGGCGTACCAGAAAATCCGGAGCAGTTGCGCCAACATTGGTGATGATGGATGCATCAGGCGCCTCGGCTGAAATCTCTTGATCCATTGGGGGAGAAGGCGCTTCAGCTATGGCATCGCTTTTGGGGAGATCATCAAAATGAGGGCGTGCCACTAATGGCGGCTCTTGACGGAATGGGGAGGGCTCGCGGGAGGGAAGAGGCTCTGCTTCAAATCTGGCGGATGGCATCTCTTCAGATCGTGGTGCGAGCCGTGTTTCGTCCTTCGCATCAAACGGTAAGTAGGGGGATTCTTCTGGTAGCGCGTCTGCAATGCGCTCAGGTAATCGCCGCAACTCACGTATAAGCATGGCGATTCCAAGCAGTATAAAGCCACCCGTGGCAATGATGCTGCCTGATATAACCATCGACCAGCCACGCTCAAGAACGATCATGCCAGCGCCAATTATAATGGCGCCGGTGCCGCCTCCAATGAGCAGACATGCGAGTACAGTGCTAAGAAAAATCATGCGACAAGCACTCTTGCAATGAACACAGGGCCGGTGAACCGGAGGCTATCAATAGATATATTATCTATCAATGGCACGCCTGCATAAAGGTTGCACGACAGCAAAAAAATCTATCAATCCCTATGGAATGTATAGCATTTTTATAGCCGATGCGGTTCCTCACCGTGCCCACAACGGTGCGGAGATAGACTAAGAGATTGATGGCATAGCTTCATCAGCATAGTGCATGAAGCTTTCACTGAACGACCTATCTCTCTGATCCTAAGTAGCGTGTGAAATCTGCCAAAATCAAGGCGAGCCTGAATCTGACGACGTTCATTCGCTTATTTGCGGGCAGCAAACAGCGATTGTTTTGCTATCCTTCCTCATTAAGCTAAAGCTTGTCTTATTGCTTTGTTATCGCTTCCTGCCTTGTGTAGGAACTTTCGATTGAGCTTGGCGTTGGATAAACCAGTCGGATGCCTTCTTTCCAAGATTTAATACGGTATGACTATAGACTTATATGTAAACCAAATATGCCGAATTCCGGGCGTTACATCACGTAAGGAATGCATAAGTCTACAGCCTTCATTGTCACGAGCCGCTACGGTTGATAGGTTCGCCATCATCTCTGGCGTATGGTTTTCATCAAATACCGTACGTTAAAAATATGCCCCAACTTTCAGGAGCTAACCATGTCGTTTACTCTTCCCGATTTGCCGTACGCCCACGATGCTCTGCAGCCATACCTGTCGCGGGAGACGATGGAGTATCACCACGACAAGCACCACAAGGCTTATGTGGATAACGGCAACAAGCTGCTTGAAGGTACCGATCTCGCGGGCAAATCCCTTGAGGAAATCGTAAAAGCCTCTTACGGCACAAATCCTGCCCTGTTCAACAATGCTGGTCAGCACTATAACCACCTGCATTTCTGGAACTGGATGAAGCCAAATGGGGGCGGACCTATCCCTGGCGAGCTTGAGAAGAAGATCATTGAAGATCTGGGCTCCGTAGAAAAGGCTAAGGAAGATTTCATTCAAGCGGGTATCAGCCAGTTTGGTTCAGGTTGGGCCTGGCTTGCAGTCAAGAACGGCAAGATTGTTGTTCTCAAGACCCCCAATGGTGAAAGCCCACTTATTCAGGATGCAACACCAATTCTTGGTGTCGATGTCTGGGAGCACTCCTACTACATCGATTACCGCAATCGCCGTCCAGACTATCTCAAGGCGTTTGTCGATAATCTCGTGAACTGGGAATACGTTGCAGAGCTGTTTTCCAAGGCTTCCTAAGTTTAGAAAACTCCTGCCGTAATATGAAAAAGCCCGGAGAGCTTATGCTTTCCGGGCTTTTTGGTGTCAGTCTTTCAGGATGGGGCCGCGCAGTTTTATGAGGCTGCTTCAATTTCGGTTGAAGCCTCCAGCCATTCTTCCTCTGCCTGTGCTAAAGCAATGGCGGCGTCCGAGCGCATTTTTGCGAGCTCTGCGGCCTTTTCCGGGTTTTTGCTGAAGGTATCAGGCGCTGCAAGAGCAGTATCAATACGGGAAATGCCATCGCTGAGTTTTGCCATGCGCGCTTCCAGCATTTCAACACGCTTGCGCAATGGGGCAAGAGCCGTGCGTGTTTTGGCAGCATGGCGACGCCTATCCGCCTTTTCACCGCCACTACCGTTATTTGTATTGGATGCGCTACGCGTAGCCGGTGCATCGCCTGCCAGCACAAGCTTGCGATAATCATCCATATCGCCATCATAAGGTTTGACGGAGCCGTTGTTTACCAGCCATAGCCTATCGGCACAGGCTTCAATCAGAAAACGGTCATGGCTGATGAGCACAACCGCGCCGGGATAATCGTTAATTGCCTCAATCAGCATCTGACGGCTATCGATATCAAGGTGGTTCGTGGGCTCATCAAGAATCAGCAGGTGGGGCGCGCCAAAGGCCGCAAGGCCCATAAGTAGCCGCGCTTTCTCGCCACCTGATAGTTGTGCTACGGGTGTATCAGCTTTTGCGGCAGGAAAACCAAGGCGTGCGGCGCGTGAGCGTTGCTGTGCTTCAGTTGCATCAGGCATCAGTTGTGCAACATGTTGCCAGGGGGTGGCATTGGGGCGCAGTTCATCGAGTTGATGCTGGGCAAAGTATGCCACTTCCATCTTGGAAGAACGCGTGACTGTGCCCTTCATCGGCTCCAGCCGGCCTGAAAGCAGTTTCGCGAAGGTCGATTTTCCGTTGCCGTTTGAACCAAGCAATGCAATGCGATCATCGGGCAGTAATGTGAGGTTGAGGCGCTCCAGAATAACCTTCTCACCATAACCAACCGAAGCCTGCTCCATAGCGATAATTGGTGGAGACAGTGGGCGTTCTGGACCTGGCAGGTAGAACGGGATCGATTCTTCTTCCGTAATGGCTGCAATAGGCTCCATTTTTTCAAGCCGCTTGATACGCGATTGCGCCTGCTTGGCCTTGGTAGCCTGGGCGCGGAAGCGGTCGACGAAGCTTTGTAGATGTTTGCGCTCTGCATCCTGCTTAACGCGTGCCTTGGCGACAAGCGCCATCTTCTCTCGACGTTGACGATCAAACGAACTGAAGCCGCCGCGGTAGAGTACAAGCTTGCCGCGATCAAGATGTAGGATGTGATCGACAGAGGTATCTAGCAACTCGCGATCATGGCTGATGATGAGGGCAGTATGCGGATAACGGCCCAGATAATCATAAAGCCAGAGCGTACCTTCAAGATCGAGATAGTTGGTCGGTTCGTCTAGCAAAAGCAGGTCTGGCTCTGTGAACAGCACAGCAGCCAGCGCCACCCGCATCCGCCACCCGCCGGAGAAAGAAGAGCATGGCCGGTTCTGTGCCTCGGCATCGAAGCCAAGGCCGTGCAGAATGCTGGCTGCCCGTGAGGGCGCTGCATGCGCGCCTATATCAACCAGACGTGTTTCGATTTCTGCCCGACGTAGGGGATCAGGCGTTTCTTCCGCTTCCACCATGAGGGCGGCGCGTTCGGTATCTGCTGCGAGCACAACTTCCAGCAGCGTTTCCGGCCCACCGGGCGCTTCCTGTGCGACTGCGCCTATCCGCTGACCGCGGGGCAGGGAGATAGAGCCGCTTTCAGATGACAGCTCACCCAGCATTAGCTTGAACAGCGTCGTCTTGCCCGCGCCATTGCGCCCGACAAGACCAACGCGTGCGCCAGTCGGGATAGATGCCCCTGCGTGATCGAGAATAAGCCGGCTGCCTAGCCGGTAGGTGAGGTCATTGATTTGTAACATGGTCGGTTATGAAACGCGCTTTTCTGAATGCACCGTAACCATCTCCATGGATGGGCGCATCGTGGTGAGGATCCCGTCTCTCTTGTCGCGTGAAATGGTGCAATCCACAAGTGCGCACGATGCAATGATATACATCACAATGCGCAAGAAAGGGCGCCTGTACAAGCAGTGAACATGCATTGCACAAAAAGAGCGCGTGTCGCCTGCTTGCAACGTGCTCACGAAATTATATTTCGTTTGGAGGATTCAATCGGTGCATATGTGGAAAAATGTGAGCCAAGGCATTGAAGCGCGGGAAATGCACGGAAAGAGAGCCGCTTACAAGAAGCTTCAAATGCAGCGCATTTTGTGGATAATCAGTTGATGTTTTGTTGATGTTCTATGGATAAGCGCAATATTCTGCCGTTAAATATAAGCAACGGCGAATTTTGCGTGATTCAGACATCAATGTCGGTTGATTCTCATGCATCAAGGGATGCTGGATACATGGTTCATGTGCCGTCGTCATCCTGTTTTTTGCTTGCAAGCGTTATCCACATTCTCGCCGCTGAGTAAGCGCGTCATGTGGGTGGTAATAGCTCTTCGTGCCGGTGTATTCCTTGACAGCCTCTGATGCTGTTCTACACAAAAACAGCATTGCATCGCGTAATCATGACGCGACAGATGCAATAGTGAGTTCGGCCCGTGCCTTCATAGCATTTTGAAATGGGATACCCTGATTTTGAACACTTCCCCAGCTGCTGCGACCGGCTTTTCTCCTACATCTGACGTACTCGGCGAGCGGTTGCTTCGGCTGATTGGTGAACGCAAGGCAGCCATTGGCATTATCGGGCTTGGATATGTGGGCATCCCGCTGGCGCTGGCAGCCGTAGAGGCGGGGTTTCGAGTTATTGGATTTGATATCAACGCCGAGCGGGTAACCCGGATTAACACCGGCCTTAGCCTGATACGTCATATCGCTGATGAGCGTATGCTGGCGGCTGTTTCTTCTGGTAGATTCGAGGCTACAGCAGACTTCTCGCGCTTAACGGAGGCGGATGTCATTGTTATCTGTGTGCCCACGCCTCTGACGCGTCAACGCGAACCCGATCTGTCATATGTTGAGGCAACGGCTCGCAGCATCAGGGATACTTTGAAGCCCGGCCAGCTGATCGTATTGGAATCGACAACGTGGCCCGGCACTACCCGCGAGGTTGTGAAGCCAGTGCTTGAGGAGACTGGCCTCAAAAGCACGCATGATTTCTATCTCGCTTATTCTCCGGAGCGCGAGGATCCCGGCAATGATTCTTACGCCACCAGCGCAATTGCGCGTGTTGTTGGCGGTGACGGCCCTGTAGCACTTGCGGCCGCCAAGGCATTTTACGACACCCTTGTTGTTCAGACAGTGCCTGTTACATCGCTTGAGGCGGCAGAAGCAGTGAAGCTGACCGAAAACATTTTCCGCGCTGTTAACATCGCTCTCGTCAATGAGTTGAAAGGTGTTTATGGCGCTATGGATATCGATGTTTGGGAAGTCATCGATGCCGCCAAGACCAAGCCATTTGGCTTCATGCCATTCTACCCCGGCCCTGGTCTTGGGGGGCATTGTATTCCGATTGATCCGTTTTATCTGACCTGGAAGGCGCGGGAATTCGATATTGTAACGCGTTTCATCGAGCTGGCAGGAGAGATCAACACCGCTATGCCGCATAAGGTGGTGGATGGTCTGGCGGCAGGGCTAGACCGGATTTGCCACCGCGGCCTGAATGGTGCGCACATTCTGGTGCTCGGCGTGGCTTATAAAAAGAATGTCGATGATACCCGCGAAAGCCCGGCGCTGAAGCTGATAGAGCTGATTGAAGCGCGTGGCGGGCGTTGCTCCTACCACGATCCTTTTATTGCAACACTGCCTGATACGCGTGCGCATCCAACATTAGCGGGCCGGCAATCGGTGGCGCTTAATGCGCAGACGTTGTCGCAGTTCGATGCGGCGCTTGTGGCAACCGACCATGATGATGTTGATTATGTACTAATCGCAAGGACGCTGCCGTTGGTGGTCGATACCCGCAATGCGCTTGCACGGGCGGGTATCACGGGTGAAAACCTTGTTAAGGCATAAGTACTTCGCTGTTTATGGGAAAATTGAAGGTGCTCTAACTTATTGATTTGATGCGTTTTAAGATAGAAAAAGCGATATCCACTTTTTCTGAAAACGCTATAAGGTAGATAGACGACACAGATTCGTGATCGGGGAGTGGCATGGGCACACTTAGCCGGATACCGTTTTTCCAGGATTCTGGCATTGATTTTGCCCGCTTTGATTCGCGCGTGCATTGGCGGCGTTTCAACTCAAATGAAGTGCTCATCGATTATGAAGAGCCATCCACAGACGTGTATTTCCTGGTCTCGGGTGAGGTGCGCGTTCTGGTGCGCACACAGGCTGGGCGTGAAATCATCCTGGATGACATGCGCGCTGGAGAGTTTTTTGGCGAGCTCTCGGCTATCGATGGCGTAGGGCGCTCGGCGAATGTAGCCGCACTTACGCAGGGCGAAGTGTGTGTTATGCCGGCAAGCGTTTTTCGCGAGGTGGTCTTTTCATCCCCCACCGTCGCGGATCGGCTGATGCGCCTTCTGGCGCAACGTGTGCGCGAGTTAAATGCACGCCTTACAGAGCATGCTGTGCTTGATTTGCGCCACCGTCTTTATGCCGAATTATTGCGTTTATCAGTGCCGCGTGTGGGGCATGCGGATGAGCGAGTGATTTCGCCGCCGCCTTATCATCACGTATTGGCTGCGCGAATCGGATGTCGACGTGAGCAGGTAACGCGTGAATTCACAGCACTCTCCCGCGAAGAAATTATTGAGCGCACACGCGGCGCGCTAGTGCTAAAGCAACCGGAAATGCTGCGCTCTCGCCTGAGTGAGGCCATGCGAGAGGTTGGTTGAATCAGCGCAATCGGTTGACGTGGTTGCGCGATGCTGGCATGCAACGGGGCTGTATCGATGCTCGGGCGAGGCGTTCGGGTGTGCCTATGTTTTTGCTGGTATGGCTGCGCTGCCGGAGACCGTTGAATGTCTATGTATGATTCCATCAGACAGGTGCTGACCCCCATCCATAAGGAGGGCTATCCCTTCATTGCGATTGCGGCTGTTGCATCGCTGGTTCTGGGGCAAATGTGGGAGCCGTTGGGCTGGCTTGGTCTGGTGATCACGCTGTGGGTTTGCTACTTCTTCCGCGATCCTGAACGGCAAACGCCGGTGCGCAGTGGGCTTGTGGTATCGCCCGCTGATGGTCGTGTTAGCTCCATCGCTGAAGTGCTGCCACCGCCAGAACTTGAACTGGGCGATGCACCGCTGCGCCGGATATCAATCTTCATGAATGTGTTCGACTGCCACGTGAACCGCAGCCCGGTTGATGGTGTGATTGAACGCATCGTTTACACGCCCGGTATCTTCATTAATGCTGATCTCGACAAGGCCAGTGAGGATAATGAGCGCAATGGCCTTGTCATCGTTACGGGCGAAACCCGGGTCGGTGTGGTGCAGATTGCCGGTCTGATTGCTCGGCGTATTGTCTCGTTCGTGCGTGAAACCGATGCATTGCTAGCAGGTGAGCGCTTCGGCCTGATCCGCTTTGGCTCGCGCGTTGATGTCTATCTGCCACTTCATGTGCAGCCGCTTGTTGGTCTTGGTCAGCGTGCAGTTGCGGGTGAAACGGTGCTTGCAGATCTTACGGGCACCGAGCCTGCACGCGAATACCGCTGCGCTTGATACTTGCTAGCCCTGCGGCTTATAGCGCAGGGCTCGGAGCAAAATAGATTCAAGCTGATCAATATTTTGCTCTAGCTCTTTGTTTGTGCATCAGATTTATGCCACAAGTGGCGATCACTTATAGGCTTGGTGCAATAGGCAATGACGGCTTAATCGTTTTCTGGCCTTGGCCCGTGGTGTATAGATAGCGCGCATGAGTGATTTGTTTCCGCCTTTCATTCCCGATCCTGAAGAGCCACGGCGCCGGCGTTTCCGTCCGATCCCGTTGCGTCTTCTTGTGCCTAATGTCATCACGCTACTGGCGCTGTGCCTTGGCCTGACAGCAATACGCATGGCGATAGAATCGCGGCTGGATATTGCTGTTTTCGCCATCCTTCTTGCAGCAGTGCTTGATGCTGCGGATGGACGGGTTGCGCGCATGCTGAAGGGCACTTCGCGCTTCGGAGCTGAGCTTGATTCGCTGTCTGACTTCGTGAATTTTGGCGTTGCACCAGCATTGCTGCTCTACACATTCATTCTGGATGAGATGAAGTCGCTCGGCTGGATTGCGGCAATGGTCTATGCCATTGCCGCTGCTTTACGACTGGCACGTTTCAATGTCATGCTGGATGATCCTGAGCGACCGGATTGGCAGAAGAACTATTTTGTTGGCATGGCTGCACCTGCGGGCGCGTTAACAGTGCTTTTGCCAATATATCTTCATTTTATTGTATGGCCAGTATCGGAGGTCGCAGCGCCTGTCGTTGCTATTTATACGGTTTTCATCGGCTTGTTGATGGTTAGCCGCATTCCGACATTTTCTGGCAAAACGCTGGGGCAGCGGGTGGCACGAGACATGGTGCTGCCGTTATTTGTGCTGGTAGTACTGGTCGCGGCATTGCTGGTAAGTTTCACATTCCATGTGCTGGCGATTATTACGCTTGTCTATCTCGTGTCACTACCATTTGGCGTGATACGTTACCGGGCGCTGGATCGTGCCCACTCCGAGCAAGTCGCTGCAACCGCGGGTGTGCCAGAAGAGAAGGCTGAATTAGGGGATCAGTAAGATTTTGCCTAAACCTTAAGTGTTTGGTTGAAGATTACTTTCCCAAAAATCCTTTTGCCGCGAGGCGTTTGGCATTAGCTCTCACGCGCCTTCGGGCAGGGGTTGCGCTAACACTGGCGATGCTCATTATCTTATCTGGTAATTGTTTTGGATTGACTCTTCCAAAGGTCATATCAATCCATAATCTCTGCCATGCTTGCGCTGCGACCACGCTTCCCTCCATGATGGCTGCGGCTTTTTCTGTAAATGCGCGCATGGTTTCTGCGCTCATGGGATGACTTGGATCAAGCGTATCATAGAGGAACATTGGCCATCTGAACGCGATTGTGGTTGCTGTATCCCGTGCAGTTTCAGCCGATTGCGATAATCGAGTGGGAGTCATATAGGGAAAGAATTGCTTGGGAAACATGGAGAATTCTGCCTTCTGCGAGCGATCGGTTAGAATGAGCTGATTCTATTTTGATTTATCTTTTTATTTACTTGATTTCCTGACGATTGATTATGTCACTCATCGATTGGGCATTTGTTGATATAGCAACCCTTTCCGTTATCGTTTGTTCCGTGTTAAAGCGCCTTCGGTTGCTCTTTGCGCTATGATAGTGCGAAAGGGACTTTGGGTGTGGATTGTCTGTTGTCTTTTGGCAAAATGGGTACAAACCAACATATTTTATAGCGCATATAAAAAACGCATCAGATGTCTTCTCAGGATGATTTCTTATGGTGCGTTGGCAAAAGGTTTCAGGAGAGGTCCTTGAGCGATATCATCACGCCGCAGGCGCAAAAGGCAGTCCATGCAGAGGTTTCAGAAAAGGCTGCTGTGAAGCCGCAGCTTATTCTGGCATCGGCCTCACCCCGGCGCCTGGCACTGCTTGAGCAGGTTGGCGTAAAGCCAGATTTTTTATTGCCAGCAGAAATTGATGAAACGCCTCGTAAGGGCGAAAAACCCCGTGATTATGCGCGTCGTGTTGCCATATCCAAGGCGCAAGCCGTCCATGCCCTGCTTAAATCGCCTGCCGGTATTGGAAGTGATGTGCGGGAGGCATATATCATTGCGGCGGATACAGTTGTGGCTGTTGGGCGTCGCATATTGCCGAAAGCAGAGGTTACGGATGAGGCGGAAGATTGCTTGCGCCTCTTATCCGGGCGCGCGCATCGCGTATACACTGCCTTGTCGGTGATTACTCCTAATGGCAAGGAGCGCGATCGGGTTATTGAGACGCGCGTGCGTTTTAAGAACCTTTCTCGCGTTGAAATGGATGGCTATCTCGCGAGTGGTGAATGGCGTGGTAAAGCTGGCGGCTATGCGATTCAGGGGCTAGCGGGTTCGTTCGTCGTTAAATTGGTGGGGGCTTACTCAGCGGTGGTGGGGCTACCACTCTATGAAACAGTTGCGCTGCTGTCAGGAGAAGGTTTTCCAGTGCATTCGCAATGGCTCAACCAGGAATAACTATTTTGGCCAAACCGGCGGATAAGAGAAGCTCAAGGACAGGTACACGATGTCAGATGCAGTGAATGACAACGATTCATCGCAATCGCCATTCGGAAAGTGCCCCATTTGCGCCAAACCAAGCGAAGAGCGCTGGCACCCCTTTTGCTCACGCCGCTGCGCTGATGTTGATTTGCACCGCTGGCTTTCGGGAAATTATGCTATTCCAGTGACCGAGCCGGGTGATGATGAAGAAGGTTGAGATCAATAAGTTAGTCTGAGTTGTTGAGAATGATTACAGCCTGTGGACAACGCTGCTTTTATCACTTGCAGCCCGCTAGACATCAAAACGTGATGCATCTATAACGACCTGACCGCGGGGAGATAAGCTTTTCACTTTCCCGCCGATGCCCGGATAGCTCAGTTGGTAGAGCATGCGACTGAAAATCGCAGTGTCGCTGGTTCGATCCCGGCTCCGGGCACCACTAAACGTTTTTATCCTTAAAAATCAACAGTTTGAGTTAGGTGCGGGAAACACCTTAAAAAGGTGCGGGTAATTCACGCAGAGGTATGGTCTGGCAGGACTGTTTCTTCGGTTCCCGTGAATTTATCCATTGCCTTCGCAGCCATAACACGCTGACGTGCTGACTTCGTATAGCGATCAATCTCCTTTGTTGTATGGCCGGTAATAGCCATGATCTCACGATCTGTGCAGCCCAATTCAGCAAGCCTTGATGCCGCTGCCTTACTCCAGCCATGAGCCCGTCCGGGGACGCCTGCTTCAATGCACTGATCTCGAAACCAATTACCAAAACCATTGGCAGTAAATGGCTTCCCTTGCTGTGTCGTCAACCAGGCTGTACCCGTGCATGGTGTTGAATCGATGATCCTTTGCAAAGCCGGAATGATGGGTAATGATAGTGTGATCGGATTCCGGTTGCGGTTTTTGAACTGGGTAAAATGTAGCCACCCATCCTTTACCATTGCCGGACCAAAAGACACGATATCTGAACGGCGTTGTCCAGTGTAAAGCATTAGAGCCAAGGCTAAACGAGGCTTAGAGCCAATCGGATGTTGCGCTTCGAATTGCTCAACTTCTTCGATTGTCCAGGCATGGTGGCCATCTCCTTCTTGACGAAAATACTTTACATCGCGAGCGGGATTGATCTTCAGGCTCGGATAGGCAGCTTCCAGGCCAAATGAAAACAAGCGACGTAATGCTTTCAATATGCCGTTAGCTGCACCTGGTCTATCAGCGTGTTCATCGCGAATAGCCCTAACATGCCGAGGTTCCATCATAGCAACGGGACGCTCACCATATGGGGGCTTGTTCCGCGATATATCAGCACCCGCTTCACACAGTTTGTCGAGCACTAACCGCCTGACATACTGAGTGCGAGTGTCGAGTTCGCGCTTAAATTCAGCTGATTTGTAATACATTACAACCAAATCTCTCAGTGTCCCGCCTTTAGGGGGTAGAGTTCGATTATTCCGATTGGTGATAATCGGTATAATGCCTTTTGAGACATTGCTGTATTCCGCAACAAATTCGGCCAATCCGAATTCAGCCCGCAGGCGGACACGCTTGCCCTTGCCTTCGCGGTAGTAGTAGCAAATTTTGTCATGGCGGTTTTTCCCTTAATCAAGTTCTTGAATTCCATAGAATCACCATTCAGTCCCACGGATTCTCAGTTTCGGAACCGCCATTAGGGAATGCTTCGAAAAAAATATCTGGTTTTCCCCCTGAAAAGTGATCCTTCTTGAAGTATGGCTATTGAGCCGAGGAAGTATATTGAAATGGCAGGGAAAAGAGACAAGGCATAAGAGATCGTCACGAAGCTGCGTCAGGTTGACGTGCTGAATGCGCAGGGAAAATCGATGGCGGAGGTGATCCGGTCGATAGGCGTGACGGAAGTTACATACTACCGGTGGCGGTCTGAATACGGCGGTTTGAAGGGCGACCAGGTCAAGCGGCTGAAAGAACTGGAAGCAGAGAATACCCGGCTCCGGCGTGCGGTTTCCGATCTCATGCTGGACAAGATGATTTTGGCGGAGGCCGCCAAGGGAAACTTCTAAGCCCCGCCCGCCGCCGCGCCTGCGTGGATCATGTCATCGAGGAACTGGGCGTGCCCGAGAGACGGGCCTGCCGGGTTTTCGGGCAGCATCGTTCGATGCAGCGCAAGATCGCCAAGACCCCGGATGATGAAGCGGAATTGACCGCCGACATCACGGCGCTCGCTTTCCAGTATGGCCGCTATGGCTATCGCCGCATCACTGCCGATGCTGCACCAGGCTGGCTGGATCGTGAACGTCAAGCGGGTCGAACGCATCTGGCGGCGGGAGGGGCTGAAGGTGCCGCACAGGCAACCCAAACGCGGTCGGCTGTGGTTGAACGACAGCTCGTGTGTCCGGCTTCGACCGGAATGCCCCAATCATGTCTGGTCCTACGACTTCGTCGAGGATCGCACACACAATGGCAGGAAAATCCGCATGCTCAATGTTATCGACGAGTTCACCCGCGAATGCATTGCCATCAGGGTCGAGAGAAAGCTGAAGGCCGTCGATGTCATCGACGTGCTTTCCGACCTGTTCATCCTGCGCGGCGTCCCGGCGCATATTCGTTCTGACAACGGCCCGGAGTTCATCGCCAAGGCATTACGGGAGTGGATCGCGGCGGTGGGAGCCAGGACGGCCTACATCATGCCGGGCAGTCCGTGGGAAAACGGCTATTGCGAGAGCTTCAATTCGAAGCTCCGAGACGAACTGCTCAACGGTGAAATCTTCTACACGCTCAAGCAGGAAAAGATCATCATCGAAAACTGGCGACGTCACTATAACACCGTGCGGCCCCACTCATCGCTGGGCTACAAGCCACCATCCCCCGAAACAACCACTTGGCCTCGCCAGAACGGAACGGCTTCAACACCAGCGGTGGCCAGCAGGCCAAGCATGCACTAACATTCCAACCGGATCACCCCATGGGGGAAGACCAATGCAGATCACGCAAGCGCAAGCTGACAAGTTGCTGATGGATGACCTTGCCCGATTTGAGCGCGCCGTTGATCAAGGCGTGAAGGTTCCGCTCACGGATAACCAGTTTGGTGCATTGGTGTCGGTCGCCTTCAATGTTGGCGTAGCTGCATTCGAGAAGTTCGCGCTGCTGCGAACGCTTAACGTGGGTGATTATAATTCAGTGCCGTCCGAGCACGCGCGCTGGGTCAATGCGGGGGGCAGGTGATTACAAGGGCTGCTGAATCGTCGCGCCGCTGAAGCCGGCCTTTGGGTAACAGGTGTATTCGTTTCTTCTGTTCCTGTTGTTGCTGCGCCTTTGAAGCCCCCACTTGTGGCAGGCGAGAACTTGGCTGCTGTTGGTAGCGTGCTGTCATCGGTTGCTGTTGCATCAAGCTCTTCTGGCCTATTGCAATGGGCATTGGCTGCAGTTTTGGTGGCCACTGTTGGGGCAGGGCTATATTTCCTGGCGCGTCGCTACATGGAGGCACGTGCATAATGACCGCTATTGCCACCATTTGGGCCGTTCTTTCATCGTGGGTTGGCTTGGTTGCGATGTCGCTATTGGCGTGTGGCATATCGCAACCAATCAGACTGAAGAACGCTGCGATGCTGTCACTGTTCGCGCTGAACTGGCCATTGTGCAGGTTGATCTGGTGGTTGCCTATAAGGCTGAGAACAAAGCCAATAAGCGGGCTGAAAGCCTTTCCATTACAGCCAAATTCAATCCTACATGAGTCTATCTATTCAAATGAATTGATATTTTGCTACATTTTGCTAAGATTGTTTTGCTCAAGTGTTATTTTTTATCCATATTTTTTATTAAAGAGATAGAAATGGTAGATACGTCACATTTCCGGACCACTTCGTCGCAGATGTTAGAGCCTGATGCTTATTCTCCTCAGTCCAATAGTGAGGAGGTTCCCGTGTTTTCTGTGCCCGCTCCCGTGGCGGGGGCGTTGATCGTAAATGCTGCAAGTGCTCCTGAGGGGCTGGATTCTAGAGTACTCAATAGCCTCTTGCCTGAAACGCGTATTGGCGACCATCCGAGGACCTCCGTACTGCAGTGATCAATGGCTTCTCCGCTACATCGCCTGAGGCGCATGATGCTGTCTTTCTCAACGAAATCAAGGGGTTAACGCGGGGTATTTTCATGTTATAAGGATCAACAGTTTATCGCCTACAGCGCTACAACTGTTTGGTGCTAACGTGTTCAACGGTCTCTTGGATAAAGAGCTTGGTGCGCTTGAAGGCCAACTATTGATGGCATTGCCCGATGCTGAATTTGATAAGCTGGATGACCGTGTTTTCAAAAACATGGGGGGATGAAGGCTTCTTACTAGGTGCATTGCTAAGCTTCATTGATCTTCAACCCAATATCAGCATGTTTGAAGCTAATACTAATTACAATGGAAAGATCAAGACAGCTTCCGACCGTATGGAGCTTAGATATAATTCCAGGCAAATGGAATACGATCTCCCAGATATCACACTTGATGCTATAAAGGCTCTCGAAAACGGCATGTATGCACCTGTTGAAAGGATGAAAGCGATTGCGGAAAAGATGGCTCCTGATAAAAAATAACCTAGGCTTAAATATAACTCCTATCGACTCTGTTCAGCGCAACCCGGATCATCTGGGTTGCTCCCCTAATATGAACATTGGCTCCTGATTAGCTAAAAGGAACTTGGCTTTTGATAAGGGCGCCGCTCATGAGCGCCGCTTTTACCGTCGCTCATCTGGCCTCTATTCATGCAGCCTCCATAACCGCATAAGTGAACCGCCTTGGGGTTTCGAGCAGGTCGAGAATATGGAGATTGGCCGATTTGATGCATACCTCGCAGGCTAGAGGCTTTTGGATTTATAATTTCACACTCCATTAGCTAGCCTCATTATTTACTCTGCCTGTTCTGGTGGCTTGCTTTCGCTTTCGTCCATTCAATTATTGGTTGGCTCAGTGAACTATCAGAGAATTTTCCTATGATGAAGGAATGTGCGGGAAACCCAATTTAATCGTCTCGACATCGCTATGCAGGGCCAATCGAACGGCTTGTTATTAATATGCATGGTGACAATTATCATCTGATGCCCGAAGTGCCATTGGAATTTGTTCATCAAGTGAGCTAAATTGAATTAGCTTAATAGAATATAATGCTGAAACAGCTCGTTTATAAATGGAGAATCATACATATGAATAATACATCCTGTAGTATAGACCTGAATTCTATGGAGTGCCGGTTTATATTTATTGTTTCTTGAATAAAGAAGAATGCCTTTCTGATTAAGAACTGACATCTTAAGTATCTGGCAGAATAAGTAAAATTATTTTGTTATTTTAAGCATTCGAAGGCTATAAATCGAGAGTAACTCTATGAGTAATGTATCAAAATATAATAAGTTATCAAATGTTACTTCCAATGATGAAACGTGTTCCCGTGAGGTGCGCAGTCCTAAGGGGGGATTTGTATCATGCGCTTGCGTTCAGGCAGAAAAATCAATTCTCCAGAATACCCCTTCTTATATCAGTGGTAGTGTTTCACAAAATAATACTCTTGCAGTAGAGTTATTATCTGTAAGTAGTGCAAGTCATGTCTCTAAACAGTATGAAGAGAAGAATGCGATCATTATTCCTGATGCCGGCAGTATCAGCTTGTGCTCGGAGGCTGATCAGGATGCATCATGCTCATTTAACAAATCGCTTCTTTCTAGACCAGAAACCCCAAAGCGGACATCCCAAACAGTATGCTTGTTGCCGATGACACCGCTGCAGAAAAGCTATTCCGATACGCCTAGCTCCAAAAAGAAAGCTAAAGGTGAAGAAAACCCTGATATCATTAATAAAAGTGATATTGATGCAGATGATATTTACAGCTTCAATGATTGCATCAATGATCTTAACAAGCATCCTGAGGGGAATGATGCTCTTAGGATTGATAAATTATCATCCAAGTTGCGTGGGCATTTTAGTGTATTACCAAGAAAAATAATAGATATTTATAATGAATTCAATAAGATGGCGGCAGAAATTTTAGCTGAGAATTCTTATAATGGAATTCAAATGTTTTTTGTTGAACGGAAAGAGGGAAAGCATAAAAATGGAAAGCCCAAAATCAGTTATAAAATAATCAAAAATCCAGAACTTGAAATATATATAGACCAAAATGATTTTGTTTATTCTAATAAATGTAAGGAATTAGAGAAAAAAATTAAAAATTACGAGGAAAAGATTAGCAAGTCCCAAAGTGAAATTCGGGTGGAAGCTAAGCAGGAGCGAGCTGGTGTTAAAAATACTGGATTAGATGAAATTTTCCAAACTTCAGAAACTATTGAGTTTTTTTATCGATCCGCGGGTGTCATTAAAGGAGTAAAATCTTTTTCTGAAGACAGTAATGGTATGAAATATACTTGGTTAGATTGCCAAAAAGATTTTCGTTTGCCTACAGGTGTTGTTATATTTACCAATGGCGCGGGGCATAGTGGGGCTTTATTTTCTAAAGAAGGGTATAAGGGATTATTGACAAAGGGGCAGGATTCTTTCCACCGTGAACGCAATGCTGTAATTCTAAAAAGTAAAAATCCTTTTGGCGCGATAATAAGAGCTTTGAAATATATGAGATTTGGAAATATTATAGAAAAAGATAAGACTAGAGATAAATCTATAAGGATGCCAAGCACAGATGAGTTTTTAAAGGGGGGTATGTATGAATCTCCCACATATAATACGTCTGGTTATGATTATTTTAATCTAGAGAACCGCAAGAATAATGTTAAACAGAAAATTACCAGTGTGCGTAATGGAACACGAGATATCCATAAAGTAATTTTCCCGCTTGCACAACAAAATGGAGATACTATGTCTCACTATTCTCAAAATACAGATTATTCTTTTCTTCATGAACCCTAAAGGCATTTGATCCTATAAATTCGGGATTGAGGCCTTTATCAAGCTCAAGATCCTGAATTCATAAATTTGACCAGAGACCCAAGTTTCCTTCAACATTTCAAAGAAGCTTGGGGCTTTAATCTCGCCTCAAGTGGCGTGTTATTCTGTAGCCATTTTCATGTCGGATTTGGCGGGCATGACGTTCTCTTAACGATGAGTGAGGACTTTGCTTATTGCAATCCTCCCTCTATGTAGCGATCTCAACCTGGGGATGAGTCAGTGACAAAAACGATGTTTCGTAAAGGCACTTGTCGCGGAAGATATCGTTGAAGCTTTCCACGAAGTTGTTTTGCCTCGGCTGTTCTGGCGCTACGTAGTGCCATTCAATGCAGGTCTACCGGCACCCTTGGAGGGTTGCCATTAAGGTCATTGGTGCCGTTGGGCTATGATAGTATCGAGTTTTCGTATCATACGCAGACCCGATAGAGATGCGTCGACGACAGGTGCCAGACATTCACTCGCGAATTGAGGTTCCACTGTTCGGTTGCCTGTGACGGCCATGTTTTGGTCGTCTCGTTCCCGGAGCCCGCTTGCGGCCATCAGATTTATGAACGGCGAGCTTTTCTTCCCGGCAGAGTCGCCGCATCTTTTCCAGATACATGGATGCAGCGATAACCGAAGCGATGGTACTTTGGCGCAATGCGCCTCGTGGATTCTCGAATGAGCACATCATCGGGCCGAGCGATGCAGTATCCCACGCTCAACCAATCCACCACTAAGATTGCACATGCTCTACCCTGGATCACGTCGTGCTCTTTGCAGATATGGTTTACCGCATCCCGCCGTTCGCGCGGAGAAATGAGAATCAAGGTGCTTTGACTGTATCTGGCAGCCAGCTATAGAGGGGAAATCAGGAACAAAGGAGTATCCAACCTAATTTAAAGGCGGTTGAAGAGTTGGATGCTTATTTAAAAAACGCAATTAAATCAATGACATAGAATGTCTATGGTGGGCCAGGAGGGACTCGAACCCCCAACCAGACCGTTATGAGCGGTCGGCTCTAACCATTGAGCTACTGGCCCTTAATGAATAGCGAGAGAAAAATATCAACTCACTGTTTCATAGATATGCAACTATGGGTACATCAATCTTAGCTGAGAAGTGCATGCACATTTCAGCTTCATAATGCAAGCCACATAGTATCAAAACTCCGCATTTGCGTGAGCTTAAGTGTGCTATTAAGCTAAAATATCAACATAAATAGCAACACGATCATTTTTTGTCATAATGTCAGCCTAGCCGCAAGGCTGTTGACAAGCTTTTGGTGAAGCGCTCCTCAAAGGCCCAGTTTTCTCAGAGATTTTGCGCTATCCCTCATGAGGTCGCATTCATGACTCCGCTTTCTGGATTTTTTATGATAAGGAGCCAGCACGTTACCCTTCCTGTGCAGTTTGCGTCAACAATGGTCGTCATCATGACGATGTCATTGGGGGCGGATTAGTCATTTCGTAAGGGCCGCTTTAGTCGTACTTGTTTGCAAGCTCATAGTTAAACAAACCGCCTTTGTTTCCGTTGCAGCTCAGGGATATTTCGCCTCAATGCCTGTTGCCACACCACGCCTTTCACTCGATGGGGTAACCAAGCGGTTTGGCGCGGTCGCGGCAAACAACGGGGTTTCATTTTCTGTCGATCCTGGCGAAATACATGCTCTTGTCGGTGAAAATGGCGCAGGTAAAAGTACGCTCGTTAAAATTATTTATGGTCTGCTTAAGCCAGATGCAGGAACGATTCGCTGGAATGGTGATCTCATCACACCGGCCGATCCACGTGCCGCACGGCATCTCGGTATTGGTATGGTGTTTCAGCATTTCTCGTTATTCGATGCATTCACCGTTGCCGAGAACATTGCTCTTGGACTCGATGAAGTAACAGATAGGCGATCGTTATCAGCGCGCATCGCCTCTATCTCCGCAAGCTATGGTTTGCCGCTGGATCCGGATCGCATCGTGGGAACGCTGTCCATGGGGGAGCGTCAGCGCGTTGAGATTGTGCGATGCTTGCTGCAAAATCCGCAATTGCTTGTAATGGATGAACCTACTTCAGTGCTCACGCCGCAGGAAGCAGAGGCGTTATTTGCAACCCTTCGGAGATTGGCTGCAGAGGGCTGTTCTATTCTTTACATCAGCCATAAGCTGGATGAAATCCGCACCCTTTGCCAGCGCGCAACTGTGATGCGTGGCGGACAAGTCGTTGCATCATGTAGACCAGCTGAAGAGACCGCACGCTCGATGGCTGAAATGATGATTGGCGCGCAGTTGCGCACGGTCAAGCGTGTGGCGCATACACCGCAGGAAGGCGTATCGCCCCGGCTGACTGTCCGCGGATTGAGCCGCCCCGCTGGGGGGGCTTTTGGCGTTGCATTACATGATATCAGCTTCTCAGTCGCACCTGGTGAGATTTTGGGCGTTGCCGGTGTTGCAGGCAATGGTCAAAGCGAGTTAATTGAAGCGCTTGCGGGTGAATGGCGCGCTTTAGATGCCAATATGATTGCTGTCGATGGCTTGGCTGTTGCTAATTGTGGGCCTGATGCGCGTCGACGTGTGGGTTTTTTGACCTTGCCAGAGGAGCGCAATGGTCACGCAGCGGTTCCGGGCATGAGTCTTGTTGCGAACACCTTGCTATCAGCTCGTAAGCGTCTGGGCCTTTCGCGATGGGGCGTGTTGCGTCGTGGTGCTACAAAACGTTTCGCGCAAAAGATCGTCAAAGCTTTTGATGTGCGCACTTTTGGCGTTGAAGTTCCGGCTTCCAGCCTTTCTGGCGGTAACCTACAGAAATTTGTTGTTGGACGTGAGGTTCTGCAAAAGCCTTCCATTTTCGTTGTAGCACAACCCACCTGGGGGGTTGATGCAGGAGCTGCTGCGGCAATTCACGCAGCTCTCGGAGAGCTGGCGCGGGAAGGTGCTGCGATTGTGATTGTGTCGCAGGATCTTGATGAGCTGCTGTCGCTGACTGATCGGATAGCGGTTATCAGCGAAGGCCGTTTGTCGCGCACATTGGAAACGGCGCAGGTTACGGTGGATGAAATCGGCCTGTTAATGGGTGGGGCTGACGGGAGCACACGTGATGCCGCTTAAATTTGAACGTCGATCCAATAAGAAATGGCAGCTTTATGCCGCTCCCGTATTTGCAGTATTGATGACGGTTGCTACAGGATTTGCGCTGTTTTGGGCGCTTGGGCTGGAGCCAATGGCTACGCTCTATCAATTCCTTATCGCCCCGCTATTAACATTCCAGAATGTAACTGAGCTTGGTGTGAAAGGCGCACCTTTAGCGCTGATCGCAACCGGGCTTGCTATTGGCTTTCGCGCAAATGTTTGGAATATCGGCGCTGAAGGACAGCTGACGTTGGGAGCGATTGCTGCAGGTGGGGTCGCACTCGCTTTTTGGAATGAATCCGCATGGTGGATTCTGCCTCTTATGATTGCAGCATCTATAGTGGGGGGCATGGTGTGGGCATCCATTCCAGCGTTCCTCAAAACGCGTTTTGGCGTCAATGAAATCCTTACCAGTCTGATGCTGACATATGTTGCCATGCTAATTCTTCAGATGCTGGTGTTTGGGCCATGGAAAGATCCGGATGGCTTTAATTATCCGCAGACGCGCCTGTTTTCCGAGGCAGAATTGCTACCAATCATCATTGAGGGAACACGCTTGCATATTGGAGCGCCCGTTGCTCTTTTTGTGGCGCTCATTGCATGGTTTCTTATGAAGCGTACTGTGATTGGCTTTCAGATTGCTGTTGTAGGTGATGCGCCCCAGGCGGCGCGCTTTGCTGGTTTTAATGCACGACAGATGACGTGGCTGGCTTTTCTGATCGGTGGTGGCGCTGCAGGGATGGCGGGTGCCTTCGAAGCAGCGGGGCCGATTGGGCAGCTGGTTCCTGTGCTTACCCCAGGCTACGGTTTTACAGCGATTATTGTTGCGTTTCTTGGCAGATTAAATCCGCTTGGCATTGTTGTGGCAGCTCTTTTGATGGCGCTCACCTATATCGGTGGTGAGAATGCCCAAATTACAGCTGGGCTGCCGCAACCTGCAGTTGGTGTATTTCAAGGGTTGTTGCTGTTTTATCTGCTGGCGGCAGATGGTTTATTGCAGTTTCGGATACGGCTCGTTGCGCCGGTGACCCGCTCAGGAGCGGTATCATGATGGAGCTTGCTATCGCTATCATGGTAGCTGTGATCAGTGCCGCGACGCCGTTGTTGCTGGCTGCAACCGGTGAGCTGGTTGTTGAGCGTGCGGGTGTGCTTAACCTTGGCATCGAAGGTATGATGCTGATGGGGGCAATGGCCGGGTTTGCCGCAATGTTTTTGAGCGGTTCGCATATTGCCGGATTGGCTGCAGCCATTATTGCTGGCGTGCTTATGGCATCTGTATTTGCTTTCCTTACGTTGACTCTGTCCGCCAACCAGGTGGCATCAGGCTTGGCGCTAACCATTTTCGGTATTGGTTTATCTGCCTTGATTGGTAGCGCATATGTTGGGCAGCCGGTGACTGCGTTACCGAAGTTAAATGTTGTCGGCCTTACAGATCTACCTGTGCTTGGACCGCTTCTTTTCAGCCATGATGGGTTGGTTTACTTCTCGATGGTGATGATACCTGCGGTGTGGTGGTTCCTTAACCGCAGCCGCGCTGGGTTGAAGCTTCGGGCTGTTGGCGAATCTGCTGAGGCTGCGCATGCGTTAGGGCACCCAGTCATTGCAATACGTTATGCCGCAACCTTGTTTGGTGGAGCAATGGCTGGTCTGGCCGGGGCTTTTCTATCGTTATCTTATACACCTATGTGGGCTGTTGGCATGACAGCTGGCCGTGGTTGGATTGCGCTGGCATTGGTGGTTTTTGCGGCGTGGAAGCCTTGGCGGCTTCTTATAGGCGCTTACCTGTTCGGAGGCGTCGGAATTTTCCAGCTGCATGTACAAGGCGCCTGGGGACTTCCGTCTGAGCTGTTCTCAATGCTACCCTACGTGGCAACCATCGTTGTGCTCACGATCATCTCAATTAGTTCGACACGCCAAAAAAATGGTGGTGGGACGCCAGCCGCTTTAGGTAAACCTTTTCGCGCATCTATTTAATAACGTAGCATCATTTATGCCTGCTAAGGTGCTTATGGTCGGGGATTGCTTGTATTATTATTCTGAGCATCCCCTGATCGGTTCCAATAATTTCCTCTTGCTAAAAAAACCAAAGGCTTATTATAGCAATCCGATATGACAAAAAAGTCGTATCATGCGTTTTTTCATACAAACGTCTCGCAAAATTGTATATGCATCATGGCACATGGTCCACGCTTCCTGAGGGAACCCAGATGTCTGAAAAGATGCCTTTAACATCGCGCTCTACGATGGCTCTGCCTTTATCGCGCCGCTCATTGATTGTTGGCGCGGGGGCTGCGGCTGCAACTTTGGCGGGTGCGCGAGCCAGCTTTGCGGCAGACCCACTCAAAATTGGTTTTGTTTATATTGGCCCTGTTGGTGACCACGGCTATAGCTATTCCCATGATCAAGGGCGCAAAGCGGTCGAAGCAGAGTTCGGTGACAAGGTTAAGGTCACTTTCGTCGAAAACGTCAACGATGGCCCGGATTCTGAACGTGTTATTCGCCAGCTGGCGGCGGCAGGTAATGATCTGATTTTTTCAACATCATTTGGATTTATGCAGCCGACCATTCGAGTCGCTCGCCAATTTCCAAAAACGAAATTTGAGCACGCTACAGGTTATATGAGAGCCAACAATGTTGGTACCTATAATGGCCGTTTCTATGAGGGACGTGCGGTGCTTGGCACCATTGCCGGCCTTGTTTCGAAAACCGGCGTTGTAGGTTATGTCGCATCATTCCCAATTCCGGAAGTGATCATGGGTATCAATGCGTTTACCCTGGCTGCTCAGAAGGTGCGCCCTGATATTAAGGTCAAGGTTATCTGGCTGAATTCGTGGTACGATCCAGGTAAGGAAGCAGATGCAGCCAAGGCGCTGATCGATGGTGGGGCAGATATTATTGCCCAGCATGTCGATAGCCCGGCTGCGATGCAGGTGGCTGAGGCAAGGGGTGCTTTTGCATTCGGCCAGGCCAACGATATGATCCGCTTTGCGCCCAAAGCGCATCTTACAGCAATCGTTTATGATTGGGCGCCTTATTACATTGAACGTGTGAAGCGCGTATTGGATGGCACGTGGGCATCTGATGATACGTGGTGGGGGCTGAAGCAAGGGCTAATCAAGATAGCGCCTTATAATCCTGCGCTGTCTGAGGATGTGCGTAAGCAGGCCGATACGGTGAAGGATGCGATTGCTAATGGCACGTTGCATCCATTCACTGGTCCCATCAAGGACCAGAAAGGTGCGGTGCGCGTTCCTGCTGGCGAGACAATGAGTGACGCTGATCTGCTGAAGATTGATTGGTTGGTGGAAGGCGTTCAAAGCTGAGTTAAGCAAATAGATCAGTAAACTATATGGCTCCGATTGAATGCTTTCATCTAATCGGGGCCATTTTATTGTTTGAGGAAGCTCTGAGAATTTATCAGGTGGTTAAAAAGGCTCCCTGTGGGGAGCGTTAAGATAAATCTTATTTTTATAGAGTAATAATTGAGTGTCGATTTCTTGTGAAGGTTTATTTTAATGTCGATGCCAAATTCAATCATGTCTGATCGTAAATATTTCATCGGGAATTGTTCTTTGATCCTTTTTGTTGATGAAGTATTTCGGATTGATGGGTGTCTGGCAAATGTAAATTATGATCGCGATATACTAAGAAGTTTTAGCGATGATTCTTATTTTCACCTTTTAAGAAAAAATTATTTTGGTAACTTACTTCACTTCGATATCATCCCGCCTGATGAAATTAAGGGAGCTACATGGTTTGTTAATGGTACGGAACTTGCGTATCTGAAGGCAGATTTGAAGCTCTTAATGGCAGAACGGCTTAAAAAAAGACTTGGAGCAGTATATTGCGAGTTTGAAGAACGGATGAGAAGCGAAACCCTTATAATGGGCGGGGGAACCATAACTGTTAAGGATTTGCGCCATCTTCGCACGCTTGCGCACAATTTAGCTTATGTAGCTGATATTGCGACTGCTATTGACAGTTTCATTATGCGCAGAACAGATATTTTAAGCAGCGAAGCAACCAATTGTAAGGTTTCAGCGCCCGTGTTGGCGTCTTCAATGAGCACGGTAGTGCAAACATGCGCTGCTGAAAATGGCCTATGTGAAACGTGTGCAGAACAGGAATTCAAGGCTGCATTTGGCGCAGATATAAAGGCTATTCTTAATACTTGCCCCAAAGAATATAGTGAAGGAATTATTGTAAAACTGGAGCGCGCGGCACCTGAAATTAAAACGATGATTCATCGTTTCAGGACAATGAATGACACTTCAGCTAATAATGCAGAAAACCAGTCTGACCAAACAAGTTTGAGAAAAAATAGCTCAAGCTTTACTCCTGCTTTTGCATCAACCTCAGATGCGGATTTCAACGATTATATTGCGTCTGATGGTGTATATAATAATGCTCAACAACCATCGCTGTTTTATCGTTTTTTTTGTTGCTTCTTCTCGGAAGATAAAAATGTAGATTTAAACGAAGGATTGATTAACTAAGCGATAAACCTATCGGCATGGCTACTCTATCTGAAAAATTGGGGGCCCGCATTGTCTTTAGATGCTAACTTACCTCAAGCCGTACAAGTCGCACACCAATATCATCTGGATCGGGACGTGAAGTGAAGCCAAGTTGGGCGCACATTGCGAGCATCATCGTGTTTTCACGCAGCACCTGTCCCTCAATTGCTTTTAGTCCTTCGGCCTTGGCGTATTCTATGATTGAGCTCATCAGAAGCCAGCCAAGTCCTTTTCCGCGCATGTCGGTGCGCGTCATGATGCCATATTCACCAATATCGTAACTGGCATCAGCATGAAGACGTACGGCGCCTAGCATGTCGCCGGTTGCTTCATCAATTGCTACAAAAGCCATGGCACGACCATAATCGAGTTGGGTCAGTCGTGCGATAAAAGTGTGGCTGAAATCCTTGATAGGGGTAAAGAAGCGCAGTCTTAGATCATCCGGCGTCACCCGCGTGAAAAACGTGCGGAACATCTCTTCATCTTCGGGCCGTACTGGCCGAAGCAAAATTGGTGTGCCCTCGGAGAGAACGACACTGCGCTCCCACTCCTGCGGATAGGGGCGGATCGCAAAGCGAGGATGCCCCGATGGCCCCTTCGTCTTTGCAGAGAAAGTTGCGACCTTCACACGGCCATCAACGGCAATTACGCCGGTATGATCCGCAAGGAGAGGATTGATATCAAGCTCACGCACTTCGGGCAGATCAGCTGCTAGTTGTGCGAGTTTGACCAGCGTCAACGCCACAGCGCTTTCGTCGGCGGCAGGTACATCGCCGTAGGCCTTGAGGCGGCGCGAGACGCGGGTGCGCGCAATTAAATCTTCGGCCAGCCGCAGATCCAGTGGTGGTAGGGCCAGTGCCTTATCGTTGATGACTTCCACCGCAGTGCCGCCACGTCCAAATACGATAATCGGCCCGAATGTCGGATCATCAGTAATACCGGCGATTAATTCGCGCGTTTTGGGGCGCACCATCATTGGGTGAATGGTAATGCCTGTAATGCAAGCATCCGGGCGAAGGCGGGCGGCGCGTTCCAGAATATCGGTTGCAGCTTCGCGCACAGCTTGCGCACTTGCAAGATTAAGGCGCACGCCACCGATTTCGGATTTATGGATGATATCCGGTGAGAGAATTTTTACGGCTACAGGTAGCCCCTGTGCCAGGAAATGCTCGGCTGCTAGCGCAGCTTCTTCTGCGTTGTGTGCCAGTCGTAGCGGTGTGATCGGGATTTGATAGGCATCGAATAAGCGCACGACCTCTAGCGGATCGAGCCACGTGCGCCCTGATGCAAGTGCACCTTGAACGACAGCACGCGCAGCTTCAATATCAGGTTGGAAGTCAGCGGGCAGGCTGGGAGGTGTTTCCATCAGTTGCGCCAGAGCTTCACGGTAACGCACAAGATGCGTGAATCCGCGCACGGCATCTGCTTCATTCGCGTAATTGGGGATATGCGCTGCATCGAACAGGCGTGCTGCTTCTCCACCGTCGCCATACCATACGGTGAGCACAGGTTTGCTGGTATGACGTTGTCGGCGATAGTTCGCAGTTGTTTCGATAACCGCACGTGCTACATCTGCGGATGATGCTGAGCCTAGAGGCACATTCAGTACGAGTACGCCATCGTTGGAGTTATCATTGAGCACATGTTGTAACGCTATGGCGTAGCGTGCTGCGTCAGAATCTCCACCAAGATCGATAGGATTTGAGCGCGACCATCCATGAGGGAGCGCGCGATCCAGCATCCCTAACGTTGAGGGAGAGAGCGATGCCAAAATCCCGCCGAAGTCAATCAAGCGATCAACTGTTAACGTTGCAATGCCGCCGCCATTTGTCACAATGGCCAGACGCTTTCCTGGAAATGGGCGAACGCGCCCCAATGTCTCGGCGGCAGAGAAAAGCTCGTCCAGATCTATAACGCGAAGCAGACCGGCACGTCGAAAGGCGGCTCCATAAACGGCATCAGAAGTTGCGAGTGATGCTGTGTGGGTATCATGTACATGTTGATGGAGTTTATGACGGCCTGACTTGATTACCACCACCGGCTTGGCACGTGCGGCAAGACGGGCGGCTGACATAAACTTGCGGGCATCCTGTACCGATTCAACATAGAGCAGAATGGCGCGCGTGTGACGGTCGAGCGCGAAGTAATCCAGTAGATCGCCGAAGTCGACATCGATCTGATCGCCGATACTGGCAACGGCTGAAAAACCAACAGCATTCTGGCGGGCCCACTCGATGACACCTGCCGCAAGCGCTCCGGATTGGCTAATGAGCGCAAGATCGCCCGTTTGCGGTGTGCTACCTGTATAGCTGGCATTTAGCTTTGCATGAGGGGCAATCAGGCCGATGCTATTGGGGCCTATCAGACGCAGGCTATAACGCCGGGCGGCTATCTTAACCTGATGCAGCAGGGATGACTTATCCGCTTGTGGGCTAATATCCAATCCTTCTGCAACAATCACTGCGCCGCTGATACCCTTCGCCCCGACCTGCTTCACATTGGCAAGAACGTTATTTCGGGAAGAGGCAATGATCGCAAGATCAGGCTTGAAAGATAGCTCATCTAGTGACTTTACGCATTCAAAGCCGGAAAGAACTTGTGATTTTTGCGAGCTTACCAAGCCAAGAGCGCCGGGAAATCCGCCCTGTATGAGGTTGGAAGCAATCTTCCCAATCAGGTCCTGATTGGATGCTGCATCCGCAATAATCACGACGGAACGAGGAGCGAAGAGACGTTCTAGGCGGAAAGTGCTCATCGTAGTTCCGTAAATTGGCGCGACACTGTTGGTTCAGGATCGAGCGATAGGCAATGGGGGCATTATAGTTGAACAGCCCAATCAAAGCTATGGTTTGAATGGAGATGGATTTAGTAAGCTCAGAAATCATATGGAACCATTCCTACGCAACAGCGCGCATGCATCCATGACTTATGGATGTTCGCGATTGTTGGTATCGGTTTAACTGGGCTTGCGCTTATGCCTCATGGATGCCCTATTACCATTGAGAATGGTGCCGTTGGCCTGAACGTATTGCCGTGATGAAGCGGCTTAGGTTATGCGTTCTGGTCGGGCAACCAGCATTTGATAACGCATATGAAAATGCGGGAAGGATGAGTTGATGATGTTCACTGCGAATTTGAGCCGGAATCTGAAATCGAACCGCCGTGCTGCGATTGCTGCTCTTGTGGGAGGGGCGCTGATCGGCGTAGTGGCATTGCCGCTTGCAGCGCGCGCTCAAACTGGCGTGGATAATCGTGAATCACCAAGAATTATCACGGTGACGGGGGAGGGCGTTGTTCAGGCGACGCCGGATATTGCGAGCGTACTCGTGGGTGTGGTAACGCAAGCCAAAACAGCACGCGATGCTGTTAGCGAGAATACAACGGCAACCAGTGCAGTAATTGAGGCATTTCAAAAGGCTTCCATTGAGCCACGCGACTTGGCCACGAGCGGTTTCTCGGTACAGCCGCGCTATATCTATCCCAAGAATGGAAGCGATGAAGCGCCGCGGATTGATGGTTACGAAGTGCGCAACACGCTCACCATTCGGGTGCGGGATCTGACCAGGCTAGGAAGCATTCTTGATACAGCCATTAATACGGGTTCAAACCAGATTGGCGGCATTAGTTTTGATGTAGCCGACGATACGGCCTTGCTGGATAAAGCACGCGGACAGGCGATTGAAGATGCGCGGCGGAAAGCGGAAATATTCGCCAAAGCTGCAGGAGTGAATTTAGGCCGGGTGATTGCTATTGATGGCGGAAATTTTGGACGCCCACAGCCGCGCGGTATGATGTTGCAGGCCGCGCGTGCAGACGCATTTTCCGCCAAGGCAGCCGTACCAGTTGAAGCGGGTGAGCAGGAGTTTCGCGCGTCTGTATCCGTGACATGGGAGCTGGCGGACTAGGATACGCTAATCTTCACATTATGGTAGTCGATAAATGGAGGCTCTCGGTGTGTCCAAAGCTCATGGACTAGATCCACTTCGCTTTGGTTATCGAAAGCCACCATTTTCGTCACGTCTTGATGTGAATTGATGCACCCTTAAGCCTTTTTGATCGACCAGGGTAATGTATGGTCGTTTTTCAGGTGGATTGCTTATTCCGTAAGGCATCACGAAAAGACGCATGACAGGCTTGTTATCCTGCGCGGTTTTCGCCACTTCTAAAATGATATAAACAGTGTAGCGTAGTGCGTTGGCTTTTTTATCATGCTGGCGTCTTATACCAGTTCTGCTATTCGCATGTTTTAAGGGGTTGTGATGCCAGCTTATCGTTCCCGAACCACCACGCACGGTCGCAACATGGCGGGCGCGCGCGGACTGTGGCGTGCAACGGGTATGAAGGATAGCGATTTCGGTAAGCCGATTATTGCCGTCGTCAATTCCTTCACCCAGTTTGTGCCGGGGCATGTGCATCTGAAAGATCTTGGCCAGCTTGTTGCGCGGGAGATTGAGCAGGCAGGCGGCGTTGCCAAGGAATTCAACACCATTGCTGTTGATGATGGTATCGCCATGGGGCATGACGGCATGCTTTATAGCTTGCCATCGCGTGAGATCATTGCGGATTCTGTCGAGTACATGGTCAACGCCCATTGCGCTGATGCAATGGTGTGCATCTCAAATTGCGACAAGATCACGCCCGGCATGTTGATGGCTGCACTTCGGCTCAATATACCGGTTGTATTCGTTTCTGGCGGGCCGATGGAAGCAGGCAAGGTTGTGCTCAGCGGCAAAACCAAGTCGCTCGATCTGGTTGATGCAATGGTGGCCGCAGCCGATGACAGCATATCGGATGAGGACGTGCAGGCAATTGAGCGCTCGGCTTGCCCGACATGCGGCTCATGCTCCGGCATGTTTACCGCTAATTCCATGAACTGTCTCACCGAAGCGCTGGGGCTTTCGCTACCGGGCAATGGTTCAACGTTGGCAACGCATGCCGATCGTAAGCGGTTGTTTGTTGAGGCGGGGCATTTGATCGTCGATCTCGCGCGCCGTTATTACGAACAAGATGACGAGACGGTGTTGCCACGCTCCATCGCCAAGTTTGAGGCATTCGAGAATGCAATGGCGCTCGATATCTCGATGGGCGGTTCCACAAATACAGTGCTGCATTTGCTTGCGGCTGCTCATGAGGCGGGCGTTGATTTCACCATGGCTGATATCGACAGGCTATCGCGCAAGGTGCCGGTGTTATGCAAGGTCGCGCCCGCGATTAGCGATGTCCATATGGAAGATGTCCATCGTGCCGGTGGCATCATTTCCATTCTGGGTGAGCTGGAGCGCGCTGGGCTGCTGGATAGTAGCTTGCCGACAGTCCATAGTCCTACGCTCGGAAATGCAATCGACCGTTGGGATATCACCCGGACCAATAGCGAGTCCGTTACCAGTTTTTACAAAGCCGCGCCCGGAGGCGTGCCGACGCAAGTTGCCTTCAGCCAGGCCGCGCGTTGGGAGGAACTCGATACTGATCGCGAAAAAGGCGTTATCCGCAGTGCTGAACATGCGTTCTCCAAGGATGGCGGTCTTGCAGTGCTCTATGGCAATTTGGCGGAAGAGGGCTGCATTGTAAAAACAGCGGGTGTGGATGAGGGCATTCTCGTGTTCTCTGGCCCTGCGCGGATTTTCGAGAGCCAGGATGCAGCTGTCGATGCCATTTTGCGCGGGCGGATTAACAAGGGCGATATCGTGCTGATCCGCTATGAGGGGCCGCGTGGTGGCCCCGGCATGCAGGAGATGCTCTATCCTACGAGTTACCTGAAGTCGAAGGGGCTGGGCAAGGCTTGCGCTCTTGTGACGGATGGTCGTTTTTCTGGTGGTTCGTCGGGGCTTTCAATTGGCCATATCTCTCCAGAAGCTGCAGAGGGCGGTACAATCGGGTTGGTGGAAGAGGGCGATATCATCGAGATCGATATACCCAACCGGCGCATTCATCTCGCGGTGGTCGATGCCGAGATTGCCCGTCGGCGTGCAGACATGGAAGCGCGGGGCGATGAAGCATGGCAGCCGGCGCCTAGACAGCGCAAGATTACGACAGCACTCAGGGCCTATGCAGCGATGACGACTTCAGCAGCACGTGGCGCGGTGCGTGATGTCGAAGGCGCTCTGGCGCGGCGTAAGTAAGTGCACGGGGCGCCAAATGACGTTTGATGTTGCGGACACCAAAGTTGTCTATGAGGGCTGGGGGCGTTTTATGATCGCCTCCATCCGCTTGCCGGATGGGCAGGTTATTCGGCGTGAAATCGAGGATCATGGCGCGGCTGTTGCTGTGCTCGCTTATGATGAAGAGCGGCGTGTCGCGTTGATGATCAGCCAGTTTCGCCCGGCGGTTTATCTTGTCTCTGGTGAACAGGCTGTGCTGGAGATTATCGCAGGTGGGATTGAGGACGATGAGGCGCAAGAAGTATGCGCACGTCGTGAAGCGATGGAAGAGGGCGGTCTACGCCTTGGCCGGCTTGAACGCATCATTGATGCATGGCCCATGCCAGGTATATCGACTGAACGTATGGCGATATATCTCGCCACTTACACGGCTGATGATCGCGTAGGGCCAGGTGGCGGCCTTGATGAAGAGCATGAGGGCATTACAGTAATAGAAATGCCCCTCGCCGAGATCGCCGCATTGGCTGATCGCGGTGCACTCACTGATTTGAAAAGCTATGCGGCGGTGCAGGCGCTACGTTTAAAGCGCCCGGACCTTTTTACCTGAAATTCATGACCGGTGAAGACGAGCGGCGTGTTTGTACTTGCACATATTCAGGCACGCCCATTTGCCGCTCCGCACGTTGCTTCGGTGTCAAGGTGAGACCCGCGCAACCAGCGAGAGAGCCCGCAACAAGAGCGATGGACAGCAGGGAAATCAAGCGAAGCATGGCAGGGACTCAAATCTGATTGTGAAAGCTGGTGTGCTTATAAAGCAAAATGCATAAGATCTGTATCGCTATTTTGCTCTATCCTCTTGGTTTGATGCAGTAGAGTGTGCAATTTTAATAATTGGCAATGTCATCTGTGATTTATTTGGTGGTGTTCTTAATTTAGCGCTGATTTTTATGCGTGTTTTCATGATTGTGGAAATGTATGCTTGCTGTTTCTGTTGATGGCGCAGGTTATTGTTTGTTTTTTATTTGAATAATTAAAATAGATCGTTGTTGCCAACGTTGCTTTGAGGGCGTAGAAACCCCACCGTAATGCTTAAAACGAATGTTCTGGGCATGGAGCTGATATCGCGTGCTGCCTAATCAGCTGCGGATAGTCAAGGCGAGAGTGAGACGTGATCTAATGGCTAATGTTCCAGCTTTACATGTTGTGTTTCGTCGTCTTGTTTCGGCGCTTTTGGTTATATTTTCATTGCATGTCTTTTGGGGTATGCATGCGAGCGCTTTTGCACAGACAATGGCACCAACCAGTCAGCAAGTTGTCGAACCGCTTCCAGGGGTATCTGAATTACCTCAACCAATAGCGCCTGCGATCCAGCAAAACAGCACAGCAGCGCCTCTTGAATCCGAACTTTTGCCAGATCTACCTTCTCTGACCCCTCCGGAAGGGGAAGATGCGCTGCATGATTTGTCTCCGTGGGGGATGTATCAGCAGGCGGATATCGTTGTTAAAGCGGTGATGATAGGGCTGGTTATTGCCTCGCTCATTACCTGGACGGTGTGGGTTGCTAAATCTCTTGAGCTGTTTTTCGCTCGTCGCCGTGCGCGCGTTGGTCATGAAATCCTCAAACGTGCGGGCACATTGAGTGAGGCGGATGCTGCTTTTCGTGCTGGACGAGGGGATAATGGCGTTGTCGCACAACTCGTGCGGGGCGCTCTTGATGAAGCGCAGTGCTCTGGAGAGTTGCCAGCTGAAGGGATTAAGGAGCGTGCTTCCATTCTGCTTTCGCGCATAGAGGCGCGGGCAGGTCGAAAAATGGGAATTGGTACAGGCGTGCTTGCGACAATTGGCTCTACGGCGCCGTTTGTTGGGCTTTTCGGTACGGTGTGGGGCATCATGAATTCGTTCATTGGAATTGCCAAATCGAACACCACTAATCTTGCGGTTGTCGCGCCTGGTATCGCTGAGGCTTTGCTGGCAACGGCGATTGGCCTCGTTGCGGCTATTCCGGCTGTGATTATTTACAACGTATTTGCGCGCTCAATCACTGGCTACAGGGCACTGCTTGGTGATGCTTCTGCCGAGGTATTGCGCCATCTGTCGCGTGATCTGGATCGCAATGCGGCTGGTAGCCAGCGTCGCGGATATGCGGAGAAGGTGCATGTTGCTGCGATGCGCACCTCAACCGCAGCGGAGTAACGTTCATGGCCGGACGTATAGAGCAAGGCGATGAGTTAAGCGAAAATCACGAAATCAACGTCACCCCTTTCATTGATGTGATGCTTGTGCTGCTGATCATTTTTATGGTTGCTGCGCCTTTATCCACGGTGGATGTGCAGGTTGATTTGCCGGCTTCCAATGCTGTGCCCCAGAAGCGTCCTGACACGCCGTTGTATTTGACGGTACAGAGCGATCTGACGCTTTCTGTTGGAGAAGGCACGGTTGGGCGTGAGGCGTTGCAGGCCGAGCTTGACCGCGTGACGCAAAGCAACCGTGAGGAACGGATATTCCTACGCGCTGATAAAGAAGTGGCCTATGGCGAACTGATGGAGGTCATGAACCTTCTACGGGCAGCCGGTTACCTTAAAATTGCGCTCGTCGGTATGGAGGCTGCGCCTGCGGCCTCAGCTGGGCCTTAACGGGCAAAACGCATCATTTTGTCAAAGGTCTGTCGCCCGTCCATGCATTGACTTGCACGGGCAAGCGCTGTTCATTGTTGGAAGTGTTCCAGATGTGATCATCCCACATCTTCGCAATCCAACAAGCATGGACCTCATGACCACGATTGCCTTTCCCACCCCTGATCCAGAGATTCTCGCGCGTCGCGATGCCATTTGGGCTGATCTGGCGAAGCTGGTGTCGGCTGATGGGCTGATAACCAGTGAAGACGAGCGGCGAGCATTCGAAACGGATGCCTTGGCGGCTTATCGTCAAGTGCCGTTGGCGGTGGTGTTACCCTCCTCTACGGAAGAGGTTGCGGCGGTGCTTTCATACTGCAATCGTGAGGGGATCAAGGTTATCCCACGTGGTGCAGGCACGTCATTAGCGGGGGGCGCTATTCCGCAACCGGATGCCGTGGTCATTGGCGTATCGCGCATGCGGCGGGTGATTGATATCGATTACGCAAATAGAACGGCGCGGGTGGAAGCGGGCATTACAAATCTCGCAATCAGCGATGCCGTTACAGCAGATGGCTTTTTTTACGCGCCCGATCCATCGAGCCAGCTTGCCTGTACGATTGCAGGTAATATCGCCATGAACTCAGGTGGTGCGCATTGCCTGAAGTATGGCGTCACCACCAACAACCTGATGGGCGTGCGGTTGGTGCTGATGGATGGCACCGTTGTCGATATTGGCGGGGATCATCTTGATGCCGCAGGCTACGACATATTGGGATTGCTGACGGGTTCTGAGGGACAACTTGGGATCGTTACCGAAGCCACGGTGCGTATTCTGCCATTGGCTGAGGGGGCGCGGCCATTGCTGATTGGCTTTGACTCCAGCGAAACCGCTGGTGCCTGCGTTACGGCTATCATATCGGCGGGCATTATTCCGGTGGCCCTTGAGTTTATGGATGGGCCTGCGATCCGTATCTGCGAGGATTTTGCCAGGGCGGGCTATCCGATTGAAGCCGAAGCAATGCTGATCATCGAGGTTGAGGGATCAGAGGCGGAAATTGCCGATGAGCTGGCGAAGATTGAGGCCATTGCGCGCATGTTCAATCCGCTAACGCTCAAGGTTTCCCAATCCTCATCGGAAAGCGCTGCTATCTGGAAAGGACGCAAGTCTGCCTTCGGTGCGATGGGGCGTATCGCTGATTATCTTTGCATGGATGGCACGATACCGACCGGGCAGCTGTCACTGGTGTTGCGACGGATTGCTGAGATCTGTGCGGAGAATGGTGTCGGTGTGGCCAATATTTTCCATGCCGGCGATGGCAATTTGCATCCGCTCATTCTCTATAATGCTGCCAAGCCAGGTGATCTGGAGCGGGCGGAGCTGGCGGGTGCTGAGGTGCTCAAGCTTTGTGTCGATGTCGGCGGTTGCCTAACCGGTGAACATGGCGTCGGCATAGAAAAGCGTGATCTGATGACCTACCAATATACGCGCACCGACCTTGAACAGCAGATGCGCGCGCGGGCAGTGTTTGATCCGCGTTGGCTGCTTAACCCGGCAAAAGTTTTCCCGCTGGAAAACCGGCTGATGCCGCAAGATAACGTTTCATCGGGGTAGAAAGTATGAGTGTTTTTGCCCCCACAACCGAGGCAGAAGCTGCGGATATCATCCGCCAGGCACAGGCTGAACGCACGCCATTGGCGCTGGCAGGTAGCGGCACGAAGGCAGGTATTGGCCGTCCGAGCAATGCCGAGCATTGTCTCACGTCACTCGCGCTGAGTGGCATTACGCTTTACGAACCTTCTGAAATGGTTGTGTCTGTGCATGCAGGCACGCGCCTTGAAGATCTTGAACGGCATCTGGCGGCTAAAGGGCAGCGGCTGACATTCGAGCCTATGCAGCCTGTGCTTCTGATGGAAAGAGATGCTCAGCAAACCATAGGTGGCATTGTTGCGGCCAATTGGTCTGGTCCTCGGCGGATTCAGGCAGGCGCGTGCCGCGATAGCCTTCTTGGGGTGCGTTTCATTAATGGCAGAGGCGAGGTGGTCAAATCCGGCGGACGGGTGATGAAGAACGTTACGGGGCTGGACCTGGTCAAGCTGTTGGCTGGTTCATGGGGGACACTCGGGTTTTTGACAGAGGTGACATTCAAGGTTTCGCCAATCCCTGAAAGTGAGACTACGCTTGTTCTGAGTGGTCTGAACGATAGGCAGGCAATTGCCGCGCTATGCGATGCAATGGGTTCGCCTTTTGGCGTAAGCGGGGCCGCTCATCTTCCGGATGGTTGGGATGCTAATGACGCTGCAGGCACTGCCTTTACCTTGCTGCGGCTGGAAGGTTCCGCGTTTTCTGTTCGCTATCGGGCGGAAGCATTGGGAGGGCGCCTTGCAGCCTTCGGTGGGCACGCGTTGATTGAGGGGGCGGATAGTCATCTCATCTGGGCAAGGGTGCGTGATTGTGCGCCCATAGCGCAACCTGTTGAGCATGCTGTTTGGCGTGTTTCAACGGCCCCGACGCGCGGTCCCGATCTTGTTGCAGCTCTGCGTGAAACGCTCGATATCAAGCATTTTTACGATTGGAGCGGAGGACTTGTCTGGCTTTCTGTGCCGGCAGCTGACAATGCTGGGGCGATTGCTGTGCGTGCTGCGGTTGCCCGCTATGGCGGCCATGCCACATTGATCCGTGCGCCGATTGAGGTGCGTGCGACAGTACCCGTATTCCAGCCGCTGGCGGAACCATTCATGCGCCTTAGTGCGGGGCTGAAGCAGGCATTTGATCCGGTGGGTATTCTTGAGCCCGGACGTATGGTTGCAGGGGTATAAATATGCAAACGAATTTCCGCCCTGATCAACTCAACACAGCGCAGATGAAGGAATCCGAGAAAATCCTGCGCACCTGTGTGCACTGCGGTTTTTGCACAGCGACTTGCCCTACTTATCTTTTACTGGGAGATGAGGCGGATTCCCCGCGTGGGCGCATCTATATGATCAAGGATATGCTGGAAAGCGGCAAAGCCGCCACCGCGCCTGTAGTCAAACATGTTGATCGGTGTTTGTCGTGCCTGTCCTGCATGACGACCTGTCCATCAGGCGTGCATTACATGCACCTTGTCGATCATGCGCGTGCCCACATTGAGGCCACCTGGAAGCGCCCGCTGGCTGATCGCATGATGCGTTCGCTGATCGCTTCGGTGTTGCCCTATCGCAACCGCTTTCGTTTGGTGCTGAAGGCATCTGCGTTGGCGCGTCCTTTTGCACGGATGATCAGCTTTCTACCAGGAGTGGGGCCGCGATTAAGTGCAATGCTGGCGCTTGCGCCAACCCGCATTCCCGAAGAAGGTCCGCAAGGACCACATGTTATTCCCGCAGAGGGCGAACGCCGCGGGCGCGTTGCACTGCTAGGTGGATGTGCCCAGCCGGTTCTAGATCCTGGTATAAATGCGGCAACGATCCGTCTTTTGACACGTAATGGCATTGAAGTTGTGCTTGCTAACGAGGGATGTTGCGGTGCGCTGGTGCATCATATGGGCCGCGAGGCACAGGCGCACGCACTTGCCCATCAAGCCATCGATGCATGGACGCATGAGATTGAAGGCGATGGCCTTGATGCCATCATCATCACGGCTTCAGGCTGTGGCACGACGATCAAGGATTACGGCTTCATGTTCCGAGATGATCCGGAATGGGCGCAAAAGGCACAAGCCGTCTCAAGCCTTGCAAAAGACGTTACAGAATATCTCACGTTAATGAATATCGACTGGTCGAAGGTGCACGATGAGCAAGCTTCAGAGCAGGCAAAGGGCCTTGTCGTTGCCTACCATTCTGCCTGTTCCATGCAGCACGGTCAGCAGATTCGTGATGAGCCCAAGAGCTTGCTGCGTAAGGCTGGTTTTGTGGTGAAGGATGTTCCCGAAGGTCATATATGCTGTGGCTCGGCTGGTGCTTACAACATGCTGCAACCAGAAATCGCAAGCCAGTTACGTGATCGCAAGGTAGGTAATATCCGCAAGACAGGTGTGCAGATCGTTGCCACTGGCAATATCGGCTGCATGACACAGATAGGACAGGGGTTTACGCTGGCGGGTGAACAGGTTTCTGTAGTCCATACTGTAGAATTGCTTGATTGGGCCAATGGTGGGCCGCGTCCTGCGCATCTTCAGTACGCGCGCGCAGCAATCGAAGGCACAGTTATTACGGCATCCGTATGATAGCCCGATATTAAGACGTGCCCATAACGCTCTGTTTGAGATGCGGTTTTGCATAATAGAGCGATCCTCGCAGATAAAATGATGCTATAAAGACGCATTCACCACAATTTCGTGCGATGGCTTGGTGACATCTTGCTCGCAAGCGCGGAAAGAGCCATGTTGAAAAGAACTATTCGGATTGGCATCACGCCAGATTCGTGATCAGGGAAGTTGTCGGTGGCTGGTAAGTCTTTTGCGCGCCTTGCGCGGTTCGCTATGGTTATGACGGCGCTTTCATGTGTAAGCGCAGCTCCCGCATTCGCTCGTCTTTCTGTGATCGACGATATTGTGCCTGATTACACACCAGCTGATACTCTTGATGGCAATTACCTTGCAGCAATCATTGCTGGCGCATCGCGTGATACCTCTGCTGCTGCTATATTTTTCCATGAGGCACTGAAAGATGATCCGCGCAATGTTGATCTGCGCGAGCGTGCTTTTGTAGCTTTCCTGGCTAATGGATCAATGCCGGAAGCCATCGCGACCGCAAGAGACATTGCCCGGGGCGATCGTAACAACGGCCTTGCGCAGCTGGTGCTGGGTGTTGATGCATTGCAGCGCAAACAATACACCAGTGCGCGTCGATTCTTTGACCGCGGTGGCCGGGGGCGCGCAGCTGATATCACTGCGACGCTGCTTAATGCATGGAGCTGGGCTGGTTCGAAAAATTTTCCGGAAGCGCTTGGCACTGTTGATAATCTAAGCGGCGAAAGCATCTATAATGTTTTTCGCGATTTTCATGCTGGTCTGATCGCCACCTACTTGGGTAGC
Source organism: Pseudochelatococcus sp. G4_1912 (assembly GCF_047501465.1). NCBI lineage: Bacteria > Pseudomonadati > Pseudomonadota > Alphaproteobacteria > Hyphomicrobiales > Chelatococcaceae > Pseudochelatococcus > Pseudochelatococcus sp. G4_1912. The sequence goes on from NZ_JAZDRL010000002.1 coordinate 1,189,145, forward strand.
GCCCGACAGGGGGAGGAACGCCTTGCTGCTGCATATGCTGCGGAGGGTACCACGCTGCGGGTTGTTGACGCTTATGGACGTGTCCTATCGCAGCGCGGCAAGCAGGATGAGGCAAAGGCTGTTTATGAGCGTTTCGATAAGCTTTTGCCGCGTCACCCAGTGGTGCACTATGCATTGGCTGAACTGGCAGCAGGCCGCAAGCTCTCTCCGTTGATCACAACGCCTCAGCAAGGTGCGGCCGAGGTGCTTTATGGTCTCGGTGCTGCCGGAAATGGACAGGGCGACGAGATTGCCGGTCTGATTTATCTCAATCTGGCGTTGCATCTGGATCCTGAAAACGCGCTCGCCTCCATGACACGTGGCGATATCCTCGTGCGTTTAAAGCAATACGAGGCAGCCATTGTTGCGTTTGATAAAGTACCCGTAAAATCACCTCTGCGCATTGGTGCAGATGTTCAGATTGCTGGCGCTCTCAACACGCTTGAACGTCAAGACGATGCGATTGCGTTTCTCACGCGCGTGCTAGAGCGGCAGCCTGATAATATTGATGCGTTATCAGCGCTTGGCGGTATTCAGCAGGCACGTAAGCTCTATGCTGAGTCTGCGAAGACATACACCCGCGCCATTGACCTCGTCGGTACACCGGACGTTGGCCACTGGATGCTGTTTTATTTTCGCGGTGTTGCTTATGAGCGCGCGAAGGAATGGGCAAAAGCTGAAGCAGATCTTAAAAAAGCGCTTGAGCTTGGTTCCGAGACCATTGGCAGCGATCGGGCATTAATTCTGAATTATCTGGGCTATTCATGGATCGACCGTAACGAGAACATGGATGAAGCGTTTGAAATGCTCAAGCGCGCTGCTGAGCTCAAGCCCCGTGATGGTTATATTGCTGATAGTCTGGCGTGGGCTTATTATAAGCTTGGACGTTATGATGATGCTGTGCGCGAGCTTGAGCGTGCGATTGAGCTGAAACCATCCGAATCCGTGGTCAATGATCATCTTGGCGATGCATATTGGCGCGTTGGTCGGCGCATTGAGGCTGTGTTCCAGTGGAATCACGCACGCGATCTGAATCCTGAACCGGAAGAGTTGCCGAAGATCCTCGATAAGATCAAAAATGGGCTTCCTGATGAAAAGGATACCGGCGTGCGTAAAATGCAAAACGGCAAGTTGATCAAAGCCGAAACGGAAGCCGATGCCGCTAAGAAGGCAAACTCTGAGAAATCGCCTAAATAATGATGCTTTGGCAGCATTTTGATTGATCGTTTGCTGTTTCCTCTATCGGTTTGGCTATGATTCTCACTGCGCGCGCGCCTGCCAAAATCAACCTTAATTTGCACATTCTGGGGTGCCGGAACGACGGCTACCATCTTCTCGATAGCGTAGTAGCATTTACAGGTTCCGGTGACGTATTAAGCCTTCAATCAGATAAGGAGCTTTCCCTTATTGTGGATGGGCCGACTGCTGCTGCGTCTGGTGCTAACAATGATAATCTGGTTTTGCGCGCTGTACGTGCATTCCAAGCGCGACGGGCAGGGCTTCGTGTTGGTGCATTCAAGCTTACCAAGCGCTTGCCTGTGGCGGCCGGAATTGGCGGCGGCTCATCCGATGCTGCAGCGGCACTTAGACTTATTGCCCTTTTGAATGATTATCCAATTGATGATGCGATGTTGGTAGACGCTGCGCGTGCAACAGGCGCCGATGTACCCGTTTGTCTGGATCCGCGTTTAAGCCGGATGTCGGGGGTGGGAGACATTGTTGAACGTCTGACATGTCCGTTTGCGATCTGTGCTGTACTCGTAAATCCGCGCGTGGCTGTTTCAACGCCTGAGGTCTTTCGCGCTTTGAATTTTTCAGATGGAAACAAGCGTGCGGATGTCGAGCGTCCACACTTCCCGGCTAATTTTTCGCCTGATAACTTACTTGCCTATCTGGAGCATGCGCATAACGATCTGGAGACTCCAGCGCTATCGCTTGCGCCTGTTATTCATGAGGCGCTGTCAGCCATTCGTGCGTTTCCAGCTTGCAAACTTGCGCGTATGTCTGGATCGGGTGCAACAGTGTTTGGCCTATTCGCGACCCCTTCTGAGGCAGCGCATGCAAGCCGCCAGCTGCAGAAGCGTTATCCGGGTTGGTGGGTAACAGCTGCAGTTTTGCGCTAGAGCGACTTTTGTGGGTGACATTCACTTGTGAGATCAGTATCCCTTTCACCTGAACATAAATTTAAAGAGGGAAAGCATGACGGTGTTGCGCCCCCGTCCGCTCGTTGCGGGCAATTGGAAAATGAACGGCAACAAGCACTCTGCGCGTGTGCTTGCTTCAATCATTCAGGGATACGATGCCGCGCTTCGCAACAAGGTTGATCTGCTGATCTGCCCTCCTGCAACGCTTACAGTAACCTTTGGTGTCGTGGCGGTTGGCTCTGGTGTTTATATTGGTGGGCAAGATTGCCATACAAAGGCATCTGGAGCGCATACGGGAGATATCTCTGCCGTGCAGCTTGCAGATTCCGGCGCTACTTATGTCATCGTGGGCCATTCTGAGCGTCGCGCTGATCATGGTGAGAGTAATGAGGTTGTCCGCGCCAAAGCAATGGCTGCGCGTATGTCATGGCTAACCCCTATTGTATGCGTAGGCGAAACGCGCGCACAGCGTGAAGGCGGCAATGCTCTCGATATTGTGCGTGAGCAGCTTAAGGATTCTCTGCCCGAGACGGCCTGTGGATCTGATCTTGTTATTGCTTATGAGCCTGTTTGGGCAATTGGTACCGGGCTTATTCCCACAATTGCGCAGGTCGCCGAGATGCATGCCGCTATACGGGAAGTTCTTATGGCGCGCTATGGCGAGGCAGGAGCAGCGATTCGGATTCTTTATGGCGGATCGGTGAAGCCGGATAATGCTTTTGATCTGCTTTCAGTCAGCCATGTCGATGGTGCATTGGTGGGAGGCGCCAGCCTTGAAGCAGCGGATTTTCTTGGCATTGCTGAGTATTATAGATAGCGCGCGCTGAGGCTTTATGGGGGAAGAGAGTAAAAACTGCTTTTCCCTTCTTTGCGGTAACGCAATGTTTATGTTAGAGCATGCTCCCGACGTCCGGGCGCTGCCCTTTTCGTTGACTGGTGACGGCGGGAACGCCTTTCTCCTGTCGTATGATCGCTTCTTTCCCGTACCCGGGCGGCATTGCGCCGTTGCCGGGTTTCTGGATTGTTAGCGGTTTGGATTTTGATCGGCTTGGATTCTGACATGCAAAGCGTTTTGATTGTCGTTCACCTCATTATTGTGCTGTCGCTCGTTGGCGTAGTGCTATTGCAGCGCTCAGAAGGCGGTGGCCTTGGCATGGGCGGCGGTAGCAGCAGCGGGGCAGGGTTCATGACGGGGCGGGGGCAAACGAATGTCCTCACACGGACAACGGCAATTCTGGCCACCTTGTTTTTTCTGACAAGTCTTGCTTTGACGATTCTTGCTGGTCATCAGTCTGGGCCGCGGTCGATTTTCGATGGCGCGACGGATGGTGCTGTCGTACCTGGCGGCGCTCCGGGTGGGGATAGTGGTTTTGAGCGTCTCCAGCAGCTGCAGGAGAGAGAAGCTCCGGCTGTTCCTGCGCCGGCTGCACCTGCGGTGCCGCAGGTTCCGAACTCTCAATAAGGGCGGACGGTAGGTACGCCTGCACAATCGAGGGCCGGGGCTTCCGGCCCTTTATCTTTGACTGGTGACTGGACGGTCGATTCGATTTAAAGCGCGTTGCAAGTTAGGTTGCTACGCCTCTTGATATTTTTTTGATGGGATGAGCATCTCCATGGCGCGGTACGTTTTTATCACAGGCGGTGTCGTTTCTTCTCTGGGCAAGGGCCTTGCGTCTGCAGCGCTGGGTGCACTTCTGCAGGCGCGTGGTTATCGCGTACGACTTCGCAAGCTCGATCCCTATCTTAATGTCGATCCTGGCACGATGAGCCCCTACGAGCACGGTGAAGTGTTTGTGACCGATGATGGCGCTGAGACTGACCTCGATTTAGGTCATTATGAGCGTTTCACGGGGCGTCCTTGCACCCGTGAGGATAACGTCACTACCGGCCGCCTTTACATGGATATCCTGACCAAGGAGCGGCGGGGCGAGTATCTGGGCGCGACGATTCAGGTCATTCCCCATGTTACGAATGCCATCAAGGACTTCGTGCTGAGCGGCAATGAAGATACGGATTTCGTTCTGGTTGAGATTGGTGGAACAGTTGGTGATATCGAAAGCCTGCCATTTCTGGAGGCCATCCGTCAGCTGGGGCAGGCATTGCCGCGTAATCACGCTGTCTTCCTCCACTTAACGCTATTGCCTTTCATTCCTGCAGCGGGAGAGCTGAAGACGAAGCCAACGCAGCATTCTGTTGCGGAATTGCGCTCGATTGGTATTCAGCCACACATTCTGCTTTGCCGCACAGACAGGGAAATTCCTGTTGAGGAACGGCGCAAGCTTTCGTTATTCTGCAACGTGCGTGAGACGGCGGTGATTGAGGCGCGCGACGTGACCTCCATCTATGATGTGCCGATCGCTTACCACGCTGAAGGGCTGGATAATGAAGTGCTCGCCGCTTTCGGTATTGAGGGTTCACCTCAGCCAGATATCAGTCGCTGGAAAGAAATTTCTGAAAGAGTTAAGAACCCTGAGGGTGAAGTAACGATCGCGATTGTCGGTAAGTATACTGGCCTGAAGGATGCGTATAAGTCGCTGATCGAATCCTTGATGCATGGTGGTATCGCCAACCGGGTGAAGGTCAATCTCGACTGGATTGAAAGCGAGATTTTCGAACGTGAAGATCCAGCGCCTTTCCTTGAACACGTCAATGGCATTCTTGTACCAGGCGGTTTTGGCCAGCGTGGTGCTGAAGGTAAAATTAAAGCAGTCACCTTCGCGCGTGAGCATAACGTGCCATATTTCGGCATTTGCTTCGGTATGCAGATGGCCGTCATTGAAGCTGCGCGTTCGCTCGCAGGTATCCCTGATGCCAATTCCACCGAATTTGGGCCCACCAATGAGCCAATTGTCGGTCTGATGACGGAATGGGCAAAGGGCAACCAGGTTGAGATGCGTCGTGCAGATGGTGATATGGGTGGCACAATGCGCCTTGGTGCTTACAAGGCATCGCTTGCGCCAGAGAGCCATGTGGCTGAAATTTATGGAGCTACCGAAATCTCCGAGCGCCATCGCCATCGTTATGAAGTCAATATGGACTATCGCGAGCGGCTTGAATCCGTTGGCCTGCGCTTCTCTGGCGTTTCTCCGGATGGTTTGTTGCCTGAAATTGTTGAGCGGACGGATCACCCATGGTTCGTTGGCGTGCAGTTCCACCCGGAATTGAAGTCGCGCCCGTTTGCACCGCATCCGTTATTCAGCAGCTTTGTTGCGGCGGCGTTGAAGCAAAGCAGACTTGTCTAATTGATCATGTCCGGTCCTGCAGGATCGGGCATTTCTTAAACTGCCTTGAAGCAGAGGCGCTCCATTTTCTACACATCTTAAGAGCGGGGAATATCGCGATGGTGACCACACTTGGCCAGTTCATCGATTTCTTGATCGATTTCATCATTGCCACATTTCTCGTTGGACTTTATCTGCTGATTTATACATTTGTTACGGCGCATAATGAATTTGCGCTGATCCGTCGCAATGTTATTTCGGCATCTCTTTCATTGGGGTTGAGCCTTATTGGTTTTGCCTTGCCACTGTCGAGTGCGATCATCAACACCGATACACTAGTCGATCTGGTTGTCTGGGGGCTGATTGCTATTGTTGTACAGATTTTGGCATATGGTTTCGTACGTCTTGTCATGCCAGATCTCACGCGCCGGATTGCTGATGGCGAGATTGGTACAGCAACGTTTCTAGGTGCAGTTTCGCTCACTGCTGGTATTGCCAACTCAGCCTGCATGACAATCTGATTTTGAGGAGAGCTTCGTTGAGTAAGGCGGAAACAAGCGTGCAGAACATTGTTACGGTAGGTGAGGGCTCAGGAGCTGTGCGCTTTGGCAACCAGTTGCCATTAGCGATTATTGCCGGTCCATGCCAGATGGAAAGCCGTGCGCATGCGCTTGAAATCGCATCTGCTCTTAAGGAAATCACCGGGCGGCTTGGCATTGGTCTGGTTTTCAAGACCTCATTCGATAAGGCAAACCGGACATCCATCAAAGCAGCGCGCGGCGTTGGTCTCAGTGATGCGCTGCCGGTTTTCGCTGAAATCCGCGAAAAACTTGGATTGCCCGTTCTAACCGATGTGCACTTGCCCGAACATTGCGCGCCTGTTGCTGAGGTTGTTGATGTGCTGCAAATTCCGGCTTTTCTTTGCCGGCAGACGGATCTTCTAGTCGCTGCAGCTCAGACAGGGCGAGCCGTTAATGTGAAAAAGGGGCAGTTCCTGGCCCCATGGGACATGCGTCACGTTGCAGCAAAAATCACTGAAAGCGGAAATCCTAATGTGCTCTTGACGGAGCGTGGCGCTTCTTTTGGTTACAACACACTCGTAAGTGATATGCGTTCGCTGCCTATTATGGCTGAAACGACGGGGGCGCCTGTCATTTTCGATGCTACTCACTCAGTGCAGCAACCGGGGGGGCAAGGGGCGTCTTCGGGCGGTGAGAGGCGTTTTGTACCAGTTCTTGCGCGCGCTGCAGTTGCTGTGGGCGTTGCAGGTGTATTCATCGAGACCCACGAGGCGCCTGATACTGCGCCATCAGATGGACCAAACATGGTGCCGTTGGCACAATTGGAATCTCTCTTAGTGCGCTTGCAAGCTTTTGATGCGATTGCGAAAGAGCCGCTTATTCACAACAAGAACTGATAAAACGCTCATACCTCTATATGCTTTGATCACCTGCGCATTGTTATGCGTTAACAAGCGCAGGGTTCAGTTATGATCCAAGACCTGATCATTGGGCATGGAAAGCGTTCCTGCCATTAGAGATTATCGCTATTCCCCGTAGTCTAGGCTGAGGATTCAAATTAAGTAATACGAGAATAAGATAGCGATTGTTACGGCGTTGAGGAACGATTGAGCTGATTTGTCATATCGTGTAGCGATGCGGCGCCAGTTTTTGAGTTTGGCAAAGCATGCCTCCACCCTCCATCTTTTTTTATAAAGCTCTGTATCAATTGTATTTTTGACTTTTGCATTTTTTCGGTCTGGCACACAATATGTGATGTTTGCGGCTTCAACGCAGGCGCGGATGTCTTTGGAAACATAGCCTGTATCCGCCAGTATCTGGCGTAAATTTGGATGATTGCAGGCGTTGATCAGCAGCGGGGCGAGGCAAACATCGTGAATGTTGCCACCCGTGATCAACCATGCGACGGGTTTGCCGCGCCCGTTACAGGCCAGGTGGATTTTACTCGTCCAACCGCCGCAAGATCGACCTGTGGCAGGACATCCTTTTTTTGGGCGCCAAGAGCCGAACGCTGTACCCGTATCGTGGTCGAATCTATCATAAGTGTCTCATCTTGCGCGTCTTTTTCGGATAAAGCCTGAAAAATACGCGTCCAGACGCCCTGAGCGTTCCAGCGTTGATAGCGCGTGTAAAGTGTTTTGTGTGGTCCGTAAATCGCCGGAGCCTGCCGCCACATCACACCCGACTGAAGAACATAAACAATCCCCGATACGACCCGCCGATCATTTACACGCCGCCGTCCCCGCTTCACCTTCGGCAACAAATCCTGCAATTTGGACCAGGCAATGTCATTGATATAAAAAGGATATCCACCCATCAGAAACCTCAAAATTAAAGCGATGATGGGAGTGAATCAAAACACTTATAAATATTCGTTAATTTGAAGGCTTAACCTATTTTTCATAGTAACAGTTTGACCGCGCATCTCGATGGATGCGCGGGATCGTAGGCCTATTTCAGGAGATATAACGCTTCAGATTTGTGTAACAGGACGTGGTGCAAAACCGCCGCGCTTTAGCACTAACGTTGCCCAACCTTCACGATCTGTGCGCTTCTTTAACCGCAAGCCCTGTGCGGCATAAGCAGAGAGCACGCCCGGCACATCACGCGATAGCAAGCCCGACAGGATCAAGGTGCCAGAGCTGCTTAGCACTCGGCTAATAGCGGGTGCCAGTTGGCGCAAGGGCTTTGCCAGAATGTTGGCAAATACCAGATCAAACCTATGTGTGCGATCGGCTAAACCATGGCGCACGCCAGGTGCGGCATAATATCGGATATGATTACCAGCGCCATTAAGGCGTGCGTTATCTCTCGCTACTTTCACGGCAACCGGATCTATATCTCCGGCGATAACTGTGTGACGGAGAGCGCGTGCTGCAGCAAGCGCCAAAATTCCCGTGCCGGTGCCGACATCAAGCACTTGCTGGGGTCGTCTGCAATTCAGTTCTTCTACCAAAGCCAACAGGCAACCGTGGGTCGTACCGTGATGGCCGGTCCCGAATGCTAATGCAGCGTCAATCTCAATAGCGATATCGTTGGTTTTCACCGTGTGGCGGTCATGGCTACCATGGACAAGGAAGCGCCCCGCGCGTACTGGCTTCAAGCCATCCAAACTAGCCTTCACCCAATCTTTTTGTGCAATAGCGGAGAAAGTAACTTCGTCTGCTCTTTCACCAATCACAAGCCGAAGCAAATCGCGAACGCCTTCCTCATCTGGCTGATGAGCAAAATAAGCTTCGACGTGCCATAGACCATCATCTGTTTCAAAGGCAGCGACGGCCGACTCCGTAGGGTCAAACACTTCGCCCAATAGGTCTGTCATCGCGCGGGCAGCGTTTTCATCCGTGTCAAAACGCAGTACGTGGGTGGGGTTGGGCGGCAGCAGGCCCTCATACATTGGCATTGTTCAGGATCTCAATGAGCTAATAACGAAAAATGACTTATGCCATTACGCCGGTTTAACGAAACTGTCGATAACAGTCTTGCGACCCGCTTTATCAAAATCGATCGTCAGCTTGTTGCCGTCTGTTGCGGTAACTGAGCCAGATCCGAATTTTTGATGGAATACGCGGTCATTTATTTTGAAGGCTGAGCTGGTCGAAATTGACCGTGCAACCACTTCGCCTTCAATCAAGGTGCCTTTGCCGCCACGGCGTGCCCCTGGTGCAGAACTGCTTGTAAAGCTGTTGTTCCGCGCCCGCGCCCAGCCCGGCGTTTCATAAGTTGAGCCAAACGATTTGTTTGCCCCTGCTTGATCAAAGCGGCTACGACCATAGTTCCCATAAGAGAAAGCAGCAGGTGCTTCTATCACTTCAACATGGGCTTCCGGCAATTCGTCGACAAAACGTGACGGGACTGTTGCATTCCAAAGGCCATGAATGCGTCGATTGGATGCAAACATGATTTTTGCTGTTTTACGTGCGCGCGTTATACCGACATAGGCAAGACGACGTTCTTCCTCAAGGCCAGCGCGCCCCTGCTCATCAAGTGCGCGTTGATTGGGAAAGAGGCCTTCCTCCCAACCCGGCAGAAACACCGTATCGAACTCGAGGCCCTTGGCTGCATGCAGGGTCATAATTGATACGCGCTCGTTTGTGTCGCCATCGGCCGCATCCATAACCAGAGAGACGTGCTCCAGGAAGCTTGGCAGATCAGGAAACTCCTCAAGCGTGCGAATAAGCTCTTTGAGATTTTCGAGGCGGCCTGCAGCATCTGGTGAACGGTCATTCTGCCACATGGCCGTATATCCAGATTCCTCAAGGATCGTCTCGGCCAGCTCTGTGTGAGACTGCGTTTCAAGATTGCGCGACCAGCGGTCGAAGGACGCCAGCAGTTCACGTAAAGTGGTGCGCTGGCGCGGTTTGATTTCTTCCGTTTCCAGCAGTGCACGCGTTGCCTGAATCAGCGGAATACCAGCATGACGCGCATAGGCGTGCATAATCTGCAATGTAGCATCACCCAGTCCGCGTTTGGGCGTGTTAAATATACGCTCGAATGCTAGATCATCCGCCTGCGAAATGACGCAGCGGAAATATGCGAGAGCATCGCGAATTTCGAGCCGTTCATAAAAGCGCGGGCCGCCGATCACGCGATAGGGTAGGCCAAGCTGCACAAAACGATCTTCGATCTCACGCATCTGGGCTGAAATACGTACTAGCACCGCTATCTGCGATAGGCTCTCGCCCCGCAATTGCAGGGTTTCGATGGTTTCGCCAATTTGGCGTGCCTCTTCTTCCGAATCCCACGCGCCGGAGATACTGACTGGATTGCCAGCGATATCCTGCGTGTGCAGTGTTTTGCCAAGGCGACCTTCGTTATGAGCGATAAGATGTGAGGCCGTTGCCAGAATATGCGCTGTCGAGCGGTAGTTCCGTTCCAGGCGAACGACAGCCGCGCCTGGAAAATCATGCTCGAAACGCAGAATATTATCGACCTCTGCCCCACGCCAGCCATAGATCGACTGATCATCATCCCCCACGCAACAGACGTTCTGACGCCCCTGTGCAAGCAGTCGCAGCCAGAGGTATTGCGCGACGTTGGTATCTTGATACTCATCCACCAGAATGTAGCGGAATCGCTCTTGATATCGGGTCAATACATCTGGATTTTCGCGAAACAGGCGGATGTTTTCAACCAGCAAATCGCCGAAGTCAGCCGCATTCAGAACCTTAAGCCGCTCCTGATACAGCTTGTAAAGCTCAACACCGCGGCCGTTGGCGAAACCCTGCGCCTCGCCTGCAGAAACGCGTTCCGGGGAAAGTGCGCGGTTTTTCCATCCATCTATCAGATGCGCTAACTGGCGCGCGGGCCAACGCTTGTCATCGACCTTCTCTGCCTTCAGAATTTGTTTGAGTAGCCGGATCTGATCGTCGGTATCAAGAATGGTGAAATCTGATTTAAGACCGACAAGTTCAGCATGCTGGCGTAGAATTTTCGTGCCAATAGCATGGAACGTGCCGAGCCAGGGCATGCCCTCTGCCACCGCACCAACCAGGGTGGTGATGCGTTCCTTCATTTCGCGCGCGGCTTTATTGGTGAATGTTACGGCCAAAATCTGCGATGGGAAGGCTGCGCCTGTAGCAATCAGATGGGCGATACGTGTGGTCAGCACCCGCGTTTTTCCTGTGCCGGCACCTGCCAGAACTAGCAGCGGCCCTTCCAGGGTTTCAACTGCGCGCCGTTGCTCCTCGTTCAATCCTGAAAGATAAGTCGCTGCCGGACGCGCCGCTTGTCGTGCACGTTCGCTAAGCGAAAGAGAGGGGCCGGCAAGCGGAATGTTGGAGTGCGGATCTGTCACGGACGTCTAAGTGCTTTCAAAGCCAGAGGGCGGAGAATCGGATTTGGGGGTGCAAGCACCCAATGTTAATAACAGCCGCTGATAAAATCGATCACACGGTAAGCTGCATTTCCTATATACTCCCTGTGCATACAGCTTGATGGGGGAGTTACGTTATGTACGCAACGGGTAAAGATGTAAGACCGATGCGTCAACGTCAAACTGGTCGTTTGTTTACACTTCTTGCGTTGACAGTTGGCGTTGCAATCTCGATTTCGGGAGCGCATGCACAGCAAAATCGGCAACAGCAGCAATTGCGAGATACAAATCGACAATTGCAGCAGCAGCTAAATGATCAGCAGCGGGATCAGCAGATGCAGTTTGAGTTAAATCAGCTGCGCGGTCAGCAAATGCGTCAACAACAGTTTCAGCCATTGCCTACGCCTCCGCTGTTAACCGCGCCTCCCGCGCGCAGGTTATAAAAAGACAGTATACGATAAAAGATATAACCAATTTATTGAATCTTTAACGCGAATTAATGGGGATAATAGCGGTTATACTTATTTATCAACTCAATATGTTTTTTAATAATGTTTATTTATTATATTGTTAGAATCATTTATTTGTTTGTGTTATATTGATTGTTTTTTCTGGTGTTTGTTGTTGATATTGATCGCTGTCATAAAACCGTCTTAATCACTAAATTGTGACTGTGTGTTTTTTAGCTAGCTAAAGGCTTAGCTTTCGACTACAGTAACCATAAGTAATTGTATGTATATATAGATTACTTAAAGTGAAAAGAGGGTGTTGTTTCGTTTGTAAGCAATCATCGTCTTTTGGGTCCATGAGGATGGAGGCGGTTTCTTATGCTTTCTTCTGGTGATTTGCTTTTTATCAATAAGAAGCTCGGGCCTATCTTTAGTAATAGCGCAGTGGTGCAAAAAATAGACGGCGGAGACGTTAACGAAGCTTATGTGGTGAATAGCGTTCGTGAGCGCTATTTTATAAAAAAAATAGCTCTAGATGAGAGCGCTACACGCCATAGCTTGGATGACAATCTCATCGCTAACTCAATTCGATTTTCTGAGATTATAGCTCGTCAGATGTCCTTTACCGGAAGAACGGTTTCGGCGCTTATGATGGGTGATGATTGCTTATTGAATGTTGGTGGCAGTGTGTTAACCGTTTATCCTTTCGCAGATGGTCGCATGCGCGACGGCGTTGAGATTTCATCTGATATGGTGCAAGAAATTGCATTGTTTTTAACGCAATTGCATAGATCGCCATTAAATATAGAGCGGGAATTTGCTGAAAAAAAGGTAGCTCACTATAAAGAGATAGGTGAAGTTATAATAGATTCTCCTGCCTGGAAGGTTGTTAGAGCGCTTACTCATAAATCTTATGTTTTTCCAAGTTTAAATATAGCATCTGATTATATAATAAAGAATAAAAATAAGCTGTCATTTGCTGTTAATCACCTGTCTGGTGATGGTGTCTGCCATAATGATTTAAAACCTAAGAATGTTTTATGGGGATCTGATCATAAATTCTGGGTTATAGATTGGGACGCGGCAGGACTATTTGATGTAAGTGCTGATTACTTAGATACACTTTTAGCGTGGTGCACCGTATATGAAAATGGAAAACTATCTCTTGATTCAGAGAAGGTAAAAGTTTTTTACAAAGCTTATCCTCCCATCGGACTGGATAAAATTGAGAATAGCGTGTCAATCGTGCTTGTAAAATGGTATTTCTGGTTAGCGATGTGTTTGAAAAATACGTTTCTTTTCAAGGGGAAATGGAAAAGAAACTTGTGGAATATACACTATGCCAGCGAGTTTATAGCGTCTTTGATTGATGGAAGATTTATTGAGCGGTTGTTGTTTTTACATCAGCCATCCGCACTTGCTAAATAGCTAAATGAGCGCTCCCAAAATCAATCTGATGCTCATGTAAGCGGAAGTTTAAGGCATCTTGGAGTGACAATGATTAGTCCTGTGCCTCCTTCCGAGTGGCTGGTTTGGCGCCGCTTGAATCCATAATGATGTTTACCCATGCTAAAAACCTTCTGATGGATAAGTTTGTCACATAAATGGCAGCATAGGCATGTTAGTGGGCTGAAGAGACAACTGCATTGCTGCAATTTAGCTAGGTTAAGCCTTCAAATTAACGAATATTTATAAGTGTTTTGATTCACTCCCATCATCGCTTTAATTTTGAGGTTTCTGATGGGTGGATATCCTTTTTATATCAATGACATTGCCTGGTCCAAATTGCAGGATTTGTTGCCGAAGGTGAAGCGGGGACGGCGGCGTGTAAATGATCGGCGGGTCGTATCGGGGATTGTTTATGTTCTTCAGTCGGGTGTGATGTGGCGGCAGGCTCCGGCGATTTACGGACCACACAAAACACTTTACACGCGCTATCAACGCTGGAACGCTCAGGGCGTCTGGACGCGTATTTTTCAGGCTTTATCCGAAAAAGACGCGCAAGATGAGACACTTATGATAGATTCGACCACGATACGGGTACAGCGTTCGGCTCTTGGCGCCCAAAAAAAGGATGTCCTGCCACAGGTCGATCTTGCGGCGGTTGGACGAGTAAAATCCACCTGGCCTGTAACGGGCGCGGCAAACCCGTCGCATGGTTGATCACGGGTGGCAACATTCACGATGTTTGCCTCGCCCCGCTGCTGATCAACGCCTGCAATCATCCAAATTTACGCCAGATACTGGCGGATACAGGCTATGTTTCCAAAGACATCCGCGCCTGCGTTGAAGCCGCAAACATCACATATTGTGTGCCAGACCGAAAAAATGCAAAAGTCAAAAATACAATTGATACAGAGCTTTATAAAAAAAGATGGAGGGTGGAGGCATGCTTTGCCAAACTCAAAAACTGGCGCCGCATCGCTACACGATATGACAAATCAGCTCAATCGTTCCTCAACGCCGTAACAATCGCTATCTTATTCTCGTATTACTTAATTTGAATCCTCAGCCTAGTTAAATAAACATAGTTAGTAACGTGCATTTGTGGCTATGTTGAAGAGTGTCTGGATTTAGGTAGGTTTATTGGAGTGTGCTAATGAATAGTTTGTTTGCAGTAATACTATTCATTGGTATGGGCTCTGGTATTATTTCTCCTATGATTGGACCACTTATATTTTCTGACCACGGTTTTTTTTCTGATGCTGATATTGAGTTCAGAATGCAAGCATATTCACTTATAATGGGCGTTTATGCATTTGGTCAGATATTGGGAAATCCAACCTGGGGGGTGATTTCTGATAAAATTGGGGGAAAAAGATCTATTATTTGGGCGCTGGCCGGAAGTCTAGGAGGATATGCTCTTTGCTTGATGGGCTTATTTTATGCAGTATTCCCGTTATTTTTTATTGGAAGGTGGATTGATGGTGCTATGGCCGGTCGAAGAACTATTGCTCTTGCTATGATATCACGTGAATCTAAAGAAAAGACAACGTCTTTTAAGCGTGCGGAAATAATGAATGCTGCAGGTTTGCTTTTAGGTCCTATAGCGAGTGGAGCGTTGATAGGGAGTGCTAATGGTTCGACCTTACGTGACTATTCAGCACCAATCGTTTTCATGCTATTAATTATTTCGTTGAATATTATTTTAATTCTTAGGGGGAAATATAAGGAAATCGTTTCTGTAAATGAGGGTAAGAAAAATTCCTTATTTTCTGGGAAGTCATTAAATGTATATTCCGTATTCTTTTTATTTCAATGTGGTTGGTATTTATATTTTTTGACTATAACGCCATATATTATTATTCATTGGGCGTTTACTCCATTTTTAGTTGGAGTGTTTTTTTCAGGTCTCATTCTATTTTATATTTTAATATTGGCATTCCTGTTGCCCAAATTGAGGAAAAAAATCCCTGACAATTTGATGAATATTGGTGCATTATTTATTGGCGCTATATCCATGGCTTTAATAGGCCTCGGCGGAGGTAATTTTTATTTATTTTTAATATTCAACGCGGGTGTTGCCATCGCAACGGCTCTCAGTACGCCTGTTTTTATGACGAAAATCTCAAACTTAAAGGGGCAGGCTGGGCAGGGGGCTGCTATAGGTTTGCAAAATAGCATTATTGGTTTCGCTTGGCTTATTGCAGCGATCTTCAATGGCTTGATAGCCTCTGGAAATCTCCAGGTATCATTTATTTTAGGTGGCGCTGTATTTCTTATAAGCGCTTGCTTCATGACGCTGAATAATAAAATAATCTAGGCAATTAGGTATAGCCTGAACGTTGCCGGACGAAATTGTTGAGTGGAGAATGCATTTGGGGCTTGCGAAGCGCGTTTGCAGGAACCACTTGTCTGGCAGGTGTTATATCGCCATCGGGTATGTAGGTAACTCAAGCTGAAGAGAATAAAGGCATTCGTCATTCTTTTCGGCATCAAGTCTGGAACTTGTCTGTAACGGACTTGCGGCCAGGCTTAGGTGGTCTTATATACGCGGCCGATGCGCGGTTCGCGCGGCGGGTTCTTCACCGGGCTCGTCAGGATGTTTATTACAGTCAAGCCATTAACTGGATCGCTTCGGGGTCCGGCGCGGCGGTCTGCTTGAAAGTTGAGGGATCTCCATGGGTAAAGTTATCGGTATCGACCTTGGTACAACCAACTCCTGCGTTGCAGTGATGGATGGAACAACGCCAAAGGTTATTGAAAACGCTGAAGGTGCGCGTACAACGCCTTCCATTGTCGCATTTACAGATGACGGCGAACGCCTTGTCGGTCAGCCAGCCAAGCGCCAGGCTGTGACGAATCCAGAGCGCACGTTCTTCGCCATCAAACGTCTGATCGGTCGTAGCTTTGAAGATCCGCTGACCCAGAAAGATATCGGCCTCGTGCCTTATCACATCGTGCGTGGCAACAACGGCGATGCATGGGTGAAGTCTGACGATAAAGATTATTCACCTTCGCAGATTTCTGCCTTTACCCTTCAGAAGATGAAGGAAACGGCTGAAGCGCATCTCGGGCAGCCTGTTACGCAGGCAGTCATTACCGTTCCTGCTTATTTCAATGATGCTCAGCGCCAGGCAACCAAGGATGCAGGCAAGATTGCCGGCCTTGAAGTTCTGCGCATCATCAACGAACCAACTGCGGCAGCGCTCGCTTATGGTCTCGACAAGAAGTCCAGCGGTACGATTGCGGTTTACGATCTCGGCGGCGGTACATTCGACGTGTCGATTCTTGAAATTGGCGATGGTGTATTCGAAGTGAAGTCGACGAATGGTGATACATTCCTCGGCGGTGAAGACTTCGACAACCGTCTGGTCGAATACCTTGCTGACGAGTTCAAGCGCGAACAGGGCATTGACCTGCGCAAGGACAAGCTCGCGCTGCAGCGCCTGAAGGAAGCTGCTGAAAAGGCCAAGATCGAGCTTTCTTCCGCGCAGCAAACTGAAATCAACCTGCCATACATTACGGCGGATGCCTCTGGCCCCAAGCATTTGGCGCTGAAGCTATCGCGTGCCAAGTTCGAGCAGCTTGTTGCTGATCTCGTGGAGCGCACCATTGAGCCATGCCGCAAGGCACTCAAGGATGCCGGCCTTGCTGCCGGGGGCATTGATGAGGTTGTGCTCGTTGGCGGTATGACGCGCATGCCGAAGGTGCAGGAAGTCGTCAAGCAGTTCTTCGGTAAGGAGCCACACAAGGGTGTGAACCCTGATGAAGTTGTTGCTATCGGCGCTGCTGTGCAGGCTGGCGTGCTTCAGGGCGACGTCAAGGATGTGCTGCTGCTCGATGTAACGCCTCTGTCGCTCGGTATCGAAACGCTGGGTGGTGTGTTCACGCGTCTGATCGATCGTAATACGACGATCCCTACGAAGAAGAGCCAGGTGTTCTCCACCGCTGATGATAATCAGACGGCGGTTACCATTCGTGTGTTCCAGGGTGAGCGCGAGATGGCCGCAGATAACAAGATGCTCGGCCAGTTCGATCTGATCGGCATTCCACCAGCACCTCGTGGCATGCCACAGGTTGAGGTGACGTTCGATATCGACGCTAATGGCATCGTTAACGTGTCTGCTAAGGACAAGGCGACGAACAAGGAGCAAACGATCCGCATCCAGGCTTCCGGTGGCTTGTCGGATGCTGATATCGAGAAGATGGTCAAGGATGCCGAATCGCACGCTGCGGAAGACAAGCAGCGCCGTGAGGTCGTTGAAGCGAAGAACCATGCTGAAAGCCTGATCCACTCCACGGAAAAGTCCGTTCAGGAGCATGGGGATAAGGTCGCTGCTGCTGAAAAGACCGCCATCGAAAATGCGATCGCAGACCTGCGCAAGGCGCTGGAAGGTGAGGACGTTGAGGCGATTAAGGCGCGCACCAATGATCTGATGCAGGCATCGATGAAGCTTGGCGAAGCTATCTACAAGGCAAGTCAGACGGAAGAAGGCGCCGAAGCTGGTGAAAATGCTTCAGCAAACGCTGACAGCCAGAATGAGGACGTCATTGATGCCGACTTCCAGGAAGTTGACGACGACAAGAAAAAGAGCGCCTGATTGACGCGTGAGTGGCCCGGCTGATATGTCGGGCCACTTTCGTTTATCGAAGGCTGACAGGGTTTTCAGGAAGACAAGCTTGGCCTTTTCGGCATTAAAACGCTTGAACTCAATAAGTTAGAGCATTTAGGGCGATTTGTGGAATCGCGAAGGTGTTCTAAAAGATGGTAACTTGCGGGCACCACCTTTTGATCCGGATGTATATTGTGGGATTATTTGGTGGGACGTGGGACCGGTCGTCAAAGGCAGGAATGGATGGCCAAAAGAGACTATTACGAGGCGCTTGGTGTCTCACGCAGCGCGGTTGATGGCGAACTCAAAGTGGCCTTCCGCAAATTGGCCATGCAGTATCATCCCGACAGGAATCCGGGTGATGCAAACGCTGAAGCGCAATTCAAGGAAATCAACGAAGCTTACGAGATCCTCAAGGATCCCAATAAGCGCAGTGCTTATGATCGCTATGGCCATGCGGCGTTTGAGCAAGGCGGTGCGCCTGGTGGGCCGGGATTCGGCAATGATTTCTCAGATTTCATGACGGACATCTTCGACACGTTCTTTGGCGATACGCGAGGAAATGCGCGCCAGCGTGGCGGTAATAGTGGTGGACGTGAGCGCGGCGCAGATATGCGCTACAATCTCGAGATATCGCTGGAAGATGCCTTTAATGGTAAGGCTGAGACCCTTGAAATTCCATCTGCCATGTCCTGTGAAGCATGCTCAGGCAGCGGTGCGAAAGCTGGTTCAAAGCCGCGTCAATGCCCCACCTGTGGTGGTGCGGGCCGGGTGCGTGCTCAGCAAGGCTTTTTTGCAATTGAGCGTACATGCCCAACTTGTGATGGTCGTGGACAGATTATTGAAGATCCATGTGATGCGTGCTCTGGCGCTGGCCGGGTGACGCGTACGCGTACCTTATCGGTCAACATTCCACCCGGTGTGGAAGATGGCACGCGCATTCGGTTGGCGGGTGAAGGCGAGGCAGGGCTACGTGGTGGTCCAGCTGGTGATTTATACATTTTTCTTTCGGTGCGCCCGCACGATCTTTATCAGCGTGATGGGGCAGACCTGTTCTGTCGCGTACCGATTTCAATGGTAACGGCAGCCCTTGGCGGTGAATTTGACGTGCCAACCGTTGGTGGGCAAGAAGTCCGCGTGCAGGTGCCGGCGGGCACGCAGACTGGCAAGCAATTCCGCTTACGTAGCAAGGGGATGCCGGTTTTGCGGTCACGTGATTTTGGTGATCTTTATATCCAGGTCGTCGTTGAAACGCCGCAAAACCTGACTCGCCGTCAGAAAGAACTTTTAACCGAATTTGATGAGATGTCGTCACATGATACCCATCCTGAAAGCATGGGTTTCTTGGCGCGCGTAAAGGACTTTTTTGAGGGCCTGGGTGGCACTACCTAAGCGTTTGCTCATTGTCTCAAAAACGCCGCACGTTGACGATAGTTCCTTCGCCGACAATTGCATGAGCCGATATCCGTGTTGGCTCATGATTTTTGGCTAAGCTAGATTAATCAGGCATAATAACGACGATCTATCTATTTGTTAATGCATCAGATTTATCCAAGAAAATGCGCTCGTTTTTTAGTCTGATGTATTAGACTTCAAGAATCGCTACTGTGTAATTTTCATGGTGGTCGTGGCTCTCCGCAGGGGAGCGCTACGGTAATCACCAACCGCGAGGAAGGCCACTTCTGTGTCCGAGCACCCCGTTATCAGACATCGCGTCTGCAGTGTTCAGGCTAAGCCATTGGATGCGCAGAAAAAGAAATCTCGCGGATTCCGGGATGACGCGCGTTTTCTGAAATCCTGGGTGGAGCGGCCGCTGGTGACGGGCGCTGTAGCGCCTTCAGGACGTGGGCTTGCCCGCACTCTGGCCAGCTATGTGGATCCTGCAGTTCCGGGGCCAGTGATTGAACTGGGACCAGGTACAGGGCCTGTAACAGAAGCGTTGCTCAAACGGGGATTGGCGCCTGAGCGCCTGGTGCTGGTGGAGTTTAATCCAGATTTTTGTACTTTGTTGCGTAAGCGTTTTCCGGGCGTGAATGTTGTGCAAGGGGATGCTTACGGGCTTGGTGAGACCCTTCGTGGTATTCTGAGCGAACCAGCGGCGGGGATTGTCTCCAGCTTGCCATTGTTCACCAAACCCCTCCCACAACGCCTCGGCCTGCTAGAAGATGCCTTTTCACTTATGCATTCCGGTGCGCCGTTTGTGCAGTTTACATATGCTATGGTGCCACCTATCCCTAAAACAGGCGAGCATTATACGGCAAAAGCCTCCGGTCGCGTATGGCTAAACCTGCCACCGGCTCGTGTATGGGTATATCGTTGTGATAAGTGATCGTATCGATACCGCACGTGACAAGCTTATCGTTGCGCTTGATGTCTCCAGTGTTGCACAGGCAGAGGCGCTTATTGCGCGGCTTGGTGATACGGTTTCATTTTATAAGCTGGGTATGGAAATTATCTATGGTGGCGGGCTGGAGCTTGCTCGTCGGCTTGTTAGCAGCGGCAAAAAGGTCTTTCTGGATCTTAAACTGCACGATATCCCTACGACTGTTGAGCGTGCAACAGCACAGGTCGCAAGCATTGGCGCAACTTTTTTAACAGTACACGCCTATCCGCAAACGATGGCTGCGGCTGCAGCTGGCCGCGCTGGATCATCGCTTAAGATCCTGGGTGTGACTGTTATGACCTCATACGACAACGCTGATCTGGCGGCTGCAGGATATATTTCCGGTGTTAAGGAAATGGTTGAACGCCGTGCATTGCAAGCGCGCGATGCTGGCATTGATGGCCTCATTCTTTCAGCTGCTGAGGTTGCCTCACTACGCAAGTTGGTTGGTTCGGATCTTCTGCTGGTTACCCCCGGCATTCGCCCCGCTGGGAGCAATGCTGACGACCAAAAACGCATAGTGACGCCGGGAGATGCCATTCGCGCAGGTGCAGACCATCTTGTTGTTGGACGTCCTGTTACAGCAGCGGCTGACCCACGCGCAGCAGCGGCTGCTATCATTGATGAGATTGCTCAAGCTTCAGCCTGATTTTACAGCGTTTCAAACACTTTCCCTAAGGAGGAAACGATGGCTAAAGGCTATTTGATTGCTCGTATTAACGTAACCGATCCTGAGCAGTTTGCGGTTTATGCCAAGCTTGCGGGCGCTGCTAGCGCCAAGCATGGTGCACGCGCGCTCGCGCGTGGTGGGCGCTTCGAAACTTTGGAAGGCGCTGTGCGTGAGCGTAACGTTGTGCTGGAGTTCGATTCATTCGAACAGGCGCGCGCATATTATTTCTCTGATGATTATCAGGCTGCAAAGAAAGAACGTGAAGCAGCAGGAGTTGCGGAATTTGTTATTGTTGAAGGTATAAGTTAATTACTTTCTTTAACGCATTGATTTAATATCAATTAGGAGAGGGCAATGAGTGAGCTCCGGCTTGTGGTTGTTGGTGTTGGTGGGCGGATGGGCCGTGCACTTGTGCGCACTATTGCGGAAACCACAGGCGTAACTCTTGCTGCGGCTCTTACGCGTCCTGGTTCTATGATTATTGGGCAGGATGCTGGTGTACTCGCTGGAATTGATGCGCTGGATGTGAAGGTGAGTGATGATGCGCAGTCAGCATTTGCGCACGCTGATTGCGTGATTGACTTTACCAGCCCGGAATCATCACGCGTATTCGCTAAAGAGGCGGCACAGGCGGGGATAGTTCATGTGATTGGGACGACGGGTTTATCAGAAGCCGATCTTCAAGTTATCCATGAAGCTGCTCATAAGACAGTTATCGTGCGCTCAGGTAATATGAGTCTTGGGGTGAATTTGCTTGCGGCGCTGGTGCGGCGGGTTGCAAAGACACTTGATGCCGACTTCGATATCGAAATACTGGAAATGCATCATCGGCATAAGGTTGATGCCCCATCAGGCACGGCCTTGCTTCTTGGAGAGGCGGCGGCCAGCGGCAGGGGGATTTCTCTAAAAGATCACGCACAACGTGTGCGTGATGGCCATACAGGTGCACGGATTCCCGGCGATATCGGTTTTGCGACCTTGCGCGGCGGATCGGTAGTGGGAGATCATAGCGTGATTTTCGCGGGTGAGGGCGAACGTATCGAACTGTCCCATAAGGCTGAGGACCGTGCTATTTTCGCGCGCGGCGCAGTGAAAGCTGCGATTTGGGGTAAGGGGCGTGCTCCCGGGCTTTATTCTATGGCGGATGTACTTGGAATTTCTGACATTTAGCTAATGTCGCCTATAACCTTTCTGTTTCTCTGAGGAGATAAAGATGTCGCGTGTTCTCGTGCTTGTTCGCCATGGTCAGAGTGAGTGGAATCTGCAAAACCTGTTCACAGGCTGGAAAGATCCTGATCTTACCGATGTAGGTGTCGCGGAGGCGCGCGCTGCCGGCAAGCAACTGAAATCATTAGGGATTGTTTTCGATCGCGCTTTCACTTCTGACTTGACGCGCGCTCAGCGTACTTTGTCGTTGATTCAGGAAGAAATCGGCCAGCACGACCTGCCTGTCATACGTGATGTTGCGCTCAATGAGCGTGATTATGGTGATCTGTCAGGGCTTAACAAGGATGAAGCACGTGTACGTTGGGGAGAGGACCAGGTTCATATTTGGCGCCGTTCCTACGATGTGCCTCCTCCGGGTGGAGAAAGCCTTAAAGATACCGCCGCCCGCGTTCTGCCATATTATATTCAGAATATCCTGCCGGCTGTATTACGGGGTGAGAATGTTCTTGTGGCGGCACACGGTAATTCGTTGCGCGCATTGATGATGGTGCTTGATCATTTGACGCCGGAGACGATTCCAACAGTTGAACTCGCTACTGGCGTGCCTCTCGTTTATCGTCTCAATGCAGACAGCACGGTTGACACCAAGACAATATTGAATGCGTGAATGTCACGCGGAGAAATTTTATGAAAAACGGCATAACGGGCGCGAAGAGTATTTTAGTCGCGCTGGCCTTTGCGGGGGGGCTCGGGTTCCATTTTGCAAATGTTAAATTTGGAAATTCCGAGTCAGGTGCAGTTATCAGTTCTGAAGTTGCTATCGCGGAGGAGGCACCTACGCGTGTTTTTCCAATGGGATTAGGAATTGGCGTCGTACCGCCCGCGGATATGAAAGTGTCAACGCGCTTTCCCGGTTTTGAGGATGACAAGCACCATTCAGCCATCATGATGATGGAAATGCCCCCCGAACTATATGCAAAGTTGGAAAAAGATCTGCGCGACCCTGAGCGCGAGCCGGTGGGCTTCACGCTTGTGAGCCGCGAAGCCTGGCCTGTAGAAGGCGGCAAGGGCTTTCTGGTGGAAGGCGCACAGCTTGTCGACGGTGAAACTGTCTACAAGTGGGTATTGGCACGCAGCACGCCCGCCAGCGCATCGGTTATTACGTTCCAGGTAGCTGAAGATGCCCGCGAGATCTACACTGAAGATCTGGTACGCCGAACCTTACGTTCACTTGCCACGCGCGATCATACTGAGATGCAGGTTGAGGTTTCCAAACTTCCATTCACTATTGATGAAACGTTGGATGACAAGGTTCCAGGTGATCGTACTGGTTTCCGTATCGCCCGCGTCATTCCCGGCAATTCAGTGATGCTGACGAATGGCCCAAAGGATCTGGTTCAAGGAGCTGAGCAGCCGGTTATCGTGATTGGTGGAGGCGAAGCGGCAGTTGCTGGTGCATTAGAGCAGGATCGGTTTGCAAGACAGGCATTCGGTGGTCTTGCGGGGGTGCGTTCCATGCAGGTTCGTCGTGGTGAAGGCGTGGAACGCGATGGTGTCAGCTGGCATGAAATCGAAGCTGATGCTGAAGATGCTGAGACTGGTGCCAAGGTACAAGTAATTCAAGCGATCCGATTTGATCGTACGCATTTCATCCGCTTCGTGACAGTAATGCGCGAAGATGCGCGCGAGGAAACGATGCGATTCCTCGATATGTTGCGTAAAACGGTTAATTTGCGGACAGAGGCCGTAAGCAAGGACGATACAGAGAAATGAAAAAAGAGCCCCGAGGAAACCGGGGCTCTTGTTCTTTAGAGTAAGTCTGAAATCAAACGATCGGAGTGTCGTTGTCGATGGGAGGAGCTGCTTTCGCACCACCCTTCGATACACCAACCAGAGCAGGACGCAGCACACGCTCGCCGATAGAGAAACCAGTCTGCATAACCTGAACCACAGTGCCGTTTGGCACTGAAGCATCCGGTACCTCAAACATTGCCTGATGCATGTTGGGATCGAATTTCTCCCCTTTCGGTGAGATTTCCTTTACGCCATGGCGTCCCAGCGTCTTCACAAGTTCCCGATCAGTAAGATCAATACCGTCAGCGAAGGCTTTTAGAGGTCCCTCAGCAGATCGCTGATCGGCTGGGATGGCATCAAGTGCGCGGCGAATGTTGTCAGAAACCGATAATACATCGCGTGCGAATGAGGTGATGCCATAAACGCGGGCGTCTGCGAGCTCGCGTTCTGTACGGCGGCGCAGGTTTTCCATCTCTGCAAGGGTGCGTAAAAGCTTGTCTTTAAGATCTGCTTTTTCCGCCTCGAGTTGGGCGACCACTCCGGCATCTACCGTCTGATCGAAGGATGCACCGGTGTCTGAAGTACCTTCAGTTGCTGCTTCGGCAGGCTCGTTGATGTGCTGGGTCATGATCCATCAATTATTAAGTGTGGCAAAGCAAAACGCTCAAGCATGGCCTCACCATGTGAAGGTGGTTCTGTCACAGACAATAACCAGCTTCCGATTCTTGAGCACGGAAAACTCATATCGACGATATCAGGGTTTAGCGTCAGAAAATCAAGGGGAACAACCTCAACTGATGCTAATGACATCCGCACCCGTTTTCAGTTTCGCAGGTGGTTCATCGAATACGGTCTCAATTGCCTTCCGTACTATGGCTTGTTTCTCTGGTTGGGTAATCTGGGCACCCAACAAGTCTGTCACATAGAAAGCATCAACTGCCTTCTCTCCAAACGTTGCAATGTGCGCTGAAGCAATATTGAGATTTAATTTACCCAATGTTGTTGTGAGATCATAGAGCAAGCCTGGTCTGTCTAGGCCTGAAATTTCAAGCACTGTATAAAATTTCGACAGGCTATTATCGATAATCAGTTCAGTTGGTACAGTAAAGGGGCGCTTGGGGCTTCGCGGGCGACGTTGATTGACAACATCTGAAATGCGCAATTCGCCTTTCAGCGCATTCTCAATAGTGCGTGCAATTTTTTCGGCGCGGCGAATCTCGTCCTCATCTTCCTCAAAAGCGCGCGTGAGAAAGAGATCATCAAGGGCAAGACCATCGGTGGTTGTGAAGATCTGTGCATCCGCAATATTAGCACCGGACGCCGCGCACGCCCCAGTGAGCACTGCCAGCAGACGTGGATGGTCGGGTGCGAAGACGGTTAATTCCGTAATGCCCCGAAATTTGTTGGTGGCAATCGATATCGCAAGTGTTTGCTCACTTGCCTCAGTCGCGCGAATAAAGCGCGCATGTTTTACCTTGCGAGCATCATCGACCTTAAGCCAATAAGCGGGATAATGGCGGGCTTTATAGGTATCGAATGTTTCATCGTCCCAATCAGCGAGCGAGCCACGCAATCGCGCCTGCGCATACGCTGTGCGCTGGTGGGTGGAGATAGCCGAATGCCCCCCCGTCAGTTGTGGCTCTGTTTCATAATAAAGGGTGCGTAGCAGCTCGCCCTTCCAGCCGTTCCAAACGCCGGGCCCCACGGCTTTAATATCACATACGGTAAGAATCAGGAGCAGCTTCAATCGCTCCAGAGTTTGGACAATGGAAGCAAAATTGCGGATAGTTTCCGGGTCTGCGAGATCGCGGCTCTGCGCAATGTTCGACATCACAAGATGATTTTCGATCAGCCACGCTACCGTTTCTGTCTCAGCAGCATCAAGCCCCAGCCGTGGCCCTAGCGTGCGAGCCAACTGTGCGCCAGCTATAGAATGGTCTTCCGGACGCCCTTTGGCGACGTCATGCAGAAAGGTCGCGACATAAAGTGCGCGCCGATGCTGGATAGTTGGGAGAATGACATGGGCTAATGGGTGCTCCTGTTCCATTGCGCCCGAATCGATACGCGCCAGCACGCCAAGAGAGCGAATGAGGTGCTCATCCACCGTATAATGGTGATACATATTGAACTGCATCAACGCAACAACCCGTCCGAACTCCGGTATGAAACGGCCAAGCACACCAGTTTCATTCATCATTCGCAGCACGGTTTCGGGGGCATTATGAGAGGTTAAAATATCGAGAAACAGCCGGTTTGCTTCTGGCGCTGTGCGGACCAAATTATTAATGAGTTTCAGTGACCGGCGTGTGAGCCTCGTAGCATCAGGATGGATCGCAAGCGCGTGTCTATCGGCTAACCAGAAAAGACGAATGAGGTTTATGGGATCGCGGCGGAAAACATCATTGTCCGTGATGTTGATGCGATTGTTCTCGATGGTAAATCCATCCACACCGAGTTGAACAGGATAAGGATGACGTAGGCCGCGCATAAACCGGCCTATCATAGGCATGGGCTTTGTGTGTCTTGCTTCAAGCGCTGCTGAGACAACTGCAGCGAGATCGCCGATGTCCTTTGCCACGAGAAAGTAGCGCTTCATGAAACGCTCAACCGCCGACATACCGTCCCGGCCTGCATAGCCTATGCGCTCGCAAACAATATGCTGCAGATCGAAGGAAAGACGCTCTTCTGCGCGTCCCGTGGCAAAATGCATGTGACAGCGCACACGCCATAGAAACTCGCTACAGCGGCGGAACATCGCGGCTTCAGAATTGTCAAACAGACCAACACGCACAAGTGCATCCGGAGTGCGGGCACGGTAGACATATTCTGCCAGCCACAACAGGATATTGAGATCGCGCTGGCCGCCTTTTCCTTCTTTTATATTTGGCTCAACCACATAGCGTGAAGCACCTGCGCGGGCGATGCGTTTGTCGCGCTCCTCCATTTTGGCGGCCACAAACGTTTGTTCTGTACCGGCAATCACTTCAGTTTCGAAACGCTGTACCAGCTCATCGAACAACGAGCTTTCACCAGTTAGAAAGCGCGCTTCCAGCAGAGCAGTGCGAATGGTCATATCGCCCCGTGCTTCATGAAGCGTTTCGTTGACCGAGCGTGTTGCATGACCGATCTGCAGCTTAAGATCCCACAGGATATAGAGCATCGTCTCGACGACGCTTTCGCTCCATGCCGTCTTTTTGTAGGGCAACAGAAAAAGCAGATCGACATCCGAATATGGTGCCATCGTGCCACGTCCGTATCCACCAACCGCCACAAGTGCCAGATGCTCACCGTTTGATGGATTGCTGATGCGATGGAAATAGCGGACAGTAAAAGTATGAATTGCACGTATGATCGCATCAGTAAGATTGGACAGCCAGCGTGCACAGGCAAAGCCGTTTTGCTCGTCCATCAACGCCGATTCGGCTTCCGCCCGACCCTCGTCAAGCGTACGACGCAGTGCTTCAACAAGAGCAGCACGAAGTGCTACCGGATCATCAGCATGCGCTTGCTCAATCTGTTCAAGAATGGGAGCGAGGCGAGTAATGGCTGGCAGATCGCGTTGGGCAGCGCGGGGTGTAATCATTGATGTTTCCCATTCCGGGGGATATATCGCGTTTTATCAAGCAGCAAAAATGTTCTCAGCATTTTTTGCGGGGGTAAAAGTTCATCGCATTCAGGCTTTTTGAAAACTGCAATTTTCAGGAAACTCTGATGTGAAGATCAAAGCATTCTATAGCATCAAACGCTTGCAAAAAAGGGCCGTGAATGCACGACCCTTTTCAGCAATTGTAGTTAAATGAGCTTCACCAGGAAAGCTTATCCACGCAGACTTGCACCAGTCTTCTTGGTGACGTTCTCAACAATGCGCTGGGTAATGGCATCGATCTCGGTATCTGTGAGCGTTTTGGTTGTTGGCTGAAGTGTGACAGCAACGGCCACAGACTTCTTGCCAGCTTCCACGCCAGCCCCCTCATAAATGTCAAAAATACTAACATCCGAGAGCAGGGCGCGTTCAGCGCTTTGGATTGCCTTGATGATCTCACCAGCTTGCACTGATGCATCAACAACAAAGGCGAAGTCGCGGCTGAGCGGCTGGAAATCCGAAAGAGCAAGTTTAGGGCGCGCCTTCGTGGGCCTGTCCTTAGGGGCCGGTAAACGATCAAGTGTAATTTCTGCAACCGTAAGCGGCCCTTTGACATCTAGCGCCTGGAGCACCTTGGGATGCAGCTCACCAAATGCACCGATGATATTTTTGGGCCCAAACTGCAATGTTGCAGACCTGCCGGGATGATACCAGGCAGGCCCTCCTGGGACGATTTGGATACCAGCAGTTGCGATGCCAAGAGCAGTGAGAAGCGCGAACGCATCTGCCTTCGCATCAAAAACATCAACGTTTTTCACCGCTCCATCCCAGTGACGGCCTGCGCCCTGCATGCGTGCAGTTCCACGGCGCAACGATACCGCACTTGTGGTCTGTCCTTCGGGAGTGTTGTCGGCAAAGACCTGTCCAACTTCAAACAGGGCCACGTCGCCCAGTCCACGATCAGCATTGCGCTGCGCAGCGCGGACCAAACCAGGCAAAAGGCTTGGCCGCATGTCAGACAAGTCAGCTGCAATTGGGTTCGCGAGTGCAAGTCGCGCATCGCCGCCGCCAAAAGTCTCTGCATCTGCCTTGCTCACAAACGACCACGTGATTGCCTCAACCAGTCCGCGGGATGCAAAGAGACGGCGTGCAAGACGCGTACGTTTTTGCTGAAGCGTCAAAACCGACTTGCCAATACCAGGGATCAGGCGCGGTAGAGGCGTTGAGGTGACGTTGTCGATGCCAGTTATGCGCAGGACTTCTTCAACCAGATCAGCTTTGCCCTCGATATCAGCGCGCCATGAGGGCGGCGTAACATCGACCACTTCACCGTCACCCGATACCGTGAAGCCAAGCGCGGTGAGCGTCGCGCGCGCTTCCATTACAGGCACATCAAGGCCAGTGAGGCGTTTCACTTCGTTCCATGGAAATGCGATGACACGGGTCGTGTCAGGGATTTCGCCAGCAAGCGTCACCTCGCATGGCGTACCGCCCGTCAGCTCAAGCACGAGCTTTGTAGCAAGTTCAATGCCTGCTAGCATGAAGGCAGGATCGACGCCACGTTCAAAACGATAGCGTGCATCGGTGATGATGCTATGTTCACGGCCGGTGCGGGCGATTGTGAGGGCATCCCAAAGTGCCGCTTCAATCAGCACATCGGTTGTGTTTTCATCACAACCCGAATGCTCGCCACCCATGATACCGGCAAGCGATTCCGGGCCATTGTCATCCGCAATGATAATGTTGTTTTCGCTTAGCTTGTAGGTCTTGCCATCTAGGGCAAGCAATTCCTCGCCTGCCTTCGCACGACGGATAACGAGATCACCCTTTACTTTGCCCGCATCGAATACGTGCAGCGGACGACCACGGTCGAATGTCACGTAATTGGTAATATCGACAAGTGCATTGATGGGGCGCAGGCCAATTGAAGTCAGACGCTTTTGCAACCATTCAGGCGATGGGTCATTTTTCACCCCACGAACAAGACGTAATGCAAAAGCCGGATTGAGCTTTTCATCACCTTCCGCAAAGGCCCGAACAACATTAACTGGCGTCTTGCCTTCGCCCTTCACCGGCATGATAGCGGAAGAGATAATGCGTCCAAGGCCAGCAGCTGCGAGATCACGGGCAACTCCCGCAACACCCAGGGCATCTGCACGGTTAGGAGTAACAGCGATATCGATCACAGGATCATCAAGGCCCGCCCATATGGCATAGGGGGTGCCTACTGGCGCATCATCGGGAAGTTCAAAAATGCCGTCGCTATCACCAGGCAGATCAAGCTCTTCGGGTGAGCACATCATGCCGCAGCTTTCCACGCCGCGAATTGACCCCACTGAAATGGTGATGTCCTTGCCGGGAATGTAGGTGCCGGGGGGGGCGAATACGGTTTTCAGTCCAGCGCGAGCGTTAGAGGCGCCACAGACCACCTGGATCGGAGCACCTTCACCAGTATCAACCGAGCATACCCGCAGCCGATCAGCATTCGGGTGCTGCTCGGCAGAAATGATGTGTGCGATGCGATAGGCAGCAAGGTCTTTTGCCTTGTCTTCAACGCCTTCGACCTCAAGTCCGATACGGTTGAGGGCATCCAGAATGTCATTGAGAGTGGCTTCGGTATCGAGATGATCCTTAAGCCATGAGAGTGAGAATTTCATTGCTATTGCTTCTTATCTCGGATTTCAGGATCAGACGCTCAGACCACCAGCCAGTGATGGCAGGTCTAATGGGCGGAAGCCATAATGCGATAACCAACGCACATCTGCCTCGAAGAAGGGACGTAAGTCTGGCATACCGTATTTCAGCATCGCAATGCGGTCGATGCCCATACCCCAGGCAAAGCCCTGATACTCATCGGGATCGATACCCACGTTGCGCAGCACATTAGGATGCACCATGCCGCAGCCAAGTATCTCCAGCCAGTCGTCTCCCTCGCCGAAACGGATATCACCACCCTTGCGCGAACACTGAATGTCAACCTCAGCAGAAGGCTCGGTAAAAGGGAAGAACGAGGGGCGGAAGCGCATCTTGACGTTCGGAACTTCGAAGAAGGCCTTGCAAAACTCTTCCAAAATCCATTTCAAATGACCGAAGTTGGCGGTCTTGTCGATGACGAGACCCTCCACCTGATGGAACATCGGCGTATGGGTCTGATCCGAATCGCAACGATAAGTACGACCGGGGCAAATCACACGAATCGGAGGTTTTTGCATTTGCATGGTTCGCACCTGCACAGGACTCGTGTGAGTGCGTAGCACTTTGCGTTCCCCCGTCGTCGCATCCGGTGGGAAGAAGAACGTGTCATGCATCTCACGCGCCGGGTGGCCTTCCGGGAAATTCAGTGCAGTGAAGTTATAGAAATCGCTTTCGACATCTGGCCCTTCAGCAATAGCAAAACCGAGGTCAGCGAATATCGCCGTCAACTCGTCAATTACCTGACTGATAGGATGGATACGGCCACGTGTCTGTGGCCCTTCCTGTACGGGCAATGTTACGTCCGCGCGCTCTTGTGCTAGGCGAGCGTTTAGCGCTTCTTCCTGCAGGATGTTTTTGCGCTCGCCCAGTGCTGTTGCAACGCGGTCGCGCAGACCATTGATCGCAGGGCCTTGCACCTTGCGTTCATCTGGCGTCATGCTGCCTAGCGTTTTGAGCAGTTCGGAAACGGAGCCTTTTTTGCCAAGGGCCGATATACGTACGGCTTCTAGTGTCGCTTCATCATGAGCGGCGGCAATGGCTTCGACAAGGGAATTTTCGAGAGTAGCTATTTCTGACATCTGTTCCTCGGCGCGCCTCGATGTGGCACTGATTGCCTGCTTGTCGGCAAAGACCGGGGAACCGTCAAGTCCTCCCAGCCAAATCTATACGTTTCTCAGCAAAACTTTGCCGTCACGCACGGATCTCGGGAAGGAGAAGGGCCGGACGTATTCACATCCGGCCATCGAAGTATAAATTGATCAAGCAGCTGCCGGCATAGCCGACTTTGCCTTCTCAACAATCGCCTTGAACGCTTCCGGCTCACGAATTGCGAGGTCGGAAAGCACCTTACGATCCACGTCGATGCCAGCCTTACCGAGACCATCGATAAATCGGCTGTATGTCAGACCGTATTCACGTACAGCTGCGTTGATGCGCTGGATCCAGAGCGCGCGGAACGTGCGCTTCTTGGCCTTACGATCGCGGTAGTTATACTGCAGTGACTTATCAACAGCTGCCTTGGCAGTGCGGATGGTGTTCTTGCGACGGCCGTAGAAGCCCTTGGCGGCCTTTAGAACCTTCTTGTGCTTGGCGTGAGCAGTTACGCCACGTTTTACGCGGGCCATAATTTTGGCTCCTCAAAATACCGGGTGGGAAAAGCGGATTAAGTTCAGCCGTTTGGCAGGAAGTACTGCTTCACGTTCTTGGCATCACCCTCAAAAAGGGTCATCGTGCCGCGCTGGTTGCGGATGAACTTCTTGGTCCGCTTGATCATGCCGTGACGCTTGCCCGCTTGGGCAGCTACGACCTTGCCGGTGCCGGTGATCTTGAAGCGCTTTTTAGCGCCCGATTTCGTCTTCAGCTTGGGCATTTGGCTTCCTTTCGTGGTGCCGTATCTCCATGAGCCTCGTTAAAAACGAGAAAGATACGGCGAATGTGTTGCTCGAAAGCACATCAAACCGCCACGGCAGCCCTTTCAGCCGGGCGATTCTGATGAAGCGGTGCTTATGGCAGGTGAAGGTTGATTTGACAAGTGGGAACGGTCAGCAGCGTTACAAATAAATTGCGTTTCTGAAAACTTTGGGTCTCAAACGTCATCGTAGTTCAAAAACTCGTCCCATTGTTCATCATCAGAATGTGCGTATTCATTTGAATTTTCATTGTCGTATTGTAACTTTGTGTTTATATCATTTGTGTGAAATAAAGCTTGTTTTGTTGCAATATTTGTTTTTGAGGGATTTTTTAAAACTGCAAAGCTCTCTTCTGCATCGTTCCATTGCCTTTTATCGGCAGGCTCTTCCTTAATGGGAAACAGATATCCGCTCTTATAATTTGGGTGTAGCACATTCGTTCTATGTAAATTCCTGGATGGATGTTTTTGGTGTTTGTTGCTTTTTCTATGCGAATTTACCTCTCCTGAGGTGTTAGCATATGGTGCCGGATAGCAGTTATTGGACTTGTAGTTGCGATATGTATTGGACATGCTCGTAAAATCCTTAAATTTAAAAAAATATACTCTATATGCATAGCAATAAATTTTAATTTTACGCTAAAGATAATTTTATGCTGATGATCAATATGTGATGTATAAGAATAAACGGTAGATGTGATTATCGCATACTATGCTTTTCTTTAAATCATTTGAAACGTCTTTTATCGAAAAGCAAAAATTAGATCTCTCGCAAATGTAAAATTCATGCCATCTGTAAGGATTTATCTTATATCAATGTAAATTAATTTACGCAAGCTGTCTTAAATAGAAAATGATGTGCCACAACCGCATGATGCAGTAGCGTGGGGATTGCTGATTTTGAAAGATTGGCCGATCAAGTCATCTACGAAGTCGAGCACTGAACCATCAAGATACTGCAATGAAACAGAATCGATGAGCACAACTGCGCCATCTTTCTCCACTACAACGTCATCTTCATTGCGTGTGTTCTCGATATCAAAAGCATATTGAAATCCCGAGCAACCACCGCCATTGACACTTACACGCAGTGCTGCGCCTTCAGATTCTCGCGATAATACCCGCTTGATGCGACGCGCGGCGCTATCCGTTAATGTCAACGGGATGGCTGTTGCTGCGTCGATGGAGGTTGGAATGGTCATAGCGCGGAAACCTTTGTTTGCGATAAGCTAACAATCATTATGTTTGCTAAAACTAATGCGTGAAGCAGCACGCTGCAATGGTTGGTTCGGTATGCAGGCATGTCATTATCGACTGAGTGCAAAAATAGGGCGCATAAACGTCGTATGGTAGGGGTGTGATCAGTTGAATCTATTTAAAAAGCGTCTGTATGGTGAGCGGTGGCGTGCGCCTTGGTCTTGCGATCCCGCGCTTAGTCGCGGAAGATTATATCCAGAAGTGTTGTCGCCAACGCGTTCCGATTTTCAACGGGATCGGGATCGGATCATTCATTCAACGGCATTCAGGCGTTTGAAACACAAGACGCAGGTGTTCGTCTATCATGAGGGCGATCATTACCGTACACGCCTGACCCATACAATCGAAGTAGCACAGATCGCACGCTCTTTAGCCCGCGCTCTGGGGCTGGATGAGGACCTGGCAGAGGCTTTGGCGTTGTCCCATGATTTAGGGCACACTCCTTTCGGGCACACGGGTGAGGATGCGCTGCATGCCTGCATGGAAGGGTATGGTGGCTTCGATCACAATGCACAGGCGTTGCGGATTGTCACGCGTCTGGAGCGCCGTTATGCCGGTTTCGATGGCCTCAACCTGACATGGGAGACATTAGAGGGACTCGTCAAACATAATGGTCCCCTCTGCGATGCCTCAGGGCATCCTTATGCGCGGTATGCGATTTCTGGCGTGCCGGGGGCCATTCTTGAGTATGATGCAATCCATGATCTGGAGTTATCGACCTTCGCAAGCGGCGAAGCACAGGTGGCAGCTATTGCAGATGATATCGCTTATGACGCTGCCGATCTTGATGATGGTTTGCGCGCAGGTCTATTCACGCTTGCTGACCTTCATGCCATCCCCTTCATCGGCGGGCTAATTGATGAGGTCTATGCGGCTTATCCCGGGGTGGAACCATTCCGTGCTGCGCATGAACTGGTACGGCGGCTCATTACGCGGTTTGTAGAGGATGTAATCAGGGTTAGCGAACAACGCATCTCTGCCCTGCAGCCTGAATCGGCATCTGATATTCGTGGAGCCCATGAGGCGATCGTGGCATTCTCGCCGGTGGTCATGCAGGCCGATAAGGATATCAAGGCTTTTCTGTTTTCTTATATGTATCGGCATCCGCGCGTGATGCACGTGCGGGCCGGGGCTGATCGGGTTGTGCGGGATCTGTTTGAGCGCATTCTCTCTCAGCCGCGCCTGTTACCGGTGGAGTGGCAAATCGATCTTGATGGCTCCGATGAAGCGCGCTTGCGACGACGTGTAGCTGATTACATTGCGGGTATGACGGACAGCTACGCGATCGACGCGCATAAACGGCTGTTTGACGATACGCCCGAATTGCGTTAGCCGCTCACTGGACATTGAATAAAGAAAGATGCGAGCCCTGGTGGCCGCGTTTCGAGGCATTTATGAATATTTTTGACATCTACCAGCGCAAGCTCATCGGCGTCATCGGGCAACTGGTGGCGGATGGAAAACTCCCAGAGGGGCTGGATCTTTCGCGCGTTGTGGTCGAGCCACCGCGTGATCCAGCACATGGTGATCTTGCCACTAATGCTGCCATGGTGCTGGCTAAGCCTGCGCAAACAAACCCGCGCGCACTTGCAGAGCTTTTTGTGGCCGCATTGACGCAGGTTGATGGCGTGACAAGTGCTGAGGCAGCTGGACCTGGTTTTATTAATCTGCGTTTGAACGTTGATGTATTTTACAACGTGCTCGCAGCATCGCTGGCTGACGGCGTTCGGTTCGGACGCGGTGATGTTAAAGATGCGCGTCCGGTTAATGTAGAATATGTTTCGGCCAATCCAACAGGCCCTATGCATGTAGGCCATGGACGTGGCGCTGTTTTCGGGGATGCGCTCTCTTCATTGCTGGACTTTGCGGGGCATAAGGTTACGCGTGAGTATTACATCAACGATGCGGGTGCACAGGTTGATGTATTGGCGCGCTCGGCCATGCTGCGTTACCGCGAGGCTCTGGGTGAGGATATCGGCGCCATTCCTGAGGGCTTGTATCCTGGCGATTACCTTGTGCCCGTTGGGCAAAAGCTGGCACAGGAATTCGGACGCTCATTACTCGATAGGCCTGAAAGCGAGTGGCTTCCACAGGTACGTGATATTGCCATTGATGCCATGATGGCAATGATCCGTGACGATCTAGCAGCATTGGGTGTGAGGCACGACGTATTTTTCTCAGAACGCTCACTACATGCTGGTGGTAATGAGGGCGCGATTACAGCGACTATTCGTGAGCTTGAGAAGCAGGGGTATGTTTACACTGGACGTCTGCCGCCGCCGAAGGGGCAGCTTCCCGAGGATTGGGAGGATCGTGAGCAACTCCTTTTCCGCGCAACAGATGTTGGTGATGATATCGACCGTCCCCTTGTCAAATCTGATGGCAGTTATACTTATTTTGCAGCAGATGTTGCGTATCTGCGCGATAAGTATAAGCGAGGATTCAAGGAACTGATTTACGTTTTGGGTGCTGACCATGGTGGTTACGTAAAGCGGCTGGAAGCTGTTGGCCGAGCAGTTGGTGGTGATGACATAAAAGTGATCGCGCTTCTTGCTCAGCTGGTGAAGCTGCTACGCGATGGTGAACCGGTGAAGATGTCCAAACGCTCTGGCAGTTTTGTCACGTTGCGCGAGGTGATCGACGAAGTCGGCCGTGATGCTGTGCGCTTTATGATGCTGTATCGCAAGAATGATGCTGCGCTTGATTTCGATCTGGCAAAAGTTGTCGAACAATCAAAGGATAACCCGGTTTTCTATGTGCAATATGCTCACGCGCGTTGCGCCTCGATTTTCCGGCAGGCGGGCGAAATGCTGCCCGATCTTGATATCAAGATGGATTCGCTGCAATCAGCGCGTTTTTCAGTTTTGAGTGATGAGGCTGAAATAAACATTCTCAAATTACTGTCTCAGTACCCGCGTGTGATCGAATCCAGTGCTCAGGCAAATGAGCCACATCGAGTTGCATTCTACCTTTATGAGCTCGCCGCAGCCTTTCATGGGTTGTGGAACAGAGGCAAGGATGCGCCGCAATTACGTTTTGTTAATCAAACTGACAGAGAGTCAACATTAGCAAGATTGGCACTGGTTGAAGCGGTTCGGTCTGTGCTGGCGTCAGGTCTAACCGTGTTGGGTGTGACCGCGCCGAATGAAATGCGCTGAGTGCATGCAGGAGGGGGGCCGATCGATGGCCCCCTGATCAGCGTAAGAATGGTGGATTGGCATGACCGTAAAGGAACGGTCTTGCCTGATGGATCGGATCTCACCCATGAATAACAACAGCAGAGCCCAGGTCATGCGTGATAAAGACGGTCTTGAAGAGCAACTCTGGCAGACACAGGCGCCTGGTGCGCCGCGCAGCGGTGATCCGCTGGCGGAATTAGCGCGTATTGTCGGACAGGGGTATCCGGTACCTCCAACCAGCACATCGAATGCCACACATCCTCGTTCCATGCATCCTGTTGGTTCTGCTGCGCGTGAGCAGGATGACTGGGTGAACCAGATTGAACGTGCTTTTGCTCATGCCGCTCCTCGCCATGATCAGCCTGCAGCATCCCAGGATGAAGGACAGGCAGCGCCAGGAATGCCCGCGTGGCTTCGCAGTCCTGCCATGGTTCCGCAATTGCCCGTTCCGGAAGGCCAGCCTGATCCACGTCTAAACCCTGATGCCTTTGCGCAGACATTCCATCATGAAGTCGCTAGCGTCTCCAATGCTTATTATGCGGATGATGCGTATCAACTTGCTGCCGGTAATAATGACACCGGGCTGCCTGGTCAGCAGTGGGATGGTGCTTGGGATAATGCGCCCGTCAACAATCAGCTGGCCGATCAGCAATATGATGAGAGCGGTTATAGCTCTTACGGAACCTACAATACAGACTTTGCTGAGGGTGAATATGGCGACGATGCTTATCTTGCGCCGGCACCGACGCGTCGTCGGGGGCTGATGTATGCTGCGATTGCGATCGGCATTGGTGCTATTGCTGTAGCTGGGAGCTTTGCATTCCGTACAAATGGCGTGATTAGCGGCGAGGCACCTATTATTGCTGCAGATAGTCAGCCAGTGCGGGTAGAGCCAGAAACCCCTGGTGGCGAAGAGGTTCCAAACACTAACAAGGCGATTTACGAGCATACGAATCAGGTGCCTACAGGTGAGGGCGCTGTTGTCGTTGATAACCGCGAGCAGCCTGTTGATGTCAGTCAGATGCTGGTGCAGCAGGGCGCCGCAGCTGAAACAGAGGCCGCTGCCATTGCACAACAGGCTGAGGGTGTTACCACAACGACGACCAATACTACGACGACAGGTAGCGCAGCTAATGTAACGTTGCCGGAGGCGCCGGAGCCCACAAGCCCTGCCATTGTGTCCCTAGGGGAACCCAAACGCGTACGTACCGTTTCTGTGCGCCCAGATGGTAGTATTGTGCCTTCCAACGGACCTAATGCACCTGCACAGCCTGTTGCGCCAAGCATTGATCAGCTTGCATCTGCTACACCGGCTGTACCTTCTCCGACAACGCCGTCTGTGGCTAGCCCGGTAGCGCCGATACAGGCTGAAGCTGCTGTTTCGGAAGGCGCTGTTGCGCCAGCTGCCGGACCTGTTCCGCGTCCTTCAAGTGCTAACCGTCCTGCAACGCGGGCACCGTTGCAGCTTGGGCCAATGCAAATATCACCTCAAGCTTCTGCGACACAGAGCGCGCAAGCTCCTGCCCCTGCTGCAACTCCTGTAACAGCAGGCAGCTATACGGTGCAGCTTGCAGCACCTGGTAGCGAAAACGAAGCGCGCAACCTGTTCTCGACACTTCAGCGTAAGCACAGTGAGTTATCTGGTTTTTCTCCTAATGTTGTGCGGGCCGAGACAGGCGGGCGTACGATCTATCGCTTGCGCGTTGGCTCCTTCCCATCTCGTGATGCTGCTACTGCTCTTTGCGTGCGCATCCAGGCAACAGGTGGCCAGTGCTTCGTGGCGCGTAACTAAGATAAAGCTGATCGCCGTTGTGCCGATCAGCTTTTAAATCCTGATAGAGCGGCTTGCATTTTCCCTGCGCCATAAGCCTAGATGCAATCCGCTCTTACTATCATTTTTCGCAACTGCTGTAGGCTGAAGTGCTTGGACGGAACCCATGAAAGCGTTGATTTTGGGCTGTTCCGGCCCCCGACTGGCGGATGCGGAGCGGGCGCTGTTTAAAGAAGCAGATCCGTGGGGCTTTATCCTTTTCAAGCGCAATATCGGTACTCCTGATGAGGTGCGCAGCCTCACCGCAAGTCTACGCGACTGCGTTGGCCGTGCAGATGTCCCCATTCTGATCGATCAGGAAGGCGGACGCGTTCAGCGTATGCGCGCGCCACATTGGACCAGTTATCCTGCTGGTAGTGTTTATGGACAATTGGCTGAGCAGGATCCGCTTATGCGCCGTGCCCTTGCATGGCAAGGGGCGCGTCTTATCGCGCATGACCTGTATGAGGTTGGCATCAACGTCAATTGCGCGCCAATACTCGATGTGCCTGTTGCCGGGGCTAACGATGTTATTGGCGATCGCGCCTATCATAATGATCCCGCTGTTGTTTCTGTTCTCGGCCGAGCTGTGGCTGAAGGCTATCTGGCGGGCTCCGTTTTGCCGGTCATCAAACATATTCCGGGGCATGGGCGCGGCAATGCGGACAGTCATTTATCGCTACCGGTAGTAGAGGCGAGCGCTGAAACTTTGGTTACGCATGATTTCGTACCCTTCCGCGCTTTGGCGGATATGCCCATTGCCATGAGTGCGCATATCGTTTTCACCGCCTTTGATCGCGAGCGCCCAGCCACTGTATCACCAGTTGTGATAGAGAATATAATTCGTGGTGAAATCGGCTTCGATGGTTTGCTTTTAAGCGATGACTTGTCGATGAATGCCTTGCAGGGCAGCATACCTATGCGCGCCAAAGCGGCGCTGGCGGCAGGATGTGATATCGCGCTGCATTGCAATGGTGATTTTGACGAGATGACTGCACTCATTCCTGAAGTTGCCGAGCTTTCAGGCAATGCGCTAAGGCGCGCCAATGCAGCCTTGCAACGCATCAATCATCCGCCTGAACCATTTGATCCTGTGGAAGGTCGGACGCGTCTTGAAACGGCGCTTGCGAATCTGGCCTCAACGATCAACGCTTGATATGAAGATCAAGGAGAGTAGGGCGTGTCAGCTGGGGCATATCTGCGGAAAGCCGATACGGATGGTTTCTTGCCCGCTGAACGCAGCGAGGCAGAGCCTGCACTTATTGTTGATGTTGATGGCTTTGAAGGTCCACTCGATCTTCTGCTAGAGCTTGCGCGACGCCAAAAGGTTGATCTAACACAGATCTCTATATTGGCATTGGTTGAGCAATACCTTTCATTTATCGATGCTGCCCGACAATTGCGTCTGGAGCTTGCTGCCGATTATCTTGTGATGGCAGCATGGCTTGCCTATTT
Source organism: Pseudochelatococcus sp. G4_1912 (assembly GCF_047501465.1). Classification (NCBI taxonomy): domain Bacteria; kingdom Pseudomonadati; phylum Pseudomonadota; class Alphaproteobacteria; order Hyphomicrobiales; family Chelatococcaceae; genus Pseudochelatococcus; species Pseudochelatococcus sp. G4_1912. The sequence continues at coordinate 1,228,790 of NZ_JAZDRL010000002.1, forward strand.
GAAATCGCGCCTTCTATTGCCTAGCGCCATGCCGCCCGAGGTGCCAGAGGCTGGTGATCTGGCAACGATTCTGGCTCTTCGTCTGCGCAGGCTTGAAGCAATCCGAAGTGCAGCATCGAAGCTTGTTCAACGCCCCCAATTAGGCCGCGATGTCCTTGCACGTGGCGAGCCAGAGGAAATGGCAATCGTTGAGCGTCCCAAATGGGATGTAACTCTTTACGATTTGCTCTCTGCTTATACGACTAATCGCCAGCACCAAATGAATTCACGTGTGGTGCTGCACAAACGGCTTGTATGGTCACTGGTAGAAGCACGTGAGGCATTGCAACGCCTGATTGGTGATGCTGCAGATTGGGTTGCGTTGGATCCATATCTGGAGGCTTATATGGCCGAGCCTGAAATGCGCGCTACCGTGCGGGCCTCAGCCCTTTCGGCAATGCTCGAAATGGTGCGCGAGGGCAAGCTTGATATCTGTCAGGACGCTCCATTTGCACCGCTGATGATGCGCCGTCGCCGCTTGGATGTTGCAGAACCAATTCAAGGGGGTGCCTGATGAGCATCCATCGCCATGCATTGCGTGTGGTTGAGGCGATTCTGTTTGCCTCCCGAGAGCCGGTGGGGGAGGAGGAGCTCGCCTCCCGCATTCCCACGGGGATCGACCTTAAAGCCCTGCTGGCAACATTGCAGACGGAATATGCTGCACGTGGCGTTGTGCTGGTCAGGGTGGCGGGTAAATGGGCGTTTCGTACGGCTGCTGACCTTGCGCCCTCGCTGGTGCAGGAAGTGGAGGATCCGCGAAAGCTGTCGCGCGCCGCCATGGAAGTGCTGGCGATCATTGCATACCACCAGCCGGTGACGCGGGCCGAGATTGAAGAGATTCGCGGTGTGGCTACGTCACGCGGAACACTCGATACGCTGATGGAAACCAGCTGGATAAAGTTGCGTGGAAGACGTCGCACACCTGGCCGTCCCGTTACTTATGGCACAACGGCTGATTTCCTGTCTCATTTTGGCCTTGGCTCCATTGATGACCTTCCGGGCCTTGATGAGCTGAAGGGCACGGGATTTCTTGATGGGCAATTGCCGCTGGGCTTTTCGATGCCCATGCCGTCAGATGAAGATATTCTCGATGAGGATGAAGACATCCCCGATGATGATGCGGACTGACGAGCCGATCTGCATTCACTGCTTATGCAAATGCGGCAACTTCCACTTGCGAAAGACGACAAAAGATACGATGTTGCAGCATTAGGCACTGGGGTGCCGTGCGTTGGGCGCGGCTGAGAAATACCCATAGAACCTGTCTGGGTCATGCCAGCGTAGGGAGGCGCCGTTGGGATCGCAATTGTCTGACTCTATTATCATTATTGGCGCTGGCGTCATTGGGCTGTCTATAGCATGGCGTTTGGCAAGCCGAGGGGCGCGGGTTTCTGTTTATGATCGGGCCAAGGCAGGATCTGGCGCAAGCCATGCCGCTGCCGGAATGCTCGCCGCCTGCACAGAGATTGAGCCAGGCGAAGAATGGTTATTGCCACTCAATCGTGAGAGCCAGCGTCTCTGGCCCGCTTTTGCTGAAGAGCTTGAGCACGTCTCTGGCATGTCAATTGACCTTCGTCAGGAAGGCACGCTGCATGTAGCGTTGAATGCTGATGAGCATGCACGCTTACGTCATCATCTTGCTCTACAGGAAAAGATGGCACTTCCGGTGAACTGGCTTTCTGCCGCCGAGGTGAGAGCGCGAGAACCGCTCCTAGCGGGAGCCGCAGGCGGGATCTGGAGTCCGGAAGATCATCAGGTTGATAACCGCAAGCTCGCGCAGGCTTTACGCATTGCTGCACTCAAGGTCGGCGTTACATTACATGAAGAGACGCAGGTTGATCGCATCATCATTGAGGATGGTTACGCAACTGCTGTTGAGATAGCGGGTGAACATCATAGTGCAACAACGATCGTGCTTGCTGCGGGGGCGTGGTCGCGGGGGATTTGTGGCCTTACACCTGATATCCGTCCGCCGGTTCGCCCCATTAAAGGGCAGATGCTTGCGCTTGGGATGGAGGCGGATAATCCACTCATTCGCCATGTAATCTGGGCTTCGGGCATTTATCTTGTTCCGCGCCTGGATGGCCGGTTGATTGTGGGCGCCACAGTTGAAGAGCGCGGTTTCGATGAGTGCCTCACAGCAGGTGGGATGCTTTCCCTCTTGCAAAACGCATGGCGTGCGCTGCCTGGTATCGAAGAATTGCCGTTGATTGAAACATGGACTGGATTTCGCCCTGGTAGCCGTGATGATGCGCCAATTTTAGGGCCGTCGGCGGTGCCGGGGCTTGTTTATGCAACAGGTCATCATCGCAACGGTATTCTGCAAACGCCAGTAACCGCCGATGCCATCACACGCTTAATTTTGGACGGGCAGCGGGATGAAATTTCATTGCCATTTGATGCCAGCCGTTTTCGTCCAGCAGCGATAAGCCGAGGATAGTTTGATGAGTGAAATCGAAGTGCGTGTAAATGGTCTGCCAGAGGTATTGATGGAGGCAACTATGGCTGCGCTTTTAGCGCGCCATGATATCGCTCCTGATACGAAAGGCGTTGCTATCGCATTGAATGGAACAATGCTACCGCGTGCAGAATGGATTGATACGAAACTCAATGCCAATGATCGCATTGAAATTGTTCACGCAAGACAGGGTGGTTAAGCGCCATGACACGCTCTACACTGCATGATTCACTGGTTATCGCGGGCCGCACTTTTTCATCGCGGTTGTTTCTTGGCACGGCCGGTTATCCGAACCAGAAAGTCATGCTGGATGCTGTTCAGGCGAGTGGCACCGAGATGACGACCGCATCCATCCGGCGCATTGATCTTTCAGGAGCAGCTGAAAGCCTTGTGGATGTATTGGGCGATACGGTGCATTTTTTGCCTAACACTGCAGGTTGCCAAACGGCCCGCGATGCCGTGTTGACGGCTGAGCTTGCGCGCGAGGCCCTTGGTACGAATTGGGTCAAGGTCGAGGTCGTGGGTGACCGTGAGTTACTCTATCCCGATACAGAAGAGTTGCTGCGCGCAACGGCTGAGCTCGTGAGCAAGGGCTTTATCGTGCTGCCATATTGCACTGATGATCCGATCTCATGTCGTAAGCTGGCGGATGCAGGGGCAGCGGCTGTCATGCCGCTGGGTTCACCGATTGGTTCAGGGTTGGGGATCTCCAATCCGCACATGATTGAAATGATCTGCGCCCGCAGCTCTGTGCCTGTGGTTCTTGATGCGGGCATCGGCACGGCATCAGATGCGGCGCTGGCGATGGAGCTGGGATGCTCTGCAGTGCTGCTGAATACGGCTGTTTCCAAGGCCAATGATCCGGTCGCGATGGCCAGTGCTATGAAATATGCCGTCGAGGGTGGGCGATTGGCTTATCTTGCCGGACGAATCCCTAAACGCTGTAACGCAGAAGCATCCAGTCCGCAGCTGGGCTTGATCGAATCATGAGTGGCAAACTGCCACGCCCTCCCGTGCTTGTTGTGACGGACAGGCACCAGCTCGATGGTGGCATCGCAGCAATGGGGGCGATGGCAGATGCGGTTTTCGCGAGCGGCATAAGGTGGATCAGCCTGAGGGAGAAGGATCTTTCCGTTGAGGAGCAGATTGCGCTTGTTGTTGATTTCAAGCGCCGCGCTATCCCATATGGGGGGTGTGTAAGTGTGCATGGCTCACCAGAAATTGCAGTGTGCGCCGGTGCTGATGGCGTGCATTTGCCTGAGGGCGCTGACGCAGCTGCGGCACGTGCATTGCTTGGGGAGGGGGCGCTGATCGGTCAGTCAGCCCACTCCATTAATCAGGTAAAAGCTGCTGATCCACGATATCTTGATTATCTTATTGTTGGTCCCGCTTTTGTCACACAAAGCAAGCCAGGGTATGGGCCCGCACTTGGTGAAACCGGCCTGAAGGCTATGGTGAAGGGGGCATGTTTACCCGTTATTGCAATTGGTGGCATAGATCATTTTTCAGCGCCGATATGTTTGCATGCTGGCGTTACAGGCATAGCAGTTATGGGCGGTGCCATGCGTGCGCAAGATCGTCAAGTGTTATTATCTAATCTGCTGAATACGTTAGCAGAATAACGCATGCAGACAGCTTCATAAAAAACTCCCGATCACGAGAGCGACCGGGAGTTTTAATTATCCAGAAACTGAACCAAAAATCAGGCTGCACGTACCCGTGATATGAAGCTATCCACCTGATCTCGCAGCGTCTCAGATTGATTTGATAGCTCGTTGGCAGCTTGTACAATCTGGTTGGAAACACTTTTTGTCTCGCCAGCTGCCTGGCTTACGCTGGTGATGTTGACAGTTACCTCACTTGTACCAGCTGCAGCTTGCGAAACGTTACGCGCGATTTCAGCAGTAGCTGCCCCCTGTTCTTCAATCGCTGAAGCAATGGACATTGAAATCGCATTCACCTGCTCGATGATAGCGGAGATTGTAGTCATTGCGATAACGACGTCTGAGGTGGCTGTCTGCACATCTCGCACCTGCATCGATATTTCCTCAGTTGCTTTTGCTGTTTGAGCGGCAAGGCTCTTCACTTCATTGGCAACCACAGCAAAGCCCCGGCCGGCATCACCAGCACGTGCCGCTTCAATCGTCGCGTTGAGTGCAAGCAGATTTGTTTGTGCGGCGATATCATTAATTAGGCTGACCACCTCACCAATGCGTTGGGCCCGGTTTGCCAAACCATTGACTGTATTGGTTGTTGTGTGAGCATGGTTTGATGCGTTATCAGCTACATTTGCAGCTGTAGAAACCTGCGAGCTTATTTCGCGGATTGAGGCAGAAAGCTCTTCAGCTGCGCTGGCAACAGTTTCGACATTCATTGTGGCCTGCTCGGACGCTGCTGCAACGACAGTCGATTGACGGCTCGTCTCATCAGAGACAATACCCATGCGGGATGCATTCTGTTGCAGCTGATGCGCAGCGCTTGAAACAGAGCGCACAACGCCCATCACTTCATTCTCAAAAGAGTTGGCGAGTTCAGCCATCATTGAGCGCTTTTCAATGTTACGGCGCTCTTCAGTTTGCGCTTGTTGAAGTTTAAGCTCTTCTGCTTCCCTTAATGCCTGGACGACATGGCCGACAATTCCCCAAATTTCACCTATTTCATCATTACTACGCTTTTCAGGAATTGAGACGTTGTAATCGCCTTTGGCTATACGCTTAAGCGCTTCAGCCAAATTTTTCAGTGGGTTGCTGAGCTGTCTCGTGGCAATGAACAGTGCTACGGCAATGCCAGCAATGATACTGGCAATAGCAATGGAAATGACAAATTTAAATTCCCACTCAGTAAATGCTTTAATGTCTTCCTCGATTAAGTCTGCTTTCCTTTGATCGTCCAGGATCAAGGCATCAATCGCAGTCTGATACGCTATTCTGTTAGCGCGGTTACTCTCATTGTTTCCCAATAAATCAGCTGCATCCGGGCCTTCAGTCTGACCTTTTTGCGCAATATTTTCACGCATTTCGCGGAATTTCGTAGAAAGATCAACGACTTTCCCAAATTCTTCAGAATCATCGGGAGAAACAATCGGTCGCCACAGCTTAAACAATTGATCGACATCACCCAGAAGCTTTGTAATGTTAGCTGCAAATGGTTTTGTATCTTCGGGAGTTTTAGATAAGTAAATTCCACGCGATTCAGAAACTATGCTGGCTACAAGACGGTTCAAACGCTCGCCATAGTATGCCCTATGCTGGCTTTTATCTAGTTCATTTGTTTTTTTAGTATATTCACTAGATACGTATAGACTTGAGGCGGCGATAACAAGCGAGAAGGCACTGACAACCAAAACGATAAACAGTAACTTTGTACGAATGCTCATAGTTTGTTCCTCGAAATGCCTCTTGTTGGCATTGAACCGTGTATTCGCGCAGTTATAGTTAATTTATCAGCATGAATTTCGTACTATAAAACGCTGTATAGTGAGTATTATCGATTTTTGAATTATGTCAACATTTTGATTTAATCTATATTTAATATTTTTATAGTATTTTTTTAAATTTAATGTAAATGAATATAATATATGTAGTATGATAGTGGTATTTAATGGATAATGTTTTTTCTGTATTTTTCTTTCTGCGGTGCAATAAAAGCATATGAGGGTGTTATCGAAATAATATAACGCTGATAAAAAATTAAGCCTCACTGTCAGTATGTTAGTGAGGCTTATCTTAAAGGGTATTGAGGTTCGGAATGAAGCTATTTCCGCTCGTTAACGTACTCCGGTATAAATATCCTGCCATGCAGGAAGTGCTTCTTCCATCGAGAGTGCCGTAGCTTCATAAATGCCACGCGCAATGGCTCTCGCAAGGCAATCTCCTGCAACGACGCCAAGGTTTGATAGCTCATAAGGAGAGGGACCAAGAGGCCTTTTGCCTGTCGATGCTGCAAAAACAAGATCGCCATCCAGCAAAGCATGTGACGGTCTTAGAGCGCGCGCCATACCATCGTGGGATGCAAGCGCCAAACGTTTGGCCTGCGCTTTGGTCAATATGGCATCAGTCGCAATAATGGCGATCGTTGTATTTTCTCCCGGCCCTCCTTTGAAGCGGGGGGTAAGCGCATCAGCGGGAAGGGAAGAGGGCATGCCTAAACCGCCAAATTCATTTGCGTTCTCATATACGCCAGCCCAAAAATGTGGACCATTGCCAATCACGCCAGAACCAACCGCATTGACAGCGACAATCGCACCGACCCAATGCCCCTCAGGCGTTTTTGCGCTAGCTGAGCCAAGTCCACCTTTCAAATTGACGGTCGTTGCGCCATATCCGGCTCCCCGTGTGCCTAAAGAAAAGACACCAGATGATGATGAAAGCGCATCCTCAACCGCTTCTTCTGCCAAATGACGATAGGGAGGGGGACCATCTCCCGAGGCCCATGGTTTTTGCCCCCCATTGATGAGGTCGAATAGCACAGCTTGCGGCACAATAGGGACGCGCGCTGAGCCAACAGTAAAACCACGCCCATGGCGGGCAAGCGCACTCATGGCGCCGCCCGCGGCATCAAGCCCGAAAGCCGATCCACCGGATAGCACCAGTGCATCTACGGTTTGCACAGTCATTTCTGGTTCAAGTAGCGCCGTATCACGCACGCCAGGTCCTCCGCCCATAATGGCAAGCGAAGCAACGGCCGGCTCATCAAATACAACAATCGTGACACCAGTAGCTGCCGCCGGATCATCCGCGTTCCCAACACGTAATCCTGGAACATCTGTGATGAGATTGTGCGACTTTTCGTTCATCATGTTCTCCGTAAGCAAGGGCAGGGCACTTCAAAGTGCTATGGCCGTTGCAAAACTTCGTTATGCGGCTGCATGGCATCTTGCCGGATTATCCCTGACGCGGCTACAACGTGACGCATGATCAATGTTACTTATCCAGCGGCGGCATTTGCCGGCCTACTGAGCTTTTTAAGTCCCTGTGTTTTGCCTCTGGTGCCGCCCTATGTGACGTTTCTGACAGGCACTACGCTCGACAATCTTACGGAGCGTCAAAGCGCAGATGTCACGCGCCGGGCATTTATCGCGGCGCTGTTATTCGTGGCTGGTTTTTCAACCGTATTTGTGTTGCTGGGCGCTACGGCTTCTGTGCTAGGACAGACTATTCGTCAGTATCTGGATGTGCTTGGTACGCTGGCCGGTCTTATTATCATTATTATGGGGCTGCATTTTCTGGGCGTCTTCCGTCTTGGTTTCTTATACCGCGAGGCGCGTGTGCAGGTTGATAAGCCCGCAGGCCTTTGGGGGGCTTATGTGATGGGGTTAGCCTTTGCCTTTGGCTGGACCCCCTGCATTGGTCCCATTCTTGCAGCGATCCTTGCTGTTGCGGGATCAGAAGACAGTGTGGGGCGCGGGGCGAGCCTGCTGGCTGCTTATTCTTTGGGGCTTGGTATTCCCTTTATTGTCACAGCTTTTGCAATGAAGCCACTTGTCTCGCTCATCAAGCGGATGCGATCAAAATTTGTATTGATTGAAAGGATTATGGGCGGCTTTCTTGTTCTCACGGGCATTGCGTTTTTAACAGGTAGTATCAACCAATTCTCGTTCTGGTTGTTGGAAACATTTCCTGCACTAGGGCAAATCGGATAGTCTCTGCCCTGATTTCTTACAGGGGGGGCATGATGGAAAGCACAATTCGATTTGCACTGTCTAATTTCACTTTAACGTTCTTTATCATTGGGTTAATAGCTTCAGCCATACGCATCGCACGGGCACCAAGGCCAGTTGGCATCGACACGATTGTGGAAGCGCTTCTACGTTACTTCCTATTGTTTTCAATTGGGCTGGCCTTCTTTTACAACTTTATAATGCACGTCTTTTTTGGAGAGATGAGCGCTGCCTTTATTGGTTGGCAAAACAGCCCCTTCCAGGCAGAGGTTGGCTATGCCAGCTTAGGCTTTGCACTTGTTGCATTATTAGCCGTATCACGTGGCTTTGAGATGAAATTGGCTGCAATAGCAGGCCCTGCTTGCTTTCTTTGGGGGGCGAGCATCGGCCATATTATACAGATCGTTACCAAAGGGAACTTTGCCCCGGGAAACGCAGGAATTATGCTTTACTCGGATATTCTTTTGCCGGTTGTAGGGCTTCTTCTCCTATGGCTTTCAAGAAAGTATCCACTGGAATATTGAAATAAAAAGCCCCCGACGAGTGAATCGTCGGGGGCTAATTTCATGAGGAGGAAACCTCACTGAGTGTTCAGTTTACTTCGTTGCCGGAGTAACCAACATTACCGTCAGCGCCCTTCTTCCATTCGTAAACGATGTAATCAGGACGCGTGATGTCGCCCTTTTCATTAAAGGACAAATCACCAATTACCGTCGAGAAGGTCTTACCGGAGTGAATGACCTTGGCTATGGCTTCAGGATCAACCGACTTGGCATCTTCAGCTGCCTGCGCGATGACTTGCACTGCAGCATAGCTGTAGAGGGTGTAGGTTTCTGGATCGAAATTCTTGGCCTTGAATTTCTCAACCACTTCCTGTGCTGCAGGGTTCTTGCGTGGGTCCGGGCTGAATGTCATCAAGGTGCCAACAGCGCCTGGTCCAGCAATTGCTGCGAATTCAGATGAAGCAATACCATCGCCGCCCATGAGCGGTGCAGATAAGCCCTGGTCGCGCATTTGGCGGGTGATGAGGCCAGCCTCAGTGTACAGACCGCCGAAGTATAGCACATCAACATTGGCTGCCTTCAGCTTGGATACGAGAGCCGAGTAGTCTTTCTCGCCCGTGTTTACACCCTCGTAGACAACAGGCTTAATGCCCTTTGCCTCAAGTGCCTTGATGGTTTCGTCAGCAAGGCCCTTGCCGTAAGGGGTCTTGTCGTGGACAACGGCAATGTTCTTGCCCTTGTAGTGATTTGCAAGATACTCGCCAGCAACAGCACCTTGCTGATCATCGCGACCGCATGTGCGGAAAGTATTCCACAGTCCACGTTCCGTATAGACGGGATTGGTGGAACCCGGTGAGATCTGCAGAATGCCAGCTTCTTCATAAGCCTCAGAAGCGGGGATCGATACACCCGAGTTATAATGTCCAACAACAAACTTCACGCCTTCGCCCGCGAATTTGTTGGCAACCGAAACGCCTTGCTTGGGATCGGATACATCATCGCCAAGGCTGATCTCGAGCATCTGCCCCTGGATGCCGCCTGCTGCATTCAGGTCTGCAATAGCCTGTTGAACACCGTTGCGAAACTGATCACCTACGGCTGCATTTGGGCCAGTCAGCGGCGCGCCGACACCAATTTTGATCTGCGCCTGAGCTGTGCCCGTCAGGGCGAGTCCCAGACCGAGCACGAGCGTTCCCACAATCGATTTTTTCATTGCCGTTTCCCTCTGTTCACGGAGTTTTAGGCCTTATTGCGCCAGGTGAAAGGACCAGTGCGCATGTAAAGCCACGAGTATTGTGTCGTCATCTGCTGCGTCCGCTTAAAGCGGAAGCCGGCAAGACCAATGACGATCACAAAAAGCGCGTCAACCAGATAGTAGTGCAAAGAGAGCAGTGTGCCATGGAACAACGCAAAGTGGATGAATCGCACAGCTGCTGCCAGAAGAAAAAAGTAAATGATGCTCTGCCATACGGGTGCCCATGTCAGCGCCATGGCGCGCCCCGTCATCCATGCAGCACCACCGCCCATCACCAATGTGACAAGCAGAAAAAGCCAAACCGATGGCTCTTCATAAAGTATGCCCTGCATCATTATCTCCCACCCTCAAGATAGGCAGCCTGCACTTGAGGATCCTCCAGCAGCTCTTGTCCGCTGCCGGTCAATGTAATCGCGCCCGTTACCATTACATAGGCACGATGTGCTAACTTTAACGCATGGTATGCATTCTGCTCCACCAGAAACACGGTCATACCGTCCTTCTCGTTGAGCTCGCGGATGACATCAAAAATCTGCTTTACCACCAAAGGCGCAAGACCAAGCGATGGCTCATCAAGCAGTAACAGTTTAGGGCGGCTCATGAGTGCACGTGCAATTGCCAGCATCTGCTGCTCACCGCCAGAGAGGGTGCCGCCACGTTGATGCAGGCGTTCCTTGAGGCGGGGGAACATGGTTGTGACCCGCTCCAGATCAGCATCGAAATGCGCAAACTGGTTGATAGCCGCGCCCATTTGCAGGTTTTCGTAAACCGTCATCCGCGGAAAAATGCGCCGACCTTCAGGTGATTGCGCGATATTAAGTCGTGCAATTTCGTGCGTGGGCATGTTGGTGATGTCGCGGCCGGCATAGGTAATGGTGCCTTCGCGGGCGCGTGGATTACCAAAAATCGTCATCATAAGCGTGGATTTACCCGCGCCATTCGCCCCGATCAGGGTTACGATTTCACCTTGGTTTACATCAATATCAACCCCCTTAAGGGCGATGATATTGCCATAATACGTTTTAACGCCACGCACAGATAGCAGGGGAGCACGTGCAGCATCAGGCTGTTGTATGACAGCGCTCATAACCGCACCTCCGCTTCAACCTGTTCAACTTCTTCATCATCAACGCCTAGATATGCTGCGATTACACGTGGATCATTGCGAATTTCAGCGGGGGTGCCATCCGCGATTTTAGTCCCATAATCCAGCACAATAACGTGGTCGGAAATCTGCATTACCACGGACATGTCATGTTCAATCAACAGCACGGCCGTATTGTGCTCTGCCCGCAAAGATAGCAGCAGCGTATTGAGCTGCGCACTTTCACGCGGATTCAAACCTGCAGCAGGCTCGTCCAAGCATAACAATACCGGATCCGTACACATGGCGCGTGCAATCTCAAGCCGGCGCTGGTCACCGTAAGGCAGATCACCTGCAGGATCGTCAGCGCGATCCAGAAGATTAATCGTTTCAAGCCAATAGCGTGCCTTTTCAACGGCTGCCTTCTCCGCCTTGCGAAAAACCGGCAGCCCCAAAAGCCCCGCCAAAGAGAACCCCGAAGCCTGCATCAGCGTGTTGTGCTGGGCTACCAACAGGTTCTCCAGCACGGTCATGCCGGAGAATAGTCGGATGTTCTGGAACGTGCGTGCAACGTGTGCGTCCTGCGCGATTCTGTGGCCTGGCAAACGTTCAAGCAGTATGGAAGATCCATTCGTTTGCTTGAGCGTCAGCATGCCTTCGCTTGGCTTATAAAAACCAGTGATGCAGTTGAAGACGGTTGTTTTGCCCGCGCCATTGGGGCCGATCAGTGCCGTGACATCGCCTCGGCCGACCTTGAACGACAGGTCGTTGACCGCCACAAGCCCTCCGAAGCGCATCTTCAGATGCTCCACATGGAGGATGGGATCATTCTCCCAACGCATTATCCGTTCCCCTCCTTAACAAGCGATCCCGATATTGCCTTGCGCTCCTTCAAAACAATTGAAGGATTGCGGTGGGCTATCAAGCCCCGGGGACGCCATACCATCATGACGACCATCGCCAGACCAAAAATCAAAAGGCGATAATCATTTGGATCAAAATCCGGACCAAAAATCGCCTTGGTAAAAGTCAGATGTCGCAGCAATTCAGGCCCACCGACCATCACAACTGCCGCAATGGCAACGCCAAACTGCGATCCCATTCCTCCCAATACCACGATCGAGAGAATAATCGCTGATTCCAGAAAGTTAAAGCTTTCCGGACTGACAAATCCCTGTCGCACAGCGAAGAATGATCCCGCAAGTCCTCCAAAGCATGCGCCAAGTGAAAAGGCTGTCAATTTAGTGTTGCGCGTGTTCATGCCCAGCGAACGACACGCAATCTCATCCTCACGCAACGCTTCCCAGCCACGTCCAATTGGTAGCCTGCGAAGCCGCATCGTAACAGCGTTCGTAATCAGCGCCAGAACGAGAATAAGGTAGTATAGAAACACCATTCGGTGCATGGCATTGAAGGGGATGTCGAAGAATGCTGCGAACCCGCCTTCGCCTCGCTCAAAGGGTAGACCAAAGAAAGTCGCGCGTGGAATCGACGAGATGCCAGCCCCGCCATTTGTCAGGTCTACCCAGTTGATAAGCACTAGCCGGATGATCTCACCAAACGCCAACGTTACGATAGCAAGATAATCGCCACGCAGTCGTAAAACGGGGAACCCCAACAAAATGCCCCAGAAGGATGCCAGAATTCCCGCAAGTGGTAAGCAGATCCAGAATGACAGCCCGAAAGTGGTCGATAACAACGCATAAGTATATGCACCAACAGCGTAAAAAGCCACATAGCCAAGGTCGAGAAGACCAGCCAGGCCGACCACGATATTCAATCCCCACCCCAGCATCACGTAAGTAAGGATCAGAATCCCCAGATCGATCCAGTACCGTGCACTGTTTAGACTGCCAGTTGCAAAGCTCATCAAGATAGGAAATGTGACCGCGATACCAAGAAACAAAGGTATACCGATAGTCATTACCAAGTGAGCTATGCCGGGTTTCTCGACACTTGTTGTCTCCCGCGCCATTCGAGCAATCTGACGCGAGCGTTTTCGGGCGTGATAAAGTGACACCAAAAAACGTGCAACGAAAACCAGCGCGCACATAACTGCAACCAGACCAACGCGGGGCGTAAGAATGAGTTGCAGGCCAGCGCCTTGCTCGGTGCGAAACAAGAGTATGGGAATCGCCAGCCCCAGCATAACCAATGCTGCGAAAGCGGCCTCTCGCAAGGCACGTGCAAGCGTTGAAGGCTGCTTATCAGCAGGTGAGGCGAGGGCGTTATGCATCGTGCTCATTAAGTATCCCTGTCCTTAAACCTTCTCGACTTCAGGCCTACCGAGTATTCCCGATGGCATGAAAATCAGCACGATGGCAAGGATCGAAAACGCCGCAACATCCTTGTATTCGATGGAAAAATACGCTGACCAAAATGTCTCAACAAGACCGATGATCAAGCCGCCCAGCACAGCTCCCGGCAGCGAGCCAATGCCGCCAAGTACCGCCGCCGTAAATGCCTTGACACCAGGAACGAAGCCATCCGAAAATCCGACTACGCCGTAGTAAAGGAAGTACATGGTACCCGCCACCGCAGCCAGCGCAGCACCAAGTACGAAGGTCAGCGAAATTGTACGGTCCACATCTATACCGAGAAGGGCTGCCATCTTTCGATCCTGTTCACATGCCCTTTGTGCGCGCCCCAACGAGGTTTTACGCACGACATACCAGAATCCGGACAGCAACACTGTGGTGACAGCCATGATGATGATCTGTTTATAGGAAAGAGTAACAGCATAACCATTACGCTCAAACAGTACAAACACATCAGTGATGATTGGTGGAAGGGCTTTATTACGTGCGCCCTGTGACACCTGAACGAAATTTGACAGAAAAATCGACACACCAATAGCTGAAATCATTGGCGCTAAACGGAATGAACCGCGCAAGGGTCGGTAAGCCAAGCGTTCAAGTGTCCATCCCCACAATGCCGTCATCAACATGGCAAGGACCAGAACAAGAAGGAGCGCTAGCGCAACGGAGCCAATACCAAGCCAGGTGGTCAATAGCAGGAAGAAAATTAGCGCGATAAATGCTGACACCATGAACACATCGCCATGCGCGAAGTTCACCATGCCGATAATGCCGAAAACCATGGTGTAACCAATGGCTATCAGCCCATAAATCGAACCGAGAGTCAGCCCATTGATGAGCTGCTGCACGAAAACTTCCATCGACGAAGTGCCCCCTGGATTATATGGAGATTGCCTGAGCCATCGTTACCCGTTTTCTGCTCGTACGGTTGCAGACAATTTATCTGCGAGTTTTAGCAAAACACCCTTTGTATTGCTTAGCCATGGATCAAAAAGCCGTGCCTAGACATTTATTCTTGCATTTGAATGACATGCACAAACGGACATCTTACTTTTAGGCGCATTGAGAAGGAAACATCGCTTTTGCTATTCTCGGATTCGCTCATTTCATTTTCATTTATCCTATGCATATAGCAGTCGAAATTTGCATGATTGTCCAGCCCCATTGCATGCCTTGACGCTTAATTTCCAGCGTTGAATGGCTAAATAGGAGAGCAATTGACTAAAAAACAGCTGCAGATCTTTCATTTACGACCATTGCTGTTCAAACATTTTCAATTTTACTCATGAAAAGACCGCCAATATCCCGATGAATATGGCGGTCTATCAATGAGTTATAGAAACACGCGATATATCAAAATCGTGCTTTCTATGATATTTTTTATGAGCGCTGGCCCAGCGGTACGTAGTCACGCTTAGGAGCGCCGGTATACAGCTGGCGTGGACGGCCAATTTTCTGGGATGGATCCTCAACCATTTCTTTCCACTGCGCGATCCAGCCAACCGTACGCGCCAGCGCGAATAGAACGGTGAACATCGTTGTGGGGAAGCCCAGGGCCTTCAGTGTGATACCTGAGTAGAAATCGATGTTAGGATAAAGCTTCTTCTCGATAAAATACTCGTCGCTGAGTGCAATACGCTCAAGCTCAAGCGCCACATCAAGCAGCGGGTCATCCTTGATACCAAGCTCGCTTAGCACTTCATGCGTTGTCTTCTGCATGATCTTCGCGCGTGGATCATAATTCTTGTACACGCGGTGACCAAATCCCATCAGACGGAATGGATCGTCTTTATCCTTGGCCTTTGCGATAAAGTGTGGAATCCGATCAACCGTGCCGATTTCCTCCAGCATGCGTAGTGCCGCCTCATTCGCGCCGCCGTGAGCAGGCCCCCAAAGGCACGCAACGCCCGCAGCAATGCAAGCAAACGGATTTGCGCCAGACGAACCCGCCAGACGAACAGTCGATGTAGAAGCATTCTGCTCGTGATCAGCATGCAGAATAAAAATCCGATCAAGTGCACGGGCAAGCACGGGATTTGGCTTGTACTCCTCGCAGGGCACGGAAAATGCCATGTGAAGGAAGTTCGAGGTGTAATCAAGCTCGTTCTTTGGATACACAAATGGCTGGCCGATTGAGTATTTGAACGCCATTGCAGCCAACGTCGGAATCTTTGCGACCATCCGCATGGATGCAATCATGCGCTGCTGCGGATCAGAAATGTCAGTCGAGTCATGATAAAAGGCTGAAAGAGCACCGACAGAAGCAACCAGCACAGCCATAGGATGCGCATCCCGGCGGAACCCCTGGAAGAACCGGTTCATCTGCTCATGCACCATAGTATGATGCGTGATGCGGTAATCGAAATCCTGCTTCTGGGCTGCGGTTGGCAGATCCCCATAGAGCAACAGGTAACATGTCTCCAGGAAGTCGCCGTGTTCAGCTAGCTGCTCGATCGGATAACCACGATACAGCAACACACCTTCATCACCATCGATATAGGTAATCTGCGATTCACAGCTGGCCGTAGACGTAAAGCCAGGGTCGTAAGTAAATTTGCCGGTATTCTTATACAACGGTGCGATGTCGATGACGCTAGGGCCAATCGAGCCATCCTTAATCGGCAGTTCGACCGACTTGCCGTCGACCGTCAACGTGCTCGTCTTCGCGCTCATGGATGACTCCCTTTACTGAGTGAGCGATCTCGCGAAAACGCACGGTCGTGATTGAGACGGAGCATGCACAATCCGCAACAGTATGTGGCTTTCGATCCGATCTAGATATGTTGGTTGCTTGCCTAGCGCATTCATGGCGGTCGTTCAAGCATCTGCAATGCACAGAATGTTCGCTTGCGCACAAATACGCACGTCGTTTATAAGGCGAAAGAGCAACCATGGCAATAAATTAATAACTAAAAACAATAGGTTACAAAAATATAATTAAATTTTGAGTGTCTTTTATCAATCGATTAATGCGTTAATTTTTATCAGCAACAAAGCTTTTGCCAACATATTTACACCCCCGCAGAGCTTCTGCGAGGGCGCTTCATGCTTGGGTTACGCTGCTAATATCGATTTCAGCGACTTATCAAGAAGATTCAACAGGGCAGACTTAAATTTAAGCTGCAGCCAACCGATCTCGAATCCGCGCAATGCTTTCATCACGGCCAAGCACGTTCATGACATCAAACAGGCCGGGAGAAGTGGCACGACCTGTGAGTGCAGCGCGCAGAGGCTGGGCAACTTGGCCAAGCTTTACACCTGCTTCTAACGCAGCCTCGCGTACTACAGCCTCCGTTGCTTCCGGCGTCCACTCGGACAATGCAGAAAGTTTATCAGCCACGGCGATCAAGCGCTCTTGCCCTCCGTTGCCAAGCAAGGAAAGCGCTTTCTCATCAAGCGCCAATGGGCGAGATGCGAAAATAAAGTATGCACTTTCAATGAGTTCAATAAGTGTCTTTGCACGTTCCTTGAGGCCCGGCATTGCAGCAAGAAATTGGGCGCGTGTATTTTCATCAAGGGTTGCGGGCAACCCACGAGCAGGTCCTATCTCAGGCAAAATGCGTTCGACGGCTGCCACAAGATCGGCATCAGCGGCAGCGCGCATATAGTGGCCGTTAAGGTTCTCTAGCTTAGCCAAGTCGAATCGTGCAGGAGAGCGACCAATCGTTTCCAGGCTAAACGCAGCAATCATTTCTTCTGTGGAGAAGATTTCCTGATCACCATGGCTCCACCCAAGTCGAACCAGATAGTTGCGCAGAGCTTCAGGCAAATAGCCCATGGCACGATAGGCATCGGCCCCTAAAGCGCCATGTCGCTTCGACAGTTTTGCGCCGTCAGGCCCATGGATTAGAGGAATATGCGCCATTGTAGGCACATTCCACCCGAGCGCTTCATATATATGTTTTTGCCGTGCGGCATTGGTGAGATGGTCATCACCGCGAATGATATGAGTTACGCCCATATCGTGGTCATCTACAACAACCGCGAGCATATAGGTTGGGGTACCGTCAGAGCGTAACAGCACGAGATCGTCGAGGTTTTCGTTCTGCCATGCAACGCGGCCCTGCACTTCATCCTCAATGACGGTTTCACCGGTTTGAGGTGCTTTCAAACGGACAACAGGGCGAACATCTTTGGGGGCCTCGGCCGGATCCCGATCACGCCAGCGCCCGTCATAACGCATGGGCCGACCTTCAGCACGGGCTTGTTCGCGCATGGTTTCGAGCTCTTGCTGCGAAGCGTAGCAATAATAAGCACGGCCACTCGCGAGTAACATTGCAGCTACTTCCTGGTGACGCTCCACACGTGAAAACTGGAATACAGCCTCACCATCCCAATCGAGACCTAACCAGCGCAGGCCATCAAAAATTGCTTCAACGGCGGCCTCAGTTGAACGTTCGCGATCGGTATCCTCGATGCGCAAAAGCATCTTGCCATTATGGTGCTTGGCATAAAGCCAGTTGAAGAGCGCAGTGCGTGCGCCTCCGATGTGCAAATAGCCGGTAGGGGAAGGCGCAAAACGCGTTACGACAGGTGCAGTCATTGCAGCGGATAATCCGAAAACGTTGAGACCAAGGGTGACAAACCATGCCAGTTGCGTCAGTTATGACAGACAATTATGTCAAAACATCCTTGGCGCAAGCATGCGGAATGGCAATAATGGGCGGTGTAGCACGACTTTACGCCGTCGGGTAGAGAGTGAAGCAAGAGATTGCACGGCGAGGGGTGTGGGCAATCGATGATTGGGGCGCGACGGTGGGGCATGACATGGTTAGTTCGTCCATTTGGCTGGGCAAGAATTAGATATGTCGATTTTCATGATTTTTGGTCTCACTGGTATATGCTTATATCACGCTGGTTTCATATCGAGATGGAACGTCGGCGTTTATTTTTATGGCTACCGGTTGCTTATGGTCTGGGCGTAGCTTTTTATTTTTCAGCTGATCGGGAACCATCAATATGGGCCGCCCCTATTGCTGCCATAGCTATGATTTCAATGGCTGTGGCCTTGCGCAACCATTGGCGATACCAGCTTTTCACTTTGTTTATCGGAATGGTGTTTCTAGGTTTTTTCGTGGCTTCATTCCGTACAGAGATGGTGAGGGAACCTGTTCTCGATCATACTATGATTGTGCCGCTACAGGGCTTCGTGCGCTCTGTTGATGAGCGTCTGCAAGGCCCCAGGGCAGTAATTGATGTCATCAAAATGGGTGATTTGCAGCCAGATAAACAGCCTGCCCATGTGCGTGTGAGCTTCCGCAGAGGGAGTGAAGTTGTCCCTGGAACCATAATTTCTACGGTTGCGCGCATGGTCCCGCCGCCAGAACCTGCACGACCTGGTGGGTATGATTTTGCACGTGATGCATTTTTTAATGGTATTGGCGCTGTGGGCTCGGTCAATGGCAAGGTGGAGCTTGCTGCGGATAATCCATATACAGCCAATTACGGTTCGCGACTCATTGCCTGGATTGATTTCCATCGGAATGCGCTTACGCGCCGGATTTTGCAAAGTGCTGGTGGACCAGAAATGCCAGCAACATCAGGTGGGGATCGGCGCAAGGCTATTGCACAGGTGCGAGCGCAGGAAGCCGCTTTCGTAGCTGCCCTTGTGACCGGAAAACGCGGTATGCTTTCGGATGAAACCAATGAGGCGCTGCGAGCAGCGGGCATTTATCATGTGGTTTCTATCGGCGGCTTTCATATGACCCTGGTTGCGGGAACGATTTTCTTTCTAACCCGTGCGCTTCTCGCGCTCGTGCCAGGCTTGGCATTGCTCTATCCCATTCGAAAAATGGCAGCAGTGACAGGTATCATTGGAGCAAGTCTTTATTGCATTTTCTCGGGAGCAGGGATCGATACGCAACGCGCGCTCTTCGTGACTATAATTGTCATGGGCGCGATTCTCGTAGATCGGCCAGCGCTCTCTATGCGCAACCTTGCGCTTTCCGCGCTAGTCTGTCTGACTTTTCAGCCGGAAACCTTGCTTGGGCCAAGCTTCCAGATGTCCTTTGCGGGTGTTGCGGCGCTCATTGCCTTATTTGAACGCTGGGAAAACAATGACTCAGTTGGCGCTATAATGCCTTTACGTGAAGGCGGTAAACTGAATTTGTCTCTCGATGGGTATCCGGGAAGTAAGCTTTATCGGATGATTTTGGCCAGCCTGGCTACAACAATAGTTGCTATGCTCGCGACTGGCCCCTTTAGCACTTATCACTTCCAGACGCTGAACCCATGGGGGTTAGTGGGGAATGCATTTGGTCTGCCATTGGTTGAGCTTTTGGTGATGCCGCTGTCATTCGCCGCTGTTTTGCTTCATCCATTAGGGCTGGATGGTCCGTTTTGGTATCTTGCCGGTCTTGCTTCTGTTCCTGTCCTGGAAGGATCCAGGATCGTCGCAAACTTTGAGGGCTCAAGCGTCGTGGTGCCTGCATTTGGCGCAGGTGTGCTGGCACTTATGGTTCTTGCCCTGTTATGGGGATGTTTGTGGTCAACGCCTTTGCGGTGGCTGGCCGTTTTGCCTGCTGGATTGGGGATAGCGCTCGCTGCAGCACCAGACCGTCCCGACATTCGCATTGATCGCGAGGGGCGGGGAGCAGCTGTGCGTGCGGTAAACGGACGTTTTGTTATTCTGGGCAGACCATCAGGGTTCGTTGTAGAGCAATGGCTACGTGCGGATGGAGATGCCCGACGTGTTAAAGACCCCAGCCTCAAAGAAAATGTTGCATGTGATAAGCTTGGCTGTGTCACAACATTGCACGATGGGCGCAGTATTGCTTTTGCTCTCGATCAACGGGCTGCGGAAGAAGATTGTAAACGCGCCACCATTTTCATAACCCGCTGGCGGACGCCAAAGAACTGTGCCGCAAAGTATATTATTGATCGGAATGATCTTGAGCGATACGGCTCAATCGCTGGTACTTTTAAGGGAGACTCCTTGTTTCTCAAAGGCTTGCGCGATATTAATGTTATCGCGCAAGCCTTTAATAAGAATGATCAAAGCAGCTTTGCTGAAGAGATCGGCAGGCCTTGGAGACGTAACAGCAGTCAGTAGCGGCGCACCAGGCTGATAAGCTTGCCCTGAATGCGCACCCGATCCGGCCCCAGCACACGCGTTTCATAGGCAGGATTAGCTGCTTCTAGAGCAATGGAAGAGCCCCGCTTGCGCAAACGTTTTAACGTGGCTTCTTCATCATCAATAAGTGCGACAATAATATCGCCTGTATCAGCATTATCCTGCTTGCGAAGAATAACCGTATCGCCATCTAGAATACCAGCGTCGATCATGGAATCGCCACGGACCTCAAGTGCAAAATGCTCCCCAGTCGTTAGCAACTCGGGTGGAATGCTAAGAGAATGGCTATTGCTCTGGATAGCGCTGATCGGCGTACCTGCTGAAATTCGTCCCATAACAGGTACCAGAATACCATTCGCATCAGATCCGCTGCTATCACCGCTATAACGCTCGGCTTGTTGCCAATCCACGTTGCCGCGCGTACTGATTGGTGGGCGGCCAAGGCCTCCCTCCACAATACTGGGGCTGAAGCGGGTGCGTTGTGCTGGTACAGTGGGCACCTCAGGCATGCGAATAACTTCAATTGCACGCGCTCTATTAGGCAAACGGCGGATAAAACCGCGTTCTTCCAATGCAATTATCAGGCGGTGAATGCCCGATTTTGAGCGTAGATCGAGTGCATCTTTCATCTCATCGAACGAAGGTGGAACCCCAGATTCCCGCATGCGTTCATGAATAAATCGAAGCAGATCGTGTTGCTTACGCGTCAACATGGTCTACATGTCCTTCCAGGGTCTTTGTCGAGTGAATTTCACATAATTGAATTTTCGAAACGAAGCACGAACACCATATAAGTTCTTTATGTGTTCCGCAAGCGTATCTTCAACAAAGACCCCTAAAAATTCACTTTTTGATAACTTTATTCACTGGTAATGATAAGGAGTGTATAATTCAGGGGATACTATAGCTTTGCGCTTTCGCGAAATCTGTATCACCCTGCATTATCAGTAATATTTCCCTATTTGATGCTCGCGCATACTAACGAGAGGCGGTGGCTGCTTACTATTTATATATCCAGGTCAGACGCAAAGGCAGCGTGTTCTTGAATAAATGAGAA
Source organism: Pseudochelatococcus sp. G4_1912 (assembly GCF_047501465.1). Lineage (NCBI taxonomy): Bacteria > Pseudomonadati > Pseudomonadota > Alphaproteobacteria > Hyphomicrobiales > Chelatococcaceae > Pseudochelatococcus > Pseudochelatococcus sp. G4_1912. The sequence continues at coordinate 1,250,235 of NZ_JAZDRL010000002.1, forward strand.
ACGGGCCTCTGGCTTATTACCCATTAATCGTTCAACAGCATCGCTTGTTTCGGGCCGCATGTCATCATTGACCACAACGCGCAAGAGCATCCGCTTGCGTGGGTCCATGGTAGTTTCCTTCAATTGTGCCGGCATCATCTCACCGAGACCTTTGAAGCGACCAATCTCTGCTTTCTTTCCCTTGAAGACGGTCTTCATCAGTTCTTGCCGATGCGCATCATCGCGCGCATAGACAGTTTTTCCGCCATGGCTAAGGCGGTATAGCGGGGGCACAGCCAGATAAAGGTGCTTTTCATCGATCAAACGTGGTGTCTGGCGCCAGAAGAACGTGATCAGGAGCGATGCGATATGTGCACCATCGACGTCAGCATCGGTCATGATGATGACCTTATCATAACGTAGATCCGCGCTTTTATAATTTGCGCCTGTGCCACAACCCAAAGCCAGCATCAGATCAGAGATTTGCTGATTTTGGGCTAGTTTATCGCGTCCGGCTGAGGCCACGTTGAGAATTTTTCCGCGCAAAGGCAGGATGGCTTGCGAGGCGCGATCGCGTGCCTGTTTGGCTGATCCACCTGCCGAATCTCCCTCAACAAGAAAAAGCTCAGAACCTGCTGCGCCTGCTTTGGTGCAATCTGCAAGTTTGCCTGGCAGGCGCAAGCGTCGGGTTGCCGTCTTGCGTGCAACTTCCTTCTCCGCCCTTCGACGAAGACGCTCTTCAGCACGCTCTACTGTCCAATCAAGTAGTCGCGATGCTTGCTGCGGAGAGGCCGCGAGCCAGTGATCAAAAGCATCGCGAACGGCGCTTTCAACAATCCGCGCAGCTTCTGTGGTCGCCAGACGATCTTTGGTTTGTCCCTGGAACTCTGGCTCGCGGATAAATACCGACAGCATAGCCGCACATGACACCATAATGTCATCCGCCGTGAGCTGTGCTGCACGCTTGCTCTGGTTCACGCGCTCAGCATGATCGCGCAGTCCACGCAATAAAGCTGTACGCAGGCCTTGTTCATGCGTGCCACCTTCAGGAGTTGGGATTGTGTTACAATAAGACGCTACATGACCATCTTCTTGCACATACCAGGCAATGGCCCACTCTAGTGATCCATGCCCACCTGACTTGGTGCCGTTCGTCGATTTATCAATACGCCCTGAAAAGACGGTATCAACAACCAGTTCGCGTCCCTCAATTTCCTGCGTCAGATAATCCTTCAAGCCACCAGGAAAACGGAATGTAGCTTCAGTGGGCACTTTACTTGCGGCAGTCAACAGTTCTGGCGCACAACGCCAGCGGATTTCGATGCCACCGAACAAAAACGCTTTGGAGCGCGCCATGCGGAAAAGACGACCGGGATCAAATCGTGCATCAACGCCAAAAATCTGAGCATCAGGTTTGAAGCGTACCTTTGTGCCTCGCCGGTTCTGGATGCGTCCTAGCGTTTCAAGTGGTCCTAATGGCAGGCCACGGGAAAACACCTGGCGATATAGAATCTGTCCGCGGGCAACCTCAACTTCCAGCCTTTCAGACAGTGCATTTACCACCGAAACGCCGACGCCATGCAAGCCGCCCGAAGTCTCATATACCTTGGAGTCGAATTTACCGCCCGCATGAAGCGTCGTTAGAATAACTTCAAGCGCTGATTTATCGGGAAACTTGGGATGAGGATCAATCGGAATACCGCGGCCGTTATCAGTCACGCTCAAGAAACCATCCGCCTCAAGCTCGACCTCGATAAAGCCGGCATGACCTGCGACAGCTTCATCCATGGCATTGTCGATGACTTCGGCGAAAAGATGATGCAAGGCCTTTTCATCCGTGCCGCCAATATACATGCCCGGACGGCGCCGCACCGGCTCAAGCCCCTCCAACACCTCGATAGAGGACGCGTCATAAGCGACTTCACCAGTTGCGGGAGAAGCGCTAGACAACGGTGTGCTCGCGCGTGAGGGACGCGTTGTTTCTGCCTTAGAGGGCGCGCTTTTCCTGATGAGTGGCGCTGGAGCGCCTGCTCTGTCATCGCCATCATCAGAGGAGCTGTCTGCAATGCTTGCGGGAATGCTCACAGCTGTGCCTGCGCTGTCTACGGCCGAGCCGAAAAGATCGCTGTCATCTATCATCGTGCTCGCCCAATTTCATCACAATCAACGTCATGCCCATTCATATGCTCAAAGATCAGACGCTGCTATTTGCACCATAGAGGCGCTCTTGTCGATAAGCGCCAACACAAGGTTCGCAAGTTCTGCGTGTTCCGTATGAAAGGATACGCAAAGCTCTCTAACCAACCGTTTCGGCATCCATGAACAATAGCTGCTCACCTACCTTCGAAAAATGCCTCGGTGAATCACCTCAAATACACCGTGAACGGATAGGAAACATGCAGTTGTGAGCGCATATGTCAAGATGAAGATGAATTTTGACGGCATTTGCTTTGCCGCAACATGTTTTTGGGTATGCGCAGATATGGTTGCTGTGAGTGTATTTACAATCACTTCGGCACCTCTCTTTGGTGCGATGGTGGTTATGTGATAGCAGTGAATGCTGAATGTTGTGTGTCGTTCACCGGCCTTAATCTGCGCCTTATCGCGGGTTTCAGCTTTGCGCGACTAATATGCTGGAGTGCAGGTGCCTGTGTCTGACCATCCCCCATGCGATCCGCGCTATAAAGGTGTCGAATCATCGCACACACATAATCCTTCACCTCATGGTTATCCATTGCCGCATAAAGAACCGCCCATTAACGCACCTGTAGTGATCGTTGCGATTATTCTCATACTTGCTGTAGTGCATGGAATACGGGCTTTCTTGCCTTTCAGTGATGATCTTGATCTTCTGCTTAAGCTTGCATTCATACCCGCGCGGCTCACCGTCTTCATTGACCCGGCTAAGGCACCGGCAATTTTTGAGGCAGCTTTCGTTGTTGGTGGTGAGCATTTGGCGCTTGCGCGCTTCGTTCTGGCAGAAAGAAGCCCCCCATGGGGAGTGCTGACCTATGCTTTCCTGCATGGCTCATGGATGCACCTTGTATTTAACTCCCTATGGCTATTGGCTTTCGGCGCACCTGTTGCACGACGGTTTGGGGCGTGGCGGTTTCTGGCGCTCTTTTTGATTTGCAGTGTCGCTGGTGCGCTATTCTTTTGGATAATGCGCCCGGTTGATGTTGTGCCAATGGTGGGGGCATCTGGCGCTATATCGGGTGTTATGGCAGCAGCCATACGCTTCATCTTTTCCGAAAACGGGCCGGGGGTTTTTGGTCGGGAAAAAGAGAGAGGTCTCTATTCACCCGCACGCCCCCTTATTGAGGTGATCGCGAACAAACAGGCTTTAGGCTTTATCATCGCCTGGTTCGCCATTAATCTGATAACAGGATTTGCCTCGGGCGTTATTGGTATGGAAGGCACCATTGCATGGGAAGCCCATATAGGCGGCTTTTTGGCGGGGCTTATTCTGTTTGTACCACTCGACCCCGTGCCACGCTCTCATAAAGGGTAAGCACGTATCTAGCTTGCCATATGTGAAAGTAGGAGGCACACTCCCTTATGAAAGGCCCGCAGATAAGATGAGGCCATGAAGTTGCGTGACTCTATATGCACGCCAGGGGTCGAGACTGCGACTAATTTGATCAGTGTGATCCATAAGCAGATGACCCATCAACACCTAAGGGGAGGTCATTATGGTTACGGTTGCTTCTATTCTTGCCATCAAGGGGAATGCGGTTTTAACAATTGCTCCGCATCGTACAATGCGCGAAGCCGTTGAAATGCTGGCTGAGCGTGGCGTGGGCGCGCTTGTTGTTACCGGCGTTGATGGGGCGGTGCTGGGCATTTTGTCAGAGCGCGATGCAGTGCGGGTATTGGCCAGTGAGGGTGCGCGAATGCTCGATAGTACAGTTGCACGTATCATGACATCCCGGGTTAAAACCTGTACGCCTTTTGATACGGCTGATGATGTTATGGAAATGATGACAGCAGGTCGTTTTCGCCATGTGCCGGTTATGGAAGGGGGAAAGCTCTCTGGAATCGTCTCGATAGGGGATGTTGTAAAACATCGCTTGGCAGCATTTGAGAGCGAGCATCAGGCTATGCGTGAGTATATCGCGACAGCGTGATGAGCACTCGGCACGTCACCCAGCTTGATGAGTGCTATTCAGTTGGTTTTGAAAATACTCGATCAGGTCCGGGAGGGCACGTTCTGCCGCTTTTTCACCTAAATCAATGATTTCGCCAGCGCGATCGAAATCAAAGAGACCAATGCGTGCAAGACGGGGGGAAACTGTAATATCAGGAGGATCGCCCGCCAAACGTGAGCGCGCGATTCTATCTTGCGTTATATTGAAGGCATCCATCAACACAGTAGCAAGGCCAGGGCCGCGTGCCTGCTGCTTGCCGCGAGCTGAAGGAGCGCCACTCTGGAATGGGGCGAAAAAACGACGACGCATTTTTTCCGAAGGATGGTTTACATGCGTGATGGTATCTTCGCCCTCGTCCGGATCTATCGAGGGGGCAATGGTTGTACGGGCGCGTGGATCGCCATTCAGATTGACCGCCACGACGGTTTCCGCCCCTAATACCCGTGCAGTTGTTACCGGGATCGGATTCACAAGCGCGCCATCCATCAGCCAACGGCCACGCACACGCACTGCATCGAATACACCAGGCAGTGCATAAGAGGCGCGCAGTGCTTCTATTAACGGACCGCGTGTCAGCCAAATTTCGTGGCCAGAACCAAGCTCTGTAGCCACAGCTGCAAAGCGGATAGGTAGTTCTTCGATTTTCAACATGCCCAAATGTTTTTCCAGCAATTTCTGGAGGCGATCACCTCCAAGAAGGCCGGAGCCATTCAGATGGAAATCCATCAAACTTACAATACGCCGCTTCGTGAGTGAGCGGGCAAACTCTTCCAGCTCTTCAAGCTTTCCGGCCGCATAACATCCACCAACAACGGCACCAATGGAGGTGCCCCCGATTACGGTGGGTCGCAGGCCCTCACGCAATAAGAGCTTTAAAACACCGATATGAGCCCAACCACGCGCAGCACCTCCACCGAGTGCCAGGCCAAATCGTGGTACTTCCGTGAATTTTGCGGCAGATCCACCGGAAGCAGAGTGATCAATGGCGATACGCGTGTCCACAACATTGGCGGGTATCTCGTTGACGGCCTCCTGAGATTTGTCAGACTGAGGCTTTGCCATGTTGGCGCTTCCCCCGAAACGAAAGAAATCTCCCAACATGTTAGTTTACTCCACAACAATACCGATGATCTCTAGAATCGGTTCATATTCACGCCATATCGATAACGATTTTTCGTTATGCATATATGTATAAAAGTCCATTACCTTTAATTTTTCGAAAATCAGTGTTTTCGTTTTCCCCTGACTTAATAATCCTCTTATCCTGAAGCATCAAATCTGATGGTCATGCTTTTAGCCTAAGATTCAATGCCTGCTGGTGCATCCTTGCCGATCGGTCCATAAATTTGCAAGCATTGAGACTATTATGCCGCCGTTACGCTTGTGTGAAACTGCTTATAACAGCGAACTTAATCAACATACCGCCTTGTATGTTAACCAATAGCCAAAGGTCATTTGATAAAGATGAGGTGTTATTGGCACCTCAAGGATAAATGAGCCGAGGTGCCATCTGCAAGAAAGTGAGGGTATTTTCTTGGGCAAGGTGGTTTCTGCCACGCCAGAAAATGCTACTAAGACAGGTATGCATAAGAGGCTCTGACTGCGTGATTGAAAAACAACCCTTGCTGCAAGCCGATTTAATCCGTGAGGCCGTTGTTCATCATGCGGTCAAGCGAAGGCCGACTATGAGTCATACACGCGCCTTCAGGGTCTGGCTATTGGCTGGCGTTGCGTTAAATATCCTTGTTTCCGTTGTTATCCTGGGAGCGGGACAGGCCGATGCGCAGATTCTGTCATCCGAGAATGAAGATGTGCAGCAGACAGGGCAATCTCGCCGGTCATTCTTCGGGCGTCTCTATGATCGCCTGATTGGGCGCGAACCTGAGTCCGAAGAGGCTGATCTCATTCCGGTGCCTGATGGGGTGGCTTATAATGTTACCTTTGTTATTCCAGACGATAGTCCAGCCGAAAAGCTTGAAGAAGTTTCAGATCTGGCTCGCCTCAAGAAGCAGTTGCCATCTGGTGCAATGGGTTTAATCGCGCGGGCGAACGCTGATAAGGGCCGTCTGATTTCAGCGCTTGAAGCTTTAGGGTTCTATAATGGAGCCATAGATATAACGATTGCTGGCATAGCCCTCGACAATCCTGCGGTGGCATCTCGCATTGAATCTGCGCGTCGTTCCGGGCCTGTGCCGGTAAAGGTTACAGTTATCCCCGGCGAACAATATGTCTTTGGCAAGTTCGCGCTTATAAATGCTGTGACACGCCAACCGTTGCCATCTCCGGATTGGAGTAAGCTTGGCGTCAAGGCTGGAGATCCGGCTTTAAGCGCTTCTGTACTCAGCGCTGAATCGGCGCTTGTTGGTTTTTTCCGCCAGCAGGGTTATGCCAAGGCACGTGTGCCGGGCCGTCAGGCTACGGTCGATCATTCACGTCATGTTATGGATGTCGTATTCCAGGTTGACGTGGGACCTCTCACAAAATTTGGGCCGGTAACAGTTTCGGGCACAGATAGGCTGGATCCGGATTTCATTACGGCGAGAGTGCCCTTCAAGGAAGGTGAGATATTTTCGCCAGAAGCTGTTGCCCGGCTGCGGCGGGAGCTGAGTAACTATGATGTATTCGATTCTGTACGCATCATTGAGGCAGACCACCTGACAGCCAACGACGAGTTACCAATTGAGGTGCGTGTTGGTGAGCGTCTGCCACGTTTTGTAGGCTTTGGCGCGAAATATTCGACGACTGAAGGCCCTGCTGCCAATGTCTACTGGGGACATCGCAATCTATTCGGTGGCGCTGAGCGATTGCGGCTTGAAGCGCAGGTATCGGGTGCAAATGTCGATACCATTAATGGTCGAACGCGTGCCCGGATCATGGATAAGCTGGGCTATCGCATAGGTGCCAGCTTTCTTAAACCCGGTATCTTTACCGTCAAGGACGATCTCGTTGTTGAGGCTGCCGGCCTGAAAGAAATTACTAAAACCTATACGCGACAGGGTTTTATTGGCTCTCTCGGCATCAAGCGCACATTCTCTGATGAGTTGACGGGGCAGATTGGCATTGATGTTGAGCGCGCCAAATACACTGCTCCTACCAATATGTACTATGACCATAGCGGCTGGTACACGCTGGTGGGCGTGCCAGTGCAGATGAGCTATGATAATACCGGCGATAAACTTAATCCAACCAAGGGCATAAAGCTTTCGGGTAAAGTAACACCTTATCCGTCGTTTCTTGGCTCGACTGTCGATATGACCAAGCTCGACGCCACAGCTTCAGGTTACCTGCCTCTGGATGATGACGCACGCTATGTGCTCGCTGGACGTGTGCGTTTTGGCTCCATCGTTGGCCCTGCACTTGGCGATGTACCGCCACCGCATCGTTTCTTTGCTGGTGGTGGTGGCTCTGTGCGTGGTTATGATTATCAAAGCCTCGGCCCAACCAATGCAGCCGGTGTTGTGATTGGTGGACGTAGTTTGTTCGAAGGTTCTGCTGAAGTGCGGACGAAGATTACCGATACAATCGGTATTGTCGCTTTTGCAGACGCGGGTATGGCATTTAGGTCTTCCGCCCCCAGCTTTGATGAAACGTTGCGCTATTCAGCCGGCCTTGGCCTGCGCTACTACACAAGCATTGGTCCTATTCGCCTTGACGTCGCGCGCGGCCTCAATCGCGAACAGGGCGATCCACCTTACGGGCTTTACATCAGCTTGGGACAATCGTTTTGATCGCACGTGATGGATACAGGTCAGCAGGACGGCGCAAGCGCATGGGCGTTGGCGGGATGCTGTTGCGCGTGAGCGCAGGAATCGTGGTCGTTGTTGCCGGTGGCTTCGTCTTTCTTACCCGTACTGATACGGGGCGGGCATCTCTTGTCAGCATCATTGAGAACGTGGCAAGCAGTCCGGATCTCAAGCTCTCGATTGGCCGGTTAGAGGGCACGGTGCCCTTCGATATGACCATTCGCGATATGACGGTTGCGGATGCGAATGGCGTATGGCTCGATATTGATCGCGCACGGTTGGCATGGCGGCCGTTGTCTCTGCTTTCAGGCGTGCTTGATGTCACGCTGGTGGAGGCAGATCGTATTGGCGTTGCGCGTGCCCCGGTTTCTTCTGGGCCTGAGCAACCGGAAGCGCCTTCCACGGGTCTTCCTCAGTTGCCGTTTGGTATAACGCTCACTGAATTGAAAGTTGCTGAAATCGCGCTTGGCGAGGCACTGTTTGGGCAGGCAGCAAGCCTTGCCTTGAATGGGTCGGCACAACTTGTTGATTATCGACAGGGACTGAATGTTAACCTGGCAGCTAAGCGAATTGACGGTCAAGAGGGGCAGATTACCGGCCAGTTTGGCTATACCCCCGAAGGAGACGTGCTCACGCTTGATGTGCTGGCGCAAGAGCCCGCAGGCGGCATCGTTTCGCAAATTGCGGGCATTGCTGATCTTCCTCCGCTTTCTTTCTCCGCTAAGGGCGCGGGGCCACTTGATGACTGGCGGGGACAGCTCGTGCTCGATCTCGCCGGCAAGGCAGGCGCGCGTGGAGATATAACCGTTAAACGGGCTGATCTGGCGCGTGTTTTAACTGCTAATATTAATGCAGATGTTGCCGCATTAATGCCGGATACGATTGCGCCTCTTGTCAGTGGGCAGAGCGATATTGCGATCAAAGCGCATTTTAATGATGATGGCCGTATAGACGTGACGCAAGCGCAGCTTACATCTGCTGCCGCTCAGGTTGAGGCGCACGGACAGTTTGAGCCCAAGACAGAAGCCGTCTCCGCAACAGCACGTGTAAATGTGGGTGCGCCACAAGTATTTGCGAGCCTCTCGCCAACGCCGGTATCATGGTCATCTGCCAGCGTTGATCTCAACGTAGGCGGCACTCTCGCTGCTTTGGAGGTGACGGCAGAAGCGCTGGCAGCAGACCTTTCGGCAGAGGGATATCAAGCAAGCAATATTCGCGTTGCCATGCACGGCAAAGGTAATGGCCCGATAGCGGCTGAGGAGACGCGTTTTGATCTGACGCTGGATGGGAATGTTTCTGGACTTATTGCCCCTGATGCCAACCTTACCCAGGTTCTGGGTGGAGCAATTGCGCTGGATGCACGTGGCAGTGTTGATCGTTCGATGGTCGCTAGGATTGACGAAGCGCATGTCGCACTAAATCCTTTATCCATGCGCTTTTCTGGCTTGGTTGATCCGGACGAGGTGATAGGCAAGATTGCGCTGGAAAAGGCAGACCTTGCCGCGCTTCGTGCTTTTGTTGGTTCTGATCTTGCTGGTCAGGCGAAGCTTAATGCAGATGTCGATATTGCTTTCGATCTTTCACGTCTGGCTGCGACGCTTGATGGTGCCATTGATGGTTTGCGCACAGGAGTGGCGCAGGTCGATGGTTTAACGGGCGGAAAAATTACGTTAGCTGGCGGCGTGAACCGCGCTGAGGATGGCAGCTTTGGCTTCAAAGCATTCAAGCTTGATGGTGCCCATATCAACCTCACTGCCGATGGCTCAGCAACCCAGAAAGCTGCTGACATCAAGGCAAAATTGCAGTTACCCGATCTCAGCAAGATCGATGCGCAGCTGCAGGGGAAGGGCGATATCAATGTTGCGCTCACAGGCAGCCTTGAAAAACTTGCTGGTACAGCCATTCTTTCAGTTCCGCAAGCACGAGCTATGGGCCGTCCTGTTGAAGCGCTGAAGCTTAATGTTGATGCGCAGGATCTGTTGGGGGCAGCCAATGGCAAGTTGACGCTGAGTGGTGCAGTCGATGGCAAACCAGCGCATGGCTCGGGACAGTTCGCACGTGGCCTTGATGGTACATCCCGCATGGATAATCTGGATATTGCTTTAGGTTCAGTTGCGGTAAAGGGCGCGCTTGCGCTTGATGAAAAACAGCTTGCAACTGGAAAAATCAACATTGTCGCTGGCAATCTGGGCGATCTGGAACCTCTGTTGCTCACAAAGCTGACAGGACGCATCAACCTGCAAGCCGATTTATCGCAGGCGCAGGGCGGTCAGAATGCGCGGGTTGTTGGTAGCGTCGATCAGTTTTCAGGGTTTAATGCATCACTTCAAAGCGCACGTATTGATGCTTCCGGTACGGATCTCTTGCGCAAGCCTGTACTCAACGCACGCGTTGATATCGATAACGCAGTGGCCAGCGGTGTCTCCGTGACACGCGCAACGATTACTGCCAAGGGCACAGGATCGGCAAACGACATTGCTCTCAACGGTGTTGTGCAAGGATCAGACGTGACTGCCGCTGCAAGACTCGCCTTGGGAGATGCAACGAACATACTGGTCAACCAGGCGCGGGTTTCACGCGGAAATCAGCGCATTGAAATCCAGCCAAATGCACGCATTGACATAAATGGCGGAACTGTTCGCATTAGTGATCTGGAATTGCGTTCAGGCGCTGGGCGTTTTCGCGTTGCAGGTGAAGCCGGTGAGCGGCTGAATATCAATACCACTTTGCAGAATTTCCCACTTGCCGTTGCAGAACTGTTCGTCCCGGGGCTTGGCCTTGCGGGAACGGTTTCAGGCGATGCAACAATTACTGGTAATGCAGCTCGCCCAGATGGTCGTTATCAACTTAACGTTGCAGGCCTTACGTTGCCGGCAATTGCTGATGCGGGTTTGCGTCCATTTGCCATTGCTGCCACAGGTGCGTTGGGGCAGGGGCGTGTCACCACAGATACAACAGTGCGCGGACAGAATAATCTTGCGCTTCGTATTCAGGGGTCAGCCCCTCTTGGGGATGGCGCTCTCGATTTAGCGGTTACAGGGCCGATTGATCTTGGCATTGCTAACGTTGCGTTATCAGCCAGCGGCCAAACCTTAACCGGCACTGCCAATGTCGATTTACGTTTACACGGCACAACAGCCACGCCTGCGATTGGCGGCTCGGTGCGTGTCTCTAATGGACGCTTCCAGGATCCAATTGAAGGGCTGTTCTTTGACAACATTCAAGCGATCATTACCGGCAATGAACGTGAACTGACCATCACCAGTCTTTCAGCGCGCACACGTAACGGCGGTATGGTGACAGGAGCAGGGCGTGTTGCTGTTGATCCAGCTGCAGGTTTCCCGGGTAACATCACCATTCAGGCCCAGAGGGCACAGCTTGTATCGAGCGAGATGGTGAATATGGTCTCGAACCTCGATCTCGCCATTACAGGCCCGCTGGCGCAAGCGCCTAACCTGTCTGGAACGATCAATGTCGAGAACTTGCAGATCACGATTCCCAATCGGTTCCCGCTTTCCCTAACGCCAATTGAGGTACAGCACATTCATCCGCCACCACGGGTTCTTGCGCGTATCAATCAGGAGATGGAACAGGCAGCGCAAGCTGAAGCAGCCAAGCCTTTTGTTATGGCGCTTGATCTCACCATTTCTTCGCCTACCAGAGTTTTTGTACGTGGTCAGGGTATCAATGCGGAGCTGGGCGGTACGCTCAAGGTGCGCGGTAATAGCAACGATCCCATTGTTGACGGCGGTTTCCAGATGCGGCGCGGCACGCTCTCCATCGTTGGTCGCACATTGACGTTCTCACGCGGGGAGGTCTCATTTGATGGTGGCAGCCTCGACCCCACTCTGGACTTTCTGGCTGAAGCACCCGCAAGTGACGTTACGGCACAAGTGGGCGTGACAGGATATGCATCCAATCCGAAGATCAGCATTTCCTCACGGCCCGAACTTCCGCAGGATGAGGTCTTTGCAAGACTGCTGTTCGGACGAGCTGTAACGAATCTCTCAACTTCACAGACTATTCGTCTGGCGCAGGCAATCGCTCAGCTTACGGGCGTTGGCGGTGGTGATGCGCTGGGAAATCTGGGGCGTTCGTTGGGCCTCGATTCCGTAGATGTTGGTGCAGATGATGCAGGCAATGTCGATGTTGGCTTCGGTAAGCGACTTAACGACAATATCTATCTTGGTGTGAAACAGGGAACGACCTCATCTTCCAGTCGTGTGACAGTTGATGTGGATCTTACCGATCACATCAAGCTTCAAGGAGAAGCAGGCGCAGATGGATCAAGCGCAGTTGGTATCGGTATGGAGTGGGATTACTAGCTCCATATAACATGCCGCCGTTGCAGCCACCGCATATCATCTTCAACGTGAATGAGTTACAACCATCCATGTGCTAAACAAAGCGCCGGTGGAGCGATTGGGTATGCTGGATAGTTCTGATAAAGGTGGGCTACCATTGCGTAGCGCGGCCGGATACCAGTTCTCACCCATGATCATAGCGCTCGCAGGGATGCTTTCCTTAGCCTCAGCGATGGGAATCGGGCGCTTTGCTTTCACGCCATTGCTGCCAATGATGCTGCATGAAAATCTTGTAACGCTTGCTGGCGGCGGCTGGCTCGCAACAGCTAACTACATCGGCTATTTTCTTGGCGCTGCGCTTTGCACTCTGCTGCCGCTTTATTTTTCCAATCATCCTTTACCGTTACGCATAAGGGGCTTGATCAACCCGCCTGTCATTGTGCGGAGCGGCCTTATCGCTACGGCACTTCTCACACTCGCTATGGCCGGAGATTGGCCTTGGCTCTGGCCGGCTCTGCGCCTTCTATCTGGCGTTGCCAGTGCTGTTTGCTTCGTTTTCACCTCAACATGGTGTCTGCAACGCCTGACACAGATGGGTGCGCCGCAGTTAAGCGGTCTGATTTTTTGCGGGCCCGGTGTTGGTATTATGGCAACAGGGCTTGCGGTTAGCGCAATGGTCGCCAGAGATTGGCATGCACAGATTGCCTGGGTTGTCTTTGGCCTTGTTGCAGTTGTGCTGGCATTTCTCGCCTGGCAAGTGATGCGTCCAGATCAGGAATCGCCTAAACTAACAGGCGGTTCAGAGGCGATATCTACAATATCAGATTCAAAAACGCATTATTCTCTCTCCGGCGGCAATCCGCAGGAAGTCTTCCTGCTCACAGTTGCCTATGGTTTAGCGGGTTTTGGCTACATCATCACAGCTACTTTTCTGCCAGTTATAGCACGCCATGCCCTGCCAGGATCAGCATGGCCTGATATGTTTTGGCCGGTGTTTGGCCTTGGCGTGGTGTTCGGAGGATTGCTTGGTACGCGTTTGCCCATGCGGTGGGATCAGCGCGATCTGCTAATTGGCAGCTATGCGGTACAATGTTTTGGGATAATGTTGGGGCTTTGGTTCCCATCTGTGATTGGGTTTGTGGCCAGCAGTTTCCTTGTAGGCGCTCCCTTAACAGCCATCACATTGTTTGCCATGCGAGAAGTGCGGCGCCTTAACGCGCTGCTAGCGGCGAGCCTTATGGGGTTACTCACAGCAACTTATGGCATTGGCCAGATTCTGGGCCCACCCGTTGCCACAGCGCTCGTTCGGGTGGATGGCTCACATGCAGATTTCACTTTGTCACTGGAAGTAGCAGCTACCATGTTAATGGTCGGAGCCTTGATTTTTCTATGGCTTCGCTGGCGCTATCCAGTACGAACTTAGTTCAACGCTTTCAAGCTGCATGACGACGCATTTCCCATAATGCGGATATGCGCGAAGGCAAAAGAGTCGCTCCACCTTCCGTGCGAATCCATGCAATCTCCATATTGCTTGGGCTTTGCGTCATAGCGAATGCAATAGCATCTTCCAAGGTATTGAATTCGATTGAATTTTCAGGTTTTGCAGAGCGATTGCTTGTCCAATACTGCAGGCGGGCTGGCTTTTTAAGATCGTCTTGCATGATATTTTCCTTACCATTTCTCCTATTACATGCCTTGGTTCTTACGCATGCGTTTCGCTCATAACGTTTATAATCAATAATGGTTCCAAGCTGCATAATGGCCACAACTGCTATTCTAAAGCCCCGTGTTAAGCAAAATCAGATGCGAATAGCGAAGGGGGCACTTGCGTCGAAGGAGAGGCTGAGATAAGCCTTCATCGCACATGCGAACCAATCTAATGCGGCGAATCTGTCAGGTTTTCCTGTAGTTTCCGCTATAATATATCTGGATAAGGCTCGCTGAACACGGCTCATGTACCTGAGCCATCGATCCGCCCAGTCATATGGGCGGTTAACGCCGTTGGAGGATCAGATGCAGGATTTGCTATCGGACTATCTGCCGCTGGTCATATTCCTGGGTGTTTCGCTGGTAATTGGCCTTGCGCTGCTGGTGTCACCATTTTTGCTGGCATACAAAAATCCAGATCCTGAGAAGCTGTCTGCGTATGAATGCGGCTTTAACGCGTTCGATGATGCGCGCATGAAATTTGATGTACGGTTTTACCTCGTGGCCATTCTGTTCATCATTTTCGATCTCGAAGTAGCATTCCTTTTCCCCTGGGCGATTTCGTTTGGTGGGTTGGGCTGGTTTGGCTTCTGGTCAATGATGGCGTTTCTGGGCGTGCTGACAATTGGCTTCGTCTATGAGTGGAAGAAGGGGGCACTGGAATGGGATTGATCGGACAACCTTCTCCCAAGCAAGGTTCAGGTACGCTGGTTGCGCCTGCGCCTCGTGGCATTATTGATCCGAATACCGGCAAGCCGGTAGGCGCGAACGATCCGTTTTTCGGTGAAATCAACGATGAGTTGGCCGATAAGGGCTTTATTGTTACCGCCACGGATGATCTGATCAATTGGGCGCGCACTGGCTCGTTGATGTGGATGACCTTCGGTCTTGCCTGCTGTGCAGTTGAGATGATGCAGGCCTCAATGCCACGTTACGACGTTGAGCGTTTTGGCTTTGCGCCTCGCGGCAGCCCGCGCCAATCTGACGTGATGATCGTTGCCGGTACGCTTACCAACAAAATGGCACCAGCTCTCCGCAAGGTTTACGACCAGATGCCGGAACCGCGTTATGTGATCTCGATGGGATCATGCGCCAATGGTGGTGGCTATTACCACTATTCTTACTCGGTTGTTCGCGGTTGCGATCGCGTAGTACCGGTTGATATTTACGTGCCAGGTTGTCCGCCGACGGCCGAGGCGTTGCTATACGGCATTCTGCTTCTTCAGAAGAAGATTCGCCGTGTCGGCACGATCGAGCGCTAAGAGGAGCGGGCGGTATGAGCACGGATATTCATAGCCAAGGGCAGGGTGCAGCTGCATCAGAGCTTGAGCTGCATGGCGCTGCGGTCACTGCAGCACTTGGTGGGCGCATCGTTGCCACGAAGCTGGCTTATGGTGAGCTGACGCTTGTTGCGCAGACGCAGTCGATTCTGGAGGTCCTGCGTTTCCTTCGCGATGATCCCTCATGCCTATATGTAAATTTCATCGATATCTGTGGTGTTGATTACCCTGATCGCGAGCAGCGTTTTGAGGTTGTGTATCACTTGATGTCGCCACGTCATAACCGGCGTATTCGAGTGAAGGTTGCGACGGACGAATTTACGCCTGTGCCGAGTGCGGTTGGTGTGTTTCCTTCTGCTGACTGGTTTGAGCGTGAAACGTATGATCTCTATGGCGTGCTATTCTCAGATCACCCCGATCTGCGACGTTTGCTGACAGATTATGGATTTGAAGGTCATCCGCTGCGCAAAGACTTCCCGATGACGGGTTATGTTGAAGTGCGCTACGACGATGAAAAGAAACGTGTAGTGTATGAGCCGGTAAAGCTCGTGCAGGAGTTCCGCTCTTTTGATTTTCTCTCGCCTTGGGAGGGAACTGAATATGTTCTACCCGGTGATGAGAAAGCGGGAGGCAAGCCCTCATGATCAAATATGCATGCAAAATGGTAGCAGCTCGTCGCTGGCAGGATCAGAACCATGGCTGAGGCTGACGTTCGTACCTTCAACATCAACTTTGGTCCGCAGCATCCTGCGGCTCACGGCGTTCTGCGCCTTGTGCTTGAGCTCGAGGGCGAAGTCGTGGAGCGGGTTGATCCGCATATCGGCCTGTTGCATCGCGGCACTGAGAAGCTGATTGAGTACAAGACTTATCTACAGGCAACGCCTTATTTTGATCGGCTCGATTATGTTGCGCCGATGAACCAGGAGCATGCTTTTGTGCTCGCAGTGGAAAAGCTGCTGGGCGTAACTGTTCCGCGTCGTGGGCAGTTGATCCGGGTTCTTTACTCTGAAATCGGTAGAATTCTGTCGCATTTGCTGAACTTTACGACGCAGGCGATGGACGTCGGTGCGCTCACGCCTCCACTATGGGGCTTTGAAGAGCGTGAAAAGCTGATGATCTTTTATGAGCGTGCTTGTGGCGCGCGCTTGCATGCAAACTATTTCCGTCCAGGTGGTGTGCATCAGGATCTTCCGCCTGATCTGATTGATGATATTGAAGCATTCTGCGATCCGTTCTTAAAAGTCTGTGATGACCTTGAGAACCTCGTTCTCACCAACCGTATCTTCAAACAACGCAACGTTGATATTGGCGTTGTGTCTCTGGAAGAGTGCTGGGCCTGGGGTTTCTCTGGTCCGATGGTACGTGGATCTGGTGCAGCATGGGATTTGCGTAAGTCTCAACCCTATGAATGCTATGAAGAAATGGACTTCGACATCCCTGTTGGCAAAAACGGTGATAGTTACGACCGGCAGGTGATCCGCATGGAAGAGATGCGCCAGTCAGTGCGTATCATGCGTCAATGCATCACCAAGCTACGTGAACCAGCTGGTCAGGGACCGGTATCGAGCGTCGATCATAAGGTTGTCGCGCCATCGCGCGGCGATATGAAGCGTTCGATGGAAGCGCTTATCCATCATTTTAAGTTATATACCGAGGGTTTCCACGTGCCTGCCGGCGAGGTTTATAGCGCAGTGGAAGCGCCAAAGGGTGAATTTGGTGTGTATCTGGTAGCGGATGGGACGAACAAGCCTTATCGCTGCAAGATCCGCGCGCCAGGATTTGCGCATTTGCAAGCCATGGATTTCCTGTGTCGCGGCCACATGCTGGCTGACGTTTCGGCAATTCTTGGTTCAATCGATATCGTGTTTGGAGAGGTTGATCGCTGAGGAGTTCCTCGCGGTCAGGGAGTGGGTGACGGTATGTCCGTTCGCAGGCTAGCGCCAAAAGAAATTCAACCGGAAGGTTTCGCCTTCACACCGGAGAATGCTGCTTGGGCTGAGCGGATCATCGCTAAGTACCCAGAAGGGCGTCAAGCTTCGGCGGTAATATCATTACTGTGGAAGGCGCAAGAGCAGGGCGGCGGCTGGGTTTCTGAACCCGCTATTCGTTTTATCGGCGAATTGCTACAGATGCCATTCATTCGGGTGCTGGAGGTTGCAACCTTCTACACCATGTTCAATCTTCATCCGGTTGGGCGTCACTTCATCCAGTTTTGTGGTACGACGCCGTGCCGTTTACGCGGTGCGCAGGCCATTCAGGATGTGCTGGAAGAGCGTATTGGTCATCAGGGAAAAGTTACTGAGGATGGTTTGTTCTCATGGCTTGAGGTTGAGTGCCTTGGCGCATGTTGCAATGCGCCTATGGTACAGATCAACGATGACTATTATGAAGATCTGACTCCTGAAAACTTCAATAAATTGCTTGATGATTTGGCTGCAGGCCGTGCTGTTAAGCCTGGCCCACAAAATGGCCGCATGGCATCTGAGCCGCAGGATGCGATCAATACGCTTCTTGATCCGGCCCTCTATGATGGATCGCTGATTGGCAGCTGGCGTGGTCGCTTCGAGGAAGAAGAAGCCAGAGCGCGCGCGGAGGCTGAAGCGAAGGCAGCTGCCGAAGCGCTTGCAGCACGTGAGGCAGCGATGCCGGAACCTGCACATCCATCAAGCGGACGTGCGGGCGAGCTGGTTGCTGATACGCCAGCGCACCGTGCGGCAAGCGGAAAAGAGCCGATCAAGCCTGAACACAATCAGGCTGCATCACCTGCAACGGCTCCTGACGCTGCTGAGCGCGCAGTCGATGAAAAGACGAAGGGTTGAGCGCGATGTTAGCAGATAAGGATCGCATCTTCACCAATTTATATGGTCGCCATAGCCCTGGATTGCCGGAAGCGCTAAAGCGTGGCAACTGGGATGGTACCAAGTTCCTGCTGGAAAAAGGCCGCGACTGGATTATTAACGAGATGAAGGATTCCGGCCTCCGTGGACGCGGCGGCGCTGGCTTCTCAACCGGTCTGAAGTGGTCGTTCATGCCAAAGCAATCGGATGGACGCCCGCATTATCTCGTTGTGAATGCTGACGAGTCAGAGCCTGGCACCTGTAAAGATCGCGAAATTTTGCGTCATGATCCGCATTTGCTCATTGAAGGCTGCTTGTTGGCATCCTTTGCCATGGGTGCGCACGCGGCTTATATCTACCTGCGAGGTGAATATATTGCTGAGCGTATTGCTCTTCAAAAAGCTGTCGATGAAGCTTATGAGGCAAAGCTCGTAGGCAAGGACAACATTCATGGCTATCCCTTTGATATTTATGTACATCACGGTGCTGGGGCTTACATTTGCGGTGAAGAAACTGCATTGCTGGAAAGTCTTGAAGGCAAGAAGGGAATGCCCCGCTTAAAGCCACCTTTCCCGGCAAACATGGGTCTTTATGGCTGCCCAACGACCGTGAATAACGTAGAATCGATTGCTGTTGCAGGCACTATTCTGCGTCGTGGTGCTGCATGGTTCTCTGGTATTGGCCGTCCGAACAATGTTGGCACGAAGCTTTTCTGCATCTCTGGCCATGTGAACACGCCATGTAACGTAGAAGAGGCGATGGGCCTTACGTTTCGAGAGCTCATTGATCGTCATTGTGGTGGCATCAGAGGTGGTTGGGATAATTTGCTGGCCGTAATTCCGGGCGGTGTTTCTGTGCCGCTGGTTCCAGCTCATGAGATCATTGATACGCCTATGGACTTCGATAGCTTACGCGCTCTGCGCTCAGGTCTCGGAACGGCGGCCGTAATCGTGATGGATAAATCGACGGATATTGTGCGTGCAATTGCGCGGATTTCTGCCTTCTATAAGCATGAGAGCTGTGGCCAATGCACGCCTTGCCGTGAGGGTACGGGCTGGATGTGGCGTGTGCTATCCCGCATGGCGGAAGGACGGGCGCAAAAGCGTGAGATTGATCTGTTGCTTGATGTAACGACGCGCATTGAGGGGCACACAATTTGCGCATTGGGCGATGCAGCAGCATGGCCAATTCAAGGATTGATCCGGCATTTCCGCCACGAGATCGAGAAGCGTATCGATGATTATGCGGCCAATCCGCATAGTGATCCAGTGCTTGTGGCGGCGGAATAAGGGTAGGGTCGATGGCAAAGATCATCGTTGACGATGTCGAGGTCGAGGTCCCGGCCGAGTACACATTGCTGCAAGCCTGTGAGGCAGCTGGTGCGGAAGTGCCGCGCTTCTGCTTCCACGAGCGGCTATCAATTGCCGGCAATTGCCGCATGTGCCTCGTTGAGGTGCAGGGTGGGCCGCCAAAGCCAACAGCGTCCTGCGCTATGTCTGTTCGTGATTTGCGCCCAGGCCCCAATGGTGAGCCGCCTGTCGTTCTGACACGCTCACCAATGGTTAAGAAAGCACGTGAAGGCGTGATGGAATTTCTGCTGATCAACCATCCGCTAGATTGCCCGATCTGCGATCAGGGGGGCGAGTGTGATCTGCAAGATCAGGCTATGGCCTATGGTGTGGATAGCAGTCGCTATGCCGAAAATAAGCGCGCGGTTGAGAATAAAAACATCGGCCCACTCGTGCGTACATCAATGAACCGCTGCATTCATTGCACGCGCTGCGTTCGCTTTGTCACGGAAGTTGCGGGCGTGCCGGATCTTGGTGCAATCGGCCGCGGCGAAGATATGGAAATCACCACCTATCTCGAAGAGGCGATGAGCTCTGAGCTGCAGGGAAATGTGATTGACCTTTGCCCCGTCGGTGCATTGACCTCCAAGCCTTACATGTTCAAGGCTCGGCCTTGGGAGCTGCTCAAGACCGAGACCGTTGACGTAATGGATGCGCTGGGTTCCGCCATTCGCGTGGATGCGCGTGGACGTGAAGTTATGCGTGTCATGCCACGTGTGAATGAAGCTATCAACGAAGAGTGGATTTCAGATAAAACCCGTTTCATTTGGGATGGCCTGAAGACACAACGTTTAGACCAACCTTACGTTCGTGAAAATGGCCGACTACGTCCTGCCTCATGGCAACAAGCTTTTGCAGCGATTGCAGCGAAGGTACATGCCAGTGCACCTGAAAAAATTGGCGCAATTGTTGGCGATCTCGCTGCCGTCGAGGAAAGTTTTGCTCTGAAGTCCTTAATGCAGCGTCTCGGTACGCTTAATATTGATGGACGTCAGGATGGCACCGCACTTCACCCATTGTTGGGGCGCGCGAGCTACGTTTTCAACAGCACAATCGCAGGCATTCATGAAGCCGATGCGATTTTGCTCATCGGCACGAATCCACGTCGTGAAGCAGCTGTCCTGAATGCACGGATCCGCGAGCGTTGGCGGACTGGCAGCCTCAAGGTTGGTGTTATCGGCGAGCAGGTTGACCTGACTTACACGCATGACTACCTCGGTGCAGGTCCAGAAACTCTTGCGGCAATTGCGGACGGAACTCATTCTTTCGCAGAAGTCTTGAAGAACGCGCAAAAACCTCTGATCATCATCGGTCAAGGTGCGCTGACGCGTGCTGATGGTCTTGGCATCCTGTCACTTGCGGCGAAGACAGCAATGACGGTTGGTGCTGTAACTGATGGCTGGAATGGTTTTTCAGTTCTGCATACTGCTGCAAGCCGCGTTGGCTCCTTGGATCTTGGTCTTGTGCCAGGTGAGGGATGCCTCGATACGCATGCTATGGTGCATGGTGGCGTTGATGTTCTCTTCCTGCTGGGTGCAGATGAAGTAAAGGTCGCAGATGGACCATTCGTGGTTTACATCGGCACTCATGGTGATCAGGGTGCGCATCGCGCTGATGTTATTCTGCCAGGGGCTGCATATACCGAAAAGTCCGGTATTTATGTGAATACTGAAGGCCGCGTTCAGATTGCTAACCGTGCTGTTTTCCCTCCCGGACAGGCACGTGAGGATTGGGCTATCATCCGCGCCTTGTCGGATGCGCTGGGTCATCGGTTGCCGTTCGACAACATCGCGCAACTGCGCCAGTCACTGTTTGTTTCGCATCCACATTTGGCTCGCATTGATGCTGTCGAGGGTGCCGATCCAACCGCTATCGAGCGTCTGGCGCTTCTGGGTGGGGATATTGAAAAAACGGCATTTTCTTCGCCAATCACTGATTTTTATCTGACAAACCCGATTGCCCGCGCGTCGGCGATCATGGCGGAATGTTCAGCGCTTGCGCTGGGCGTTACCCGTCAGGCAGCCGAATAAGGAGCACGACTGATGGAATCGTTACTGACAGTCGCGCTGATCCTCGGCAAGAGCCTGTTGATGCTCGTGGCGTTGCTGGTATTTATCGCTTATATCCTTCTCGCAGATCGAAAAATCTGGGCTGCAGTACAGCTGCGGCTTGGGCCAAATGTGGTCGGGCCTTATGGGCTTTTCCAGTCGTTCGCGGATTTACTCAAATTCGTCTTCAAAGAACCAACGATCCCCGATAGCTCGAACAAGTTCCTGTTCCTGCTAGCTCCTTTGGTTACCTGCGTTTTGGCTATGGCTTCATGGGCGGTAATCCCTGTTGCTGATGGCTGGGCCATTGCCGATATCAACGTGGGCGTGCTCTATATTTTAGCGATTTCTTCGCTCGGCGTTTATGGCATCATCATCGGCGGTTGGGCATCAAATTCAAAGTATCCGTTTTTGAGTGCTCTGCGATCGGCAGCGCAAATGGTCAGCTATGAAGTCTCGATTGGCTTTGTGATCGTAACGGTTCTTTTGTGCGCGGGATCGTTGAATCTGACGGAAATTGTACGCGCTCAGGAAGCGCGCGGCCTTGCAACAATGCTTGGCGTGCCATGGCTGACATTCCTGAACTGGTATTGGCTGCCACTGTTTCCGATGCTGATAATTTTCTTTATATCGGCACTAGCAGAAACAAACCGTCCACCGTTTGATCTGGCTGAAGCTGAATCAGAGCTTGTTGCCGGCTTCATGGTAGAATACGGCTCAACGCCATACCTGCTTTTCATGCTCGGCGAATATGTGTCGATCATGCTGATGTGCTCGATGACGGTCATTCTGTTTTTCGGTGGCTGGACATCGCCATTTGATTTTGCACCATTTACTTGGGTGCCGGGTGTGGTGTGGTTCGTGATCAAGATCTCGCTGGTCTTTTTCATGTTTGCCATGACCAAGGCTTTCGTGCCGCGCTACCGTTATGACCAGCTCATGCGGCTTGGTTGGAAAGTTTTCCTGCCGATATCGCTCTTTATGGTGGTCTTTGTAGCGTTTGTGCTGCAGTTGACTGGCTGGGCACCAGGAAGCTGACCAGTGGCAGCGATTGTTGGATGTCTGATTGGTCTCTCGATGGGGTTGATCGGATACGGGCTTGCAACCCGTATTATAGAGCGCTGGCTTATCGCTGCAGAACGCGATGAGGATGAGCCAGTGGCTATGACGAGAATAGAGCTTGAGCAATGGGCCATCGGCTTCCGGCGGATGGTTTTTGCTGGCACGATAATTTTGTTTCCGCTGGCGGGCCTCTTGATGGGCCTTGCTATCGGTGGGTGAAGAGGTCACGTGTTTTACGTGGCATAACGAGTGGGGCGGGCGATGAAGCTCGATCAGGCTGCCAAGGCGCTGTTCTTGAAGGAGTTCGTTTCGGCATTTATTTTGTCGATGCGTTATTTCTTTAAGCCAAAAGCAACATTGAACTACCCCTATGAAAAGGGGCAGTTAAGTCCGCGTTTTCGCGGCGAGCATGCGTTGCGTCGCTATCCTAATGGCGAAGAGCGCTGTATCGCGTGCAAGCTTTGCGAAGCAATCTGCCCGGCGCAGGCTATTACTATTGAGGCCGGCCCGCGTCGCAACGATGGCACACGTCGCACCACGCGGTACGATATCGACATGGTGAAGTGCATCTATTGTGGGCTTTGCCAAGAGGCTTGCCCTGTTGATGCCATCGTTGAAGGGCCGAACTTCGAGTTCGCAGTAGAGACCCGTGAGGAACTTTACTACGACAAGGAGCGGTTACTGGCAAACGGCGCGCGTTGGGAGCGAGAGATCGCTCGCAATATAGCAGCTGATGCGCCTTATCGTTAATTTTATCCCGGAAACTCCGGGTTATGCTTTAAGATCAATTAGTTGAACTATCATCTTCATCCTTGATAGTAAAACTCTGGACAAGACGGGAACCGGGCATGGCTGCAGCGGCCTTCTTTTATCTGTTTGCAGGTATCTGCATTGCATCGGCGTTCATGGTTGTCGCCGGGCGTAATCCGGTGACGTCTGTGCTGTTTCTAATACTTGCCTTCGTCAACGCAGCCGGCCTTTTCATTCTGCTAGGAGCTGAATTCCTAGCGATGATGCTGATTGTGGTTTATGTCGGTGCGGTGGCAGTTCTGTTCCTATTTGTTGTCATGATGATCGACGTGGATTTTGCCGAACTCAAAGCTGGTTTCCTGCAATATCTGCCGGTTGGCGCACTTGTAGGTATCGTGTTCCTGATAGAGCTGGTGTTGGTTATCGGCACTTTGTTTGTCGATCCATCTTTACTGCATGTGGCAGCGTCCGCGGTTGCAGATGCACCAGCTGCAGGTGTGACGAATACCCAAGCAATCGGGCAGGTACTTTACACGCAATATTTATTTGCGTTTCAGGCTGCCGGCTTTGTGTTGCTGGTGTCGATGGTGGGTGCGATCGTGCTAACGCTTCGGCATAAGGAAAACATCAAGCGTCAAGATATCGGTGATCAAGTGGCTCGTTCACACAAGACGAGTGTGGAACTTAAAAAAGTGCCATCTCGGCAAGGCGTTTGAGGGGAGCGCGGAAAATGACAATCGGGCTCGTTCATTACCTCACAGTAGCTGCGGCACTGTTCACACTTGGCGTGTTTGGTATCTTCATCAACCGGAAGAATGTGATCGTCATTCTTATGTCGGTTGAGTTGATATTGCTGGCGGTGAATATCAATTTCGTCGCTTTTTCGATTTTTACCAACACCATAGCGGGACAGATCTTCGCGCTGCTGGTGTTAACGGTGGCAGCAGCCGAGACGGCGATCGGCCTTGCCATTCTGGTGGTTTACTTCCGCAACCGTGGCACTATCGCGGTTGAGGACATCAACTTGATGAAGGGCTGAGGGCAGGCCGAATGTATCAGGCAATCGTCTTTCTGCCGCTGGTCGGCTTCCTCGTCGCGGGTCTTTTTGGCCGGCTCATTGGTGTGCGCGCCAGCGAGCTTGTCACAACGTCTCTGCTGTTTGTCTCTGCGGCGCTCTCATGGGTGGCGTTCGTTAATGTTGGCTTTGGTACGCAGACATTCCATGTGCACATCGCGCGCTGGTTGTCGTCTGGCGATCTGCAGATTGACTGGGCGTTTCGTATCGATACGCTGACAGTCGTGATGCTTGTTGTCGTCAACAGCGTTTCGGCACTCGTGCACTTATACTCGATCGGGTATATGCACGAAGATCCTGCCCGGCCTCGTTTCTTTGCCTATCTGTCGCTGTTTACGTTTGCCATGCTCATGCTGGTAACGTCTGACAACCTGGTGCAGATGTTCTTTGGTTGGGAAGGCGTGGGGCTTGCGAGTTATCTGCTGATTGGCTTCTGGTATGATAAGCCATCTGCATGCGCTGCTGCTATGAAGGCGTTTATTGTCAATCGCGTTGGCGACTTCGGCTTTATGCTTGGTCTGCTGCTGCTCTTTGTTCTTTTTGGGTCGCTTGGTTTTGAAACAATTTTTGCCAAAACGGCAGACTTGAAAGATGCAACGTTCCACTTTCTTGGCTATGACTGGCATGCACTAACGCTTGCATCCTTGCTGCTATTTGTTGGCGCCATGGGTAAATCAGCACAGTTCCTGCTGCATACCTGGCTGCCGGACGCGATGGAAGGGCCAACTCCTGTTTCTGCACTTATCCATGCCGCAACCATGGTCACGGCTGGTGTATTCATGGTGGCGCGTATGTCACCTGTGTTCGAATATGCGCCAGCCGCTTCATCCGTCGTTATTGTTATCGGCGCGGTAACGGCATTCTTCGCAGCAACAGTTGGCCTCGTTCAAAATGATATCAAGCGCGTGATTGCTTACTCAACCTGCTCGCAGCTTGGTTACATGTTTGTTGCATTGGGAGTTGGTGCTTATAGCGCGGGCGTGTTCCATCTATTCACGCATGCATTCTTCAAGGCACTTCTGTTCCTTGGCGCAGGCTCTGTCATTCATGCAATGCACCACGAGCAGGACATGCGTCGTATGGGAGGATTGCGCAAGTACATCCCCTTTACAGCTCTGGCCATGACAATTGGCACGTTGGCACTAACGGGGTTCCCATATACTGCCGGATACTTCTCGAAGGATGCGATCATTGAGTCCGCCTATGTTTCACATGCACCAGGCGCAAACTTCGCTTTCCTTTCGACAGTCGTGGCTGCCTTGATGACGTCTTTCTATTCATGGCGTTTGTATTTCATGACCTTCGAGGGCAAGCCACGTTGGGGGCATGATGCTCATGCACACGATGATCACCATGGTCATGACGATCAAGCTCATGATCACATGCCGCATGAAAGTCCATGGGTCATGCGTCTGCCCCTGCTAGTTTTATCGATCGGTGCGCTTGGAGCTGGTGCCTTGTTCGCGAATGCATTCATCGGAAGCGGCTACGAAGCATTCTGGAAGGGGGCAATCTTTACGAGCGCGGATAACCACATTCTGCATGAAATTCATGAAGTGCCATCGTGGGTTAAATTCTCGCCATTCGTGATGATGGTCATTGGTTTCCTGGTCGCGCTGTGGTTCTACGTGCTCGATCCGAAGAAGCCGCACCAGCTGGCATCCGCCAATCCTCTGCTTTATCGGTTCCTGCTCAATAAATGGTACATCGACGAGCTCTATGACTTCCTGTTCGTTCGCCCGGCAAAATGGCTTGGCAACTTTTTCTGGAAGCAGGGTGATGGCTGGTTGATCGATGGGCACGGCCCTGATGGTATATCGGCGCGTGTTCTTGATGTAACCGGGCGTGTTGTCAAACTGCAGACGGGTTATGTCTATCACTATGCTTTCGCAATGCTTGTTGGCGTTGTGGCCTTTGTTACCTGGTACATTTTCGGGGGCGCGATCTGATGTTTGGTCTTGGCATCCTATCTAGCCTGCTGCTATTGCCACTAATTGGTAGTGCGATCATTCTGACTTTACGTGGCGATGATGCTGCGGTGCAGTCGAATGCACGCTCTATTGCGCTCGCTACCACGATCATTACGTTTATCGTATCGCTTGTGGCTTGGGGGCAGTTTGATGCAACGGATCCGGCGTTTCAGCTGGTTGAAACACATCCATGGCTATCAGAAACGATGGCGTTTAAGTTGGGCGTTGACGGGTTTTCTTTCCCGCTCGTGCTACTGACAACATTCCTAATGCCGTTCTGCATTCTTGCATCGTGGAAATCTATAAACACGCGGGTGCGCGCTTATTATGTAGCATTTCTGGTGCTTGAAACGACGCTACTTGGCGTGTTTGTTGCGCTTGATCTCGTGCTGTTTTACGTGCTCTTTGAGGCAGGCCTCATTCCGATGTTCCTCATCATCGGCATTTGGGGTGGCAAGCGACGCATTTATGCGAGCTTCAAATTCTTCCTCTATACCCTGCTTGGCTCGCTGCTCATGTTCCTTGCCATCTTGGCGATGTATTGGCAGGCAGGCACGTCTGATATTCCAACGCTACTGCAGTTCAAGTTTGACTCATCATTGCAGACGTGGCTTTGGCTCGCATTCTTTGCCTCATTCGCGGTAAAGATGCCTATGTGGCCAGTCCATACGTGGTTGCCAGATGCGCACGTGGAAGCGCCAACAGCGGGATCTGTGATCCTGGCGGGTATTATGCTGAAAATGGGCGGATATGGATTTATCCGCTTTTCAATACCGATGTTCCCTGAGGCCTCTCTTTACTTCCAGCCTTTGGTGTTCGCATTATCAGTTGTTGCGATCATCTATACATCGCTAGTGGCGCTCGCGCAGCAGGACATTAAGAAGCTGATTGCCTACTCATCTGTTGCGCATATGGGCTTTGTAACCATGGGTCTGTTCACGCTGACAGAGCAGGGCATTCAGGGTGCCATGTTCCAGATGATCTCGCATGGCCTTGTGTCTGGCGCACTGTTCTTCGCAGTGGGCATTATCTACGATCGCACGCATACACGGGAAATATCAGCCTATGGTGGCCTCGTGCACCGGATGCCGCACTATGCTGTTGCGTTCATGATTTTCACTATGGCTAACGTGGGCTTGCCTGGTACTTCAGGCTTTGTTGGCGAGTTCATGACATTGATTGGCGCATTCCAGGCTAATCCATGGGTAGCGTTCTTCGCTGCAACGGGCCTTATCTTATCAGCTCCTTATGCGTTATGGCTGTACCGCCGGGTGATTTTCGGACCGCTTGATAAGGAAAACCTCAAGTCGATCCTCGACCTCGACAGGCGTGAAATCATCGCTGTTGTTCCGCTGATCCTCCTGATCATTTGGTACGGCATTCAGCCTGATGACATTTTGAACGTTTTTGCTCCGGCAACGGAGCATCTTCTGAGATCCACCGAAGCAGCGCTAACGGTCATAAAGACCGCCGCGATTACCGTGCAGTGAGGCCTCCGCAATGACACCCGTTACCTTGCCTGCGCTTGGCGTCGTTCTGCCGGAACTGTTGCTTGCTGTTGGTTCTCTTGCCCTGCTGCTGATCGGTTCGATCAGGGGAGAGCGTTCAAGTGGTCTTGTAAACGTACTAGCCATGCTACTGCTGGTCGCAGCAGGCATTGCGGTTGTTTATCAACCTGCTGAAAAGGTGATTGCGCTTAATAACGCCTTCATCCTTGATGGCTTTGCCAGGTTCTGGAAATTACTCGCACTCATCGGATCGGCTGTAGCGATCGCGCTGTCGCGCGAGTTCTTTGTGCGTGGGCGTCTCGACAAGTTTGAGTTTCCGGTACTCGTGTTGCTATCAACACTTGGCATGATGCTGATGATTTCAGCAAACAGCCTACTGACGCTGTATGTTGGCCTGGAACTACAGAGCTTGGCTATCTATGTTATAGCAGCATTTGATCGTGATAATGCACGCTCAACAGAAGCTGGCCTGAAATACTTTGTGCTTGGCGCACTGTCGTCGGGCATGCTGCTCTATGGCTCATCGCTGGTTTATGGACTGACGGGTAGCGTGAACTTTGGCGATATTGCAACGGCCCTTCAAGATGGTCACGGCATTGTCTTCATTTTCGGACTGGTGTTCATCGTTGCAGGACTTGCATTCAAGATCTCTGCCGTCCCCTTCCATATGTGGACGCCAGATGTTTACGAAGGCGCGCCCACACCGGTGACAGCATTTTTGGCTGCAGCGCCCAAAATGGCAGCAATGGCGCTTACAGTACGTGTGTTGATGGGCGTGTTCCCGGCCATTGTTGATGAGTGGCGGCAGATTATTGTGTTCGTGGCTTTGGCTTCAATGGTGCTAGGCTCCTTTGCCGCCATTGGTCAGCGCAGCATCAAGCGTCTGATGGCTTACTCGTCAATTGGTCACATGGGGTATGCGCTCGTCGGACTTGCAGCTGGAACTGAGCAAGGCATAGAGGCCGTGCTGATCTATATGGCAATCTATCTTGCCACAACGTTGGGGGTTTTTGCAGGCATCCTCGCGCTACGTAATGGCAACGTTTATGTTGATCGAATTGAGGATCTGGCAGGTTTGTCGCGCACGCATCCAGCCCTTGCATTCTTATTTGCCATGATGTTTTTCTCTCTCGCTGGTATTCCACCATGGGCAGGATTTTTTGGTAAGCTCTATGTTTTTAGCGCTGCCATTGAAGCTGGGCTTTATACACTGGCGATTATCGGAGTTCTGGCGAGTGTTGTTGGTGCATATTACTACTTGCGTATTGTCAAGATCATCTACTTCGATGAGTCAAAGGTTACTTATGAGCCGATGACACCTGTACTCAAGGTTGTTTTGGGTGCATCGAGCATTGTTGTGTTGTTGTTCTGGATTCTACCAGCACCTTTGGTTGGTGCAGCATCGGTTGCAGCGAAGTCACTCTTCTGATGTCATCGCGTTCCGAATTTGCCTTATTGCCTGAGATAAAGGCCGCCGGTTATCAACTGGCGGCTTTTGATACGTTGAATGGCTCAACAAATACGGAAGCTATTGAACGTGCACGCGCCGGAGATACCCGTCCGTTGTGGGTCGTCACGGACCATCAACTTGGTGGACGGGGTCGGCGTAACCGCGCCTGGGTTGCTCCTCGCGGTAACCTCGCCGCTAGCCTCATGATTGTGACTGATGTCTCAGTAGCCGCTGCAGCAACGCTTGGATTTGTTGCTGGTGTTTCGCTTGAGCGCGCAATTGCAAGAGTTGCGCCTTATCTGCGCCACAGGATTAGTCTGAAGTGGCCAAATGATGTTTTGGCAGACGATGCTAAGCTCGCAGGCATTTTGTTGGAAAGTGAAACACTGGATGCACAGCGCCGCATCTTGGTGATTGGCATCGGTGTTAATGTGATAGCTGCACCAGAAGGTTTGCCTTACCCGGCTGCATCGCTGATGTCGCTTGGTGCGAATGTAGATGCACATACTCTGTTTTCAGCGCTTGCTGCTGAATGGCATACATGTGTCACGTTATGGAATGAAGGCTGTGGATTTGCCGCCATCCGCGATCTTTGGCTTGAGCGTGCAGCAGGATTAGGCGCCCCCATCAGCGTGCAAATGCCCGATGGTGTTGTGGGTGGTATTTTTGAAACGATAGACGATAAAGGTCGTCTGATAATGCAGCGTGCGGATGGATATAAAGTGGCAGTTGCCGCAGGGGAGGTCCATTTTGGCACAGTCGCAACGGTACGGAAGGATTGATAGCGTATGGCCCGTGGCACGGACGAACTGGTTTTTGTGGCCCTCGGAGGCCTTGGCGAGATAGGTATGAATCTCGGCCTTTATGGCTTTGGCCCCGAAGATCGGCGCAAATGGGTCATGGTTGACTGCGGCATTAGCTTCGCCGGAGAAGAAGCACCGGGCGTTGATATCGTTTTACCTGATATTCGCTTTATTGCTGAAGAGCGCCGCAACCTTCTAGGTATCGTCATTACGCATGCTCATGAAGATCACATTGGCGCGCTCGCAAAGCTTTGGCCGCATTTGCAGGTGCCAGTTTATTGCACGCCATTCGCAGCTGGGTTATTGGAAACCCGCCGACTTTCAGAGCCAGGTGCGCCTAAAATTCCGTTGAAAGTCATTCAACAGAGCACGCGGCTGTCGTTATCACCATTTGAGATTGAGTTCATTCCTGTCGCACACTCTATTCCTGAAGCTTGCGCGTTAGCTATCCGTACGCCTCTAGGCACGGTGCTGCATACCGGGGACTGGAAGATTGATCCGACGCCCTTCGTGGGAAGACCAACTGACGGCGTACGACTGAAGGAAATCGGTGACGAGGGCGTTCTCGCCATGGTTGGCGATTCCACGAACGCGCTACGCGACGGCATCAGCCCGAGCGAGACAGAAGTTGCTAATTCATTAGCAGAGCTTATTGCCAACGCACCTTATCGCGTGGCTGTGACAACGTTTGCTTCTAACGTCGCGCGTGTGCGTGCTGTGGCTGAAGCCGCGAAAAAGGCAGGCCGTGAATTGGTTGTCGTCGGTCGTGCTATGGACCGCGTGATTAGTGTTGCCGGTGAGCTTGGTTATCTTGATGATTTGCCGCAGATTCTCTCGTCAGAAGTATATGAACAGTTGCCCCGCGATAAGGTTGTGGCGTTGTTGACCGGATCACAAGGCGAACAGCGTGCAGCAATGGCACGCGTCGCGGCAGATACGCATCCCGATATTTCCCTCAGCCCTGGGGATCGCGTGATTTTTTCATCACGTGCGATTCCAGGTAATGAAAAACCCATTGGCAACATCATCAATAATCTGATCCGCCGGGGTGTTGAAGTGATTACGGATCGTGATGCTCTGGTGCATGTTTCGGGCCATCCGCGTCGTGGCGAACTTGAGCAGATGTATGGCTGGGTACGTCCCCAGATTGTATTACCAGTACATGGCGAACCGCTTCATCTTTCTGCACATCGTGATTTTGCACGTAAGCAGGGCGTTAAGACGATACTAAAGGCGGAAGATGGCGAGATGGTGCGCTTCGCCCCCGGCGATGCCACGGTTATTGATGAAGTTCCGGTCGGGCGCATGTATCAGGATGGTGACCTGCTGATCAGCGCTGCTGAGCGGACCATTCCAGAGCGCCGGAAGCTTGCATTTGCGGGCGTAGTATCTGTCGGGATTGCATTGTCTGATAAAGGTGATCTAGCGGGCGACCTCTCGATCGGCACAACGGGCCTGCCTTCCATGACGATCGATGGTGATGAGTTTGAGGAAGTTATCGGCGAAACGGTGATTGACTTGCTGGCATCTCTCCCCAAAGCACGTAAGCGTGATCCGGATGCAGTGGTTAACGCAGTTGAGCGAGCTGTTCGGGCGGAAGTGCAACGCAAATGGGGCAAAAAACCCATTTGTCATGTGCACGTTATCACCATCTAAGATGCTGCTGATTATGCCAAGGCCAAATATGATAGGTAAAATTATATTTGGCTAAAGCTATTTTCGGAAATCTAACCTGAAAAGGCTTAATTGGGTTCTGATAAATTCGAGATTTAGCGCCTGGCAATATCTGATATGTGAGTGATTTTATGGACAGTATCGTGGGCATGCTTGCCCTTTATTTTATCATCTGGTGGATAACCCTCTTTGCAGTGCTGCCACTTGGTATACGTGGTCAATGGGAGGGGGAAGTCGT
This sequence comes from Pseudochelatococcus sp. G4_1912, assembly GCF_047501465.1. Taxonomy (NCBI): domain Bacteria; kingdom Pseudomonadati; phylum Pseudomonadota; class Alphaproteobacteria; order Hyphomicrobiales; family Chelatococcaceae; genus Pseudochelatococcus; species Pseudochelatococcus sp. G4_1912. Next base: position 1,282,160 of record NZ_JAZDRL010000002.1, read on the forward strand.
ACCTGGCACCGAACCAGGTGCGCCTCAACGACCTGGGTTGCGGCGTAAGATTCTGATTACATCAGCTATTTCTGTAGTAATTTTTATTGTTGTGATGATCATTATCAACACAGTAACATTGTAATACCTGAATAAGAGGGGTGTACATTACTTCAAACAAAAATAAATATACACTTATCTCTATAGAAAAATGCTTGAAAAACATATGTAAAAATAAAAAAGCAAGGCCGAAGCCTTGCTTTTAAAGTATCAGCCAAATTCTCAATCTGTCACAACGCCTATGGCAGCCTTGTTTTGCTGCATTAAACCGCGCGTAACGGATTTCCTCCCGAGACTTGGACCGCTGCATCATACCTTCGTTACCGATAGGCTGACCGCTAGCCGCTGAGACTCATACGATATTCGTTAATGGTTGTCATCTCTTTGTAGTGGCTGTGGGCAACCTGATCAAAAACCACCCTAGCAATGAAGTATCAGAATCTCTCTCTTAATGTGGTTACAAAAAGAAGAGATGATTGATAGAATGTTTATGCAAATATCATTTCATAGAACGAACCTTATCTGATTCCGCTTGGTATCCGCCCTTCACATCATGTACCTGAGATGCCGAGCGCAGCTTTTGCGTCAGAATGGACTCTGTTCACGTTCTCATACGAAGAATGATGGAAAGCTGTGTGCAGAACATGTGATAGATGGTATTCACCAGCAAAGAGATATATCTAATTCCATCTGTCACATTACGTTAGGGTTACCATGCGCCTCAGCCGCTATTTCCTTCCCAACCTTCGCGAAACTCCTAAGGAAGCGGAGATTGCCTCCCACCGTCTAATGTTGCGCGCGGGACTCATCCGGCAACAATCGGCAGGCATCTACTCTTGGCTGCCGCTCGGTCTGCGGGTGCTCAACAAGATCACCAACATCATTCGCGAAGAGCAGGTGAGGGCCGGCGCACAGGAAATCCTCATGCCGACCATCCAATCGGCTGATCTGTGGCGTGAATCCGGACGTTATGAAGCTTACGGAAAAGAGATGCTACGCATCCGGGATCGTCATGATCGTGAGATGCTATATGGTCCCACCAATGAAGAGATGGTGACCGATATCGTGCGCTCTTACGTGCGCTCTTATAAAGATTTACCGCTCAATCTATACCATATTCAGTGGAAGTTCCGCGATGAAATCCGGCCGCGTTTCGGCACGATGCGCTCACGCGAATTCCTGATGAAAGACGCCTATTCATTCGATATCGATGCGGATAGCGCGCGCCATTCATATAACCAGATGTTCGCAGCATACCTGCGCACCTTTTCCCGGCTTGGCCTTAAAGCCATTCCGATGCAAGCGGATACGGGTCCAATTGGCGGCGATCTCAGCCACGAATTCATTATTCTCGCATCAACAGGCGAGAGTGAGGTTTTCTGCCATAAAGATTTTCTCGAATTCACCGTTCCTGCAGCAGATACTGATTTCGAGGACCGTAAAGGTTTGCAGGCGATTTTCGACCGCTGGACATCTCTTTATGCAGCAACGTCTGAGAAACATGATTCTGCAGCTTTTGAGGCTATTGCGCCAGAAAAGCGGGTGTCGGCTCGCGGTATCGAAGTTGGCCATATCTTTTATTTCGGCACAAAATATTCCGAGCCTTTCAAGGCCTCAGTCACCGGGCCGGATGGGCAAGAGCACACTCTGCACATGGGTTCTTATGGAATTGGTCCTTCGCGTCTCGTCGCGGCCATTATTGAAGCAAGCCATGATGATGCCGGTATCGTATGGCCTGATGCAATCGCGCCATTCCATGTCAGCTTGCTGAACCTCAAAGTTGGCGATACGGCAACCGATGCGGCGGCGCACAAACTGGAGGCAGCATTGACTGCACGCGGCTTCGACGTGCTTTACGACGACCGTGACGAGCGGCCAGGCGCCAAGTTTGCGACAGCGGATCTGATTGGTTCGCCATGGCAGGTTCTGGTGGGCCCCAAGTCGTTGGCAGAAGGTAAGGTTGAAGTTAAACGTCGCGCAACCGGCGAGCGTGAACTGTTGACGATTGAAGATGCTGTAGAGCGCATCGCCTCCTGATGAAACACGACCAAGGCCTTCATGGGCATTGGTCAAAAAGGACACATGGCTGATGGCGCGAGGCAAAACCTCCCATAATGGCATGGTCGATGCAAATCATGCAGCGACCGGCACAACGGTACCTTTTTCGGGTTTCGAATGGCTGCTTGCCTGGCGCTATTTACGCGCGCGCCGACGCGAAGGATTCATCTCGATTATCGCGGGTTTTTCTTTCGCCGGTGTCATGCTGGGTGTTGCAACGCTCATTGTCGTCATGTCAGTTATGAATGGTTTCCGCGCTGAGCTGCTGAACAAGATTATCGGCGTGAACGGCCATATCTTTATCGCACCAATTGATACGCCGCTGCGTGATTATGCTGCCTTGTCCGAACGCATCGCAGGTGCTCCTGGCATAGTACGGGCAGTACCAATGGTTGAAGGGCAGGCGCTTGCTTCATCACCCTATAATGCAGGCGGCGTTTTGGTGCGCGGCGTGCGCGAGAAGGATATCGCAGCAATTCCCTTCATCGCAGGCACCATCCGCGAGGGCGCGCTTTCCGGCTTTGATGAGAAGGGTGGTGTCGCTATCGGTCGTCGGCTGGCGGAGCAATTGAGTTTACGGGCAGGGGACTCGCTAACCATTGTATCTCCCCGTGGCGCCGCAACACCATTTGGCACCGCACCACGCATCAAGTCCTATCCAATTGTTGCGATTTTTGAGATAGGAATGTCGGAATTTGACGCATCATTCGTCTATATGCCTCTTGAAGAAGCGCAAAATTACTTCAATAGAGATGGCGATGTAAGTGTCATTGAAGTTTATATCAGGGATGCCGATAAGGTTGATGCAGCACGCACGGCGATCGATCAGGTAGCTGAGCGCCAGATTATGATGACCGATTGGCGCCAGCGTAATCGCACTTTCTTTTCTGCACTGGAAGTGGAGCGCAATGTGATGTTCCTCATTCTGTCGCTGATCGTACTCGTTGCTGCGCTTAATATCATTTCTGGCCTGATAATGTTGGTGAAAGACAAGAGCGCTGACATTGCCATCTTGCGCACGATAGGGGCCACACGCGGCACTATCATGCGTGTTTTTCTGGTTACAGGGGCCTCTATAGGCATTGCAGGCACATTAGCGGGCTTTTTGCTTGGGCTATTGATCACACTGAATGTGGAATCGATCCGCGCTTTTCTATCATCGCTGAGCAGTACAGAGCTTTTCTCGGCAGAAATTTATTTTCTGAGCCGCCTCCCAGCAGTTATTGAACCCGGTGAGGTCGCCACCGTCGTCATTACTGCCATGTTGCTGTCGCTTGCAGCAACTCTATATCCGAGCTGGCGGGCAGCCCGACTCGATCCTGTTGAAGCTTTGCGTTACGGATGACCTTTATGAACACGCCTACACCCGCCTTGTTCTTGTCTCAGGTCGAGCGTCGTTATCGTCAAGGACAAGGTACGTTGGAAATTCTGCGTGGTGTCGATATGGCCGTGTGGCCTGGCGAAATTGTTGCACTGGTGGCGCCGTCTGGCTCTGGTAAGTCCACGTTATTGCACTGCGCAGGTCTTCTGGAGCGTCCCGACGCCGGCGAAGTGTATATTGGTCCCCAGCCAACCATGGATATGGATGATGCGGGACGCACCCGTTTGCGACGACTTGAGATTGGTTTTGTCTATCAGTTCCACCATCTCCTGCCAGAGTTTTCCGCAATGGAGAACGTTGCTTTACCGCAATTGATCCGAGGGCTGGATCGCAAGATGGCTTCAACACGTGCGCAGGAATTACTATCATTCCTTGGGCTGGGTGAACGGCTCAATCATCGCCCTGCAGAACTATCTGGAGGAGAGCAGCAACGCGTAGCAATTGCACGTGCTGTTGCCAACGCGCCGCGTCTTCTATTGGCGGATGAGCCAACAGGTAATCTGGATCCTAAAACTGCTGATCATGTTTTTGCCACTCTAGTCGCGCTAGTGCGAGCATCAAGGCTTGGAGCGCTTATTGCTACGCATAATATGGAGCTGGCAGCACGTATGGACCGGCGAATTACAATTAAAGACGGTTTAGTTGTCCCGCTGTAAACAGCGCATTGCTTTCATTTTATCATAATGAATATTCATATTTCATAATATATGATTTTCAAATATATTTAAGTATAATTATTACCTATTCATTCAATATATGCAGAATTAGCAATTTTATATATCACCACATATGGAATTTATACTAAATTGAAGATATTTCATTTAATGTGTGATTTCTTACGCATACATTCTGACAACGAAATTTATCATTTGTGATTATGATGATTTATGTTAAAATTTTTACAAAATGTAGAGATTCCCTCGGGATGAGGGGTTATTTTCATCTATCCTTTTGATTTTTATAAATTGTCTTATTTTGATGAGGGTTACATGGTTGAGATTCCCAGACGCTCGCAGCAACTGCTGGATGCTCCCTTCATTGGAAATAAAAATGCGAAAGAATCTAATGAATTAGATTCTTCCGAAACAACCTCTTCTACTGCGCTGACAGAGGAAGACGTATTGCTGGTCTCTGATATTTACAACCGTTGTGCAGCAAGGATAGAGAGTGCAAATCTTGGCCGAGTTGCACCACCTTCTAAGCTTGATATGACCCAAATTGTTGATCAAGTCTTAGATGAAGGTAATAAAATACCGCAGGATATCCATCGTGCATTGAATATGCTTGTTTTAGCCGCACCGCTTATCGAAATATCTCCTCTTTACCATCAGACTGCTTCATTCTTGAACGATCTTGATAAATTAGGAGAGGTCCTTGAGCGCAGTTCAGCAGCATTAAAAAACGCATCAAACTCACAGCCAGAAAGCTCAGAAGCACGTCTATATCTGTCAAATGTTTTTATAGAAGTAAAAAAAGAGATAGATAGCAGAAAAGTTTATATTCATGAAAATCATTATTCGTCAATTTTACAGTATACACCGCAATGCGCGAAAGACATTGAACCATCCATTAATAACCTTACCGAATTCAAAGAAAGAATTAATGCAACTGATCCGCTTGTTCCTAAAATAGATGCTCGAATTGCTACACTGACTCAATTGCGTGAAAGCAATCCGCTGACTGAGAAAGCTGTGTTCGGATCAAAGATCTACGCAGCTGAGGCCGCTTTACGGGTTATCGATACCGCACGTAATACTAAAACTCCTCAAAGTCGGGATTATAAAATTCTGACTGCGGCAATTGATACCTTGAAACAACGCATTGAGCAGATGCGATTGAGAAATAGCATCCAAACCCTTGATAATAATGAGATTCGCAACTTATTGGGGGGAGAAGGAAAATACAAACCAGGCAATCCTAAAGATGTGCCTGCAGATATATTGAATTCAATTGATGATTTTATAAATACTATAGAATTTTCAGATTCAAGAAGTGACAATGGTATTGTAAATAACACGTCCACTACTCGGGTTTCTCGGAGAAAAACTAACGACGCTTCTTGGCAAAACGATAGTGATTCAAGCTCGGTTAGCAGCAATGAAGCCAATGAGAACGAACCTCTTCTCTCTGTACTTCGCGCGCCTACTTTTGCATTGCCCTTATCTCATGATAAAATTAGAGAAGAGGGCATCATGGCGGCTTTTACCGAAAAGGTATTTTTGGCTGCTAATATTATAAAGCCTCAGAAAAAGGGTTTCTGGGGGCGCTTGTTTGCCACAAGCAATAAAAAAATTGATAAGCTGCTGAGAGATGCGCACCTCGCGGTGCGAGATAGTAAAGACTGGAAAAACATTTCTAAGCCAATCCAGGTATTTAACGACGGTATTATGCACACAATAACAAGTGTGATCACGCCGCAATCTGGCATCATGCTGCCTTCACCTGTCGCACCAAATAGGCTTGGAAAAAACATCCAGCAGGAGCGCACGGGGGCAGCGCCAATCTTCAATAGCTTAACCGATAGCGCACGAGAGAATATTCACGCCTTTCCAGATCTCATAGATACAGAAGGGCGCCAGAATGGTGTGAATAGCCACCGGTCGATGGCCTATCGCCATGCTCCTCATTTGGCAAACACTGTCCTAAAGGCTGAAGATGGCTCAGTGCTGTTTAGTGCCACACGCCACGCAACGCTATCTGCTTACGGTATCTCTTCTGATGCATTAGAAAACATGTCATCGCCCGAACTTGAGGCTATGGTTCAGGATTTACTGCATGAGGATCATTGGATCATTGATGATCAGTCTACCTTAAGTGTTACAAGTACTGCTCTTCGCATTAAAACAGATAAGCATTACCGTAAGGAATGTGTGGCTTTGATGCGGGAAGCTGCAGCATTTAATCGGGCCAAGGATGTTGTCCGCACAACTGTGGCAGCTAATCCGCAATTGTTCTTAGCTGCCAAGCAGGCGGCTGAAAATGGCACGTCTGTATCTATGAACATCAATCATATCAGCTTGCTAACACCTGATTATGCTCGACTTGCCTTGGCGCGTATCGGCGTAATCGGCGCAAGTGAAAATGAATATGATATGACGCAAGAGCAATATCATGCATGGGATAAAATTCGGAATAACGGACAACCAATTAAATTAATGCTTAATGATGGCGATCAGCCAATAGAAATCAGCGTCAAAGTACACATTAACGACTTCAATTTTGGCGTTAACCAGATAGGGTATGCTTTAGGCTCTGCATTCTGGTCAAAAGAGGTTCTAACACGCAATCATAATGCGATGCTGTCCATGTTTGGCGAGCGCGCGAATAATAGGTCTGCGAATATTGGCGGGCAGGTTGGTGATTGGCTTGAACAAAATCCCAGTGCAGACCCTACAAAAAAACGGCTTATAGCGACCCTTGCTGATCAGATATCAGATATCTGGCATGATAAATCATTTAAATCTGCAGGAACTGAGCCCTACAAACTTGTATCGCGTATTGCTGTTTTAACGCATATGATTGGAAACTATGCTGACTTTAATTGCAAAAGCGGCAAAGATCGCACCGGAGAGTTAGACGTAGAAGCAAAATACCTTGCTGCCCAGATGGATGCAACGGGAATAGTACCTACCCCTGACGCTGAGCGATCATTAGAAGAACGTGCCAATTTCTTCCGTATTGCGATAGAAGGGGGCAATCATGAAATGCAGCAATACTCCACCGGCATTGCAGGTTACAAGATCTTCGGATTTAAACCACTACTTGAAGCAATCAGCCTGAATTCAGAAGAAAGCGGCCATGGCTGGCAGCATAAAGGCGAAAGTATACGCTGGTTCCAGGGGCTATCACAGTCAGAAGGAAGTTAATACCTCAAAGTAACATTCTAAGTTACGTTTTAACTTAATACTCAAGCATCGCATTTTAATGCGATGCTTACTTTAATGGACATATGCTACCGCGATATTTATATTTGCTAATATTGGGAATATATTTCTTGGGATCAAACGGTAGCCATCCGCTATAATCTGGAAAATTCAAGACCATCCCATTCCCCTCAGGACGCAACAGAACACTAAGTGTAGGCATTTCCCAGTTCCATCCATATGTTCTAATGATAGGATTACTTAAATATAATCCATCAGTAGAGGATTTGATTTGGAAGCAAGTAATTTGTAAAAATTCATACCATTGTTGAACATTTACCAATTGAGATTATAACAATCATAAGTGGCATGAGAAGCGGAAAGTAAGTAATAGCCTTGTGCGCTATCCATCCTTGAAAATCATTAGGCAAACGGGAACCGTAAATAACGAAATTGAGTAAATCGTTATTGCTTCATGTATTGAGAGCGCATAAGTGTTGAGAGCGATCACAATCGGAGCTTGTGTCAGATAGGTCGCGAATATCCGATTTTCAGAAATATGCACAAAATCCTGCAATGCCAGCAATTACAGCATGTAGTTTGCATCATCTGCATAAAGTGCGCCAAAGCGCCATAAGCTTATAAGACTTATTCCCATCATCAAAACGATAACAACACCGGCATAGAAATCCGCTAATTGCCGATAATATGCATGGGAGAACAATCCCCTTAAATAGGAAAATAATGCTGTTACAATGTATGCTAATGTTTTGTAGAATGATGAATAGGCAGTAAGTATGCTGGATCCGACTTTCGGGAGATAAAATCGTCATGTGATCTGAACATCAGAGAGCTTACTTGCCATTGAGACGGGCAGGGAATGCGTTATCAAGGAATTTATGCATTTTTTCGAACCATATAATTCCATTATCTGTTTGAAGGTTGACCATACATAATGGGCGCTTGAATAAGCATCGAGCATATATTCCAGAATTTAAAAGGGCAGGACCTGACATGTTATTATCGATCGTAACGCCTTTTTATAATGAGGAAGAAGCCATTGATGCCTTTTTCAGCCGTTTGACAGGGCTACTGGCTGAGACAATGCCCACTTACGACATTGAATTTGTGTGTGTCGACGATGGCAGCAATGATGACACCTTGGCTATTCTGCAGGCGCGTGCGATTAATGATTCACGCATACAGGTGGTAGAGTTGGCGCGCAATTTTGGCAAGGAAGCCGCGTTGACTGCAGGTCTTTGGGTAGCGCGCGGAGATGCTGTCATCCCCATTGATGCGGACCTGCAAGACCCGCCTGAAATGATCCCTGAAATGGTCCGCCTTTGGGCCGAGGAAGGCTTCGATGTTGTTGAGGCAAAACGTGTAGACAGGCGCGCTGATGGTTTTATAAAACGCTTCACTGCTAAAGCTTTTTATAAATTCAATAATGCTATTGCAGCAATGCCTATTCCTGAAAATACTGGTGACTTCCGCCTTATGTCACGGCAGGTTGTTGATGTGATCAATTCATTGCCAGAGCGTCAACGCTTCATGAAGGGCATTTTTGCGTGGGTTGGTTTTAGGCGAACAAAGGTTGAGTTCGTGCGAGAACAGCGCATCGCTGGGGCAAGCAAATGGAACCAGTGGCGCTTATGGAATCTGGCGCTGGAAAGCATCACCAGTTTTAGCACCTGGCCCTTACGGGTGTGGACCTACCTCGGTGCGGGCATTGCTGGATTGGCTTTTCTCTATGGTCTTATTCTGATTATCTTCACAATGGTAGGTGGTCGTGATGTGCCAGGTTATGCCTCACTCATGTCGGCGATCCTTTTCATGGGGGGCGTTCAACTTATAGGCATTGGGATTTTAGGCGAATATCTTGGTCGCACATATCTTGAAAGCAAACAGCGACCCATCTTTATTATCAGAGGAATTTATGCCCAGAATGGCGAAAAGCCCGCTCCCTCCATCACGATAAAAGACGATATTGTTTAAAAACAAGGCATAGACCGTGGTCCACATCGTTATTGAATGGGCGTTGCGCCACCCGTTTCTACGATTTTGCCTCGTGGGGGGCGTAGCTACACTCATCCACGCAGGTGTTTTCTTTCTCACTTTATATGGCGGTGGAACACAGGTTCTGGGTAACTGCTTTGGTTATGCAATAGCCAGTGTGTGGTCTTACTACATCAATTGCCTGTGGACCTTCGCCAGCACCCTATCGTGGCAAGGATTTCTACGATTTCAGATGGCTAACTCGATAGTATTGGTGTGGGGTATTATTGCGGGACTTCTGGGACAATGGTTGTCCTTTGCCCCTATTGCTACTCTTACCCTCACCGTCATAGTAGGGCCGATATTAAATTACATCGGCCATAGCCGCATCACTTTCCGCCAATCACGCTCGTAATCTCATGAATGGCTTGCACATCAAGCAGCGGCTTGCTTGTCGCCATCTTTAATAATGCTCTCTTTTGGTAAGCGCGCTAATAAATCCAGTAAAGCGCGATCACTATAGAGCACAGCACGCTCTTTCAAGTTAAGCCACGCACGCACATCCACAAGCGATTGCGCCTCCAGTAGCTTGGCTTGTGCCAAAGCTTGATCGGCATGGAACTCACCGCGACGGCGCGAACGGCCAGGGGAAAGCATACTCTCATGCCACTCGCGCGCCTGCGCATCACTGTGTAGCACGCTAAGGCTATCGGCATCATCATAACCAAGGGCAAGATATTGCTGAGTGATTTCCTCTGCCCGCAGGGCGATAGGTGGATGGACCGTCTCCTCAGGAGTGATCAAGAGGCCCAAGCGCCGCAAAGCTAATCCGATCGCAAGGCGCCCACTTGCCCAGGAAATTGGAATAGCAAGGACAAGCCCCAGAATGGTTGGCGACATCCACGCAAACAGCGAGGTCGCAATCATGAATGCGGAGATGCCCGTAGCAATACCAAGCAGCATGTGCCAACGGTGACGACGCACAATATCTGCAAATGGGATCGATCCATCTCCACGCCGCTGCGGCTGCCAACCTGTGTCGCGTCCAACTAATATCTGGAAAACCGCACCTGATTGAATCACCATCATTATTGGCGCAAGAAGTGCGGATAGCAGCACCTCAAATAACATGGAGAAAAACAGCCGAAAGCCACCTCTTGAAGCCCTTCGCTCAGGACCATTCACCAACGTGAGCAGGAACCCTAGAAATTTGGGTGCCAACAATATCCCCATCGTTAATGCGAACAGCGCCAGAGCGCGCTCGGAATCAAACCGCGGCCACACCGGAAATAGCGAAAAGTCACGCGTGAAATACTCCGGTCGTACGTAATGAGTTTGCAAGACCAGTATAATACCCACAAGCAACTGGCTAAGCCAAAAGGGCGAAGCCAGATATGACATGATACCCGTAACGAAATGCTGACGCGTTGCCCACTTTAGACCACGCGTACCAATCACCCGGCTGTGCTGCAGATTACCTTGACACCAACGCCGATCCCGCGCGGCAACATCTATGAGTGACGGCGGACTTTCTTCATAACTGCCAGAAATCTCAGGCAGCATATAGACGGACCACCCCCCACGGCGGATCAATGCTGCCTCGACAAAATCGTGGCTCATGATATGACCGCCGAATGGTGGTTTTCCCTTGAGATCGGGCAGGCCGCAGCAATCAGCAAACGCTTTGGTGCGGATAATGGCGTTATGCCCCCAATAGTTACCATCCCGGCCCGACCACACTGACAGCCCCTTGGCAATGACAGGGCCATATATCCGGCCGGCGAATTGCTGGATGCGCGCAAAAAGTGTGTTGCCGTTGATGATCATTGGCAATGTTTGAATGATGCCAGCATCCGGATCAGCCTCCATCGCAGCAGCAAGGCGCACAATAGCCCCACCTGTCATAAGGCTGTCGGCATCAACAATCAGCATATGCTCATAATGGCCGCCCCAACGCGTTACAAAATCGGCGATATTGCCAGCTTTGCGTTGCGTGTTTTTCAAGCGACGGCGATAGTAAATGCGCGCATGAGGCCCAGCGCTCGTACGTAAAGCCAGAAAAGTGCGCTCTTCCGCGATCCAGATATCCGGATTGGTGGTGTCGGAAACGATAAAATAGTCGAAATGATCACCAAGCCCTGTTGCCTCAACCGATTCCCGGATAGCCGCTATTCCGGCAAATACACTTGAGGGCGTTTCGTTATAGATTGGCATCACAATCGCTGTACGCTCGCGCAAAACTGTGGGCAGTTCTGCTTCCTTTGGACGGCGCAAAAGCATGAGAAAGCCGACAATTGCACTGGTAAAGGCCAGCGCAATCCAGGAGAAATTCAGCGTGAATAGCCCCAGCAGCAACCACTGCAGAATAGTTGTACGGCTAACTGACACAACTTCATACATTTGCCAGGCGCCATAGGCGGTTAGCATGAACGCACCGCCAAAAATCACAATACGCGCCAGCCAAACGCCAATCTGGTTACGCGCAATGATGGGCTTGCGTTCTTGTGTTTTACGCCACTTGCGCAAGGATTGCGTTGGCATGTCGAGATGACGCTCCGGCGGAGTCGCAGGGGCCATGTCGATATGAGTGGTAGAAGCAAGTTGTTCGGACGTCATCATTGCTGCTCAAGGTGTCCAGCGGAAAAGCCAGCTTTCGCTGATCGGTTTGCCCGCTTCAATCAGAGCGAGACGCAATTCACTGCTTGTATCGTTGCCGGGGTCAAAATCAAATACAACCCGTACCATTTTGCGATCGGGATACGGCCATAGACGCGCATTGCTGATGGTCCCACGCGAAGCCGTCAGGCCCACACGTAAAGTATCAGCGATGTTCGCGCGCCCAAGATCATCGCCAGTGAATGCAATAGCGAAACGGCGCATCCGGCTATTAGGCAACACACCAATTCGAGTGCTACGCACGAGCGCAAGATTGGGGCGTTCGGGGACTGACCAGCACCAGTATAGACGCATGGCATATCGCGTCTCTGTCCCAACTGTGATTGGTTGAGCAGGCCGCCAGTAACAAATGATGTTCGGCGTGCCTTCCGTTGGCGTCGGTACCTCAATCAGCTGAACGGCACCTTCGCCCCATTCCTCTAATGGCTCCACCCACAAGCTGGGGCGAAGCTCAAACCGCTGCACATCATCCTCATATGCTGCAAAATCACGCCCGCGTTGAATAAGGCCAAAGCCTTTGGGGTTTTTGTCAAGGAAAGCGGATATCTGTAATGTCTGCGGATTATCAAATGGCCGCCAAAGCCATTCAGATTGTCCATTATGGATTTGCAGGCCACCAACATCATGCACCGCCACACGTGTATCGGGTGCAGCGCTGGGACGGATGGGGCCAAACAGGAAGTTAGCCGTTGCACCGCCAATGCCAATGTGATCAAGACGCGTGCGCGGAATAAGCGTCATTTCAACATCGGTAATGGCGGTATCGCCGGGACGCAGCGTAAAGCGCACCACACCCGCGACGCTCTCGGAATCGAGCAACGCATGGATCACCAGCGCACCCGAACCAGCCTGTGGCCGTTCAATCCAGAAGGCACGGAATAGAGGCAGCTCTTCGCCTTTCGCATCAGCTGGACGCAACATCAGTGTGTGTGCATGCACACCATAATTCTGCCCGCGAGCCTTGGCGCGAAAGAATGTCGCCCCTTGAAAGATCGCAAGCTCCGATGCAGGCTCACCCGGCGCATCCGAATAGATACGAAAACCAGAGAAATCGATTGGTATTTCAGCCTGTTCGGTTTTGGCACGGGCTGCGTTATTCTGGCCTTCAACGGTATTGCCATTCTGAGCATCATTGTTTGGCACTGTTGGCTGTGCATCGTCCTTATTCGGTTCCGCCGGCACACCTGGTGGCGTAACTGTACCAAAGTCAAACATATCACGGGCATAGCGAACGCGACTGATCGCACCATCATTAA